>NZ_JBIRRX010000043.1:0-1278 GCF_044333915.1 Embleya sp. NPDC020886 | reverse complement strand
TGAGGTGCCCTTGATCTTCCGGACAGCGACCCGCGTAGGGTTGTAGGAAACCGGAAAGAGAAAGCACGTGCCAAAGAGATATACACAGCAGTTCAAGGACGAAGCCGTTCGCCTGGTGTTGGACGGCCCCCGTCCGATCATCCAGGTCGCGCGCGAGCTGGGTGTCAACGACACCACGCTCGGGAACTGGGTCGCGCAATACCGCAGGTCTTTGACGGATCCCGGATCGACGCCGCGAGGCGATGAACCCGTGACCGCGCGGGAACGGGAACTCGAACGCGAGAACCGGAAACTCCGCGAGGAGAACGCGTTCCTGGTAAAAGCAAGCGCCTTCTTCGCCCGCAACCATCGGTGAGTTCCCGCTACGAACTCGTCGACGCGGAGAAGGCAAGCTTTCGCATCGCCGACATGTGCCGATGGCTCGACGTCTCCCGATCCGGATACTACGAATGGCGGACCCGCCCGGAATCCGCCACGGCGCGACGACGCCGACACCTGATCGCGGCGATCAAGGAGATATTCGCGGCGAATCACGAGACCTACGGATATCGGCGCGTGCACGCCGTCCTGGCCCGCTCCGGCGAGAGGGCCTCGCCGGAGCGGGTCCGCGCGCTGATGCGCGAGCTGGGGCTCGTGCCCTGCCAACCCCGGCCGTGGAGGGCCGTCACGACGCTGCCCGGGGACGCGCACCCGCGCATCCGGGACCTCGTCCGCCGGGATTTCACCGCGGACCGGCCGGGAACCAAACTCGTCGGAGATGTCACCTACATTCCGACGTGGGAGGGATTCCTCTATCTCGCCACGGTCATCGACTGCCACAGCAAGGCCGTCGTGGGATGGGCGATGGCCGACCATTACAAAACCTCACTCGTCACCTCGGCACTCGACATGGCCCGCAGCCGCATGAAAATGAAGAAGGACGCGATCTTCCACTCGGATCGCGGCAGCAACTACACTTCACAGGAATTCGCCCGGACCCTGGATCACCTCGACATGCGCCAATCGGTCGGACGCACCGGCGTCTGCTGGGACAACGCAATGGCCGAATCCTTCTTCGGCGCACTGAAAAACGAATGCCTCAACCGCTACGTCTTCACGAACCACGCGAAGGCACGCCGCGAGGTTGTCAGATACATCGAGGGCTTCTACAATCGCCGACGACTCCACTCCGCCCTGGGCTATCGCACACCACTCGAAGCCCTGCAAAACCACCACGAGCTCGGACTCGCCGCATAAAAGGACAGCGAACAAGGCGTCCGGAAAACGCGGGGCACCTCA
>NZ_JBIRRX010000042.1:0-1659 GCF_044333915.1 Embleya sp. NPDC020886 | reverse complement strand
CCCCACGCAGACACCTCACGGTGCTAAGTCGTCAAGCCACAGCGGCGAGTGGGGTTGGGAAGGCCGCATGTTCGTCGAACGGTTCGTGCTGCTTGAGGCAGTGGTAGAGCTGTCCGATCATGCGGTTGAAGAGGTTGCGCTGCGCGGCGGCGTGCCAGTCTCCGTGGTTGTCGCGCCGTCGTCGGTAGTGCGCTTTGGCACCCGGTGAGGCGGTGATGGCGGAGAAGGCCCAGAGGTAGCCGACATGGTTGAGTCTGTCGTTCTTCACCCATCGGCGGGTGATGCTCGTCTTCTTCCCTGAGGCTCGGGTGACGGGCGAGGAGCCCGCGTAGGACTTCAGTCCGCGGGCGTCGGCGAACCGTTCGCGGTCGTCTCCGATCTCGGCGAGCACTCGGGCGCCGAGCTGGGTGCCGAGACCGGGGAAGCTGAGGATCACGTCGGCGTCAGGGTGGTCGGGGAATGTCTCCTCCACTGCCGTCGCGAGGGTGTCGGCCGCAGTGCAGGCGGCCTCCAACTGGCCCAGGAGAGCCAGCATTTGCTTACCGAGTGCTTCCTCGACCAGCGGCGGCTGGTGGGCGGTCTCGCGGCGGAGGATCTCGTGGAGGCGTTCGGTCTCGGTGTCGATGCCCCGCTTGCGGCCGGCGCGTTTGAGCGCGGCCCGGATCTGCGTGCGTGTCAGTCGCGCGGCCCTGCCGGGGGTGGGGGCGGCTTTGAGGAGCTCGCGGGCTTCGGGGCGGCAGAGGCCGTTCTGCCAGGTGGCAAACGCGTCGAGGGCGAGGGGGTAGTACTCGCGTAGGAGAGAGCGCAGTTGGTTGGCCATCTGCTGTCTGTTCCAGGTGGCGTCCTGCTGGGCTCGGGCAAGGACGGCGATGGCGCGGGCGAGGTCGCTGTCGTTCGGCAGGGCGCGGTGCGCGTGCATGTCGGTGCGCAGGATGTTCGCCAGCACCAGGGCGTCGCCGGGGTCGGACTTCTTGCGGGAGACACCGTGTCGGTCGCGGTATCGGGACGCGGCCAGCGGGTTGATCGCGAACACTCGGCGCTTGCCTTGTCGGAGCACGGCGACGAGCAGTCCGCGGGAGGTCTCGATGGCGATCGGAATCGGGTTGTCCGCAGTGTCGCCGTGTTCGGCGAGCAGGTCCAACAAGACCCTGTATCCGGCCGAGTCATCGGTTATATGGCGTTTGGCAAGAAGACATCCCGAGTCATCGACGAGGGCGACGTCGTGTGTGCGCTCGGCCCAGTCGATTCCGCAGTAGATCAAGTGGTTCTCCAGGCTCTGTCGATGTGCGTCCTTCACGAGCGCATGCGGGGCCACGCGGCGACCTAATCCCAGGCCTCGATCACGAAGGATCGGGCCGACACCTCACTAGCTGTTCGTGGCACCAGCGCACCGTGCGGGCCTCGGTCCATGCAGGAACTCGATCGGTTCGGGTATCAGGAGAGGTCACCGCGCGGCGGGCTCGCAACACCAGCAACGAGCGGCCGTGGGGACGAGTGCCGGCGGTCACGTGGGTCACCGATCGGCGCCGCTCTGCGTGGAGACATCAGGCGCCCGGTGGGGGATGAGGCGTCCGATTGGCGCCCACGTGACCGCCAGAACACACGGAGCAGAACTCAGATTCACACGACGAGTACTGCCACTAACTCCGGATTAGGTGG
>NZ_JBIRRX010000041.1:0-2955 GCF_044333915.1 Embleya sp. NPDC020886 | reverse complement strand
CACCGCACCTGGGCCGGGGACCCGGCCCACGACGCGGGCGAACAGCGCGGCGTGCCCCCCGACGCGCCCGGGGCCCACCCGACGCCGACCCTTCCCCGGTGGGGCGCTGCCTGTCGGCAGCGCACCAAACGTGCGTCAGCCGGCGATGGGTGTGTCGACGAGGCCGATCCACCAGGTGTCGCGACCGCCCGTGTGGCCGACCATGGCATCCGCAAGGGTCCGGCGTACCGCGAGCGGGGTCCGACGCCACTCCGGGAATCGCCACATCCAACGACGCACCTCCCCGAGGTTGTGCCCCTCGCGCAAGAGCACCGCGCCCAGGTATCCGACCTCCACCCAACGCGGCCCGAGCGCCACCTGCCCCCAATCCACGACGGAGAGCCGCCCATCGGCACGGATGATCATGTTGGCCGAGGTCAGGTCGGTTGCAGCAGACGGTTGCCCCACAACGGCCCACTCCGCGCCGCCGGAAGATGCTCCCGCAACCGACCGACGAGCGTCGGCAACCCGGCACTCCGACCCGGTTGAATCCGCCCGATGCGATCCACGGCCCCACGACCTGAGCCAGGTCCGGCGAATCGAGACACAACCGCACCGGCCGCCCCTCCACATGCTCGAACACCAGAACTCGCCACCCGTCCACCGCCCCATGCCGCAACAAACGCGGAGACAGAACCCCCGTGACACCGCTCGCCGCGATCTCACTGGTCTGCGCCCGAGCGGACAACGGCGCAGTCGCCTCCTCCGCAGCCTTGACGAACACACGACCGGTCGGCGTGGTGACGCTCGCGGCGAAAGAACTCGTGTACGGACCGGCCACGGACTCGACCGACACCACCGCCCCCACCACCTTCATCACGAAGTCGGTGACCTGATAGGGCAGTTCCCGCCACCCATAACTCCTGCTCACATCGCCCCCCGAACGGCGCCGCCACCGCACGCAATCGGCACCGCGATCGGACGCCCCACAGCACACCCGAACGCGTCAACGCGCCACAACCCCCGAGCAACCGCCGCGAGTTCGTCGTCCAAATCGAGCACGACCAGATGCCCGATCGGACACAGATACGGCGACCGCCCCACCTGCAACGGCTGCACAACCGCAACACGCTCCGAGGCCGCCGGAAGCGCAACAACCGTCCCCTCCGGCAACTCGGCATGCTCATCGACATGCCGAACACGCGAGCCGACTCGAATCGGCAACCGCCCTTCGACTGGATACTCTTGAATCTCCATCACTGCCTCACGGTGGATAGATGGAAGACAGCGGCCGGGCTCACGCCTGGAATCGAGACGCCCGGCCGCTGTCAGTGAATGGGGCAGCTACATTCGGCCGCCACCCGGTCGTGCTTCCAGTTGGTCAATCGACGGCTCCAGCAGCACATGCAAGGGCAACCGAGGTCAAGCGTGGGGCCGCGCCCAATGCAGTCGCGTGAGTCAGACGCAGCCGGGCCAACACAAGGTTCATGTCGCCGTGGCGTCGAATGCCGACCCTTGTGGACAGTGCTGCAACGATCAGAAGCCCCCGCCCGCTCTCGCGGATTGCGTCACCGAACGAGTCCTCTGGGATGACGCGAGCGACTGGGCCTTCGTTGATGACGAGTACAACAACCTCGTGGGAACGCAACGCGATACCAAAGCACGCCGCGCCCGTTCCGCCGTGAAACGTTACGTTCCCGACAAACTCGGAGACCACAACACGAACCCAGTCGCCAAGTTCCGGTTCGATTCCCCATCCACCAAGACAAGGAGTCGCCAACCGCCGGGCTGTCGCGGGTCTTTCGACGGAGCACGGCCGGCATGAGCGAATTTCTCCGGGTGCCAGGCTGGTTCGGCTACATCGGCCGCCCCTGATTCGATGCTTGATCGCAGTACGCATCGCCGTACCTCTCCCGCCGCTCGCGCGACTGGCAGTCGAACTCGGTTACGTGCGAACGACTCGCGGCGAACAGACTCGAACGCTTCACACGTATCGAGTAACGCAGCGGAAGTGCATCACTACGGCCGATGCAATCCTCCGCGCGGCCCAATCGGACGTCACCAACGAAGAAATCGAGCGCCGTGTCGCCCTGCGTATGGCACGCCAGCAGGTCCTGGAGCGCCCGCGCACCGAGGCACCTCGGCTTTGGATGATCATCAATGAAGCCGCACTGCGCCGACGGGTCGGCAGCCCGGAGGTGATGAGGGAGCAGTTGACGCGACTCAAGGAGACCGCGGCCAAGCCAGGTATCCACATCCAGGTACTCAAGTTCAGCGCTGGGGCACATGCCAGCATGCTCAACGCCTTCTCGATGCTGACCTTCCGGGACGCGACGGCGGCACAAGGTTCAGCGGAGGCAGAGAGCCGATCGGCCGCCCGGCCCGTTGTCCACCTCGAACAACTGACGAGTGCGCTCTACCTGGAGAAGGCACATGAAATCGACGCCTATACCGTGGCTTTCGAGCACCTCCAGGCCAACGCGACACGGCCTGCGGCGCTGAACACGATGATCGACGAAATCCTGAAGGAGTTCTGATCCGCATGACGACTGGTGACCGACAGGCGTGGCGCAAGAGCAGCTACAGCGGAGGCACCGGCGGCAACTGCGTCGAATCCGCAACTGCTGAAGGCCGGGCCCTCGTCCGCGACAGCAAGATTGCGGACAGCCCTGTCCATTCCTTCACTTCCCAGGCATGGGCTGCCATGACCGACCGACTCCGCGCACCCAGGCATTGAGGCATAAGTGCCGCATGGCGTAGGTCGAGCTACGGCACCCCAGGAGGCGGAGTGCCCAAAGGGCCGCCCGCGAGACCTCTAGGTCGTATCTGCGTGCGGGGACCAGGGCCTCGGCGGAGTCGGCACACAGCGCTCAGGGGACCATTGAGGTGCCCCGCGTTTTCCGGACGCCTTGTTCGCTGTCCTTTTATGCGGCGAGTCCGAGCTCGTGGTGGTTTTGCAGGGCTTCGAGTGGTGTG
>NZ_JBIRRX010000040.1:0-5726 GCF_044333915.1 Embleya sp. NPDC020886 | reverse complement strand
GCGGAGCGGGTGGAGAGCGCCGCTCTGGACGCGGAGTACTGGTACACGAATCTGCGCGAGACCGTGCGGTTCGAGGAGACGGTGCGGCTGCTGCTTGCGCAGGGCTTCGACGCCTTCATCGAGACCAGCGCACACCCCGTCCTGACCACCGCGCTCACGGACACGATCGAGTCCGCCGACACGCAGGCCGTGGTCCTGGGCACCCTGCGCCGGGGCGAGGGTGGACCGGAGCGCTTCGCCACCGCCTTGGCGGAGGCGTACGTCGGCGGTCTCGCCGTGGACTGGTCCCTGCGGTCGGGCGATCATCACGATCACGATCACGACCGCGAATCGGCGCTCGTGGATCTGCCGACCTATGCCTTCCAGCACGAGCGCTATTGGCTGGAACGTACGGCGTCCGCCGGTGACGCGCGCGGGTTCGGCTTGACCGGGGCGGACCACCCGCTGCTCGGCGCGGCGATGCAACTCGGCGGCGGCCAGGGCGCGGTACTCACCGGTCGAATCTCGCTCCGGTCACACCCCTGGTTGCGCGATCACGCGGTGGCCGGGACGGTACTGCTGCCCGGAACCGCGTTCGTGGAGCTGGTGGTTCGGGCCGGCGACGAGGTCGGCTGCGGTCGCATCGCCGAACTCGCGCTGGAAGCACCGCTGGTGATTCCCGAGCGTGGGGCCGTGCAGATCCAGGTGTTCGTCGATGCACCCGACGACGACGGACAGTGCGGTGTGTCCGTGTACGGGCGCACCCAGAGCGGCGGAGACGGCGGGGCCCGGGACGACGTGTGGGTCCGCCATGCCTCCGGTGTGCTGGCGCCGTCCGTTGTCGAAGCCGTGCCGGAACTCGGGAGCTGGCCGCCCGCCGGCGCGCGACCCGTGGCCCTGGACGGCTTCTACACCGAACTGGCCGCCACGGGATACGGCTACGGCCCGGCGTTCCAGGGCCTGCGTGCCGCCTGGCGGGTGGGCAAGGACGTGTACGCCGAGGTGGCGCTGCCCACCGAACAGGTGCGGGACGCCGAACGATTCGGCTTGCACCCGGCTCTGCTGGACGCCGCGCTGCACGCCGCCGGCCACAGCGGGCTGGCCCCGGCGGAGCCCGGCACGGTCCGCTTGCCCTTCGTGTGGACGGACGCCGCCCTGTACGCGACCGGTGCCACCGCGCTGCGGGTGCGGTTGTCCGTCACCGGCACGGACACGCTCGCGGTGCTCGCGGCCGACTCCGCCGGACGGCCGGTGTTCGCCGCGCGGGGCCTGACCGTGCGCGCGATGGCGCCGGACCGGCTCGACCTCGGGCGCGACCCCGCCCACGACTCGCTCTTCCTGCTCGATTGGATCCCGGTCGAACCGGCGGAGACCACGACGGGTACGTGGGCCGTCCTCGGGACGGCCGCGTCGGGCCTGGCCGCAGGGCTGCGGGCGCGGAATCTCGACGCCGAGGCATACGCCGACCTGGCCGCGGTCGGCGAGTCGGAAGGCGCCGTTCCGGACGTGGTCGCACTCACCTGCCTCCCTCCGACCGACATCGTGGCCGACGCTCCCGCGACGGCGGACGTGGTCGTGGCGACGCTCACGGGTGTCCTCGACCTGGTCCGGACGTGGCTCGCCGACGGGCGCTTCGCCGTCTCCCGGCTGGTGGTCGTGACGCGCGGTGCCGTCCGAACGGCCGACGGGTCCGATGGCGCGGATCTCGCCCACGCGCCCCTCTGGGGACTGCTGCGCAGTGCGCAGAGCGAACACCCGGACCGCTTCGTGCTCGTCGATCTCGATCCCGACGACCCGTCCTTCGCGGCGCTCCCTGGCGCCCTGTCCTGCGGGGAACCGCAGGTCGCGGTGCGCGACGGCGCCCTGTTGGCGCCACGGCTGGCCCGGGTCGAGTCGGGCGCGGGCCTGGTGCCCCCGCCCACCGGAGCCTGGCGCCTGGAGACGGCTCGGGCGGGTGCCCTGTCGGACCTGGCCCTGCTGCCCGCACCGGCGGCGGAACGGCCGTTGGGACCGGTCGACGTGCGCATCGCCGTGCACGCGGCCGGGGTCAACTTCCGTGACGTGCTGATCGGTCACGGCATGGTGCCCAATCAGAGCGGCATGGGCAGCGAAGGCGCCGGTGTGGTCACCGAGGTCGGACCGGAGGTGTCCGGACTCGCGGTCGGCGACCGGGTGTTCGGGATGTTCCGGGATGCCTTCGGTCCGATCGCCGTGGCCGACAGCCGGATGGCGGCGCCGATGCCGGTCGGTTGGTCGTTCGAGCGGGCGGCGTCGGTGCCGGTGGTGTTCCTGACGGCGTATTACGGGCTGGCGGAGTTGGGTGGTCTGCGGCCGGGTGAGTCGGTGTTGGTGCATGCGGGTGCGGGTGGTGTGGGGATGGCGGCGGTGCAGATCGCGCGTCATCTGGGTGCGGAGGTGTTCGCGACGGCGAGTGTCGGCAAGTGGGGCACGTTGCGGTCGTTGGGTCTGGACGATGCGCATATCGCGGATTCGCGTTCGCTCGATTTCGAGGAGCGGTTCCGTGCGGCGACCGGTGGTCGTGGTGTGGATGTGGTGTTGAACTCGCTTGCGGGCGAGTTCGTGGACGCGTCGTTGCGACTGGTCGCCGACGGCGGCCGGTTGCTGGAGATGGGCAAGACCGACATCCGGGATGCGGAGGCGGTTCAGGCGGCACATCCGGGTGTCTCGTATCAGGCGTACGACCTGCTGGAGGCGGGGCCGGAGCGTATCGGGGCGCTGCTCGGCGACCTGTTGGGCCTGTTCGAATCGGGTGCGCTCGCGCCGATCGTGGTGCGGTCGTTCGATGTGCGGCGGGCGCCGGAGGCGTTCCGGTTCATGGCGCAGGCGCGGCACGTGGGCAAGTTGGTGTTGCGGATGCCGAAGCCGCTCGACCGGGACGGTACGGTCCTGATCACGGGCGGGACCGGCACGCTCGGCGCTTTGGTGGCCCGCCATCTGGTCGCCGAACACGGCGTACGCAGCCTGGTGTTGATCAGTCGCAGCGGCACGGAAGCCGCCGGCGCGGCCGAGTTGTCGGCCGAACTCACCGCCCTCGGGGCGCGGATCGCGGTCGAGGCGTGTGATGCGGCGGATCGCGAGGCTCTGGCCGGTGTGTTGGCGCGGATTCCCGCGGGTGCGCCGTTGACCGGTGTCGTGCATGCGACCGGGGTCCTGGACGACGGTCTGATCGAGTCGATGACCCCCGAGCAACTGGAACGGGTGCTGCGGTCCAAGGTCGACGGTGCGATCAACCTGCACGAACTGACCGCCGGCCACGACCTCTCCGCCTTCGTACTCTTCTCCTCCATCGCCGGTGTGCTCGGCAATGTCGGCCAGTCGGGCTACGCGGCGGCCAACACCTTCCTGGACGCCCTCGCACGCCGGCGGCACGCCGACGGCCTCCCCGCGACTTCCGTGTCGTGGGGTCTGTGGGCCGACGCGAGCGGTATGACCGGGCACCTCGGCCGGCAGGACCTGGCCCGGATGCGCCGCTCCGGCATCGCGGCGATGACCGCCGAGCAGGGCCTCGACCTGCTCGACGCGGCCCTGAACATCGACGAACCACACATCGTCGCCGCCCGGTTGGAGCACACCGCGCTTCGCGCCCAGGCCGCGGCCGGTTCGCTGCCGAGGCTCCTCCGGGGTCTGGTCCGCACCCGCGAGGTACGCCGTGCCGTCGAGACCACCGCCGTCGGGCAGCACAACCCGCTGGCCCGCGAGCTGGCGAACGTCACGACGGCCGAGCAGACCCGCATCCTGGTCGACCTGGTACGTGCGAACGTCGCCGCGGTCCTGGGCCACGGCTCCACCGAAGCGGCGGACGCCGAACGCGCGTTCAAGGATCTCGGCTTCGACTCGCTCACCTCCGTCGAGTTGCGCAACCGCCTCAACACGGCCACCGGCCTGCGGTTGCCCACCACGCTGGTGTTCGACCACCCGACCCCGCTCGCGCTCGCCGGATTCCTCCGTGCCGAACTGCTCGGTAGCGCCGGGGCCGAGGTCGCCGCGATCCCGGTCGACCGACCCGCGGTGGACAACGAGGCCATCGCGATCGTCGGCATGGCCTGCCGGTTCCCGGGCGGTGTCGGCTCGCCGGAGGACCTGTGGCGGCTGGTGGTCGAGGGCCGCGACGCGATCGGCGACTTCCCGACCGACCGCGGCTGGGACCTGGACGGCCTGTACGACCCCGACCCCGGCCGACACGGCAAGAGCTACGTGCGCTCGGGCGGATTCCTGGACGACGTCGCCGACTTCGACGCCGAGTTCTTCGGGATCTCGCCGCGCGAGGCACTGGCGATGGATCCGCAACAAAGGCTCCTGATGGAGTCCTCGTGGGAGGCGATCGAGCGGGCCGGCATCGACCCGGCCACGCTGCGCGGCAGCCGCACCGGCGTGTTCTTCGGCATGCTCGCCAAGGACTACGCCGCGCGCCTGGACCGTACTCCCGAAGACGTCGAGGGCTACCTCGGCACCGGCAACGCCAGCAGCGTCGGCTCCGGCCGGGTCGCGTACACCTTCGGTCTGGAAGGGCCGGCGGTGAGCGTCGACACCGCGTGCTCGTCCTCGCTGGTGAGTCTGCATCTGGCGGTGCAGGCGCTGCGTGGCGACGAGTGCTCGATGGCACTGGTCGGTGGTGTCAGCGTGATGCCGACGCCCGGCCTGTTCGTCGAGTTCAGTCGCCAACGCGGCCTCGCGACGGACGGCCGCAGCAAGGCGTTCTCCGCGACGGCGGACGGCACGAGTTGGTCCGAGGGTGTCGGCGTGCTGCTGGTGGAGCGGCTCTCGGACGCGGAGCGCAACGGTCACCGGGTGCTGGCCGTGGTGCGCGGCAGCGCGATCAACCAGGACGGTGCGAGCAACGGCCTGGCTGCGCCCAGCGGTCCGTCGCAGCAGCGGGTGATCCGGCAGGCGTTGGCGAACGGTCGGTTGAGTGCGCGGGACGTGGATGCCGTCGAGGCGCACGGGACCGGAACGACGCTCGGCGACCCGATCGAGGCCCAGGCGATCATCGCCACCTACGGACAGGGCCGCGACCCCGAACTGCCGCTGTGGCTCGGCTCGCTCAAGTCGAACCTCGGCCACGGGCAGGCGGTTTCCGGCGTCGCCGGGGTGATCAAGACGGTCATGGCCCTGCGCGCGGGCCTGCTGCCCAAGACGCTGCATGTGACCGAACCGACCCCGCATGTGGACTGGACGGCGGGCGACGTGCGCTTGCTGACCGAGGCGCGGGAGTGGCCGGACACGGGTCGGCCGCGGCGAGCGGGTGTCTCGTCGTTCGGGATCAGTGGTACGAACGCGCATGTGGTGCTGGAACAGGCGGCCGTCGAGGACCCGGCCCCCGAGCCGTCGACCGCGGCGGGGCCCACCGGTGGCACGCTGCCGTTCGTGGTGTCGGGCAAATCGGCGACCGCGCTGCGCGCACAGGCGCTTCGATTGGGCGACTTCGTGGGCGAATCGGCGGAGTCGGACGCCCGGACGACGGCGTCGGCGCTGGTGGCATCGCGGGCGTTGCTGGAGCACCGCGGGGTGGTACTCGCCGCGGATCGGGCCGAGTTGACGGCGGGCCTGGCGGCGCTGGCCGCCGGGGACACCGGATCGCGGGTGTTCTCGGGCGCGGTGCGGTCTTCGGGTCGGACGGTCTTCGTCTTTCCTGGTCAGGGTTCGCAGTGGTTGGGGATGGCTGCGGGGTTGTTGGGTTCGTCGCCGGTGTTCGCGGGGCGGGTTGCGGAGTGTGAGGCGGCTCTTGC
>NZ_JBIRRX010000039.1:0-6732 GCF_044333915.1 Embleya sp. NPDC020886 | reverse complement strand
CACCACTCGAAGCCCTGCAAAACCACCACGAGCTCGGACTCGCCGCATAAAAGGACAGCGAACAAGGCGTCCGGAAAACGCGGGGCACCTCACTTCGACCCCGGTGGTCAGGTCGCGGTGGGGACGTGGCGCGTCCCTGCGAGTTCGGCCACCGTTCGAAGCCTCGTGAAGTAGGAGGCGCAGTACTCCTCGTTGATCATGGGCACGACCTTGTCGAGGTCGGCGATGCATGCCCAGAGGATGGCAATGCCATTGTCGTCGAGTCCGCCGTTCAACTCTCTCTGGACGAGGCCGGCAACGTCGGCGTCCAGGAGGACGAAGTCGACGCCCTCGACGTCCACGCCGCGGAAGCTTGCCGGAAACGGTGCGCGCAGGTGCTCCTTCCACAACCGGGCGAGTCGGTTCTCAGGCTGTGCTCCGCTCATGTCGGCCGCTGTTGCTTCCGCCGCAGCAGGTGAACGAAGGAGCAGGGCGACGGCATCGAAGACAGCACGCACCAGGTGGACGGCCATGACCGGGCTGAGGTCGGCACTGATCACGCCCTGCACGAGTTTGTCGCGCAGGAGTCGGCTGCGGTCCAGCTCTGTGGCGAGTTCGGCAGCGATGAGCTCTGCCTCGGTGGCCTGCTCGATCAGGTCCCGGAGTGGTTTGTTGACGGCCAACCGCTCGGCGAGGACGCGCTCCAGGGCACACAAGGAATGCATGACGGCGACGGTGGCGAACTCGTACCGGTAGTACGAGTGCCTGATGAGTTCACGGGATGTTTCCAACGCGCTCATGACGTACATGGACGCGCCGTCGGGCAGAACCAGGTCGGCAACCAGGTCGTGCATACCCGCATAGTCGAGAACGACATCGCGGGCCCGCGGGTCCGGCAGCGGAAGTGGGCCGGGTATCGGCGGCAGGCTGTTCACCGGTGCAGTCTCGTCGACCGAGGCCGTTGCTGCCATCGGATTCGCTCGGGGTGACGCTTGGCGACCCGCTGCCGAAATCATGGAACAACGCCAGGAAAGAGGGCTACGAGATCTTCCTGCGCGCCGAGGAAGGCATCATGGAACGCCTCCACATCATGTGAGGCCCCACGCACGAGCACCGCGCCGGCCGCTCACCCGGACGACCCGCCCCGCCGGAGATCCGGCGGGCGACATGGCCGGCGGAGCGGGTCGAGGCGCTCACGGTGCTGGGGATGCGCTGGACGTGAGTGGGATGTGGGATCCGATGTGAGGTTGCTCCGGGCCGGCCGGCGGATCGGCTGATCCTGTGCCCCGGGCGACGAAACGGCCGGCCTCGGGATCGGGTTCCGGGGCCGGCCGTCGCCGTTGTCGGGGGTGGTCGGGTGTGGAGAGGGTCAGTGCCGGTGCGCGGTCGTTGTCACGCGTGCGGTTGGGGCCGGGACACGTCCAGCTCGCTGTTGTAGGCGTCCCTGACGGTGAACAGCACCCTGGGGAGGCGGAGGGGGGCCTGAAATTGACGTCCGACTCGGCTTCGCCCACCACGAGTTGGGGGGTGAGCGTCAATTCCTTGTTGTTGAACTCGACGATCAGGTCGATGGTGTGCGAGCCGCCCAGGCGCGTGGTGGGTGTGGCGGAGGTGGTGAGGGTGAAGGCGTGGGCGAGTTCGGCCAGCGCCTTGGACGCGGCTCCCGGGTGCTCGGCCACGACGTTCGCGGCCTCGGTGCCGATGGCGGCCAGGAGCTTGTCGCGGGCCTCGGTGACGGCGGCGGGCTCGGGTGCGGTGCTTTGGGCGATGGCTTGCTGAAGGGCTTGTTGGGCTGCCTCGCTGAGGGGCACCTGGAGGGGCTCCGACTTGCTGGTGGTCACGGCTACTCCCTGGGTTGGGACGGGTTGGTCGGGTACGCAGGGGGCGTTTGCCCGCGGCGCCTTCGAGATCATGCACGGGTGCGGGGGGAAACGCGTCCCGTCGGCGACGACTGGCCTGTTCCGGTGGATGGTTGACCTGGACCCGTCGTGTCGGATGCGGCTTTCGTCGGCCCCGGCGCGTGCGCGGCACACCCGCGCGGACCGGCCGCCGGGCCCGAACGCGGATGGGCAGGCCCGGTTCCCCGGGCCGGCCCATCCGCGTGTGGGGGTCGGTGGAGCGCCCGTCACCCGAGGCCGGGTCGGTCGTTGGGGTCGTCGTGGTGGTCCGGCGTCTCCCCGTCGCCGGTAGCCGCCCGCCGGCCGGCCCATCCCCCCGAGGCCGCCGGCGGGTCGCGGGCGGCGCGGGTCGGCACTACACCGGCGCCGCCCGCGAGGGGCGACCGGGCGTCGGCATCGGCGAGACGCCGCGACGGTCGCTGATGAGAGGCCTGACCGTCACCCGGCCGAGCGCGACGCCCGGCCTCCGCAGGGTGGTCGGTCTGCGTAACGTGGATGCGCGCGGTGCGCCGTGTGGCGCGTTGTTGTATCCCCGACGCAGTCGGGAAGGACTCGGAGGGATGTTCTTGGGTCGCCTGGCTCACCTGGACGCGAAAGCGCGAGGGGACAACAGCATGCCAGGAAAGCGGTGGCCGCCTGGAGGCATCCGAGGCGATGCGCCGCAAGACCCGCTCGATACGGCCAAGGCTGGATTGCTTGAAGCCCAATTCCCAGCGGCGTCTACCACCGCCGTCGGAATGATGCCTGTCACCGACACCTCGTTCTGCCCGCCCCTTGTGCGCGGCGGCCGGGCAACCTCCGGAACGAGGAGCGCCACCCAACGAGGGCGGTCAAGGGGATGAATGGGCGGCCTACGTCGAGCTCGATACGTACAACGAAGACGTACCACGGGATCGCCTACGGGACGAGAGTCCTATGGCGACGGAGTGCTCGTAGTAGTCGCAGGGGTAACGGCCTGCCGGGGAGGACGGGAACGCCGTCCGCAGGGCGAAGGGGCACAGGAGATCGGGGCATCGGGGCCGGGAGGTTTGCGTAATGCAAGACGCCGAAACGGTTTTGAATGTCATTCGGGAACGTGGCAGGCGCGGCCTGTCATTGGAGAGGGTCTACCGGCAGCTGTTCAATCTCTTGCGGTCGGGGTTCGGTGGTTCCCGGGCGAGCGCCCATCCCGATCGATACCGTGTGCTCTGGTGGTGTCACGGCCGGTCACGGCCTCCCCGGGTGAGAGGTATCAGTCTCATGTCGTTGGTCGAACGTTCGTCGAAAACCGTGACGTCGGGGCGCCTGGTGGCGGCCGGGGACGACACCGTGGTGTCGGAGATCCTGGAGGCCGTCGCGGGCGCACGCGTCACGGCGGTGGCCACCGGGAGCCGGTCCGCGCTCGCGGTCGTCGAGGACGGCACCCTGCTGGGGGCGGGCCCGGAGGTGGCGAGCATGGTGGCCGTCGCCGAGGGCCGAAAGATCCGGTCCGTCGCTGCGGGCAGCGACGCGAGCGCCGCGGTGACCGAGGACGGCGAACTGCTCATGGTCGGCGCGTACTCCTACGAGCTGATGCAGGCCACCGCCGGCAGGAAGGTCGCGGCGGTGGCCATCGGCTCGAGGTTCGCTCTGGCGCTGACCGAGGACGGCGAACTCCTGGGCGCGGGCAACGACGGCTCGGGACAGGTGTCCGGGCTCCTGGCGGCCGCCGAGGGCAGGCATGTCGTGTACGTGTGCGCGGGCATCAACGAGAGCCTGGCGGTGACCGACGACGGCACCCTGCTGATCTCCGACGACCTCGACCCCTACCTGCCCGACCTCGTGGAGGCGACCGCCGGCAAACGGGTGACGGCCGTATCCACCGGCGGGTTCTTCGCCCTCGCCCTGACCGACGACGGCACCCTCACCGCCACCGGGCAACCCTCCGACCAGGTACGGGGAATCATCGAGGCCGCCGCCGGCAGGAAACTCGCCACCCTGACCGGCGGCGGCGCAGTGACCACCGCACTCACCCGCGACGGCACCCTCCTGGCCGCCGGCGACGACGGCCACGGGCAGACCTCGGGACTCCTGGCCGCCACCGCCGGCAGGACCGTCATCGCCGCATCCGTGGGCAACCGCGCCGGCCTGGCCGTCGTCGCCGACACCGACGAGGACTGCGGGCCGCTGCAACCCCGCCAGATCTGCGCCCGGTTCGTCACCACCGGCGACCCCCAGGACACCCACGCCCTGTCCTTCAAAGTCGGCACCCACCACCGGGAACTGGTCTCCGGCACACCCTGCGCGGCCCTGGACACCCACGACACCGAGGCCACCCACCTCATCGTCCGCCGCGTCTCCCCATCCCAGGACCTCGCCACCGGCTCCGCCTACTTCACCTGGAACCCCGCCACCAACGTCGTCGACATCGACCCCGACAAGAGCCAACTCCCCCACGGCCTCACCCACCACCGCTCCCAGGGCAACAAATTCACCTTCACCTGGACGGGGTGACACCACACCGACAGGCCGGGGTCCCGACGGCGCCCACCCCTCGGGGCCGCGACACCGACGAACGAACACCACGGCCCCGCGGGCAACGCTCGCGGGGCCGACCCCTGTCCGAGGTCGCGTGCGCGTCACGTTCCCTCGCGGCGTGGAGGCCACGGCCCCCCGAGCCATTCGCTTCGCGGGGCCGTCGCGCAAGTGGCGTCCGGCTCGCCTCACCTTGACTGATATCTCGAACCCGAACAGAGCCACCCGGGGCGACGCCTCACGCGTCCCGGAAATATCGACCCGCACAGATCACTGGACCAATGACCTGGTGCAGTGTTCGTTTCGAGGGGTGCGCTATCGGCGATGGTCGTACACGTCTTGCCCTCGCGGGGGCCGGACCCTCCGGGCCAGCAGTGACCCGGCGGTCGGCGTGACTGCGGGGTCACGGCTGCCGTCGACCGGTCAGGACCGGCGACCCGGCCGAGCGACGCAGTTCCGGGACACCTCTTGGAGATCGACCCAGGAACCAGTCGCCGGCTCCGATGCCTCCGAACCGGGACCTCAGAGTTCCGTTCCGCCTCTTCAAGCGAGTGTCCCCGTCTTCGCGAAGCCACTGCCTCCTGATCGCAGGGGTGAATACCGCCGAGGTGCCGTTGGCCACCAGGGCGTACGCCCGGGCGAGTTCCGCCAGCGCCATAGACGTCTGGCCTGGGGACCTCTCGACGACCGACCGGGCCTCGGCTCCGATGGGCGCCAGGAGCTTGTCGCGGGCGTCGCTGGCGGCAGGTACCTCGGTTGCGCCAATCGCCGTCGGGATCTGATGGTTTCCCTCGTCGCCGGCCGTGGTGGTGGGCTCGGTCCCCATGTCGCTCCCGAGTACTCCTCGGTCCGCATCGGTGCGGGATCGCCGCCGTGATTCGCTCCCGAGATCATTCACGAGCGCGCTCCGGAAGGTCGGTTGCCGGACTACTCCGGTGTCTTCGGCTGCGGGTGGTCGGCGGCGACGGAACGCTCGGGCACAAGGGCAGCCGGCGTGCGACCGCGTCGAGGCGACCGGGGCGGTGCGGCGCGTGCCCTACGCGTGGGTGGAACAGACCCGGCCCGGGGCCGGATCCTCACCCTCTGGGTCGGAGGCGCCGACGGCGCCGGGCACCTGTTGGCACTGGACGTCGACGACACCGGCACCGCGACCGGAAGCTTCGTCGGCGACAGCGCCTTCATGACCCTCACCGGACACGACGACCCCACCTGGGCCGGGCCCGGCGCCGAGCGACCCGACCGCGACAGCGCGATCGACCCCGCCGAACTCACCGATCCCGATCTCGTCGCCATCCTGGGCATCGTGCTGCCCGACGTGCGCATCGCTGCCCACATCGAGGACCGGGGCCACCAGCGGATCCAGGCGTGGGGACCGGACGGGACGTACGCCCTGGCCGTGTCCGACCCCGACGGCGACCACCCCGCCTGGACCTGGGGACCCCACGACCTGTGGACACGCGTCGAGACGGCCACCGCCTGGTGGCAAACGGCCGGACGACCCGGCCCCGTCGACCTCACCTACACCGCCACCCGCACGCGACAGTTCGTGACCTGCGGCACGACGGACGGCCCGCAGTGGGATATGCCAGACCTCACCGTCGGCTGAGATCGGCACCACGCCCGTGCGCGTCGTACCGACGATGCCGCCGGCTTTCCGGCCCTTGGGGGTGCCGACCGCTTCCGTCCCTCGGCACGTCGCTCGCGGCAACGCACGGCGCAGACGTGTGACGAGGTGCAGCGCATCATCCTTGGTGATTCCGGCGAACGCCCGTGTGCCTGCACCGGTCGGGAAACGCCGGTGCCCCGCCTGCTCGTGGACGAGTGGGCGGGGCAAACGGCACTCGACCGCGTCTGCTCGACGTTGCCCGGGTCCGCGACGGGGTTGACCGGTGCGATTCCGACGGCGCGGCCGGCGGTGGTGCGCGGAAGGGGTCAGGTGTTGGGTTCGGGGTCTTCCAGCGCGAGCGCGGTGGCGCTCCCGGAGCCGAAGGGCAGCCAGTAGAACGTGCAGTACGCGTCGGCGTCGCTGTCCCAGCGACGGGTGGAGCCGACTTTGAAGGTTTGGTCCTTGTTGATCCGGGCGACGACGGTGGCCGATCCCCTGTGCTCCCAGTGGGCTTGCGCCAGTGGGTTGTTGTTGTTGTCGAGGACCCGGACTTGGCCGTTCGCGCTGGTTTTGGTGACGTCGACGACTCCGACGACCAGTCCCGCGGTTTGGGCTTTGAAGGCGTAGAAGACGTCCCGGTCCGGCACCTGGAAGCGGGGCTTTAGAAGCCGTTTCATTTGGCATATTGGCGGTAACAGATGAATGCGGCGGCGATGCTGACGAACGCGCCGAAGTGCGCTGCCTTGATCTCGTATC
>NZ_JBIRRX010000038.1:0-8663 GCF_044333915.1 Embleya sp. NPDC020886 | reverse complement strand
GATTTCGAGGAGCGGTTCCGTGCGGCGACCGGTGGTCGTGGTGTGGATGTGGTGTTGAACTCGCTTGCGGGCGAGTTCGTGGACGCGTCGTTGCGGTTGTTGGCCGATGGCGGCCGGTTGTTGGAGATGGGCAAGACCGACATCCGGGATGCGGATGCGGTTCAGGCGGCCCATCCGGGTGTCTCGTATCAGGCGTACGACCTGTTGGACGTGGGGCCGGAGCGCATCGGGGCGTTGCTCGGCGACCTGTTGGGCCTGTTCGAGGCGGCTGTCCTGGAGCCGCTTCCGGTGCGGTCGTTCGATGTGCGGCGGGCGCCGGAGGCGTTCCGGTTCATGTCGCAGGCGCGGCACGTGGGCAAGTTGGTATTGGGCATGCCGGTGCCGCTCGACCCGGACGGCACGGTGCTGATCACCGGCGGGACCGGCACGCTCGGTGCCCTGGTGGCCCGCCATCTCGTCAGCCGATACGGCATTCGCAACCTGGTGTTGGCCGGCCGTCGGGGGCCGGACGCACCCGGCGCCCGGGAGTTGACGGACGACCTGGTGGCCCTCGGCGCCCGCGTGGTGGTCGAGGCGTGTGACACGGCCGATCGGGAAGCCGTCGCCGCGCTGCTCGCCCGAATACCCGTGGCTGCCCCGCTCACCGCGATCGTGCATGCCGCCGGTGTCGTCGACGACGGCCTGATCGAGTCGATGACCCCCGAACAGCTCGGGCACGTGCTGCGCGCGAAGGTCGACGGCGCGATCAACCTGCACGAACTGACCGCCGACCACGACCTCTCCGCCTTCGTGCTCTTCTCCTCGGTCGCCGGCCTGCTGGGCACCCCGGGGCAGGCCAACTATGCCGCCGCGAACACGTTCCTGGACGCCCTCGCCGCCCGCCGTCGGTTCGCCGGGCTTCCCGGCACCTCCGTCGCATGGGGTCTGTGGGCCGACGCCAGCGGTATGACCGGGCAACTCGGTCGCCGGGATCTGGCCCGGATGCGCCGCGCCGGCATCGTTGCGATGACCGCCGAACAGGGCCTCGGCCTGCTCGACGCGGCCCTGCACCTCGGTGCCGCGAACCTCGCCGCCGTCCGGCTGGACCACACGGCACTCGGGGCGCAAGCCACCCAGGGCGCGACTCCCGCACTGTTGCGCGGCCTGGTGCGCACCCGGGCCCGCCGTGCCGCGCAGGTCGCGGTGGCGGCAGTGGGCGGCGAATCCGCCCTGTCCCAACGGCTGTCGGGGCGGTCCGGGGCGGAACAGGAGCAACTGCTCACCGACTTGGTCCGGACCCAGGCCGCCCTCGTGCTCGGCCACACGTCGGCCGACCTGATCGGGGCGGAACAAACCTTCAAGGCGGTGGGGTTCGACTCCCTTGCCGCGGTCGAACTGCGCAACCGGCTCAATGCCGCGACCGCCCTGCACCTCTCCGGCTCGCTGACCTTCGACTACCCGACACCGGTCGCGCTGGCCCGGCACCTCAAGACCCGGATTCTGGGTGAACCGGGTGCGACACCACCCGCGTTGCCCGCACCCACGGTGTCGGTCGGGGACGACGAACCGATCGCGATCGTCGGCATGGCCTGCCGGTTCCCGGGCGGTGTCGGCTCGCCGGAGGATCTGTGGCGGCTGGTGGCCGAGGGCCGCGACGCGATCGGCGACTTCCCGACCGACCGCGGCTGGGACCTGGAGGGCATCTACGACCCCGACCCGGACAGCTCGGGCAAGACCTACGTCCGTGCGGGCGGCTTCCTCGACCGGGTCGCCGACTTCGACGCCGAGTTCTTCGGGATCTCGCCGCGTGAGGCGTTGGCGATGGATCCGCAGCAGCGGTTGTTGCTGGAGTCGTCGTGGGAGGTGTTCGAGCGGGCCGGGATCGACCCCGCACCGCTGAAGGCGAGTGCGACCGGTGTGTTCATCGGTGCCGTGTCGCAGGACTACGGGCCGTTGCTGAGCCGCACGCCGGAAGCCGTCGAGGGCTACCGACTCACCGGCACCACCGGCAGTGTCGCCTCGGGCCGACTGGCCTACTCCTTCGGGTTCGAGGGCCCGGCGGTGACCGTGGACACGGCCTGCTCCTCGTCGCTCGTCGCCCTGCATCTGGCCTCCCAGGCCCTGCGCCGGGGCGAGTGCACGATGGCACTGGCCGGCGGCGCGACCATCATGTCCAGCCCCGACATGTTCATCGAGTTCAGTCGCCAACGGGGACTGGCCGACGACGGCCGCTGCAAGGCGTTCGCGGACGGTGCCGACGGCACGGCCTGGTCCGAGGGCGTCGGCGTGCTGCTGATGGAGCGGCTCTCGGACGCGCAGCGCAATGGCCACCGGGTACTTGCCGTGGTCCGCGGCTCCGCGGTGAATCAGGACGGTGCGAGCAACGGGCTGACCGCGCCGAACGGTCCCTCGCAGCAGCGGGTGATCCGGCAGGCGTTGGCGAACGGTCGGTTGAGTGCGCGGGACGTGGATGCGGTCGAGGCACACGGGACCGGTACCACGCTCGGCGACCCGATCGAAGCGGAGGCGTTGCTGGCCACGTACGGCCGCGACCGTGGCGACGAACAGCCGCTGTATCTCGGGTCGTTGAAGTCGAACATCGGCCATGCCCAGGCGGCCTCGGGCGTCGGCGGCGTGATCAAGATGATCATGGCGCTGCGCGAGGGTGTACTGCCGCGCACGCTGCATGTCGACGCGCCGTCCTCGCATGTGGACTGGATGGCGGGCGACGTCGAGCTGTTGACCGAGGCGCGGGAGTGGCCGGACACGGGTCGACCGCGGCGAGCGGGTGTCTCGTCGTTCGGGATCAGCGGTACGAACGCGCATGTGGTGCTGGAACAGGCGCCCGCCACGACACCGGAGCCGTTGGCGGAGCCGGAACGGGGTGCCGATCCGGCCGGGGTTCCGGCGCAGGATCCGCCGGGGTTGGCACTGCCGTTCGTACTGTCCGGTGCCTCGGATGTCGCGTTGCGGGCACAGGCGGGTCGGCTGATCTCGTTCCTCGCCGATCGGGTGGAGGCCGAACCGGGAGCACTGGCCCTGGCGTTGGCCGCATCGCGGTCGGCACTGGAGCATCGTGGCGTCGTACTGGCCGGGAACCGTGCCGAGTTGACGGCGGGCCTGGAGGCGCTGGCGGCCGGCGTACCCGCGACGGGTGTGGTGCAGGGGATCGCACAGGCTGCGCGCCGGACGGTCTTCGTCTTTCCTGGTCAGGGTTCGCAGTGGTTGGGGATGGCTGCGGGGTTGTTGGGTTCGTCGCCGGTGTTCGCGGGGCGGGTTGGCGAGTGTGAGGCGGCTCTTGCGCCGTTTGTGGACTGGTCGTTGGTGTCTGTGTTGCGGTCGGGGTCGGAGGAGTGGCTCGACCGGGTGGATGTGGTGCAGCCGGTGTTGTGGGCGGTGATGGTCTCGTTGGCCGAGTTGTGGCGGTCGTTCGGGGTCGAGCCGGGTGCGGTGGTGGGGCATTCGCAGGGTGAGATCGCTGCGGCGTGTGTGGCGGGTGCGTTGTCGTTGCAGGACGCGGCGAAGGTTGTGGCGTTGCGGAGTCGGGCGATTTTGGCGCTGGCCGGTTCGGGTGGGATGGCGTCGGTCGGTTTGCCGGTGGATCGGGTGCGGGAGCTGATCGCGGGGTTCGAGGGTCGGGTGTCGGTGGCGGCGGTGAATGGTCCGGCGTCGGTGACGGTGGCGGGTGAGCCCGCCGCGCTGGACGAGTTGCTTGCCGACTGTGACGCGCGGGATGTGTGGGCGCGTCGGGTGCCGGTGGACTACGCGTCGCACTCGGTGCAGGTGGAGTCCATTCGGGAGCGGCTCCTGGTGGAGTTGGCGGATGTCGAGCCGATGGCGCCGGTGGTTCCGTTCTATTCGGCGGTGGCGGCGGAGCGGGTGGAGGGCGCCGCGCTCGACGCGGAGTACTGGTACACGAATCTGCGCGAGACCGTGCGGTTCGAGGAGACGGTGCGGCTGCTGCTCGCGCAGGGCTTCGACACCTTCGTCGAGACCAGCGCACACCCCGTCCTGACCGGTTCGATCGGGGACACCATCGAGTCCGCCGAGGCCCGAGCGGTATCCATGGGCACGCTGCGTCGGGGCGAGGGGGGCCGTGACCGGTTCACCGCGGCGCTTGCCGAGGCGTTCGCCGTGGGCCTGCCGGTCGACTGGCGACCGCTGCTGGACGGCGGGGGCGCCGGGCCGGTGGAACTGCCGACGTACGCCTTCCAGCGCAGGCGGTACTGGCCGGCGACTGCCGGTTCGACCGCCGGCGACCTCACGTCGGCGGGACTGACCATGGCCGACCACCCGCTGCTCGGGGCTGCGGTACGGCTGGCCGACTCCGACGGCCTCGTCCTGACCGGATCGCTCTCCCTCGGCTCGCACGCGTGGCTGGCCGGTCACCGGGTTGCCGGATCGGTGGTGCTTCCCGGCGCGGCCGTGGTCGACCTGGCCGTTCGCGCGGCGGACGAGGTGGGCTGCGACCTGCTGGAGGAACTCGTCCTGGAGGCCCCGCTGCGGATTCCGGACCAGGGCGCGGTACGCATCCAGCTACGGGTGGACGAGTCCGCCGACGTCGGGACGTACGGCCTGGGCATCTATTCCCGCCCGGCCGACGCGGATGCCGCCGACGGCTGGACGCGGCACGCCACGGCCGTATTGGCGACCGGTGCGGGCCGGGAGGTCGAGTGGGCCGCGGCCTGGCCACCGGCCGGCGCACAGGCGATCGACCTCGACGGCTTCTACGACGGCCTGGCCGAGGCGGGACACGACTACGGCGGCCTCTTCCGCGGGTTGCGGGCGGCCTGGCGCGTCGGGGACGACCTCTGCGCCGAGGTGGCGCTGCCCACGGACGACGAGGCTCCGTCCGGATTCGGCATCCATCCGGCCCTGCTGGACGCCGCGTTGCACGGCATTGCCCTCGGCGGCCCCGCGGACGGACGCCTGCGGCTGCCGAGCCGTTGGGCGGGCGTGTCCCTGGCCGCGACCGGTGCGACCGCGCTGCGCGTACGACTTGCGCACCTCGGTCCCGACGAGGTTGCCGTCGAACTGGCCGACCAGGCCGGTCGGTCGGTGCTGACCGTCGACTCGCTGGTGGTCAGGCCGGTCTCGATCGAGGAGTTCCGGGAGGCGCGGGGCGACCGTGCCCGAAGCATGTTCCGTGTCGACTGGGTGCCTGCCCCGAGCTCGGCCGATGCGATGGGCGAGTCGCTGCCCGAGGAGTGGGCGGTACTGGCCGCGATCGACGCGCAACCGGCCGCCGGGCCCCTGGCCGTGTACTCGGACCTCGGCGCGCTCGGCGCAGCCGTCGACGCGGGTGGCCCGATTCCGGAGGTCGTGCTGCTTCCGTGCGGGATCTCGTCGTCGCAGGACGCCGCCGACCCGGCCGGGGCCTTCCCGGATGCCGAGGCCGCGCATGCGGTTGCGGTGGGGGTGTTGTCGGTGGTGCGGGGGTGGTTGGGTGACGGGCGTTTTGTGGGGTCGCGTCTGGTGGTGGTGACTCGGGGTGCGGTGGGGTCCGGGTCGGGGTCGGTGGTGTCGGATGTGGCGTCGTCGGTGGTGTGGGGTCTGGTGCGGTCGGCGGCGACGGAGCATCCGGACCGGTTCGCGCTGGTCGACGTCGATGGCGGGGATTGGGTTGCCGGGTTGTCCGGGGCTTTGGCGTGCGGCGAGCGTGAGGTTGTCGTTCGTGGGGATGTGGTGTCGGTGCCGCGTCTGGTGCGGCATGCGGTCGATGCGGGCGTCGAGGGCTCGTCGTTCGGTGCGGGCACGGTGCTGATCACCGGCGGTACGGGCACGTTGGGCGCTTTGGTGGCCCGGCATCTGGTGACCGAATACGGCGTGCGGAGCCTGGTGTTGCTCAGTCGCCGGGGCGAACAGGCTTCCGGAGCCCCCGATTTGGTGGCGGAGCTGACGGAGCTGGGCGCGTCCGTTGTGGTCGAGGCGGGCGATGCGGCCGATCGGGATGTGCTGGTCCGTGTGCTGGAGGGTCTTCGGGTTCCGTTGACCGGTGTGGTGCATGCGGCGGGGTTGTTGGACGACGGCCTGGTGGAGGCGTTGACCGACGAGCGGTTGCACACCGTGTTGCGGTCCAAGGTGGACGGTGCGGTGAACCTGCACGAGTTGACCCGCGATCTGGACCTCGCCGCTTTCGTGCTCTTCTCCTCCGCCGCGAGTGTGTTCGGCAACAGCGGTCAGGCGAACTACGCGGCGGCCAACGCGTTCCTGGACGCCCTGGCGGAACACCGCCGGGCATCCGGCCGCCCCGGAATCTCCCTCGGCTGGGGCCCGTGGGCCCGATCCAGCGGTATGACCGCCGATACCGAGGGCAGCGCGGCCGCCCGGGCGCTGCGTCGCGGGGTGCGCGCCCTGACCGACGAGGACGGGCTCGCTCTCTTCGACGCCGCCGTGCGCTCCGACGCGGCGCACCTCCTGCCGGTCCTGCTCGACCCGGCGGCGCTGCGGACCCGCGCGGCTGCCGGCGCGTTGCCGGACGTGTTGCGCGGGTTGGTACGCGCGACGAGCCGTCGGATCGCGACCGGTGCGGCCGACGCGGCCGGATCCACCTTCGCGTCCCGGCTTGCGGTGCTCGACGACGAGGCGCGCGAGGCCGAGATCCTCCACCTGGTCCGGACGAACGTCTCACTCGTGTTGGGTCACGAGTCGGGTGAGGTGGTGGGCGCTGGGCGGGCGTTCAAGGATCTCGGGTTCGATTCGATGTTGGCGGTGGATCTGCGGAACCGGTTGGGTGCGGCGACGGGTCTGCGGTTGCCGGCCACGTTGGTGTTCGACTATCCGACTCCGGCGGCGATCGCGGGTTATCTGCGGGCCGAGTTGGTGGGTGCCGTCGCGGTCGACGCGGGGCCGGTCGCGGGGGTGGTGGTCGACGGGGATCCCGTGGTGATCGTCGGGATGGCGTGCCGCTATCCGGGCGGGGTGGCCTCGCCGGAGGACCTGTGGGACCTCGTCGCGGCCGGCCGGGACGCGATCGCCGGGTTCCCCGACGATCGTGGCTGGGACCTGGAGAACCTGTACGACCCGGATCCTGCGGCGTCCGGGAAGAGCTATGCGTCCGAGGGCGGATTCCTCTATGACGCGGGGCTGTTCGACGCCGGCTTCTTCGGGATCTCGCCGCGTGAGGCGTTGGCGATGGACCCGCAGCAGCGGTTGTTGCTGGAGACCTCGTGGGAGGTGTTCGAGCGGGCCGGGATCGATCCGGCCACGTTGCGCGGCAGCCGGACCGGCGTGTTCGCCGGCGTCATGTACCACGACTACGTGGACGGCACGGGCCCGGTGAACGCCGAGGTCGAGGGGTACGCGCTGACCGGCAAGTCGGGTAGTGCCGTCTCCGGTCGGGTTTCCTACACCTTCGGGTTCGAGGGCCCGGCGGTGACCGTGGACACGGCCTGCTCCTCGTCGCTGGTGGCCCTGCACCTGGCCGGCCAGGCGCTGCGCAGCGGCGAATGCTCGATGGCGCTGGTCGGTGGTGTGACGGTGATGTCGACGCCCGAGGTGTTCGTCGAGTTCAGCCGCCAGCGTGGGCTGTCGCCGGACGGTCGGTGCAAGGCGTTCTCGTCCGCGGCCGACGGGACCGGCTGGTCCGAGGGTGTCGGTGTGCTGCTGGTGGAACGGCTCTCCGACGCCCGGCGCAACGGCCACCGGGTGCTGGCTACGGTGCGCGGCACGGCGGTCAACCAGGATGGTGCGAGCAACGGTCTGACCGCGCCCAACGGTCCGTCGCAGCAGCGGGTCATCGGCCAGGCGCTCGCCAATGCGGGCCTGAGCAGCCGGGACGTGGACGCGGTGGAGGCGCACGGCACCGGTACGACCCTGGGCGACCCGATCGAGGCGCAGGCGATCATCGCGACCTACGGCCGGGACCGCTTCGACGAACAGCCGTTGTATCTGGGGTCGTTGAAGTCGAATATCGGTCATGCGCAGGCCGCGGCGGGTGTCGCGGGTGTGATCAAGATGGTCATGGCGATGCGTGCGGGTGTACTGCCGCGGACGCTGCATGTGGACGAGCCGTCGCCGCACGTGGATTGGGCGGCGGGTGCGGTCGAGTTGTTGACCGAGACCCGCGAGTGGCCGGAGACGGGCCGTCCCCGCCGGGCCGGCGTGTCGTCCTTCGGCGCCAGCGGCACCAACGCACACGTCGTACTGGAGCACGCGCCCACAGCGGTGCCGGTGTCCGAACCCGACGTGACGAACACCCCCGCCATTGCCCGGCAGTTCGTGGTGTCTGCCCGGTCGGACGGCGCGCTGCGGGCACAGGCGCGGCGATTGGCCGACTTCGTGGCCGAGCATCCCGAGATCGAGCCGGCCGCGCTGGCATCCGCGCTGGCCGTGTCCCGGTCGGCGCTGGAGCATCGCGGCGTCGTATCGGCCGGGGACCGCGCCGAGTTGATGTCCGGTCTGGTGGCGCTGAGCACCGGCGAGGCCGTACCGGGTGTCGTCTCGGGGACCGCCTTGCCGGTCGGTCGGCCGGTGTTGGTGTTCCCGGGTCAGGGTTCGCAGTGGTTGGGGATGGCTGCGGGGTTGTTGGGTTCGTCGCCGGTGTTCGCGGGGCGGGTTGCGGAGTGTGAGGCGGCTCTTGCGCCGTTTGTGGACTGGTCGTTGGTGTCGGTGTTGCGGTCGGAGTCGGAGGAGTGGCTGGACCGGGTCGACGTCGTGCAGCCGGTGTTGTGGGCGGTGATGGT
>NZ_JBIRRX010000037.1:0-9140 GCF_044333915.1 Embleya sp. NPDC020886 | reverse complement strand
ACTGCTGTGTATATCTCTTTGGCACGTGCTTTCTCTTTCCGGTTTCCTACAACCCTACGCGGGTCGCTGTCCGGAAGATCAAGGGCACCTCAAAGACAGACTCGGACCATCCCACCGACCCTCTCAAGGTCCGGCTCGGTCGCGTTCGATGACGGTCTCGGGGCGTCGGACGGTTTTGCCCACGACCCGGCTGGCGACTGCGGGGACGCCCAGTTCGTTGACCTGGGCCGAGAGGGCGTCCGGCACCCACCGCGGCCCCTGACCGCCACTTCGCCCCCGCCGACTCGTCGCCGAGCCGCCGCCACCCGTGGGGGACCGGCACTCCCGTTCCCGCCGAGCCCCCTGACATCCCCGCACTGCGACAACCCGCCGGGGAACCCCGCGGGAACTCCTCTTGCGACTTGGGGTTGCGGTGGTGGTGCCGAGTGTGTCTCTCGAAGGGGAGACGGTCGACCTGCGACGTTGCAGGGTCTGAGCGTGGCCGGCACCGCCCGACGATCGCCGCCGCGAGTTCGGCCGAGTCCGTTGGCCGGGTCCTGGGACGTGGCCTTCCAGGCGAGCTGGAGGCCGTCGTCGTGTTCGGCTTCCGCAAGGCGTGTTCCCGGGGTGGCGGAACCGGCGTCTGTGACCCTGGGGGCCGTCGAAGCCGGTGGGGTGTGGGGGTCAGGTGGTGGTGCCCGCGAAGAGTCCGCGTCCGGTCTTGAGGGCGCGTCCGGCTTTGACGAGGCCTTCGGTGGAGGTGCGGACGCTTTCCATGCGGCTCTTGGTGGTGGTTTCGCCGAGGGCTTCGGTGAGTTGGCGGACGTTCATGGGTTCGCCGGTCTTTTCCAGGATTTCGGCGAGTTCGTCGCGCAGGTGGGTTCGGACCGGTCGCCCGGTCGCCGGTTCGGGGGTGGGTTTCGCGGTGGGGGTCTTCTTCGCGCGGGTCTTCTTCGCGGGAGCGGTCGCGGGTGCCGTGTGCGCGGGGTGGGCTCGGGCCGGATCGCCCTTCTTCGGTGCCGTCTTGGGCCGGCGCTTCCTGGGGGTGGTCGGGCCGGCGACCACGGGCGTGTCCGCGGTGGCTTCCTCGGTCGGGACGTCGCCGGCCGGCGCCACCGGCGCAGGAGTGAGGGGGCGGATCAGTGCGAGGTGTTCCACCGCGTTGCGGCGGGCCTCCAATTGCCGTTCCACCTCGGCGAGTTCCGACCGCAGTTCGTCGCGGTGCTCGGCCAGTTCTTCGGCCTCGCGTTCCAGCGATACACGCAGTTCGTCGACCGTCGACGTGATCATCCGACGACTCCTTCCTCTCATGACACCGGGACCACCGGAGAGGCACGACCTCGTCGACCGGGGCGCTGGGTTCCCTCTACCGATGGGAGGGGACTTCCCACTTCCATGATGCCCACATGATCGCCCGTCCCGGCGCGTCGCGTGTGCCAAAGGACCGTTTTCGCCCGGCGCCCACCACGCCCCGGAATCCGACCCGTTTCCGACGCACCGGGACGAACACGCCCGGACGTGGATGGCGTGCTTCGCGCAACGCCGACGACCACCCGCGCCGACGACCGGTCACGACGAACAGACCGCGTGCCAGGCCCTTGTCGTGGTCGTGATCGACGACCACCGCGACTCCCGGGCACAGCGCGCGCAATGCGGGTGCTCGACCAGGTAGCGATGCTTGGCCTGCGACGACATCGATGGGTACCTCACCCGTGCCTTCGCCGGGTTTTCGCGGCCGACCGGTCGTCGACCTGCAAAGCGTCCCGGCTTTCATGGGACGAGAAGTCCGCGGCGGACATACGCGTTTCCGTGATTCCCGCACAGCCCCGACCCACGCGACATATCCCGTACGGCCGGACGACGTCGTGCGCACACCCTGTCGATCGGGACACCGGTTGCCCGCCGCCATCGGCAAAGTCGCTGGTCGAAGCCGCGGGCGGAGAGAGATGATGGGCCCGTTCCGTTCCGAGCGATGCGAGGAGAGCACCCGGATGACCGTGCCGCCGCTGACCACCGAGGAGCGCCGGGCCGCGCTTGCGAAGGCTGCCCTCGTGCGTAGGGAACGGGCAGAGGTGAGGGAGGCGCTCAAGCGCGGCCGGTTGTCGCTGGGCGAGCTGTTGGCCGCAGAGTCCGACGCCGTGCGCAAGATGCCGGTCCGTGCCCTGCTCGAATCCCTTCCCGGCGTCGGCAAGGCGCGGGCCGCGAGGCTCCTGCACGAGTTGGAGATCTCCGAGAGTCGCCGTGTGCGCGGCCTCGGCGTCCAACAACGCGAGCGACTTCTCGAACGCCTCGCACCACAGGGCTGACCGGCGGCCGGCCGTCCGCCGCGACCGTGGCGTGCGCCGACCCCGAATGGGCCCGTCCTCACGTCGGCGCGCGAGAAAAAGGTGCTGTGCGATGTCGGGCGCGAGCGACGGTACGGAGCCGCAGGTCGTGGCGGGTTCACGACGCCGGTGGTTGTCCCTGGGTGTCGACGGCCCGGGGTAACGCCACCAGGCGTTCGCGGAGTTCGTTGCCGGCGCGTACGTCCCGAGGCAGCCCCGACGCCAGGCGGTCCAGGCGTTCGCGGGTGGTGGCGCGCAGGTGTTGCGTGGGGATGTGGTCGAGGAGGTCGTGGGCACGGGCGGCGGCGTCGCCGGGCGCGGAGGGGGCTTCGGCGAGGGCCAGGACGGCGCTGGCCGCCGCCCAACCCGGTGACGCGTACGCGGCGGCCGCCACGGATTCGCGCGCGTGCTCGCCCGCACGGTCGCCTTGGCCGAGGGCGATGTGGGTCTCGGCGGCGTGCAGGAGATGCTCGGCACGGTCGAACCCGAACCGCCCCCGGGCCTGCGCCGGGGACGCGTCCAGGGCGTCGTCGGCGTCGGCGAGGGCCCGTCGGGCGTCCTCGGCACGACCGAGCGCGGCCAGGGACGGTGCGAGTGCCCAGGAGGAGAGCTGCGCGCGCCGTAGCGGTGTGGCCGCGAGGGCGAGGCCGCGCTGGGCATGCACGAGCGCGGCGTCGTGGCGCCGGTCGGCGCGGGCGACCATGGACGCCGCGCCGAACGTCCACGCCCGCAGGTTGCCCTCCCCGCAGCGTTCGCCCAACAGCGCGGCGGCGGCCAGGTGCGCCTGGGCGCCGGTGTGGTCGCCCAGGTGGAACGCGAGGTTGCCCAACAGCGCCGAGAGCCGGGCCGCGACCGACCGCAGACCGGTCACCGTGGTGCCGTCCCCACCACCGGCCGCGTGTTCGAGCACGGGTACCAACATGCCGCGCACAAGGTGGAGTTCGCCGAAGAGCACCTGGGGTGGGTGACGCGAGTAGTTGAGCGCGTAGTGCTCCACGGCCGCCTCGGCGAGGTCGACGAGGGCCCGCGACGCGCGCGGATCGTCGGCGAGGGCGAGGTGGAGGGACTCACGGACGGCGGGCAGTCCGGCGGCGGTGGTCACGTGTTCCACTCCCCAGTGCGCGGTCGCCCACCCGACGTGGGCCTCCCGCGCCCGACCGTACCCGAGCCCGCCCACCGGAACCCTCGTTTCGTCCCTTCCGCACGCGCACCGTGTCGCCAGCCCGAGCCGGTGCTCGGTGGTGCCGTACGCGCGTGCGAGGACCTGCGCGTACTCGGGTCCGGGCCGATCCGGCCCGTGTTCGAAACGGCACAACTGCTCGGCCGAGAGGCCCGGCACTTGCAGTCCGTCGTCGGCGTAGATGCGCGCGACGGTGGCCAGGGTCTGCGCGCGGGTCCAGCCCAGCGCCAGGCGCCACCCCTCCAGCGCGGACAGTTCGGGGATGTGCTCCCCGATGGTGTCCGCGATCTCCTCGACCGGCCGGCGTTCGCGCTCGCAGCGGGCACGGATGGTCGCGGCCTCGCGTCGTATCTGTTCACGTCGCGCCCGGGTCGGCCTCGACATCGCGCCCCCTCGACGGTGCGTCACCGATCGATGACCGCACCGTAACCCGAACCGGCTGCCATCCGGGAGACATTCGCCCCGGCCCCACCCCTATTGACACTCGACCTCAATGCCGCGCGCGTTCACCCGCAATGACCGCCGGCACCGGGCCGGCGCACGCTGAAGGCACGACCCGACGACGAAAGGGATCGCCATGAGGACCGTGTTCGAACCCGAAACCGAGGCAACCAAGACGGCCGAAGACGCCCTGATCCCGCTGCTGTTGGACCGGGCCCGGCCCGCCGGGACCGCGATCGACCTCCCCGGCGTCCTGGTTCTGGACGAGCGCACGCAGGTCTCGTTGTTGGACGGGCGGCCGTTGGTGGAGGTGCCGGGCATCGAGATGGCGACGAAGTCGACGTTCAGCACCGACGGGAACTCCGCTATCGCCATCGACGAGGGAGCCGACGATCTCTGACCGACCCGCGTCGCGGACCGGCCGGCCCCGGGTGCTCGTCGCCACGGGGCCGGTCGACCCGACCGCCGACCTCGTCATCACAGAGCTCAATCAGCGCGGTATTCCGTGCGCCCGCATCGACCCCGGCGGCTTCCCCCGCGACGTCACCCTCGACGCCACCCTGTCCCGGGACGGCGTCTGGCACGGTCACCTCGCCCAAGGCACACGACGCATCGCACTCGAGGACATTTGCGCCGTCTACTGGCGTCGCCCCACCACCATCCACGCGAGCGCCACCCCGGCGGGCCCGGAACGCGACTTCGCCGAACGCGAGGCCCGCCTGGGCCTGTCCGGAATCCTGGCCGCGCTGCCCGACGTCACCTGGGTCAACGACCCCGCACGCGCCGCCGCCTGCACCAAACCCGCCCAACTCGCCGCGTTCCGCGCGGCAGGCCTGGACACCCCCGACACCTGGATCGGCAACGCACCCGCCGCCCACGGCCGCTTCTGCGCCGACCACGCCCCGGCCATCGGCAAGACGCTGGGACCGATCACCCACACCGACGCCACCGGCGCACGCCACGTCGTCAACACCACCCGCGTCCCGGACGCCTACGCCGGCCACCCCCGCATCGCCTCCACCGCGCACCTCGTCCAGGCCGAAGTCCGAGGGCGGGCGTTCGAGTACCGCGTCGCCGTCGTCGGGGAGCGCTTGTTCACCACCGAGATCCACGTCGACGCCCCCTACCTCGACATCCGCACCGCACCCGACGAACACACCACCTACCGGCCCGGAACACTGCCCGCCGCACTCGCGCGCCGCGTAGTGTCCGTCACCCGGGACTTCGGGCTCGTCTTCGCCGCCTGGGACCTCATCGCCACCCGAGACCACCGCGTCTTCGCCCTCGAACTCAACCCCGGAGGCCAGTGGGGCTTCGTCCCGGGCCACCACCACATCACCACCGCCATCGTCGACCACCTGGAGCACAGCACCCGATGACCACCCACCCACCCGCGGACACGACCCCCGCGGCGTCGCCGGCCGACACCGACGAGACTCGCCGACTGCGCCACGCCATGGTCGACGCGATGATTACCGAAGGCATCCGCCCCGACGTGCTGGACGCGTTCCGCGCCGAACCGCGGCACGTGTACGTACCCCGCTTCGTACGCCGGATCGAGACCGCCGCGCAGACATGGGAGACCCGCGTCTTCACCTGCGACCACCCCGACTGGACACGCGAGGTCTACACCGACCAGCTCCTGGTCACGGCGACGATGTTCGGCGACGACGGCCCACCGCTGTCGTCCTCCACCGTCCCCTCCCTGATGACCGCCATGCTCGACGCCCTCGCCATCGAACCGGGCATGCGCGTGGTCGAGATCGGCGCCGGCACCGGCTACAACGCCGGCCTCCTCGCCCGCCTCGCCGGAGACGACAACGTCACCACCCTCGACATCGAACCCGACGTCGCCACCACCGCCCGCCGCGCGTTGACCGCGGCGGGACACCCGCGCGTCACCGTCGTCCACGCCGACGGCACCCCGCCACCCGCCGAGCCCCGCAGCCTCGATCGCCTCATCGCCACCTGCGGCGTGGACCGCGTCCCCAAGACCTGGCTCGCCGCCGTCAGGCCCGGCGGCCGCCTCGTGCTGCCGCTCGGTACCGGCGTGGTGTGCCTGACCGTCGACGAACACGGCCACGCCGAAGGCCCGTTCCTGGCCACGCCTGCCTACTTCATGGGCCTGCGCACGACTGCGCGCAGCAACGGCATTCCCTATCCCGGGGGATCCGACCGGCCCGCTCGAGCCGTGCGCGATGACGCTCGACGCGTGGCACGACGACGATCTCCGCTTCCCCATCGGTCTCGCCCTGCCCGCGTCCGACCTCGGCCAACGCGACCTTCCCGACGCGCTGACCCTGTGGACCGGCGACGGCTCCGTCGCGACCGTCCACGCCGACGGCACGTGCCGCCAGTGCGGCCCGCGCCGCCTCGCCGACGAACTCGCGAACGTCCGGCGCGACTTCGAGAGCGCCGGCAGACCCGGGCGTGAGCACCACCGGCTCCGGATCGACCCACAAGGACGCCACACGACCTCGTTCACGCCCCCGGCGTAGCCTGCCGATGCGCTGGCCCCGCAGGACCGCCACCTCGATCGCGCCGGTAACCGGTCGTGGTCGATCCGCCCGAGCCGCGTCCGGGAGCGGGCCGGGCGGTCTCTTCGGATCCCAGGCTGCGGTGCCGCGCCGTGGCGTCGGCCGGTGGCGATTCGCGCACTCGCCCCGGCCCCGCTCTCCGGGATCCTGGGGTCAGTGCTCGCGTGGGGGTCGAGTCATGCGGGCGTGCAGAAGGGCGGCGCGGGTGAGTTCGGTGCCGTCGGGGTGTTCCCGGTTCAGCAGGTGGGTCAGGCCCGCGGGGGCGTGTCGCCAGTGTTCGTGGAGGTCGGCGTCGGCGCCGATGTCGTCGAGGAGTCGGTCGACGACGCACGCGGCCTCGGTGGGTCGGTCTCCCCAGCCGTCGCCCCACCACGGATGGTTGCCGCTGCCGGGGTCGCACGGGGCGGGGTGGACCAGGCCGTCGGTGGTGGTGACCCAGACCGTGCCGTGCAGGGTCACGCCGGCCAGTGCCGCAACTGCGGTCCGCCTGCGGCGACGCGCGCACGGTGACCCGGCAGCCATGTGCCCACTCCAGAAGTTGGCGGAGCATCGCGGACGCCAGTCCCTGCGGGCCGGGGTCGATGTCCAGGCGATGAAGAGCCGCGCGTTCGAGTTCGGCAGGGTCGACGGCGGCCAGGAATCACGCAGCGGTCGGACCTGCCTCGTCCTCAACGCCGACGTGGACGCGTGCGAGGAGATCGAGTTCGGCCGGGCGTGTGCGGACCGGGACGGGTGGAGCACGATGGTGGGTGGAGACCCGGCTCCCATGACTACTTCGACGGCCCGAAGCGAATCGGTCAAGTCGAATCCGGAGACGACAACTTCGTGTCTGGCTTCGTCCGAGCGCAACCGGAACGGGGTAAGAGGCGCGGCTCTGGAGTCTGCGGCAAATGTCCATGATCACCACCATAGGGACACGTCCAGACAGCCCTTGCATCCGTGTATGCAGGCTGGGCCCGCAGAACCGCCGACACCATCGGGACTCGCACGCCAGGATTCGGGCATGGAATGGATAACCTTGCTCGCTGGCTTCGTTGGCACGATCGTCGGCGCTGGCGCCTCGTTTGCGGGCACATGGTGGACTCAACGGCAGGCGGATACTGCGGCGCGCGAACAACACGCCCGGATGCAGACCCATGCCGCGATCGAGACGACCGTCAACGCCGTATTGGCGCTCCGACACCATGGGCGCGCCTTCCCGACGATCAACAATTCCGGCGGATCTGGCAACACCGAGGAACACGCGTGGGCGGAGCGGCTCCCGGCGCTCCTGGACGGGATCGATCTCGCCACGATGCAGATCCGAGACCGCGAGTTGCGCGAACGCCTCACCGAGATCATTGGGTTCAGCGCACGGTACGAGTACTTCGTGAGCCTCACCCCCAACATCTTCACGCCGGGAACGTTCCACCGCAGTTCCACGGTCGGTCCCCTTGCCGAACACGCCATCGCTTGTCTGGGCGCCCGTCTGCGGGACGAGCCGCTTCCGGAGCCGTCGGCCACGCTCCTGAGTGTCCGTGCAACAGAACAGGAACTCATGAGCGAGGGCCATCTGTAACGCCGGGTATCGCAATCGATCGCTTCGATCGACGACACGTCCTCCGCCCCACGCCCGTGGTGGCTGCTGGGTGTGGGAAGTTGAGGCAGGTACAGGGGCGTCGGTCGGCGACTGGTCGGGCGTCGCGCACACGACGGCGATCGCTCAGTGGGTCACGGGTACCGGCCCACTGGGCGTCTGTACGGATCAATCAGCCTGGTGCACAGGCTTCTCGGCGCGTTTCGTCGTTCTGGCCTTCCTGTGGCGGGTCGTGGAGCCTTGGGGTGAACTTCGACACAGTCAGATGGCAATCATTGCCTCGACCCCGAGCCCAACCACGACGTGGCGTGCGTCCTTAGCTGCGACCCGTTTCCTTCTCTATCTTGGCAAGCAGAGTGGAGAGGAAAATGCGATCCGGTTTGCCAGCGAAGAAGTAGAACAGGGATTCTGGAACGTAGCCCGGCCTGCGAAACCAATTGCGTACGCGATCGCCTTGGCCTTGGTCGTCGGCGATCTCGCTGAGGACGCGTTCAGTGTCCTCATAGATGTGTGGAAGCCGCAACCGCCCTTTCGAACGGTTGAGCATGAACTCGCTAAGGACATCTACGCCACTGGGTGTCAGGCTGTGCACCCAGGCTCCCAGGGACGGGCTCCCCGCGTGGAGGATGTCGGTGACGGCGTTCGACGCCTGCACCTTGTGCCAGACGTCAAGGAGGGTGGGGTGTTCGTCGGGCTCAGACAAGACCGCCGCGATGTTGATGAAGAATCGTCCCATCAGTGTGGCGTTGCGTAGTACGTCGACGGACACTTGGGTTCCCAGTACGGCCCGTACTCCCTCACGTATCAGCAGATCCGTAATGCTGACGGCTCCGGCGCCGCGGGGTGCGACGTGGCATGCACTCAGGATCACCACCGGCGGTGGATTATCCAGTCCGAGTTCGATGCAGAACTCCCGCTCCCCCAAGACGAGTCCGGCAACGTTTCCACGTAGGGCACCATGCGCGCTCACAACCAGGATGTGCGGTGAATGGTCGGCGACGGCGTGCCTTAGAAGCCGTTTCATTTGGCATATTGGCGGTAACAGATGAATGCGGCGGCGATGCTGACGAACGCGCCGAAGTGCGCTGCCTTGATCTCGTATC
>NZ_JBIRRX010000036.1:0-15274 GCF_044333915.1 Embleya sp. NPDC020886 | reverse complement strand
GCGACCGCCGGCCGCGAACGCCCGACCCACTCGGAAAGGCTCCCCGGCGAACCTGACCGGGCCGCCCCATCGGCTCCGCCGTTGCCAGCGCCTTTCCAGGCAAGCAACGCCCGCGTCTCGCCGGGGAGCCCAGGTTCCCGGCCGCCGGTGACGGTGGGACCGGGCCGATCTCCCCCAGCCCACGCCGACCGTTTAGCACTGAGCCACCCGCCGCCCACCAAGACGCGACCGCCGGCCGCGAACGCCCGACCCACTCGGAAAGGCTCCCCGGCGAACCTGACCGGGCCGCCCCATCGGCTCCGCCGTTGCCAGCGCCTTTTCCGGCGAGCAACGCCTGTGTCTCGCCGGTGAGCCCAGGGCTCCTGACCGCTGGCGACCCCGACCCCGGGGCCATCTCCACCAGCCCACGCCGACCGTTTAGCACTGAGCCACCCGCACCCAACCCGACCAAGACGCGACCGCCCGCCGCGAACACCCGGCCCACTCGGAAAGGCTCCGCAGTGAACCCGACCGAGTTGCCAACAGTCCGGGGCGGTGTCGCGGGCGGCCGGTTCGGCAGTTTGTGCGTGCGTGATTGCTGTCTTGGTGCGCGGGGTGTGGGTGTTGTGCGCTGGATGGGCGCCGTGTGTGCGCCTCGTGGGTGGAGGTCACGCGGGAGGTTCGTGAGGTAACCGTGGGTGTTGTATGCATGGAGGAAAGGGCTCTGCTGCTGATACCGTTAATCAGAGGGATAAGCGTGCGGCTTTTTCCATAAAGCGCCTTTCTCATCCTCGTGTTCTCGTCGGTCGGGCCGGTCATCTGCGACTTCGGGCCGGGCATCGATGGTTTCCTGGCCGTTTTTCGTGCTTGGGCTTTCCGGTTGTGTTCGGTTTGTGCTCGAATCATGTACGGCGCCTTCTGTTCGGTCCTTCGGTTCGACGTGCGGTTCGACGTGCGGTTCGGCTTGTGGTTCGAGACATGTGACAGCGGGAGGCGGCTCGATGAGCATTTCCGACGAGGAGCGACGCACGTTCACCGAGTTCGACGCACGCACGCTGTCGGCTGCGGGCGAGGTCGCCGATCCGCCGGCCGAGGCCCGGGCCTGGATTCGGCTCGTGGGCGCGATGGGACGGGTGTTGTACCCGTTCGAGTGCGCCGGCTCGGCCGGCTCGCAATCGTGCCCGCCGCGCGTCCGGGGGGTGGTCGAGACCACGATCGAACTGCGTGTCCGGACCCGGGAGATCCGCATGGCGGTACTGGGGCACGGGGAAGCGGTGCGGCGCGCCTTTCGTGCGCTCGACGCGCCGGCGGACGGCGCGTGGCAGCGGCGGACGGAGGTGCTGATCGCGCTGTCGCTGGCCGCCGGTCAGGCTCGCTTCCTGGGCAATCGGCTGACGTTCCTGCCGAGTTCGGTGTCCCCGCGGCAGACCGCGCTCACCCAGGCGCTCGGGACGGCGCTGGCGGACAGCGGGCGGGCGTTGGACACGGCGCAGGGGCTGTTGCGCGAGATGTCCGGGGCCGACGGAGAGGTGCGTGCCGTGATCTCCGGTACGGCCGCGTGCGCGGCGGTTACGAGGGCGGTTCGGCTCGCGGGATGCCTGGAGGAGGATGTCCGGGCGCAGGCGGTCGATGCGTCGGGGGTGGACCTGTCCCGGCTCGGCCCGGTCGATCCGGGCCTGCTCGCGAGTGTGATCTGGTCCCGAACGACCGTATGGCCGGCCTGTATCGCGCCGTTGCTGAGGGCCCGGTCGAATCGGGTCGCGGACGGGGTCTACCAGGTGCGGCGGGTGTACGACACGCGGGACGGGTGAGCGGTACGCCGGATCGGGGGCCGATCGGAAACACCCGCCGATCACGGGTGGCCCAGTCGGCTCTCATGAACTCTTCAGGAATGCCCGGCAGGGTCGGCGCCATGACCGACAGCGATGACGACCGGAACCACGATCGGAACCACGACCGGACCGGCGATCCCTTCGACCGCATCGACTTCCCGGGCCGGCGACGGTTCCTGTTCCTCGGCGGCGTGGCGGGACTGGCCCTGGTCGGTTGTACGAACTCCTCGAACTCCTCGAACTCCTCCGGCTCCTCGAACTCCTCCGGCACCTCGAAGAACTCGGCGGCGGGCGCGGCGACTTCCTCGGGCGCCGGGCAATGTGTGCTGACCGCCGACGTCACGCAGGGGCCGTACTACCTCGACAACGCGTTCGTCCGGCAGGACATCACCGAGGGCAAGCCCGGCCTGCCGCTGCGGATTCGACTGACCGTGGCGAGTGTGAGCGGGGCGTGTGCGCCCGTTGCCGGCGCGGCGGTGGAGATCTGGCACTGCGATGCGTGGGGCTACTACTCGGGGTTCACCACCGCCGACCCCGGAGGCGGCGTCCCGGCCGAGGGCGCGGACGGCAGCAAGGCCAACGACACCACGTACCTGAGGGGCTATCAGGTGGCGGGCGCGGACGGCGTCGTGGAGTTCGTGACGATTTTTCCCGGTTGGTACGAGCCGCGCGCCGCGCACATCCATGTCAAGGTGCACACCGGCGGCATGAACACGGACGGCATCTACGAGGGCGGCACGGTCGACCACACCGGCCAGATCTTCTTCCCCGACGAGACCGTCGCCGCCGTCCACGCCCGGGCCCCGTACAACCGGCACACCGGCACGCCGAAGAAGCTCGCCGAGGACATGGTCTACGGCCAGGGCGGCGCCAAGGACGGCCTGACCACCCTCACCCCGCTCCGCGCCGGTTCCCCCGGGTCCGGCTACCTGGCCACCCTCACCCTGGGCATCGACCCCACGAAGTCCGCCGCGCAACCCGACGCCCCCGCCACCCAACCCCCAGCTCCGGCCACGCAACCCGACGCCCCCGCCACCCAACCCCCAAGCGCCCCGCCGCTCGCTCGGTCGTGAGCCGGTCGGATCTCCCGGGACCCGGTCGGGACCTGGTCGGAACTCGCTCTGGAACTCGGGCGGATCTCGCCCGAAACTCGCCTCGATCTCACCCGAAACTCGCCCGTGCCCCCATCACGTCCCCCAGTGACCAGGCCGCGTAAAGGCCGCGGGAAGGGTCGTGCGCAGGTCGCCCTTGGCGGCGTCGAGTTGCGACTGGACGAGGTAGAGGGCATCGGTGAGGTCCGCACCGCGCAGGTCCGCGTCGCGGAAGTCGGCGCCGATCACGTCGGCGAATCGCAGGTCCGCGGTACGCAGGTCGGCGCCGATCAGGTACGCCCCGCGCAGGTTCGCGCCGCGCAGGTCGGCCCCCTTGAGCCGGGCGCCGATCAGGTCCGCGCCTCGGCGGTCCTTCTTCTTGCCCGGAACGCCCGCCCGGACCAGTTCGCTCGCCCGCAGCAGCAGCGGGTTGAGCTGGTGCCGCAGCGCCCCGACGTCGATCCGGAGCAGCTCGGCCGGCTCGCCGAGGGTGAGTCGCTCGGTGTCCAGGTAGGCGACGCGCAGTTGATCGTGGACCGGGCGGGCCGCGGCCAGGCACTGCGCCTCGTGCAGGTAGCGGAGCAGTTCGTGCAGGTCCCGCATGATCGGGAAGACCCGGAACATCTGCTTCGCGGTGTGTGGCGCCCGGCGCCAGTCCTGCCCCGCGTAGGTGACCTGGGCGACCTTTTGTCCCGCGCCGAAGCAGTCGTAGACCGTGCACCCCGAGAAGCCGATGTCCCGCAGCCGCGTGTGCACGCCGCAGCCGAAGTCGTCCGAGCGCAGGTTGGGGCAGGCGCGCCCGGCGGGCTTGTCGATGGCGAAGTCCGCCGAGGCGGCGAAGGCGGGCGCGACGCAGCACAGCGCGAAGCAGTTCGCGCAGTCGGCGCGGAGACCGTCGGCTCGTTGTTCGACGAGGTCCGGGGCCCCGCCGGGTAGGGCGGGTTCGCGCTGGTCGGACACGGTGTGGGGACTCCTGCCGGGTCGGGGATGCCGCAGGCCGCGGCTGGGGACGACTGCCCATTGTTCCCGATCGGCTTTCGATCCATCGGCGGGCCGTCGGGTGGGATCAGTGGGTGCGACCGCCGGGTGGCATCAGTGGGCCGCGGCGTCGCGCAGGCCGGCGAGGAAGGCGCGGAGCGCGGGTTGCGGCGGGGCCGAGGTGCGGACCGCAGCGTAGACCCGGCGGGTCGGCTCGGGGTTGCGGATCCGGCGGACGACGGTGGTCGGCCGGGGGCCGTCCAGGGCCGATTCGGGGATCAGTGCGACGCCCAGACCGGCAGCGGCGAAGCCCTGGGCGGTCGCGTAGTCCTGGCTGTCCACCACGAATCGCGGCCCGAAGCCCGCCGCGGCGCAGGCTTCCAGGAGTACTTCCCGGCACGGGCCCTCGGACTCGCTCGCGACCCATGGTTCGTCGGCCAGGTCGACCAGGTCGAGTACTCGCTTGGCGGCCAGTCGATGGCCGCGTGGGAGTACGGCGCGATAGCGCACGTCGAGCAGGTGCTCCAGACGCAGGCCGTCGACGGGCGGCCGGTCGTCGGGCCGGACCACCAGCGCCACATCGGCCCGACCCTCGCGCACCGGCGTCAGCGGGTGGCGCGGGTCGGACAACTCCAACCGGACCTCGACACCGGGGAGTTCGCGGCGCAGCGCGGCCAGCGCGGGGGCCACCAGGACGGCGCCGGCGGTGGCGAAGTAGTGGATCGTCAGCCGCCCGCTGCGGCCGGTGCGCAGGTCGGCCAGCGCGGTCTCGGCCGCGGCCAGATGGTCGCCGATCAGCGCCGCGTACTCGGTGAGCAGGCGGCCGGCCTCGGTGGGTCGTACGCCTCGACCGACGCGTTCGAGCAGCGCGATCCCGGCTTCCTTCTCCAGGGCGGCGACCTGCTGACTCACGGCGGAGGGCGTATATCCCAGGCTCCGCGCGGCGGCGGTGACCGAGCCGCCGGTGACCACCGCCCGGAGTACCTGCATGCGTCGCACATCAAGCATGTCGGCAAGCTTAATGTGTAGGAGCACTTAAGTGTTTGTGCAGAATGTTTCGCTTGTCTTAAGGATCGGAGTGCGACAACGTGAAAGCCAATCCCGAATTCCTGCCCAGGCGACCCGTACCGGAGGCGAATCGTGCTCGGTGGATCACGTGCGACGGCGGTGCGGATGGCGGTACTGGCCCTGTTGTGGGGATCGGGCTTCCTGTGGATCAAGGTCGCCCTGAACGGCGGCTTGGCCCCGCTGCACATCACCGTCGTGCGCTGCGTCCTGGGCGCCGCCGCCCTGCTGGTCCTGGCCCGCGCCGCGGGTGAGCGGCTCCCGCGCGAGCGCCGGGTGTGGGGTCATCTGGTGGTGGCCGCGCTGTTCTGCAACGCGGTGCCGTTCCTTCTCTTCGCGGTCGGCGAGCAGACGGTGGATTCCGGAGTCGCGGGCGTGTTGAACGCCACGACGCCGCTGTGGTCCCTGGCCATCGGGATCGTGTCGGGCACCGAACGTGCGCTGTACCCGCTGCGGTTGCTCGGTCTGGGGCTGGGCTTCGGGGGGACGTTGCTGATCTTCGCGCCCTGGCAGCACGGCGGGTCGGCCGGTTGGGGTGCGGCGGCCCTGCTCGGCGCGGCGGTCGGCTACGCGGTCGCGTTCGCCTACATGGCCCGGTATCTGATCGGCCGCGGCGGTGCGCCGCTCGCGTTGTCCGCGGCCCAGTTGTTGTGCGCGACCGGGTTGACCGCACTCGCGTTGCCGCTCGGGCCCACCGATCCGGGTGCGCCGACCGTCACCGGGGTGCTGGCCGTCGTGGTCCTGGGCATCCTGGGCACCGGCGTCACCTTCCACCTGAACTCGCGGCTGATCGCCGACGAGGGGCCGACGGCTGCGGCCACGGTCGGCTATCTGTTGCCGGTGGTCTCGGTGACACTGGGCGCGCTCGTGCTGGACGAGGCGCTGAGCGTGCGGGTGGTGGCGGGCATGGTCGTGGTGCTGGTGGGTGTCGGGCTGACCCGGGCGCGGGGGCGGACCCCGGCGCCCGAGGTCGCGCCCGGCCCCGCGACCGCCGGCCCCGCGACCGCCGGCCCCGCCCGGGCGGAGGAGGGGCCGGTCGCGGGGGTGTCAGGTCGCCTTGGCCGGCGTCCAGGTGCCGGGGCGGACGACGACGGCCGTGGTGTGGATCGGGGGGCTGTGTCGGAAGCGGAGGGTGAAGGGGACGATCTGGCCCGGGGTGAGCTTCGGGGGCGCGCCGAGCATGATGTTGGCGCCGCTCGCGGTCATGCCCAGGAGGCCGTTGGCCGGGATCGGCAGGGACGCGGTCATCCACATCCGGCCGGCGTAGCCGGTGTACGTGTGGAAGCTGAATCCCGCGTCAGGGGTGATCGGTGTGCTGACCGAGACGAGTTCGTCGTTGGCGGCGCCGGAGTTGCGGATGGTGAAGTACGCGGAGGTCGCGTCGGCGTTGGTGGCCAGGTGCACGCGGCCGTCGCTGATCGAGAGCTCGGGGGCGCTGCCGGCTCGGCCGCCGGCCGTCCAGGCGGTGAGCAGGGTCAGCGCGAGGGCGGCCGCGACGAGGGGGCCCGCGACGGTCTTGAGCAGGGCGAGGGGTTTCACGTCGGGTCCTGATTCGCGTCGTCGGGGCGGCGGTCGGGGCGGGGCCCGGGGGCGGGGTCGGCTTCGGTGCGCCGTTCGGGGCGGAAGCGGGTCAGGCGCAGGCTGTTGGTCACCACCGCCAGCGAGCTGACCGACATCGCCGCGGCGGCCAGCATCGGATTGAGCAGGCCGGTCACCGCGACCGGGATCAGCAGCACGTTGTAGCCGAACGCCCAGCCGAGATTGGCCCGGATCGTGCCGGTCGTGCGCCGGGACAGCCGGATCGCGTCGGCGAGCGCGGTCAGGTCGTCGCCGACCAGGGTGACGTCCGCCGCGCCGATCGCCGCGGCCGTACCGCCGCCCATGCCGATGCCCAGGTCCGCCTCGCCCAGCGCGATGGTGTCGTTGATGCCGTCGCCGACCACCGCGATCGCCCGGCCGGGCTGGTCCCGGCGCAGGCCCCGGACCAGTTCGGCCTTGTCGTGCGGGTCCAACTCGCTCAGCACCTCGTCGATGCCCACCGCGTCGGCGATCGCGCGGGCCGGCCCCGGGCGGTCGCCGGTGGCCAGGATCACCGTGATGCCGAGCCGGTCCAGGGCCCGGATCGCGCCGGCCGCCTCCGGCCGCACCGAGTCGCCCAGCACCAACACCCCGGCGGGGGTGCCGTTCACCGTGGCGAGCACGGCGGTGTCCCCGGCCGCGTCCGCCTCGGCCAGCGCCGCCCGCAGATTCGCCGGCAACGCCGTCACGTCCTCGGCGCCCGGCCGCAACACCGCCACCCGCGACCCCTCGACCAGGCCGCGTACGTCGGTGCCCGGTTCGGCGGTGAAGTCGGCCACCGGCGGCAACGTACCGAAGCGCTCGGTCGCGGCCCGGGCCACGGCCCGACCGATCGGATGCCCGGACCCGGCCTCGACCGCGCCGACCAGGGACAACAGTTCGCCCGGAGCCACGCCCGGGGCCGGCTCGTGGCGCAGCAGGCTCATCCCGCCCGTGGTCAGCGTGCCGGTCTTGTCCACCACGATGGTGCCGACCCGGCGCAGCCGCTCCAGGCCGGCGGGTTCGCGGATCAGGACGCCCATCCGGGCCCCGCGGCCGGTCGCGGCCAGGATCGCGGTGGGCGTGGCCAGGCCCAGCGCGCACGGGCAGGCGACCACCAACACGGCCATCGTCGCCGCGGCGGCGGCCTGCGGAGCGCCGCCCGCGCCGAGCCAGAAGCCCAGTACGGTCACCGCCGTCGCCAGCACGGACGGCACGAACACGCCCGCGATGCGATCGGCCAGGCGCTGCGCGCCGGTCTTGCCGGCCTGGGCCTCCTCGACCGCGGCGGTGATCCGGGCGAGCCGGGTGTCCGCGCCGACCGCCGTGGCCCGGGCGGTGAATCGGCCGCCCTCGTTGACACTCCCGCCGGGCACCGGGTCCGTCGGGCCGACCTCCATCGGCCGGCTCTCCCCGGTCAGATGGGACACGTCCAACGCGGAGCGGCCCTCGACCACGACCCCGTCCGCCGGCACCCGGTCGCCCGGGCGGACCACGAACACCTGACCGACCGTCAAGGACGCGGTCGGCACGGTCACCTCGACCTCCTTCCCGGCCGGCCCCGGGTGCAGCACGGCGGCCTCGTCCGGGACCAACGTGGCCAACTCCCGTACCGCCGATCCGGTGCGCCGTCGGGCCCGTTCCTCCAACCGGCGGCCGAACAGGACGAACAGCGGTACGGCGACGGCAACTTCGAGATACGAGTGTGCCTCGGTGCCGGCCTCGGCGCCGGGCGCGCCGGTCGCGGACGGGAGCAGGTCGAACGCCATCCGCATCCCGGGCTCGCCCGCGCCGCCCACGAACAGGGCGTACAGCGACCAGCCGAACGCGGCGAGCACACCCAGGCTGACCAGGGTGTCCATGGTCGCGGTCGCGTAGCGCAGCCCGTGCAGGGCCTGCCGGTGGAAGGGCCACGCGCCCCAGGTCGCCACCGGCGCGGCCAACATCAGGCACAACCACTGCCAGTTGGTGAACTGCCAGGCGGGCACCATGGACAACACCAGGACCGGGATCGCGAGCGCGGCGGTCAGCAGCAGGTCGCGCCGGCCGTGGTCCACCTGCTCGACGCCGGCCGGTCCGGTCGCGGCGGGCGTCGCCGTGATCAGGGTCGCCGAGAAGCCGGCTTCGGTGACCGCCGCCAGCAGGTCCACCACGGGCAGCGACGCGGGATGCACCACCCGGGCCCGGCCGGTGGCCAGATTGACCGTCGCGCTGACCCCGTCCAACCGGGCGAGCCGACGTTCGACCCGATTCACGCAGGCGCCGCAGGTCATCCCGGAGACGGTGACGTCGGTGGTGAGCAGGGCTGCGGAGGTGGTCACAGGGCACCTCCGGCGAGCGCGGGTGTGGTGGGTGTGCCGAGGCCGGGTGTGCCGAGAGCGGGTGTGCCGAGGCCCATCCGGCTGTGTCCGCCGCCACCTTCCTCGCCCATCGGTACCGGGGTTTGAGGCGGTCCGGGCCGGTGCAGATCGGGCGCCACCGGTCCGGCCTGGCGCCCGACCGCGAACGCGACGACGAACAGCAGCACGAGCAGGCCGAGGAAGGCGAGCACGGTACGGGATGCGGGGGTCGACCCGGTCGACCCGGTCGACCCGGCGGCGGTGCGCGCGGCGGCGGTGCGCAACGACAGGGGCCAGGGGCGGTTCCGGGCGTCGGGTCCGCCGGCGAACACGGGCATGAATCGGGCTCCAGGGGTCGAACGGGGGACGACGACTGCACGGGACGGGGCTGTGGTGGGGCGGGGGCTGTTGTGGCCGGAGGCGTGGGCGGGTGCCCTGGTCGCGAGCACGAGCACGAGCACGAGCACGGCCACGAGCATCGGCACGGCCACGAGCACGAGGAAGGGCGCGGAGACGGGCACGAGCATCCCGGTAGTCGGTCGGCGATGATCTCCGGTTCCCCGGGCGGTCGTGATTCCCGCGTGAGGCGGGAAGTCGACCGATATTGCCATGAATTGTTCATGTTTCTGATGAGATGCCGGCAATCGAGTTCGGAACGCCCCTCTTTCGCAGGTGCGTTCGGGTGTGGTTCGGGAAGGCTTCGGGAGGAGTTCGGTAACCGGCCGGGCACCCGAGGGTTCGGGTGGGTCCGGCGGATGGGAACATGACGTCACCATGCCTGCCCGGTCCGTGCTTCGAGCCGTTCGCGCCGCGATGTTCGCGGTGATCTGCGTGCTGCTCGCGTTGTTCGGGCACACGCTCATGTCCGACGCGCCGGTCCACTGGGCCGCACCCGTCGGCGCCGGCGTCGGAATCGGCGTCCTCGCCTGGGCCGTGGCCGATCGTGAGCGCGGCCTCGGCGTGATCACCGGTGCGGTACTGGCCGCCCAGGCCGGCCTGCACACCTTGTTCACGCTGGCCCGCCAACCGGTTCCCGAACCGACCGGCGCGGCCCGCTTTCGCGATCAGTGGCTTCAGGTCCTGCTGTGCAACGACGACCGACCCGGCGATGCGCCGACCCGGTCGGTCACCGAACTCCTGATCCGGATGCGCCTGGACCCGAACCTGGCCGGCGGCTCACCGGAGGCGGCCGGCTTCGGTCGACCGCCGTCCGGCGGGCATCATGTGGCCGGCGCGGGTGGGATGAACCACGACGGCGCGGTGATGGCGGTCATGGGCCAGGGCCCCGGCGGCATGTTCGCCGCGCACGTGCTCGCCGCGCTCGGCTGCGGCCTGTGGCTGCGGCACGGCGAGAAGGCCGTCTTCCGACTGCTGCGCCTGCTCGCCACGATGGCGGGCACGGTGGTACTCGCCCTGGTCGGCGCCTGGTCGGCGCCGGTCGCCACCCGACTGCCGGGGATGCCCCGTGCCCGCGATCGCGGCGAACGGGCCATCGCGAAATGGGTCTGCCGCCCGCTGCCGGGCCGCGGGCCGCCCGCGGTGCTGTTCGCCTGAGCCGTCCACCCGACCCGCGTGTGCCTTCCGGCCGTGCCTTCCGCCGCCGCGCCACGTGTACGCGCGTCGCGCCCGTGAGCGTGTGCCCGTGCCCCGGCCCACGTTCGCGCTGAACTCGCGCGACCGAGCACACCGCAGGCCGTAACGCCGACCCGGTACGCATCCGCGTCGCCGTCGGTGGACCCGGGCGTACCCGCCACCCGAGGAGCGCCCAGCGCACCGACTCGCCCGTCGCCGTGTCCGAATCCGACACCGGTGCCGAGCGGAACGGTCACACACCGAGGCGCCGTCGGGTGATTCGCGCACCGCCGTCGAGACCGCGCCCCGCGCTCGGCTCCGGCGGGCGTCCCGCCCACCAGCTCGGCATCGATCCGCCCCGGGCCGATCGATCGCCGCCCGCATGACGAGGACGTAAAACGTGACTTCCTGGCACCTTCTCGACCACCCGGCGCGCCGGGCCGACCATCCGCCGGCGGGGTCGGCGGACCGGCCCGCGAGAGCCGACGCACCGACGTACCTCGTCCAGGGTGTGGGGGTATCCGGTGCATGACCTCGACCTGACCGCCCGGGCCCTGGCGGGCGCGGCCGGCGACCCGGACGCCGTGGACGACTTCGTCCGGGGCACGCATCGCGACGTGTGGCGGTTCGTCGCGTATCTGACCGACGTACAGAGCGCGGACGACCTCACCCAGGAGACGTATCTGCGGGCCTGGACGGCCCTGCCGCGGTTCACCGGGGCGTCCTCGGTCCGCACCTGGCTGTTGTCCATCGCCCGACGTACCGTCGTCGACCGCTATCGCGCGGCGGCGGCCCGACCGCGCACCGCCTCGGTCGAGGACTGGGTCGAGGTCGCCGAGCGCCGCCAGGACATCTCCCGTCCCGGCTTCGAGGAGGGGCTGGCCCTGGACGACCTGTTCGGGGCGCTGCAGCCGGCGCGCCGCGAGGCGTTCGTGCTGACCCAGGTCCTGGACTTCGGCTATGCCGAGGCCGCGACCATTGCGGGCTGCCCGATCGGCACGGTCCGCTCCCGCGTGGCCAGGGCCCGAAGCGACCTGATCACCCTCCTCCGCGACGCCGAGTCCGCCGCCCACCAACCGACCTGAGATCGCCCGTACCCGCATCCACACTCGTACCCGTACTCGCGTCCGGCTCGGGCGAGGTTCACAACCCTCGCCCGAGTCGAGGCGGTGTTCGGCCCGAGCCCCGACGACGAAACGACGCTGTGGTGTCGCGGTGCTGCGGTGCCGCGGTGCCACGGTGCCACGGTGCTGCGGTGCTGCGGTGCTGTGGTGCGAGCATGTCCGGCGTCGGCCGCAACGGGATCGTGCACAATGCGAATCGACGCGTTTCGACGCGTTTTGGCACAGGTCCGCGCCCACCTGCGTCGGGTCGTCCTGCCGGGCCCGAGAGGAGCGATTTGCTTGGATGGCTCGGGTGCCGGAGGTTGCAGGTCGGCGAGCGTGACGTGGCTGCCATATGACACGAGTGCTCTCTCGAGTCCGGCCATGGAAGGTGCGGCGGCCCGTGCGTCGAGCGAGCGGGGGCTGCCGACCGACTGCCATCGAATGTTCGTGTGGGACTCGGGTCGGGAGTTGTCCGTCCGGGATCTGCCGTGGGGCCGAGCCGCTTTCCTCGGCGGAGTCGAGGATGGCGTCAACACGTACCGGGTGCTGCTCGACAGCGGCGAAGTATGGATGCTTCACGACTACGAGCGCGACGCGGGCCGGCGGTACCGGCTCGTCGACTCCTCGGTGTCGGGACTGCGGCGCGTCCCGAGGATCCGGGAGGGCTTCGTCCACTCGGGAAAGCGCGAAGCCGACGACGACCACGACGACTACGTCGAAGACGTGATCGAGCAGGCCCGGCAGGGCGATCCGGCCATATTCGAGGACGAGGACTCGTGGCGGTCGCGCGTCTTCGAGGAAGTCGAGCTTGGCGTGCTCGGTCCCGAGGAGGTGTAGGCGACGACTTCGCGGTCATGGACGCGGCCGGGACCGCTCACCGGACCTGCTCCGGTTCGGGCCCGGCCGAGAGCCGCGCCACGGTGACCGGGACCCGCCGTGATTCGGGTCCGAGCCTGGTGGCCGTGGTTTGCGCGACGGTGGACGGTTACGCCTTGCGGTCGGCGAGGGAGTAGGAGGCGGTGGCGACGGTGGCGGCCACGGTGAGTACCGAGGGCCAGGCGCCGATCTTCTTCGCGAGCGGGTGCGAGGCGCCGAAGGCGATCGTGTACAGGCCGGTCAGCGCGGCGGCGGTGGGTGTCCCGGCCTGCTCGTGCCAACCCTTGGCGGCGAACACACCGGCTGCGGCGAGTACCGCGCCGCCCAGCGGGCGCTTCTTCGTGTAGCGGGCGACGGCGTAGCCGCCGACCAGACCGCCGGCGGCGACGGCGGCGGTGGGGATACGGGCCATGGGAAACGCTCCTCGAATCGACGTGCGAACCTCGTGCGATCGACCCACCACGGGGGCGACTCGGCGCGCGGCCCGACCGGCACCCCACGAACCTAACGCCCCCGAATCCGCCGGCATCCACGCCCCCCACCGACACCGAGCGCTCGCCGAGATCGGCGCGTGCGGGCATCCGACGTGATGCGCGCGCCATCCGCGCTCGCCGCGCCATCCGCGCTCGCCGCGCCCGGTGCCGGCGCGCCGTGTCGTTTGCTCGTGTCGCCCATCCCGTGTCGGCCCGTGTGGGTGCCTGCCGGGCCGGGGCGGCGGTGGTGGTGAGGTCGGGGTGTCGGGGTGGGTGGGTAGGGTTCGGCGGTTGGGGGTCTGTCGGTTGTGGGGGATTCGTCCCCGGTGGACGTGTGTGGGAGGAGGGCGGTTGTGGAGCGGTTCGGGTGTGGTGTGGCGGCCGGTGGCATGTGGTGACGGCGGGCGTGGCTCGGGTTGCGATGGCGCCCGACGCGTACGGGCACGGGGGTCGGCTGCAGCCGTTGCGTGACGACGGTGTGCCCGTGGGGCCGGCCACGCAGGTCGGCGATCTGGTCGCGGCGATCGCCGATTTCGAGGCCGCGCCGGTGCCGCCGAGGTGGGTATGGGCCTCGGCGGAGAGTGCGTATGCGCCGCTGTTGCCCACCCGGGTCGCGCGCTGTCACGACCTCGCGCTGGTCGAGTCGTTGTTGCTCGCGCACGAGGGCCGGTTCGGCGAGCCGCGTTCGCTCGGCGCGGCCTGGGCCCGGCTGAAGGGCCTGCCCGTACCGGACGACCTGCCGATCGGCGTCGCCGACGCGCAGGACAGCCTGTTCGTCCCCGACCGGCAACGGTTGCCCGCCGGCGCCGACACGCTCGATGCCGTGGTCGCGGTGCACGCCGACCAGTTGCGGCGGATCGAGGCGATCGAGGATCCGGCCCGCCGTTCGCGATTCCGGCTGCTGGTCGCCGCCGAGTCGGCGGGTGGTCTGGTCGCGGCCGAGATGGCCGCCGACGGTCTGCCCTGGCGGGTCGAGGTGCACGACGCGCTGCTCACCGAGCTGCTCGGCGCGCGCCCCCGGGTGTCCGGCACACCGCCGCAACGACTCGCCGACCTGGCCGAGCAGTTGCGCGCGGCGCTCGGTGGGCGCGCGTTCAACCCGGATTCGCACACCCAGGTGATCAAGGCATTCGCCGACCAGGGCATCCGACTCACCTCGACCCGCACGTGGTACCTGCGCGACCTCGGTCATCCGGCCGCCGACCTGCTGATCAAGTACAAGGAACTCGCCCGCTTGCACGCCGCGCACGGGTGGGCCTGGCAGGACACCTGGGTGCGGGCCGGCCGATTCCGCCCCGAATACGTGGTCGGCGGCGTGGTCACCGGCCGCTGGGCCGGACGCGGCGGTGGCGCGTTGCAGATTCCCCGGGTGTTGCGCGGTGCGGTCGTGGCCGATCCGGGTTGGCGGCTGGTGGTCGCCGACGCGGCCCAGCTCGAACCGCGCATCCTGGCCGCGATGTCCCAGGACGCCGGCCTGGCCCGCTCGGCCGCCGCCGGCGATCTGTACGAGGCGCTGGCCAAGGCCGCCTTCCAGGGTGACCGGGCCAAGGCCAAGCTCGGCCTGCTGGGCGCGATGTACGGGCAGACCAGCGGCGACATCGGGCCGCTGCTGGCCACGCTGCGTCGGCAGTACCCGGACGCGATGGGCTACGTCGAGGCGGCGGCCCGCACCGGCGAGGAGGGCGGCATCGTGCGCTCGCGGCTGGGCCGGACCTGCCCGCCGCCCTCCTCCGAATGGCTCGACCTGGCCGAGGGCGGCACGAGCGAACCGGCCGGGGAACGCGGCGAGCGGGGCGGCGACGACGCCGGGGCCCGCTCGGCCCGCGCCCGAGGCCGGTTCACCCGCAACTTCGTCATCCAGGCGAGTGCGGCGGACTGGGCCCTGGCCCTGCTCGCCGCGCTGCGGCGCCGACTGACCGCGTACGACGCGGCGCCGTCGGGGCGTCCGCACCTGGTCTTCTTCCAACACGACGAGATCATCGTGCACAGCCCGGCCGACCTCACCGACGCGGTGGCCGGCGCGATCGTCGAGGCCGCAGCCGAGGCCCGGGCGTTGGTGTTCGGCGATACCCCGGTGTTGTTGCCGCTGCTGCCGGCGGTGGTGAACACGTACGCGGAGGCCAAATAGGAAGGCGTTCCACGGCTCGGCGCGGGCAGCCCGGCTTTTGGCCGGCCGAGCGCGCCATCACCGGCCGATGGGTTGGCGCGAGCGGCGCTCGGGTCGCGGGGCCGGGGGCTTCGAGGGGCTCCCGCCGCCACGGCGGCCGGTGGCGGATCGCCCGCACTCGGCCGCGCGAGCGCGCACGCGAAACCCCACGCAGACACCTCACGGTGCTAAGTCGTCAAGCCACAGCGGCGAGTGGGGTTGGGAAGGCCGCATGTTCGTCGAACGGTTCGTGCTGCTTG
>NZ_JBIRRX010000035.1:0-19078 GCF_044333915.1 Embleya sp. NPDC020886 | reverse complement strand
GAACTGCTGTGTATATCTCTTTGGCACGTGCTTTCTCTTTCCGGTTTCCTACAACCCTACGCGGGTCGCTGTCCGGAAGATCAAGGGCACCTCAATCACCGACCCCAGCCACGGCCGCCCGACCCGTACCCCGAGCTCGCGGCAGAACGCCCCGTCCACCCGCAGCATCCGGAGCCGCCCGGCACCGCCGCCGCGCCACAACCGCTCCGCCATGCCCGGATCCAGCAGCGCGTCCGCGACCGCGACCACGTCCGGGAAGACGACCGCGTCCCGCCCGACCACCCGCCACCACTCGAAATCGCCCCCCCGGCGTCCCCGCCCGCGACCGCGTGCAGCCGCCGCGGCCGGATCTCCTCCCGCTCCCAGACCGGCGCCGACTCCCACCACCGGCACACCACCGCCCACGCGACACCGAACACCTCCCCGGGACCCACCCCCGCCCGCGCCGCCCGCCGCGCCACCCCCGCCCACCGCCGTCGCGTCGCGACCACCGCCAGCGCCTCGCGCAGATCCAGGTGTTCCGGAACCCCGTCGGCGTCCGCGTCCAGGCCCCACCGTGCGTGCCGCCCGCACACCCGCTCCCACCGCACCGCGTACCGAACCACCCGCCCCGGCCCACCGGGACGCCGCGCCACACACGCCCGACACCCGAACGCCACCGGCCCCACCACCGCGCCACCCACCCGCCACAACCCCTGCGGCACCCCGGCCGTCCCCCACCCGGCGGCATCCTCCTCCCTGCCCCAGGACGGCAACGCCCGTGCGAGCACCTCCTCCCCGACCCCGCACAACTCCATCAACGCCAGTCGCCCGGCCGCGTCCAGAACCACCTCCGCATCGGCCCGCAGCCCCCGCCCCGGTGCCGGGGACGGTGGTCGAGCCACCGCCAATGCCCCGCCAGAGCGTCGGCGCCGGCCCGTAACACCCGGCGACCCGGCCCATGAACGACCACGTCGTCTCACCCCCGACCGGAGCGACCCGAAACACCCCCACCGACACCACACCCCATCCCCGACCTCACCGCGAATCTCACACCCACCGAACACGAGCCCTCGACGGACCCCGACCCGACGCCACCCCTCACCACCGCATGCCGAGTTCGGTGAGCAGCCGCACCCGTTCCTCGGCCAACGAACTCCGCCGGTTGCGTTGGTTGTTGACCCATTTGCCGAGTCGCACCTCGACGACCCCGCCGCCCTCGCCCTCGCCCCCCTCGGACCCGGCCGCAGTCTCCACCGCCACGGTCTCGACATGTGCGCGGGGTACGTCGAGGTCCCCTTCGCGTTCGCGGTAGGCGACGGCCGCGGCGAACGCCGTCTCCCACGCGCCCCGCCCGCGCCTCGGCGCCCGGGCCCCGTCGCGGTCGGCCACAGGGCCGCCGACGCCGTCACCCGCAGCCACCGCGCCGTTCTCCACGCCGCCGCCCGCTGCGCCGCCACCGCCCCGTGCCGCGCCGCCACCATCACCCTCCGCCGCGCCGCCGTCGCATTCGGGTCGGATGCCAAGTGCGTCGAGCTGTTCGAGTTGCCCGGGCCGCAGCCGTGCCCGCACGGCTGCTCGCCGGTGCCACTGCGCCCATCTGCCGATGTCCCGGCCGCCGGCGACGTGTCCGGGTGTCAGCTCCTCGAGGGCTCCGCCGCGGGCGAGGTGCAGGCGTACTTCGTTGGCGGCCCTTTGCCAGGCGATGGTCCATCCGTCGGGGCGCCACCACGGGTCCAACTCCTCGAGGGCCCGGCGGCGTTCGGGGTGCGCGTCCAAAACACCCGCACGCCGCTGGTTGGCGAGCCACTGGCCGATGCGCACGCCGTCCTGGACGGCGTTCTGTGGTGCGGCGAGGTGCCCCACACGCCCGACATACCGTCGTGCGGTGGCGAGTCCGTCGTCGAAGGCGGCGTCGGGATGGGACCACACCATGCCGAGCATGACGAGGTTGCGCACGCGGTGTCGTGGTTCGGTTGATGTGGGCAGTGGTGGGTGTGTGAGCTGGGGTTTTCTCAGTTGTGGTGGGTGTGTTGTCGGGGCTTGTGGTCGTGTTGTGTTCCCGGCCGGGGGTGTGGCGTGTCGGGGTTGTGGTTATTCAGCACGGTTTTGCCGGGTGGTTGTTCGGTTTGTTCGGGTGGTGTGCCGATTGATCGGGCCGGTACTTGACGAGGGCGGTTGTGGTGGGTGGTTCCCGGGGGTGTCGGGGCTGGGGGTCAGGGGTTCGGGTGGATGCCGATCTCTGTCAGGAGGTGTTGTTGTTCGGGGTGTAGGTGGGGCCAGTTGGTGTGTTGGGCGCGGATCCAGGGGGTGATCTCCGGGTCGTGGTGGGGTCGTGTCCGGGCCTGGTGGTAGGCGCGTTGCCACGGGAATGCCCAGGGTGGGTTCCACCACGGGTCGATGGTGTCCAGGGCCGCGATGGTCGCCGGTGAGGTTCGGGCCCGGCGGGCTCTTGCGCGTTGCCGGATCAACCACATCCCCAAAGGGAAATCGTCGTGCCGGGCGCGGGCGGCGACGGCGAGGTCGCCGACGCGGTCGGCGTACGCGCGGGCGTGGGCCAGGCCGGGATTGGTCGGGGGCACGCGTGTCGTTGTGCCGGCGGGCTGGGAGGTCCGGGCGGTCGCGGTGATGCCCATGCGGGCCAGGAGTGCGCGTTGTTCGGGGTGCAGGCGGTGCCGGAGGTTGCGTTGGACGGCCGTCCAGGCGTGTGTGTCAGCGTCGGTGACGCCCAGGGTGTGGGCGGTGTGGGCTCGCTGGTAGGCGTGTTGCCAGCGCATGTTCCAGGGCGGGTTCCACCACGGGTCGATCGCGGTCAGGGCTCGGTGGCAGGCGTGGGGCGTGTTCTCGAGGCGGGCCAGTCGGCGTTGGCGCACGAGCCATCGGTCGAGAGGGAATCCGTCGTGGACGGTGGACCTGGGCATGATCAGGTTGCCGTGCGCGGTGTGGTAGGCGCGGGCGTGGGTCAGGGCGGTCTCGGCGTGCGCGCCGATGGGCCGTGTGTGGGCCTTCTCCCGGTCGAGGCCGATCTCGGCCAGGAGGTGTCGTTGTCCGGGATGCAGGTCGTCGTAGTGGGCGCGTTGTCTGCGGAGCCAGGTGCGCGATGCGCGGGCGAAGCCGCGGAAGTCGTGGTCGGCATCGAGTGGTCGACCGGTGTCGAGGTGGTCGCGTACCCGCCGCAGCGCGAGTTGCCAGGCGTGGGGCCAGGACGGGCACCACCACGGGTCGAGCGCGTCCAACGCCAGCGTCTCGGGACAGGGGAGCCGGTTTCCGCGCATGTCCGCGCGTGCGTGCGCTCGTCGCCGGGAGAGCCATCGGCCCAGGCCGAAGCCGGCGTGGACGGTGTCGGGGGCGACAACGGCCAAGGTGCCGTGTTCGTCGCGATACGAACGCGCGTGTTCCAGACCCCTGCTGAAACTCGCCGCGGATTCGGCGGGCCGGGGCCGGGACGGGACAGCCGTGCGGGGCGGACGGGGGCGGGGTTCGACGGCACGGGCACGGTCGGCGGTCAGGCCGATGCCGGCCAACAGGCTTTGCTGTTGCCGAGACAGCGTCCCGTACGCCATGCACTGGGCGGACAGCCACGCGGCGAGCGTGTCGTCGGCGGCGGGGAAGCCGGCCGCGGGGTCGAGGTCGTGGCCTTGTGTGACGAGTGTGCGGGCCCGGTGGTGGGCGCGTTGCCATTCCGGGCCCCACGCGGGGTTCCACCACGGGTCGATCGCGGACAGCGCGGCGGCTCGGGGCGAGGGCGTATCGTGGCTCAGCCGCCAGGCACGGTCCTTGCTGCGCTGGTTGGCCAGCCACTGACCCAGCGGGAATCCGTCGCGGACGGTGTCGACGGTGGTGGTCACCAGGGTGCCGTCGGTTTCGACGTGGGCGCGGGCGCAGGCCAGGGCGCGTTCGAAGTGGGCTCCCATGTTCCTGCGGCGGGGCCGTGCCGTGCGGGCGGCCTGCTCGGTGAGGCCGATCTCGGCGAGCAGGCGGCGCTGCGCCGGGTGCAGCCCGTCGTAGTCGGCGCACTGGGCGTGGAGCCATTCACCCAGACCGAGGTCGACGTGCGGGAAGCCTTGTTCGGGGCGCAGACCGCCCGCGACGCGCCACTGTTCGCGCGCCCTGTAGTAGGCGCGTTGCCATTTCACCGTCCAGGACGGTTTCCACCAGGGGTCGAGTGCGTCGAGCATGGCCACGTACTCGGGTGGCATGGCCTGCTGTTTGCGATGGTTCGACAGCCAACGACCCAGAGGGAACCCCTCGAATCGAGTGCCGATCGGGGCGGCGAGATGGCCGTGGCGGGCGGCATAGGCGCGGGCGTGTTCCAGACCGGTGGAGAACGCGCGGTCCGGGTGCAGCCGGGGACCGCGGGACGCCTCGTCCGGCCGACGGGCGCCATCGCGGTGCTCCTGCAACTCCCGGGCGAGGAGCCGGGGCCGGTGTGCCATGTGTACGTTCCACATCCGGCTGGTGTCCGCGCCCTCTGCACGCGCCCGCGCGCCGCCGCGCAGCCACGTGTACAGGGGACCGGCCGAGGCGCCGGCGATGTGCCCGGGCAGCCAGGGCCGTTCGGTGCGTCGCGCCAACTCGGCGACCAGGGCGGGCGCGTCCGCGACGGTGTGCGGCCGGTGCCCGACCGTGCCGTCGAGTACGCGCCGGCGGTGCCGCGCCCGGGCGAGGAGCGAGGCGACCGCGACCGTCTCCGGATAGGTGACCACGTCCCGGGCCAGCAGCCGCCACCAGCCCGGGTCCTCCCCGGGCGGGGTGATCCGACGGACACGACGGGGCCAGTACTCCTCCCGGGGCCACTGTTGCGCCCACCAGGAGGTGACCACGGCGTGGGCGACCTCGAACGCGCGGGCCGCGTCCGGCTGGTGGCGCAGCATCCGCAGATGCCGGCGGTGCGCGGTGAGGATCTCGGGCAGGCCCGAGAGGTCGACGTGCTCGACCCCCAGGAGCGCTCCGTCCACCCGGTGGTCACCGAGCATCCAGCGCCGATGCCGAGGACACACCCGCGCCTGCGGCGGCAGGTACAGCCGGACGGGCCTGGTCCGGCCCGTCCGCGCGGCAGCGCACGGTCGACAACCCACTCCCATGGCGGCCAACACGGTGCCGAAACGAAAACGGCCGGCCGGGCCGGCCCCGGACGGCCCCACGGGCTCCTGCGCGCACCATGTGGGCAGCGCCCGTCGCAGATGATCGGGCGGCACGTTGCAGAACACGGCGACCAGGGCGCGGGCCTCCGCGTTCAGGAACACCTCCCCGTCGACCCGATAGCCCTTGAACAACCCCGAGTCGGTCGACAGCAGCGCCGGGACGAAGTCCCTGACGCCGACTCGGTAGCGGTCGGCCAACCGGTCCAGGAACGACAGGGTGGTTTCCCCGGCCAGCGGCCCGAGCCTGATCGGCCCCCGGGCCGGTGGCGGGACGAGCCCGCGTGGTCTCGGGTCGGGGGAAACGTCCAAGGAGGCATTCCTGTTCGTGAGAGGAGCCGCGGCCGACCCGACCGCGGCGATCGCGGATGCGAAGGCGACACACGGATCAGGTCGAGGGCGCGGGGGAAAGGGCCGCGCTCCGCGACGCTCGGCTCCGCTGCTCCGCGGCCGTGTCGAGTTCGATCTGTGTGAGCAGCTTCTTCGTGATTCGTTCGGTGCCGTCCATGAGCGACACCAGTGCGGCCTCGCGGACCAGATGGGACAGGCTGCCCATCCGGCCGCCGGTGCGGGCGTGCAGGTAGGCGGCATGCGCCACCAGCGTGCCCGGCCGGTGTCCGCGCAGCCGCAGGGCGCTGTCCATGCCACGAACGAGTTCGTGCCAGGTCTGCTTGTCGGTCGTACTGCCGTAGCGCAGCGGCTGGTTGCGCACGATCTTGAACCGGCCCGCGAGTTGGGAACCGCGAACACCGGTCAGCAGCGGCGAGGACTCGACGTCGATGCCGGAGTAGACGAACGTCGCCGGGATCCGCTCGCCGAGGTACTTCAGTTGGTCGGCGGTCTCCGCGCCGACCCGGCTCCGGGTCTCCATCAGGTGCACGTCGTCGATCAGGACCAGTTGCGTGCCCAACTCGCACAAAAGCCCGCACACGGCGTTGGTGATCTGGATCTGGTTCATCCGCCGTGGGGCCGGCAGGCCCAGGAAGCGGGCGAACTCGCTGATGAGCATCTTCGGGGTCGAGGACGGCGGCACGGTGACGAACACGACGGGCAAGCGGCTCGACGGGTTCGGATGGCGTCGCCGATCGGCGAGTTCGACGGTCCGCCCCAACTGTTGCATCGCGGTGGTCTTGCCCGTGGTCGCCGGACCGGAGATGATCAGGCCGCGCCTGGCCCCGCCCTTCTGACCGCGATTCAGGAGCAGCAGGCGGCGTACCGCCGTCGAGACGGCGTCCATCGCCGGCGTCCTGAGCACCACGAAACGCGCGTGGTAGTCCTCCCGTTCCTCCATGGTCCACAACCGCTCCCCGACGTCCCTCCCGCGGACATCGGGGGCATCGACGAAGCGCTGCCATCCATCCCATGTCGTCAGCGCACTGAAGACGTCGCCCCCGCCGCGAACAGGGTCGGTCACCATGTCCGGGCCTCCTGACGCGGGTCGTAGACACGCATCTCGCCGGGCGCCGCCGCCGCTTCCCGTGCGCGTGCGCCGGTAGCGTCCTCGTCCGGCACCGAGAACCCGGGGAATCCGGCCGACAACCCTTCGTCCGCCCGGCCCTCCCGGTCGTCGGCGAGGTCGTCCTCCTCGTCGCCCCAGACGTTCGCATCGACATCGGCGAGATCGTCGACGTCCCCATCCTCGTCCCGATCCGGCGACGCGGCGAAGACCCCGGACAACCCGAACGATCCCTCCGCCACCCCCGGCCGAGACCGATCGGCAACGGGCGAGGCGTCGTTCACCCGCGCGGTGGCGCGAGCCCGGGCCGCGACCGAACGCTCGCGCCTGGTGCCCAGACCCCGTCCGGCACGCCGCAACAACTCGTCCAGGGCGCGGGCGATCGCCGCCTCGTGCTCCTCACGGCCGCCCCGACGCTCCACCGTGCGCCGCACAAAGGACCACGTGAACGCCGTGAACGGACTCCTCACCGCGCCGGCGTGCACCCACGGCACCTCCAGCCACCCCTCCGGCAATCGCACCCACACCCGGCTGGGGTCGTACGGGTCGTGGTGGACCTCCCACCTGCCGCCCTTGTCGGCCCGTGTCGATCGCCGCCGCCGATGTCCGTTCAGACCGCGATGGTCGTAGGTGCGGTAGCCGAACCGGATGCCGTAGTCGTTGATCGCCTGCCATCGGGTCTCCAACAACTCGACGTAGTCGCCCATCTGCAACGGCACCGGCACGTGCCCCGTCACCGCGACCAACGCGGCCCACATCTCGTTCGGCGACACCATGACGCCGGTCATCATCGGATGCCGCAGCGCATCGTGCACACGCTCCTGCCACCCGACCACGACCCACTCGTCCAACAGCTCCCGCAACTGCGCCAGGCTCCAGCACGCGTCCCCCGACGCCGCCGCGCCCCGCTGCGTGATGTCGGGACCGACATGACCCGCCACGTACTGGCTGAACCCACTGCCGATCGCACGGAACGTCCGCTCCACGTTCCCCTTCGCCGGACCGTTCGCCGGCGGCACCGGCTGCACCGACACCCCCAGGCTCTCGCACGCCCCGAGAAAGGAACCCGACACGAAGACCCGCCCCTGGTCCACCACCACCGTCTCCGGCATGATCACCGGCCGCGCCGCAGCACCCTCCAACCGCGCGTCCAACGCCACCAACCGCTCGTACGGAATCACCGATCGCCGCATCGCCAACGCCTCGTCCCACCCCGGCCGCATCGCCATCGGCACCACCATCTGCGCCAGCAACATCGCCGCGTCCACCGACGACGTCCCCTTCGGACGCAACACCGCCGCGCAGATACTGCGCGTCGCCACATCCAACGCGATACTCAACTCCGGCCGGCCGACCACACCGTCGTCCGACACCGCCAACACATCCAGCGGCGTGCTGTCCAACATCACCAACTCGCCCGGCCGTAGCGCCACCGTCGGCGTGAACGGAGGAGCGGGCCGCGACGCGTGCCACCGCCGCTGCGCCGCGGTCCCCAGCAAGCCCTGCCCGTCGGCCACCACGTGCACCAGACGGTTGAACGTCGACGTCGGCGGAACCGTCACCGTTCCCGCGCCGTACTGTTCCTCCAACAACCACCCCACCTCGCGGCGTAGCCGCGCCAGCGTGCCCGTCGACCGCTCCCGCCGTGCCTCCAGCACATCCCTGATCGCCGCGACCACCCGTTCGTCCGCCCGTCCCAGGGGGGAAGACTCCCTGGCCACCCGGCCGTCCACCACCGCCCACAGACCGCCGCGTCGGTAGCGCGAACGCATCCTGCGTACCGTCGCCACACTCGTCACCCGGCCCGCCGCCGTCAGCTCGTCCGCCTTCGCCCGCTCCCGCTGCGCCATGCTCCTCGTCGCCGGATCGAACTCCGGGCGCGGGCCACCGGTCGCGCCCGCAACCGGGAAACCGGTCTCCACCTCCCGCACATGCCGCTGCCACTCCAACGCCCGTTGCCTCGCTTCCGCGGGCAGGGCCTCCAGCAGACCGAAGGGCGGGAGCCTCGGCGGGGCGTGACCGCCTTCCACCGCGAAGGACGGGTCGGCGAACAGAAAGGGCAGCAGTACGACCGCCGACGCCCCGCCGTCGGTGACCAACGTGGCCCTGGCGCCTTCGAGGACGGCCACGTTCCACGTCCGCCCGTCGTGGCGGACCCGGGCCCCGACCTCGAGAACGGGATGCGTCACGCCACCCCGCCCTTTGCGCGCGTCACCGACACCAGGGCACGTTCGTGCAGCGGTTCGTCCAACCGCACACTCAGCGCGCCGCTCCACAACGCATGGAAGAGCACCGGCCACACCGCGATCGGATCACCCACCTCCCGCACACCCTCCACCGCCGGCCGCTCACGGCCGAACACGGCCACGACCGAGGACATCAACCGACCGCCCGCACAGCGGGGATGCCGATACCCCGCCAGCCACCGCACATTAGCCACCAGCACCGGATCCGCCGGCCGAACGATCCGATACCGCCAGCCGACCGCGTCCGCGGCGACGGACGCCACACGGGCGCGCGCGACCAGCCTCGCCGACGGCCCACTTCCTCCCACGCAGTCGAGCAGCAGACCGCTCCCGTCCGCCATCCTCGCCATCACCTGCGGCGCGTGCGCCACACTCCTGCCACCCTCGCGCCACACCAACTCCACCGGCCGGCACGCCAACGCCACCACCGACGGATCCCGATCCAAGAGCATGACCTGGGTCCGCATCACCCCGGACCCATAGGGCACCATGCGCCCGGACGTCGCCGACCACCACCAACCCGGCGCCACCCGCCGCCCGTGCCTCACCGGGAACCGCCTCACCGGAGAGTGCTCCTCCAGCAACACGTCATCCGCGACCCGAGGCCAAGGCACCTGTCGAAGCGCACCACCCGCCTCGACGAACCGCGCCTCGACGTGGTCGGGGTCGGGGCGAAGCAGGGCCCCGCCCGACGGGGCGGCGGAAGTGATCGTTTCCATGCGCACAGCCAACCGGCTCCCGACCGACCCGACGCATGCGCGGAGCGACCGCGAATCGATCTTCTTTTTGACACACGCCGGCCTGTCGCAGGCCGCGTAGCCGCGCTACGGCAAGTGTTGCCGGCCGCAGGAAGTTCACCCCGCCCCGCAGTCATTCGTTTCTGCCCAGGCCCCCGGCTGTGCTTCGAAGCGCGACTGGCGAACAGCGGTGTGGCGAACTCACCCCTATCGGAGGAGAGGTGTATAGCAAGAACCCTGCGCGAACGCAGCGGTGAAGTCGGGGTGGAACGATGACGAGCGGGGCGTACGACGAGCTGACACGAAATGGTCGGCTTGGCGATGCCAGCCTCGACCTGCTGCGCTGCGTCGGTCGTCAAGTAACCCGTACCCAGGGATTCCCGCCCCCCGAGGGGTACTCCGGGTGGACCGACGAGGCCGTCGACGTACTCCTGGCTGAAATGTTCAGCCGGAAAGGCGAGCAGTTTGTGTTGGACTGCTTCCTCAAAGCGGTCGACGACACCTCCCTGGAGAAGATGTTCTACGCCTCGATCAGGTACTTCCTGATCGACCAGGCGAAGGGGACCGAGCGCGGGAAGCTGCGAAGGCGGTTTGCCAAACGCCTTGCCGAGGACGCCAAGTACTCTGCCGTGGGCGGCGCTTCCCCCCGCTGGGCGCTGGCCTCTCATCCCATTGGCGTCGTGTGGCAGGGCGACCTCGACGAACTCGTCCGCGTGGCCTGGGATGTGCGCGGGGTCTGGATCACCGCGTGGAACCACTCCGGACCGACGCCGAAGAAGACCGAGCACGCCTTGATGACGGTGCTTGAGGCCGTCCTCGAGGCAGCCGGAGGAGCAGTGCGCGAAGAAGATCTGGCAAGGGTCCTCGAAGCCCGCTTTTTCGATCAACCCACCACACCCGAGATCACCACGCTCTATGCCAATAGCGGCTCCTTGATCGATCCCGCCATGAACCAGGCACAAGGAGCAGACCCACTCGACCCAGTGGGGGCGGAGACAGTAGCCGGGGAGATCTGGACCCAGATGTCCCCGGACGAGCGGCAACTGCTGCGCTACCTCGAAGACACAACCTCGGAAGTAGCCGTCCACCTGGGCATCGGCGTTCATCAGGCGCGCGCGATCATGGAAGCGTTGCGCGAGAAGCTCAGAAGGGCCCTGACCGGCGAGGGAGACGACATGCATGCTGTCGTTTCGGCGCTGCTGCGCCGCGCGGAAGCTATGCCCTGACATTCGATGAGTGACGTCGTTTGTCCATAGTGAGAACCCATCGCCGTGAAGGAAGGGGGCCCGCCCGATGAGGCAGTCACCACCCAGCGCATACGAAAGACTGCGAGCCGCAGCTGCGCGCACAACCATTCCCGAAGCTGTCCGCACCACAGCCACAGCCACTCCCGGCGATCCCCGCCCGGGTCAGATCTGGCGTGCAGTCTGGGACGACACCGTGGAAATCGTGGTTGTCACCGCAGTCGATGACACCACCGTGCACGCCCTCCCCGTTGCCTTGAAAACCCAGTACCACGACGCCGACACCGTGCTGCTGCCCGCCGAGGCGTCCACCCTGGAACAACCCATCGCCCTGTGGCGTGGCCTAGGCCAAAGACTTCCATGGTGCGTCCTGGATCGGCAGATCAGCCACCTATCCGTTCCCCTCGCCGCCGACGGCTCACCGACCTCATCTGCGACCGGCTACCGCTACGGAAGCCCCATCCCCAGCCCCGCAGCACGAGCCGCCGGTTTCCGCGCTGCCCTGGCCGACACCATGGACTTGCTCTCCACGGCACGCTGGGCTCCGCAGGGCAACGGCGACCTGGCCGCCATGCTGAAGAAGCAAGGGCTTCGCCCTGCCGAACTGATCAAGCAACTCGGCGTGCAACCACCCCGCGCCCTGGCTCTGCTGCGCGGGCAAACACCGCTCACCCACGACGAAGCCGACCTTCTCACACCGATCCTGGGGGCCACCGCAGACCAGATCCTGGCCGCCAACCCACCCCCGCCCGACCGCCTGGTGCACGAACTGAGCCGCCCCGCCCGGCGCGACCAGATCCGTCGATTCGCCCGGCACGTTGAAACAACCGAACACAACGCCCGTCAACAGGCACTCTTCACCACCTTCGCTCTGGCAGCACGCCAAGAGCGCTCAGCCGAGGAGGACTGGCCGGCCCGAGTGGACCGCTTCTTCGACGTCCACCTGGCCCAGGAGAGCGAGTGGTGAACTATGTGCGGCGCGCCGCAGCACGCACACAAGCCAAAGCCATGCTCGCCACCCTGCACCGCGACCACCCCGGAGCCGACGCACGGCTGACCGCCGGTGCACTGCGGGAACTGCGGCAGTGGCCCGGTCTCGACGTCAGGGACGTCCCCGACAGCCGTTCCGGCGGCTGCAGCGTTGCCGGCGCCTACTTCGCTGGCACCCCGGCCGTTATCGCCGTCGCCAGTTCCGCAAGCCTGGCCCGCCGCGATTTCACCGCTCTCCACGAATTCGGCCACCATCTCCAGCAGACCCTGGTGGAACTGATGGACGTCCTCCTCGAGCAGCCCGACGGCGGCACCGCCCTGGAGGACGCCGCATGCGACGCGTTCGCCGCCGAGATCCTCCTGCCCGATGGACTCGTCGATCAGCACATCGCCGCCGCCGGACCCACCGCCGACACCGCCGTCGCGCTGTGGCGAGCCGGTACCGCCTCTCGGATGGCCGCGTGCGTCAAAGCCAGCGAACGACTTCCCGCGCCCGGCCACATCCTCCTCCTCGACTCCGGCGGCAGCCTTGCCTTCGCCGCCTCCCACGGTCTGCCGCCGCTGCGCCGCGGCAGCGACCAGAGCCAGGTCCCGACACTGAGTACCGCACTATCCGCCCGCGGTCGCGCCGAGGGCCGCGGTCGACTCGCCTACCGCGACGGCATCCTCGGCGACGAACTGTATCTACAGACCGCAGACATGGACGGGTACCTCCTCGTCGTCGCCGTCACCGACTCGGCCCCCTGGAAGGCATTTACGCCCTCCGCGCGCCAGGCCGGTCCCGAGCCGACCGGATACATCTGTGCTCACTGCGGGGAGGACTTCACGTCCTACGCCCGTGCCTGCGCTCGCTGCGAGTCCGCCCCCTGTCCGGACTGCGGCCGCTGCGACTGTGACCGCAAGGTTGCCGAGCGTCAGTGCACCACCTGTTTCATCGTGCACCCCGCCGCCATGTTCGACGGCGCGAACAGCCGTTGCCGCGACTGCGCCTGAACCCTGGTCACACGCGTCCCGCTACCGCCGAGTTACGTCGTCTGTCCCTCACGAAGGTGTCCGCCCCGGACGCCACACCACATGGGACCCCGGAACTGCCGGGCACCACGATCGCCGAGGCCGGCAGGAACGAGCACGACAGCACGATGAACGACACCACCAAGGGCGCATTCGCCGCCTTCGACGAGCAACTCAACCTCCATGCCCGCGAGCGCAAGAACGCGCAGAAGCGGCATGGCGACATCACCGACCACCTGGTGAGCGAAAGACTGGCGATCGGGACATTCCTCCAGGGCAGCTTCGCCCGCAAGACGATGCTCAAGCCGCTCAAGGACGTCGACATGATCATCCGGATGCACCCGCGTCTGGAAGAGACCCTGCGCCGGCCCGGCGGTCCTGCCCACGCGATGAGGCTCATCCGCGCGGCCGTGGCCGACAAGTACCCCAACGCCCGATTCGACGTGGACGACGCCCCCGCCCACGCCCTTCAGGTCACCTTCCCCGATCTCGACTTCACCTTCGACCTGGTCCCCGCACTCGACGCGGACGACGGCGAGATCTGCTACATCGCAGACCGGGAGAACGACGTTTGGGAGTGGTCCAACACCCGCATCCTCAACCGAATCATCAGCGCCCGCAACCAGGCCACCGGCGGACGATTCGTCCACCAGGTCCGCATGCTGAAGTCCTACAAGAAGGACCACCCGGTCCTCGACGACACCTGCGGCCTGTTGTGGGAGGCCTTCGCGTACGAGGCGGTCACAGTCCCACTCGAGCACTCCCGGTCCCTCGCCGACACTCTTGCGCACGCCGCTCATGCCGTCACCGGACCGGTGTTCGATCCCACCGGTGTCGACGACCTCACCGCCGGCTGGACGGCCGCCCAACGTACCTCCTACACAGCCGCGTTGCGTGACGCCGCCCACCGGACCGCCGAGGCACGCCGGCTGGAAGAGGACGGCCAACACGCAGCCGCCATCGAGATCTGGCACGGCCTGATCGGAGAGACGTTCCCCGCCGCCGAGGCCCAGAACGTCGCCGAAGCGCTGCGCGCCCTGGCAGCCGGCAGCATCACTTCCACCGGACGCGCCGTCACCTCCCCGCGCGGCCAGCAGCCCGCCCGCCCGGCACGGTCATGGCGTACCCACTGAACCGGGTGCTCGCCGATCCCGCCGCAGCCGCCGACCACATGCTCCACGCCCACACCGTCTACGGCGTGGAACGGGCGACCGGCCGCACCGGCCCCGTCGGAGCCGCGCTGCTCGAGTTCACCTTGCGGCCCCTGCCTGCCTTCGAACGCGAGAACTATCCCACTGAACGCGTTCGCATCGTCATCCGACACGACCACACCATCCACGCCTTTCCCCTCGACTCGGCCCACCGAGCCTTCAAACACCGCAACCCCGCTCCGGTCGAGGACCTGTGCCTGCAATACCCCGACGACGACACAGCATTGCGCTGGATCCCCGACGACGGCCTCGAACCCCTGATCACCCTCATCCACCGCCATCTGCTCTACGAAGAGGCATGGCGCCGCACCGGCACCTGGCCCGCCGAAGACGCCCCGCACGGCCAGCCCGCCCACGGCGTCCACCCACTGCGCACCGTCAAGACACGACAGGAGGCCCACCGATGGACTCGATGACCATTCTCGTCCTCATCCTCGGCTCCTCCGTTGTCGCCGTAGTGCTGGGACACATCCTCACGGGCCTGCGCGCCGGGGCCACAGTCCGCCGCGACCGCTACGCCGCAGCCGTCAAACTCCTCGTCGCCCGTATCGAATACCCCTACCGGATACGCCGCCGTACCAGCGACAACCCCGATGTTCTCCATACGCTCACCACCATCGGGCACGACCTCCAAGAGCGCCTCGCGGAGAGCCGCGCCTGGACCGCAACGGAGAGCGCAGTGCTCAGCGAGGTCTTCGACTACTGCCTCACCAGAATCGACACGCCGTTCAAACAGGCTTGCAACGACGCCTGGAACGCGACCCCAGTTGCCACCGCCGCCGGGATGAACCTCAATGGCTTCGGCATGGGCAACCAACAACACGTCGTCACCTCGATCCAGGACGCCCTCACCTACCGTTTCGGCCTCCGGCGCCTGATCCCAGCCTTTCTCCTCCGCCGTGTTCTCAAGAAGCGCGGGCTCCTGCCCCCCTGAAGGAGCGAGTTCCAGCCGCGACTCAACTCGGCCCCGTGCCGCCACGATCCGCCATCCTCGCTCCGGATCTCACACCCCACCCCACAACGGCGCTTACCAGCGCATACCCAGCTCCGTTAGGAGCCGCTCGCGTTCGACCGACAGCGAACTCCGCCGGGTGCGTTGGTTGTTGACCCACTTGCCGAGGCGCACCTCGACCGCACCGCCACCGTTGCCCGCACCACCACCGGGTCCGGTCGCCGTCTCCGCCGTCACGGTCTCGACATGCGCGCGCGGCACCTCCAGGCCCCCTTCGCGTTGGCGGTAGGCAACGGCCGCGGCGAACCCGGTCTCCCACGCGCCCCGCCCGCGCCTGTGCGCCCGGGCGCCGTCGCGGTCGGCCGCAGGACCGCCGACGTCGACGCCCGCAGCCACCCCCGCGCCGTTCTCCACGCCGCCCGCTGCGCCGCTGCCACCCCCCACCGCCCCGCCGCCGCCCGCCGCTGCGCCGGGTTCGGAGCGGATGCCGAGTTCGTCGAGCTGCTCGAGTTGTCCGGGCCGCAGCCCGGCCCTCACGTCCGCCCGCCGGTGCCGCTGCGCCCAGGCGCCGATGTCCCGCCCACCGGCGACGTGTCCGGGCGTCAGCCCGTCGAGGGCTCCGCCGCGGGCGAGGAAGAGACGTACCTCGTTGGCGGCGCGTTGCCAGGCGATCGTCCACCCGTTGGGGCGCCACCACGGATCCAACTCCCGGAGTGCGGCTTCTCGTTCGGGGTGGTTGTCCATCACGCCGTGGCGTCGTTGGTTGGCGAGCCATTGTCCGATGCGCACGCCGTCCTGGACGGCGTTCTGCGGTGCGGCGAGGTGCCCCACGCGTTCGACATACCGTCGCGCGACGGCGAGTCCGTCGTCGAAGGCGGCGTCGGGGTGGGACCACACCATCCCGAGCATGACGAGCGCGCGGCCCCGCCTCTTGTTCAGGCGCCCGGCGGCATACTCCCTTCGTTGAACCGCAGCCCATTGCCCAACCGCATAGTCGTGATCGTGCTCGTCCCGCGCGTCGAGCGGAATCCTCAAATGGCCGTGGGCCCGGAGGAACCGCCTGGCGGCGAGGTAGCCGCGGATCCAGTCGCGTTCGTCGGGATCGATGACCCGCAGCCGCACGAAGTCCGCCACTACCGCCGGGTCGCGAGGACTGGAGAACCGCAGGAACGGCCGCGTCTCCACCCCCGGACCTACGCCCGACCCATCCGTGCCCGCGGGCTGGCCCGGATCCTCCACGGCCCCACCATTGCCCGCGGTGGCCTCGGTGCCGGCTTCCGCGGCACCGCCGCTCGGCTCGTCGGGTGCGTCGTCGACGGCCGCCCGCGCCGCGTGGCAGGCGGTGGCCTGGGGGACCGCGAGGGCTTCCACGAGCTCCGGGGCGTGGGCCCTCAGAGCCTCGAGCACGGTTACCAGGTACCGGTGTCCATCCGAGAGGAGCATGTCGTCGGGGAGTTCGTGGTCGTCGAGGAAGACGGGGACGATGATGGCGGCGACCTTGCCCTGCCCCGGTTTCTGCCGGAGGGCTCTTCCGAGGGCCTGAGTAATATTCACAATACTTGACATTTCGTCGAAAATGGCGACGGCATCGACGGCCGGACAATCGATCCCCTCACCCAGAATCCGCACGTTCGCCACCACGGACAGGTCGCCCGAAACCCCGGGTTCGGCGAACCGGCCGAGGACCCGCCGGCGGTGTTCGGCCGGATGCTCGCCGTGCAGCCATTCCGCCCGTACATCCGTGGGGGCCTGGTCCGGGAGTTCGGTGCGCAGGCGTCGGCCGACGTCGGGCAGCCCCAACGCGAATGCCTTGGCCTCGGCGACGCGGTGGTGGAACGTGATGACGGTGCGCAGATCGTTCTCGCGGGCGGTCTTCAACAGCGCGGTCTGCAGTGCGGCGAGGCGTTTGCCGCGCCATGCCTCGACGAGCCTCGGTGCCTTGGGGCTCTTCTCGTCCAACGCTTTGCGCGCGTCGCGTCGGGCCTGGTTGAGCTCGGTGTCCCTGATGTCGGCCACCAGCACCACGAACCGTGCGAGGAGCCCGCGTCGGATGCTCTCGGCGAGCCCCAGGTGGAAGATCCTCGGACCGTAGACATCGATCGCGTCCATCGACACCGCGAGTTCCTCGGGGAGCGCGGGAACACGTGGGAGCCGGGCCGACCGGGTCCGCGCCGTCTCACCGTCGCCGGTGTCGTCGCCCCCATCATCATCTGACGCCTCGTCAGATGAAACGGGCACTCCACCGGTTTCGTTGATCATTCCGATTTGCATTTCCGGCGAGAAATACCCGTCCTCCGAATCGAGATCGAATGCGATGTCGTCGGGGATGGGAGGAAGCTCGACGTGAGGTCCAGTGTGAGGTTCGACGAGGTGCTCGAGACCGCCACCCGCGCCGTGCGCCGCGACCCCGGAGCCCACCTCGAACGGCGCCCCCTGCCCGCCCGCGCCGACTCCTGAGCCCCCGCGTCGTTCGCCGCGCCGCCTCCTGCGCCGTCCTTTGAAGGATTCGTAGATGCGGGGTGTGGCGGTCATGTAGAGCCGCCGCTGCGCCGGGACGAGCTGGTTGTCGTGGATGTCGGTCCAGGTCTTGTCGACGTGTCCGGCGGCTCTGTGCGCCTCGTCGCACAGCACCAGCGTCCAAGCCCTCAAAGCGGGGATCCCGTAGGGCCCGGTGTGCGCGTGGATGATGCTGCCCAGCGAGGCATAGGTGGCGAACACCGTGTACTGGCCGTGCTTTTGGGCCCACAGGGCGAGGCTGGGGCCGCTGGTGGTGGCGCGCACGTTCGCTGCGCCGAGTGCGGTGTCGCCTTCGAGGGAGCAGACGGCGAGCATGGCCTCGTCGTGTCCGAGGGTGCGCCAGGCGGTGACGATCTGGGTGAGCAGGTCGAGGGTGGGGACCAGGACGAGGGTGCCGCCGGTGGGTGCGAGGCGTCTGGCGGTCTCGGCGGCGATCAGCGTCTTGCCGGTGCCGGTGGCCGAGACCAGGAGCCCGCGGTTGCCGCCCGGGCGTACGGGGCCTTCCAGGCCGCGCACCGCGGCGTCGACGGCCTCGACCTGGTGCGGCCGCGGCCGCGGGGCGAATTCGCGCACCGACCCTCCTCGTCATCACTTCCGGAACACCCGACGGGGCTCCCGATACATGTCAAAGTTTACCTGAGTCATTCTTGAGTCACCTCGCTCTCCAATCCTGTCGAAGGAAAACATCAACGACGCACCCGCCTTTCGAGTCGTGCGCCGATCCTCCCGCCACGCCGCGGCCGCGTGCGCGGGGCGGGGAGTGGTACGCGACCGTGTTTCACTGCGGTTCGGGTACGCCGAGTTTCCCCAGTCGCGAGCGGATCGCGCTCGGTTGGCGGTCGAAGCGTCGGGCGAGTTCGACCAGGCCGTGGCCGGCGGCGTGGAGTTCGAGGAGCAGCTGCTCGTCTTCGGGGGTCCATCGTTGGTAGGCGTTGGTGTGGCGGGTGCGGATCTCCTCCACGGAGTAGGCCTTGTCCGCGGCCTCGTCCTTGCGTGAAGCCGGTTGTCCCACACTCGTTTCCCGGGCGGGGATCAGTTCCACCGAGCCCAGTGCAGAGGAGGGGAAATCGCATACCTCGACTCCGTCGAGCCAGAACGTGGTGGTGCCGTCCTCGAACGTCAACAGGTCCGCTCGGAGGTCGAGTTCGCGGCACATGGCATCGGGGTCTGCGGGATCGGCGACGAACTCCTTGAAACGCAGGCGGAGTACCGTTCGGGGCTTCGGTTCGGGCATGACGGAAACGATGCCGGCCGAACCCCCCTCCGGGCCCGCCGCTTGTACCGATCCGCATCGCGGATCGGTAGCTCCCCGCAACGCGGGGAGCCCGCGCTCCCTCCTCCGACAAGGAACTCCCGCAACCCACCGCCCACTTCGTGCTGCTGGCGGGCCGCAACGCGGCCCCGGTCCGAGCCGCAACGCGGATCGGACGCCTCCCGCAACGCGGGAGGCCTTCACTTCCTTTCTCGATCCGCAACGCGGATCGAGCTCCCCGCAACGCGGGGAGCTTTCGGTGGCGCAACGCGCCACCGCGAGCCGCAACGCGGCTCGCTTCACTCGCAAGCCGCGCAGCGGCTTGGGGACCCGCTCCGCGGG
>NZ_JBIRRX010000034.1:0-23660 GCF_044333915.1 Embleya sp. NPDC020886 | reverse complement strand
GCGGAGCGGGTGGAGAGCGCCGCTCTGGACGCGGAGTACTGGTACACGAATCTGCGCGAGACCGTGCGGTTCGAGGAGACGGTGCGGCTGCTGCTCGCGCAAGGCTTCGACGCCTTCATCGAGACCAGCGCACACCCGGTGCTTACCACGCCGGTGGAGGGCACGGTCGAGTCGGCCGAGGCCGAGGCGGTCGTCCTGGGCACGCTACGACGTGGCGAGGGCGGTCCGGACCGCTTCACCGCCGCGCTGGCCGAAGCGCACGTGAACGGCATCGCGGTCGACTGGGCCCCGCTGCTGCACGACGGAGACGGCGAGGGTGACCGCGACCGCGCTCGGGACACCGTGGCCGGCGAGCTGCCGACCTACGCCTTCCAGCGTCGCCGTTACTGGTTGCAGGCCCCTCCCGGGGTACGCGGGGACCTCGGAGCGGTGGGGCTGCGGGACACCGAGCACCCCTTGGTGGGGGCCTGCGTGTCGACCGTGGACGGTGGCGTGGTGCTGACCGGGCGGCTGTCGTTGTCCGCGCAGCCGTGGCTGACCGATCACACGGTCGCCGGGACGGTGCTGCTGCCGGGCGCGGCGTTCGTGGAACTGGCCGTACGGGCCGGGGAGGCGGCCGGGTGCGACCGGGTGGACGAACTGACGCTGCAGGCACCGCTGGCCGTCCCCGAGCAGGGGGCCGTGGTGGTCCAGGTCGTGGTGTCCGCGCCGGATGCGGCGGGCGGCCGGGCCGTGTCGGTGCACTCACGGACCGGCGATGAGGACCTCGGGGCGGACTGGACCTGCCACGCGATCGGTCGGCTCGTGGATCGGGACGAGTCGTCCACCGTTGTCGAGGTCTCCGATGCCGATGGCGTCTGGCCCCCGGTCGGGGCTCGGTCGATGGACCTGGACGGGTTCTACCCGGATCTGGCGGCGCGTGGCTACGAGTACGGTCCGGTGTTCCGCGGGCTCACCTCGGTCTGGCACCTCGGCGACGAGGTCTACGCCGAGGTGGCGCTGCCGGCCGAACATCGGGAGGAGGCCGCGCGCTTCGGGCTGCATCCGGCGCTGCTGGATGCCGCGTTGCACGCCATCGTGACGGCGGGCCACCCCGGTGCGGACGACGGCCGGCTGCGGTTGCCGTTCTCGTGGAGCGGGGTCTCCCTGTCCGCGACCGGCGCGTCCGCCGCGCGGGTACGGATCACCCGGCACGACGCGGACACCGTCGCGCTGGCCTTCGCGGACACCGACGGTCGCCCCTTCGCTCGGATCGCCGCGTTGACCCTGCGACCGATCGACGCGGAGCAACTGCGCGACGCGGTCGGCGCCAAGGAGCCGCTGTACGCCGTCGAGTGGGTACCGGCGGCCCCCGCGGAGCCGACCGACGCGCCGGCGGAGGTCGTCGTGCTCGGCCGCGATCCGTTCGGATCGGCCGGCACGAACCCGACGACGACCGGCTACCCGGACCTCGCCGCCCTGACGGCCGCGCTCGACGCGGGCAGCTCCGTTCCCGCGACCGTCCTGCTCCCGTGCGTCGGCGACCCGGCCGGGGCCTTCCCGGATGCCGAGGCTGCGCATGCGGTTGCGGTGGGGGTGTTGTCGGTGGTGCGGGGGTGGTTGGGTGACGGGCGTTTTGTGGGGTCGCGTCTGGTGGTGGTGACTCGGGGTGCGGTGGGGTCCGGGTCGGGGTCGGTGGTGTCGGATGTGGCGTCGTCGGTGGTGTGGGGTCTGGTGCGGTCGGCGGCGACGGAGCATCCGGACCGGTTCGCGCTCGTCGACGTCGATGGCGATGCGGCGGGCGGGGATTGGGTTTCCGGATTGTCCGGGGCCTTGGCGTGCGGCGAGCGCGAGGTCGCGGTTCGTGGGGGCACCGTGTTGGTGCCGCGTCTGGTTCGGCAGGTGGTCGAGGCGGGCGTAGCGGAATCGTCGTTCGGTGTCGGCACGGTGCTGATCACCGGCGGTACGGGCACGTTGGGCGCTTTGGTGGCGCGCCATCTGGTTGCGCGGCACGGCGTGCGCAGTCTGGTGTTGCTCGGCCGTCGGGGTGAACAGGCGCCGGGGGCCGCCGAGTTGAGGCAGGAGCTGACGGCGCTGGGTGCGTCGGTGTCGGTGCGGGCGTGTGATGCGGCCGACCGGGATGCGCTGGCCCGCGTGCTGGGGGATGTTCAGGGGCCGTTGACCGGTGTCGTGCATGCGGCGGGGTTGTTGGACGACGGCCTGGTGGAGGCGTTGACCGACGAGCGGTTGCACACCGTGTTGCGGTCCAAGGTGGACGGTGCGGTCAACCTGCACGAGTTGACCCGCGATCTCGACCTCTCCGCCTTTGTGCTCTTCTCCTCGGCGTCGGGCATCCTCGGCGGTCCCGGGCAGGCGAACTACGCGGCGGCGAACACGTATCTCGACGCCCTCGCGCACATCCGCCGGGCGGACGGGCTCCCCGCCACCTCGATGGCCTGGGGCTTCTGGGCGACGGCCAGCGGGATGACCGGGCACCTGGACGACGGCGACACGGCCCGCCTGGCTCGGACGGGAATCGTGCCGCTCACCGAGGAGCAGGGGCTCGCACTCTTCGACGCCGCCCTCGCTCCGACCACCCCGGCCCTGACCGTACCGATCCGTCTCGACGCCGCGGCGCTGCGCAGCGGAGCCGCCGCCGGGCGGTTGCCGTCGATGCTCGGCGGCCTGGTTCGGGCGGCCAAGCGCCGGATCGACCTGCCTGCGGCGGGAGACGACCGGGAGAGCAGCGCCCTCGCTCGGCGCATCGCGGCGCTGCCGCCCGCCGAACAGGAACGCGAGCTGGTCGAGTTGGTGCGCGGGGTCGCCGCCGGCGTGTTGGGTCACGAGTCGGGTGAGGTGGTGGGCGCTGGGCGGGCGTTCAAGGATCTCGGGTTCGATTCGATGTTGGCGGTGGATCTGCGGAACCGGTTGGGTGCGGCGACGGGTCTGCGGTTGCCGGCCACGTTGGTGTTCGACTATCCGACTCCGGCGGCGATCGCGGGTTACCTGCGGGCCGAGTTGGTCGGTGCCGTCGCGGTCGACGCGGGGCCGGTCGCGGGGGCGGTGGTCGACGGGGATCCCGTGGTGATCGTCGGGATGGCGTGCCGCTATCCGGGCGGGGTGGCCTCGCCGGAGGACCTGTGGGACCTGGTTGCGGCCGGCCGGGACGCGATCGCCGGGTTCCCGGACGATCGTGGCTGGGACCTGGAGAACCTGTACGACCCGGACCCCACTGCCCCGGGGAAGAGCTACGCATGCGAGGGCGGATTTCTCTACGACGCCGCCGAGTTCGACCCCGGCTTCTTCGGGATCTCGCCGCGTGAGGCGTTGGCGATGGACCCGCAGCAGCGGTTGTTGCTGGAGACCTCGTGGGAGGTGTTCGAGCGCGCGGGCATCGATCCGGCCACGTTGCGCGGCAGCCGGACCGGCGTGTTCGCCGGCGTCATGTACCACGACTACGCGGCCCGCCTCGCCGAGGTACCCGAGGAGGTGGAGGGCTACATCGGCACCGGTTCGTCGGCGAGTGTGGTGTCCGGTCGGGTTTCCTACACCTTCGGGTTCGAGGGCCCGGCGGTGACCGTGGACACGGCCTGCTCCTCGTCGCTGGTGGCCCTGCACCTGGCCGGCCAGGCGCTGCGCAGCGGCGAATGCTCGATGGCCCTGGTCGGCGGCGTCACCGTGATGACCAACCCGGGACTGTTCGTCGAGTTCAGTCGGCAGCGCGGGATGGCCCCGGACGGCCGGTGCAAGGCGTTCTCGGCGACCGCGGACGGCACGGGCTGGTCGGAGGGCGTCGGCGTGCTCCTGGTGGAGCGCCGCTCGGACGCCATCCGCAACGGCCACCGCATCCTGGCCGTCGTGCGCGGCAGCGCGGTCAACCAGGACGGTGCCAGCAACGGCCTCACCGCGCCCAACGGCCCGTCCCAACAGCGGGTCATCCAACAGGCGTTGGCCACCGCGGGCCTCGATCGACGGGACGTGGACGCGGTGGAGGCGCACGGCACCGGTACGACCCTGGGCGACCCGATCGAGGCGCAGGCGATCATCGCCACGTACGGCCGGGACCGCTTCGACGAACAGCCGTTGTATCTGGGGTCGTTGAAGTCGAATATCGGTCATGCGCAGGCCGCGGCGGGTGTCGCGGGTGTGATCAAGATGGTCATGGCGATGCGTGCGGGTGTACTGCCGCGGACGCTGCATGTGGACGAGCCGTCGCCGCACGTGGATTGGGCGGCGGGTGCGGTCGAGTTGTTGACCGAGGCCCGCGAGTGGCCGGAGACGGGCCGTCCCCGCCGGGCCGGCGTGTCGTCCTTCGGCGCCAGCGGCACCAACGCACACGTCGTACTGGAGCAGGGACCCGAACCGGTGCCGGCGAGCGAGGGCGGGGCGGACAGCGATCTCGGGCAACCGGTCGCGCCCGAGGGGGTGTTGCCCTGGCTGTTGTCCGCCCGTACGAAGGAAGCCCTCGCCGGTCAGGCGGGCCGACTCGCCGCGCTGGTCCGGGCCGACGGCGCGCTCGGCACGGCCGAGATCGGTCACGCCCTGGCGACCTCCCGCGCGGTGTTCGAAGAGCGCGCCGTCGTGGTCGGGCAGGATCGCGACGAACTGCTCGCCGGACTCGACGCGCTCGCCGAGGACTGGCCCGCGTCCGGCCTGGTGGTGGGTTCGGCTCGCCCCGACTGCCGGGTCGCGTTCCTGTTCACCGGCCAGGGCAGCCAGCGGGTGGGCATGGGTCGCGAACTGTACGACGCCTTCCCGGTCTTCGCCGAGGCGTTCGACGCGGTCGTGTTCGAACTCGACCGGCAACTGTCCGGGCACACGGCGCACTCGGTGCGCGATGTGGTCTTCGGCGCGGACGGCACGCAGGGCCTCCTGGACGAGACGGTCTTCACCCAGGCGGGCCTGTTCGCCCTGGAGGTGGCCGGCTACCGGCTCGCCGAGTCGTTCGGGGTGCGGCCCGACTACCTGCTGGGCCATTCGATCGGCGAACTGGCCGCCGCCCACGTCGCGGGCCTGTGGTCGTTGCCGGACGCCGCCGTCGTGGTCGCCGCGCGTGGCCGACTGATGCACGAACTGCCCCCGGGCGGCGCGATGGTCGCCGTCTCGGTCTCCGAGCAGGAAGCGCTGGACGGCCTGGCCGACGCGGACGCGGACGGGGACGACGACCGCGAGGGCGGCGCGGTGACGGTGGCCGCGGTCAACGGCCCGACCTCGGTCGTGCTCTCCGGCGACGAGGGACCGGTGTTGCGGGCCGCCGCCCGATTCGCGCAGGCCGGGCACAAGACCCGGCGGCTCCAGGTGAGCCACGCGTTCCACTCGGCCCGGATGGAGCCGATGGCGGCGGAGTTCCGGAAGGTGCTGGCGACGGTCTCCTACGGAGAGATCGCCATCCCCCTGGTCTCCAATCTGTCCGGTGCGATCGCCCGGCCCGACGAGCTGCGCACCCCCGAGTACTGGGTGCGGCAGGTACGCGAGGCGGTGCGCTTCGCCGACGGGGTGGCGACGCTCGACGCCGAGGGCAGCACGGCCTTCCTCGAACTCGGCCCGGAAGGCGTGTTGACCGCGATGGTGCGGGACGTCCTGGACTCGGGCGCCGACCTCACCGCCGTGCCGATCCTGCGCCGTGAACGGCCCGAGGTGGAGACCACCATCGGTGCGCTGGGCGTGGTGCACGTGGCGGGGGTGCCGGTGCGCTGGTCGTCCCTGTTCACGGCGACGGGCATCGACTCGGGCGCCGCGACCGCCTCCGATGGCGCGACCACGACGGTGGAACTGCCGACGTACGCCTTCCAGCGTCGGCGCTACTGGCTCGACAGTGCCTCGGCCCCGAACGCGGACGCCGCGGATCTCGGCTTGGCCTCCGGCCGCCATCCGCTGGTCGGGGCGGCGGTCCGACTCGCCGGAACCGATCACGTCGTGCTCACCGGGCGGTTGTCGCTGCGCACCCACCCCTGGCTTGCCGATCACGCGGTCGCCGGCACCGTGCTACTTCCCGGCTCGGCGCTCGCCGAACTGGCCGTGCACGCCGCCGACCTCGTCGGCTGCTCCCGGGTCGCCGAACTGACCCTGGAGGCGCCGCTGGTGTTGCCCGAACGGGCGGGCGTGCAGATCCAGGTCGCGATCGGGGACGACCGGGGCGACGGCCGGCGCAGCGTCGAGTTGTACTCCCGACCGGAGGACGTCGCGGACGCCGATCCCGACAGTGGGGCCGACTGGACCCGACACGCCACCGGCACGCTGGCCGCGGCGACGGACCCGGACCGCGACTCGCTCGCGCTCGACTTCGACCTGGTCGCGTGGCCGCCGGCCGGCGCCCGGCCCGTGGACCTGGACGGGTTCTACCCGCACCTGGCCGAGGGCGGATACGGCTACGGGCCCGCGTTCCGCGGGCTGCGGGCCGCCTGGCGGCTCGGTGACGAGGTGTACGCCGAGGTGACACTCCCGGACGAACTCGTCGAGTCCGCAGGTCGTTTCGGGCTGCACCCGGCACTGCTCGATGCGGCCCTGCACGCCGCGAAACTCACCGAAGCGGGTGTCGAGGACGGGCTCGTCCGGCTGCCGTTCGCCTGGAACGACGTGGTGCTCCTGGCCGCCGGTGCCTCGACGCTGCGCCTGCGGTTGTCCGTTACCGGCCCCGAACGCCTCGCGATCCGGGCCGCCGACGGCACGGGCCGACCGGTGTTCGTGGTGGGGGAGTTGGCGCTGCGCGGTATCTTGCCGGAGCAACTCGGCGACGCGATGCGCGACGACACGGCGGGCGCCCTGTACCGGATGGGCTGGATGCCGGTCGACGTGAACGGCGGGCCCGCCGGTTCCCCGGACGCGGGCGAGCCGACCGTGCTCGACTGCACGGCTGCCGCGATCGAGGGCGGCGACGCGCTCGCGGACACGGTGTCGGCGACGACCGCCGCCGTGCTGGCCCGAGTTCAGGAGTACCTCGCGGACACGGACGCTCCGGAGCCGCTGGTCGTGCTGACCCACGGCGCGGTGGCCGCGACGACCGGCGACGCGGTCCCGGATCTCGCCCATGCTCCCGTGTGGGGCCTGCTCCGCTCGGCCCAGAGCGAGCACTTCGGCAGGTTGGTACTGGTGGACACGGACGACAGTCCCGAGTCCACGCTGCTGCTTCGGGCCGCCCTGCACAGCGGCGAACCGCAGTTGGCACTGCGCGCCGGACAGGCGCTGGCGCCGCGACTGGCCCGGACCGGTACGGACGGCCGCGACGGCGCCGCCCTGGTGCCGCCGGGCGGCGACTGGGCCCTGGGGAGCACGGGCACGGGCACCCTGGAGGGCCTGGCCCTCCTCGCGAACGGCGACACGGCCCAACGGCCGCTCGGCGAACACGACATCCGGATCGCGATCCGGGCGGCGGGCCTGAACTTCCGGGACGTGCTGATCGCCCTGGGCGTGTACCCGGGTGCCGCGTCCATGGGTGGCGAAGGCGCCGGGGTGATCACCGAAGTGGGCGCGGCGGTTGCCGAACTCGCGGTCGGTGACCATGTGTTCGGGCTCTTCCCGGACGCGTTCGGGCCACACGCCGTGGCCGACCACCGGATGGTGACGAAGCTGCCGCCGGGGTGGTCGTTCGAGCAGGCGGCGTCGGTGCCGGTGGTGTTCCTGACGGCGTATTACGGGCTGGCGGAGTTGGGTGGTCTGCGGCCGGGTGAGTCGGTGTTGGTGCATGCGGGTGCGGGTGGTGTGGGGATGGCGGCGGTGCAGATCGCGCGTCATCTGGGTGCGGAGGTGTTCGCGACGGCGAGTGAGGGCAAGTGGGACGCGTTGCGGGCCTTGGGCCTGGACGATGCGCACATCGCCTCGTCGCGGACTCTGGGCTTCGAGGAGCGGTTCCGTGCGGCGACCGGTGGTCGTGGTGTGGATGTGGTGTTGAACTCGCTTGCGGGTGAGTTCGTGGACGCGTCGTTGCGGTTGTTGGCCGACGGCGGCCGGTTGTTGGAGATGGGCAAGACCGATCTACGCGACCCCGATGTGGTGCGCACCGACCACCCGGGCATCGGGTACCGCCCGTACGACCTGATGACGGTTGCCCCGGAGCACATTCGAGCGCTCTTCGACGCGCTGATGCCGCTGTTCGGGTCGGGTGTGTTGGTGCCGGTCCCGGTGCGGTCGTTCGATGTGCGGCGGGCGCCGGAGGCGTTCCGGTTCATGTCGCAGGCGCGGCACACGGGCAAGTTGGTGTTGCGGATGCCGGTGCCGCTCGACCCGTTCGGCACGGTGTTGATCACCGGTGGGACGGGCACGTTGGGTGGTCTGGTGGCTCGCCATCTGGTGGTCGAACACGGGGTGCGGAGTCTGGTGTTGGCCAGTCGTCGGGGTTCGGACGCCCCGGGGGTGGGCGCGCTGGTCGCGGAGTTGACGTCGTCGGGTGCCGAGGTGGTGGTCGAGGCGTGTGACGCGGCGGATCGGCAGGCCCTGGCCGGTGTGTTGGCGCGGATTCCCGCCGGTGCGCCGCTGACCGGTGTCGTGCATGCGACCGGGGTCCTGGACGACGGTCTGATCGAGTCGATGACCCCCGAGCAACTGGAACGGGTGCTGCGGTCCAAGGTCGACGGTGCGATCAACCTGCACGAACTGACCGCCGGCCACGACCTCTCCGCCTTCGTACTCTTCTCCTCCATCGCCGGACTCTTGGGCGGTCCCGGGCAGGCCAACTACGCGGCTGCGAACACCTTCCTGGACGCGTTCGCCGCCCGCCGGCAGGCGGCGGGTCTGCCCGGCAGCTCCGTGGCCTGGGGACTGTGGGCCGAGACCAGCGCCATGACCGGGCAACTCGGTCGGCAGGACCTGGCCCGGATGCGCCGCTCCGGCATCGCCGCGATGACGGCCGAACAGGGCCTCGCCCTGCTGGACACGGCGCTGAACCTCGCCGAGGCGAACCCCGCCGCAGTGCGCTTCGACCTCGGCGCACTGCGCCGGGCGGCCGAGTCGGGGGACCTGCCCGCACCCCTGCACGGCCTGGTACGCGCGCCGTTGCGTCGGGCCGCCGCGTCCGCCGCGTCCGGGGAGGGCACGCTCGCCCGGCAGTTGGCGGGGCAGTCCGAGACGGAGCAGGAGCGCATCCTGGTCGACCTCGTCCGCCGACACTGCGCCGCGGTGCTCGGGCACGCCTCGATGGACGCGGTCTCGTCCGAACGCGGCTTCATGGAGTCCGGCTTCGACTCCCTGACCGCGGTCGAGCTGCGCAATCGACTCGGGGCCGACACCGGACTGCGGTTGCCCGCCACGGTGATCTTCGACTGCCCGACCCCGCTGGCACTTGCCCGATACCTGCTGGAGGGGCTGGAGCCGGTGCGCGAGGCGGCCGCGGCACCGCTGCTCGGCGAGATCGACCGGCTCGAAGCGGCGCTCACCGGCTCGTTGCCCGCGGCGGGCGACGACCGGGCCGCCGTCCTGCGCCGGCTGCAGGCGCTGCTGTGGCGGTTCGAGGAGACCCCGGACGAGGCGGCGGCCGGTGCCGACGGCGACGACCGGCCGGGTGGCTTCGACGCCGTGACCGACGACGAGATGTTCAGCCTGCTCGACAAGGAGTTGGGGCTCGACTGACCCCATGGCCGGCCGCACCCGTCGGCCGGCGACCGATCCGGACCCCTCTGCCTTCTGGAAAGCGTGGACGATGAACGCCAGCGACACCGAGCAGAAACTCCGCGACTACCTCAAGCGCGTGGCCGAGGAACTCCAGCAGACCCGGCGGCGCCTGAGCGCCGTCGAGGCGCGCGGCCGGGAACCGATCGCCATCGTGGCCATGTCCTGCCGCTTTCCCGGTGGGGTGCGCTCGCCCGAGGACCTGTGGCGGCTGGTGGCGGCCGGTGCCGACGTCATCTCGGACTTTCCCACCGATCGGGGCTGGGACGTCGAGGGGCTCTACGACCCGGACCCGAACGCGACCGGCAGGAGCTATGTGCGCCAGGCCGGTTTCGTGCACGACGCGGCCGACTTCGACGCCGAGTTCTTCGGCATCTCGCCGCGCGAGGCACTGGCGATGGATCCGCAGCAGCGGCTGCTGTTGGAGACCTCGTGGGAGGCGTTCGAGCGGGCCGGGATCGACCCGGCCGCGTTGCGGAGCAGCCGGACCGGGGTCTTCGTCGGGGCCGGCGCGACCCGCTACATCGAGAATCTGAGCGATCTGCCGCAGGCCGTCGAGGGCTACTCGATGACCGGGAACGTCGCCAGTGTGTTGTCCGGGCGGCTGTCCTACACCTACGGGTTCGAGGGCCCGGCGGTGACCGTGGACACCGCGTGCTCGTCCTCGCTCGTCGCACTGCACCTGGCCGCACAGGCCCTGCGGCAGGACGAGTGCTCCTTCGCGCTGGCCGGCGGGGTCACCGTGATGTCGGACCCGGCGCTGTTCGTCGAGTTCAGCCGCCAGCGCGGCCTGGCGCCCGACGGCCGCTGCAAGGCGTTCGCCGCCGCCGCCGACGGCACCGGCTGGTCCGAGGGCGTGGGCATCGTCCTGCTCGAACGGTTGGCCGACGCGCGACGCAACGGCCACCAGGTGCTCGCCGTGTTGCGCGGCAGCGCGGTCAACCAGGACGGGACCAGCAGCGGACTGACCGCCCCGAGCGGCCCGTCGCAGCAGCGGGTGATCCGGCAGGCGCTGGAGAACGCCCGGCTGACGGCGGACCAGGTCGACGCGGTCGAGGCGCACGGTACCGGTACCTCGCTCGGCGACCCGATCGAGGCGCAGGCGCTCCTGGCCACCTACGGTCGGGACCGCGACCCGGAGCAGCCGCTGTGGCTCGGTGCGCTCAAGTCCAACCTGGGCCACTCGGCCGCCGCTTCGGGGGTGGCGGGGGTGATCAAGATGGTCATGGCGATGCGGCACGGCATCCTGCCCAGGACCCTGCACGTGGACGCGCCGACGCCGCACGTGGACTGGTCGGCCGGAGCGGTGGAACTGCTCACCGAGGCACGCCCCTGGCCGGAGACCGGCCGTCCGCGCCGCGCTGCGGTGTCCTCCTTCGGTATCAGCGGTACGAACGCACACGTCGTCATCGAGCAGCCCGCAACGATCGCGGGGGAGCCCCGTAGCGAAGGCGAGGGCGACGGCGAGTTCGCGAACGAGGCCGCGGCGGCGACATCCGAGGCCACCCCGGGGCACGGCCTCATCCCCTGGCTGGTCTCCGCCCGTTCCGAACCCGGGCTGCGCGCCCAGGCCCGCCGGCTGCTGGACCACATCGCGGCGCACCCCGATCTCACCCCGCTCGATCTGGCCTACTCGCTCGCCGCGACCCGCTCGGCGCTGGACGTCCGCGGCGCCGTCCTGGGCGGCGACCGGGCGGAACTCCTGGCCGGACTGGGCGCCTTGGCCGAGGGCGCCGGCGATCCCGGTGTCCGGCGGGGCAGTGTGCGTCCCGACGGCCGCCTGGCGTTGTTGTTCGGCGGGCAGGGCAGTCAGCGGGTCGGGATGGGGGCGGAACTCCACGCGGAGTACCCGGTCTTCGCCGAAGCGTTCGACGCCGCCGTGGCCGCGCTGGATCGGGAACTGAGCGGTCATGTCGCGCATTCGGTGCGGGATGTGGTGTTCGGGGTGGCGGGTACCGAGGGTTTGTTGGACGAGACGGTGTTCACCCAGGCGGGTTTGTTCGCGGTGGAGGTGGCGCTGTTCCGGTTGGTCGAATCGTTCGGTGTGCGGCCGGGGTTCCTGCTCGGGCATTCGATCGGTGAACTGGCCGCCGCGCATGTCGCGGGGGTGTGGTCGGCGGAGGACGCGGCCGTGGTGGTGGCCGCCCGGGGCCGGTTGATGCAGGCGCTCCCGAAGGGCGGGGCGATGGTCGCGGTCCAGGCCGCCGAGGCCGAGGTCCGGATCGCGCTCAAGAACCACGACCGCGCCGACATCGCGGCGATCAACGGGCCCACGTCGGTGGTGGTCTCGGGTGACGAGGACGCGGTGGCGGCGGTCGCCGCGCACTTCGCCGAGCAGGGTCGCCGGACCAAGCGGCTGACCGTCAGCCATGCCTTCCACTCGGCCCGGATGGAGCCGATGGCGGCCGAGTTCCGGACGGTACTTCAGGGCGTCTCGTACGCGGCACCGCGGATTCCGCTGGTCTGCGACCTCACCGGCAGGATCGCCGATGCCGCCGAGTTGACCGACCCCGAGTACTGGGTGCGCCAGGTGCGCGAGCCGGTCCGCTTCGCCGACGGGATCACCTCGCTGATCGCCGAGGGGGTCACGGCGTTCGCGGAGATCGGCCCGGACGCGGTGGCCGGCGCGATGGCGCGGGAGAACACCGACCCGCAGGCGGAGGCCACCGTCGTGCCGTTCCTGCGCCGGGACCGCCCCGAGTCGCGGACCACGATCGGTGCGCTGGCCACGCTGCACACCGCCGGCATCCCCGTCGACTGGTCCGGCATGCTCGCCGCGCACGGCGGCCGGCGGGTGGAACTGCCGACCTTCGCCTTCCAGCGGCGGCACTACTGGCTGGCGACCGAACATCCGCCCGTGCGCACCGGGGGCGCCCGCCCGGCCGCCGCCGACGTCGACGCCGGGGCGCACCTGCGGTACACGGTGCGTTGGCAACCGCTCGCCGAACCGCCCGGTGCCCGAGCGATCGGCACCTGGCTGCTGATCTCGTCCCGCGCGGACGACCCGGCGCCGGCCGTGGCCGGTGGGCAGGCGTTGGCCGACCGGGGCGCGCACGTCGAACACCTGATCGTCGAGGCCGACGGGTGGAATCGGGCGGCGCTGGCGGCGAGGCTGGGCGAGTACGCCGATCTCACCGGTGTCGTCGCGCTCCCGAGCCGGGAATCGGCGGACGATGCCGGTACTTCCGAGCCGGGCTTCGGCGTGTCCGGCACCCTCGCCCTCGTTCAGGCGCTGTGCGACCTCGGCCTGGACGGTCGGGTGCGGATGTGGTGCCTCACCCGGGGCGCGGTAAGCACCGGCCCGTCGGATCCGCCGCGGCACGTCGACCAGGCCGGGATCTGGGGCCTGGGCCGCACCGTCGCCTTGGAGCATCCCACGCTGTGGGGCGGCCTGCTCGACCTGCCGGACACTCTCGACGAGCCGGCCTGGGCCCGGACCGCGGCGATGATCGCCGACGGCAGCGAGGACCAGGTCGCGGTGCGCGCCGCCGGGGTGCGGGTACGGCGGTTGGCCGCGGCGCGGGCGGTCGGCGACCACGCCGAGTGGCGACCCGCCGGTCGGATCCTGATCACCGGCGGCACCGGCGGGCTCGGCGCCCTGGTGGCCCGGTGGGCCGCCGAACGCGGCGCGGACGAGCTGGTGTTGGTCGGCCGGCGAGGCCCGGACACCCCCGGTGTGTCCGACCTCACCGCCGAACTCGCCACGCTGGGCGCGCGGACGACCGTGGTGTCCTGCGACCTCGCCGACCGGGCCGCCGTGGCCCGGCTCGTCGCCGATCTGGACGCCGACGGCGAGCCGATCCGGGCCGTCGTGCACACCGCGGGGCTCGCCCAGGACCGTGCCGTCCTGGACACCGACCCGGGCACCTGTGCGGACATCCTCGCGGGCAAGGCAGTCGGCGCCGCCAACCTCGATGCGGTGCTGGGTGCACGGGAGTTGGACGCGTTCGTGCTGTTCTCCTCCGTCGCCGGCACCTGGGGCGGCGGCGTGCAGGGCGTGTACGCCGCGGCGAACGCGACCCTGGACGCGCTGGCCGAGCAGCGCCGCAGCCGGGGACTGGCCGCGACCTCGATCGCCTGGGGGCCCTGGGCCGGACACGGCATGGTCGGCGCGGAGCACGACGCGGAACGGCTGGCCCGACGCGGCCTGCACGTGCTCGACCCGGACGCCGGCCTGGCCGCGCTCGCCCGCGCCGCCGGGAGCCGCGCGGCGACGGTGACGGTCGCGGACGTGGACTGGCAGCGGTTCACGGCCGCCTTCACCGCGATGCGACCCAGCCCGCTCCTGAGCGAACTCGGCGCCGGCGTCGAGCAGTCGGCGCGGGACGGCGGGCCCGGGAGCGCGGCGGACTCCGAACTCGGCCGCCGGCTCGCCGCGGCCCTGCCCGCCGACCGGCCCGCGCTCGCGCTCGACGCGGTGCGCACCCAGGTCGCGCAGGTGCTCGGGCATGCCTCCGCGCAGGCCGTCGACAGCGACCGCGCCTTCCGCGACCTGGGCTTCGACTCGCTCACCGCGGTCGAACTGCGCGACCGACTCGGCGCGTTGATCGGCTTCCCGCTGGCCGTCACCGCCGTCTTCGACCACCCGACATCGGCGGCGCTGGCCGCGCACCTGTGCGACGAACTGGCGGGGGAGGACCGGCCCGTCGAGATGGCGCCGACCGCCGGCCGGGCCGCGTCGGACGAGCCGATCGCGATCGTGGGCATGGCCTGCCGCTTCCCCGGCGGCATCGACTCGCCCGAGGACCTGTGGCGGCTGCTGGCCGACGGCGGCGACGCGATCGGGCCCTTCCCGGACGACCGGGGCTGGGACCTCGACCGCCTCTACCACCCGGACCCCGACCATCCCGGTACCTCGTACACCCGGCACGGCGGCTTTCTGCCCGGCGCGGCCGAGTTCGACCCCGGCTTCTTCGGGATCTCCCCGCGCGAGGCGCTGGCGATGGACCCGCAGCAGCGACTGTTGCTGGAGACCGTCTGGGAGGCGTTCGAACGGGCCGGTCTGGACCCGGCCGCGTTCCGGGGCAGCCCCACCGGCGTGTTCGTCGGCGGCTCGCCCTCGGGCTACGGAAGCGGCGCGCGCGGCCCGGACGGCGCGGAGGGCTACGCGCTCACCGGCAGCGCGGGCAGCGTGCTGTCCGGCCGGCCGGCCTACACCTTCGGGCTGGAGGGCCCGGCGGTGACCGTGGACACCGCGTGCTCGTCCTCGCTGGTGGCATTGCACCTCGCGGTTCAGGCGCTCCGGCGCGGCGAATGCGAGACCGCGCTCGCCGGCGGCGTCGCGGTGATGGCGATCCCGGCGGGCTTCGTCGAGTTCAGCCGCCAGCGCGGACTGGCCGGGGACGGCCGCTGCAAGGCGTTCGCCGCCGGGGCGGACGGCACCGGCTGGTCCGAGGGCGCCGGCGTACTGCTGCTCGAACGGCTCTCCGACGCCCGGCGCAACGGACACCGGGTGTGGGCGCTGGTGCGCGGCAGCGCGATCAACCAGGACGGCGCCAGTAACGGGCTCAGCTCGCCGAACGGCCCCTCGCAGCAGCGGGTCATCCGACTCGCCCTGGCCGACGCCGGTCTGACGCCCGATCAGGTGGACGCGGTGGAGGCGCACGGTACCGGCACCACGTTGGGCGACCCGATCGAGGCCCAGGCACTGATCGCCACCTACGGCCGCGACCGGCCCGCGGGTCGGCCGCTGTGGCTCGGTTCGGTGAAGTCCAACCTCGGCCACGCGGCGGCGGCGGCCGGCATGGCGGGCATGATGAAGACGGTCATGGCGCTGCGGCACGGAGTGCTGCCCAAGACGCTGCACGTCGACGCGCCCTCACCGCACATCGACTGGTCGGGCGGCGCGGTCGAACTGCTGACGGAGCAGACACCCTGGCCGGACACCGGCCGACCGCGCCGGGCCGGCGTCTCCTCGTTCGGGATCAGCGGCACCAACGCGCACGTGATCGTGGAACAGGCGCCCACGGAGCCGACGGACGCCGAGCCGACACAGCCCGAGCAGGTCCACCCCGAGTCGACCCACCCCGAGCGGGTGCCCCCGGGCACCGGCGCGGACGAGCCCTCGGGCGCCCCGCTGCCGTTCCTGTTGTCCGCCGGCACCGAACGCGACCTGCGCACCGTCGCCGATCGGCTCCGCGCCCACCTCGCGCGGCACCCCGAACTCGACCCGGCCGACCTCTCCTTCTCGCTGGCCACGACGCGGACCCGGCTCGCACACCGCGCGGTCGCCGTGGCTCGGGACCGCGACGGCCTGCGGCACGCGCTGGACGGGCTCGCCGGTGGCGAGGCCCGCCCGGGTGTCGCCGAGGGCAGCGGCCCCACCCGCGACCGCATCGTCTTCGTCTTCCCCGGCCAGGGCTCGCAATGGGCCGGCATGGCCGCCGAACTGCTGGACCAGGCACCCCTGTTCGCCGAACACATCGAGCGGTGCGAGGCGGCGCTGGAGCGCTGGGTCGACTGGTCGCTGGCCGAGGTACTGCGCGACCCCGCAGGCACCGCGCTGGAACGAGTGGACGTGGTGCAGCCCGCGCTGTGGGCCGTGATGGTCTCGCTCGCCGAACTCTGGCGTGCCCACGGCGTGCGGCCCGCGGCCGTGGTCGGCCACTCGCAGGGCGAGATCGCGGCGGCCTGCGTCGCCGGCGCCTTGACCCTCGACGACGGCGCCAGGATCGTCGCACTGCGCAGCAAGGCGCTCCTCGCCCTGTCCGACCGCGGTCTGATGGCGTCCGTCGCCATGTCGGAGGCCGAGGCGACCGAGCGGATCAGCGCGCTCGACGGCCGGTTGTCCCTCGCGGCGGTCAACGGCCCCGGCCAGGTCGTCGTCTCCGGCGAACCCGACGCGGTACGGGCCCTGGCCGCGGCGGCCGAACGCGGGCGCGTCCTCCCGGTGAGCTACGCCTCCCACTCGGCCCACGTCGAGGAGATCCACGATCGGCTCCGCACCGACCTGGCCGACATCGCGCCGGTCACCGGCCGAGTGCCGTTCCACTCCACGGTGACCGGCGCCCCGGTGGACACCGCCGAGTTGAACGCCGAGTACTGGTACGGCAACCTGCGGCACACCGTGCGCTTCGAGCAGACCGTGCGCGGCCTGCTGGAGCAGGGCTACGACGCGTTCGTCGAGGTGGGCCCGCATCCCACCCTGGTCACCCCGATCGAGGAGACGGCGGCGGCCCTGGGGCTCGCCCCCGCGGTGATCGGCAGTCTGCGCCGCGACCGGGGCGATCTCGCCCGATTCCTGCTCTCGGTCGGCGAGGCCGCCGTCCTGGGCGTGGTACCCGACTGGCCCACCTTCTTCGCGGGCCGCCCCGGCGTGGTCGACCTGCCGACCTACCCGTTCCACCGGCGGCGCTACTGGCTCGACGCGGCCGGCGATCCGGCCGGGGTGTCCGGCGCGCCGGCCGCCGACCCGACCGAGTCCCGGTTCTGGGAACTGGTCGAGACCCAGGACCCGCAGGCCCTGGCCGACCTGCTCGACGCACCCGCCGGGCAGCCGTGGCCCGCGGTACTGCCCGCCCTGCGCGCGTGGCGGCGACGCGCCCGCGAGCAGCGCACGGCGGACGGTTGGCGCTACCGCGACACCTGGCAACCCGCCCCCGACCTGCCCGCCGATCCGGCCGCCCCCAACGTGTGGCTGGCCGTCGTACCGGCGGACCAGGCACCGAACGGGCAACACGACGCACTGATCGCGGCGTTGGCCGAACGCGGCCTGAGCATCACCACCCTCACCGTCGACCCCGCCCACACGACCCGGGCCGAACTGGCCCGCAACCTCGAAGAGGCGCTGCCCGAGGGCGCCGGGCCGATCGGGATTCTGTCGTTCCTCGGCCTCGGCGCCCACCCGCCGGCCACCGCGAACCCGGACGGCCTCACCGGCACGCTGCTCCTGGTCCAGGCCGCCGCCGACCTCGCCGCCGACACCCGGCTGTGGTGCCTCACCCGCGGTGCGGTCGCCGTCGACGGCGACGCCGCGCCCCCGGACCCGGACCAGGCCCGGATCTGGGGCCTGGGCCGGGTCGCGGCACTGGAACTGCCGGACCGCTGGGGCGGTTTGATCGATCTGCCGGACCGGCTCGCCGGCCCCGAAGCGGACCGGCTGCGTCGGGCCCTCGGCAACGCGGCGCACGAGGACCAACTCGCCATCCGGCCGGACGGGATCCGGGTGCGTCGGATGGTGCGGGCACCGCTGCGTACGGCCGAACCCGTCCGGGACTGGCGGCCGTCCGGCACCGTGCTGATCACCGGCGGCACCGGCCCGATGCAGATCCGGATCGCCCGAGGGCTGGTCGAACGCGGAGCCGAACACCTGGTCCTGGCCGGCCGGATCGCGCCCGCCGCCGCCGCCCGCCTCGAAGCCGACCTCGCGGGCACCCGGTTCACCTTCGTCGACTGCGACCTGGCCGACCGGCAGGAGGCAGCCGCCCTGCCGGCCCGACTCGCCGCCGCCGGGCTGCGGATCACCGACCTGATCCACACGGCCGGCGACCCGGGCCTGGCCCCGCTGCTCGACACCGATGCCGATGCCGTGGCCGAGGTCCTGGCCGGCAAAGTCGACAGCGCTCGCCTCCTGGACGAGTTGTCGGACACGGACGAGTTGCGGACCGTCGTGTACTTCTCGTCCGTCGCCGGCTTCTGGGGCAGCGGCGAGCACGGCGCCTACGCGGCGGCCGACGCCCACCTCGACGCCCTCGCCCGCCGGCACCGCGCCGACGGCCGACACGCCCTGTCCGTGTCCTGGTCGGTCTGGGACCCGACGGCCGACGCGGACTTGGCCGACGCCCCCGAAGCGGCCCGCGCCATCCGCCGGATCGGTCTGGGCGGCCTGCGCCTGCTCGACCCCGACCTCGCGTGGGCGGCACTGCTTCGGGCACTCGACCACGACGACACCTGCGTGACCGTCGCCGACGTCGACTGGCCGGTTTTCACCGGTGCCTTCACCGCCCGGCGACCCGGTCCGCTGCTCGACACCCTCCCCGAGGCCCGCGCCGCGCTCGCCACGCTCCACGAGGAAGCGCGTGCCGCCGCCGACACGGCCGACGAGCTGCGCCGCGAACTGGCCGAGTCGTCCGCCCCCGAACGCGAGCGTCGGCTCCTGGACCTGGTCCGCGCCCACACGGCCGCGGCCCTGGGCCACGACGGCGTCGAGGAGATCCGGCCCGAACGGGCCTTCAGCGAACTCGGCTTCGAGTCCATCACCGCCGTCGACCTGCGCAACCGACTGAACCGCCTCACCGGCCTCGACCTGCCGGCCACGCTGCTGTTCGACCACCCGACCCCGCTCGCCCTGGTGGACGTACTGATCGGCGAACTCCTGGAGGACGGGCTGGTCGGCGCCGCCTTCGTACACGCCGAACTCGACCGGCTGGCCTCCGGACTGGCCGCGGCCACGGTCGGCGACACCGACCGTGCCGGCATCGCCAAACGCCTTCGCACCCTGCTCGCCGGCTGGACCGGGACGAACGGCTCGACCGACGCGCCCGGTTCGAACAACGGGACCGAGGCGTCCGCCGCGCGCAGCGTCGCCGAGGAACTCGAAGCGGCCTCGGACGACGAGATGTTGGCCTTCATCAACACCCGGCTCCGACGCGGCACCCCGACCGGATGAACGCCACGACCCCAGGCCGGACGCACGCCATGACCCGATTCGGCCCCACGAACACCGCGACCCCAGCACCGGAGGACTGCCGTGGCCAATGAAGAGACCCTTCGCGAGTATCTGAAGTGGGCCACGGCCGAACTGCACGACGCCCAGCAGCGGATCGAGGCGTTCGAGGCGGCGGCGGTGTCCACCGAACCGGTGGCGATCGTCGGCATGGCCTGCCGTTTTCCCGGCGGTGTCGCCTCCCCGCAGGATCTGTGGAATCTGGTCGACCGCGGCGAGGACGCGATCGGCCCGCTGCCCCGGGACCGCGGCTGGGACCTGGACCGGCTCTACCACCCCGACCCGGACCACCCCGGGACCACGTATGCCGCCTCCGGTGGCTTCATCCGGGACGTGGCGGGTTTCGACGCCGACTTCTTCGGCATCTCCCCGCGCGAGGCCGTCGCGATGGACCCGCAGCAACGACTGTTGCTGGAGACCTCGTGGGAGGCGTTCGAGCACGCCGGGATGGTGCCGGCCGCGCTGCGCGGCAGCCGGGCCGGCGTATTCATCGGCACCAACAACCTGGACTACGGCTGGACGGCCGGTCGGGTGCCCGACGAGTACGCGGGACACCTGACCACCGGCACCGCCGCGGCCGTGATCTCCGGCCGCCTGTCCTACCTGTACGGGCTCGAAGGCCCCGCGGTGACCGTGGACACCGCCTGCTCGTCCTCGCTGGTGGCGCTGCACCTGGCCGTACAGGCGCTGCGCACCGACGAGTGCTCGCTGGCCCTGGTCGGCGGCGTCACGGTGTTGTCGTCCCCCGGCCAGTTCCTCGGCTTCAGCGCCCAGCACGGATTGGCCGAGGACGGCCGCTGCAAGGCGTTCGCGGACTCGGCCGACGGCATGGGCCTCGCCGACGGCGTCGGCGTGCTCGTGGTCGAGCGACTGGCCGATGCCCGGCGGGCCGGCCACAAGGTGCTCGCGGTGGTCCGCGGCAGCGCGGTCAACCAGGACGGCGCCAGCAACGGCCTGACCGCGCCCAACGGCCCCTCGCAACAGCGGGTCATTCGGCTCGCGTTGGCCAACGCCGGTCTGTCGGCCGCCGATGTCGACGCGGTCGAGGCGCACGGGACCGGGACCCGGCTCGGCGACCCGATCGAGGCGCAGGCGCTGCTCGCCACCTACGGCCGAGGTCGCGCCGCCGACCACCCGCTGTGGCTGGGCTCGGTGAAGTCGAACATCGGGCACACCGGCGCGGCGGCCGGCGTCGCGGGACTGATCAAGACCGTCCTGGCCATCCGGGCCGGCACCCTGCCGAAGACCCTGCACGCCGAAGAGCGCTCGACCCGGATCGACTGGTCGGCGGGCGCGGTGGAGTTGTTGACCCGGGCGCGGGAGTGGCCCGTGGTCGACCGACCGCGCCGGGCGGCGGTCTCCTCGTTCGGGATCAGCGGTACGAACGCGCACGTGATCATCGAGCAGGCCCCGGACGCGGCGGTGTCGGAGGCCCCGGCGGGCCCGGCGGGGGAGGGGACACCCGAGACGTCACCGCGAGTCGCGCTGCCGTTCGTGATCTCGGCCAAGTCGGCGGACGCGCTGCGGGCACAGGCGGCTCGGCTGGCCGAATTCGTCACGGCACACGAGGAGTCGGATCCGGCCGCCGTGGCGTCGGCGCTGGTCGCGTCACGTGCGGCGTTGGATCACCGGGGGGTGGTACTGGCCTCGGGTCGTGCGGAGTTGTCGTCCGGGTTGGCGATGTTGGCCGCCGGGGAGTCCGGGTCGGGTGTGGTTTCGGGCGTGGCGCGGTCTTCCGGTCGGACGGTCTTCGTCTTTCCTGGTCAGGGTTCGCAGTGGTTGGGGATGGCTGCGGAACTGGTGGATTCGTCGGCGGTGTTCGCGGGGCGGGTTGCGGAGTGTGAGGCGGCTCTTGCGCCGTTCGTGGACTGGTCGTTGGTGTCGGTGTTGCGGTCCGAGTCGCAGGAGTGGCTGGACCGGGTCGACGTCGTGCAGCCGGTGTTGTGGGCGGTGATGGTCTCGTTGGCCGAGTTGTGGCGGTCGTTCGGGGTCGAGCCGGGTGCGGTGGTGGGGCATTCGCAGGGTGAGATCGCTGCCGCTTGTGTGGCCGGGGCGTTGTCGTTGCAGGACGCGGCGAAGGTCGTGGCGTTGCGGAGCCGGGCGATTCTGGAGATGGCCGGCTCGGGCGGAATGGTGTCCCTCGGTGTCCCGGTGGAGCGGGCCACCGCATTGATCGGGGAGTACGCGGGCCGGATCTCGGTCGCGGCGGTGAACGGTCCGTCCTCGGTGACCGTGGCCGGCGAGGGTGCCGCGCTGGACGAACTGCTCGCGGAATGCGGACGGTCGGACGTGTGGGCGCGCCGGGTCCCGGTGGACTACGCGTCGCACTCGGTGCAGGTGGAGTCCATCCGCGAGCGGCTCCTGACCGAGCTGGCCGATATCGAACCGGCGGTGCCGGAGATCCCGTTCTACTCGGCGGTGACGGCGGAGCGGGTGGAGGGCGTCGCCCTGGACGCGGAGTACTGGTACAGCAACCTGCGCGAGACCGTGCGGTTCGAGGAGACGGTGCGGCTGCTGCTCGCGCAGGGCTTCGACACCTTCGTCGAGGCCAGCGCCCACCCGGTGCTCACCACCCCGATCGAGAGCACCATCGAGTCCGCCGACGCCCGGGCGGTGGTGCTCGGTTCGTTGCGCCGGGGCGAGGGCGGGCCGGATCACTTCACCGCCGCCTTGGCCCGGGCGTACGCCGCCGGCCTCGCGGTGGACTGGTCGCCGCTGCTCGGCGACCCGGCCCGGCCCGGCCGCGGCACGGACCTCGACCTGCCGACGTACGCCTTCCAGCACCGGCGTTACTGGCTGCGCGACGTGTCGCTCGGCGGTGCCGACGACGCGGCCGGGCTCGGACTCACCGGTGAGGGCCATCCTCTGTTGGGCGCCTCGGTGTCGTTGGCCGACGGGCAGGGATACCTGCTCACCGGGCGGCTGTCGTTGTCCTCGCACGGCTGGCTCAGGGACCACGCGGTCGCCGGGACCGTGCTGCTGCCCGGTACCGCCTTCGTCGAACTGGCCATCCGTGCCGGGGATTCCGTGGGTTGCGGTCACCTGGACGAACTGGCCCTGGAAGCACCCCTGGTGTTGCCCGAACAGGGCGGAATCCAGATCCAGGTCGTGGTCACGGCACCGAACGCCGACGGCGGCCGGGCGGTCTCCGTCTTCTCCCGCGCCGACGACGACCCGGACCGGGAGTGGACCAGGAACGCGTGCGGTGCGCTCCTGCCGGATGTTGTCACCGCCGCCGGGTCGGGCGAGGACGCCGATCCCGGCACGACGGCGTGGCCACCCGCCGGCGCCCGGCCGATCGAACTCGACGACTTCTACTCGGACCTGGCCGAGGTCGGCTACGCCTACGGCCCCGCCTTCCAGGGCCTGCGCGCGGCCTGGCGGGTCGCCGACGACCTGTACGCCGAAGTGGCGCTCCCCGTCGAGCACCGGGAAAGCGCCGGCCGGTTCGGGCTGCACCCGGCGCTGCTCGATGCCGCGTTGCAGGCGGCGGCGCTGACCGCCATCGGCGAAGGCGGTGCCGCGGTCCGCCTGCCGTTCGTCTGGAGCGGGGTACGGCTGCGGGCCTCCGGGGCGTCGTCGCTGCGCGTACGCCTGTCCGTGCGCGACGAGGACTCGGTGGCCGTGGAGGCCACGGACGGCACCGGCGGACCGGTGTTCTCCGCGCGTGGCCTCGTCCTGCGGCCGATCGCCGCCGATCGGCTCGTGCGTGCCGCCGACGATACGGCCGACAACCTCCTGCGCCTGGACTGGATCCCGGCCCCGGTGGCCGCGATCGAACAAACGGGTGCCGACGCCGACGACGTGACGGTGTTCGACTGTGCCCCCTCTGCGACCCCGGTCGGCACCGGGCTCGCGGACGCCGTGTCGGAGGCGGCGGCGCACGTGCTGCGCCGGATCCGGGAGTGGCTCGCGGCCGAGGGGCAGGCACGGTCGCGGCTGGTCCTGGTCACGCACGGTGCGGTGGCGGCCGGCCCGGGCGATGTGGTGGCGGACCTCGTACACGCGCCGGTGTGGGGCCTGATCCGGTCGGCGCAGAGCGAGCATCCCGGCAGGTTCGTCCTGGTGGACACGGACGACAGCCCGGCCTCCGCAGCCCTGCTGGACGCCGCGACGCGCAGCGGCGAGACACAACTCGCGCTGCGCCAGGGCGAGTTGCTCGTGCCCAGGTTGGCCCGTCTCGGCGGCCCCGGCGACGCACTGGTCCCGCCGGCCGGAGCCTGGCGGTTGCACACCGCCGGCACCGGGACGCTGGAGGGCCTGGCCCTCGGGCCGGCACCGCAGGACGTCGAGGAGGACCGACTCGAAACGGGTCGGGTGTCGATCGCGGTGCGGGCGGCGGGGCTCAATTTCCGGGATGTGTTGATCGCGCTGGGGATGTATCCGGGTGCCGCGTCGATGGGTGGCGAGGGTGCGG
>NZ_JBIRRX010000033.1:0-25530 GCF_044333915.1 Embleya sp. NPDC020886 | reverse complement strand
CGGCGTGCTCACCGCGATGGGCCCGGAGAACGTGGCCGACGCGTCGTTCACCGCGCTGCAACGCCGGGACCGACCGCAGGTGCGTACCGCCGTGACCGCGTTGGCCCACCTGCACACCGCCGGCCACACCGTCGACTGGTCCCACCTGTTCACCGGGACCGCCGCGACGCTGACCGACCTGCCCACCTACGCCTTCCAACATCGGCACTACTGGCTGGACGTCGACCCGTTGTTCACCGCTCGGCCGCAGACGCCGGGCGACGGTTGGCACTACCGGATCGACTGGCGCCGGCGCTCGGCCGGGACGTCGGCCGGCCTCTCCGGTCGTTGGTTGTTGCTGGTGCCCGAGTCGGACGAGCGTTTCGTGTGGGTGGCCGGCGCCGAGCAGATGCTGACCGAGCGCGGTTGTGCGGTGATCCGCGTACAGGTTCCGGCCGCAGCGGATCGCACCGCGCAAGCCGCCGTCGTGCGGGACGCGGTCGCCGGGCAGCGGATCGACGCCGTGCTCAGCCTGTTGGCGTTCGACGACCGGCCACACCCGGACGCGGAAGCGGTGCCCATCGGACTGGCCGCCGTCGCGAACACCGTGCAGGTCTGCGAGGAACTCGGCCTCGGACGTCTGTGGGTCGCCACCCGGCAGGCGGTCTGCGTCGGCGGTGCCGATCCTGCGGCGGAGACCGGTCAGGCACAGGTCTGGGGCCTGGGCCGGGTCGCCGCGCTGGAGAAGCCGCAACTGTGGGCCGGGCTGGTCGACCTCCCGGAGCGTGCCGACGCCCGGATCCGGGAACTGGTCGCCGACGTGCTGGCCGCGCCGGATGGGGAGGACCAAATCGCCGTGCGCGAGCACGGTGTGTTCGTCCGGCGCATGGTGCGTTCGTCCGCATCGACCACCGCCCGGGAATGGCAGCCCGGCGGAACCGTGCTGGTCACCGGCGGTACCGGCGGCGTCGGAGCCAATATCGCGCGTTGGCTGGTCACCCAGGACATCGAGCGGTTGTTGCTGGTCGGCCGTCGCGGTGCGGAGGCCCCGGGGGCGGCTGCGCTGCTCGACGAGCTGACCGCGTCCGGCATGCCGGTGGCCATCGAGGCGTGCGACGTCACCGATGCCGCCGCGGTGCGCCGGTTGGTCGACTCGATCCCCGCCGACCGCCCGCTGAGCGCGGTGATCCACGCCGCGGGCACGCTGGACGACTGTTTGATCGACTCGCTCACGCCACAACGTTTCGCGGGCGCACTGGACGTCAAGATCAAGGGTGCGCTGAACCTGCACGAGTCGATCGAGGACTCGCATCTGGTGCTGTTCTCCTCGCTCGCCGCGACCGTCGGCACCAAGGGACAGGGCAACTACGCCGCGGCCAACACGTTCCTCGACGCGTTCGCCGAGCAGCGCAGCGCGGCCGGACTGCCCACCACCTCGATCGCCTGGGGTGCCTGGCAGGGCGACGGCATGGTCGCCGATCATGCCGTCGCAAGCCGGACCCGCCGCTACGGCCTGCCGCTGATGGCGCCGGATCGTGCCATCGCCGCGCTGCGACACGTCATGACCGAACCGGCGGCCGCGCACATCGTGGCCGACATCGACTGGTCGCGGTTCGCCGCGGACTTCACCGCATCGCGGCCGAGCCGGCTGATCGCCGATCTCCCCGAGGTGCGCGCACTGGGCGAGCTCGGGCCGGCCACGCGGGGCACCGATCTGCCCGCCGCGCTGGCCGCGATGCCCGAGGACGAGCGCGGACCCGCTCTGCTGGAGCTGGTGCACGAACTGGTCACCACCGTGCTGGGACACGATTCGGCCCCGGATGCGGGCCAGGCGTCGCGATCCGCGATAGGACCGGACAGTTCCTTCCACGGCATCGGCTTCGACTCGCTCACCGCCGTCGAACTGCGCAATCTTCTGGTCGTCCGGGTCGGCGTGCAACTGCCCGCGACCCTCGTCTACGACTACCCGACTCTCGCGTCGCTGGCCGAACACCTGGACGAGCACCTGGCCTTCGAGGACCGGGGCGTGGATGGCCTGCTCGCCCAACTGGACACGCTGGGCGCCAAGCTCGCGGTCGCCGAGCTGAACGCGGACGAACGCTCCCGGATCACGCACAGATTGAACGAGATCCAGTCCGCCTGTGCGCCGCGGTCGGATCCCGCACGCGACCTCCAGTCGGCGTCCCGCGCCGAGGTGCTCGACTTCCTCACCAACGAACTCGGAATCTCCCGCTGACAGTTGACCGTTTTCGACCGCTGCCGGATGCCCGGCGCAGGTAGCAGGCCGACCACCGACTCGACGGACGCACCGGAAGTGAATCCACCAATGCCTAACGACGAAGAGCTGCTCGACTATCTGAAGCAGGCCGCCGCCAACCTGCACGAGGCACGGCAGCGGGTGCGGGAGTTGGAGGACGGCGATCGCGAGCCGATCGCGATCGTGGGCATGAGCTGCCGGCTGCCCGGTGGTGTGCGCTCGCCGGAGGAGTTCTGGGAACTGTTGGACGCGGGTGTGGACGCGGTGTCGGAGTTCCCGCAGGACCGCGGCTGGGATCTGGAGAACCTCTTCGACCCCGACCCGGCCGCGCCGGGCAAGTCGTATGTCCGCGAGGGCGGATTCCTGCGCGACGCGGGGGAGTTCGACCCGGCGTTCTTCGGGATCTCGCCGCGTGAGGCGTTGGTGATGGATCCGCAGCAGCGGTTGTTGCTGGAGTGTTCGTGGGAGGCGATCGAGCGGGCCCGGATCGACCCTCGGTCGCTCAAGGGCAGCCGGACCGGCGTGTTCGTCGGCAGCAACGGTCAGGACTACGGCACCCTGTTGTTGCGTGCGGACGAGCGGTTGCACGGCTACCTGGCCACTGCCGCGTCGGCGAGTGTGCTCTCCGGGCGGATCTCCTACACGCTGGGCCTGGAGGGGCCGGCGATCACGATCGGTACGGCCTGTTCGTCCTCGCTGGTGGGACTACACCTGGCGGCACGGGCGTTGCGCGCCGGGGAGTGCGAACTGGCCCTGGCCGGCGGGGTGACGGTGATGCCGACACCGCGGCTGTTCGAGGTGTTCTCCCGGCAACGCGGTCTGGCCGTCGACGGCAGGTGCAAAGCGTTCGCGGGCGCCGCCGACGGGACGGGCTGGGGCGAGGGTCTGGGGATCCTGCTGTTGGAGCGGCTGTCGGACGCTCGGCGGCTGGGCCATCGGGTACTGGCCGTGGTGCGGGGCACGGCGGTGAACCAGGACGGCGCGTCGAACGGGTTGACGGCGCCCAACGGACCGTCGCAACAGCGGGTGATCCGCGAGGCGTTGGCCAACGCGGGCCTGGTGCCGGGCGATGTGGACGTGGTCGAGGCGCACGGGACCGGGACGGCGCTGGGTGATCCGATCGAGGCGCAGGCGCTGCTGGCCACCTATGGGCAGGGCCGGCCCGCCGATCGTCCGCTGTGGCTGGGGTCGGTGAAGTCGAACGTGGGGCATGCGCAGGCGGCCGCGGGGGTCGCCGGCGTGATCAAGATGGTCCTGGCGATGCGGGCGGGTGTACTGCCGCGGACGTTGCACGTGGACGAGCCGACCCCCGAGGTGGATTGGTCCTCGGGCGCGGTGCGACTGCTGACCTCGGAGCAGGCGTGGCCGGTCGTGGACGGTCGGCCGCGCCGGGCGGGTGTGTCGTCGTTCGGCATCTCGGGCACCAACGCGCACGTGATCGTCGAGCAGGCGCCGGAGGTCGCCCCGGTCCCGATCCCGGACGTCGACTCGACGCCGGCCGTGCTGCCGTGGGTGTTGTCGGGGCGGACGGCGCAGGCGTTGCGGGCGCAGGCGGCGCGGTTGGCCGCGCATCTGTCGGCAAGCCCGGAGTCGGCCGTCCCGGACGTGGGTTGGTCGTTGGCGTCGACCCGCAGTGCCTTCGAGCATCGTGCGGTGGTCGTGGGCCTGGACCGGGAGGAACTGCTCGCGGGTCTTGGTGCCGTGGCCGGGGGAGGGGCCGGGCCGGGTGTGGTTTCGGGTGCGGCGCGGTCCGGCGCCCTGGGCTTCGTGTTCGCCGGGCAGGGCGGCCAGCGGCCGGGGATGGGCCGGGGTCTGTACGAGCGATTCCCGGTGTTCGCCGAGGCGTTCGACGCGGCGGCGGCGGAGCTGGATCGGCGGTTGACGGGCCACGTCATGCATCCGGTGCGGGACGTGGTGTTCGGTGCCGAGGGTACCGAGGGTCTGCTGGACGAGACGGTGTTCACCCAGGCGGGGCTGTTCGCTATCGAGGTGGCGCTCTACCGGCTGGCCGAATCCTTCGGGGTGCGGCCGGGGCACGTGGTGGGGCATTCGATCGGCGAGTTGGCGGCGGCGCACGTCGCGGGCGTGTGGTCGTTGCCGGACGCCTGCGCGGTGGTGGCCGCACGCGGCCGATTGATGCAGGCGTTGCCGTCGGGCGGTGCGATGGCGGCGGTGGGACTGGGGCCGGACGAGGTCGAGGGGCTGTTGACGCCGGGTGTGGTGGTCGCCTCGGTGAACGGGCCCGGTCAGGTGGTGGTCTCCGGTACCGAGGAGGCCGTGGCGGCGGTGGTCGCCGAGGTGTCGGCGCGAGGCGGCCGTGCGCGTCGGCTGCGGGTGTCGCACGCGTTCCATTCCCCGTTGATGGAGCCGATGTCGGCGGAGTTCCGGCGGGTCCTGGAGTCGGTGCGCTTTGACCGCCCGGGGTTGTCGGCGGTGTCGGGTGTGACGGGTTCGTGGGTGGATCCGGATGCGTGGTGTTCGCCGGACTACTGGGTTCGCCAGGTGCGTGAGCCGGTGTTGTTCGGCGCGGGCGTGCACACCCTGTTGCACGCGGGTGTCTCGACGTGGGTGGAGCTGGGGCCCGCGGGGGCATTGGCCGGGGCGGTCGCCGAATGCGCCGACGAGGCCGGCGTCGAGGTGGCCTCGGCGGTGGCGTTGCGTGCGGGGCAGGACGAGGTGCGGACCGTGTTGTCGGCGTTGTCCGCGGTGCATGTCGGCGGACATCCGGTCGACTGGGCACCGATGTTCGCCGAGGCTCGCGCCGTCGACCTGCCCACCTACGCCTTCCAACACCAGCACTACTGGATCCACACCGGCCCGAGCGCGGGCGAACCGGCGGAGATCGGCCTCGCCGACGCCCGGCACCCGTTGTTGGGCGCCACCGTCGCCATCGCGGGCGAGGACAGGGTGGTGCTCACCGGACGGTTGTCGCTGCGCACCCACCCGTGGTTGGCCGGCCACACCGTGCTGGGCTCGGTGCTGCTGCCCGGCACCGCACTGGTCGATCTGGCCCTGCGCGCCGGCGACGAGGTCGGCTGCCCGGCCCTGGAGGACCTGACCCTCCATCAGCCGCTGGTGATTCCGCAGCGGGGCTCGGCGCAGGTGCAGATGGTCGTCGGTGCCACCGAGAACGACGGCAGACGTGCCCTCACCGTGCACGCCCGGCCCCACGACGAGCACGTCGAGCACGAGTGGACCCTGCACGCGAGCGGTCTGCTGGCTCCCGCGGATGCCCCGGAGCCCGCTCCGTCGATCGCCCAGTGGCCGCCGCCGCAGGCGCAGACCGTCGACCTCGACGACTTCTACCCCGGCCTGGCCGACCACGGCTACCACTACGGTCCGCTGTTCCAAGGGCTGCGGGCCGTGTGGCGACAGGCCGACGAGATCTTCGCGGAGGTCGCCCTGCCCGAGGTGGCCGGCGCCGAAGCGGCGAGATTCGGCATGCATCCGGCCCTGCTCGACGCGGCCCTGCACGCCGCCCGGCTGGGCGAGTTCCACGAACGGCCGGACGGCAAGTACCTCCCGTTCGCCTGGACCGGGGTGGCCCTGTGGAGTCGGGGCGCGACGGCCGTGCGGGTGCGGGTCTCCAAGGCGGGTACCGATGCCATCCGGCTGGACGTCACCGACACCGCGGGCCGACCGGTCCTGACCGTCGATGCGCTGGCGCTGCGCCCGATCTCCGCCACGCCGCTCGACCTCGGCACATCCGATGCCCTGTTCCGCCTCGACTGGACGCCGGTGCCCGCGGCCGACGGCTCCGGACTGCGCATCGCCACCGCGAGCACGCCGGAGGAGGCACTCGCGCACGACTGCGACATCGTGGTGGTGCGGTGCTTCGACACCGACACGGAGACCGCCCCCCAGGCCGACGTCGACGCGGCGCCCGAGGCCGATGCCACGCACGCGGCCACCCACCGCGTGTTGGCCCTGCTCCAGCGCTGGCTGACCGCCGACACCGGCGCCAGGTTGGCGCTGGTCACCCGACGGGCCGTGGTGATCGGCGACGACGAGCCGGATCTCGTGCACGCGCCGTTGTGGGGACTCGTCCGGACCGCGCAGACCGAGCACCCCGACCGTTTCGTGCTGATCGATGTGGACGATCCCGGCTCCGCGACACCCGCCCTGGCCGCGGCGATCGCCACCGGCGAACCACAATCGGCGATCCGGGACGGCAGGATCCTGGTCCCCCGGTTGGCCCCCGCCGTCGTGCGGCAGGCCCCGGCCGGGTGGAACCCCGACGGCACCGTGCTGATCACCGGCGGATCCGGAACGCTGGCCGGACTCGTGGCCGAGCACGTCGTGCGGAACCTGGGTGTACGCAGGCTGATCCTGGCCAGTCGCAGCGGCAGGCCCGCCCCGGGGAGCGAACTGCTCGACGGGGAGATCACCTCGGTGCGCTGCGACGTGTCCGAGCGCGCCGCGGTGGACCGACTTCTCGCCTCGATACCGGGCGAACATCCGCTCACCGCGGTCGTGCACACCGCCGGTGTCCTGGACGACGGTGTCCTGCACGCACTGACCCCCGAACGCATCGACACCTCGTTCGCGGCGAAGGTGGACGGCGCCCGGCACCTGCACGAGGCGACCGCCGACCTGGACCTGGCCGCGTTCGTGCTGTTCTCCTCGGCCGCGGCCACCCTCGGCTCCGCCGGGCAGGGCAACTACGCCGCCGCGAACGCCTACTTGGACGCGCTGGCCACCCACCGCAGGAGGCTCGGGCTGCCCGCGGTCTCCCTCGCCTGGGGACTGTGGGCCCAGGACAGTGGCATGACCCGCGGTCTCGGCGACGCCGAACTCACCCGAATCTCGCGGATCGGCGTCACCGCGCTGACCTCCGAGGAGGGCATGCGGCTGTTCGACGCCGGATGCGCCGCCGAGCACGCCGTGTTGTTGCCGATGCGGGTGGACACCGCGATGTTGCGCGCCCGACGCGAGCACCTCCCGGTGCCGATGCGCGGTCTGGTCCGCGAACCGGCCCGCGCCCGGCGGGACTCCTCGCTCGCGGACCGGCTGGGTGGGCTGACCGGCGCCGAACGCAGCCGGATGGTGCTCAACATCGTGCGTAGCGCCGTCGCCGACACCCTGGGCTACAACGCCGCCGACGGTGTGCGACCCGAGCAGAACCTGCACGAGGCCGGCTTCGACTCGCTGACCGCGGTGGAGTTCCGCAATCGGCTCGCCGCCGCCACCGACCTGCGGCTGCCCGCCACGCTGACCTACGACTACCCGAGCCCACGGGCGATCACCGAGCATGTGCTGACCCGGCTGATCGTGCCCGAGCCGGAGGCTGCGGCGAACACCGAGGTCGCCGCGCCGGTCCAGGACGATCCGATCGTCATCGTGGGCATGGCCGGTCGTTACCCGGGCGGCGTCCGCACGCCCGACGACCTGTGGGACCTGGTCGTCTCCGGCGGCGACGGCATATCCGAGTGGCCGGTCGACCGCGGCTGGGACACCCGGAACCTGTTCGACCCCGACCCGGACGCGGTCGGCAAGTCGTATGTGCGCGAGGGCGGTTTCCTGCACGAGGCGGGCAGGTTCGACGCCGACTTCTTCGGGATCTCGCCCCGCGAGGCGCTGGCGATGGACCCCCAGCAGCGCCTGCTGTTGGAGTGTTCGTGGGAGGCGCTCGAACACGCGGGCATCGACCCCGTCTCGCTCAAGGGCAGCCGAACCGGGGTGTACGCGGGCGTGATGTACCACGAGTACGCCTCCCGGCTGGGCGCGGTGCCGGCCGGATACGAGGGCACGCTCGGCACCGGAAGCGCCGGCAGCATCGCCTCCGGGCGGATCTCCTACACCTTCGACTTCGTCGGCCCGGCGGTCACCGTGGACACGGCGTGCTCGACCTCCCTGGTCGGACTGCACCTCGCCGCCCAGGCGTTGCGGGCCGGCGAGTGCGAGTTGGCGTTGGCCGGCGGGGTGACGGTGATGCACACCCCGCGTCCGTTCGTCGAGTTCTCCCGGCAGCGCGGACTGGCCGCCGACGGCCGCAGCAAGGCGTTCGCCAAGGCCGCGGACGGCGTGGCCTGGGCCGAGGGCGTCGGAATCCTGGTGCTGGAGCGGCTTTCCGACGCCCGGCGGCACGGGCACGAGGTGCTGGCGGTGGTGCGGGGTTCGGCGATCAACCAGGACGGGGCCTCGAACGGGTTGACGGCGCCGAACGGTCCCTCGCAACAGCGGGTGATCCGGGCCGCGTTGGCCAACGCGGGCCTGGCACCGGGCGATGTGGACGTGGTCGAGGCGCACGGGACCGGGACGGCGCTGGGCGATCCGATCGAGGCCCAGGCGCTGCTGGCCACCTACGGGCAGGGCCGGCCCGCCGATCGTCCGCTGTGGCTGGGGTCGGTGAAGTCCAACATCGGCCACACCCAGGCCGCCGCCGGCGTGGCGAGTGTGATCAAGATGATCCGGGCGATGCGCGAAGGGGTGCTGCCTCGCACGCTGCATGTGGACGAGCCGACGCCGGAGGTGGATTGGTCCTCGGGCGCGGTGCGGTTGTTGACCGCGCAGCAGGAGTGGCCCGCCGAGCACGGCCGGCCGCGCCGGGCCGGGGTGTCCTCGTTCGGCATCAGCGGTACCAACGCGCACCTGATCCTGGAACAGATACCGGACGAACAACGGGACGAGGCACCGGCATCCGCGCCGCACGTGATTCCGTGGGTGTTGTCCGGCCGCTCGCCGCAGGCACTGCGGGCGCAGGCCGCACGGTTGGCCGAGCACCTGTCGACCAAGCCGAACTCGACCGCCCTGGACGTGGGTTGGTCGTTGGCGACCACCCGCAGCGCGTTCGAGCAGCGTGCGGTGGTCGTGGGCGCGGACCGGCAGGAGTTGCTGGCCGGGCTGTCGGCGGTGGCCGTCGACGGTGCCGGCGCCGATGCGGTCGCCGTGGACGACGGTCCGGTCCTGGTGTTCGCCGGCCAGGGATGCCAATGGGTGGGAATGGGGCGGGAGTTGTCCGAGTCGTCCGCGGTGTTTCGCGAGTCGATGCGGCGGTGCGCCAAGGCGCTGGCTCCGTTCGTCGACTTCGAGCCGCTCGACGTGCTCGACGACGCCGCCGCCCTGGCCCGGGTCGAGGTCGTACAGCCCGCGTTGTGGGCGGTGATGGTGTCGCTGGCCGAGGTGTGGCGGTCCTGGGGTGTCTCGGCCGCCGCGGTGATCGGGCACTCGCAGGGCGAGATCGCCGCCGCCACGGTGGCCGGGGCGTTGTCCGTCGAGGACGCCGCCCGAGTGGTGGCGGTACGCAGCCGGTTGATCGCCGAGAAACTCTCCGGCCCGGGCGGGATGGCCTCGATCGCGTTGCCCCGCGACCAGGTCGTCGCGATGCTCCCGGAGCACCCCGGGGTGTCGATCGCGGCCGCCAACGGCCCGTCGTCCACCGTGGTTTCGGGCGACCTCGCCGGGCTGGTCGCGCTGCTGGCCTCCTGCGACGCCGGCGGGATCCGGGCCCGGCGGATCGACGTGGACTACGCCTCGCACTCGCAAGAGGTGGAGTCGATCCGCGACGAGTTGGTGACCGCGTTGCAGGGGATTCGTCCGCTGCCCGGTGACGTGCCGTTCGTGTCGACGGTGACCGGTGAGCGCATCGACACCGCCGAACTGGGCCCGGAATACTGGTACGGCAACCTGCGCCGCACCGTGGAGTTCCAGGCGGGCGTGCAGTACCTGCTGGACCGGGGACATCGGGTCTTCCTGGAGGCCAGCCCGCACCCGGTACTGACCGTGGGCATCGAAGAGACCGCGGACGGCGTGGTGGCGTTGGAGAGCCTGCGCCGGGACGAGGGCGATCTCACCCGGATGGTCGGCGCGGCGGCCGAAGCCTGGACCCGGGGTGTGGCGGTCGACTGGATGCCGTTGCTCGCCGGCGGCCGACGGGTGGAACTGCCCACCTACGCCTTCCAACACCGGCAACACTGGCTGGACGCGACGCCCGGCCACGCGGGTGACGTGGCCGCGGTGGGACTGGCCGAGGCCGGGCACGCGCTGGCTCCCGTGACGGTGGAACTGCCGGGCGGCCGGTCGGTGTGGACCGGACAACCCTCCACCCGGGCGTTTCCGTGGCTGGCGGACCACGCGGTGCTGGGATCGGTACTGCTGCCCGGCGTGGCCTGGGTGGAACTGGCGTTGCACGCCGGACACCGGGTCGGCTTCGGCGCCGTGGAGGAGCTGAACCTCCAGGCACCGCTGCTGCTGGACGAGTCGGCCCCGGCCGGGATCAGGGTGGTGGTCACCGAGCTCGACGACCCCGACCGCCGGGCGGTGTCGATGCATTCGCAGCGCCCGGACGGGACCTGGACGACCCACGCGGAGGGCATCCTCGGCGTGGCCGCTCCGCCCCCCGCGGCTCTCACGCAGTGGCCGCCCGCCGGGGCCGCGGCGCTCGACGTCGACGGGTTCTACGAGAGACTCGAAGCGGCCGGCTACCACTACGGCGACGCGTTCCGCGGCCTGCGGCGGATCTGGCGGAGCGGCGAGGAGCTGTACGCCGAGATCGCGCTGCCCGGGGACGGGACGAGCGAGGGGTTCGGCATCCACCCCGCACTGTTCGACGCGGCCCTGCACGGCATCGCCTTCGACGACGCGGCCGGGCACCGTCCCGGCGAGACCCGACTCCCGTTCTCCTTCACCGACGTGCACCTGTTCGCCACCGGCGCGACCGCGCTGCGGGTGCGGATCGACCCGCGCGAATCCTCCTGGCGGGCCTGGGACGGCGACGGACTCCCGGTGTTCGACATCGGACGGCTCGCCACCCGGCCGGTCGACGCCGGGCAGTTGGCGACGAAGCCCGCGGAAGTCCTGTTCGGGATCGACTGGCAGCCGGTGACCCCGGCCCCCGGATCCGTTGCCGGCTCCGCGGTCGTCCTGGGCCCGGACTCCCTCGGCCTGGCCGCCGCACTGGAGCACGCGGGCCTGCGGGTCGACACCGCCGCCGACCCGGCCGCCGTACGGATCGTGCCCGACCTGGTCCTGCTCCCGTGCCGGTGGCCCGCGGCCGATCGCGACGAGCCGCCCGCGGCCGTGCGCGCGGCGACCGGGCGGGTCCTCGGCGTGTTGCAGGAGTGGCTCACCGACGCCCGCTTCGCCGAATCCCGCCTGGTCGTGGTCACCCGCGACGAGTCCCGCGACGGCCTCGTGCACGGCACCGTCCGGGCACTGCTGCGCACTGCGCAGACCGAGAACCCGGACCGGATCACCCTCCTCGACCTGGACGACCACCCCGACTCGATCGCCACCGTGCCCGGCTTCGCGGCCGGCCCCGAACCCGAGGTGCTGGTGCGGGCCGGCCTGGGCAAGGTGCCCCGACTGGCCCGGATCGGCGAGCCGACCGGGGGCGGTTCGCTGGGCACCGGTACCGTCCTGATCACCGGTGGCACCGGCACCCTGGGCGCACTGCTGGCCCGGCACATCGTGGAGACACACGGCAACACCCGGCTCCTGCTGGTCGGCCGCGCCGGCCCCGCGGCCGCCGGCGCCGCCCGGCTGCACGCCGAACTCACCGAACTGGGCGCACACGTCGACATCGTGGCGGCCGACGTCGCCGACCGCGGCGCCGTGGCCGAACTGCTCGCCGGAGTGGACCCGGAGTACCCGCTGTCCGCCGTCGTGCACGCCGCCGGTGTGCTGGACGACGGCGTGCTCGGCAACCAACCCGGGCAGTGGCTGGACGCGGTGTTGCGCCCCAAGGCCGATGCCGCCTGGCACCTGCACGAACTGACCGCCGACCTGCCGCTGAGCGCGTTCGTACTGTTCTCCTCTGCCGCCTCGGTTCTCGGCGCGGCCGGCCAGGCCAACTACGCGGCGGCGAACGGCTTCCTGGACGCGCTCGCCGCGCACCGCGCGGCCCGCGGCCTGCCCGGCCTGTCGCTGGCCTGGGGACTGTGGGCCCAGCGCAGCGAAATGACCAGGCAGGTCGGGTCCGCGTCGCGCAACATCGCCGCGGTCGGCGCGCTGTCCGCCGCCGAGGCCCTGGCCGCCTTCGACGCCGCGCTCGGCGCCGCTGCGCCGCTCGCGGTACCCATCCGACTCGACACAGGGTCCGGGCACGAGGTGCCGGCGATGTTGCGCGGCCTGGTGCGGGCGCCGCGGCGGACGGTCGCCGCCGCGGCTCCGGCGACCGACGGACGGTTCGCACAGCGGTTGGCCGAGCTGAGCGGCGAGGAACGGCTGCACCTGGTGCAGGACGTCGTACTCGGCGCGGCGGCCGCGGTGCTCGGACACGAGAGCCCGGACGCGATCGTCCCCTCGCGAGGTTTCCTCGACCTGGGCTTCGACTCGCTGACCGCGGTACGGCTGCGCAACAGGCTGGCCAAGCACTTGGATCTGCGGCTGCCCGCCACCACCGTCTTCGACCACCCGAGCCCGGAACGGCTCGCCGCCTACCTGGTCGGGCGGTTGGTGGGCACGGTCGACGCCACCGGATCGGCGCTGGAACGGCTGGACGTGCTGCGCCGCGACCTCACCGGCCCGACCTCGCACGCACTGGACCGGGGCCTGATCGCCCAACGGCTGACCGCCCTGCTGGCGGAGCTGCGGTCGTCGGCCGCACCCGCCGACGACGTCGGCGACCTGGATACCGCGACCGCGGACGAGATCTACGCCTACCTGGACGACGAGCTGGGAATCGGAGGTGCGCAGTGAACGGCGACGACAAGGCGCTCGGATACCTGAAACGGGTCACCGCGGAACTGCGGTCCGCTCGCGAGCGGGTGCGCGAACTGGAGTCGGCGGCCGTCGAGCCGATCGCGATCGTCGCGATGGCCTGCCGCTTCCCCGGCGGCGTCCGCACCCCGGAGGAGCTGTGGGACCTGGTCGCACAGGGCCGCGACGCGATCGCGCCGTTCCCGGCCGACCGGGGCTGGGACGCCGACCTCTTCCATCCCGACCCGGACGCGCCCGGCAGGTCCTATGTGCGCGAAGGCGGATTCCTTTACGACGTCGCCGACTTCGACCCCGGATTCTTCGGTGTCTCGCCGCGTGAGGCGTTGACGATGGACCCGCAACACCGGCTGCTGCTGGAGTGTTCGTGGGAGGCCCTGGAGCGGGCGGGCATCGGCCCGGCCGCGTTCGCGGACAGCCCGATCGGTGTCTACACCGGACTGATGACCCACGAGTACGCGACCCGACTGCCTCGCGTCGACGAGGACGTCGAGGCGTTCGTCGGCATCGGCAACGCCGGCAGTGCGGCCTCCGGGCGGATCTCCTACACGTTCGGGCTGACCGGGCCCGCGGTCACCGTGGACACGGCCTGTTCGTCCTCGCTGGTCGCCCTGCACCTGGCCGCGCAGGCGCTGCGGCAACGACAGTGCTCGCTGGCGTTGGCCGGCGGAGCGTCGGTCATCTCGGCGCCGACCGTGTTCACCACCTTCAGCAGGCAGCGCGGACTCGCGGCGGACGGTCGCTGCAAGGCGTTCTCGTCCACGGCGGACGGCACGGGCTTCGGCGAGGGTGTCGGGGTGCTGGTGCTGGAGCGGATTTCCGACGCCCGGCGGCACGGGCACGAGGTGCTGGCCGTGTTGCGCGGTTCGGCGGTGAACCAGGACGGTGCCAGCAGTGGGTTCACCGCGCCGAACGGCCCGTCGCAGCAGGCGGTCGTCCGGCAGGCCCTGGACGATGCCCGGCTGACGCCGGATCAGATCGACGCGGTGGAGGCGCACGGCACCGGCACCACGCTGGGTGATCCGATCGAGGGGCAGGCACTGCTGGCGGTCTACGGACCCGGTCGGCCCGCCGATCGTCCGCTGTGGCTCGGCTCGCTGAAGTCGAACATCGGCCACACCCAGGCCGCCGCCGGGGTCGCCGGCGTGATCAAGACGGTGCTGGCGATGCGGGCGGGCGTGTTGCCGCGGACGTTGCACGTGGACGAGCCGACCCCCGAGGTGGATTGGTCCTCGGGCGCGGTGCGACTGCTGACCGCGCAGCAGGCGTGGCCCGTCGAGCACGGTCGGCCGCGCCGGGCCGGGGTGTCCTCGTTCGGGATCTCCGGCACCAACGCGCACGTGATCGTCGAACAGGCCCCGGACGAGCCCTCCGACGACGTCGTGGTGGCCGGCCCCGACGTACTGCCGTGGGTGTTGTCCGGCCGGTCGCCCGAGGCGTTGCGGGCACAGGCCGCGCGGTTGGCGGCGCACGCCACCGCTCGTCCGGAGTCGGCCGCGCTGGACCTGGGCTGGTCGCTGGCCGCCACGCGCGGTGTGTTCGAGCACCGTGCCGTGGTGGTCGGCCGCAGCCGCGAGGAGTTGCTGGCCGGCACGTCGGCGGTGGCCGCCGGGGGCGAGCATCCCGGGGCGGCCGGCGTCCACCGCGGCGTGGTGCTGGTGTTCGCCGGCCAGGGATGCCAATGGGTCGGCATGGGGCGGGAGTTGTCCGAGTCGGCCGCGGTGTTCCGCGAGTCGATGGGGCGTTGCGCCGAGGCGTTGCGGCCCTTCGTCGACTTCGACGTGCGGGCCGTACTGACGGACGAGACGGCGCTGGCGCGGGTGGAGGTCGTGCAGCCCGCGCTGTGGGCGGTGATGGTCTCCCTCGCCGCGCTGTGGCGGTCCTGGGGTGTGCCGGTGTCCGCGGTGATCGGGCATTCGCAGGGTGAGATCGCCGCCGCGACGGTGGCCGGGGCGCTGTCCGTCGACGACGCCGCGCGGGTGGTGGCGTTGCGGAGCCGGCTGATCGCCGAGAGGTTGTCCGGGTTGGGCGGGATGGTGTCGGTGGCGTTGCCGCGCGACGAGGTGGTCGCCCTGCTCGCCGACTACCCCGACGTGTCGGTGGCGGCGGTCAACGGGTCGTCGTCCACCGTGGTTTCCGGTGACATCCCCGGGCTGGACAAGCTGCTCGCCGCGTGTGCGGGGCAGGGGGTGCGGGCCCGGCGGATCGACGTGGACTACGCCTCCCACTCCGCGCAGATCGAGCTGATCCGCGACGAACTGCTCACCCTGCTCGACGGGATCACCCCGCGAACCGCCGAACTCGCGTTCGTGTCGACGGTGACGGGCGAGCGGATCGACACCGCCGAACTGGGCCCCGAGTACTGGTACCGGAACCTGCGGCAGACCGTGGAATTCCGGGCCGGTGTGCGCCACCTGCTGGACCGGGGGCACGCGGTGTTCATCGAGTCCAGCCCGCACCCGGTCCTGACCGTCGGCATCGAGGAGACGGCCCAGCACCATCAGGCGGTGGTGCTGGAGAGCCTGCGCCGGGACGAGGGAGACCTCACCCGGATGGTGACGGCGGCCGGCGAAGCCTGGATTCGAGGTGTCGAGATCGACTGGACGCCGCTGCTGGCCGGCGGCCGGCGGGTGCAACTGCCCGGATACGCCTTCCAACGCTCGCGCTACTGGCTGGAAGCCGCGGACCGGCCCCGGCCCGCCGCCGAGGAGGGGGACCAGGACTTCTGGGCCGCCGTCGACCAGGGCGACCCGGACCGACTGGCGGCCCTGCTTCGGGGTCCGGCAGGGCAGGACCACGACGACCTGCGCCCGCCCCTGGCGCACGTGTTGCCGGCGCTGGCCGACTGGCGTCGGGAACGGCGGCGCAAACTCGCCGCGGACGCCCTGCGCTACCGGGTCGTCTGGCGGCCGGTCGCCGACCCCCGGCCCCCCGCCGAGCCGATCGCCCGCTGGACCGTGGTCGTGCCCGCCGAACTCGAACACGACGCGGACACCGACCGGATCCGCGCGGCCCTGGCCGGCGCCGGCGCCGACATCGACCTCCTGGCCCTGGGACCGCAGGACACCCGGGCGACGCTCGCCGAGCGGCTGGGCGTCGTCCGCCCCACCGCGCTGGTGTCCCTGCTGGGACTGGCCGAGACCACGCACCGGGACCACGACGTACTGCCCCGTGCCGTGTCGGACACCGTGCTGCTCGTCCAGGCGCTGACCGACGCCGCCGTGCGAGCCCGCCTGTGGACGCTCACCCGCGGCGGCGTCGCGGCCACCGGCACCGACTCGGTGGACTCCACAAAACCCGCGCAACTGTGGGGTCTTGCACGGGTGTTCGGGTTGGAACACCCGGAGTCGTGGGGAGGTCTGCTCGACCTGCCGGCCGAACTCGACGAGCGCACGGCGGCCCTGCTGCTCGCCGCCCTGTCCACCCCGGACGGCGAGGACCAGCTCGCCCTGCGCCCGGCCGGGCTGCTGGCCAGGCGGCTGGTCCGGGCCCCGGCACCCGAAAGCGCGGGCAGCGCCCCGCGGTTCCGCGACACCGCGCTGATCACCGGCGGCACCGGCGGCCTGGGCGGCCACGTCGCCCGCCGGCTGGCGCACGCCGGTGTACGGCACCTGGTGCTGGTCAGCCGCCGCGGCCCGGACGCGGAAGGCGCGGATCGACTGCGCGAGGAGCTGGTCGCCCTCGGCGCCCGGGTCACCATCGCCGCGTGCGACGTCGCCGACCGCGCCGCCCTGGCCACGCTCCTGGAGCAACTGCGCACGGCCGGCCCGCCGATCCGCACCGTCGTGCACACGGCGGGCTCGGGACGGTCCGCGCGGCTGCTGGACACCGACGCGGCCGAGATCGCCGCAGTGCTCGCGCCGAAGGTGGCGGGCGCGCGAAACCTGCACGAACTGCTCGGCGATCTGGACGCCTTCGTACTGTTCTCCTCCGGCGCGGGAGTGTGGGGCAGCGGCGGACAGGGTGCGTACGCGGCGGCCAACGCCGACCTGGACGCACTCGCCGAACACCGCCGCGGTCGGGGCCTGGCCGCCACGTCGGTGGCCTGGGGCGCCTGGGCCGGCGAGGGGATGGCGACGGGGGCCGCCGAGGAGCGCCTGCACCGCCAGGGGCTGCGGTTCATGGATCCGCAGGTCGCGATCGGCGCCCTGGATCAGGCGCTCGAACACGACGAGGGCACCCTCGTCGTCGCGGACATCGACTGGCCGACCTTCGCCGCGCGCTACACGTCGGCGCGCGATCGGCCGCTGATCGGCGAGATTCCCGAGGCCCGGCCGGTGCGAGCGCCGGAACCGGCGGAGCAGACCCCGGACCTGGTCGCCAGGTTGGCCACGCTCTCCGGGGACGAGCGACGTCGGGCGCTGCTCGGCGCGGTGGCGGCGCAGGCCGCGGTGGTGCTCGGGCACCCCGACGCGGCCGCAGTCCCGGTCGACCGGTCGTTCCGCGACCTCGGCTTCGACTCGCTCACCGCGGTCAAGCTGCGCAATCGGCTCGCGGCGGCCACCGGACTGAGCCTGCCGGCCGGCCTGGTCTTCGACCACCCGAACCCCGCGGCGCTCGCGACGTACCTCGGCTCGCGGCTCGCCTTCGACGAAAACCCGGTCCGCTCCGCCCTGTTCGAGGACCTGGCCCGACTGGAGTCCACCGTCGCGGCACTGTCCTGCGACACCCTGCCCGCGGTCGTGCCGGACGTCCGGGAGCGGGCGGCGCTCACCGCGCGGCTGCGCGCCCTGCTCACCGGATGGGACCAGGCCCGGGGCGGCGATCAGAGTGCTTCCCGAGAACAGGTCGACGACGTGAGCGACGACGATCTCTTCGACTTCATCGACGCCAAATTCGGCCGTTCCTGACCTCTGTCGACTACCACGCGAAAAGGATGGGTCTCTCCATGGGGGACGAAGACAAGCTCCGCACCTATCTCCGGCGCGTCACCGCCGACCTGGCGGACGTGACGGAGCGGTTGCAGCAGGCAGAGGACCGGTACTGCGAGCCGATCGCCATCGTGGGCATGGGCTGCCGCTATCCCGGCGGCGTGCGGTCGCCCGAGGACTTCTGGACGCTGCTCGACGACGGCGTCGACGCGGTCGCCGGGTTCCCCGACGATCGCGGCTGGGACCTGGACGAGCTGTACGACCCGGACCCCGACGAGCCGGGCAAGTGCTACGTCCGCGACGGCGGCTTCCTGTACGACGCGGGGGAGTTCGACCCCGGGTTCTTCGGCATCTCGCCGCGCGAGGCCCTGTCGATGGATCCGCAGCAGCGGCTGCTGCTGGAGTGTTCCTGGGGCGCGCTGGAGCGGGCCGGCATCGACCCGGTGTCGCTGCGCGGCACGGACGTCGGCGTCTACATCGGCGCCTGGAACGGCCACTACGGCAGGACGAGCGGGGCGGAGAGCTCCGAGGGCCACCTGCTGACCGGCAACGCGTCCAGCGTGGTCTCCGGCCGGGTGTCCTACGTGCTCGGTCTCCAGGGCCCCGCCGTCACGGTGGACACCGCGTGCTCCTCCTCGCTGGTCGGGCTGCATCTGGCCGCGCAGGCGCTGCGGGCCGGGGAATGCGACCTGGCGTTGGCCGGCGGCGTGACGGTGATGTCCACACCGTTGGCGCTGGTGTCCTTCTCCCGGCAGCGGGGACTGGCCTGGGACGGCCGCTCGAAGGCGTTCTCGGCGTCCGCCGACGGCATGGGCATGGCCGAGGGCGTCGGCGTACTGGTACTGGAGCGGCTCGCCGAGGCCCGGCGCAACGGCCACGAGGTGCTGGCCGTGCTGCGCGGCTCGGCGGTGAACCAGGACGGCGCCTCGAACGGCCTGGCCGCGCCGAACGGGCCGTCCCAACAGCGGGTCATCCAGGCGGCGTTGGCCAACGCCCGGCTCGCCCCCTCGGACATCGACGTGGTCGAGGCGCACGGCACGGGTACCGCCCTGGGCGACCCGATCGAGGCGCAGGCGCTGCTGGCCGCGTACGGGCAGGGGCGGCCGGCGGATCGTCCGCTGTGGCTGGGGTCGGTGAAGTCCAACGTCGGGCACACCCAGGCCGCCGCCGGCGTGGCGAGCGTGATCAAGATGGTGCTGTCGCTGCGCGAAGGCGTATTGCCCAGGACCTTGCATGTGCAGGAGCCGACGGCGGAGGTGGACTGGTCCTCGGGCTCGGTGCGGTTGTTGGCGTCGCCGCAGGAATGGTCCGCCGGGCACGGCCGGCCGCGCCGGGCCGGGGTGTCCTCGTTCGGGATCTCCGGCACCAACGCCCACGTGATCGTCGAGGAGGCGCCGCCCGCCGAGTCCGCTCGGGACCGGGCCGAGCGCGCACCGGTGCCGGACGCGCTGCCGTGGGTGTTGTCCGGCCGCACCGCGGCGGCACTGCGGGCACAGGCGGCGCAACTGGGCGCGCGGGTGGCGCACCTGGACCCCGTCGACGTGGGCTGGTCGCTCGCGACCACCCGCAGCGCGTTCGAGCACCGCGCGGTGGTGGTGGGCCGGGACCGGGAGGATCTGCTCGCGGGCCTGGCGGCAGTGGCCACCGGCCCCGACGGCCCGGCGGCCACTGTGCGAGACGGTGCGGTGCTGGTGTTCGCCGGCCAGGGGTGTCAATGGCTCGGCATGGGCCGGGCACTGCTGGAGTCCTCCGCGGTGTTCCGGGACTCGATGCGGCGGTGCGCCAAGGCGCTGGCTCCGTTCGTCGACTTCGAGCCGCTCGACGTGCTCGACGACGCCGCCGCCCTGGCCCGGGTCGAGGTCGTACAGCCCGCGTTGTGGGCGGTGATGGTGTCGCTGGCCGAGGTGTGGCGGTCCTGGGGCGTCCCGGTCGGCGCGGTGATCGGGCACTCGCAGGGCGAGATCGCCGCAGCCACGGTGGCCGGGGCGTTGTCCGTCGAGGACGCCGCCCGGGTGGTGGCACTGCGGAGCCGGTTGATCGCCGAGAAACTCTCCGGCCCGGGCGGGATGGTGTCGGTGGCGTTGTCCCGGGAGCGGGTCCTGCCGCTGCTGGCCGACTACCCGGGCGTGTCGGTGGCGGCGGTCAACGGCTCCTCGTCCACCGTGGTCTCCGGCGACGTCGCCGGCCTGGAGGAATTGCTCGCCGCGTGTGAGGCCGACGGGATCCGGGCCCGGCGGATCGACGTGGACTACGCGTCGCACTCCGCACAGGTGGAGACGATCCGCGAGGAACTGCTCGCGGCCCTCGCGGGCATCTCGCCCCGCAGCGGCGAGCTGCCGTTCGTGTCGACGGTGACCGGCGAGCGGATCGACACCGTTGAGCTCGGCCCCGAGTACTGGTACCGCAACCTGCGGCAGACGGTGGAATTCCGGACCGGTGTCCGGTACCTGCTGGACCAGGGCCACGCCGTGTTCCTCGAATGCAGCCCGCACCCGGTCCTGACGGTCGGGATCGAGGAGACCGTGCACGAGGCCGGCGGGCAGGCCGTGGTCCTGCAGAGCCTGCGCCGCGACGAGGGCGACCTGGCGCGGATGATCACCTCGGCCGGCGACGCCTGGGCCGGCGGCCTGCCCATCGACTGGCCGGCCATGGTGCCCGGCGGCCGGCGGGTGGGCCTGCCCACCTACGCGTTCCAGCGCGAGCGCCTGTGGCTGGAGCCGCCGCGTGCGCACGCCGGTGACGTGGGCGCGGCCGGACTGGTCGAGGCCGGCCACGAACTGCTGCCCGCAGCGGTGGAGTTGCCGGGCGGGCAGTGGGCGTGGACCGGCCGGCTGGCATTGACGCAGTATCCGTGGCTGGCCGATCACCAGGTGCTCGGCTCGGTGCTGGTGCCGGGCGTGGTGTGGGTCGAGCAGGCCCTGCACGCGGGCCACCAGGTCGGCTTCGGCTGCGTCGAGGAACTGACCCTGCAGGCACCCCTGGTGCTGGACGAGACGGAGTGGGTACAGATCCGGGTGGTCGTCACCGACATCGGCGAGCCGGAGCGGCGGTCGGTGTCGGTGCACTCGCGCGGCGCCGAACAGGACTGGGTGACGCACGCCGAGGGGTTCCTGACGATCGAGGGACGGCAGCCGCAGAGCATGGCGGTCTGGCCGCCCGCCGGGGCGACCCCGGTGGAGGCGGACGGGTTCTACGAGCGACTGGACGACGCCGGATACCGCTACGGACCGGTGTTCCGCGGCGTCCGCAAGGTGTGGCGGGCGGGCGAGGAACTGTTCGCCGAGGTCGACCTGCCCGAGGACGTCGACGTATCCGGATTCGGCCTGCACCCGGGCCTGTTCGACGCCGCGCTCCAAGCCGGCGCGGTCGGTGCGCTCGGCGCCGGCGAGACCCGGCTACCGTTCTCCTTCACCGACGTGCAACTGTTCGCCACCGGCGCCCGGTCCCTGCGGGTACGGGTCGGCCCGGCCGGTGCACAGGGAAGGTCCTGGCACGCCTGGGACGGCACCGGACTGCCGGTGTTCAGCCTCGCGAACCTCGCCACCCGGCCGGTCGAAGCCGACCAACTCGCGGCCAAGCGCCCGGAATCGTTGTTCAAGGTCGGCTGGGACGAAGCCGTCCCCGTGGTCGGGACCGACGCCCGAGCCGCGCGCGCCGCGGTGCTGGGGGACGACCCGCTCGGCCTCGCCCCGGCCCTGGAGACCGCCGGTTGGCAGGTGGCCACCGCCGCCGAGCCGGCGTCCGTCGAGCCGGTACCCGAGGTGCTGGTGCTGCCGTGCGTGCACCCGACCCGGCCCGATCAGGACGTGCCCGCAGCCGTCCGGGCGGCCGTCGGGCACGTGCTGGCCGTGATCCGGGACTGGCTCGCCGACGAACGGTTCGCCGACTCCCGGCTGGTCGTGGTCACCCGCAACGCCCTGCCCGGAGACCTGATCCACAGCCCGGTCTGGGGCCTGGTGCGATCCGCGCAGACCGAGAACCCCGGGCGGATCACCCTCGTCGATGTCGACGACCACGCGGACTCGCTCTCGACGCTGGCCGAGGTGATCCACGCCGACGAACCCCGGGTCATGGTCCGGGCCGGCAAGGCCACCGCCGCCCGACTGCTGCGCGTCACGCCCACCGACCTCGTGCCGCCCGCCGGAACGGCCGCCTGGCGACTGGAGATCACCGAACCGGGCACCTTCGACAACCTCACCCTGGGCGCCTACCCGCACGCCGAGAAGCCACTGGCGGACCACGAGGTGCGCGTCGCGGTACACGCGGGCGGCCTGAACTTCCACGACGTGGTCGCCGCCCTGGGCATGGTCGACGACGACCTGACGCTGGGCCGCGAGGCCGCCGGCGTGGTGGTGGAGGTCGGCGGCGCGGTACCGGACCTGGCCCCGGGCGACCGGGTGATGGGCATCCTGTCCGCGGGCTTCGGTCCGCTCGCGGTGACCGACCACCGCTACCTGGCGCGGATCCCGGCGAGTTGGACCTTCACCCAGGCGGCCTCGGTGCCCGCGGCGTTCCTCACCGCCTACTACGGCCTGTGCGACCTCGGCGGGGTCGGCGCGGGCGACCGCGTACTGATCCACGCCGCCGCCGGCGGTGTGGGCATGGCGGCCGTGCAGATCGCGCGGCAACTGGGCGCCGAGGTGTTCGGCACCGCCAGTCCGGGCAAGTGGGGCACGCTGCGCGAACTGGGGCTGGACGACGCGCACATCTCCTCCTCCCGCACCCTCGACTTCGAAAAGAACTTCCTGGCGGCCACCGACGGACGCGGTGTGGACCTGGTACTGAACTCGCTGGCCCGGGAGTTCGTCGACGCCTCGCTGCGACTGATGCCCGGCGGCGGCCGGTTCGTGGACATGGGCAAGACCGACATCCGACACCCCGAGCAGGTGGCCGAGACCCATCCCGGTGTCGCCTACCGGGCCTTCGACCTGGTCGAGGCCGGTCCGCAACGGACCGGCGAGATGCTCGCCGAGATCGTCCGACTGTTCGAGGCCGAAAAGTTGCGGCTGCTGCCGATCACCCAGTGGGACGTCCGCCGGGCGCCGGAGGCGTTCCGGCACATCAGCCAGGCCAAGCACGTCGGCAAGATCGTGCTCACCGTTCCCCGGGCGATCAGGACGGACGGCACGGTGCTGGTGACCGGAGCCGGCGGCACGGTGGGCGGGTTCGTCGCCCGACACCTGGTCACCGAGCACGGCGCGACCCGCCTGCTGCTGATCGGCCGCAGCGCCGAACGCACCGAACTGGTACGCGAACTCACCGAACTCGGCGCCACCGTCACCTGGGCCTCCTGCGATCTGGCCGACGCCGAGCGGCTGGAGCAGGTGCTGCGCTCGGTCGACGACCGGCACCCGCTGGTCGCGGTGATCCACTCGGCGGGCGTGCTGGACGACGGAGTGATCGGCAAGCAGACCCCCGAACGCCTCGACACCGTGATGCGCCCGAAGGTCGACGCGGCGTGGAACCTGCATCGACTGGTCGGCAACGCGCCACTGACCGACTTCGTGCTGTTCTCCTCCGCCAGCGGGGTCCTCGGCGGCGCCGGTCAATCCAACTACGCGGCGGCCAACGCCTTCCTCGACGCACTGGTCGAACACCGCCGCGCGGCGGGCCTGGCCGGCCAGTCGCTGGCCTGGGGCCTGTGGACCGACCGCAGCGCGATGACCGGACGACTGGGCTCCACCGAGCTGGCCAGGATCGCCCGCAACGGTGTCGCCGGGATGTCCGAACAGGACGGACTGGCCCTGTTCGACGCCGCCCGCGACACGGGTGAGGCACTACTGCTGCCCATGCACCTGGACGTCGCCGGCCTGCGGGGCCGCAGTGGCGAGGTGCCGGCGATGTTCCGCCGACTGGTGCGCTCCGCGACCCGGCGCACGGTGAGCGCCGCCGTGCAGGACTCCGGTCTGGAACAGCAACTCGCGTCGTTGACCGCGGCCGAACGCGGTGAACTGCTGCTCGGCCTGGTGCGCGAGCACGCGGCGGCGGTGCTCGGCCACGGCACCGCGGACGCGATCGCCACGGACCGACCCTTCCGGGAGCTGGGCTTCGACTCGCTGACCGCGGTCGAGCTGCGCAACAGGTTCACCGCGCTCACCGGGCTGCGATTGCCCGCCACCGTGGTCTTCGACCATCCGACACCGCAGGCCCTGGCCAAGTACCTGGACGGGCTGCTGACCACCGACCCGGTGTCCCCGACCGAGCCGGTACTGGCCGCGGTCGGCCGGTTGCGCGGCGAACTGCGCGGTCTCGACCCGGCCGCCGACGGCATCGACGACGTGACGATCCACCTGGAGGCGCTGCTCGTCGAGTGGCGCGCGGCGACGGCGGCGCGCGAGCGGGTGACCGACTACGACGACCTGTCGGCGGCCACCGACGAGGAGATCTTCGCCATGGTCGACAGCGACCTGGGGGAGTCCTGATGACGGCCGGGTCCACCGAGGAAAAGCTCCGCGACTATCTGAAGAAGACCGTCGCCGATCTGCGCAGCGTACGACAGCGGCTGCGCGAGGCCGAGCGCAAGGACGCGGAGCCGATCGCGATCATCGGCATGAGCTGCCGACTGCCCGGCGGAGCCCGTTCACCGGAACGGTTCTGGGAGCTGCTCGACCACGGCGTGGACGCACTGGCACCGCTGCCCACCGACCGGGGCTGGGACCTGGACGCCGCGTTCGACGAAAACCGCTCCTATGTCCGCGAGGGCGGATTCCTCTACGACGCCGGGGAGTTCGATGCCGAGTTCTTCGGGATCTCGCCGCGTGAGGCGTTGGCGATGGATCCGCAGCAGCGGTTGTTGCTGGAGTGTTCGTGGGAGGCGATCGAGCGGGCCCGGATCGACCCCCGGTCGCTCCAGGGCAGCCGAACCGGCGTCTACTTCGGCACGATCGGTCAGGACTACTTCTCGCTGTTCGCCGGATCGGGCGGCGAGTACGCGAACTACCTGGCCACCGCGTGTTCGGCGAGTGTGATGTCCGGCCGGGTGTCCTACGCACTGGGCCTGGAGGGCCCCGCGGTCACGGTGGACACCGCGTGTTCGTCGTCACTGGTGGGACTGCACTCGGCCGCACAGGCGTTGCGGGCGGGCGAGTGCGATCTGGCGTTGGCCGGTGGTGCCACCGTGATGGCGACGCCGACCGTGTTCACCGCGTTCTCCCACCAGCGCGGGCTGGCCACCGACGGCCGAGCGAAGGCGTTCTCGGCCGCAGCCGACGGAGCGGGTTTCGGCGAAGGCGTCGGCGTGTTGGCGTTGGAGCGACTGTCGGACGCCCGGCGAAACGGCCACGAGGTGCTGGCCGTGGTGCGGGGTTCGGCGATCAACCAGGACGGCGCCTCGAACGGGTTGACGGCGCCGAACGGTCCCTCGCAACAGCGGGTGATCCGGGCCGCGTTGGCCAACGCGGGCCTGGCGCCGAGCGATGTGGACGCAGTCGAGGCGCACGGGACCGGGACGGCGCTGGGCGATCCGATCGAGGCCCAGGCGTTGTTGGCGACGTACGGGCGCGGTCGGCCGGCGGATCGTCCGTTGTGGCTGGGGTCGGTGAAGTCCAACATCGGGCATTCGCAGGCCGCCGCCGGGGTCGCCGGTGTGATCAAGATGGTCCTGGCGATGCGGGCGGGCGTGCTGCCTCGGACGTTGCACGTGGACGAGCCGACCCCCGAGGTGGATTGGTCCTCGGGTGGGGTGCGGTTGTTGGCGGAGGCTCGGTCGTGGTCGACGGTGGGTGGTTTGCCGCGGCGGGCGGGGGTGTCGTCGTTCGGGATTTCCGG
>NZ_JBIRRX010000032.1:25556-29146 GCF_044333915.1 Embleya sp. NPDC020886 | reverse complement strand
TCCGCGTTGCGGACTCCACAAGCGCCGCGTTGCGGCGCTTGGAAGGCTCCCCGCGTTGCGGGGAGCAGGGCCCGCGTTGCGGGCCCGCTGGCAGCGAAGTAGCGGGTGGGTGCTGGTGATTCGGTGAGGTCTTCCAATATTGGAAGAGCCCGAGAAAATGTCTGACGCATCGTCAGAGATGGCTGACTGACCATCAGGACTGACTTCGGTCCCACCGGCCCGCCAATCCTTCGACCCCGCCCACTATGGCACACTCACCCGTCTTGGCGCCACTCCGATCTTAGACAACATCGCCCATACGAATCCCAGGAATCGGCGACCCCCGTCGGGGCCGGATCGACGCTCGGGGCCGGCTCGATCCGATCCCGGGCGTCGGCGTCGCGCGTCCGGGAGCTGCGCGCCGTAGTGGCTCTGACCAGGGTGGATGTCGGCCGCCGATGAGCGCCTGGACCACGGGGCCGAGGCCGGCGCGCCTGCTCGGCCGGGGGTCGGGTCCGTCGGTCGGGCACTCCGTCGGGCCTTCCGCCGGCGCCCATGGGCGACTGGGCTGGTCGCCACGGAAATCCTGCCTGGAATTCCGATCGGAAATCCCCGAATTCCTTTTCGAATTCGGGGATTTCGGCATGTGATTGTCACCGGGGCTGCACGCGCTTGTCAGCGGCTGCGTGTGCCCGTCTGCGGGCCCCGGACGGCTTCCGGGTCCCCTGGGCCCGGCTGGGTGTCGCGGGCGCCTGTACGGGCCCCTGGGGGCATGGCGCGGGTGGTGCTGGTGATCACGGTGTCGAGCGCGATGGCGGTGTCGCGCAGGATGGCGAGGGTGGCCGCCGGGTCGGCGTCGGGGTCGAGAGCGATGGCCGCGAGGTGATCGAGGATCCGGGACGCGTGGCCGGCCACCGTGAGCGGCAGCGGCGACGCCACGTCCGCCGACGTCACCGGGGCCGGCTCGTACGCGTCCAGCGCGGGCCCGGGCATCGTTTCGGGCCCGTCGGCCGGTCCGACGTCGTACGGGTCGACACGGCGCCCGATCCGCCGCCGGACCGGGCGGCGCCCTGTGGGGCCGGCGGAGCGCACCACCGCCCGGTCCTCGGCGGCGGTGGGCGGGAGGAGCGGGAGGACTTCACGCGGGCGCCACCGGGCCTCGGTCCCCCACTCGTACCGGCACCGGTGGCACCGCCACAGACCGGCGGCCTCCTGGTCGACGTCGGTGGACCAGCACTGCCCGCACCGCACCGGCACGGCGGGTGCCCGCCGGCGTAGACGCCACCTCATCCGGTCCCACTCCCGATCGTCGTCGCGGGGATCAGGATCGCGCACCGCGTGGACGATCCGGCGAACGTCGCGGCCCTGTCGCCGCGTTCGGGCCCCCGGCGGCCGGCCCGCGCGCCACGCTGGTTCCGGCGGCTTCGCGGTTTCGGGAGCGTTCGATGGGGTGGTTCTCGCGGGAGTTCGTGCCGGACGTGGTCTTCGAGGCGGTGATCGCGGACGGGGTGATCCGGCCGGCGTACACCGACGACGACGGCGTGTTGTGGATCGAGGACGACGACGAGGATCTGTGGGTCGTCGTGGACGGCGCGATCGTGGACGGGGTGATCTATGACGCGCACGTGGACGACGACGGCCGGATCTGGATCGACATGGACGACTGACCGCGAACCGGCCCGGGCCGTGACGACGGGCCGTGACCACGCGGGCCCGGTGGAATGGGAGATGTAGCGATATCCCATACCAGTCTGCGCCGAATCAGGTGGCATACAGGCACCTTGACCTGCGGTTGTCCCGGCCGAGGGGGGTCCGATCTAAATCGGACCCCCGGTTGGACCCCCGATCGCGCCCCCGATCGCGGGGGCCAATGCCGATGATCTTGAGCGCGTGATGGTCACCCGGTGTGACACCGGCCGGTGGGTTCAGCCTCGGATGTCGAAGTCGATGTAGTCGACGTCGGTCAACTCGACGACGTCCAGGTCGTCGGCGCGGGTGCCGCCCTCCTGGAAGTAGGACTGTTGCAGGCCGGCGGCAACGATGCGTTCGAGGTCGCGTTCGGGAGCGCCGGCGTGGTGCGCGTCGAACAACTCCTGGGCGTGGCTGGGCGGCAGGGGTTGGGTGATCCGGCGCATGCGCGGGTCGTCGGTGGACCCGGCCGCCGAGGAGAACCCGAACCGGGCGCGGGTCTCGACCACGACGGCACCGGCCGCCGCGGCGCGTTGTTCGGCGCGGCGGCGGACCTGCGGTTGCCACAGCCGGCGGACCTCGGCATCGATCCTCGCGTTGACGGCGCGGGGCGGGTGTTTGCGGTCGCCCTTGAGGTAGCGCTCGACGGTGCGCTGACTGACGCCCAGGACGGCGGCCACGGCGCGGGTGCGGCCCTGATGCTTGCTCATCAGGAACCGGATGCGGGCCTTGGTGGACTGCGGTGGCTTGCGGGTGAGTACGTGCTGCGCGGCCTGGTCCAGGCCGTCACCGATCTTGCCCATGTCGGGGGTGTCCTTCGTGGTGGGCGCCGTGGGTGCCCCGGGGTCCGTCCGGGGCACCCACGAACGCGCGGCTAGAACGGTGCGGTGGTGGACTGCTTCGGCGTTACCAGCTCCGGGAACTTCTCGGCGATCCGGGCGCGTCGCTCGGCGTCTTCGGCCGCGACCCGCCGGGCCTCGGCCGCCGCCGCTTCCTCGGCCGCCTCGGCTTCGAGCCGGCGCCGCTCTGCCTCGGCCCGCTCGGCGTCCTCGGCCGCTTGGCGCTCGGCCGCCTCACGCTCCCACTTGTCGACGGTGGCCTGCATCAGGGCCGCGATCTCGGCATCGGCCGCCGCGGATTCCCGTCGGCAGTCGGCGCACACGCCGTCTTCGGGCACCGTGCTGCCGGCCTTCCAGGGCTTTTGGCAGGAGACGCATTCGGCCGGCGGCGGCGCACTGACGGATCGGGTCAGGGTGCGGACCGGCGGTGTCTCGCCAGCCCTCTTGGCGGCGGCGCGGTTCGCCTTGTGCTGCTGGCAGGAGACGCATGGGTCCCCGGTGTGGATCATGTCGCCGGTGCCGATAACGCGGCCGTCCTCGCACCGGTCGTCGGGGCAGGCCGGCGACCGCAGCAGCGCGACCGCGACACCGACGGGCGACTCGATCGTCTGGGTTGCGTAGCCCCGGCGGTCCCACCGGCGGCGGACTCGGTCGCCCAGTTCGGCAACGGTGCGGTGCTGGGCCTGTTCGGCGATCACGTCGGCCAACGGCAGCGGTGTGCGCTGCGGTAGGCGCTTGCGGACCGACTCCGGCAGCAGCGCCAGCACTTCGGCGCGCACCCGGGACCTGTCCAACCGCGTGCCACCACCAGCCGCGAGAGCGGCCGGCCGCGCCGCAGGCGCCTGCGCGTCGCGCGCGCTACCTACGTAAGAGGCGCTACGCGCGGCACCCTGCGGGGTTTTCTTCTTTTCTTCTACAGGCTTCTTACCAACAAGCTTCTTAGGGCCGCCCGGCGGCAGGTCAGCGGCCTGCCGCCGCCGTTTTTCCGTCGTGCTCGACGGAATTCCGTCGTCGACACCGGAAATCCGACCGATGATCTGACCTGCGGTTTTGTCCGACGGAACTTCGTCCGGGGTCTCGTTG
>NZ_JBIRRX010000032.1:0-25461 GCF_044333915.1 Embleya sp. NPDC020886 | reverse complement strand
GTTGGGCGACGTTCCGTCGTTCGGTGCCGGATTTCCGGCGTCGGGCGCCGCCGGACCGGCCGCAGGCCCCTGACCTGCGGTTTCGAGCGACGGAACTTCGTCCGGGGTCTCGTTGGGCGACGTTCCGTCGTTCGGTGCCGGATTTCCGGCGTCGGGCGCCGCCGGACCGGCCGCAGGCCCCTGACCTGCGGTTTCGAGCGACGGAACTACTCCGGGGCGTCGGTAGCCCACGGGAACGGGCGGGAGCGGCGGCGGCTCGGGCGGATTCTCACGCCAGTCCGGCCGGTACGCGGCCAACTTGTCCCAGGCGTTGCGCCACCCCCGGTAGTCGTCGCGCGGGAAATCGTGGACCTGGAACCGGCGCAGGACCTGGACCTTGCCGCGCCCGGTCGAGGTGACGATTCGGCGATCGTCCGGGTTGGTCATCAGCCCCTCGGCGTCCAGGACCCGCAGCGCGTCCTTGACCGTGGTCAGCGACGTCGGCTTGCCGTTGACGCCCGGCAACAGCCAGCACAACTGGTCGTAGGTCAGGGGCCGGAGACCGGCCCCCCCTCGCTTGTCGTTCTCGATGATCATCGACCGCACGACCAGATACAGGCGCATCGAGGTGTGTGGCACCCGGGGGTGCAACAGGGACCAGTCACGGACCTGCGTGCGGGACCACTTCGCCGGCAGATTCACCCCCTCGAACAACAGCTCGTCGCCGTCGTCTTCGGTGGGGCCGCCTTGTTGCGGGATGTTGGACATGTACTCGGGGTGTCCTCTCGGGACGTGCACCCGGGGTACGCCACGCCGACCCTCGATCGGGTACCTGTCGCCGGGACGGTGGCGGTAGGTATCCTCGGAGCAGCGGACGTGACCCGGACTTGGCAGTTGGATCACGCTTCGGGCGACGGCGTTGGCGCGCCTAGCCCACTCGGCCGGCTCCCTATGGGGCCGGCCGTTTTAGTTCGTGCGACCGTATCGCATCGTTACTTATAGTCACGACGTAGGCCGTGGCCGTTGGATCGTAGGGCTAGACGTTGGGCTGCCCACCCTGAGACAACGGCGGGGTCCGGCGATGTGCGGATATGCCGAAACCCTTGCTTCAGGTAATAGGTGTGCAGGCGAGGATTTGTGGTCCATGCATCGAGCCGAAGCCATTTTGCACCTTGCTGCGCGGCCTGATCTCCAGCCCATTCGAGGATGCGTGCACCGAGGCCGATACCGGAAAATGCCCGGTCGACACTTAGCTTGTGCACGTATAGAGCAGGTTCGCTTTGCTCTTCATCAGTCCACAACCGATTATCTGCATCACGATCCAGAGTGATTGTGGCGCATGCATCGCTAGAACTTGAGGGTTTGATTAGGAAAACTTCGCCCGCTTTTATTGAGGTCAAGATATGTTCAGCAGGGAAAGGTTTGGACCACTGATCTATGCCCTGCGAGGAAAGCCACGCGGCGCTTTCAGTCCGAAATTGAATCAGTCGGGTCACGTCTGCTGGCATGGCTCGTGTGATGATCACTTCTCGGTACCCCAGGGATAACGCGGGCGGGCTTCGAAGTCCTCAGGGTTTTTGATTCGTTCGTACACGATTACGTTCCGGTCGCCCGGAACAATATTGATTGTGACCTGTACGGGGTCGTCATCTGCGGTGTAGGTGGTGGCAATATGTTCGGCAACGGGGGTACCCGGGCCAAGCTGAAGCCGTCGAACCTCTTCAGGGGTAGGCATTCGAATATAGATCTCATCGAGTGCTCCCATGATTTCTTTGCCCAATTCTGCGAGCACGGTATTCGTCCCTCTGGGAACGTCTCCAGGAATCATCCAATCGCTATTCTGGACGAGACTCAGGGGGACATATGAGTCGTTCAGATCGTACGCTTCGCGATCCAGGAATCGTGTTCGTCGCCGAGTGGCAACGAATTGATTGTCAGTCAAGCCCAGCCGCTTTTTGACTACAGTGGAGGGCTGTACGATCGATACTTCGATTTCTTGACTCGGCTTTCGCCCATCTTCGGACGCGATGAGGTGAGTGTAGATATCAACTTCAGGCGGCTTTCGGCGGAAATCCTGTTGAGGTCGGTAGACCTTCGGGCGCATTTCGCGGACGAAATATCCCTGTGGTCTGCGCGCAACGATTAGCCCCTCGTTGATTAGCAGTGCTAGCCCCTGACGCACTGTCGAACGCGAACTCGTTCCGTACGTTTCCCTCAGCTCTGCCTCGGTGGGGAGCTTGCCGCCGGGCGGCAGAGTGCCGTCCGCGATACGTGCGCGGAGGTCGTCCGCCACGCGCTGGTAGATCGGTGTCGTGGGCTTCATGGCTCATGTGTACCCCCCACCCAACCCATTGTCCAGTCAATGAGAATCATCCGGATGATCTCTTGACGTGCGTCACTCCGAGTGTCAACATCGCTGCAACAGGCATTGTCCAGTCAATGCATACGGTCTAGATGATCAGTATGGACCGGCTGATGCCTGTCCTCAGAGCCCGTGGGATGCCACGGATGCAGCGGAACAACTCAACGAGTCACCTGGACTGGTACAGGAGGCGAGCCGGGACACCTGGGCCCGGGGCCTACGCAGATGGGGGTCACATCCCGGGCGCCGGAGAACCGCTTCGACAGCGGATGCAGCACGACTTCCAGGTCACAGACATGCGAGACCAGTCCGGTACGCCAACAACGGTGTGGGCCGGCACCCCCATAGGGGTGCCGGCCCACACGGCTGTTGGACAGCCGGACAAACAGGTGCGGCCCCGGGAGGTCTAGTCCCGGAGCCGCGCGCAGGAACACCGTTGAAAGGACCCTGCATGCACATCGTATTGGGGCTGACGCCCGCCGAGGCGGAGCAGCGGCAGATGGACGAGTACCTGCGTCGGGCGCGTGAGGCGCGGAAGGCGGCCGGGCGGTGAGCGCCGAGGCGGAGCGGGAGCGGGCGCTGGTCGCGTGGGCTGCCGCGTTGGCGCGGCAGGCCGAGGCGGCTGCGGCGGCCGAGGATGCGGCGCGGCGGTTGGCCGAGACGCAGCAGCGGGCGGGTGGTCGGTGATGGCCGGCAAAGTGCGGCTGACGGGTGCGTTGTCGGCGCCGGTATCCAGCGTGGGTACGGCCTGGAAGCGGTCGGGTGCCTGCCGCGACGCCGACCCGGACCTGTTCTTCCCGACGTCGGAATCGTCGGATGTGCTCCAGGTGAAGGCGGCACAGGCAGTGTGCCGGGAGTGCCCGGTGGCCCGCTTGTGCCTGATCTGGGCCATGGAGACGAACCAGCGCAGCGGTATCTGGGGTGGGAAGACGACGGGGCAGCGGGGTGGGCTGAAGAGCGTCGCCTCACGCCGTCGCAACCGCGCCCGCCGACGCGATGCCGCGTAGGCCCACCGATCGGCCGCCGCGTCCCGGCGGCCCGTCCCGGCCGGGCCCGTCCCGTCCGCCCGACACCCGCCCCGGAAATCCGGAGCGGCACCACTGACACCACACGCACGCCGGCCCCGCGAGGGGCCGGCGGTTGCCCGATCCGCCGCGCCCCTCGGTCTCGACCGGGGGCGCGGCGGATCGGGCAACCGGACACGAACACGGCGGGCCCGGTGATTCGACCACCGGCCCGCCGCTCGGCAACCCCACACAACCCACGTGAGGAGACACCGTGTTGAACAGCATGCCCGACCCCGTTCCGATCCCCGACACCGCGCGGGCCGACATGGCCGCCCGCCTCGACCGGCTCATCGGGATCCCCGTCGACCTGTACGACGGCATCCCCGGTGCGACGTCCGGCCGGGCGCGGTCCCTGCTCGACATCGCCCCGCACATCGCGGCCCGCGCCCGCGCGCTCATGGACACCGTGCTCCCCGGCGCCACGCCCGGCATGGACACCACGCTGCTGATCGTGTCCGCCCCGGAGTGGGCGGCGGACGCGCTCGACCGGACCGCGTGACGGCACCACGTACCTGATCGTCTGCGACGGCAGCCACCCCGGGCGGGGTGGCTGCCGTCGTGTTCTCCCCTATATAGAGAGGACGCGCCGTGGCTGCCCGTCGCGCGAGCACGACCGCAACGAAGAAGAGCACCACCACCGCTCGGTCCGCTCGGGTGCCGGCCACGCGGCCGAGCGGCACGCACCCGCCGGACCGCGACCCCACCCCGCCGACCCCGACCCCGACCCCGACCCCGGACGTCGTGCGGTTGCTCGCCGACGCGCGGGACCGCGCGGCCGACGTGGTCGACCTGGCGCACGATCGCGCCGGGCGGCTGCTCGCCGACGCCGCCCGCGACGCGGACACCGTGCTCGCCGACGCGCGGGACCTGGCCGGCACCGAGCTGGCCGAGGCCGGCCGGGCCGCACGCGAGCGACTGCTCGCCGCGGCCGGGGCCACCGAGGCGGCGGGCGCCGAGGCCGACCGGATCGTCACCGACGCCCGACGGCGCGCCGACGACATCGTGGTCCAGGCCGACGCCGACGCCGCGCGCGTCGCCGAGGCCGCCCGGGTCCAGGCGCGCGAGATGGTCACGATGGCGACGCGTGAGGCCGAGCGCCTGGTGGCCGACGCGCGCGGACGCGCGGAGGACGCCGAGGCGCGTTGCTCGGCGGCGCGGCGGGTGGCCGATCGGATCGAGGCCGAAGCCGAGCGGGAGGCAACCGCGGTGCGGGACGCGTCGACGCGGGCCCGGGAGTTGGCCGAGCGGCAGGTGGCCGACGCGCGCACGGTCGCCGAGCGCACGGTGGACGACGCGGCGGCGGCGGCCGAGCGGATGCGCTCAGACGCCACCACGTACGCCGAGCAGTTGCGCGAGCGGGCCCGGGAGCAGGAGGCCGAGGCTCGGGCGGCGGCCGAGCGGGCCGAGGCGTCGGTGAGGGAGGCGGAGCGCGAACGCGCCGAGCGGGCCGAGCGTCAGGCCGAGTCGCTGGCGCGGGTGCGGGAGGCCGCCGAGGCCGACGCCGAGCGGCTGGTGGCCGAGGCGCGGCGCGGCGCCGAGGCGGACGTGCTGGCCGTGATGGAACGGGCCGAGGCGCAGGTACGCGAGGTGCGGCGCGCGGCCGAGGCGGACCGGGGCGCGGCCGAGGCGGACCGGGCGTGGGCGCGGGCCGAGCGGGAGGCGCTCGCGGCGCATCTCGCGAAGCAGGAGAAGCGCCGGTCGGTGTTGACGTTGGTGTTGACGTGGGCGGCGGTGGCGGCGGGGATCGTGCTCACCGCGTCCGGCGAGTACCACCTGTACCAGGCCCTCGGTTTCGGGGCGTTCGCGGCGGCGGCGCCGGTGTGCATCGACACCTACGTGGTCGCTGCGATCCGCACGCGGCGCGAGGTGCTCCGGGCGGTTTCGGTGATGATCGCCACCAACGCCATCGCTCACCTGTTGCCGCCGCACCCGGAACCGTGGGTCCGGATCGTGGTCACAGTGGTGGTTTCGGCGTTGGCCCCGATCGTGCTCTGGCGGGTACACCAACTGATGCACGGGCCCGAGCACGACGCCGGTTCCGAGGAGCCGGTTTCGACGCCGGTCGGGCCGCCGGTGCCGGTGCCGGTTTCGATGCCGGCGCAAACGGGCGCTGACCTGCACGGGAACCACCGTGGAACCGCCCCTGTGAACCGCACTGGAACCGCCCCCGCGAACCGCCCCGGGGTGGTGCCGGAAACCACCCCTGAAACCGCTGCGGGTCGCCGGGTCGGAACCGCGCCGGTGGCCGCTGTCGGAACCGGTCGCCGAACCACCGCCAAAACCGCCGCCGGAACCGGTCGCGGGACCGCCGCCAAAACCGGCGGTCGTGTCGAGCGCACCGACGCCGAACTGATCGCGGACGCCGAGCGGTTGCTTCTCGCACGTGGGGGAGCGGTCAGCGCCCGAGTCGCGCGGACGGAGTTGGGAGTTAGTCATTACCGGGCGGTCGAGGCGATCAAAACCGCCCGCGAACGTCTGGCGGACGCCGGTGTCGATCTCGACCCCGATCCCGAGGCCGCTTGACCCACACCGACCACGGAGGAACGCACATGACCAGGCTCGCCGACGTCACGGCTTTGATTTTCGCGCTGACCGACGACGAGGCCCGCGCCCGTGAGGCCATCACCGCGTTGTTCGCCTACGCGGACACCGCCCGGCCCGCGACGGGGATCGACACTCGGCGGGCGGCCGAGGACCGCCGGGCGGTCGCCGAGGCGAACGAGGCGACGGCCGCCGCCCGGCGGCGGACCGCCGCGCTGGAACACCTCACGATCGCCTTGGAGGAGGACGCGCGCCAAACCCCACGCGAGAGGGCCGTTCGCAAGCTGGCCCGCATGGCCCTGGAGGGGGCGGCCGGTGACGTCACGGCGATCACGCTGGAGACGATCATCCGGCGGTTCGACGTGTCGTCGTCGACCGCGTCCGGCTACCGCGCCGATGCCGCCGAACTGCTGGCCGGTGGATACCGGCCCGGCGTGGATCTCGACCGTCTGTGCGTGGGATGTGCGCGCGACCTCGACGCGGACGTCGACACCGCCGACTCCCCGGCGGTGACGGCGGACAGGATCCCCGAGCACGAGGCACTGGCCGCGATCGCTGCGGGAGCCGCCGACGGTGTGGGCGTTCGCGAACTCGCGCGCCGCACCGGCTGGTCTATCGCGTGGGTCTCCGGCCGCATGAAGGCGCTCCGCGAACGTCAAACGAACGCCGACGACTGACCAGCACCAGCAGCACGACGAGGGACGTCCGCGACGCCGAGCGCGACCGGGACTGACCAGCACATACGCCGACGTTTCCGCCGGCCCCCGGGGCGCACACCGCGTCCCGGGGGCGGGCGAAGGCGCCGCGCGCCGCAACTCCACACCGACGCATCGACCCGAGCGAGGAAGCACATGAACATCAACGACCTGTTCACCGATCAGGGGCTGCGCGCGTTCACCCAGGAGCGCCGTGACCTGCACCTGAAGGACGCGCGCGAGTACGGGCAACTTGCCGACATCATCCGCCGCCGTCTGGAGCAGACCCCGATCGAGGGTGACGGCCTGTGGGCGGCGCGGCTGCGGGCGCGGCGGGTCTACCGCCATCTCCGCGTGATGGAGCGGCAGTCCGCGCGGGCCGCCGCCCGGTCCGAGGCCCTGTACACCACCTACGTGCATCACGTCCTGGACGTGCCGCAGCGCCGGGAGGTCGAGCAGGCCCGGCGGGACCAACGGCGGGCGGTGCGGCAGGACCGGCGCCTGGACAGACGGCGGGCGGCCGGGTCGGTCGTGGCCGGGTCGCTCGGACAGTCGGCCCGGGCGATGCACGCCGAGGGATCCCGGGCCCGGCAGCACCTGGACGCCGAGCCGCACCTGTTCGTGGTGCCGGACGACGGCGCGGCGCCCGCGCCGGTGCCGTCCGTCGCCGACTTCTTCCCGAAGCGGGGGCAGCGGTGAGGCGCCGCCGGACGCGGACGGTCGCCAACCGGGCGAAGTTCTGGAACGACCGACTGGCGGGGGCGGACAGCGCGGAGGAGCGGGCGACGGTGTGGCAGAACGCGTGTCGCTCGCTCGCCGTCCAGGCGGAGCGGGACGGTCGGGACGAGGTGTGGGAGGCGCTCGCAGAGTGCCTGCACACCTTCTTCCGTGAGCACGGACAGTGACGAGTTCTTCTTCTTCATCACCGCTCGGGACCCCGGATCCGGGGTCCCATCGCGTACCCGCGTGCGCACGCGCGAGGGTGCCCGGTCCGGTCACCCTGTGTCAACTCCATGGAGGTAGGAAAAATGGCCGACGACGGCCCGGAAGACACCGGCGGCGCCGGTGGGCGGGTGATCGACTTTCCCCGGATCGGCTACGCCGGTCCGGGGGCGGGCGGGGATCCCCCGGCGGATGCGAGCACCGATCCGGCCCCCACCACACCCCCGTTCGCCGCCCCGGCCGAGGACGCCGAGGACGCGGCCGAGGGCCCGGCGGCGGGCCACGTTCGGCGGGCGTCCCCGTTGGACACGGTGGCCGCGCTGAACACCGACACCGAGGCCGAGGCGGCGCCGTTCGCGGCCCCGGCCCAGGACGCCGACCCGGCCGGTCCGGTCGGGGAGCATCCCACCGAGGCCGACGGGGATCCGCCCGGCGCGGCCCCGGCGCTCGGGGCGCTGTCCGCCGCTGCGGTACTGGCCGCCTCGGTCGCGACGCTGCGCGGTATCCACGCCGTCGCCACGTCGGTGCAGGAACGCAGGGCCGAAGACGGCAAGAAGAACAGGAAAGGAAACGGATCCGGGAGCGGATCCGGTGGGACCTCGGGCGGGCGCGGCGGCGGATCGGCCGGTGGCACCGGCGGCGGGCGGCGCGGCGGCGGGTCCGGCACCGGTACATCGGGCGGGCGCGGCTCGGGCGGGACGTCCGGCGGGCGGCGCAGCGGCGGGTCGGGCGGTGGCACATCGGGCGGGCGGGGCGGCGGATCGGCCGGTGGCACCGGCGGCGGGCGGCGCAGCAGCGGATCCGGCGGTGGTGGGTCCGCTGGGAGTCGCGGTGGTGGGTCCGGCGGTACGGGCGGTGGGCGCGGGTCGGGCGGCGGCACCGGTGGGCGGCGCAGCGGCGGCGCGTCCGGTGGGACCTCGGGTGGGCGGCGCACCGGCGGATCGGGCGGCGGCACCGGCGGCGAGAAGTCCGGGTCGGGCAAGTCCGGGTCGGGCGGTGGCCGGTCCGGTGCCGGCCCCGCTGCGGGCAAGGCGAGCAAGGCCGGCAAGGCGAGCAAGGTCGGTGGCAAGGCGAGCAAGGTCGGCAAGACCGGCAAGGCGAGCAAGGCCGGCAAGGCGAGCAAGGCGAGCAAGACCGGCAAGGCCGGTTCGGACCCCACCACGCTGCGCGGCGCGCTGCGGGCGGAATCGGCCCGGCGCCTGCACCGCCGCCTCAAGCAACGCCGCAAGGCAGGCATCACGCCCGCACTGTCCAAGACCAAGAAGGACAAGGGCGGCAAGGGCAAGAAACACAAGGGCAAGAAGGACAAGAGCAAGGCCGGGTGGAACGACCCCACCACCCTGCGCGGCGCACTGCGGGCCGAGTCCGCCCGGCGCCTGCGCCGCCGTCTCGCCGAGCGCCGGAAACAGCCCGCGACGCCGGTGCTCTCCAGGGCCGAGCGGCGGGCCGACCCGACCGGCCCGGCCGGGACGGCGGGAAAGCACCGCGCTCGTGCCCGCGCGGTCCTGCGCCGTGCGGCCGAGGCCGCGGTGGTCCGCCGGATCCTGCGCCGCCGGATGCGGCGGACCACGACCGCGACCGTCGTGGACACCGGCCCGGCGGCGGGCCCGCCGCCCGCCGACGCGGTACCGCGGCAACAGCGGCGCAGCCCGTGGGAGTCCGCCGGTATGGCCGCCGCCGTGGCCGCGCCCACGGATCCCGTCACCGCGGAGCAGCCGGCCCCGGGCGACACGCCCGGGGCCCAACCCCACACCCAGGAGGCACCCATGGCGGACACGGACACGGACGCGGTGGCCCGGCACCACGGCGGCGCGGCGGCGGTGATGGACGCCGAGCACGAAACGGAGATCACCCTCGACGACGTGCTCCGCGTGCTGGAGATGGTGATGGATCGGTCGATGACGTCCTACGAGGACGCCGCGGTGCTGGCCCGCTCCTGCGCGGCGCTGGCGGGTCGGCTCGACGAGTTGCGGGCCCGACTCGCGGGCGCGCACAACGTGGCCGGTACTCGGACGCAGTCCGCGTTGGTCGCGCTGATCGAGCAGGCACAGGTGATGGTCGGGCAGGCCGGCTGTCTCGCGACGCGGGCGCTCGCGGCGGCCGAACTCGCCGAGGCGGCCGACCGCGAGATGCAGGACCAGCACCGGCCGGTACAGACCGCCTACCTCGACGCGGGACTCGCCGCGCCGTCCGCCCGCACCCACAACACCGCCTAGGAGGCACCCGTGAGCAGTGATCTCGTTCCGATCGAGACGGGCCGGATGGTCCGCGCCGACGACGCGGGATTCCCCGCGTTGCAGGAGCAGTTCTCGCTCCTGGCCACCGCCTCCGCGCGGTTGCAGGAGCAGCTGGGCGCGCTGGCCCGGCGGATGCGCCGGACGGCGGATCTGTCCGTCACCACCGGCGAGATGTGCGCCGCCGCCGAGGTGGACCCCCGCCACATCGGCCAGATCGGCGACGTGTCGGTCGCGCTGTCCGGGGTGGCCGACACCGCGCTCGCGCTGGCGGCCACGGCCGAGGCGCTCCAGATGGCGGCGGTGGTCGCCCGGCGGGCGCACGACATGGAGTACCGGGGCGTGTACGAGGCCGTCCAGGCCACCAGCAGCCGACAGGCCAAGGCGGGGTTCTACCGCGTCCGCTGACCCGTCGATCGATCCGTTCGTCCATCGAGGACCCGCACCCCGCCCGGGGTGCGGGTCCTCGCCCGTACCGGGGAGGAACCCAGGTGAGCACCACCACCAAGACCGCCACCAGGAGCAGCGACACCGACGCGGAACGCTACGTGCCGATGCGCACGATCCGGCGGCGGATGACCGCCGAACGGATCGTGTACGTGGCCGGCACGGTCGGGCTGACCATCGGCCCGCAGACGGCCACCGGCACCGCCACCGACGCGATGTTCGGCGCGTTCGGCGCGTTCGGCGCGGTCGGCGCGACCGGCGCGTGGCTGTGGCACCGGGCCGGATCCGACGACCATCACGGTCTGCTGCGCACCTGCCAGCGGGCCCTGCCGGTGCTGACCGGGTCCGCCCTGTACGCCGCCTCGGCCGCCGCGCCCGGCGTCGCGTGGTGGGAACTGCTCCTGCCCGCGACGTGGGGTGCGCTGATGGGGTGGACCACCCCGATCACCCGGTCCGCCGACGTGATCGCGATCCCCGACGCCGCCGACCCCTCGAACACCCCGGCCGTCGAAGCACACCCGGCGTACACCTATCCCGAGGCGCTGGCCGCCATGTGGGAGGCCGCGAACCTCGCACCGGGAACCCGGTTGATCGGCATCCGGCAGTTCGAGCCGGACCGCCCGGACTTCGACGCGACGATCGTGGCCGAGGCCGGACGCCCGGTTCCCAATCTCACCGTCACCGCGTTGGCCGCCGTGTTCGACCTGCCCGAGGGCACGGTGACCGTGTCCACGATCCCCGGATCCGGCCCCGGCCGCATGGCCCTGACCGTCGCGCCGACCCTGCGCGGCGCGGTCGGACCGAGCGACCTGCCCGGCCTGTGGCGCGCACGCGTGTCCGACCCGGGCGGCGCAGCCCCCGGAATGCACCTGATCGACCACCGCGTCGACGCCGACCGGATCGTGATCCGGGTCCGGTCCGACGACAGCAAATTGATCAACCTCCCCCAACTGCCGATCGCCCGCGCGCTCGGCATGGACGACCCCGACCTGCTCATGCTGGAGACGGACCGACTCGGCGACGCCGTGGTGTCCATCTACCGGGAACACCCGCTGATGCACGTGCGTGAGGCCACGCGCGAAGACCTGACGATGGACGAGGAAGGCCGGATCCGCATCGGACTGCGCCACGACGGACGACCCGCACACGTCCCGCTGTACGACCGCACACTGGGGGCGATCACCGATCTGTTCGTCGGTGCCCCGGGCGCGGGCAAATCCGTCAGCCTGAACACGATCCTCGCCGGAGAGCGGATTTCCGGCGTGGTCAGCATCGTGGCCGATGCGCAGGACGGCATGAGCCTGCCCGAGGCCAACGGGCGGACCTACCACTTCGGTTCGGGGGTCGCCGCGGTACTCGCCACGCTGGAAGCGGCGTACGAGGTGGCCCGCCACCGGCAGAGGATCAGCGCCGAACACGGATGGGGCGGGTTCGAACTCAACGACCCGTGGCCGCTCGCCAACATCACGTTGGACGAGGTCAACCTGATCCTGGCCGCGGACAGCGACGTCCCCAATGACTTCAAAACCGCCGTGACCGGCCTGATCGCCAAATTCCAGTCCACCGGACGGAAGTTCGGAATGGGACTGCGATTCGCGGCGCAGAGCATCCATCTCGAGGACCTCGGAGACAAGGACAAGATCAGAGCGAACGCCAAGAACGGCACGGTCAGCCTCGGCCGGACCAACTCCAGCACGACCCAGCACATGGCCACGGACGGGGTCATCCCGCACGGTGTGAGCATCGCGCCCATCCCCCGCTTCTTCCGCGCGGGCAACGGTATCGACGCCGCGTTCAACGGCGAAGAGGAACCGACCGGACCCGTCACGGCCGGCATGTCCTGGTACATCCAGGGCGGCGCCGTCTTCCTCATGCGCACCTTCCGCGCGGACAAGAAGAACAAGACCTTCCCCGGCCTGATCGCACTGTACGAATCCGCGCCGATTCCCACCCTCACCCCGGAAGAACACGACATCTTCCGGGCCGCCTACGCCGAGGCGCTGCCCTGGGCCGAGGCCCTGCTCGCCGGCGAGACCGGCGACGACGCCGACCCGAACGAGGGGTCCGGCAACGCGCCGCGCGGGTCGCGCGCTTCGGAGTCCCGCCGCACCACCGCCCGCCCGGCCACCCTCCAAGACCGCATCCTCGCGCTCCTCAAGGACGGCCCGATGGCCGTCAAAACCCTGCGGGATGCCCTGGACGCCACGCCCACCAGCGTCAGCAACGCCCTCACCGGGCTGCGCGACACGGGCGCTGTCGAGCCGGTCTCCCGAGGCGTGTGGCAACTCGCGACCACCCCGACGCCGACCCCGGACGACGAGTAGTCCGCGCGACCGCAGTCCCGGCCGGGGCCGCGGGCGCACGAACGACCCGACCCGACGACGACCAGGAGCACACCGTGACCGACCCCCACCCCACCCGCCGACACGCCACGACACCGGCCGCACTGGCCCACCGGGCCCTGAGCACCCCGCACGCCGTCCACAGCGGGACCGTGGTCGTCGCCACCGCCGCCGCCCTCGGCGGCGACCGCGTGGCCGACGCGGGCCCGTGGCCGCTGACCGCCGCCGTCGTGGCCGTGTACATGCTCGGCGTCCTGATCGGCACCCGCGCGCACCCCACCGACCCCGAGCACGCCGAAACGGCGGCCGAGGCGACCGAGGACGGCACCCGGTGACCGCCACCGACGACACCGGGACCGCCACCGCCCCGGACCACGCGACCCTGGTGGCCGCGCTGCATCGCAGGATCGACGACCGCATCGCCGGCCACCGCGCCGCCGACACCAAAACCGGCCTGCTGCTCGCGGTGATCGGGGTGACCACCCCGACCCTGCCGCAACTGCCGCCCGCCGCCGCCCTGGTGGCCGGGGCCGGCCTCGGGGTGGCCGCCGTGCTCCTGGTCGCGGTCCTGCTCCCCCGCACCGGCGGGTGGCCGCGCCCGGCCGCCGACCCCGACACGGCGCTGCGCCGGATCGCCGAACGGGAAACGCCGCGCGCACTCGCCGCCGAGTACGAACGCCTCGGCCGGATCACCACCGGCAAATACGCCCTCATCCGGGCCGCGTTGGGTGTGCTCGCGATTACCGCCCTGATCACCGCGTCGACCACGGTCGTGTGACCACGGTCCCGGCCGGACCCCCACCCGGGCCCGGCCGGGGCCGCGGGCGCACGAGCGACCCGACCCGACGACCCAGGAGCACACACCATGTCGATCCTCACCGCACAGACCGGCCACGCCACCACCGGCGGGTGCAGCGTCAACCTCGCGCCCAGCAGCGATTTCGGGTGGCTGGTCGTCAACGGCGACTGCACCGGCTGCGGCACCGGCCGGACCTGGGACACCCAGGGACGCGACACCCGGGCCGAGCGGGAGCGCGTCTCGGACGCCGCCCGCACGTGGGCCGAGGGCCACGCGCGCACCTGCCGCGCGCCGCGCCCCAACAACCTCGGCCTCGGCCGGTAGCCGTGTACCTGTTCACCGACACCGACACCGACACCGACACCGGCGGCGCCCGGTGACCGAGGTCTACGCCTACCGCCACGCGCCCCGACACCTGCGCACCCGCCGACAACTCCGCGCCGAGGGGCTGCGCCCGGCCGTGCGGGAACCGGTCGCCGAGATCAGGTGGTACGGGGGCCTACGGGTGGCCTACCTGTACGACGTCACCCTCGCCCGACCGGTCCGACCGATGACCCCGGGCCGCGAACGGGCCCTCGAAGCGGCCATGCGCGCCCGCCGCACCTGCCCGGCCTGCCTGCTCGACACCGGCTACTGCATCCCCCGCCGCTACGGCATCTGCCTCGCCTGCGTCGACGCCGACCAGGCCCGGGAGGACCGGGAGCACGAGCAGCACCAGGCGCCCGAGGACGACCACACCCACACCTGATGCCGCCCCGGACGACCGGTCACCGCGACCAAACGAGTCCGGCCGTCCGGGGCCAACCCGCCCCCTCTCGGGGGCAGATGGAGACCATCGTGACCGTCACGACCCAGCACCGTCCACCCGCCCCCGCCCCCGCCCCCGCCGCCGACGCCGACGCCGCCGCCGACCCGGACGCGATCGAGACCGCGCTGCGGCCCGTCTACCGGGAGCGCGCCGAGTTGGTCGCCGAGCTGGCCGCCCGCTGGCCGGCCGTGCTCGTGAACCCCGCGCCCGACCTGCCCGCGTACGCCATCGTCCACATCCACACCGCCGCCGGATCCATCACCCGACACATCCACCGCGACGACCTGGACCTGCTCGCGCACGTGCGCCGGGTCGGCCCCGGACACCCCCTCGCCCAGTGGGACGGGCACACCTCCGCCGAGGGCTACGCGCGGTTGCGCGCGCTGCGCACGGCCCCGTCGGACGCGCCGCGCCCGATCATCGGGGCCCGCACCGTCTGGCGCGACGGCCGGGGCGATCTGTGGATCACCTCCGACACCGCGCCCGACCGGATCCGGTCGCTGACCCCCGAGCACGCCCCGCCCCGATACGGCACCCCCGCCGGGGTCGCCCACGACACCGGCTCCCTCGTCGCCCTCGGCGGCGCGAGGTGACGACCTACGTCGTCCCCACCACGTGGGAGCGCGGGTCGATGCGCATCACCACACCCCGGGACCGACTCGACAACGGGACGGTGTCGTGGCTGTGCAACGAATGCGGCGCCGGCCCCCGCCGCCCGATCGCGGTCCGCCACGTCGACGACGTGCGCGCCGCCGTCGACGCGTGGCACGCCCACACCTGCCCGCCCCCGCCCACCGGGTGGATGACCGCCCCCGCCGACATGCCCTGCGACGCCTGCCGGGCGTACACCCGCGCCCGATCCCCCCGGGGCCGGCCCCTGCACCCGGCCTGCCCGCCCGCCCGCCGACCCTGACCGACCACGCGGGGCGGCCGAACCGGCCGCCCCGTCCACCACCGAGAGGAACTTCGATGCCCGACAAGGCCACCCACCGCGAACTCGCCGCCGCGATCGAGCGCGACAACGCGCGCGAGGACGCCGGCATGCACGGCGACGACCGGGTCACCTGCTGGACCCACCAGACATGGGCCCGGGACTGCGCGGACGACCCGATCCACACCCACCCCAGCGCCCACCACCGCCTGCGCCCGCACCCCTCGGACGGGACCCGGGCCTGACCACCCACCCACGCACGACCGACCCACGCGGCCACCGACCCCACCCCCCCCGGGGGGCCGGTGGCCGCCGGCACGCCCGACCGCTCCCCACGGCCCCGGACCCGCGCATCCCGGGGCCGCGGAGGGCGACCGACCCGGCCGCCACCACGACCCGAATCGGAGACGACATGCACACGCCCACGACCGGCTACGGCCTCGAACTCACCCCCGGCGACGAGTACGACCCGCGCGACATCCCCGTCTGCTGCGACCAGGACATGACCACCGGGCCCGACGTCGACCGCGACGACCGCGAACACACCTGCGCCACGTGCGGCACCACACTGGTCGTGCGCGACGGCCTGGTCGCCGACATTCACACCGACATCCCCGAGACGATCCGCCTCACCGCCGACGTCGTCGCCACCACCCCGACCGGGCGCGTGCTGCTGATCGAGCGCGGCTGGGACCCGTACGCCGGCCACTGGGCCCTGCCCGGCGGCCACATCGACGTCGGGGAGACGGCCCGTACGGCCGCGGCCCGCGAACTCGCCGAGGAAACCGGGGTGATCGTCGACCCCGCCGACCTGGTCGAGATCGGCGCGTTCCACGCGCCCGGCCGCGACCCCCGCGGCCGATACGTCACCGTCGCGTATCGCGTCGTTGTCCCCGACGGCACCACCGCCACCGCGGCCGACGACGCCCGCAACGCCCGGTGGTGGCCCATGGCCGACCTGCCGGTGCGGCTCGCGTTCGACCACGCGGACATCCTCGCCACCGCCGTCGGGACACCCGCCCCGGACACCCTCACGACCACCCCCTGACCGACAACGGCCGGCCACCGCGAACCCGCGGTGGCCGGCCGTTTTTCATTTCCGGACCCGGTTCGCTCCCGGTGCGCCCTGCCGCGCGCCGCCGCCCCGGAGCACACTGGGACCGGCACCCGACCCCAGGGAGAGACATGGACACCCGCACCGACCACGTGCTGCGCACCCGCATCGGCGGGCGGTTCGTGGACCTGCCCGGCACCATCGGCGGCATCCGCGCCGCACTGCCCGAGGACCGGCGCGCCGACTTCGACCGCGCGATCGCCGAGGCGCCCCTCACCGAGGTACCCCTCGTCGCGGCACGGTGGGGCCTGCCGCCCGAGGCGATCGCCGAGGATGACGCCCTGGTCGACCAGTTGCGCGCCGGCGACCACTCCCGCTTCGGGCCCATCGACTTCGACGCCCTGGACGCGGCCGACGACGTTTCGGGTCCGGCGACGTGACGTACCGCGTCCAATACAGCGACGAGGCGCAGAGCAACGTCGCGGCCCTATCGAGGCCGACACGACGCGCGTTCGAGGCCGACGTCAACACGCTCGCGGCCGATCCCTACGGCCGAGGATCGATCGCCCTGCGCGGCCGTGACTACCGCGAGGTTCTCCTCGGCGGGTGCATCACCGTCTATTGGGTGTCGGGCGCAGAGGTCCGCGTGATCTCCGTGGTCCGCGTCCAGGGCCCGCCGTAGACCGCCGACACCGCCGGACCCCTTGCGGGGCCCGAGTCCCGCGCGCGGGACTCGCCGTTCGAATCGCGTTCGAACAACAGCGGTTCGGCCCGGTCACGCGTCCGGGAAGTTTTTCGCGGCGCGGGTGAGATGACCCTTCAGCCGAGCGGCCAGACGCTCGGCCACCGCCGGATCCGCAGCCACGGCCGCGCGATAGGCGGCGGGCATGCCTCGTGTCGACGCCGCGAAATCGCGTGCGGCATCGACGTGTTCGGCGAACCTCCGCACGGGATCATCGTCGGGGGAACGCGGAGAGCCGACTACGAGTATCCGAGCCAGCTCGCACAGCGCATCGTGGTCCAGGTCCTCATCGGCACGCCGGGGCAACTGCCGGACGATCCTCGCGATCACCGTGCCCGGCACGCTGTCCCGCCCCGTCGCCTCGGCCACGGCACGATAGACGACCGCCGCCGTCTCGTCGTCGTAGTCGGCCCGGATCGGCGTCAGCGCCTCGGCCGCCCGCTGACTGATGGTCAACCCCTCCGGAACCGTTGCGGGACCCGAGTCCCGCGCGCGGGACAAAGTGTTCGAACCTTGTTCGAATGCCGGGTGTGCGAGGAGTTCGAGCGGCCCCGGCCGCGCCAGGATCGCAGCAACCCGCGCCCCCGCGATCTGCCGGTACGCGTTCGACGTCGACATGCCCGCGACATCCCGGATGAACGCCTCGGCCGTGGCGTAGTCCCGCCGCCACAACCGCCCCCGCAACGCAACATCCATCGCGGTCGCCATCACCCACCACGCCTGCGCGAACTGCTCGAACGACCGCCGACACAGCTCCCACCGCTCCGCCTCATCCACACTCAGTGGCCCGTCCGCGTCGGGCGAGTCGATCGCCTCGGGCAACTCCGCCACCGACAGCATCGGTTGCGGCCGACCCTGCGCGATCACCACCGCATCCGCGGTGCGCTGCGCCACAACGGCAACGGCGGTCCCCGGGGCCTCGGCGATCTCGTCGGTGCCGGCCCCGCCCGCCGCAGCCGTTTGTTGGCCGCGCCGTTCGAGTCGCCGACGCCGAACCTCCGCTGCATCCAGCCGTTTCGTCATCGGCCGATCAACCCCCGGCTCTCCATCTCGGTCACCAACTCATCGAAATGGGTGCCGGCCGCCCGGACCGGAACCCCGTCGCCCGTTCCCGCGTACAACTGGATAGCGGGGATCACCGTGCTGAATACGTTCCAGCCCGACTCCTGGAGCGAGGCTCGATACTCCTGCGGTGCCCGGGTGTTCGGCTGCGCGCGCATCAGCAACACCCACGTCGGAGGGGCCGATCGGTCCGGACGCTTCGGCGCGATCTGTTGGATGAAATGGTCCATGGGGAGTTCATCCAGCCGCTCGACATCCGACGCGGTGGGAGCACAGGCCACGATCGCAAGGTCCGCTACTCGCAGGACACTCCACCCGATCGAGGCATGGTTTTCCAGGTGGCCCACGTCGACCGCGCCGATGTGCCCCGGCGGCAGCACCTTCGGCGCCTGCTCGTGAAACCGGGACGTTGCCATCGTGTGGACCTCGAAGGGATAGCTACCGCTCACCCGCCCCTCGTGCCACCGGGTCAACTGCTCGGACTCATCGGCGTCGTACCCGGTTACGGGATACCCGCGTTCATGGAGAGCATGGAGCAACCAGGCTATAGCGGTCGTTTTCCCCGTAGATCGGGGGGAGATGGCAGCAACGAACATGCGGGCACGATACTGCGGGCCGCCCGGCCTGCTCCGGCAGAACACGTAGCCGGGTCACAAGCATCGGAATACGCGATTCCGGCCCAACGACCATAATCGAATGCATGTACGACAATGGCGACCCGGACACCCCGGCACGGGAACAGCCGGCCCGGTCCGGGCGCACGCCCGCCGACACCGGTCCCGCCGCCGCGCCGAGGCCCCGGGGTCGGGCCGGTGTCGCGCCGCCGGGGTGGCCTCGGGGTGTCCGCCCGCCACGACGTCCTGCGCAAGTACCCGTTGATCCTGGCCCGGATGGCCCGACAGCACGTGTGCGCGGCGTTGGCCGCGGCCCGGCACGGGTACGGCACCGCCCGCGCCGAGACCGGCCGTACCCTCCCGGACGCGGATCTGGAGAGCACGCTGCGCATGTACGAGTACGAGGGTGCGCGGGCCGCCGCGACCGACCGCGCGGTGCGCCTGGTCGAGGACGCCCTCGGCGGGGGCCGGTGGGAACCTCGGTTGTGACCGTGTCGGTCGGTAGCGTGGGCCGGTGGACACCACGGGGCGGGACATGGACCGGGCACGGTGGGACCGCGCAATGCACCACGCGCGCGACCTGGTCGCGTGGCACCAGGAGCACACCCTGGGCATCGACGCCCAAGCGTGGCTGCGGATCGTGTACGAACGCCCCGGGGCCGAGCTGGACCGGGCCCGCGACCGCACCGCGGTCGCGCTGGTGCTGGCCTGCGCGGCGCGGGATCACGGTGTCGCGGTGGACGATCTGCTCGTGGGCGACACCATCGGCTACTGGATATGGCCCCCCGGGCACGCCGGCCGCCTGCTCGCCGAGGCGCTGCCCGCGCACGTGCGACCCGAGTACGCCCCGACCCAAGGCAGCCTGACCCGCCTGCCCGCACTGCTGGACGCGCACACCGCCGCCGATCTCGCCACGCCCCACGCGACCCTGCCGCCGCGCACCGTCGCCTACCGGACGCGCGAGCTGCGCTCGATGCCCGGCTGGACCACGGGTGATTGGCCCACGGCACACGCCACCGCCCGCCGGGCGATCACCCGAGCGCGGAAGCGGCGGGCCGGCCGGGCCGCGACACCGACGGATCGGGTGCTGGCCGCGCACGTCGACGCCCACTGCCCCGCCACCGAAACCGACCTCCCGGCCGTGCCCGCCGGGCCGCGCCCGATGTGGCTGCGAGACGCGCACCGACTCGACGCGCTGGCCCAAAGGATGCGGGCGGTGGCCGCCGCGCTGCCGCCCGGCACCGGCGCCGAGGCGATCGAGACCGCGCTGGTCGAATGCGCCGGCGCCTGCCGCCTCGGCGGCAACGCCGCCGCGCTCACCGACATCGAAGCGGCCTGGGCGGCGGAGCCGGGCCCGCCCGCCGACGCCTCGTACTGGGAACTCGCCCGGGTGCCGCTGCCGCTGCACGAACAGACCCGCGACGCCGGCGACGTCGCCCACACACTCGCCCTCTGGCTCGACAGCCTCACCCATTGATCCGGGCCGGCCGGGCGCGCGGCGCGCCGTGGTCCTGGTCGAACGCGCACTCGCGGGTGAACGATGGCCGGCCCGGCCGCCTCGAACGGGGGGCGATTTTTGAAACCGGCGGCCCCGAACCGGGGTTGCCTACCGTGTTGCCATACGTATTGCCGTACGTGTTGCCCACCGTATTGCCGTACGTATTGCCCTACGTGTTGCCTACGCGTCCGGCCGCCCGGGATCGTTTCCCCTGGTCACAACCCCCGAACAGCCGGGGGCGGATGCGGACTTCTTCCCTGGGCGACCCCTCGGCCGGGCCGTCCCGCTCGAACACCGCCCACGCCCGCGCCCCGATACCACCGGCCCGAGCACCCTCCGCGCACCCGGGCCCGATGGCCGATGCGGAACAGCCCCGATCCGCCCGGCTAGCGGTTCGGGTCGTCCCCACGCGCCGCGCGTACCGCACGCACCAGTTCGTCCCGCGCGGCCGGCCGGGGCACCCCGGTGTCGTCGTCCGGGCCGGCCACGATCCACCGCCCGCCGGCAACCTCGGCCGCGACCCGCTCGGCCGCCCGCGCCACCGCCGCCGTGTCCTCGCTCGACCCGTGCGACGAGATGCCGTGCCACTCCCCCGGATCCCACACCACCAACACCTCACCCAGATGCACCGCGCACCCGAGCGCGGAGTCCTCGGCGCCGCCGCACGCGGCCACCCACCCCAGCAACAGTTCGCCCGCGTCGTCGGTGGGCCCGTCGCAGGCGTGCGCCGACCGCGCACCCAACGGACACCGCCTCCCACCACCCGGCGTCTCGTCGTGCTCCTGGTCCTCGATGTGCTCGGCCACGCCGGCCCCCTCGCAGTAGACGGATCCCACATCCTCACCCGACCGCCGACACCCCCGGGCCCGTTCGAGCAAACCACCGGCCCGGCCGCCCGGCCCCGACAGGAATCCCCCGTTTCGGCACCGCTCACGAGAACGGACAGCACCGGCGAGCGCCGCGCGGCATAGTGCGGAGGTGACCGCCGCATCGGACGACCGCGTGGACCTGCCAGCCCGGCGTCGCCGCCACGCCCGACTGATCGCCGCGTTGACCGCGTTGATCGGGGCCTGCGCCGAGGCGGCCGGCGCGGTGTACCAACCCATCGCCGCCGCCCCACCCGACCAAGAGGCAGTCGAGGTGAGCGTTTTGCCGTGCGTCCAGGTCGGTCTCGCCGCCGCGGTCCTGCTGGACCGGGCCCGTACCGAGGACACCGCCCGGTGGCCGGCCGCCGTGGCATGGGAGCGGGCGCAGGCCCGGCGGACGTATGCGGCGCGCTGCGCCGTGGCGCAGGCCCGGGAGTTCGTGGAGCAGGGTGATCCGCCCGGGCGGGACGGCGTGCCGCTGCCGACGGTGGAGCAGGCCGCGGCGATGGACGTGGTGAGCGTCGGTGCCGAGGTCGCCGCCCGCTGGCGGATCGATCCGCAGGACGCGGTCGAGCTGGTGCGCGCGTTGACGGCGGGCGGCGAGTTCGCCGTGGACGAGATCCTCGACGAGGCGGTCGACGCGGCGGTGGTGACCGGTCTCCTGGCGCTACAGGGGGCGCGCACCGCCCCGGACCCGAGCACGGCGGCCGAGTCCTGCCTGGGCGCGGTCCCCCACATCACGCTCGCGGTGTCCCTGGCCTCCGCCGACCTGGACTGACGAAGATCAGCCCGCACGGGCACGCGATCGGCGCCGGCCACACACGGCCGGCACCGACGCGCCCATGCCCGGCGGCCTCGGGGGATGGGCCGACCGGCGGGTGACGACGGCGACGGGGAGACGCCGGACCACCACACCACCCCCAACGACCGACCCGCCCCGCGGTGACGCCGAACCGCCTCGACCGATGGCCCGTCGTACCGGGCGTCGCCTGCCCCGTCGCCTGCCCCGTCGCGCCGAGAAACGACGGGGCCGCGACCGCGTCCGGGCCGGTCGGCGGCGGATGTGCACCCCCGTCGGCGCGCAGCCTGTATATGGGGTTCATCGTGAGTAACCCCAATCCATCCCGCCGGCGGCCCGGCCCCGCCCTACGTCCAGCGCATCCCCAACACGTCCAACGCGGCGATCCGCTCGGCAGGCAGCTTCGCCCGCCTGCTCCTGGTCGTCGTCACCCACACCCCGAGCCGTACATCCTCGGGCCACCCGTCGAACGCCACCACCGACTCGACGTGCCCGCGCGGCACCTCCAGGTGCCCCACCCGGGCCCGGTAGGCCGCCGCCGCGCCCATCGCGATCGCCCACGCCTGCTCGCGCGTGCGCTTCGGCCGAGGCCCGCCCGGCACCGGCACCGCCGCCCCGGCCTCGGCCGCGGTGTCGACCAACGCGGGCGCCGTCAGCCCCAACGCGAGCAGCCGCTCACGCTGCGCCGCGTTCAGCCCGTCCCACCCCGACCGCTGCCGAGCCACCCACCGCCCGATCCCCGTACCGCGGTGCACCACGTCCAGGCCCACATCGTCCAGCCGGGCCCCGCCGCCGAGTTCGGCCAGATACTCGGCCGCGTACGTGACGTGCCGCTGCCACGCCACCGGCCAATGCGGCGGATGCCACGCCTCACCCTCCACCAGAGCGTCCAACGCCGCGCCGCGCCCGGCCGACAACTCGCCCCGCCGGTCCTGCGCCCGGCGGTTCGACAGCCACGTCCCGATCGGGTAGCCGTCGACCACGGCATCGGCCGGCGCCGCGAGCGTGCCGTGTCGACGCGCGTACTCACGCGCTATGGCCAACCCGTCCTCCCACGCCTGATCGTGCACCGACCACACCATCCCGAGCGATTCCAGACGTGAAATCTGTTCCCGCTCAAGGTGGCCTTTCGCGTATTCGGCGCGCATTTCCGAAATCCAGCGGCCGAGCGGGAATTTGATTCCGTGATGATCGATGTCAACGGCATCAATGGGAACGGCGAGGTTGCCGTGGGCGCGCAGGTATCGTTCGGAGGCGACGAATCCGCGCAGCCAATTCCGGGATTGCGGGTCGACCACGCGAAGGTCCACGAAACGCGAAATCTCCACCGGATCCCGTTGCGTCGAGAATCGCAGGATCGGCCGCCGTTCCGCGTCGCCATCGCCCTGCGCCCCGTCCTCCCGGTCCTCCCGGAGCGGTTCGCCGGCCGGCTCCCCCTGGGCCCTGCCGTCGACCTGCGGCACGGCCAGCACGTCACAGATGTCCGCGTCGTGGGCCCGCAGGGCCAGGAGCACACGCTGGAGCGGTCGCCACGACGGGGACACCAGCATGTCGTCCCGGGATTCGCCGGGCGCGAGAAAAATGGGGACCACGATCGTTGCGATCTTGTCGCCTCGGGCCGAGGGGCGGATCGAACGCCCGACCGCCTGGACGATCTCCACCACCGAACCCTTGGGGTCCAGGAGGGCGGTGGTGTCGATTTCGGGCACGTCCACCCCCTCCCCCAAAACCCGACAGTTGGAGACGAATGCCCTGGTCACGGGCACGCCGTCGGCGTCCACACCGGCCCCGAACCGTCCCAGTACCTGCCGCCGGTGCATCGGTTCGTGCTCACCCGACAGCCAATCCGCCGCGATGCCGCCCGGGTAGGCGCCCGGCGCGCCGGCGCGCAGCCGCTCGAACGCCTCGGGCAGGCCCTCGGCGAACGCGCACGCCTCGATCGTGCGGTGATGGAACGTCAGGATCCGGCGCAGGTCGTGCTCCCACGCGAGGCGCAGCATCCCGGCCTGCAACGCGGCCATCCGCGCGCCCCGGAACGCCTCGACGTCCTGCGGGCGCGTCGACAGCCGGTTCAGCGGCCGGCCCGCCGCGCGGGCCGCGGCCTGCACCTCCGGGTCGGTGATCTCGGCCACCACGATGCGAAACGGCGCAACCAGCCCCCGGCCGACCGCCGCCCCGAGGGGTAGGGAGAAGCAAACCCTGCCGAACAGGCGCACGTCATCCATGGATGCCGCGTAGCCGACCGGCAACGGCTGGTACGCCGTCCGCGGCTCCTCCGTCGCCTCGTCCCCGTCGTCCGGGACGAAGTCGTCCTCCTCCCATCCGTCCCACTCGTCCAGGTCGGGATCGGGGTCCATGGGGTCGAGTTCGGGCACGGGCGGATCGGTGGCCAACGCGTCGTAGGCGCTGCCGACCGGCGGTTCCCAGATGCGCGGGGTGGCCGTCAGGTACAGCCGCCGCAGGGCCGGCAAGCGCCTGTTGTCGTGGATCGCCGCCCAGGATTTCCCGAGCGCCCCGGAGGTGCGGTGCGCCTCGTCCACGATCACGAGGTCGAACGCGAGGGGCGGCCGGAGGCCGTACACGCCCGGCTGAGCCCTCAGCAGGACCCGAAGTGAGGCGTAGGTCCCGAACACGGTGACGTGCCGCTCCTGGCCCGTCCAGAGGGCGTACTGGGGCGTGCTGGTGGTGCACCTGACGCCGGCCGCGTCCAGTCCGGGATCGCCTCGCAGGGAGCACACCGCGACCATCGGCCCGGTGCGCCCGGCGCCGCGCCACGCGGCCACCGTCTGCGTCAGCAGGTCGAGGGTGGGCACCAGGACCAGGACCCGGCCGTGAGGCGCCAGACGAGCCGCGCAGACGGCCGCGATGCGCGTTTTCCCGGTGCCGGTGGCTGCCACGACCTGCGTTCGCAGGCCGGCCCACGGGCCGTCACCCGCGCGCAGGTCCGCCATGTCGGCCGGCGGAGAAGCGAATTCCCGCGTGACGTTTTGAACGGCCTCGCGCTGATGAGGGAAAAGCGTGGTTGTCATTTTCGTGGGTCCCGTCGTCCGGATCCGTAATGTCGAGTGGAAGTTCCGTGGTTCCGATATGAGTTCCACGCGGTTTCTCCGTGGTTTCTGGATTCGATTCCCGAATTCATAGTGCGACCGGGTGTATCGGTTGTGTGGTGCGGCGAGGGGCCCGGGGCGTGGAGTCGAGCGGGCCTCGGGGGTGCCGCGCCGGGCCTCGGCCGGCTGCTCCTGGCGCACGTCGGCGGCCGGGGTTCGTGCTGGTCAGATGGTGTGTGGAAGGGCGGGGTGGGCCGGTGTCGCGGGTCCGATGCGAGCCGGCCCCGGACCCCGATCCGGCGCCGGGGGTGGTCCTGATTTCCTGGGATTCGTATGGACAGTGTTGTCTAAGCTCCGGAGTGGCGTCAAGGCGCGCGAGTGTGTCATGATGGGGACTGTGGCGGACGCTTCGTCCGGTTGTTCGACACTCGATCCTGACGGTTCGTCAGATAGTTCTGACGGATCGTCAGATTGGTTTTCGGGTTCGCTTCCAACATGGGAAGCCTCCTCGAACAACCCACCCCAGCACCCCTCTTGGCTGCCAGCGGGCCCGCAACGCGGGCCCTGCTCCCCGCAACGCGGGGAGCCTTCCAAGCGCCGCAACGCGGCGCTTGTGGAGTCCGCAACGCGGA
>NZ_JBIRRX010000031.1:0-31117 GCF_044333915.1 Embleya sp. NPDC020886 | reverse complement strand
ACGCCCGTCGAAACGGCCCGACCCACTCGGGAAGGCTCCCCGGCGAACCTCACCGGGCTCCCCTCCCGCTCCGCCGTTGCCAGCGCCTTTCCGGCAAGCAACACCTGTGTCTCGCCGGGGAGCCCAGGGCTCCTGACCGCCGGTGACCGTGGACCCGGGCCGATCTCCGCCAATCCACGCCGACCGTTTAGCACAAAGCCACCCGCTGCCGACCAAGGCGCAACCGCCGGCCGCGAACACCCGGCCCACTCGGGAACGCTCCCCGGCGAACCCGACGAAAGCACCCACCCGCTCCGCCGTTGCCAGCGCCTTTCCCGGTGAGCAACACCCACCTCTCGCCGGGGAACCCAGGGCTCCCGGCCGCCGGTGACGGTGGGACCGGGCTGATCTCCGCCAATCCACGCCGACCGTTTAGCACAAAGCCACCCGCTGCCCACCAAGACGCGACCGCCGGCCAGCGAACGCCCGACCCACCCGGGAAGGCTCCCCGGCGGACCTCACCGGGCCGCCCTCCCGCTCCGCCGTTGCCAGCGCCTTTCCGGCAAGCAACACCCACCTCTCGCCGGGGAACCCAGGGCTCCTGACCGCCGGTGACCATGGGACCGGGCCCATCTCCGCCAGCCCACGCCGACCGTTTAGCACTGAGCCACCCGCTGCCGACCAAAACCCAACCGCCGGCCGCAAACGTCCTCCTCGCCCTCCTCGCCCTCCTCGCCCTCCTCGCTCGCCGGGAACTCCCGACCAAACGACCTTCGATGGGCCGGTTCCGAAGCTCGGGCTGCTGCCGTCGGGCAGCATTGGGCGATGGACCCTGACGACGCGGTGCCTCGGGAATTGAAGGTGCTCGATACGGCCGCGCTGCTCGGGCTGGAGGAGCAAGCGGCTCGGCTCAGGCTCAACCAGCGGCTGGACCCGGCATGGGTGCAGGCGAATACGGCGCCCGCGGGGACCCACTACCTGTGGCCGTTGCTGTGGACCAGCACGCCCCATCGCCCGCACCTGCCGCGCCAGTTGCGGTGCGAATTGCTCGTCGTGCTCCGTACGGGAGACCGGGTGCGGAGCCTGTTGGACGTCGTACCCGATGACTTCGCCCCCTGCCGAGAGTGACCTCGCGTAGCGAGGGCACACACGTCGGCAGGCTCCTGGCCCGCGCACCGAGCGTCAGGGAATGGCTCCTGGGCACGGATGCACCGGGCATGCCTCGTCCGCCTCACGCCGACGGCGCCCCCTGACGGAGCAGGATCGCCCGGACAACGTCGTCGCGGTTGCCCCTGGCCGAGGTGCCGGCGAGCGGAATGCCGGCGGTGTCCACGGGCAAGCAGCGGCCGAATTCGCTGGTGGCCCCGAACCCCCGCGCACTACCCTGCGCCGAGAACCCGGGGACGCGTCGGCCCACGCTCGCCGAACCGCCGCGTGGATCGCGGCCGGCGGTCGGCACGGCGAGTGTCGGTGACGGTCGTGAAATCGACGGAAGGACGGATGCGTAAGCCATGGAGCCCGCCGACTTCTACACCGGCATCGTCGCCGAGTCCTACGCCCCGTTGCGATCACTCGACCCCGATCCCGAGGTCCATGCGGCCTTCATTCGCGAAGTGGGCGGACCGGCGCTGGAGTTGGGTTGTGGGGACGGTGATCCGTTGCTCGATCTGCGTCGGCGCGGGCTGGACGTCGAGGGGGTCGATTCCTCCGCCGACATGTTGGCGCGCTGCCGACGTCGGGCCGACGACGCGGGTGTCACGGTCACCCTCCACCACCAGCGGATGGAGGCGCTCGACCTGCCCCGCCGCTTCCGGGCGATCTTCCTGGCCGGGCCGACCTTCAACCTGCTTCCGGACGACGACGCCGCCGGCGCCGCGCTCGAAGGCATTCGCCGCCACCTGGTCGACGGGGGCTCCGCGCTGATCCCGCTGCACATCCCCGCCCCCACCCCCGCCGACCGGATCGGCGCGACCCGTACCGCCACCGCCGCCGACGGCGCACGGTTGCGCTTCACCCTCGTATCCGAGGAACGCAACGAAGCCGAGCGCACCCAGATCTCCCTGCTGCGCTACGAACGCCACGACCGCCACGAGCACCACGCCCAGGACGCGAGCGCCGTCGTGGAACGGCCATGGCTGCTGCACTGGTACACCCGCGACGGTTTCCGAGCGCTCGTCGCGGCAGCCGGACTGACCACGGTGTCCGTCACGGACTCGGACGGCAACCCTGCCCGGGACGACGCCGACTCCACGGTGTTCCGCCTGCGCGCCGACCACCACACCCCGCGACCGCCCACCCGCTGAGCGCCCTCCCCCCGAGCGCCCAGCGGGCCGATTTCAGCCCGTCGCCACCACCGGTACGCCGCTCGGGCGGCCTGCCAGGAGGGCCGCGATGTGGTCGGCGCAGCGGAGGGCCGCCGTGGCCATCGCGCCTTTGGTCATGCCGGCGACATGTGGGGTCAGCAGGGCGTTCGGCAGGCCGAAGAGCGGCGACGCGAAGGCCGCGTGCTCGTGCTCGAACGTGTCGACCGCCGCCGCCACCAGGGGCGCCGCCGGATCGCTCAGCGCGTCGGCCAGCGCCTGCTCGTCGACGATGCCACCCCTGGCGGTGTTCAGCAGGATCGACCCGGGTCGCATCGATGCCAACTCCGCCCGCCCGATCAGTCCTCGGGTCTGCGAAGTGAGCGGAAGATGCAGGGAGACCACGTCACTCGTCGCCAACAGGCCGGCGAGCGATGCCGCCCGAGGCACCGAGGTCCCGGCCTCCGGACGCCGGGAGAAGCCCTGCACCGTCATGCCCAGCGCGCTCGCCCGCTCGGCCAGGGCCGACCCGATCCGGCCCAACCCGACGATCCCCAGGGTCAGTTCCGCCAACTCCACCGCGGGCGCGCTCGGCGCACTCCAACGCCCCTGGTGCGCGGCCGCGTTGTGCGCGGTGAGGTGCCGAGTCGACGCGAGCAACTGCGCCAGGGCGAACTCCGCGACCGCGTTCGCGTTGGAGCCCGGAGTGTGCGTGACCACGACACCGTGCCGGCCGGCGGCGGCCGACTCGACATGATCGGTACCCGCCCCGGCCCGCCCGATCACCCGCAGCCGATTGGCCAGCGTCGGATCGGTGGCCGCCGCGAGGAAGGCCGCACGCAACGGCACACCCGCACGGGACTTCACCGCGTGGTAGCCGATCCCGTCCCGCACGAACTCGGCGATCAGCGCCCCCTCGTCGAAGGCGTCGAAATCGGCGAAGTCCACCCGCCCACCCCAGCCCGCCCGCGCAGCGCCCCGGTCGCCCACCCGGCGCAGGTTCAAGGTGACGCCCAGCCCGTGCCCGAGCAGCCGGTCCAGTTCCCGGTCGAGCAACTCGCCGGGAGCCGCGTCCAACAACAGGACTCGCGCCCGCTCCACGTGCACCCCTTCCCCGCAAGGCCACCGACCCTACAGCGACCCGGGAACCGCACCCGCCCGAGTCCTTCGACCACCACGGGCACCGCGAGCAAACTCCACACCCGTCCAAGGCCGTTCGCGGCCACCATGATCGCCACCGCTAAGCTGCGGTCACTGTGCGGGCTCGGGGTTCGCCCGGGTTCACCAGAGGAGCACGACCACATGATGGGGCCGGCCCATTCCCTGTCCGGAGCATGCGCGTGGATGGCCGCCGGTGCCGCCGCCGATGCCTACGGTCGACCGATGCCCTGGCCGGTCCTGGTGGTCGGCGGGCTGATCTGCGCCGGCGCCGCCCTCGGTCCGGACCTGGACCACAAGGCCGCCACCGTCTCCCGCTCGTTCGGGCCGATATCCCTGATCCTGTGCGGCCTGGTCGACGCGCTCGCCACCGCCACCTACAAGGCCACCCGCAAGAAGGGCGACCCCCGCCGCAACGGCGGCCACCGCACCCTCACCCACACCTGGGTCTGGGCCCTGTTGGTCGGCGCCGGCGCGTCCGCGATCTGCGCGTACGGCGGCCGGTGGGGGGTACTGGGCGTCCTGTTCGTGCACATGGTGCTCGCCATCGAGGGCCTGCTGTGGCGCCAGGCCCGATTGCACAGCGACATCCTGGTCTGGCTGCTGGGCGCCACCAGCACCTGGATGCTCGTGGAGATCCTGAACCGCCCCGGCAACGGCTCGAATTGGTTCTTCACCGAACCCGGCCAGGAGTACTGGTGGGTCGGCCTGCCGATCGCCCTCGGCGCCCTGACCCACTGCATCGGCGACGCACTCACCATCTCCGGCTGCCCGATCCTGTGGCCCATACCGATCGGCCGCAAGCGCTGGTACCCCCTCGGGCCGCCGAAGTCCATGCGCTTCCGCGCGGGCGCCAAGGTCGAAGTCAAGGTCCTGATGCCCCTCTTCATGGGCGCCGGCGGCCTGGGCGCCGTCAGCGCACTGGGCTACCTCGGCTGAGTCCGAAGCCGGTCCCACCGCTCGGTACCCGCCTCCCCCACACCCGCGCCGACCCGTCGAAACGGTTTGCCCGCGGCGCGCAATCGCCGCTGTCATGCTGGATGTTCCGGCTCGAACGACGGGAGCGTCGATGCGCGCGGAGGACGTGGCTGCCGTCGTGGTCGCGGTGGTGGTACCCGTACTGACCGCAGCCGTAGGGGTGTTCGCAGTCGCCTGGCAGGACCGTCAGGCGAGCCGATCGCAAACCGGCCGTCGGCTGCGCGCGTTCGAGGACGCGACCCGGCAGGTCGACTTCGCGGTGTTGTGGTGGGAGGCCCGCCAACGGCTTCCCGGCAGCCCGGAGGAGCTGGGCAACGCGAGTCGCGTTGCCCAGCATTGGCTCGACCAGGCGAGCGCGCTCGTGGTCTCCGCAGGCCCGGGCAACGTCGACCCGCCGCGCCGCCTGTCGCTCGCCCGCCTCCTGCTGCTCTACCGATTCCGGTACACCGCCGCCAGGTTCATCCGCGCCGGCTTCTTCGCGATGCTCGCCCTGATGGCCGTGGCCGGCGTGGGCGTGCCGAGCGTGGCGTCGTCCGTCGGCAGCGGCGCCGACCTCGGCTGGTCGTTGACCTGGCTGCTGCTCTTCGCGCTGATCACCCTGCTCCTACGCTTCCGGGCGGTCTCCGCGGACACCCTCCGCCGACCCTGAACCGGGCAGGACGCCAAAGCGCCGAGGCCCCGGGGCACCGCCCACCCCTCAATACCCCGCCGGCGCCGGCCAGTGACGCTCCACCCCGATGGCGTCCAACTCCGCCGCGAACTCGGTGAACAGGGCGAGGTCTTCGCGCACCGCATGCGGTTCCACGCCCCGCTTCAGGCAGTACGCCGCCAGGTGCCCCACCACCTCGCCGATGTTCCACTCCACCGGGTGCAGTCGATAGCACCCGTTGGAGATGTGCGTCGTCCCGATGTTCTTCGCCGCCGGCAGCAGGTTGCGCATCCGGATCGGCAACAACGCACCGAGCGGGATCTCGAACGGCACGCTGGCCACGTCGATGTAGTTGTCCCCGCCGGTCGAGGGATGCAGGTCGATCCGGTACGCACCCACCCCCACCGAGTCCGGGAAGTGGTGGATCCCGTGCGTGCCCAGGATGTCCCGGGAGACGTGGTGTTCGGTCACCGTGGTGACCGCGCGGATCCGCCGCGACTCGCGCACATACGCGGACTTGGCCAGCCCGTCGGCGGTGCCGACCACGTCGTGCCGCAACCGCAGTCCGGGATACCCGGTACCGCCGTCCGGCCGGGGCGCCTCGGTCTGGAGCCAGTACAGCACCGACAACGAGAGCTGCTTGGCCTCCCGATGCGCGGCGGCGGCCTCGTCCGCGCCGACCTCGATGATCGGCCGCAACCAGTAGTCGTTCAACGGCCAGTTCACCAGCGTGATGTCCGAGTCGACCGCGCCCGGCTCGAACAGCCCCTTGGCCAGGATCCGGCGGAACAACCACAGGTCGTCGCCGCCCGCGTTGGCGCTCTGGTCGGCGTTCACCGCGAGCGGGTCGCCCCCGGGTCGCGGGTCGAAGGTGCGCGCTTCCGGTTCCAGCGTGCGCGGATCGGGCGCGAGGAAGCCGAGCAGCGGGCCGGGCCAGAAGTCCGGCCGGTACGACCGCCAGAACTCGTAGTCCGCAGGCCGGTCGATCACGTGGTTCTCACCCTCGTGGTACGACACGGCGAAGCAGTACGTGATGCCCTGCATGTTCAACGGCTGGTACTGCGCGGGCGCGTTCGGCTCGTCGTACTCGTCCCGGGCCTCCGCGCCCGTGACGTACTCGGCCTTGGCCAGCGGCAACAACTCGCCGGTCTCGGTCGCGTCCAGCACGTACGCCGCACTGATCGTGTGCGACTCCTCGGTGCGCACGCCCCACAGGGTGACCGCCCGCACCCGGTCGCCGTCCGCGAACACCTCGGCGGGCACGTGCTCCAGGAGTATTCGCAGCCGCCCGGACGCCAGGTGTGGCGCGAGCAGCGCCTGCAACACGGCCAGCGAGGCCCGCGGTTCGTGGCACAACTTGCTTACGTAGCCGGCGCCGGGGTTGAGTTCGCGACGGGCCCGGGCCGCGCCGGTGAGCGGATACCAGGTCCGGTAGTGCTCGCGGATCGCGGTGCGCAGTTCGCGATAGCTCGCCGGGGCGCCGTAGCTCTCGATCCAGGGATGCTCGTCCGGCGGCACCGCCTGTGCGGTGAGTTGGCCGCCGATCCAGTCGGTCTCCTCGGTCAGAACGACCGTGCGGCCCGCCCGGCACGCGGCCAGTGCGGCGGCGACTCCGCCGAGGCCGCCGCCGACGATGAGGACCTCGGTGCTGATTTCGGACATGCTGAAGCCTTCCGTGAACGCGCTGATGAATGGATGTACGGGCGAAACCGAATCCGGCACGGGCGACGTGGACCGGCGCGGGTGAAGGGGAAGACCGAAGCGGACCACCGAGGCGGGCGCAAGAGCGCGTGCCGACAGGGCCGTTCCACCGATGCCGGCCCAACCTCACCGCGGCGGACTCACCGCGGCGATCTCACCGCACCGCCCCCGCCGTCTCCCCCGGCACCGGCTCGCAACTCATCAACTGATGCCTGGCCAGATTCGGCTCCCCCGCGATCAGTCCGGTGAGCAGGCGGACCGCCGCCGCGCCCATCTCCCGCCGCGGCACCGAGAAGCCGGACAGGAAGGCCGGCCCGGGCACCGCGTGTTCGGGGGCGCCCAGGGTGGCCAGGGACAGGTCCTCGGGGAATCGGTAGCCGGCGGTCGACGCGGCGGCCAGCACCGCCCGGTGCGCGGCGTCGGTGTCGGTCGCCTCGGTGACGATCGCGGTGACGCCCTGCTCGTACCAGCCGCGCAGCCGGTCCGCGCTCAGGTCCGAACCGTCCGTGCGCACCACGGTGGACCGCTCGACCGGCAGTCCGCACTCGGCCATGCCGCGGCGGAACCCCGCTTCGCGGTCGACCGCGCTGATCGCGTCGTCGAGTTCGCGGACGTACAGGATCCGGTGGTGGCCCAGCTCGGCCAGGTGACGCACGACCTCCGCCGTCGCCGTCACGTAGTCCGCGCCGACGTACGGCAGTCGGTCGCCGAAGTCGTCGTGCCGGCCCAGATAGACCACCGGCAGGTCGGTGGCCAGCAGCCGGTCCATCTCCCGGATCGGCAGATGCCGGCCCATGAACAGGCAACCGTCCGCCAGCCGGACCCGGTTGAGCACCTCCGCGTGCGGCCGTTCGCCGGTGATGCTCGACGCGATGAACATCAGCAGGTCGTAGCCCTGCGCCGCGGACTCCTGCTCGATGCCGACCAGGAACGGGTGGTAGGCGTGCGACATTTCGGTGGGGAAGGTCGCGGTGAACGTATACAGGCCGAGCAGGTTGTTCTGGCCGGCCGCGAGTCGCTTCGCTATCGGGTCGGGCATGTAGCCGAGCTGCTCGGCGGCGGCCATCACCTTGAGCCGGGTCTCGTCGGCGATCCCGACCGCCGCCGAACCGCCGCTGAGGATCAGGGACACCGTCGGCTGTGAGACGCCGGCCAGCCGGGCGATGTCCGCCTGACGGGGCCGGTTCGCGCGTGAACCAGCCGGCCGCCCGGGCCCCCCGATCGGCTTCATGTACTCCTCCATATGGCTGGCAACGGAATGACCCGGAATGCAACGACCGACGATCGAACGGCCGTCGACGAACTCCTAATGCGCATCAGATCTATGAATCCAGTATATCCGGTGACGGTGTGTGAGCCGGTATCGGCGTGAACCGGCATCGGTGGGCGCGGGTACCGGTGGGCACAGATATCGGCGCCAACCGGTATCGGCGCGATCCGACAGTCGCCACGCCGGCACACGACGGCGCACAATCCGGTGACGATACGCGGTTCAGGGCGCTTCCAACCCGCCGTCGGGCCGCCGCACCCGGGCGGCCCAGCGCTCGTGCAGATGTGTCCGCGGCGGATACTTCGCCGCCATCGCCTCGTCCAGGTCGATGCCCCAACCGGGCCGATCCGACGGCGTGAGGTAGCCGTCCACCGTGCGCAGCGTGCCGGGGAACACCTCGTGCACCCGCTCGGGGTAGACGTGCTGTTCCTGAATGCCGAACGCGGCACTGGTCACATCCAGCGTGACGTTGACCGCCGCGCCCACCGGCGACACGTCCGGCGGTCCGTGCCACGCGGTTCGTACGCCGGTCAGTTCGCACAGCGTGGCCAACTTCCGGGCCGGCGTCAGCCCACCCACCGCCGAGACGTGCACCCGCAGGTAGTCGACGCCGCCGGAGGTGACCAGGCGCGTCGCGTCGGTCATCGAGGTGAGCAACTCGCCGGAGGCGATCGGCATCGGCGCGGCGGCCCGCACCTCGGGCAACCGGTCGAAGTGCTCCGGCGCCAGCGGATCCTCCAGGAAGAACAGCCGGTACGGCTCCAGCGAACGGGCCAGCCCCACCGCCTCCTTGGGGGTCAGCCGGTTGTGCGCGTCGTGCAGCAGCCCGAGTTCGTCGCCGAGCACCTCCCGGGCCCGCTCGAACAGGCGCGGGGCGGTCCGCAGGTAGTGGCCGACGTCCCAGCCGTCCGGGTAGGGCGCGCCGGGGTACCCGCCCGGCGCACCGTTCGCGCCGTAGGTACCGAGACCGGGACCGCCGGTCTGCAACCGCACGTAGCGGTAGCCCTGTTCGGCCAGCGCGGCGACCCGTTCGATCGACTCCTCGATGTCGCCGCCGCGGGCCCCGGTGTACACCGCCGCGCCGGCCCGCACCCGGCCGCCGAGCAACTCGTAGACGGGTACGCCCAGTCGCTTGCCGGCGATGTCCCACAACGCCTGGTCGATTCCGGACAGCGCGTTGTTGTGCACCGGGCCGCCGCGCCAATAGGAGGAGAAGTGCAACATCCGGAAGATGTCCTCGATGTCGCCCGGATGCCGGCCGATCACCATCGGCGCGAGGTGCTCCTCGACGGCCGCGACAACCGCGTGGAAGCGCTGGGTGAAGGTGGCGCAGCCGAGCCCGTACAGCCCCGGCTCGGACGTGTCGATCCGCACCACGACGAGCGGAACACCCCCGGGCGCGGTGACGATCGCCCGCACCGCGGTGATCCGCAACGCGTCCCGGGCCGGCCACGGGGCCTGCGTCTCGGGCATCGCCGCGGCCGGGATCGCCGCGGCGTCGGCCGGCTCGGCCGGTGTCGTCTCCGACGTGGTCATCAGGGTCGCTCCTGGGGGTACGGGTGCCGGGCGGTGAAACCGAGGAGTCGCCGGGCGGGGGTCAGATCGATCGGGACCGACCGGGCGGGGAACACCGCGCGGCGGGGCACGTCCGGAAGATGGGCGGCGAGCAACTCGCCGGTGGGCGCCGCCATCAGCGTGTCCGGCGCCGCCACGAACAACACCGGCGCGCCGGTGACCGCCGGCGCGGTCAGGCCCAGTACGCACGCCCGGGCCGCGTCGCGCAGGTCGAGGTAACTCCACACCTCCGGCGCGCCGAGCGCCGGATTCGCGGCCAACCGCGCGGCGTGCCCCGCGAGTCGATCCGGATCGCCGAGGAACGGCAGGCGCAGCGCCGCCACCGTCATGCCGTATCGCCGGTGCATCATCGCGGCGGTGGCCTCGTCGACCTGCTTGGACAGCGCGTACGGGTCCTCGACGCGCAGCGGCAACGCGGTGTCCAGCGGCAGGTAGGCCGGTTGCGGGCGAGGCGTGGAGCGGGCGAACGGCAGGCCGGTCACCGACAGGCTGCTCGCCACCACCGCGCGCCGCACCCCCATTCGGCCGGCCTCGTTCAGCACCACGAACGTGGCCTGGGTGTTTGTCCCGAACACCACCTCGGCCGGGGCGACTTCGGGCGAGGCGAGCGCGGCGAGATGAATCACCGCATCGACCCCGTCGAGAGCCTCCGCCACCGCCGCCGGGTCGCGCGCATCGCCGACCACCACCCGATCGACGCACAACCGCACGGCCTCGTCGACCGAAGGCGAGCCGGCCGACGCGGAAGCCGGCGGCGCCACCAACGCCGTCACCGGCACACCCCGATCCGCCAGTTCGGCCGACACCGCCGTCCCCAATCGCCCCGCGGCACCGGTGACCAGGACCCGCGCCGGGCAAGCCCGGGTCGCCTCCACCCCGAACCCCCCACGTCCCGCACTCACTTGAGCCCCGTAAAGGCGATCCCGCGCACGATCTGCCGCTGGAAGACCAGGAACACCACGACCGGCGGGATGATCGTGATCAACATGCCCGCGATCAGCAGGCTCTGGTCCGAGGTGTCCGCGAGTCGCGGCAGCGCCACCGCCAGCGGCTGCTTGTCCGAGTCGGTGATGGCGATCATCGGCCAGAGGAAGTCCTTCCAGGCGTTCATCACCGCCAACAGCGACACCACGGCCAGGATCGGCCGGGACATGGGCAGCACGATACGGGTGAGGACTCGCCACGGACCGGCGCCGTCCAGGCGTGCCGCCTCCAGGAGTTCCTTCGGAATACCGTCGAAGAACTGCTTCATCAGCAGCACGTTGAAGGCGTGCGCACCGGCCGGCAACCAGACCGCCATCGGCGTGTTCGCGATCGAGGTGCCGGTCGGCGGCAGGTCCTGGATGGTCAGGTAGAGCGAGACCATCGACACCGTGCCCGGCAGGAACAGCGTGGCCAGCACGGCGGCGTAGACGTACTTCCCGTAGAACGGCCGCAGCACGGACAACGCGTAGGCGCCGGTCACCGCGACGAACAACTGCACGAACCACGAACCACCCACCAGGACCACGGTGTTCATCAGATAGCGGCCGAGGTCCAGGCTCGTCCACGCGGTCGAGATGTTCGACCACCGCGCATCCTCGGGCCACAGCGCCAGCGGGTGCCGCAGCGATTCCTGGGTGGAGGAGATCGAACCCTTGAACACCCAGTAGATCGGCCCCGCGCCCTCGATCACCAGCGCCGCGATCAGCAGGAACTGCGTGGTGCCCAGGCCGATCCGGGTGAGCGGGCGGCGGCGCTCCGCCTCGGACATCACGCCCCGGGTTCCGGTACTCATTTCGTCCCCCACGTGCGGGTGAGCCGCAGATAGATCGCCGACAGGACCGCGAGCACCGCGGCCAGGCTCACGCTCAGCGCGGCGGCGCTGCCGTAGTCGCCGCTGACGAACGCGTAGCGGTAGATGAGCAGCAGCACGGTGACCGTGGAGTCCTCCGGGCCGCCGTCGGTGAGCACGAACGGCTCGGTGAACACCTGGAAGGTGTTGATCACCTGGAGCAGCATCATGATCAGCAGGATCGAGCGCATGTGCGGCAACGTGACGTGCCACAACCGGCGCCGGATCGAGGCCCCGTCCAGTTCGGCGGCCTCGTACAACTCGGTCGGCACACTCGCGAGCGCGGCCAGATAGATCAGCACCGCGCCACCCGCGCCCGCCCAGGTCGCCTCCACCACCAGGCTCGTCATCGCGGTGTCGGCGGATTGCAACCATGGGTACGGGCCGAGCCCGACCTTGCCGAGCACCTCGTTGAACAATCCCGTGTCCGGGTCGTAGAACCACTTCCACATCAGCACCGCGACCACCGGCGGCACCGCCACCGGCAGGTAGACCAGCACCCGCATCAGGGCGCCGCCGCGCCGTAGTTCGGACATCAGCACGGCCAGGAACAGCGGCAGCGGGAAGCCGATCAGCAGTGCCAGACCGGTGAACACCACGGTGTTCCACACCGCTTTGGCGAGCAGCGGATCGTCCAGCAGGGTCTGGTAGTTCTGGAAGCCGACCCAGGTCGCCGGCTCGACCAGGTTGGTCTGCTGGAAGCTCAGCAGCAGGCTGCGGACGATCGGCCACCAGGAGAACAGACCGAACACCAGCACGGTCGGCAGCAGGAACAACGCCGGCAGCAGGTGCCGGGAGCCGCCGCGCAGCCGGTTCGCGGTGAGCGCACGCTTCCCGGCCGGCGCGGGGGCGACGACGGGCGGTGCCTCCCGGGGAATGGTCGGCGTGCTCACGACGCGACCTCGACGGGCCGCCGGTCCGGGCCGATCGGGGCCCCTGCGCCGATCACGGTGCCTGCGCCTTCTCGAAGGCCGGTCCCAGCCGGTCGGTGGCCTTGGTCAACTCCTCGCGCGGGTCGGCGTCCTTGCGGGTCAACACGGCCTGTACCACCGTGTCCAGCGCCCCGTACAACTCCTGTGCGGCGACCGGCGGTTCGACCTGGTAGTCCAGTTTGCCCACGCCGTTGACGTACGGCGCGAAGTTCGCCGCCGGGATGTTGGCGTGCTTGTTGATCGCCGTGTTGACCGGGTCGGAGACCGCGGCGGAGTAGAACGGGAGGGTGGGCAGGCCGACCGCGAGCTTGTCCGCGGCCTGGGCGAGCGCGAGTTCCTCGGCGGCGGCCGGGTCGTAGGAGGGCTTGAGGTAGAAGTAGTCGATCCACTTGACCGCCGCGGATCGTTGCGCCGGGGTGGCCTTGGCGCTGACCACGGCCATCATGCCGCCGAGCAGGGTGGACCGGCCGGGGTTCTGCTGCGGGAGCGCGGCCATGCCGAAGTCGGCGGGCTTGCCGGAGTACTGGGTGATGTAGCGGTTGTAGCTGTTGACCGTGCTGATCATCATGCCGATCTTGCCCGCGGCGAAGTCGCGTTCGGCGTCCTGCTGGGTACGCAGGTGGTTGTTGCCCATCGAGTCGTCCTGCCAGCGCATCGCGGCCAGTTGCCGGAGCGCGTTCTCGGCCGGGCCGTCGAGCAGGGACGGCGCGTACTTGTCGCCGACCTTCTTCTCCATCGAGCCGCCGTAGGCGTACGTCATCGCGGTCAGGATCCAGCCGCCGGTGTTCTTGACCGTCATCTGGGTGTAGCCGGTGGCGCCGGTGGCGGAGATCTTCTTGGCGGCGGCCCGCACCTCGTCCCACGTGGCGGGCGGCTTGTCCGGGTCCAGGCCGGCCTTGGTGAACAGGTCGCGGTTGTAGACCAGGCCGAGCGCGTACTCGGTGATCGGCAGCCCGTAGACCTTGCCGTCGGCGGCGGTGGCCGGGGCCAGTGCGCGCGGGTCCAGGTCGGCCGAGTGCGGCAGGCCCTTGACCTCGGTGCTCAGGTCGATGATCTGCTTGCGGGCGATCAGACCCGGCGGTTCGGTCAGCGGCACGGTCAGCACCGTCTCGGCGTTGCCGCCGGCCAGTCGGGCGGCGAAGGTGCGCGCGTCCCACTGGGTGTCGGTCGGCTTGAGCTTGATGTTCGGGTTGGCCTTCTCGAACGCCGCGACCGCGTCCAGGAATTGTTGCCGCGTCTTCGGGGCCGTGGTCGCGGGCATGCCGGCGACGGTGATCGTGGTCTTGCCGGCGGAGCCGGCGCCGCCCGAACCGCCGGACTTGCCGGACGAACAGCCGGCCGTGCCGGCGACGAGGGCGAGCGCGAGCGCCCCGGCCCCTGCCACCGCCCGACGGCGCCGACGCCGGTGCGTGCTGACCGGGACTGACTCGGCCACGGGTACCTCCCTGGATCCTGATGCTGCGGCCCGGATGAGCTTCCGGAGTGGGTGCCGTTCCGGGCGCCGATGCGCTTCCGGAGGCGATGAGGTCGTATCTAATTCGCATTAGGAGGATGTGTCAAGAGGGTTGTCGGCAGGTTGCGCGAACCGGCGAATCAGACATACGGCGGCCTTGACTCGGGTCGGCGATCGGAGTACACATTCGCTCTAATCCGCATTAGGTGAACCCCGTCGCTCGGGAAAGGCATCCTCATGTCCACCCACCGCACGCCCGACGAGCACACTCCGGAGCACGCAGGCGACCACGCAGTCGACCACCAGGCCGGTGCCGGGGTCGAGGCTCGGATCGAGGACCGGCCCGGCGACCACCGCGGCGCCGGCACCGGCCTGCATCGACGCGGCTTCCTCGCCGGGGCGGTCGCGGTCGGCGCGGTCGGCGCGACGTTGTCCGGGACCGCCTTCGCGGCCGGCCAGGCGGCGCCGGTGACCGTGTCCGCGCCGGGCATCAGCCTGACCGCGGGCGCCGACGGCTACGTCTCGGTCCGCGACGGCGCCGGTGTCGAACGGGTCCGGCTGACCAGATTCATGGCCAAGGACACCGTCGTCGGCATCCAACAGAGCACCGGCGGCACCCCGTCGTCGATCACGCTCGCGGACGGCAGACCGGCGATCCAGGTCGAGTACACGCTGCCCGCCGCCGCGAACGGGATCACCGTCCGGGGCATCTTCGACGTCACCCCGCACCGGGCGCACCTGCGCTGGGAGGTGGGCGGCTCGACCACGCTGACCCCGGCCGGCTTCATGTTCGGACGGACGGTACTCGCGCCCACCGCGCCGGAGGCGTTCGTCGCGCTGACCACGTGGAACCGGGACGCGGGCGGCGGCATCCCGTACGAGAGCAACGCCGGCGTGGTCTACCGGGAGACCTGGGCCGACACGAACGCGTACTTCCGGCTCGCCGGCACCACCCCGGCCTGGACCAACGCCACCTGGATCCACGCCCCCGGCACCGCGAGCACCGGCGGCGCGGTGACCGAGGCCGACCTGGTGCTCGGCTCGATGCGGCCCGCGGCGGCCGGCACCACCGGGGCGGGCCGACCGCTGGGCGTCGAGGTGTGGACCGACCGACCGTTCTCGCTGTGGGACCAGGGCGGCGTGCCGATGCCGCTGCACGCCGAGGTCGCCAACGGCGGCAATACCGAGCGGGCGGTGCGACTGTCCTGGTGGGCGCGCGACTTCGACGGGCGGGTGCTGGGCAGCGGCGCGGTCACCGGCACGATCGCGGCGGGCGCCACGTGGGCGCAGACCTTCACCGTCACCTCGCCGGCGCAGGGCATCGTGTTCACCGAGGTGAGCGCGACCTCCGGGACGGACGAGGCGTTCGCCCGGACCAACCTCGCGGTGCTGCCCCCGTTCACCTACCGGGCGAGCGCCGCCGACAGCATGTTCGGCATCGCCAACTATCCGTGGCTGCTCCAACCGGACACCCCGGCCGTGCTGGAACTGATGCAGCGGCTGGGCATCAGGCGGGTGCGGATCTCCTACGACGGCGGCCCGGGCCTGCCGCCGGCCACGCTGGACGCGGCCGGCATCGCGCACAACATCGAACTGGCCGGCATCCCACTCGGCGGCACCACCGCCCAGGTCGCCGCGTGGGCGGACACCAACACGGCCAAGGCGATCGGCGCCGGCGCGGACTGGTTCGAGGTGGCGAACGAGATCAACAAGCCGTGGATGAGCGGACAGACCGCGTCCGCCTACGTCCGCGACGGCCTGCACCCGGTCCGCGATCGGCTGACGGCGGCCGGAGCGCAGACCAGGGTGCTCAATGCCGGACTGGCCGGGATGGACCACGTCTGGACCAAGAACTTCCGCGACGCGGGCGGCTGGAGCCTGATCGACGGCTTCGCCTTCCACCCCGGCCGAGGCAACTTCACCCCCGACTACGCGCCGGCGCCCGCCGACTGGACGATGGGCGATCACGGCACGTACTGGAACTTCCTCGGCGGCCTGCGCAAGGCGCGCGAGGTGATCGCCGAGTACGGGCCCAAGGAGTTGTGGCTGACCGAGGCATACGCGTGCACCAAGCCGAACAGCTGGTGGCACGACACCTACCGGCATGCCGCCGAGAACGTCCTGCTGACCCTGGCGCTGGCCAAGGCCGAGGGGGTGCGCTGCGTGAACTGGTACCAGTTGCACGACAGCGTGCTGGGCAAGCCGCAACTGGCCGACCCGGTCAACTCCGAGTACCACTACGGCCTGATGCACCGCGACCTCGGCGCCAAGCCGTCGGCGCTGGCCTATGCGACGGCGGCCCGGGTGCTGGACCGGGCGGTGTTCGTCCGCCGATTCACGCTGGCCGACCCGGACCTGCACGGCCTGCTGTTCTCCTCGCCGGAGGGGCCGATCTCGATCCTGTGGAGCCGCAAGGACGGCTACGTGCTCAACCCCGACCACCCGACCGACTCGGGCTGGTTCGCCGCGCCCGAGCCGTGGGTGGACGGGTGGCGCACCAAGACGACGGTGACGGTGGCGGCCGGTGCGACCACTGCGACGGCGGCACGGCCGGGTCGCCACGCCTCGGCAACGGTCCGCGAGGTGGACTGCATCGGGCGCGAGCGGCTGTTGACGCCGGTGCGTGGGCGGGTGTCGGTGCGGTTGGACGGGGCGCCGCGGATCTATTACGGGTTGACGGACACGCCGGAGGCGGGCTGCTGATGGTGGATGGGTGTCGGTGCGGTTGGACGGAACGCCGCGGATCTACTACGGGTTGACGGACACGCCGGAGGCGGGTTGCCGATGGTGAGTGGGTATCGGGGGGCGGCGGCGTGCGGGGCGCCGTCCTTCGATGCCCGGCCCCGCGCTCGTCGGGCCGAACGGGTGCGGCATCCTTGCCGGCACGGCGGTGGGGCTCCGGGAGACGGGTGCGACATCCTTACCGTCACGGCGGTGGGGGCTCCGGGAGACGGGGCCGATCCCGCGCTCGCCGGGAGGAGATCGGAACAGGTGATGTGGCGACCGTGGATGCTCGACGCGCCGCCCGGGGCGGGCAGCGCGGAGGGACGACGACGCTACGAACTGGCAAAGCTCGGCGATGCGCTGATCACCGTGCGTCGACCCGCCGGCGATCCGTGGCGACAGGTGGCGGCGGGGCTGGCCGACGAGTCGATCGAGGTCGCCCGCGCGGCGGCGGCGATTTTCGCCGAGGGCGGTGTCGAGGTTCGCCCGTACGCCGACGACCTGCTGCGCCTCCTCGACCGGCCGGAGAGCCTGCACCCGACGTCGGATTTCGTCCAACACACGTTGCTGACCCTGGCCCGGCTGGGCGACGACCGTGCGTTGCCCCTGTTGTGCAGGCACGTTGCGGCCGGTGCGCCGAGTTCCCTGCGTTTGCCCGACAAGCCGACCCTGGCCGGCCTCGCGCCCGAAGGGCTGCTGCCCACGATCCGGGAGTGGCTGCGCACGAATCCCGACGCGCGGGTCAACCCGATGTTGCTCACCACGTTGGCCGACTGGGGGGCCGCCGCCGAGCCGGCCGTACCCGAGTTGGCGGCCCTTCTGGACACACCGTACGCGCTCACCGCGTGCGAGATCCTCGGCCGCATCGGCCCCGCCGTCGTGCCGGTCGACGACCTGCTCGCCGATCTCGCCCTGGGCCGGCGCCGCGCCCGACCCCCCTGGCACGGCACCCAGATCGCCGCGTGGGCACACTGGCGAGTCACCGAGGACCCCGAGCTCGCGCTGACCGTACTCGGCGGCGCGCTGCGTTCGCCGCGGCAGGCGCCGCTACTGCGCCGCCTGGCGGACCTGGGCCCGATCGCGAGCGCGTACGCCGACGACGTACGGCATCTGTTCGACCACGCCGGCGACTGGACCCGCCTGACGGCCGCACACGCGTGGTGGCGGATCACCGGCGACCCGGAGCCGGCACTGCCGGAACTCCTGCGGGCGCTGGCCCCGGTGCGCTCCGGCAGGGCAACGGAGCACACCCTGATCGTCGTTCGCCTCCTGGGCGACATCGGCCCACCGGCCCGAAAGGCCGCGGACACGCTCCGCACGATCGTGGCGAACGAGCGACGGGTCGGCGGAAGCATCCTCGCCGACGAGGAACTGTGCCGGGCAACCGGCGCCGCGCTCACGGCGATCGAGCGCTGAACACGACGACCGGACCGGATGGGGCGGCGGCGGACTCGGAGCCGCCGCCCCGGCTGGTGGGTGGATCAGTTGTAAATCAGCGTCGGAGCAAGCGGGGTGCGGGTGACGCAGTACCAGCTCGGCCACGATCCGGACGGGAACAGCACGCGCAGGCTCCAGTTGCTCGGCGAAGGCGGTGCGCCGGTGAGCACCGCATTCAACGGTTGGCCGGGCGAGATGGTGCCGCTGACCTTGGGAATCGCACCGAGATTGAGCACGGGCGAGGATGCCGGATAGGGCGGATTGATCGCACCGTCGTAGACCACGCCGCCACCGGGCCCGTTGAAGAGCACGGTGGTGTTGATCGAGTTGGCGGGGAAGCCGACGGGCACCGGTCGGGCGATGCTCACCTTGAGCAGGCCGCCACCGGTGGAGTAGGTCACCTTGGCGGTGAACGCACCGCCCCTGGTGTCCACACAGTTGTACGGGGAGGTCGACGGCCCGCCGGCAGAGGCGGTACCGACGAACGTGGTCAGGGCGGCGAGCGCCCCGGCACTGGCGAGTGCAGCGAACTTTGCGCGCTTGGACATACCTGTCTCCCGGGTTTCTGGGCTGGACCCGAACCGTGCGGAGGAGCAGAAGTACACAAGAACACCGGATGCAACAACACCCGTCCCACACACCCAGTACAACAACCCACCCTTACCCCGACAACGGCCCCGGCCCGGATGGCGCGAATTGGCAAGTCGGCGGGGGCGGGGATAAGGGGTGGGGCTTGGGTCGCGGGGGCGGGCGGGCTTGGGTCGCGAGCGAAGCGAGTGGGTTGACGACGGTCGCAGGCGACGCAACGTCGGGGGCGCTGACGCGCCGGGGCGCGGCGTCGTTCGGCGGCTGGGGGAAAGCCCGAGACGTAGCCGCAGCCGACTCGCCCGGTCCCGCGCAGCCACGATGCAGGCTGCGAGGCCGGATCAGGTCGCGCCGGTGCCGCTGATCCGCAGCCTTCGAGCTCGACGCAACAGGTGGAGCGGGTGGGGAAACAACCCGACCCAACCAAGACGCGACCACAGCCCACGTCCAGGAACCCCGGGCCGCCCCCGACCCACGCCGGGCAACAAGACGCGCGCAGCCCCCAGCCCCCTCAAGGCCCTGCGGCCTCGAGCTTGGCACCGGCGGCCGTGGCCAAGAGTTCCTCCGCGTGTGCGCGGCCGAGTTCGGAGTCTTCCAGGCCGGCCAGCATCCGGGAGAGCTCTCGGACTCGGGCCGCGTCGTCGAGGGTGACCACGCCGGAGCGGGTGACCGAGCCGTCGCTGGACTTCTCCACCACCAGGTGACGATCGGCGAAGGCGGCGACCTGGGGCAGGTGGGTGACCACGATGACCTGCGCGACCCGCGCCAAGCGGGCCAACCGGCGGCCGACCTCGACCGCCGCCTTGCCGCCGACACCCTGGTCGACCTCGTCGAAGACGAACGTGGGCACCGGATCGGCCCCCGCGAAGACCACCTCGACCGCGAGCATCACCCGCGAGAGCTCACCACCGGAGGCGCCCTTGGCCAGCGGGCGCGGCGGCGCGCCCGGGTGCGGGGACAGTTGCAGCTCGACCTCGTCCACGCCCATCGAGCCGTACGCCAGGACCCGATCGCCCACCGGCAGCCCGTCCGGGTCGTCCACGCCGGAGATCGCCACGCCCACACGCGCATACGGCATCGCCAGCGCGCTCAGCTCACCGGTGACCGCCGCCGCGAACCGCTCCGCCGCCGCGTGCCGCGCCGCCGACACCTCGCTCGCCAGCGTCGCCAACTCGCCTCGCAGCGCGTCCCGTTCGGCGGTCAGCTCCTCGGTGCGGTCGTCGTCGCCGTCCAACTCGGCCAACCGCGCGGCCGAGCGCTCGGCCCAGGCCAACACCTCGTCGATGGATTCGCCGTACTTGCGGGTCAACCCGGACAGCGCCGCCCGCCGCTCCTCCGCCGCCGCGAGCCGGACCGGGTCCGCATCCACGCCGGCCGCATAGGACGCCAGCTCGCCCGCCACGTCGGACACCAGATACCCGACCTCGCCGAGCCGATCCGCCAACGCCGCGAGCGCCGGATCGTGCGCGCGCACCGCCTCCACCGCCCGATGCGCGGCGCCCAGCAGCGTCGAGGCGTCCACCGCGTCCGTACCGGTCTCCGGGTCGCCCAACAGCGCCTCGTGCGCCGTGGTCGCCGCAGTGCGCAGCGCGTCGGCGTGGCCCAGCCGCAGCGTCTCCGCGGCGAGTTCGGCGTCCTCGCCCGGCTGCGGCACGACCTGCTCGATCTCGGTCAGGCCGAACCGCAACAGGTCGGCCTCCTGCGCACGTTCGCGCGCCCTGGTGGTGATCTCGGTCAGTTCCGCGCTCACCTCGCGCAGCCGTCGATAGACCCCGCCGTACGCCTTCAGCGGCACCGACACGGCCTCACCGGCGTACCGGTCGAGCGCGCCGCGCTGCCGGGCCGGACGCAGCAGCCGCTGCTGGTCGGTCTGGCCGTGCACCGCGATCAGGTCGTCGGCCAGGTCGGTCAGCAACCCGATCGGCGCGCTCCGCCCGCCCACGTGCGCCCGCGAGCGGCCCTCGGCCGAGACGGTCCGCGCCAGCAGCAGCTCGCCGTCGTCCACCTCGGCGCCCGCCTCGGCCGCCCGACGACCCGCGGGCGAGTCCGCCGGCACGCTGAGCCGACCCTCCACCAGGGCCTTCCCCGTCCCGTTGCGCACCAGCCCGGCATCGGCTCGGCCACCGAACAGCAAACCCAGTCCGGTCACCACCATCGTCTTGCCGGCGCCGGTCTCGCCCGTGACCACGGTGAAGCCCGGCGCGAGCTCGACTACGGCGTCTTCGATGACACCCAGACCCTGTATCCGCATCTCTTCGAGCACGGGACGACACTACGAGGTCGTGGGGACTCCGCGCGAAGAACGCAGTTCAACGGCGTGTGTTCAACACACCGACAGACGACCGTACAGCCCGCCCGAGGGCCTCACCGGTGCCCGCGCCACCCCTTCACGGGCAACGCGAACTTGGCCACCAGTCGATCCGTGAACGGCGCCCGATGCAGCCGCGCCAACCGCACCGGCTGGGTCCCGCGCCGCACCTCCACCCGCGCGCCCGCAGGCAGATGTACGGTCCGCCGGCCGTCGCACCACAACGCGCCGGGCGGCGTCTCGGGCGCGAGTTCGAGCGCGAGCACCGAGTTCGGCGAGACCACCACCGGACGCGCGAACAGCGCGTGCGCGCTGATCGGCACCATGATCAGCGCCTCCACCTCCGGCCACACGATCGGTCCGCCGCCGGAGAACGCGTACGCGGTCGAGCCGGTCGGCGTCGCGCACACCACCCCGTCACAGCCCCAGCGGGACAGCGGCCGGCCGTCCACCTCGGCGACCAGTTCGAGCATGCGCTCGCGCGAGGCCTTCTCGATCGCGGCCTCGTTCAACGCCCAGTTGGTGTGCGCGATCTCGCCGTTGACCCGAACCACCACGTCGAGCGTCATCCGCTCCTCGACGTCGTAGTCGCGCGCCACGACCCGCTCCACCACGTCGTTGAGGTCCTCGCGCTCGGCCTCGGCCAGGAAGCCGACCCGCCCCAGATTGACCCCGAGCATCGGCACCGCCGCGTCGCGTACCAACTCCGCGCCCCGCAGCAGCGTGCCGTCGCCGCCGAGCACGATCGCCAACTCGCACCCCTTGGCCGCGTCGGGCTCCACCGACACCACGACCGCGCCCGGCAGCGCCAGGTCGTCCGCCTCGTGTTCGAGCACCCGCACGCCCAGGCCGGCCGCGATCAGCCGCTCCACCACCAGCCGTGCGCTGCGCAGGGCCGCAGGTCGGCCGGTGTGCGTCACCACCAGTACCGTGCGATCGCTCATGCCCGTATCCCCTCGTCCGCACCGCATCGACCGCAGCCGTACCCGTATGCCGTGACGCTATCGTGCACGCCGCTCACCGAGGCCCCTCGGCGACCGCCCGATCGACATCCGCCGGGTCCAGGTCCGGCGCACCGGCCCGCATCCACAGGAAGTACTCGACGTTGCCCGAGGGCCCCGGCAACGGCGACGCGGTCACCCCGAGCACACCCAGACCCGTCTTCGCGGCCTGCTCCGCCACCGTGCGCACCGCCTCGGCCCGCAATGCCGGGTCACGCACCACCCCGCCCGCGCCCAGCCGCTCGCGTCCGACCTCGAACTGCGGCTTGACCATCATCACCAGGTCCGCGTCCGGCGCCGAACAGCGCACCAGCGCGGGCAGCACCAGGCCGAGCGAGATGAAGGACAGGTCACCCACCACGAGGTCGGCCGCCGGCCCCACCTGATCCGGCGTCAACTCACGCACGTTGGTCCGGTCCCGTACCGTCACCCGGTCGTCGCTGCGCAGCGCCCAGGCCAATTGCCCGTACCCGACGTCCACCGCGACCACGTGCGCCGCACCCGCGCGCAACAGCACGTCGGTGAAGCCGCCGGTGGAGGCGCCCGCGTCGATACAGCGCCGCCCCTCGACGGTGAGGCCCTGCGGGGTGAACGCGGCGAGCGCCCCCGCGAGCTTGTGCCCGCCGCGCGAGACGTAGTCCGGATCGCCCTCGTCGGCCGCGACCACCACGGCCGCGCCCGCGTCGACCTGGGTGGCGGCCTTGGTCGCGGTCTGGCCGCCCACCGTCACCCGTCCGGCCGCGATCAATTCGCTCGCGTGGTCCCGGGAGCGAGCGAGTCCCCTGCGCACCAGCTCGGCGTCGAGCCTGCGTCGTGCCACCGGTCGTGCCTGCCGTTCCTTGGTTGTGCGGATTGGTTGTGCGGATTGTCGTGCCGAAGTTTGTGCTGCGGGTTGCGCGGTAGGTTGCCGAGGTTGTGTGGGACCGGACCGAGCCGGATCGAGCCGAGCCGCGCCGGGCCGGTGGGTTCGCGCCCGGAGCTTGCGCCGCGCGTCGGTACGCCTGGCACTTGCCCGCCCGGTACCGGCCCGCTCTGCACTTGCCCGTCTCGCCCCGAGGGGCGTGGAGCGCGGACCTAGTGGTCCAGTTCCGCCAGGGTGTCCCGCAATCCTCGGTGCACATCCTCGTACACCGACCCGTGCGCCTCGGTGGGCAGGTCACCCACACGGCTCAGAGTCGCAAGTACCGCGTCTACATGAGGATCACCGGAAGGCGCGGGCGGTTCCACGTCGAGCGGTCCGATCACGGCAACCGCCGAAGGCACGCCGACCCGGTCGGGAGCATCGCCGTCCGCGCTCGGCGCCGGATCCGCGACCGCGTGCCCGCCCGCGTCCTCGCTCACGACTGATCGTCCGCGTCGGCGGCCGGCGCGGCGGGCTTGCTGCGGATCGTCTTCTTGGCCGGCGTGGTCTTCTTCGCGGCGGCGGTGCCGTTCGTCTTGCGCGCGGTCTTGCGCGGGCCGGCCGCCGGCGTCGACGCCGCGGCGGACTCGGCGGGGCGGGCGGCCGAGGTCTTCTTCGCGGCGGCCTTCTTCGCGGCCGGCGACTTCGCGACGAGCGGCTTGTCGACGGGAGCGGCCGGAGCGGCCGGGGGCCGGGCGACGGGTGTGGCCGATGCCGCGGCGGGACCCGCCGCCGGGCGCGGCGTGCGCGGCGTGGACGCGCGGGCCAGCCGGTGCTCCAGGTCGGTCACCCGGCTCTTCAGCCGCGCGATCTCCTCCTCGGCCTTGATCAGGTCCTTGGCCCACGGCTTCGACCGGGACAACGCCTTGTCGACCTCGCCGCGCACCACACCCACGAGCAGGTCCCGGTTCGCCTTGCCGGTCTCGTACAACTCCTCGGCCACCTGCTGCACGTACTGCGGCAACGCCTGGGCCTGATCGGGCACCTGCTCCAGGTCCAGGCCACTGCGCTCGACCAGGACCTTGGCCACCTCGGTGACCCGTTGCCGGGTCATCTCGGTCAAGCCACTGGCGATCTGAAGGTAACTGCGAACGACATCTCGCATAAACGGCACCTGCCTTCCTGCTCCGGCTGCCCGTACGCGTGCCTGTGCGGCGATACGAACGGCGATGATCGGTCTGCTCCGACGCTACCCTCTCGACCGGCGCAGGACCGGAAGCAACGACATGCCGTCCCCGCCCAACCCGCGACGGGCGACCGGCACCGGCATCGCCGGCCCGTCGGTGGGGTACGGTCGCCAACCGGATCCCATGGAAGGAACGCCGCGCATGGCCACCGTCGAAGAGTGCCGCAAGGCCCTCCAGGAACTGTCCGCCAAAATGGGCCGCGCCGAGGGCGACACCCGCAAGGCCGTGCAACTCGACCGCAGTCTGAGCTGCCGGGTCACCGACCTGGACGTCACCTTCTCCGGACGACTGCGCGACGGTGCGCTGCACGACATCGACACCGAACCGCGCAGCGACAAGGCGCAGATCCGACTCACCACGACCGGCGACGACCTGATCGCCCTCGTCGCCGGCGACCTGAACTTCGCCACCGCGTGGGCCAAGGGCCGGATCAAGCTGGACGCCTCGTTCAAGGACCTGCTGGTGCTGCGCAAACTGCTCTGAGCAGGGCTGCTTTGCGCAGGATTGCTTCGAGCGAGGCTGCTTTGCACACGGTGGCGTGCGCGCGCTGTTGGCTGCGCGCGTCGAGCAGGCTGCTTCGATTCGGCCGCACGCCCGTTCGGGCCTCCCGCGCCCGTGCCGCGTCCACGCCGCTACCAGCCCAGGTGCGCCGCCACGCCCGCCGTGTCCACCGGCTCGTCCGTCGCCCAGGCCGCCGCACACGCCGCGCGCAGCCCGTCGATGCGCGCACCCGAGCCCCGGACCGCCAACGCTCCCTCGGTCACCCGCGCCGACCAGCCACCGCACACCCACGCGTCGCCCTCCGGCCGGGCCGTCACCGGCGCGGCCAACAACGCCCGCAGGTCCTCCGCCACGAACGTCGGTCGTTGCCCGGCGCGGGCCGCGAGCAACCCGTCGGGCGTGGTCACCCCGGTGAGCACCAACAGGCTGTCCACACCCCCGTTGCACGCGCCCTCGATGTCGGTGTCCAGCCGATCGCCCACCACCAGCGGCCGACGCGCGCCGGTACGCAGGATCGTCTCCCGGTGCAGCGGCAACTCGGGCTTGCCCGCGATCACCGGCTCGGCCTTCGTCGCCGCCCGCACCACGCCCACGAGCGCACCGTTGCCCGGCGCGATCCCACGCTCGGTCGGAATGGTCAGGTCCGCGTTCGAGGCCACCCAGAACACCCCGCGGGCCACCGCGTACGACGCCTCCGTCAGCGCCTGCCACCCCACATCGGCCGCGAACCCCTGTACCACCGCCGCCGGTTCCTCGTCCGCCGACCGCACCGGCCGCAGCCCGTGCTCGCGCAGCGCGACCTCCAGGCCCTCACCGCCGACCACCAACACCGCCGCGCCCTCGGGCACCCGCTCCGCCACCACCCGCGCCGCGGCCTGCGCCGAGGTCACCACGTCCTCCGGCTCCGCCGAGATACCCAGCTCGACCAGGTGTTCGGCCACCGCCTTGGGCGGACGCGACGCGTTGTTCGTGACGTACGCCAGCCCCATCCCCCGCCGGCGCGCCTCGGTCAACACCGAAACCGCGTGCGGAACGGCCCGCGCACCGGTGTACACGACACCGTCCAGGTCGAGCAGCGCGACGTCGTACGCCCGCGCCAACTCCCCCGCATCCGCAGCCCCGTCCGCACCGCCCGTCGCGGCCGACACGGATGACGCGGACGCCGATTCCGCCGCGGTGTGCGATGCCGCCACGCCCGTCGGTTCCGCTGCGCCTGCCGATGCGCCTGCCGAGGTCTGCTTGCTCACGCGTCGTCGCTCCTGTCGTCCATGTCCCCACCGTCCTTGCCGATCGTCCCGTATGCGCCGGCCCGCGCGCGCAACGTGGCCCGCGCCTGGACCAGTGCCGTCCGGTAGTGCTTGGTCTCCGGCCGCATCGCCACCGCGAGCGCCAGATGCTCCACCGCGGTCTCGAAGTCGCCGAGCCGCGAGGCGGACAGTCCCCAGCCGAACTGGGCGTAGTCGTCCGCCGGATCCGATTCGGCCACAGCGCGAAAGTGCCGCAGCGCCTCGTCGTGTCTGCCCGAGTCGAACCACGCCCGCGCCAACGCCTCACGCACACTGCGCGACTCCGGCGCCGCATCCGCCGCCCGCGCCAGCAACTGCGCGGCGGCGGCCGGATTACCCGACGCGAGCAACTGCACCCCGCGTCGGTACCAGTCGTACACATCGCCCGTGGGCGCACCGTTCATCCCGTCGGCTCCCTGAGCCATCGCCATGATGCCCTCCCGCACCTCGACCACGCGCCGGTCACCAAAATCCGGCAACCGCCGACATCGGATGTCCTGATCTTGCCCGGGCTCGGGCCCGTAACATTCGGCCATGGACGACGCAGTGCCGAACGGGCTGGATCTGGCCCCCTTCCGTGGGCTCCGCTACGACCCGGAACGCGTCGGGGACGTCGCGTCGGTGACCTCGCCACCGTACGACGTGGTCGAGCCCGGCGGCGTGCCCGTGCTGGAGGACTCCGATCCACACAACATCGTGCGGCTGGTCCTCCCGCGCAGCGCGGTACACGCGGGCAGCACCCTGCGCACCTGGTTGGCCGAGGGCGTGCTGCGCCCCGACCCGCTGCCCTCCTTGTACGTATACGAACAGCGCGATCACAACTCGATCCAGCGCGGTCTGATCGGCGCGATGTCGCTCGACTCCGCCGTCATGCCGCACGAGGACGTGATGGCCGGCCCGGTCGCCGACCGGGCGACGCTGATGAGCGAGTTGTCGGCCAACCCCGAGCCGATCCTGCTCGTGTACACGGGCGGCGGGCGCGCCTCGGACGTGGTCGAACAGACCACCCACCAGCCGCCCCTGGTCGGCCTGCGCACCCCGGACGGCATACGTCACCGGTTGTGGGGGGTCACCGATCGGCACGCGCTGGCCAAGATCCGCGAGGACCTCGCCGATCGCAAGGCCCTGATCGCCGACGGCCACCACCGCTGGGCCGCATACGCGCGGATGCGCGAGCGCGCCCACGCGGACGGCCGCGGCGAAGGGCCGTGGGACCGCGGCCTGGTCCTGCTCGTGGACACGGTGCGACACCCGCTGCGGGTCGGCGCGATCCACCGCGTACTGCCGAACCTGCGCCCGGCCGACGCGCTGAACGCGCTGGCCACCTACGGCGACGCGGGCGCCGGCGCGTTCCTGGCCCGCCCCCTCGACGGCACGCTGCCCGCCGCCCTGTGGGCACTGGACCAGACCGTCGGCCCGGCCTTCCTGCTCGCCGGCGACCGCCGCTTCCACCTGCTCACCGGCCCCGACCCGGACCTGCTCGACCTCGCGATCCGCGCCGACCGCCCACCCACCTGGCGCTGCCTCGACGCCACCGTCCTGCACGCGGCCCTGCTCGACCGCGTCTGGCACGTCCCCGACAACTGGGACAACATCACCTACGTACACGACGCCACCGCCGCCGTCCGCCAGGCCCACCACACCGGCGGCACCGCAATCCTCCTCCGCCCGACGGACGAACGAGTAGTCCGAGAACTGGCCGAACAAGACATCCGCATGCCCCGAAAATCCACCTCCTTCGGCCCGAAGCCGGCCACCGGCCTGGTCCTGCGAAGCCTGGACTTGGACGAGTAGCGCGATGGGGTCGGGAGGGGGGCGGGGCGGCGGGGCTGGGGCGTGAGGGGGCGGGCGGGGTCGGGAGGGGGTGCGCCCTGACCGGCCTGGGTCGTGAGCGGAGCTAGGGGGTGGGGGGCTTTCGGCGATGCAGCGTTGCTTTTTGTTGGGCGCCTTCGGCGCCGGCTCGCGAGGCACCACTTTTTTGTTCCGTCGCAGGCTCCTCCACAAAAAAGTGGCCCCTCGCTCGTGACTTCGTGTCCCTGCGCTTCGCTCCGGGCCACGAAGTCTTTGTTTTGCGGCTCCGCCGCTCTCCGCGCTGCGCGCGTCGATCGCGCGGCTTGCCTGTCTCGGGGGCGCTGACGCGCCGGGCCGTAGCCGCGTTCGGCGGCGTGGGGAAGGCCAAGCCGTTCCCGCAGCCGAGACCCGGATCGCGGTCGGCCACGGGCGTGGCCGCGGGGCCGGAGCCGGCCGCCCCGGTGCCCGTAGAACCGCGGCCTCCGCGCCAAAGGCAACGGGTGGAGCGGGCAGGAAACCTTCTGCGGCCCGTGGGCAAAACGCGAGGAGGGCCCGGCACGGATGTGCCGGGCCCTCCCCGTGTCCGCCGCGCGGGCGAATCAGTCCTTCGCGTCCCCGACCGGCTCGTCACCCTCGACGACATCGGCGGCGGCAACCTCGGCCTCGTCGTCCGCGTCGTCGAGCTCAGCCGACTCCGTCTCCGAACCCGCGTCCGACTCCTCGACGTAGTCCTCGTCGTCCTCCGCGTCCGGGTCGAGCGCGTCCGTGAAGTCCAGGCCGTCGAGTTCCGCGACCCGCTCGGCCGCACCCGTCTCGCCCGTCGTGTCCGCCTCGGCGGCCCGACCGAACCAGTCGCGCGCCTCGTCGTCCCGGCCCACGGCCGCCAACGCGTCGGCATAAGCGAACCGCAGTCGCGCCACCCAGGGGTTGGTCGACGCCGAGTTCAGCTCCGGCACCTGCAACGTGACCACGGCCGCGTCGAGCTGGTCCAGGTCGCGACGCGCACCGGCCGCGACGATCCGCAGCTCGATCTGCGCGGCCTTGTCCAGTTCCTTGACCTCGTCCGCACCCGCCATCTGCAACGCCCGCTCCGGACGGCCCAGCCCGCGCTCGCAGTCGGCCATCACGGCCCAGTGCTCGCTCGAACCGGTCATCCGCCGAGCCGCACGCAGCTCGGACAGCGCCTCCGCATACGCACCGGCCATGTAGGCGGCGATCCCCGCCGCCTCCCGCACCGCGGCAACGCGTGACGCGAGCCGCAGCGCGACCTTGGCGTACTTGTAGGCCAGCTCCGGGTCCTCGTCGACCGTACGGCCGATCATCACCAGGTTGCGCGCGACCTCGTCCGCGAGGGTCTTGGGCAGCCCACGCAGCTCCTGGCGCGCTTCCGCACCGAGCTCCTCGGCCTGCACGTCCTCGGGGATGAACATCCGCTCGACCGGCACATAACCGGGCTCGTCCCGACGATCGAACGACGGACGCGACCCACCGCGGTCGTCCCGGTTCCCATACGACGGACGGCTGTTGCCCCGGTCCCGATCCCCGTACGAGGCACGCCCACCACGGTCGTCCCGGCTGAACGAGGACCGCGAACCCCCACGGTCGCCGTACGACGGACGCGACCCACCACGATCGTCCCGAGCGGGCCGGTCGGAACGCTCCGGCCGATCCGACCGGAACGGCGGACGCGACCCACCGCGATCGTCCCGAGCAGGCCGCTCCGAACGCTCCGGACGGTCCGAACGATAAGGCGTGCGCGAACCACCCGCACCGCCCCGATCGCCCCGATCGTCCCGGGTGCCGAACGACGGACGCGACCCACCGCGCTCGTCCCGACCACCACTCGCCGGACGACCCGAACCCCGGTCGTCCCGACGCGGCGCCGGACGACGCTCGTGGAACGGCTGCCGCGCGCCGGGCTGACCGTTGTAGGTCGGCCGGCTGCTGGCGCCGTCCCGGTGGTCACGATCCCCGAACTCCCGCTCCTCACGAGCAGGCCGGTCCGAACGCTCGGGCCGATCCGCACGGTACGGCGCACGCGACGCACCGGCACCACCACGGTCGTCACGATTGAACGAGGGACGACGATCCCCACCGCGGTCGTCCCGGTTGAACGCAGGACGCGAACCACCGCGGTCGTCCCGATTGAACGACGGACGCCCGCTACCACCACGGTCGTCGCGCGCCGGCCGATCCGAACGAGACGGCAGACGCCCACCGGCACCACCCCGGTCGTCCCGGTTCCCGAACGAGGGACGCGAGCCACCGCGGTCGTCACGACCGGGCCGCTCCGAACGCTCCGGACGGTCCGAGCGATACGGCGGACGCGAGCCCCCACCGGAACGATCGTCCCGGTTGAACGACGGACGACGTTCCCCACCGCGCTCCTCGCGGAACCCGGGCCGGTCGTCACGACCGGCCGGAGGGCGACGATCCCCGCCGCGGTCGTCCCGGTTGAACGCAGGACGCGAGCCACCACGGTCGTCACGGTTGCCGTACGACGGGCGTCCACCACGGTCGTCACGGTTGAAGGGGGGACGCGAACCGCCGTCGCGGTCCTCGCGGTTCGGCCGCGAGATCGCGTGATCACCGCGCGCCCCGTAAGAGGTACGCGACTGGCCGCGGTCACGCTCGGGAGCATCCGACCGGAAGCCCGGACGCGAGTCCCCGCGGTCGTCCCGAGCAGGCCGGTCCGAACGCTCGGGCCGGTCGGAACGGTACGGCGGACGCGAGCCACCACCGGAACGGTCGTCACGATTGAAAGAGGGACGCGAAGCGCCACCCCGATCATCCCGACCACCCGACTGCGGACGTCCGGCGCCGCGGTCGTCCCGGTTGAACGCAGGACGCGAGCCACCCCGGTCGTCACGGTTGCCGTACGAGGGACGCGAAGCGCCGCGGTCGTCACGACCGGGCCGGTCCGAACGCTCGGGCCGGTCCGATCGGTACGGCGGACGCGAGCCACCACCGGAACGATCATCACGATTGAAAGAGGGACGCGAAGCGCCACCGCGGTCGTCCCGACCACCGGATTGCGGCCGTCCACCGGACTGGGGGCGACCTGCGCCCGCACCACGGTTGCCACCGCGGTCGTCACGGTTGAACGGCGGACGCGAACCGCCGCGGTCGTCCCGGCCGCCCTGATCACGACCACCGGAAGCCGGACGGCCACCACGATCGTCACGGTTGAACGGCCGGCGATCACCGCCGCCACCGCCCCCCGAGTACTGCGATCCACCGGGACGGCGACTCGGCCGTCCCTCGGAGGGGGGATTGGACATGGGATTTGCTCCTCGTGATCGTCGTACGGGTACGCAGTCGCCTGTGGCTCGACCACCATTGTCCCGTATGACGAACGAAGTCGGCGCACCCGACAGTGGCCATGAACCTCTGCGAACAGGGGTCGCCACAGTAAATAAATCCGGATAAAAAAATAAGGGGCCCCACCGGGGTGGGGCCCCTTACTCACGTTGATTCCGGCGGCGTCCTACTCTCCCACACCCCTTCGAGTGCAGTACCATCGGCGCTGGAGAGCTTAGCTTCCGGGTTCGGAATGAGACCGGGCGT
>NZ_JBIRRX010000030.1:0-58456 GCF_044333915.1 Embleya sp. NPDC020886 | reverse complement strand
CCGCACCCTCGCCACCCATCGACGCGGCACCCGGATACATCCCCAGCGCGATCAACACATCCCGGAAATTGAGCCCCGCCGCCCGCACCGCGATCCGCACCCGACCGGCCGACAGCGGCACCTGTGCCTCCGGCGCCGGCACGAGCGCCAGGTCCTCCAGCGTCCCGCGCGGTACGCCGTCCAACCGCCAGGGGCCGGACGGCGGTACCAACGTCCCGCCACGATCCGCCCGGGCCAGCCTCGGTGCGAGCACGGCGCCCGCGCGTACGGCGACCTGGGTCTCACCCGCGGCCAGGGCGATGCGGGCCACCTCGACCGGGTCCACCGTGTCGGCGTCGTGGTTCGGGTCGAGATCGACCAGCAGGAACCGGTCGGGGTGCTCGCTCTGCGCCGATCGCATCAATCCCCAGAGGGGGGCACGGACGAGGTCGGTGACCGAATCGCCGGGAGCCGCCGCCACCGCGCCACGCGTCACCACCACACAGCGCGACGCACCGGCTTCGTCGGTCGTCGGCTCGGTCAGCCATGCCTGCACGGCCGCGAGCAGGTCGACGGCAGCCGCTTCGGCGGCCCGCCCGAGGTCCGCGGCGGCCGGCGGAACGGATGTGCAGTCGAGGACGGTCGGGTCCGGTTCCGGTCCGGAACCCGGGAGTTCGGGCGATTCGGCGGTGTCCGGCCCGGCCGGGCGGCCGACCGGGGTCCACACCACCGGGTACAGGGAGTCCGCCGACGTGGCGGCGGCACCCAGTCGTGCCGGGTCGGCGGAGCGCAGTTCGAGCGACTCGGCCGAGAACACCGGCCGCCCGGTGCCGTCGGCGGCCCGGACCGCGATCCGGTCGGTATCCCCGTCGACCGCGGCCAGGCGCACCCGGAGCGCGGACGCCCCGGCCGCGTGCAGCCGCAGGCCGTTCCATTCGAAGGGCAGCCGCATCGTCTGCTCCCGACCGGGGCCGGCCGGGTCCGGATCATCCGCGATCAGCGCATGCAGCGCGGCGTCGAGCAGAGCGGGATGAATGCCGAACCGACCCGCGTCGTCGGCGTGTTCGGCAGGCGCCTCGACCTCGGCGAACAGCGTGCCGTCCGGGTCCCGGTACAGCGCACGCAGCCCCTGGAAGGCGGGCCCGTAGCCGTAACCGGCCTCGGCGGCCTGCGGGTAGAAGTCGTCGATGTCGATCGCCCGGGCCCCGACCGGCGGCCAGGCGGCGAGGTCGAACACCGCTTCGGCGGCGTCCTCGGCCAGGAATCCCGCGGCGTGGCAGGTCCATTCGCCGTCCTCGCCCACCGCTTCGTCCCGGGAGTACACGCCCACCGCCCGACGCCCGTCGGCAGCGGGCGGTTCCACCTGCACCTGGAGGGCGTACGCACCGTGGGCGGACAACACGAGCGGTGCTCGGAGCGTCAGTTCGTCGACGCGTCCGCAGCCGACCCGATCGCCCGCCTGCATGACCAGCTCCGCGAAGGCGGTGCCGGGCAACAACACCGTTCCGGCGACCGCGTGATCGCCCAACCAGGGCTGGGCCTGGAGCGAGATCCGGCCGGTCAACATGACCGCATCGGCGCCGGCGAGCCGCACGGTGGCCGCCAGCAACGGGTGTCCGGCCGGAATCAGCCCGAGCCCGGCGGCATCGGCGGGGCCACTCGCGGTCGTGTCGAGCCAGTAGCGCCGGCGCCGGAAGGCGTAGGTGGGCAGGTCGACATGCCCGCGCGCGGCGGGGGTGAGCAGCGCGGCCCGATCGGTCGGGCAACCGCGCACGTGGGCGAACGCGACCGCGGCGAGCAGCGCCTCGATCTCCGCGTGGCCTCGGCGCAGCGCGGAGCGAATGCCGATGTCGCGGGTGGCGCCCGCCTCCGGGTCGGTCGGCGCGGCGACGCAGTCGTGGACCATGGCGGTCAGCACCGCATCGGGGCCCAGTTCCAGGAAGGTTCCGGTGCCGGCCGCGCGCAGGTGTGCCACGCCGTCGGCGAAGCGCACCGCACCGCGGACCTGCCGAACCCAGTAGTCCGGGTCGGTCAACTCCTCGGCGCTCGCGTGCCGTCCGGTCAGGTTGGAGACGATCGGCAGCGTCGGCTCGGCGAAGGAGACGCCGGCCAGAACGTCGCGGAACTCGGCGAGCATGCCGTCCATCCGCAACGAATGGAACGCATGACTGACGGTGAGACGCCGCGTCTTGCGCCCCCGCGCCGCGAAGACGGCCGCCACCGCCAACACCGGCTCCTCGTCGCCGGAAAGCACCACGGACGTCGGCCCGTTCACCGCGGCCACACCCACCGCGGCCGACCCGTCCAGCGCCGCCCGCACCTCGTCCTCGGGCGCCTGCACCGCGACCATCGCCCCACCGGCCGGCAACGCCTGCATCAACCGCCCACGCGCCGCCACCACCGCCGCCGCGTCCTCCAGCGACCACACCCCCGCCACATGCGCCGCGGCCAACTCACCGATCGAATGCCCCAGCAGGAACCCCGGCCGCACACCCAACGACTCCACCAACCGGAACAGCGCCACCTCCACCGCGAACAACCCGGCCTGCGTGAACACCGTCTCGTCCAACAAACCCTCGGCACCGACCCCGCCGAACACCACATCCCGCACCGAATGCGCGACATGACCCGTCAGTTGCCGGTCCAACTCGAACACGGCGGCGTCGAACGCCTCCGCGAACACCGGGTAGGCGTCGTGCAGTTCACGCCCCATGCCGACCCGCTGGCACCCCTGCCCACTGAACAGGAAGGCGAGATCTCCCGTTCCGAGGATCGAGCCGCGTACGACACCTGACGTGGCCTCACCCGCCGCGAGCGCGTCGAGGCCGGCCAACAGGTCGGCACGGGTGGAACCGATCACCGCGGCCCGCTCGTCGAGGGCCGCGCGCGAGACGGCGAGCGCCGAGGCAACGGCGGCGAGATCGAGTTCGGGGTGGTCCCGCAGGTGCGTGGACAGGGCAACGGCCTGTGCTTCGAGCGCGTCGTCGGACTTCGCCGACAGCAGCCAGGTAAGTACGCGTTCATCGGCCGGCGTTGGCTCTTCGGTCGCCGGGAACACCGGCTCGGGGCCCTGTTCCAGCACGACATGCGCGTTGGTGCCGCTGGCGCCGAACGACGAGACGCCCGCTCGGCGGGGACGACCCGTCTCGGGCCACGTGCGCGCCTCGGTGAGCAGTTCGACCGCGCCCGCCGACCAATCCACGTGCGGGGACGGCTCGGCGCTGTGCAGGGTCCGCGGCAACACGCCCTCGCGCATCGCCATCACCATCTTGATCACGCCGCCCACACCGGCCGCGGCCTGGGCGTGACCGATGTTCGACTTCAACGACCCGAGGTAGAAGGGCCGTTCCGCGTCGCGATCCCGACCGTAGGTCGCGATCAGCGCCTGCGCCTCGATCGGGTCGCCCAGCGTCGTGCCCGTCCCGTGCGCCTCGACCGCGTCGACCTCGGCGGCCGACAGGCCGGCAACCGCCAGCGCCTGACGGATGACCCGCTGCTGCGAGGGGCCGTTCGGCGCGGTCAGCCCGTTGCTCGCACCGTCCTGGTTCACCGCGGTGCCCCGCACCACGGCCAGGATGTGATGGCCGTTGCGCTGCGCGTCCGACAGTCGTTCCACCAGCAACACGCCGACGCCCTCGGACCAGCCGGTCCCGTCCGCGTCGGCGGAGAAGGCTTTGCAGCGCCCGTCGGGCGACAACCCGCGCTGGCGGCTGAACTCGACGAAGACCTCGGGCGTCGACATCACCGTGACACCGCCGGCCAGCGCCATCGAGCATTCGCCGCTGCGCAATGCCTGAACGGCCAGGTGCAGGGCCACCAGCGACGACGAGCAGGCCGTGTCCACGGTCACCGCGGGTCCCTCGAACCCGAAGGTGTAGGACAGCCGGCCCGAGGCGGCGCTGCCGGTGTTGCCCATCAGCAGGTAGCCGTCCACCCCTTCGGGCACCTTCTGCATGCCCGACGCGTAGTCGTGGTACATCACCCCGACGAACACGCCCGTCCGACTGCCGCGCAGCGTGGTCGGATCGATTCCGGCCCGCTCCAGCACCTGCCAGGAGGTCTCCAGGAGAAGCCGCTGCTGCGGGTCCATCGCCAACGCCTCGCGCGGCGAGACCTCGAAGAATCCGGCGTCGAACTCCCCCGCGTCGTGCAGGAATCCGCCCTCGCGGGCATAGCTCTTCCCGGAGACCGAGGGGTCCGGGTCGTACAGACCCTCCAGGTCCCAGCCCCGGTTCGTCGGGAACGGCGAGACCGCGTCCCGACCCTCGGCGACCAGGCGCCACAGGTCCTCCGGCGACTCCACCCCACCGGGATAGCGGCAGGCCATGCCGACGATCGCGATCGGTTCGTCGTCCACGACCGCACCGACCACCGCGGCGGGGGGCGCCTCCCGAGCGCCGAAGAGGGTCTGCCGGATGGTGCGCAACAGCGCGGTCGGCGTCGGGTGGTCGAAGACCAGCGTGGCCGACAACCGCAGACCGGTCGCGGAATTCAGCCGATTGCGCAGGTCGAGTCCGGTGAGCGAGTCGAAGCCGAGGGACTTGAAGGTGCCGGCGAAGTCGACGTCGGCGCCCGTGGGCAGGCCGAGTACGGCCGCCACCTGTTCGCGAACCAGCTCCTGTAGGGCCCGTTCCCGCTCGGCGTCCGGCAACGCGCCGAGCCGTAGTGCGAGTGCGGATCCCGCCGGGGCCTCGGCCGCGCCGTCGGCGGTGGGGCGGGCCGGCGCGGGGGCGAAACCGCGCAACATTCCCGCCGACGTGCCGTTCCCGGCGCGGGCGCGGAGTGCGGGCAGGTCCAGCGCGACGGGGACCAGCAGGGCCTCGTCACTGCCGAGGGCGGCGTCGAACAAGCGGAGACCTTGTTCGGTGGCGAGCGGCCCGACGCCGAGCCGGCTCATCCGCTGTCGGTCGGCGCCACTCATCGCGCCCGTCATCCCGCCGGCCTCGGCCCACAGGCCCCAGGCCATCGAGGTGGCGGGGAGCCCGTCGGCCCGGCGGGCGTGCGCGAGGGCATCGAGATACGTGTTCGCCGCAGCGTAGTTCGCCTGGCCCGGGCCGCCCAGGATCCCCGAGACCGAGGAGAAGAGCACGAAGGCGGCGAGGTCGAGATCGCGCGTCGCCTCGTGCAGGTTGACCGCACCGTCCACCTTGGACCGCAACACGGCGTGCAACCGCTCGTCGGTCAACGCCTCGACCAGGCCGTCGTCCAGGAGCCCGGCGGCGTGCACCACTCCGGTCAACGGGCCCCGGATCCGGCCCAACACGCCACGCAACGCCTCCCGATCGGCCGCGTCACCCGCCTCCACCACCACCGACGCACCCAGCGTCGCCAGCTCCGCCACCAACTCGTGCACTCCGGGGGCCTGTTCGCCACGACGACTGAGCAACACCAGGCTGCGCACCCCGTGCCGGGAGACCAGGCGCCGGGAGATCAATCCGCCCAACAGGCCGGTACCACCGGTGATCAGGACCGTGCCCGCATCGAGGGAGGTCTTCGCTTCGCCGGACGCAGAGGCAAAGGCAGAAGCAGACCCGGCCCCGGACGCGGAGGTGGATCCGAACGCCGAGACGGGCGAGTCGACGGCGTGCCGAACCAGTCGCGGCACCAACACGGTGCCGCCGCGGATCGCCATCTCCCGTTCGCCGTGGGCCAGTGCGCCCGGCAGGAGGGCCTGCCAGTCGTCCTCGCCGTCGACCGGGTCGACGTCCACCAATACGAAACGATCGGGATGCTCCGTGGCCGCCGACCGCACCAGGCCCCACACCGGCGAGGCCGCGAGGCCGGGCAGCACGGACGGCTGCGGGCCGGCGGCGACACCCACCGCGCCCCGGGTAACCACGAGCAGTCGCGACTCGGCGAACCGTGCGTCACCCAGCCACCCGCGCACCACCGACAACGCCCCGGCCGCCGCCCGATGGGCCGCGGCGGCGTGGTCGTCACCCGGCTCCGACGCCACCAGGCAGGGCAGTACGACCACCTCGGGTACGCCGCCCGCGACCAGCGCCGACAGGTCGGGGGTGTCGGCGTCGAGCACCGCGATGCCACCGGCGAAGGCGGCGCCGGCCGATCCCGGCATCCACTCGACGCGGCACAGGTCGTCCGTCGCGACCGGTCGTGCCGCCGCGAGCGACTCGGCGGCGATCGGGCGCAGGGTCAGCGCCTCGATCGCAGCCACCGGGCCGCCCTTCGGATCGGCCAGCGTCACCCGGACGGCATCCGAGCCGACGGGTGACAGCCGTACCCGCAACCGGGAGGCGGCGCCCGCGAAGAGGGTCAGCCCCTTGAAGACGAACGGCAGTCGCACCCGGTCCGCCGCACCGTCGTCGCCCCGGGGAAGCGCGGCATGCAGTGCCGCGTCGAGCAGCGCCGGGTGCAGCCCGAAGCGGGCCGCACTCCGCGCCGGCTCCTCGGGCAGCGCCACCTCGGCGTACACGTCCTCCCCCACCCGCCAGGCGGCCCGCAGGCCCTGGAAGACGGGTCCGTACGCATAGCCCTTCGGCACCAGGTCGGCGTAGAAGTCGTCGAGCCGCACCGGCTCCGCGCCGCTGGGCGGCCAGGTGCCGGAGGCGAAGGAGGTGTCGGACGCATCGGACGCCGATCCGCGTTCGGACAGTGCGCCGACGGCATGTCGGATCCACTCCGGCCCCGCCGATTCGGCCGCGCCGCGCGAGAACACGCTCACCGGCCGGGTTCCGTCGTGCTCGGCCGCGCCGACCACGACCTGGATCTGCACCGCTTCGCGCTCCGGGATCACCAACGGCGCTTCCAGGGCGAGTTCGTCGATCCGACCGCAGCCGACCTCGTCGCCTGCCCGGACCACCAGTTCGACGAAGGCCGCGCCGGGCAGCAGGGCCGTGCCGGCGACCAGGTGATCCCCGAGCCAGGCGTGCGAGGACAACGACAGCCGGCCGGTCAGCACGACCCCATGCCCGCCACCGAGTCGCACCGCGGCGCCGAGCAACGGATGGTCCGCCTGCGCCTGGCCGAGACCACGCGCGTCGCCGGTGGACTCGATACGTTCCAGCCAGTACCGCCGGCGGCGGAAGGCGTAGGTCGGCAGCTCGACGGTCACCGTGCCGCGGCCGGGAAGCTGCCCGCCCAGCAGCGGGGACCAGTCCACGGCGACGCCGTCGACGTACGCCTGCGCCACCGCGGCGGTGAAGCGAACCAGGTCACCCTCGCCCCGGCGCAGCGTGCCCAGGACGACCGCTTCGGCCTCGGCCGACTCGACCGTGCCTTCGATCGGGGTGGTGAGCACCGGGTGGGCGCTGGCCTCGACGAAGGTGTCGAAGCCCTGCGCGAGCAGCAGCCGCACCGTCTCCTCGAACCGCACGGTCTCGCGCAGGTTGGTGTACCAGTACTCCGCGTCGAGCGCGGCGCCCTCCACCCGCTCCGCCGTCACCGCCGAGTAGAACGGGATCGCCGGCACCGCCGGTTCGATATCGGCCAGCTCGGTCAGGAGCCGCTCGCGGATGGACTCCACCTGCACCGAGTGCGACGCGTAGTCCACCGGGACCCGACGCGCCCACACACCCCGCGCATCACACTCCGCGAGCAACTCGTCCAGCGCGGCCGAGTCACCCGCCACCGTCACCGAGGACGGACCGTTCACCGCCGCCACCGACACCCGACCCTCGAACGCGGTCAGCAACTCCGCCACGTCCACCCGCGGCAACGACACCGACGCCATCCCGCCCGAACCGGCCATCTCCAGAATCGCCCGACTCCGCAACGCCACAACCTTCGCCGCGTCCGACAGCGACAACGCACCCGCCACACACGCCGCAGCGATCTCACCCTGCGAATGCCCCACCACCGCAGCCGGCTCGACCCCGAACGACCGCCACAACTCGGCCAACGAGACCATCACCGCCCACAACACCGGCTGCACGACGTCGACCCGGTCCAGCCACTCCTCCGACTCCGACCGCAACACCGACACCAACGACCAGTCCACGAACGGCGCAAGAGCCGCCTCACACTCCGCAACCCGCCCCGCGAACACCGCCGACGAATCCACCAGTTCCGCAGCCATCCCCAACCACTGCGAACCCTGACCAGGGAACACCAAAACGATCCGCCCGGAGGACCGCGCCACCCCCGAAACCACACCCGACCCGGACTCCCCGGCGGCCAACATCGCCAACCCGGACGACAACTCCGCACGACCCGAGGCCAGTACCACCCCCCGGTGATCCAACACCGAGCGTGACGCGACCAGCGCCCCGGCCAGGTCGGGCAACGGCAGTTCGGGCTCGTCCCGAACGAATTGCCCCAGCCGGGCCGCCTGGGCTCGAAGCCCCTGCCCGCCACGCCCGGAGACGACGAACGGCAGCAGCGCGTCCGGGTCGCCGCAACCCGCTTCCGCAGCGGACACCGGGCCCGACGCCGCCGTCGGTGCGCTCCCCGTCACCGGGTCCGCGTCCGGCTGCGGGGTCTCGCCCGCAGCCTGCTCGATGATCAGGTGGGCGTTCGTACCGCTGATCCCGAACGAGGAGACCGCCGCCCGGCGCGGTCGGTCGACCACGGGCCACTCCCGCGCCCGGGTCAACAACTCCACCGCGCCCGCCGACCAGTCGATGTGCGGCGACGGTTCGTCGGCATGCAGGGTCCGCGGCAGGATGCCCGCGCGGATGGCCATCACCGTCTTGATCACGCCGGCGACACCGGCGGCGGCCTGCGCATGGCCGATGTTGGACTTCAACGAGCCGAGATACAGGGGCTGTTCGTCACCACGGTCACGGCCGTACGTGGCCAGCAACGCCTGCGCCTCGATCGGGTCGCCGAGCGTGGTACCGGTCCCGTGTGCCTCGACCGCGTCGACGTCGGCGGCCGACAGACCGGCGCTCGTCAGTGCCTGGCGGATCACCCGCTGCTGCGAGGGGCCGTTCGGCGCGGTCAGCCCGTTGCTGGCACCGTCCTGATTCACCGCGGAGCCCCGAACCACGGCAAGGACCCGGTGGCCGTGGCGCTCCGCGTCCGAGAGCCGCTCCACCAGCAGTACACCGACGCCCTCGGACCAGCCCGTGCCGTCCGCGGCGGCGGAGAACGCCTTGCACCGGCCGTCGGGCGACAGACCCCGCTGGCGGCTGAATTCGACGAACATGCCCGGCGTGGACATGACCGTCACGCCGCCGGCCAAAGCCATCGAGCACTCGCCGCCGCGCACGGCCTGCACCGCGAGATGCAGGGCCACCAGGGACGACGAGCACGCCGTGTCCACGGTGACCGCGGGCCCCTCGAAACCGAAGGTGTAGGCGAGGCGTCCGGAGACGACGCTGCCGGTGTTGCCGGTGAGCAGGTAGCCCTCGGAGCCGTTGGCTGCCTCGTCGAGCCGCGCGCCGTAGTCCTGGTTCATCGCGCCGACGAACACACCGGTTCGGCTGCCGCGCAGCTCGGCCGGGTCGATCCCGGCCCGCTCGAACACCTCCCAGGAGGTCTCCAACAACAACCGCTGTTGCGGATCCATCGCCAACGCCTCACGCGGCGAGATCCCGAAGAACTCGGCGTCGAAGTCGGCGACGCCGTGCAGGAAGCCGCCGTGCCGGGCGTAACTGGTGCCGGCTTTCGCCGAGTCGGGGTCGTAGAGTCCCGCCAGGTCCCAGCCTCGGTCGTCCGGGAACGGCGTGATGGCCTCCCCGCCGGCGGCCACCAGGCGCCACAGATCCTCGGGCGAGGCGATCCCGCCGGGCAGTCGGCAGGCCATGCCGACGATGGCGATCGGGTCGGCGTCGGTCGGTGATCCGGCCGCCTGCTTCGTCCCGCTTCCGGGCGCGGACCCGGCGACGGCGGTCGGGTCGGCCGCCGACTGCCCTCCCGTGGCCTCCGCGATCAGGGCGGTGAGGTGGCGGACGACGGCGACCGGCGTGGGGTGGTCGTAGGCGAGCGTGGTCGGCAGCCGGAGCCCGGTGTCGGTGTTGATGCGATTGCGGAATTCGACGGCGCTCGGCGAGTCCAGGCCCAGTGCCTTGAACGTCTGCTCGGCGTCGGCCGGGCCCAGCGCGCGGCGGCCCAGCACGGTCGCGGCATGGGCGAACGTCAGTTCGCGGATCGCCTGTTCCCGCTCCTCCGGGGGCAATGCCGCCGGCCCGCCGACCGGTGCGGACGGCCGCGACCCGTCGTCGGTGGGCGCGTCGACCGCGGAGCCCAGCCAGTGGCGTTCGCGCTGGAACGCGTAGGTCGGCAGGTCGACCCGGCAGGCCCCGGCGACGAGGGCGGGGTGCCAGTCGACGGCGACCCCGCGGACGTGGGCTTCGCCCAGGGCGGTGCGAAAGCGCTCGGAGCCACCCTGGTTGCGGCGCAGCGTGCCGAACGCGGCGGCGTCGGACCCGGTGTCCTCGATCGTCTCCAGGATGCCGGTGGTCAGGACCGGATGGGCGCTGGACTCGATGAAAACGTCGTGGCCCAGGCGCAGGAGCGTACGCACGGCCTGGTCGAAGCGCACGGTCTTGCGCAGGTTGGTGTACCAGTACCCGGCGTCCAGGGCGGCGGTGTCGAGGAGTTCGCCGGTCACCGACGAGCAGAAGGGGATGTGCGAGGTACGCGGCCGGATCCCGGCCAGGGCCCGCAGCAGGGTTTTCCGGGTTTTGGTGACCTGGGCGGAGTGCGAGGCGTAATCGACCGGTACGCGCCGTGCCCAGGTGCCCTGTGCCTCGCAGATGGCCAGGAATTCGTCCAGGGCGCCCTGCGCGCCCGAGACGATCACCGACGCCGGACTGTTGATCGCGGCGATCGAGAGTCGTTTCTTGAACGGGGCGATCAGTTCGGTGATCCGGTCGGCCGAGACGCCGACCGAGACCATGCCGCCTCGGCCGGACAGGTCGAGGATGGCCTTGCTGCGCAACGCCACGACGGTCGCGCCGTCCTCCAGCGAGAGCGCGCCGGCGACGCACGCGGCGGCGATCTCGCCCTGGGAGTGCCCGACCACGGCGGCGGGCCGCACCCCGGAGGAGGCCCAGAGTCCGGCGAGCGAGACCATCACCGCCCAGAGCACGGGCTGCACGACGTCGACCCGCTCCAGCCAGTCCTCGGAGTCCGAGCGCAGGGTCGCGGTCAACGACCAGTCGACGTGCGGCGCGAGTGCCGCCTCGCAGTCGGCGATCCGCGCGGCGAAAGCCGGTTCGGAGTCGAGCAGATCCGCGGCCATGCCGAGCCACTGCGAGCCCTGGCCGGGGAAGACCAGCACCGGGCGCGCGGTGGATCGGGCCCGGCCGGCCACCACGCCCGGCGCCGGTTCGCCGGCGGCGAGCGCGGTCAGGCCCTCGACCAGGTCGGCCCGGCCGCCGGCGATCACCACGCCGCGGTGGGCGAGCAACGAGCGTGTCGACACCAGCGAATGGGCGAGGTCGGGCAGGTCGAGTTCCGGCCGGTCGGTGACGAAGCGGGCGAGTCGGGCGGCCTGTGCGCGCAGCGCCGAGTCGGTGTGGCCGCAGACGAGCAGGGGCAGGGGGCCCGCCGCGGGACCGGGGGTCGCGCCGGCCGGGGCCGGAGTCCCCTGCTCGACCACGGTGTCGGCGTCGGTGAGCACGACGTGGCAATTCGTCCCGCCCATGCCGAACGAGCTCACTCCGGCGATCCGCGGCCCGGCCGCGGCCGGCCAGGCGATCGGCTCGGTCTGCACCGTCAGGCGCAGTTCGGCCAACGGGATGTCGGGATTGGGCTCCACGTGGTTCAGCGAGGCCGGGATCTCCCGGTGGGAGACCACCAGGGCGGCCTTGACCAGTCCGATCACCCCGGCCGCGGCCTCCAGGTGGCCGACGTTGGTCTTCACCGAGCCGACCGGAAGGGGCCGGTCGGGCTCGCGCGCGGCGCCGAGCACGGCGCCCAGCGCGGCGGCCTCGATCGGGTCCCCGAGCCGGGTGCCGGTTCCGTGCAACTCGACGTAGCCGACCCGGGCCGGGTCCACGTCCGCCTGCCGGTACGCCCGGCGCAGCACGTCCTGTTGCGCACTCGCGCTGGGCGCGGTGAGCGTCTGGCCGCCGCCGTCGTTGTTGACGGCGCTGCCGCGCAGCAGGCAGTGGATCCGGTCGCCGTCCGCGAGCGCGCGCCGCAGGGGCTTGAGCACCACCACGGCACCGCCTTCGCCGCGGACGTAGCCGTTGGCCCGGGCATCGAAGGTGTAGCAGCGTCCGTCCGGTGACAGTGCGCCGAAACGTTCCATGCGTTCGGTGGACTGCGGGGTCAGGATCAGGTTCACCCCGCCGGCCAGGGCCGTCTCGGACTCGCCGGAGCGCAGGCTCTCGCAGGCCATGTGCACGGCGACCAGGGAGGAGGACTGGCCGGTGTCCACGGTCAGGCTGGGGCCGCCCGCGCGCAGGAAGTAGGAGACCCGGTTGGCGATGATGCTGCGGTGCAGGCCGGTGGTGCTGTGCGCGGTCACCGCGTCCGGACCGTCGGCCTGGAGCAGCAGCGAGTAGTCGTCGGAGAAGGCGCCGACGAACACGCCGGTGCGGGTGCCGGCCAGCGTGTCGGCCACGGTGCCGGCGTCCTCCAACGCCTCCCAGCTCAGTTCGAGCATCAGCCGCTGGTGCGGGTCCATGGCGGCGGCCTCGCGCCCGGAGATGCCGAAGAAGGCCGGGTCGAAGCCGTCGACGGAGGCGAGGAAGGATCCCCGACCCGATACGCCGCCGATGCCGGCGCGGTCCGCGGCGGGCGGTGCCACGGTGTCGGCGCCCGCGCGCAGGAGCCGCCACAGGTCCGCCGGGCCGTCCACCCCCGGCAGCCGACACGCCATGCCGACGACGGCGATCGGCTCGTGCCGGTCCGGACCGGAACCCCGGTTCGCGGACGGGTCGTTGCCCAGGCGGTCCCCACGTACCATGTCAAGCCCTTCAGTTCTCAGCCGGTTCGCGGTTGTGGCCCGATGGCCGGGCCGGGACTCACTCGGTGAGCTTGACCGCCCCGGACGGGCAGAGCCTGGCCGCCTCGCGGACGGCCTCGTGGCCTGCGTCGGGCGGCTCCGGCAGGAGCAGCACGACCAGGCCCTCGGTTTCGTCCTGGTCGAAGACCTCCGGTGCCTCCAGCGCGCACATCCCGGCGCCGCAGCACAGGTCGCGGTCCACCTCGATCCGCATCGGCCCGCCTACCAGGCGACCGGCATCGAGGCGACGCCGTAGATCAGCATGGTGTCCCGCATCCGGACCTCTTCCGCGGGAACGGCCAGGTGCAGTCCGGGGAATCGCTCGAACAGGGCCTCGAAGCCGATCCGCATCTCGATGCGGGCCAGTTGTTGGCCGATGCACTGGTGGATGCCGTGTCCGAAGGAGAGTTGGCCGCGGCCGCCGCGGGCGAAGTCCAGGCGGTCGGGGTCGGCGTAGTGCTTGGGATCGCGGTTCGCCGCGAACGCGGACAGGGTGACCGTCTCGCCGGCCTTCATCGGACAGCCCTCGAACTCGAAGTCCTCCAGGACGCCGCGGATCGGGCCGTAGTGGTTGACCGTCAGGTAGCGCATCAGTTCCTCGACGGCGCTCTCCATCGTGGTCTCGCCGGCACGCAGCGCGGCGAGCTGATCGGGGTTGGTGAGCAGGGCGTAGGTGCCCAGCGAGAGCATGTTGGCGGTGGTCTCGTGCCCTGCGGCCAACAGCAGGAAGCAGACGTTGGTGACCTCCTCGACGGTGAGTTCCTCGTGCGCGGCCAGGCCGCCGAGGATGTCGTCGGAGGGGTCCGGGCCGCGGCGCCGTTCGACCAGGCCGGCCAGGTACTTCTGCATCGCCTCCAGGGCGGCGTAGGCCTGTTCGATCGGGGTGTTGGTGTCCTGGATGACGGTGGAGTTGTGTTGGAAGACCTCGCGGTCCTCGTAGGGCACGCCGAGCAGTTCGCAGATCACCAGCGACGGGACGGCCAGCGCGAAGGCGGGTACCAGGTCGACCGGCGGGCCGGCCTGTTCCATGGCGTCCAGCGCGTCGGCGGCGATCTCCCGTACACGGTCCCCGAGTTGGTTCATCCGCCGGAGCGTGAACAGGCCGGTGAGCAGGCGACGGTAGCGGGTGTGCTCGGGCGGGTCGGTGTAGACGAAGAAGCCGGGCTTGGCGGCGGTGGGCTCCTGCGATTGGATCGGCGAGCGCAGCAGGTCCTTGCGCGAGCTGAAACGCAGGTCGGCCAGGGCCGCCCGGACCTGGTCGTAGCCGGTGATCAGCCAGCCCTCGCTGCCGTCGGGGTACAACAACCGGTCGACCGGGCAGGCCCGTTGCCGTTCGAGCAGTTCCGGCGGCGGGTCCAGGGGCGTGGTGCGCGTGACGGGCAACGGCTTGGCCTGGGCCGGAACCTCGGTCATGTCGTGATCCTTCCTGTCGGCGGTGTATCGCGGTCTCCGGCGGTGCCGGCGCCAGGCGTGGTCCGCGGCACCGGTGACGCCCGGTGCCGCGCCTGTGGTGGTGCGGTCAGCCGAGCACCCTCATGTCGGTATCGCCCCACAACGCACGGAAGTCGCCCACCAGGCCGTCGTCGCGGAAGCGGACGATCCCGATGATCGAGATCTCGATCCGCTTCGGATAACTGCGTGGGCTCAGTTCGATGGTGGCGGGCAGCACGACGGTCTCGCCGTCGTGGGCGGCGACCGGCGTGCCGGGGCGTTCCCGGGCCCGGTCGTCGACGATGGCCCGGGTGATGTGCGCGCGCAGAGCGTCCCGGCCCACCTGCTCGCCGGAGCCGACCGGATCCTCGAATACCACGTCGGGGGCGAACAGTTCGAGGACGCCCTCGACGTCGCCGGCGTTCATCCTGCGGCAGTACTCCAGTGCCAGGGCCTTACGAGTCACCTCGTCGGGCACGCCGACTCCTTCCGGGCGGGTCAACGGCGAAGGCGCGGGCGCGAAGGCCCGCGCCGGACCGGGAAGCCGGTCTCACACAGGACCCAGTGTTCGATCGCCCTTGCGGACGACACCACCCCTGTTTCCGACCCCTGTCCACCCCGGGGGTCGTCCCCGTGGGCCGCCGACCTGCGTGGGAGCAAAACCGGGCCGGCGCGTTCCGGCGGCCGGGCAACGTCGCCCCATCGGTCGAACCTGCCCGCAAAATCGGCGAGTTCGTCGGTGCGCCGAAGTGTTTCGTGTCACTGCAAGGCCCGCGTCAAGGAGTCTCGAACGTCGCCCGAATCCCTGTTAACGTGATCTGACGGTAACCGTCGACATGCGCAGCGCGACCCCTGGCCAGGGAGTCGGCGGCAGATCGCATGGTCGACGTCCGGAACGTCGGTGCTACAGCGTGGTACCCCTCGACGTTTTCGTGTCCCCATCACTGCTGTGAAGGAAGGTACATGGAGACCATCGTGCGCCCTCATCGTCTGCACACCCCGTCCACGAGACTCGCGCCGCCTCCGTCCCCACACCCACGACATCGCCAGGCACCGACCGGCACCGTCCGTGACGAGACCAAGACGTGAACACTCGGGAGCGTTCACATGCGGCGGCCGTACTGGCCGAACTCCTCGACGGCGCACTCGCGGGAGAAAGCGGAATCGCCGTCGTCGGTGCCTCCGTGGCCATGGGCAAGACCACACTGCTGGCCACGTTCACTCATCGGGTGCGGGCCGCGGGCGGCCTGGTCCTACCAGCCGTGGCGTCCGAGTCGGAGGCGGGCATCCCATTGGGGGTGATCGGCCAACTACTCCAGGAGGCTTCGTTGTCGCCCCCGGTCCGCGATCGGGTGGGCCGACTGCTCGCGACCGGCCGGGCGCAGATGACGGCCGCGCCGCACGGGCCGCCGGGCCGACTGTCCGCGGCGGACGCCGAGATCGTGGAGTCCCTGTGCACGGTCCTGCTCGGCCTGGCCGGGCCTCGACCGCTGGCCATCGTGGTGGACGACGTCCACCATGCCGACCCGGCCTCGCTCGCGTGTCTCGCCTATCTGGCGCGCCGCATGCACAACACACCGCTGCTCGCGGTGTTCACCCACCACGACGCGGCGAACGACCGATGCGAGGACTTCGTCGAGCAGTTGCTCCGGCTGCCGCATGCCCGCGGGGTGCATCTGGCGCCGCTCGACGTGGACCGGGTGCGGGCCGCGGCGGTGGCCAGGCTCGGCGCGGACCGGGCGGAGCAGGTCACGGCCCGGGCGCTGTGGCTGAGCGGCGGCAATCCGCTGCTGCTGGACGGGGTCCTGGACGACTTCCGGCTCGGCGGGCACGCGACGTCCCCGGGCTATGCCCGGGCGCTGCTCTCGTGCGTGCATCGCAGCCCGGCGCCCACGGCGGCGGTGGCCCAGGCACTGGCCGTGCTGGGCACCCCGGAACCGATCGCCCGATTACTGGGACTGGCGTCCGGTACGGTGACGCGGTGCCTGACGGTGCTCGACGCCTCGGGCGTTCTGGACGGGGGTCGCTTCCGCCATCCCGCGGCGGCGGCGGCGATGTTGACGGGCCTCGGCCCCGAGGCCACGGCGGCACTGCACCGGGACGCGGCGGAGTTGACGTACGCGGAGGGCGCCACCACCACCGTCGTCGCCGAGCATCTCTTGGCGGGCCGAGGGGTGCGTACACCCTGGGCGGTACCGGTACTCGACGCGGCGGCCTCGTCGGCGCTGTCCGAGGGCCGGGGCACCAGGACGGTCGACTATCTGCGCCTGGCCTGCACGTTGAGCGCCAACGCGGGTGAACTGGCCCGAACCAGGGCGGCGTTGCTCCAGGCGGAGCGGCGGATGGAACCGGGCATTCCGGAACGACAGATCCCCGATCTCCTCCAGGCGGTGCGCACCGGCTGCCTGGGCAGCGGCGAAACCCTGGCGGTGATCCGGGCGCTGTTGTGGACCGGTCGTTTCGAGGCCGCCACCGAGGCGTTGCGGCATCTGACCGACTCGGGTCGGGCCACGACCCCGGAGACGGCGATGGAGTTGCGCGCCGCCCGGATGTGGATGCGCTGCTCGTACACCCCGTTGCTGGGTCTGTTGCCCAGTGCCGGTGAGGACGAGGGCGAGTTGCCCGGCCTGCCCTCGACGACCGAAAGTCGCCGTCGCTACGACGCGGCGACGGTGCTCGACTCGGTGCTGACCAAGGGCTTTTCCGACCGCGCGGTACCCAAAGCGGAAAGGATTTTGCACGGCACCCGTCTGCACGGCACCGATTTGGACACGATCGAGTGCGCGTTGCTCGCGTTGACCTACGCGGAGCGCCCCGCGCTGGCGCTGCCGCACTGCGACGAACTGATCGTCACCGCGCAGGAACGCGGCGAACCCGGCAGCGAGGCCCGACTGCACGCGCTGCGGGCGGAGATCTGCATCCGCCTGGGTGATTTGCCCGGGGCCGTCACGCACGCGACCAAGTCCTTCGACGTGGTTCCGATCGGCGAGTGGGGAGCGGCGGTCGGCTTGCCGTTGGCCAGCATGCTGATCGCGCTCACCTCGATGGGGCGTCACGACGAGGCCGCGGAACTGCTTTATCTGCCGATCCCGGACCGCATGCTCCAGAGCCGACCGGGCCTGCACTACCTGCATGCGCGCGGCCGGTACAGCATGGCGGTCCGGGACTGGGACGGGGCGCTGTCGGATTTCCGGGGCTGCGGCGAGCTGATGGCCCGCTGGGGCATGGACGTGCCGGGGCTGATCGCGTGGCGCAACGATGCCGGTGAGGCGTGGTTGCGGATGGGCGAGCGCGATCGGGCCCGGACGATCCTGGAGGAGCAGTTGAGCCGCAGCGAGCACGGCGGTTCACCACGCACCCGCGGGGCGACGCTGCGCCTGCTGGCGGCGACCCACGAACCGCACCGGCGGCTGGCGCTGTTGCGGCAGGCCGTCGACGCGTTGCAGGAGAGCGGGGACCGTTACGAGTTGGCCCGCGCGCTGGCCGACCTCACGGACATGTACAACGCCGTGGGCGAGACGCGGCGGGCCCGGGTGATCGGCTCGCAGGCGAAGATCATCGCGGACAAGTGCCAGGCGGAACCGCTGAGCAGGCTGCTGCCCGCGGACCGCGACCGCCCCGACGCCGAGCCCAAGGGTCCGGCCGCGTTGCTCACCGACGCGGAGCAGCGCGTCGCCGACCTGGTGGCGCTGGGCCATACGAACAGTGAGATCGCCAAACTGCTCTACATCACGGTCAGTACGGTGGAGCAACATCTGACGCGCATGTATCGCAAGGTCGGGGTCAACGACCGGGCGCAACTGGCCTCGGCGCTGTTCACCGGGCCGCACACCCAGGCAATCGGGGCCTGACGAGCGGAGCTTGGACGATCGGGGCCGGGAACGACACGGCACAGCGCACCGCGACAGGCGCCCGGCCGGAATTCGGTCGGGCGCCTGGGCGGTGTTCCGTGGGTGTTCCCCGGGCGCTCCGGCGACCGTTGCCCGGCGCCGGTGGGCGGATGCGAGTCAGGCGAGCAGATCGCGGCGACGGAAGGCGGTCACCGCCGCGGCGACGCCGACCAGGGCCAGGGCGCCCATGACGACCAGCGGCGTGGCCGGGACCGCGTTGCCGGGGAGCTTGGGCACGTGGCTGAAGGGCGAGAGGTCCAGGACGTACTGGCTGACCTTCAACTGGGGGCCGACCAGGGTCAGGAAGGCGAACAGGCCCAGCAGTCCCCATCCGGCGGCGGTCCAGCGGGGAACCGCGGCGAACAACAACACGGCGAGTGCCACGATCAGCAGCACGGCCGGGAGTTGCACGAACACGGCGCCGAAGACCCGGCCGAGCGTGGCCGCCACGTCGTGCGCGCCCAGCCCCGCGGACAAACCCATGCCGAATCCCGCGGCGACCAGGATCAGCACCGCACCGAGCACCGCGAACACCAGGTGGCCGAGCAGCCAGCGCGCGCGGCTCGGCGTGCCGGCGAAGACGAGTTCGATCCGGCCGGCAGCCTCCTCCGCCCGGGCCCGGACGATCACGGTGAGCGCGAAGACGGCCGCCATGATCCCGAACACGCCCACCACGGAGGACACATACGCGTCGGCCATGTCCTGTGAGCCGCCCAGATCGGCCATGATCTCGCGCACCCGGTCGCTGTCGGTGAGGACGTCGACGTCGCGGACGAAGGAGCCGAAGACCAGCGCCGCGGTGAGCACGCCGAGCGTCCAGCCGAGCATCGAGACGCGGTGCATGCGCCAGGCGAGGCCGAGGGTGCCGCGGGTGTCGGCACCCCCGTGCGCGGGTCCGGGCCGGGCGGGCAACACCCCGGAGCCGAAGTCCCGCACGTTCAACAGTCGCAGCGCCACCACGATCAGTACGGTCGCGGCAACCGCGGGCACCGCCAGCACCCACCACCGGTCGCCCGCGTAGGGCCGCACCTCCTCGGTCCAGCCGATCGGCGAGATCCACAACAGCCACTCGGCGCCGTGGCTCATGTCGCCCACCGCGCGCACCAGGTAGAACGCGCCGAGCAGGGTCAGCGAGACCGCGTTCGCGGTGCGCGAGGACTCGAAGAGCTGGGCGCAGACCGCCGCGATGCCGGTGAAGGCGATGCCGCAGGCCGCGATCGACAGGCCGAGGGCGAACGCACCGGCCGCCGGCAGGCCGACCAGGGGCAGTACGCCGCCGATGACCACGCCGACGGCGAGATTGACCGAGATCACCAGTTGCAGTGCGGCGACCAGTGGCGCCGCCCGGTCCACGACGCCCGCGGCGACCAGTTCCTGACGGCCCGTCTGTTCCTCCGCCCGGGTGTGCCGGACGACGAGGAGAATGGACATCACCGCGGCCAGGACGGCGCCGAGCACCGCCGAGCGCCACGTGGTGATGGCTCCGGGAGAGGTGTCCAGGATCCGGCCGTAGAGCGCGGCGGCGCCGGACGCGGCCCGGATGCCGTCGACGAACTCCTGCCGCGACGCCTGGTCGGGGAAGAGGCCCTTGATGCTGTAGGCGGTCGAGGCCGCGCTGCCGATCAGGGCGTACGCCCACAGGGGCAGGATGATCCGGTCCCGGCGGGAGGCGAGCTTGGACAACTCGCGCAGGCCGGCGAGCCCGCCGCTCACTGCTTGTCCCCGGAGTAGTAGCGCATGAACAGTTCTTCCAGCGTGGGCGGCCGGCTGGTCAACGACTCCAGGCCCGCGTCGGTGAGCAGGCGCAGCGTCTTCTCCAACGCGTCCGGATCGACCTGGAAGCTCACCGAGCGCCCGTCGACCTGTAGTTCGTGCACACCTCCGATGGCGTCCAGGTTGCCCGGCGACCGGAACACCGTCGCGGTGATGGTGGTGCGCGAGAGGTGGCGCAGGTCGTCGAGCGAGCCGGAGTCGACCCGGCGTCCCTCGCGGATGATCGAGACCCGGTCGCAGAGTTCCTCGACCTCGCTGAGGATGTGGCTGGAGAGCAGGACGGTCGCGCCGCGCTCCTTGGCCTCGGCCACGCACGAGCCGAAGACCGCCTCCATCAGCGGGTCCAGGCCGGAGGTCGGCTCGTCGAGGATGAGCAGTTCGGCCTCGGAGGCCAGGGCGGCGACGAGCGCCACCTTCTGTCGGTTGCCCTTGGAGTAGGCCCGGCCCTTCTTCTTGGGGTCCAGTTCGAACCGCTCCACGAGGGCGTCGCGACGGGCCTTGTCCAGGCCGCCGCGCATCGAGCCGAGCAGGTCGATCGTCTCGCCCCCGCTCAGATTGGGCCACAGGCTCACGTCGCCGGGCACGTAGGCCAGTCTTCGGTGCAGTGCCGTGGCCTCCTGCCAGGGGTCGCCGCCGAACAGGGTAACGGTGCCGCCGTCCCGGCGCAGCAGGCCCAGCAGGATGCGGATCACGGTGGACTTGCCCGCGCCGTTGGGGCCGAGCAGTCCGTGCACCTCGCCCTGGGCCACCTGTAAGTCCAGCCCGTCCAGGGCGACTGCCTGCCCGAACCGTTTCTGCAGCCCTGTGGTGCAGATCACGTCGATTGCGTTCACCCCCCGGATGCTACTGTTACTTCACGTGTTTGTGAAGCTTCATAACGTAATGTATATACGCCCGCAGGCTCCCGCCGAGGGCGACCCACCGACGCGGCGGAGGAGCTGATGGGCGTGGCTGACGGCCGGGACGAGGAGGCCGCGCGGCACTTCATCGAACAGATGGCGATGTTGTTCGCCGACTGGGGTTTCCCCAGGATGAGCGCCCGCGTACTGATCACCTTGATGGCCGCCGAGGAGCGCGGGTTGACCGCCGGCGAGCTGGCCGACCGGCTGGCCGCGAGCCCCGCCGCGATTTCGGGCGCGGTCCGCTACCTCGCCCAGGTCGGACTGGTCACCCGCGAGTCGGTCCTGGGTTCGCGCAGCGATCTGTACCTGCTGCCCGACGACGCCTGGTACACCGGCACCGCGACCAAGCAGGCGCTGTTCGCCCAGCTCATCGCCGCCACCGACAAGGGCATCGGACCGCTCGGCGGCCCCGGCACGAAGGCGGGTGCCCGGATGGCGGAGATGCGGGACTTCTTCGCCTTCGCCCAGCAGGAGATGGCGGGCGTGCTGGAGAAGTGGCAGGCCCTGCGCGGCAAGCCGCCGGCGCGGTCGTGACCCGCTCCCGACTTCGGCCCGCACCGCCGTCCCGTCCCTGCCGGTTGGGCACGGGCAGCGGTCGGAAAATCCGATGAGGGGGGCCGGCGGTCCGCTCTAGGATGATCGCCGCAGTGTCGCCGAGCGGACAGAGACGAAACGAACCATGAACACGCCGACGGGCCTTTCGCGTCAGGTCCTGATCTTCGACGCCGACGACACGTTGTGGGAGAACAACGTCCTGTTCGAGCGGGTCATCGAGGACTGGCTCGACTGGCTCGACCACCCCACGCTCGACCGGACCGAGATCCGCGCGATGCTCAACGACATCGAGGCCGCGAACGCGATCACGCACGGCTACGGCAGCAAGATGTTCCTGCGCAGTCTGGGCGAGACGGTGGCGCGGCTGCACGCGCGGCCGGCCACCGAGGCGGAGCTGCGGCACATCGGGCAACTCGCGGTCGCGCTGCTGGAGAACCGGATGGAACTGGTTCCCGGCGTGGTCGAGACGCTCACCACGCTCGGCGCGCGCCACGACCTGATGTTGCTCACCAAGGGCGACACCGAGGAGCAACAGCGCAAGATCGACGCGTCCGCGCTGGCGCACCACTTCCGCAGCGTGCACATCGTGCCGGAGAAGGGCGTCGACGCCTACCTCGATCTCACCCGTGCGCACGGGCTGGTGCCGGAGACGACCTGGATGATCGGCAACTCCCCCAAGTCGGACATCCTTCCCGCGCGCGGCGCGGGGCTGGGCGCGGTGTTCATCCCGAACGCGCACACCTGGGTCCTGGAGCAGAGCGAGTTGGACCCGCACGACGATCGGGTGCTCACGCTGACCGCGTTCCCCGAGTTGCTGAAGCACTTCTGATGGCGACGAACCGGCCGGGCGGCCCGTCCGTGTCCTGTGTGTTCATCTGCCACGACGGGGCCGGGCGGGTGTTGTTGGCGCGTCGCTCGGCGGCGGCCCGGGACGAGGCCGGCACCTGGGACACCGGTGCGGGCGCGTTGGAGTGGGGCGAGACGTTCGAGCGTGCGGTGGCCCGCGAGGTGCGCGAGGAGTACTCGACCGAGGCGTTGTCGATCGAGACGATCGGGGTGCGCAACGTGCTGCGCGGGGACCCGGTCGCCTCGCACTGGGTCGCGGTGGTGTTCGCGGTCGAGGTCGAGCCGGGCCGGGTCGCCATCGGCGAGCCGCACAAGTTCGACGCGCTGGAGTGGTTCGCGCCCGACGCCCTGCCGACCCCGCTGCACTCGCAATGCGCGGCCGGCCTGGCCCTGTTCCGGGATCGGCTCGACCGGACTCGATAGCCGGGTCGGCTCGGGCCGGCACCGTCGCGGCGGGCGGTGCGGGCTCAATGGCCCTGGGGCATGCCGCCCGGGTCGGCGTGCTCGGCCAGGTCCTGTTCGATCATCGCGTCCGGACCGGCCGCGATCCGCGCGGCCAACAGGCGTTCGTTGGCCGCCTGTTGCTCGGTTCCGTCGTATGGTGTGCGGTGCTCGAAGTGCAGGCAGCTCCAGGATCGATCGAGCTGCCGGCCGCGGCGCAGCCGGGTGTGCGCGGCGACCTTCGCGAGCAGGTCGACGTCCTCGCCGCCCCAGCCCAGATATCGCGGGCAGTACCCGCCCACCCCGTCGAAGGTCCGGCGGTCCACCAGCATCGCGCCCCACTGGTAGGGCGCGCGCCACAACCGGCTGTGGGGTCCGTAGGGCGCCCGCGCCCGCGGCGGCGGCAACGCCCGCGGGGTGGCGCCCTCCGGTGCCCCGGCCCGCGGCGGATCCCAGACCAGCCGCTCGTCCGGGAACCCGCGCAGCACGCCGTCCGGGTCCTCCCGGACGAAGCAGAACGGGTCCTCGCCCACCGGCACCAGGTCCACCGCGGCCCACCCGACGGGCAGTTCGGCGGCGCCGACGAGCCGGTACATCCACGGCTGGGCCAGCGCCCCGCCGGCCGCCAGCTCCAGCGCGCGGGCCACGAAGTCGCGCCCGAGCGGAGCCACATCGGCATCGGTCAGGTACAGCACCGGCGCCCTGGCCCGAGCCGCCGCCACGTTGCGCAGCAACCCGGCGGCCAGGCTCGTCTCGGGGGCCCGGATCACCCGCACCCGGCGACGCGCGTCCAGATCCGGCGGTACGACCGGCACCGCGTCGCCGGCCGTCGCCAGCACCACCTCGCAGCACACGCTCTGCGCCAGCCACGCCGCCGCGACCGAGGCGAACACCCCGCGCGCCTCGTGGTCGCCGTAGAGCGGGACGACGACGCTCACTTCCGGCATTCCCGGTCTCCCCTCACCCGATCGCACGGCACCTCCCCGGATCCGACCCGCACGCCGAGCAGGTGCGCGTCGGCGGCGGCTGGATCCGGGTCGGCACCACGCCCGCGGGGGTTCACGTGCGTGGCGTGCCCGGTCACGAGCCACGGCCTGCACCGGGTCACGGCATCGAGGCGCGGGAGGTCCCCGGCTCGACGAGGCGCGAATCTCCAGAGGATCGGGCGGGCCGTGCTCGACCCGACTGCCAGGTGTACCGGGACGGCGACATCACGGTCAAGAGTCCTCCCGTCACACATGGTGCACATCGCCGCCCGGAATCGTTGCCCCCGGGCGAATCGGGCGAATCCCCGGACCCGGCGCGCCGCGCGTCACTCCATCGCGGGCCCGGAGAACAACAGGCCCGTCAGCGACCGGAAGGTGCCCGCCGGATCGGCTCCCGCCGGGATGCCACCGGACAGGCACAGGGTGGCATAGCCGTGCGCGAGCGACCACGCGGCGAGCACCGCCTGGTCCGGATCGCCCCGGCGCTCGGCCGGCACCCCCGCGACGCCGCCGCGCAACGACTCACCGGCCCGGGCCCGCTGCCGCAGCAGTTCCGGGTCGGCGCCGTCGACCGCGTGCGGACGGTTCATCACCTCGAAGTGCGCGGGATGCGCGAGCGCGAAGCGCACGTAGCGCACGCCGAGTTCGCGCAGGGCGTCCGCGTCGCCGGGCACGACCTCGGCAAGCGCGTCGGCGAGCAGGCCGTAGCCCTCGGCGGCGATCGCGGTGAGCAGCCCGGTCTTGTCGCCGAAGTGGTGCGCGGGGGCGGCGTGCGACACGCCCGCGCGGCGGGCCAGATCGCGCAGGCTGATCGCGCCGAGGCCGTCCGAGGCCACCACGTCCAGCGCGGCGGCGAGTACGGCGCGGCGCAGGTCGCCGTGGTGATAGGGGCGTCCGGTGCTCATGGGTCGATGCTACCCGGGATCTAGGCATTGACAAGTTTGCAGCACGAGAGCAATCTTGCCAGTGACAAGTTGCCCGCCGGGCGAGCCGCTCGGAAGTCGGAAAGAGGACTGCACGACATGAGCACGACGAACGAGACGAACGAAACGAACAAGGCCCTGGACGCCGTGCTGGTCCGCCGGATGTGGCAGACCCTGGAGCCGTTGCACGCGCTGCACTACTACTCGCCGAAGATGTTCGAGGAGTTCGCGGCGCTCGGCTACGCGGTGGACGAACGATGGCCGGCCTACTTCGCGATGCGTGCCGCGGCCCTCGGGACGGCCTCCGCCGAGTTGGTCACCTCGACCTTCTACAGCTTCAGCCCGGCGATGGTCGCCCGGTACGTGCCGAGGGTCTGGTCGATCGCCGACCCCGCCGACGTGCTCGCGGCCCGGCTGCGCGCGGTCGACGCCACGCTGCGCTCGGCGCTCGGCGAGCGGGTGCACGCGCCGGAGATCGCCGAGGCCGCCGCGCTGACCCGGCGGGTGGCCGAGACCGCCGACACCGTCGGTCGCCCGCTGGCCGCCGCGCATGCCGCACTCCCGTGGGCGGACGAGCCGCACCTGGTGTTGTGGCAGGCGATCACCCGGCTGCGTGAACACCGGGGCGACGGGCACATCGCGGCGCTGCTGGCACACCGTCTGGACGGCGTCGAGGCGCTCGTCTCGCACAGCGCCGCCGGTGCCGCTCCGGCCGAGGTGTTCGCAAGCCGACAGTGGAGCGCCGACGAGTGGGACGCGGCGCGCGGGCGCCTGGTCGCCCGGGGGTGGCTGAACGCCGACGGCACGGCCACCGAGGCGGGTCGCAGCGGCCGCGACTCGGTCGAGGCGCTGACCGACGAACTCGCCGCCCGGCCCTGGGAATCGATCGGCGCCACCGAGGCGGCTCGACTGGCCGACCTGATCCTGCCCGCCGTGCTGGACACGATCGGCACCGGCCTGCTCCCGATGCAGTCCACGCTCGGGATCGGCATGAGCTATCCGCACCAGGGCTGATCGCGGGCCCACGAACGGTCCCGCCGCCGGCCGCCGCGACCGGCGGCGCGGGTGGGATGTGTGGTCAGCGCGGGCCCCTTCGCCCCGGGCCCGGCGTGGATCCGGGCTTGGTCGGCGGCCGGCTGCCCGGCTTGCCGCGGATCGGCCGGCCGGCGGGTCGGTCCGCCCGCACCACCGCGGGCCGCGCGGCGTCGGCGGCGGGCTCCGGTACCGCCGGATCGGCCCGTCCGGCTTGCGCCTGTGACAACGCCTGCGCCTGCGCCTCGCGGAGGCCGTGTTCGATCGCGTGCAACGTCGCCCCCAGCCGGGCCGGTTGTGCGGCGGCCGCCGCCCCGTGCGGCAGCTCGGTGCAGCCGACCAGGCGTCCCGAGCCCGCGAACGGGCGCAGTTCCACCTGCCGGGTGCCGCCCGGTTCGAACCGGATCGAGCTACCCGCCGCGATGTTCGGCCGCATCCCGAAGGTCGCCGCCCGGTCGAAGACCAGCGTCGGGTCGACCTCGAAGAAGTGGAAGTGCGACCCGACCCGGATCGCGCGGTCGCCGGTGTTGCGCACCGCCACGATCGAGGTGCGGCGATCAGCCGCCGCCTCGGCCGGGTGATCGCGATAGAGGTAGCGCTGTGGTTGGGCCGTGACCATGGGCTCGGACCTCCTAGGCGACGGGGAACGCGGGCACGGACTCGCGGCCGGGCGGGCGGACCGGCGGCCGCGCACGATCCCGCGCGTCCGAGTGGGCGGGCGGCGTTGTGCGCGGGCCGATCCCCGCGAGGCCGTCGTCGCCGTGCACCCGCAGGCGCTCGACCGCCGAGCCGACCCGGGCCGCCAGCACCCCGGCCGCCGCCGGCCTCGACAGCAGCGGGGCCACGCCCGGCACGGCCGGCAACACGAAGGACGCGGCCAGCGCCACGGTCCGGGCCGCACCCAGTACCCGGCAGCGCTCCAGGGCCCGGCCCAGATCCGGGTCACCGCCGATCAGCGCGACCTCGACGATCCGGTGCGGGCCGTGTTGCCACACCAGGCGCGCGATCCGATACAGCTCGGCGTCCTCGTGCCCGTCCCCCGCCGGCGCCGCCACGAGCAACGCGGCCCGATCCGGCACCCGCGCGGCGGCGGCGCGCAGCCATTGGGTGAGCTGCTCCGTACCGGCGAACGGGCGGCTCAGCAACACCCGGCCCCGCTCCGCCGCCGGCAGCGCGAGCAACGTCCGCGCCGCGGCCCCGGCCAGGCCCGGGTCCCGGCCCAGCGTGACCGGCACCACGCACACCCGCTCCGCGCCCGCCCGCAGCGCCGCGCCCACCGCCCGGTGCAGTTGCCGGCCGCACGCCGCCGAGATCACCTCGGCCCCGAACAGGTCGGGCAACGCGGCGCCGTTCGCGCTCTCGTGCCCGCCGACCACCACCACCGCCACCCGCTCCGACACGACTCAGCCGCCGATCGGGTCGACGCCGGAGCACGGCCCGGTGCCGACCGGCACCGACACCGCGCACTCGTCGATCTCGCCGGGTTCCGCATTCATCGTGGATTCCTTTCTGCGGCGGGTACGTCCGAGGGCCCCGACCCCGGCCCGGGGCGTGCGCGGCCCCGAACGGCCGTACCCGGGCCCGACCGACCCGGGTACGGGCGCGCCGAGTCCCGGGCCGCGAACACACCCGCGCCGCGGACCCGGGACGGACGTGCGGGCCCCGACGGGCCCTCGGTCGACGGTTGTCTCGTCCCGGGTATCCACCGAACCGACTCGCCAACCTCACGCATCGGAGTGAAATACGACTATCCGTTCGCGCTCCTCGGGTCGATCCCGTCCGCGAGTTCGTCGACGGCCAGGTCCCCGGTCGGCAGTTGCGGCAACCGGTACACCGCGCGGCCCACCAGGTGGGTCGCCACCGGAACGGTGGTCAGTTGGAAGAACGCCACCATCACCAGCATCCCGATGTCGATCCCGTGCCGCAGCCGCAACCCCAGGCCGAGCGTGACCAGCAGCAGGCCCAGGACCTGCGGCTTGGCCACGGTGTGCATCCGCGACAACGTGTCCGGGAAGCGCAGCAGTCCCACCCCCGCGACGAACGCGAGCGCGCAGCCCACGAGCAGGCACACCGCGGACGCGCCGTCGGCGAACTCGCCGGCCCGCACGTCAGTCGCCCTCGCGCGCCGAGAAGCGCACGATCGACACCGAACCCAGGAAGCCGACCAGGGCCAGGGCGAGCAGTACCGGGACGGTCGTGGTGTGCCGATTCAAGGTGGCCTCCGCGGCGACCGCGGCCAACATCACCGCGAGCAGCATGTCCACCGCGACCGCCCGGTCCAGCGTCGATGGCCCGCGCACGAGCCGGATCAGGGCGAGCACCGCAGCCGCGCCGAGCAGCACGATCACGGTGCCGCCGATGAGCGGATTCATGAACCACCTCCGGGAGTTCCGGTCGAACGGGCACGTTCGGCGCGGGTGCCGAACGCGGCGAGCACACGGGCCTCCAGGCGCACCACCGCCCGCCGCGCCGCTTCGACCGAGGCAGGCGTGTCGGCGCCCAGCGCGTGGATGAACAACACGGTGGGCCGACCTTGGCGAATCTCGATCACGATGCTGCCGGGCATCACGTTCAACGCCAGTACGGTCAGGGTGAGCAACAGGTCCGAACGCGAGGCCAATTCGACCCCCACCACCGAGTTGCGCGGCAACCGCCCCGGCCACAGCGCCTGCCAGGCGACCCGCAGCGAGGACACCACCAGGTCGAGCACGAACAGCACCACGAACCGGACCAGTCCCCACGGCCGGAAGGCCAACCCGTCGTGCGCCGGCGGCAACGGCAGCAGCACCGACGACAACACCGCGATCACGAGCCCGGTGAGCAGGTTGGCGACGGTCAGGGTGCCCCACAGCGCGACCCACACCGCGATCAACCACCCGACCAGCAGCGGCGAGATCCGTCGGGTCCGAGGCCGGCTCCGGAACCGGCGCACGGTCACCGACCCGACCCTCGGGCGAACCCGCCGGGCAGCGGCACGGCGTCGATATAGGCGACCCGATCCACCAGTTCGCTGCCCGTGCGCTCGGTCAGCGCGACGAGCGGCCCGGCCAGCACGGTGAACGCCACGCCCAACGTGACCAGCGCGCAGGTCGCCAGCGTCATCGCGCGCGGCAGCACACTGCTGGTGGCCGCGACGTCGCGTCCGCTCAGACTCGCGCCGAAGGAGTACGCGGTCGCCCCCGAGGTGTCCGGCGAACTGCCGAACACCTGCCCCCACACCCGGGCCATCGCGTACAACGTCAACAAACTGGTGGCCACCGCCGCGCCGATCAACAGGTATGACGCCACCGAACCGATCTCCGCTCCCGCCCGCAACAACAACCACTTGCCCAGGAAGCCGGACAGCGGCGGGATCCCGCCCAGGTTCATCGCGGGTACGAAGAACAACACCGCGAGCGCCGGCGACATCCGCGCCAGCCCGCCCAGTCGACCCAGGTCGGTACTGCCACCGCGCCGCTCGATCAGCCCGGTGACCAGGAACAGCGAGGTCTGCACGGTGATGTGGTGGACCGCGTAGAACACCGTGCCGGCCAGGCCCGCCGCGCTCGCCAGCGCGATCCCGAAGACCATGTACCCGATGTGGCTGACCAGTGTGAAGGACAACAGCCGGTTCAGGTCGCTCTGCACGATCGCGCCCAGGATGCCGACGATCATCGTCGCCGCGGCCACCACGAGCAGCAGTTCGCGCAATCGCCCGTCCGGGAACAACAACGTCTGCACCCGGATGATCGCGTACACCCCGACCTTGGTGAGCAGTCCGGCGAACACCGCGGTCACCGGCGCGGGCGCGGTCGGGTACGAGTCGGGCAACCACGCGGACAGCGGGAACACCGCCGCCTTGACCCCGAATCCGATCAACAACATCGACTCCAGGACCAGTTGCACGCCGGGGTCGACCTCGGGCAGCCGCACCGCGAGCTGGGCCAGGTTGACCGTGCCGGTCGCCGCGTACACCATCGCGATCGCGGACAGGAACACCACCGAGGACAGCAGGCCGACCACCACGTAGCCGGCGCCCGCGCGCACCCGGGCGGCGGTGCCGCCGACGGTCAGCAGCACGTAGCTGGCCGCGAGCAACACCTCGAAGCCCACGTAGAGATTGAACAGGTCGCCCGCCAGGAACGCGTTCGCCACGCCCGCGACCAGGATCAGATAGGTGGGGTGGAACACCGACAGCGGCGTGGCCTCGTCCTCGTCCGCGCGGCCCTGGCCGATCGAATAGACCAGCACGCCGAGGGTGACCGCGCAGGAGACCACCAGCATCAGCGCGGACAACCGGTCCGCCACCAGCACGATCCCGGTCGGCGCGGGCCACCCGGCCATCCGGGCCACCACCGGGCCGTCCCGATCGGCCGCCACCAGCAGGGCGATCGCCACGCCGAGCACGGCGGTCAGCACCCCGACGCTGATCAGCCGCTGGCCGCGCGGCAGTCGGCCGCCGATGGCCGGCTTGAGGCCGGCGCCGAACAGCGGCAGCAGGACCGGGAGCGGCACCAGGTGGTTCATCGCGCGGGCCGGTCCCGACCCCGCTCGGGACCGGCGGGTTCTCCGGCACCGCGCGGGAACTCGGTGTCGGGCACCGCGTCCACCACACTGTCCGCGCGGGCCACGGCCGCCCGTTCGGCCCGCGCCTGCCGATTCAACTCGCGCCGCGCCCGCCGGAACCTGGCCCGCAACTCGGCCTGTTGGATCCGGTGTTCGGACTTGATCCCGCGCAGTCGCCGGCGCAGTTCCGCGCGTCGTTCGCGGGCGATCCGCTGCGCCTCCGGTCGACCGCCGTGCCCGTTCCGGTCCACCCCGAGTCGTCGGCACTCGGCGTCGTAGTTGGCCCGGGCCTCGATCCCCAGGCGCCGCACCACCGCCCGGCGATCCGCGGTCTGCCGGCGCAACTCCCGTCGCAGTCGCCGATGTTCGCTGCGCAGGTCGCCCCGCTCGGCGCGGCGGGCCACCCGCAGGTCCTCGGTGTCGTCCTGGATCTCGTCGGATCCGGTCAGTTCCCAGTGTCGATGCACCATCGACAACACGAACGCGGTCACCGCGAGCGTGATCACGATCGCGGTCAACACCATCGCCTGGGGCAGCGGGTCGTTCATCGCGAACGGCAGCGTCACCCCCAGCACCGGCGCGCCGCCCGCGCGACCGCCGCCGGCGAGCACGATCAGGTTGGCGCCGTTGCCGATCAGCACCACGCCGAGCAACACCCGGGTCAGACTGCGTTCGAGCACCAGGTAGACCCCGGCGCCCACGAGCACGGCGGCGGTCAGTACCAGGATCATGGTCGGGCTCTTCATACGATCACCGTTCGTTCGGCGTCCCGGTCCCGGGTCTGTTCGATGCGTCGGTCCAACTCCGCGCCGAGCGCGCTCAGTACGTCCTGCACGAGGCCGACCACGAGCAGGTAGACGCCGATGTCGAAGAACACCGACGTCGCGATGTGCACGTCGCCGAAGGGCGGCAGCGTGGCGTCCAGCACCGTGCTGCGCAGCACCGAGCCGCCCGCGATCAGGCCGACCAGGCCGACGCCCGCGCCGATCACCAGGCCGGTGCCGAGCAGCCGGCCGGGGGGCAGCGGCGCGGCCTCGGCCAGTTCGTACCGCCCGCCCGCGAGATAGCGCACCAGCAGGGCGAGTCCGGCGGTGATGCCGCCCGCGAACCCGCCGCCCGGCGTGGAGTGTCCGCTGAACAGGAAGTACAGGGACAACACCAGGACGGTCGGGAACGCGACGCGCGCGACCACTTCGAAGAGCACCGTGCGCCGCTCGGGGGCGAGTGTGTCGGCGGCGGCCAGCCAGGGCATCCGCGCCGGCGGCGGGGTGGGGGCGGGCGCGGGTGCCGCGGGGCGGTAGGCACTGCTTCCGGTGGTACTTCCGGCGGTGCTCCCGGGGCCGCTTCCGCCGGGCTCGGCCGGTTCCGGGGCGCGGTCGCCGAGTCGGGGCAGGCCGCGGTCGCGGCGGACGAAGATCAGACTGGTCACGCCGATCGCGGCGACCGCCAGCACGGAGATCTCGCCCATCGTGTCCCAGGCGCGGATGTCCACCAGCAGCACGCTGACGATCTCCTTGCCGCCCGCCTCCTTCGCGGCGGCGGCGAACACCCGGGACACCGGCGGCCGGGTCCGGGCGGCGAACGCGGAGACGGCGACGCCCGCGAGCACCGCGCCGGTGAGTACGCCCAGGGCGATGTGCACGGCCCTGCGGCCGGGCCGGGTGGTTCGGGCGAACCGGCGCGGGAGTCGGCGCAGCACGAGCAGGAACACCACCACGCTGACCGTCTCGACCAGGCCCTGGGTCAGGGCGAGGTCGGGAGCGCCCTGGAGCACGAACAACGTCGCGCAGCCGTAGCCGGTGACGCCGACCAGGAGCACCGCGGGCAGCCTGTCCCGGGTGCCGGCGGCGATCAGCGCGGTGCCCATGACGAGCAGGCCGACCACGATCTGCGCGGCCGAGTCCGACCAGCGCGGCGAATGCGGGAACGGCAGCGGGAGGTTGCCCAGCGCGGTCGCGGTGGTGATCGCGATCAGGCTGAGCAGGATCACCCCGAGGTAGACCGGCATCGAGCCGCGTTGGGTGGTGCCGGTCAGTTGCAGCGCACCCCGGTCCACACCGTGCACGAGCGCGTCGTACAGGCGCGAGGGTTCGATCCGGGCGGTGGCCGATTGCAGGCGAAGCACCGGTTCGCGGGCCAGGAACAGCCCGATGCCCACGCAGATCGCGACGGCGGACAGGGTCAGCGCGGTACCCGGGCCGTGCCACAGGGCCAGGTGGTAGTCGGATCCGGTGGACGGGAACAGGTCGGCGTACGAGGAGATCCAGTGGTCCAGCGACTGCGCGGCGAATCCCAGGGCCGGGCAACCGACGCCGAGCAGGGCGGCCGGGCCGAGCAGCAGTCCGCCCGGCGGTTCGCATCGGGTGTCGGCCACGTCGGGTTTGCGGGCGAAGGCGCCCCAGACGAAGCGCAGGCTGTAGGCGGCGGTCAGCGCGGACCCGGCGACCAGCACGCCGAGCACGATGGTGTCGGTGCGCCCCCGGTGCAGGAACGCCTCGTAGACCGCTTCCTTGGCGACGAATCCGACCATCGGTGGCAGTCCGGCCATGGACAGCGCGGCCACCACCGCGACCAGGCAGGTGATCGGCATGGTCCGGGCCAGGCCGGAGAGTCGGCGCAGGTCCCGGGTGCCTGCCGCGTGGTCGATGACGCCGACCACCAGGAACAGCGTGGCCTTGAACAGGGCGTGGGCGACCAGCATCGCGATCCCGGCGAGCGCCGCGTCCCGGTTGCCCGCGCCGGTGACCACGATCAGCAGGCCGAGTTGGCTGACCGTGCCATAGGCGAGTACCCGCTTGAGGTCGTCCTCGCGCAACGCCCGCCAACCGGCCAGGAGCAGCGTCGCGCAGCCGGTGATCAGCACGATCGGTCGCCACGGCGCGAGTTCGGCGAATCCGGGGGCCAGCCGGGCGACCAGGTACACGCCGGCCTTGACCATCGCGGCGGCGTGCAGGTAGGCACTGACCGGGGTGGGCGCCGCCATCGCCGCGGGCAGCCAGGAACCGAACGGCACGATCGCCGACTTGGACAGCGCGCCGACCAGGATCAGCACGATCGCGGTGGTGACCACGGTGCCGCCGGGCGGGGCGGCGAGGATCTCGGAGAGCCGGTAGGTGCCCGCCTTCTCGCCGAGCAGGATCAGGCCGACCAGCATCGCCAGGCCGCCGAACGTGGTCATGGTCAGCGCCTGCATCGCGGCCCGGCGCGAGCCGCGGTGTTCGCTGCGATGGCCGATCAGCAGGTAGGAGAAGACCGTGGTCAGCTCCCAGAACACGTACAGCAGGATCAGGTCGTCGGTGGTGACCAGGCCGATCATCGCCCCGGCGAAGGCGACCAGGACGCCGGCGAACGCGCCGAGCCCGGGCTCGTCGGTGGCGAAGTAGCGCGCGCAGTAGACCAGGACCAGAACTCCCACGCCGGCCGCGAGGAAGACCATCAGCAGCGCGAGCGCGTCGCAGCGAAACGCCAGGGAGACGCCGAGTTCGGGAATCCACTCGCGCGATTCGAACTCGGGCCGGCCGTCGAACACCGAGCCGGCCCGGGCGAACGCCCACCCCGTGGTCGCCGCCGGCAGCGCGGCGAGCACGAGGAAGGCGTTTCGCCCGAGGCGGCGGACCAGCCACGGGGCGATGGCCGCGACCACGAAGTACGAGGCCACCGAGAAGATCATGACGTCAAGGTATGCGGCAATACACCTAAATCACCTTAACCAGACAAATGTCTCGCGTTTTCCACCCGCTCCGCCGAGCGCCGACCACATCCTTCGGACCATCGAGCCGCCCGGCTCGGGTCGGCATCGTCAATCCAGAACCGAGCGGACCGCCTCCGGCGTACGGGCCACCACGGCACTGCCGTCGTCGGCGGTGATGATCGGCCGCTGGATCAAAATCGGGTGCTCCGCCAACGCCGCGATCCAGCGCCCCCGTTCACCCGCCTCCCGCGCCCACTCCCGGAGCCCCAACTCCCCCGCAACCGCCTCCCCGGTCCGCACGATGTCCCACGGCTCCAGCCCCAACCGATCCAACACCGCCTCCAACTCGACCACCGTCGGCGGCTCCTCCAAATAGCGCCGCACGGTGTACTCGGCCCCCTCGGCATCCAACATCGACACCGCCGACCGACACTTCGAACAACCAGGATTGATCCAAATCTCCATAACCCCCGACCGTACCCCCCACCCACCACCACCCAACCCAACCCACAACCCCACCCCACACACCCCCACCCCAACCAACCACCGACCCACCCAACGCACGAACCCACCCCAACCCAACCAACCACCAGCCTGGCCGGCGCTTGAGGCCACTCAGCCCCGCCGGCGCTTGAGGCGAAACAGCCCGGCCGGCGCATGAGGCCACCCAGCCCGGCCGGCGCTTGAGGCCACTCAGCCCCGCCGGCGCATGAGGCCACTCAGCCCGGCCGGCGCTTGAGGCCAACCCAGCCCCGCCGGCGCATGAGGCGAAACAGCCCGGCCGGCGCATGAGGCCACCCAGCCCCGCCGGCGCATGAGGCGAAACAGCCCGGCCGGCGCATGAGGCCAAAACAGCCCGGCCACGCAACACAACGCATCGGACTGCCCCGACGCGGCCCCGCAAGTCGAAGGACAACCTGAGCCGTCAGACGCCGCCCTCGTCCGGCCCACCAAAGGAGTCGGCCCCGGCAGCGAAGGCACGCGTGTAGGCCGAAGGGCCAAGGCGCTCCCGGGCCGCCGCCACGATCCGCGTCACGTCGCCGAGTTCGCCGGCCGGCAACGGCGCACCGATCGAGGCACGGAGCGCGTCCGCGCGACCCAGCAGGGTGGCCGCCTCCGTGTGCCGACCCGAGATCGCCTCGACCCCGGCCAACCCCTCCCACGCCAGCGCGACCGCACGCGGATCGCCGGACGCCCGAGCCGCCGCGAGCCCCTCGGAGTGCGACGCCCGCGCGCCGACCGCGTCCCCACGCAGTTCGGCCACGAAGCCCAACTCGGCCAGCAGCAGCGTCACCCCGTAGAACGGCACGCCGTAGTCCTCGTGCAGCCGACGATTCCACTCCAGCGCATTGCGCAAGTGCCGCTCGGCCGCCCCCAGGTCGCCCGCCCGGCGCGCCCCCAGCCCGAGCCCGACCTCGGCGAACTCCTCGGCGAACCGGTCCGACTGCTCGACCGCGAGCCGCCGCCCACGCTCGTGGAACTCCTCGGCCCGCACGAAGTCACCGCGCAACAGCGCGATCCGACCGAGCCCGGACCACCGGTACGACACATCCGTCCACAGGCCCAACTCCTCTGCCCCGCGCAGCCCTTCTCGATGCAGCTCGGCGGCGCGGTCGTACTCGCCGGACACCTCGGCCAGATAGGCCAGTTGGTCCGCGGCCTGGACGATGCCCCACCGCTCGCCCAGCGCGGCGAACCGGGCCGCCGCGTCCTCCGCCGCCGTGCCGGCCGCGACCAGGTCGGCGCGGAACATCGCCGCCTTCGCCCGGCCGGTCAGCGCGGCGGCGATGCCCCACGCGTCGTCCGCCGCGCGGAAGCCCGCGAGGGCTCGATCGATCAGGGCGCCGCCCGCATCCGCATCGCCCACATGCAGGTGCGCCAGGCCCAGGAACCATTCGGCCCGGGCCCGCCCCGCCGCGATCCCGTCGAAGGCCCGCAGCGCGTCGCGGCTCTGCCGCACCAGGTCGCTGCCGTCCCCGATCAACATCGCGAACCCGGCCCGCCAGGCTCCCGCCGCCGCCCGAACCGGATCCCGCCCACCGGCGCCCGCACCCGCACCGACCGCCAACGCCGCGTCCAACGCCCGCCACGCCTCGCGGTAGCGCCCCCGCAGGAACCGGTACCACGCGGCCCCACCCGCCAGCCGCAGCGCGAGCCCCGCATCCGCGCGCCGCACCGCGCCGTCCAGCGCGGCACCCAGGTTCGCGCTCTCCGCGTCCAGCCGGATCAGCCACTCACGCTGATCGGGGCCGTACAAACGCGGCCCGGCATCCTCGACGAACTCGGCCAGACAACCGTCGTGCCGTCCCTGTACCGCGTCGAACTCACCCGCCGCGTGCAAGTGTTCCACGCAGTACGCGGCGACGGACTCCAGCAGCCGATACCTCGGCCCGTACCGCCCCTCGACCACCACCACCAACGACCGGTCCACCAAGCGCCCGACCAGATCGAGCACGTCGGCACGCGCCACGTCGGTCCCCGAACAGACCGCCTCCGCCGCCTCCGCCGCACAGCCGTCCACATGGATCGCCAACCGACGCAGCACGATCCGCTCCGCCTCGCCGAGCAGTTCCCAGCTCCAGTCGATCATCGCGCGCAGCGTCTGCTGCCGGGCCGGCACCCCGCGCCGACCCACGCCGAGCACCCGGAACCGGTCGTGCAATCGCGCCGCGAGCCCGTGTACGCCGAGCCCGCGCACCCGGGTCGCAGCCAGTTCCAGGGCCAGCGGGATGCCGTCCAGCCTGCGGCAGATCGCCGCGATCGGGTCCGCCGTATGCCCGTCCAGGACGAACCCGGGAGCCGCGGCGGCGGCACGGGCCACGAACAGCCGCACCGCCGTGGACTCGGCCAACGCCGCCGGTCCCGCCCCGGCGGCCGGCAGCATCAACGGCCGCACCACACACAGCACTTCGCCGCCGACGGTCAGCGGCTCCCGACTCGTGGCCAGGATCCGCAGTCGCGGAGCGGCGCGCAGCAGCAGATCGGCGAGTTCCGCGATCGGTTCGATCACGTGTTCGCAGTTGTCCAGGACCAGCAACAGCGCACGCCCGCGCAGCGCGTCCGCCAGCCGGGTCCGCGACTGCGCCGCACGATGCCCGGCACCGGCCGCGACCTCGTCCCGGATGCCCAGCGCGGAGGCGATGGCGTCGGCGAGGTCGTCGCCGCTCGGGTCGCGCCGACCGGCGAGTTCGACCAACCACACCCCGTCCGGTAAGGCCGGGTCGTCGACCACCCGGGCCGCACTCTCCAGCGCGAGCCGGGTCTTGCCGACGCCGCCGGAACCGGTCAGGGTCACCAGGCGGGCGCTCCGGAGCAGCCCGTCCACCTCGGCCATCGCGTCTTCGCGACCGACCAGTTCGGTCAGCGCGGCGGGCAGGTTGCTCCGCACCCGCGCCGGCACCGCTGTGCCGACGGGCGCTGCAATCGCGCCGGTCGCGCCGATCGCCGCACCGACCTGCCCCCGGGCCGGCGTCACGACCGGAGCCAGGCTCGGATCCTGGGCCAGGATCGCCCGATGCAGCGCGGCCAACTCCGGCCCCGGGTCCAGGCCCAGCTCCTCCGCCAACCGCTCGCGCAGCTCGGCGTACCCGGCCAACGCCTCCTCCTGGCGCCCGGACCGGTACAGCGCACGCAGGTGCACCGCGCGCAGCCGCTCGCGGACCGGATGCAGCGCGACCTGTTCCCCCAACTCGTCGGCGAGCAGCGTGTGTTCGCCCAGTTCCAGACGCACCTCGGCGTAGTCCTCGACGACCGTCAGCCGCTGCTCGTCCAGCCGGGTGATCGCCGCGCGGGCGAACTCCTCGTCCCGGAAGTCGGCGAACGCCGGCCCCCGCCACAGCGCGAGCGCATCCGCGAACAACCCGGCCCGGACGCGCACATCGACATCGGCCCGCGCCTGCGCGGTCAGCCCGACGAACCGATCCGCGTCGACGGCGTCCGTGTCCACCCGCAGTTGATAGCCGGGAGGGCGGAAGGCGACCAGTTCGCGGCCCCCGGGCTCGGCCGCCTCCAGCGCCCGACGCAGTTGGGAGACCTTGGTCTGCAACGTATTGGCCGGATTGCCGGGCGGGTCCGCACCCCACAGATCCTCCACCAGCAGGTCCGCCGAGACCGGACGACCGCGGTTCACGAGCAGGTCCGCGAGCAGCGCACGCACCTTCGACTCCGGGACCCGAACCGGCCGGCCATCCGCGGTCCACACCGCCAGCGGACCCATCACCCCGAAGCGCATGACGCCACGTTAGCGCAGGTCAGCCGGGCTCTGATGGTTGCCCGCCGGCGCCCGTGCGTGGACCCGCAGCATTCCGTGCGCGGCCGACGGCACTCTCCTGTCATCGAGTTCGGAACGGCCGAACGAGACACACCGAACCGGGAGCCACACCATGTCCGTCACCACCTCCCCCGTCACCACCGGCCGCGAGATCCGGCTGGCCTCCCGCCCGGTGGGCACCCCCACCGCCGCCGACTTCGAACTGGTCACCGCCGCGATCCCGGCCCTGGCCGAGGGCCAGATCCTGGTCCGCAATACGTGGATGTCGGTCGACCCGTACATGCGCGGTCGCATGGACGACGTCGAGTCGTACATCCCGCCGTTCGAACTCGGCGCCGTGCTGGACGGCAGCGCGGTCGGCGAGGTGATCGCCTCCCGCGCCGACGCGATCCCGGTCGGCGCGACCGTGTCGCACTTCGCCGGCTGGCGGGAGTACGCGGTCGTGGACGCGGCGACCGCAATCGTGCCGGACATCTCCTCGGTACCCGCCCAGGCGTACCTCGGTGTCCTGGGCACCACCGGCCTGACCGCGTACGCGGCGCTCACCGAGGTGGCCCCGGTCCGCGAGGGCGACACCGTGTTCGTCTCCGGAGCGGCGGGCGCGGTCGGCAGCGTGGCCGGCCGGATCGCCCGCAAGCTGGGCGCGGCCCGGGTGATCGGCTCCGCCGGCGGCCCGGTCAAGGCCGCCCGGTTGCGCGACGGGTTCGGCTACGACGTCGCGCTGGACTATCGGGCCGGCGCGATCGCCGACCAACTCGCCCAGGCGGCGCCCGAGGGCATCGACGTCTACCTCGACCACGTCGGCGGCGACCACCTCGAAGCGGCCATCGCGAACGCCAGGGTCGGCGCCCGGTTCGCCCTGATCGGCGCGATCAGCGGCTACAACGCGACCGAGCCGGTGCCCGGCCCGAACAACCTCTTCCTCGCCTACACCCGGCGCCTGAACCTGCGCGGCCTGTTGGTCACCGACCACTTCGGGCTGTTCCCGGAGTGGACCGAGCGCGCCATCGGCTGGCTCGGCGACGGTTCGCTGCACGCCGAGGAGACCGTGTTCGAGGGCATCGAACAGGCTCCCGCCGCCTTCCTCGGCGTCCTGAACGGCGCCAACACCGGCAAGATGCTCGTCCGCCTGACCGACTGACCCCTCGCCCGTCCCCCGTTTCCACCACCGAAAAAGGCCACGCCATGACCACCGAAGCGCCGCACGCCCTCGTCGTCCACGCCCACCCGCGGGCCGACTCGTTGACCGCCCGGGTCGCCGCCCGGGTCCGGGCCCGGCTGTCGGCCGACGGCCACACCGTGGACGTCCTGGACCTGCACGCCGACGGGTTCGATCCGCGGATGACCGTCGAGGACGAACCCGACTGGGCCGACCGGGACAAGGTCTACAGCGCGGAGGTACGCGCGCACATGGCCCGGATCGAGGCGGCCGACACGATCGTCGTGGTCTTCCCCGTGTGGTGGTTCGGCCTGCCCGCGCTGCTCCAGGGCTGGATCGACCGCGTCTGGAACCACGGCTTCGCCTACGGCCGCAGCCGCCCACGACTGGCCGGCAAGCGCATGTTGTGGCTCGGCCTGACCGGCTACTCGCACGAACACTTCGCCAAGGGCGGCTGGGACGACCTACTCGACCGCCGCCTACGCATCGGCATCTCCGACTTCGCGGGCATCGAAGAAACCCGAGTCCACCTCTTCCACGACACCATCGCCACCGGCGCCCACACCACCCCCCTCCTGACCGCCACCGAATCCGCCCTGACCACCTTCATCCACCCCGCCCACCCCCAACCCACCCACCCTCAAAGCCGGTTCACCCCCACCGACGCTTGAGCAACCTCGGCCGAGGCCACCCAGCCCCGCCGGCGCATGAGGCGAACCAGCCTCGCCGGCGCTTGAGGCGAACCAGCCCCGCCGGCGCTTGAGGCGAACCAGCCCCGCCGGCGCTTGAGGCGAACCAGCCCCGCCGGCGCTTGAGGCGGCCTCGGCCGAAGGCCAGGCAACCCAGCCCCGCCGGCGCATGAGGCCAAAACAGCCCCGCCGGCGCCCGAGGCCACCTCAGTCCCGCAACCCCATCGTGTCCGCAGGATTCCCCCGCAACGCCACGCGTCCCGGCACGACCGTGGCCACGAACGCCAACCCCGTCGCCGCAACCAACACCGCCGCATACGTCAACGGCGGCGCATACGGAGCCGCACTCGCGGTCATCCCCACGCTGTAGGCCGTCAACGTCGCGTAGGCGACCAGAGACCCCAACACCGCAGCCAACAACACCACCGCCCCGGTCTCCCAGCGAAGCATCCGAAGCACCTGGCGCCGAGTCGTCCCCACCAGTTGCAGCAGCGCGAACTCCCGCCGCCGCGCCGACGTCGCCATCACCAACGTGTTCACCACCGCAATCCCGGTGAACGCGATGATCAGCCCCATCGCCACATAGTTGACCTGGGCCTGGGTGCCCGCCCGGTCCCGACGCGCCTGCTCGACCTCGCCCCGATCCAGCACCCGGACCCCGGGGAACTCGCCCAGCGCCCGCTGCAACGACTCCCGCACCAACGCCGCCGTACCGGAAACGAGCACCGCCTCGGCCGCCGGCCGATCCACGTGCGCCGCCACCACCGCATGAGGCAGCGTCAGATCACCGAACCCCAGACCGCGTTCGTACACCGCGACCACCTTCAGGGTGACCACGACCCCGTCGCCCATGGTGATCCGCAGATCGTCGCCGACGCCGACCCCCTTGGTCCTGGCCGCGAGTTCGCTCACCGCGACCGTCCCGTCGGCGAGCGCCGCGAACGAGCCGGACCGGGTCTTCGGGTCGAGTGTGCGCTGCACGCCCTGCGGGGTGACTCCCTGGGCCGCGAACTTGTCCCGGCCCGCCCGAACGAGCGTGTGCAGGACCTCGGTGACCACCTCGACCCCGGGCACCGCCCGCGCCGCCTCCGCCGCCCGCCCCGGCACGCCGGGCTTCGCGACCAGCGTGTACGAGGCCAACGTGCCCGCCTTCACCTGCTCCCCCGCGGCATGACTCGCCGTGGTCTGGGTGAACAGGATGGTGGACGCCATCGCCACCGCCAGGCTCAACGGGGTCACCACCGCGGCCACCCGTTCGGCCGCGGCCCGTGCGTTGCGCGCCGCCAGGAACCCGCTGATCGGCGACAGCCGCCCGACCACCAGGCCCAGTACCGCCGTTGCCGCCCGGGCGAGCAGCGGTCCGAGCAGCGCGATCGCCACGGCGGCCAGGATCACCGTCAGGAAGGTGACCGGCGTGGACTTGGGTTCGGTGTCCAGCGTGCTCAACACCAGCAGGAGTACGCCGTAGCCCAGCGCCGCGAGCACCCCGCCGATCGTGCGCGCGACACCGAGCCCGGGCCGCTCGATCGCCGCGTCGGCCAACGCCTCGGTCGGTCGCACCCGCGCGGCCCGCCGTACCGACACCCGCGCCGCCGTCCAGGCCGCGAGCAGCGTCAGCAGTACCGCGCCGATCAGCGGGATCGGGCTCAGCTTCAGGGCGAGCGTGTCCGGCATCGCGCCGAACGCGACGAACCGTCCGTGCAGCCAACGGGCCAGCCCCAGCCCGGCGAACGCACCGAGCGCGCCCGCGATCAGGCCCACCACCAGTGCCTCGCGGCCCACCATCCGACGGATCTGCCGAGGCGTCGCACCGATCGCGCGCAACAGCGCGATCTCGCGCCGGCGTTGCTGGATGGACAGCGCGAACGTGCCCACCACGACCAGGATCGCGACCAGCAGCGAGGTGCCGCCGAGCGCGCCGCCCAGACTGACCAGGGTCACCCGCGCCTTGGTCGCGGCGGGGAACTCGGCCGGCCCACGATCGGTACCGGTCCGCACCTGCGCGCCGGTGCCCGCCAGGGCCTTCCGGGCCGCCGCGCGCACCGTGCCCGGGTCCGCGCCGGGCGCGGCGAACAGGCCCACCGAGGCGACCTGTCCGGGGTGTCCGGCCAGCCGTCGGGCGTCCACGTCGGCGAAGAACACACTGGCCTGCCGGGCCAGCGCGTCCCGACCCGGCGGTGCCGCGATGCCCACCACGCGGTAGCCGCCCGGGGCTCGGCCCGCCTGCACGGTGACCGTGCCGCCGACCCGGACGTCTGCCCGGCGGGCCAGATCCGCGTCCAGCACGACCTCGCCGGCCGCCGTCGGCGCCCGCCCCTCGCGCAGCGCGAACGGGGTCAGCCGGGCCGACTCCCAGGCGTGGCCCCACGCGTTGCCGTCGGTGTCCAGGGACCGGCCGCCGGCGGTGAGTACGTGGGCGGAGAAGGTCAGTTCCGGGACCACCTCGGCACCGGGGATCGCGCGCAGTGTGTCCACGGCGGTCGCGTCCAGCCACGCCCGCTCGGTCAGCGGCTTCGACTTGGTCTTGGTCTTGCCCTTCTTGTGCTTGGTCCAGTGCAGGTTCTGGTCGGCCGTGACCACGGTGTCGGTACCGGCGTAGCGCTCGATCCGGATGTCGCCGCGCAGGCCGGTCTCCAACAGCGCGCCGCACGCGGTCACCAGCGCGGCCGCACACACCAGCGCGACGAACGCGCCGGCGAAGCCGCCCTTACGGGCGCGCAGGGTTCGCAGGGCGAGGAACAGCATCAGGCCCACGCGCCCAGGTGCGTCATCCGGTCCGCGATCCGGTCCGCGCCGGCCCCGGTCAGCGTGTCGGTGATGCGTCCGTCGGCGAGGAAGAGCACCTCGTCGGCGTAGGACGCGGCGACCGGGTCGTGGGTGACCATCACCACGGTCTGGCCCATCGCGTCCACGGTGTCGCGCAGCAGCACCAGCACCTCCTTGGCGGTGACCGTGTCCAGCGCGCCGGTGGGTTCGTCGGCGAAGACCACCTCGGGCCGGGTGACCAGCGCGCGGGCGATCGCGACCCGCTGCTGCTGGCCGCCGGACAGCTCGGCCGGCCGGTGTTCGGTACGCCCGGTCAGGCCCACCCGCTGGACGATCTCGGCCAGCCAGGTCCGGTCCGCCTTGCGGCCCGCCAGCCGCAGCGGCAGCGTGATGTTCTCCAGCACGGTCAGCGAGGGCATCAGGTTGAACGCCTGGAAGACGAAGCCGATCCGCTCGCGCCGCAGTTCGGTCAGGCCGGTCTCGGACAGCCCGGACAGGTCGGTCTCGCCGAGCCGCACACTGCCGCTGGTCGGCCGGTCCAGCCCGGCGGCGCACTGGAGAAACGTGCTCTTCCCGGAGCCCGAGGGCCCCATGACCGCGGTGAAGCTGCCGCGCCGGATGCCGACGGTGACGTCGTGCAGGGCGGTGACCGCTGCGGTGCCCTTGCCGTGGATGCGCCCGACGCCGGTCAGCGACACGGCATCGGGTATCTGGTCGTGCGTACTCATGGTGCGGTGCCGCCCTTGTCGTCTCTTCGGATGGGGATCGATGCCGAGCCGAACGCATGCCGGAGTCGCCGAACCGTGCACCGGCGCATGGCGCATCGACGGCTCGGTGCCCAAGGCTCGGTAGCCGGGATTCGGTGCCCGGGTCGGGGTGCAGCGCTCGCGTCTCGAATTTCCGGGTCGATGCCGGGGCCCGCGGCCTCGGCGCGGTGGCTCAGGGCCGGACGGTTCCGAGCCCACCGCCGTCCGGCTCGGCGCCCGCCGCTGCCGCGCCGTCGCGCACGTCGTCGTCCCGTTCGTCGTCCCGCCCACCGGTCGTGGTCGGGAACGCCAGGAAGCGCGTCTGCACCGGGCGCACCTCGGCCGGCAGCGGTCCGGCCCGCTTGTACCGGTTGAGGAGCGCGATGTACTCCTCGAAGAACTCGCCCAATTCGGCCGGCGTGACGTGGATGGTCCCGCGCGAGTACGGCATGTCCATCCCCTCTTCGACCTCGGTCGCGGTCTGCGCCTTGCGGTACTCCTCCAGGTCGGCCGCGAAGGCCAGGCGGTTCATCTCGTCGACGACCGGCCGGATCTCCTCGCTCTGCTCACTGCGCGGCGGAAACCGCAGGTCCCGCTGCACGGCGCGCCACCACCGCTCGCGGCCGTGCGCGTGCGGATCCACGAAGTCCTCGACGAACCCGTGTCGGGCCAGCTCCCGGAGGTGGTAGCTGGTCGCGCCGGTGTTCAATGTCAGCGCCCGGGCCAGCGACGCGGACGTCGCGGGCCCACCCGCCTCCAGTTCCCGCAGGATCCGTTGTCGCCGGGGGTGCGCCAAAGCCTTCAGCGCTTCGAGTTCGCTGACATCTCGGCGTTCCGGTGACACGGCCACCCATGCACAATAATCTGTGCACAGGAAATTGTGCAATGGTTCGAGCCCGGTCGCCCCGGTCTCACCCCGCCATGGCGAGCAGCTTGGTCACCGTGTTCCAGTTGCGGACGGTGGCCGTGTCGCCGAGCTTGCGGGCCAGGATCGGCGACAACCGCGCCCGACCCAGGCCGTCCGGGAAGTACATGTACAACTCGCGTTCGCCCAGCCGCAGTTCGTCCGGCGCGTAGGTCGCCGGATCGACCGCGCCGAGCACCGCCGGATCCGCGGCCGGGCTCAGGAACGCCACCGCGAGCTTGGCCGGATCGACCACCTCCAGCGGATTCGCCGCGACCACCGCGCGCAGTTCCGCGCCGCTGCGCACCATCACGTCCACCGCGAACCCGAATTCGCCGAGCAGCCCGGCCTCGATCGCCGCGACCAGATCGGCGGCCGGCTGCTCGGCCGCCTCGAACACCGCGTTCCCGCTCTGCAACAGCGTCTTGACCTCGGTGTATCCCAACTCGGTCAGGACCCGACGCAGATCCGCCATCGGCACCCGCCGGTGGCCACCCACATTGATGCCGCGCAACAGCGCCACGTACTTCGTCACCACGCACCTCGCCTTCCCGACGGCCGGGACCACCCGTACGGCGGCCGCCGACCGCTCCCGCGCACCATGATCGAACCGATCGCCGCCGATTCCACCGCATCGCGCGAAGACGCGCCGAAGCGGGTCCGGTCGCCACGGACCTCGCGGTGGGCGCGCAGGCCCGGTCCACCCGGCCCGGGTCCGCCGAGCCGGTTCGGTCGGGCCGGTTCGGTCGGGCCGGTTCGGTCGGGCCGACTCAGTTGGGTCGGGTCGGTCCGGCCGAGTCAATCGGGCCAGTTCATCAGCGCCACGTGCAGCGCCTCCACCGCCCGATCGAAGGACTCGCTCGGCCTGCGCACGTGACCGAACCCGCCGTTGCCCTCCAGCACCGCGAAGCCGTGGAAGACGCTGCGCAACAGCCGTCCCGCATCCGTCAGGTCCGGCTCGTCCAGGCCGTAGGCGCGCAACATCGCGTAGGTGCTCTCGATGTTGCGCCGGTAGCCCTCGGAGGTGGCCAGCAGCGCCGGGTCGATCCGCGCCTGGGTCGCCGCGTAGCGGCCGGGGCGCTCCAACGCGAACTCCCGGTACGCCCGGGCGAAGGCGATCAGCGCGTCCTTGCCCGCCCGACCCGCGACCGCCGCGCCGATGCGATCGGCCAGTTCGCCGGCGGCCAGCATCGCGATCCCCAGCCGCAGTTCCTGGAGGTTCTTCACGTGCGAGTACAGGCTCGCGTCCTTGACCCCGAAGCCGCGCGCCAACGCGGTCAGGGTGATGTTCTCGAACCCCACCTCGTCCGCCAGATCCGCCGCCGCGCGGGTCACCCGTTCCGCCGTCAGTCCCGCCCGAGCCACTCGCCGGCCTTTCTTCGAGACGCCGTCAGCGCGCCGCCCGCGCTTCCTAGAGCCTCTAGGTATTTGCCTAGGATACCTAGGCACTGTTAGTTTCCGCCGCATGGACCCACTCACCGAGCAGGTAATCCGTACGTCGTTCGTCAATTGTTCCAAGGGAGCGGCCCAGCGCCTGCCCATGCCCCGTGACCTGGCCGAACGCCCGTGGGCCGACCTGGATTTCCTGGGCTGGGGCGATCCGGGGGCACCTGATCGCACCTATCTGGTCACCGAATACCAGGGTCGGCTCGTCGGCCTCGCCCTGCGCTTTCCCGCCCAGCAGCGAGGCTACCTGCACCGCAGCATGTGCTCGTTGTGCCTGACCACACACCCGGGCCGCGGCGTCTCGCTGATGAGCGCCCGCAAGACCGGACAGGCCGGCCGGGACGGCAACTCGTTCGGCATGTACATCTGCACCGACCTCGCGTGCTCCCTGTATGTACGCGGCCTGAAGGCGCCGGCGCCCGGCGGTCGGTTCGAGGAGTCGCTGACCCTGGCCGAGCAGATCGAACGCACCCGGGGCAACCTGGCGGCGTTCCTGGCCAAGGTCATCGAGTAGGTCGCTCCCGCCGCCCGCGGGCCGAATGCCTTGACCTCACGTCCACTGGAGGTTGCAGGATCGTCCGAGGAGGCGGGACCCACCGCCTTCGTCGGGACACGAGGGGCTGCACATGATTCTGGTGACCGGGGCGACCGGAAACGTCGGCCGGCAGGTGGTCGGGCAACTCCTGGCCGCGGGAGTCGAGGTACGGGCGTTGGCGCGCCGTCCCGAGGCGGCCGGATTGCCCGCCGAGGTCGAGGTGGTGGGCGGCGACCTGGCCCGGCCGGACACCCTCGCGCCGGCCCTGATCGGGGTCGACGCGGTGTTCCTGGTCTGGCCCTTCCTCACCACCGACGGCGCGCCCGCCGTGCTGGACGCGGTGACCGCGCACACGGGCCGCGTCGTCTACCTCTCCTCCGCGCGGGTACGCGACGACGTCGACCGCCAGGTCGACCCGATCAGCGGGCTGCACGCCGAGCTGGAACGGGTGATCGCCGAATCGACCACCGAGTGGACCTTCCTGCGCGCGGAGACCATCGCGAGCAACGCACTGGGGTGGGCCGGGCAGATCCGCGCCTCCGGCGCCGTCGGCGGCCCGGATCTGGCCGCCAAGCCGGTCGTGCACGAAGGCGACATCGCCGCGTCGGCGGTCCGGGTGCTCACCGAGGACGCCCACACCGGTGTCACCTACGTCCTGACCGGTCCGGAGGTCCTCAGCCGAGCCGACCAGGTCCGGCTGATCGGCGCCGCGATCGAGCGCCCGCTGCGCTTCGAGCCGATCCCGGTGGCCGCCGCGCGGGAACGCATGCTCGCCGACGGCCGCCCGCCGGCCCTCGTCGACGCGCTGCTCGCGGGCGCCGACGCAGCACCCGAGACGCCGCTGATCACCACCGCGGTCCGAGACCTGACCGGCGCCCCTGCCCGCACCTTCGGAGCCTGGGCCCGGGAGCACCGCGGCGACTTCGGCTGATCCGCCGACACCGGACCCGCGGGCACCGAACACCGCGTCCCCGCCCAGGATCCGGGCGGGGGCGGGGCCGGCCCCGGGCCGTCCGGGTCAGCCGCCGATCGCCCGGAAGACCGCCGCCGCCAGCCGGGTGTTCTCCGGGGCCGCGCCGCCCGGATGGCCGAAGCGGCGGCGGGTGTAGGCGTAGGCGGTGCCGGACCGAGGGTCGGCGAAGGCCAGTGCGCCGGCCGCGCCGCTGTGGCCGAACGCGTCGTCGCCCAGGAAGTCGTAGCGCAGGCCCAACGCCTCGAAGCCCAGCGCGAAGTGGTCGTGCTCGCCGGTCACCAGGTCGGTACCGCCCCAGTGCACGTGCGCGAACTCGGCGACGGTGCCCGGTTCGAGCAGCGCCGGGCGACCGTCGAGCCCGGAGATCGCGGCCGCGTACATCCCGGCCAACCCGCGTGCGTTGCCGACGCCGCCCGAGGAGGCCGGACCCAGTGCGCGCACCTCACGGGTGTTGACGAAGCCGACCAGGTCGGTGGGCGGTTCGGCGTTGAGGTTGAAGGCGACCCCGGTGCGGCCGAATCGGTCGGGCGCGTGGGCGGCCGACCGGGCCTGCTGCTCCGGGGTGGGCAACATCGGCAACATGTCGAGCGTGCGGGCCTCCATCGCGACCGGCAGGCCGAGGTACATGTCCAGGTCGTGGGGCGCGCGCACGCGCTCCTCGTAGATCTCCTGGAGCGAACGCCCGGTGGCCCGGCGCACCACCTCGCCGGTGAGCGCGCCGATCACGAAGGCGTGGTAGCCGTACGCCGTGCCCGGCTCCCAGAACGGCCGGTGGGCGGCCAGGCGTTCGGCGAGCAGTCGGTCGTCGGCCAGTTCGGCGACGGTGAAGCCGCCGTCCACCCCGATCGCGCCGGAGCGGTGCGCGAGCAGCTCGCGCAGGGTGATCCCGCCCTTGCCGTGCGCGGCGAACTCCGGCCAGTAGTGCGCGACGGCCCGGTCCGGATCCAGCACACCGTCCTGCACGAGCAACGCCACCACCAGATGCGCGGCGCCCTTGGTGGTCGAGAAGACCGGGGCCAGCGTGTCCCCCGTGACCTCGTCCCCCGCCCACAGGTCGACCACACGACGACCGTCGCGATACACCGCGAGCTGCACCCCCGGCGCGTCCGGCAATTCGGCCAGGGCGGCGGCGAGTTCGGTCCGAACCTGCTCGAATCCCGCCGCGACGCTGCCCGATACCGCGATCCCACTCGACATGCTTCCCCCATGATCTTGAACCTTCACCGACGCCAAACCCGACGGGCACCGCCGAAATTCCGGCCGCACCCTGGACGTCGACTACCCGCAGTCGTATATTCGGTGACAAGTAATCGGAACTCCCCGGAGGCGGCCGTGGCCAGACGCAGGGTCGGCAACACACTGGCACTCGCCGTGCTGGCGCTGGTCGCCGAGCAGCCGCGCCACCCGTACGAAATCGCCCAGGTGTTGCGCAGTCGGGGCAAGGAAAACAGCATCAAGATCAACTACGGCTCGCTGTACACCGTGGTCCGCAACCTGGAGAAACACGGTCTGATCACCGCCACCGGGGTCGACCGCGAGGGCCGCCGGCCGGAGCGCACCACCTACGCGGTGACCGAGGCCGGCGATGCCGAGATGCGCGAGTGGCTGGGCGAGTTGTTGTCGGTCCGGGTGCACGAGTTCCCGCGCTTCGAGGGCGCCCTGTCCCTGATGGGCGTGCTCGACCCGGACCAGGTGAGCACGCTGCTCGAACGTCGGGTCGAGGCCATCGACGCCCACGTCGCCCGCGGGCGCGCCGAGTTGGCCGAACTCACCGGCCGGCTGCCCAGGGTGTTCCTGGTCGAGAACGAGTACGAACTGGCCATGGCCGAGGCCGAGGCGCGGTGGGTGCGCGGTCTGCTCGACGAGATCGCGGACGACAGCCTCTCCGGCGTCGCCGAGTGGCGCCACTTCCGAGCCACCGGCGAGGCCCCGGCGGCCTGGGTCGACATGGACGCCGCGGACCGGGAGCTCGCACCCATCGAAGCCGCCGAACACGATCAGGAGGCCACCACCGACGACCCCACCGGGTAGATCCACGATCCCGGACCGAAAAAGGCCCCCGGGCGGTGCTCGAACACCGCTCCCGAGGGCCGGGAACCTCGCACCGAAACCCTGTGGCAACAGGGACCGGCACATACGAGGCGCACCGAACCCATCGTATCCCCGGTCCTCTTGTCGCAGGTCGGCGAGCCACTCGGCATCGCCGTACCGCATGTCGACCGGAGGGATCCACTCCACCATGAAGCACACCGAGCGGACGGCGGCTACCGTCCACGACGGTCGCACGCCCGGACACACCGGCCCCGCCGGCACCGGCGCGCCCGCGATCGAGGCGCACGACCTCGTCAAGACCTATCCCGTCAAGGGCCGCCCGCAAGGTGTCCGGGCACTGGCCGGGCTGAGCCTGAGCGTGGCACCCGGCACCGTCTTCGGCCTGCTCGGGCCCAACGGCGCGGGCAAGTCCACCACCGTCAAGATCCTCACCACGCTGGCCGCCGCCGACTCCGGCACGGCCCGGGTCGCGGGCCACGACGTGACCCGGGACCCGGCTCGGGTCCGCCGGGCCATCGGCGTGGTCGCCCAGCGCTCCGGCGCCGATCCGGCCGCCACCGCTCGGGAGAACCTGATCCTCACCGGGCACCTGTTCGGCCTGCGCGGTCGCGAGCCCGGCCGGCGCGCCGATCACCTGCTGGATCGCTTCGGCCTGACCGAGGCCGCACACCGCCCGGTGCGCACCTACTCCGGCGGCATGCAGCGCCGACTGGATGTGGCACTGGGCCTGGTCCACCACCCCGAGGTGCTCTTCCTGGACGAACCCACCACCGGCCTGGATCCCGAGGCCCGCGCCGACATGTGGGAGGAGATCGGTCGGCTGGCCGGCGAGGGCCTGAGCATCCTGCTCACCACGCACTACCTCGACGAGGCCGACCGGCTCGCCGCGCGGCTGGCCATCGTGGACCACGGCCGGGTGGTCGCCGAAGGCGCTCCCGAACAGCTCAAGTCCCGATTGCACGGCGACGCGGTGCACGTGGACCTGCTCGACCCGGCCGGGCCCGAGGTGCGCGAGGCGCTGGCCCGGGTGCCGGGCATTCGGGAGATCACCGTCGAGGCCCGCGCGGTGCACGCCCGGGCGGACCACGGGGCCGCCGCGGTGCCCGAGGTGTTGGCCGCCCTCGACCACGTCGGCGCCCGGGTCGGCGCGGTCACGGTGGCCCGCCCCTCGCTCGACGACGTCTACCTGCGGCACGCCGGTCGCCGCTTCGACGCGACGAACCCGGCCGAGGCGGGCGGCGACGCCGCGCCCGTCGAGGACGCCGAGGTCGCCGACGCTTCCGACACCCGCGAAGGAGAGACGCGATGACGACCGCGACCACCGCGACGGGCACCACTCGTGTCCCGAGCCCGCCGAGCGTGCCGATCCTGCGCGAGACGATCACCCACACCTGGTACATGACCGCCCGTCAGTTCCGGGTCTTCCTGCGGCAGCCCGTCTACCTGGTGATCACCCTGATCCAGCCGGTGATCTGGCTGTTCCTCTTCGGTCAACTCTTCCGCGACATAGCCGAGTTGCCCGGCTTCGGCGCCGGGACCTACCTCGACTACCTGGTCCCGGGCGTCGTGGTGATGAACGCGGTGTCGGCCAACATGTGGGCCGGCATGGGCATCCTGGAGGAGATCGAACGCGGCACGCTCAACCGCTTCCTGGTCACCCCGCTCCGGCGCAGCGCGCTGGTCAACGCGAACGTGGTGGCCCAGGGCTGCTCGACCGCGTTCCAGTCGCTGGTGATGGTCGGGCTGGGCAAACTGGCGGGCGCGCACTATCCGGGCGGCTTCGCCGGGGTCCTGGTCCTGATCGTGGTGGCCTCGGTGCTGGGCACGGTCTTCGGTGCCTTCTCCAACGCGGTGGGCATGGTGGCACGCGAACGCGAGACGGTGATCGCGCTGAACACCTTCCTGCTGCTGCCGCTCACCTTCATGTCCTCGGCGTTCATGCCCCCGTCCCGGATGCCGGATTGGATGCGGGAGGTCGCACGCTTCAATCCGCTCGACTGGGCACTGACGGCGACCCGTTCGGCCATGCGTGCCGACCCCGACTGGGCCCTGGTCGCCGAACGCGGCGCGGCCCTGGTCGGGTTGGCCGCGTTCGCGGTGTGGTTGTCGATGCGCACGTTCCGCGCGTACCGCAAGTCGGTGTAGGCCGGCGGGGGTACGCCGCGGTGTCTCCTCGGCTCGGCTCGGTCGGCGGCCGGCCGAGCCGGGGTCGACGTGCGCCGTCGAAGGTCGGCGGCCACCGACTAATCTCACCGACATGATCAGCACCGACACGCATGTACGAGTCGCCCGCCCCTCGCGCGACCTGGCCGCCGCCGAACGCTTCTACGTCGAGGGCCTGGGCCTGGAGGTCCTGTGGCGCACCACCGAGCGCGTCTCGGGCGAGTGGGATCTGGTCATGGTCGGTCTCCCGGGCGGCAATTGGCACTTCGAGCTGACCATCGACCCGGAGCATCCGCTGCCGCCCACGCCCACGGTCGAGGACCTGTTCGTGCTCTACCTGGGCGAGCCGATCGACCCCGCGCTGATCGACCGGCTGGTCGCGGCGGGCGGCACCCGAACCGCCGCGCACAACCCGTACTGGGACACGTACGGCGTCACCATCGTCGACCCGGACGGCTACCACCTGGTGTTGTCCACCCGGAACTGGACTGTCTAGGGCCTGACTTCGGCCGGCTGTGTGTGTGCGGGCACCGGTCGGCCGGCGGCGAGTGCGCGGCCGAGCGGGTAGGCGAGCGCGTTCGGCGGCAGTGTGCCGGGGCGTCCGCTGAGGGTGACCTCGATCGTGCCGGGCGGCGCGTCCGGGTCCTCGGTCAGGCCCAGCCGGCGCAGCGTCTGCCGGGCGACCGCCTCGGCGCTGTCGTACAACCCCACCCCGGCGGGCAGCGCGGCGGCGATCCGGTCGGCGACGAGGGGGTAGTGCGTACAGCCCAGCACCACGCCGGCGCAGTGCGCGGGGGTGCGCCGCGCGGCGTCGGCGATGGCGGCCTCGACGGCCGGTCGATCGGCCCGGTCGATCGCCTCGGCCAGGCCGGGGCAGGCCACCCGCTCCACGGTGTGCCCGGCGGCGAACTCCTCGATCAGGCGGGCCTGGTACGCACTCGCGGTGGTGGCGACGGTGGCCCACACCGCGAACGGGGCACCGGACCCGGCGGCGGGCTTGATCGCCGGCACGGTGCCCACCACCGGTACGGCGGGCTCGCAACGGGCCCGCAGCGTGTCCAGGGCGGTCACGGTGGCGGTGTTGCACGGCACCACGATGCCCTCGGCGCCGCGCTCGGCGGCCAGCTCCGCGGCGGCCAGCACCCGTCGGGTGATGGTCGCCTCGCCGCGGTCGCCCCACGGCATGTGGTCGGGGTCCATGCACAGCAGCAGGTCGAGGTCCGGCCGCAACCGTCGCAGCCACCCCGCCGTCGGCAACAGTCCCGTCCCGGAATCGATCAACGCCACAAGCATGCCGTCCAACCTAGCCGCCCCGGCGCACGGGCCCGAACAGGGGCGCGATCGTGGGCGTGGTGCACACCGCCCACCGGCTCGGGCCGGCCGTCCCGACCCGGCACCCGGTCCCGACCGGCGGATCCGTGCCCGCCACCGGCCGCCCGCTCACCCGACCGGCGGTCCGCCGGCCTCCGGAGCCGCCACGACGCGCGGCACGACCAGTTCGACGTCACCACGCGGCACATCGCTCGCGAAGTCGTCGTACGGCGCGGCTTCGGTGTCGACGATCGCCGACGCCGCGCCACGGTCGACGGCGGTGGCACACACCGCAGCGGCCGGCTCCACCCGCGGCGACGTGCCGACCACCGAGAGGAAAGTCCGCCGCCCGCACCGCGTCGGCGGCCCGCCCGTACACGCCGCAGTCGGGGGGTCGCCGAACGGCACCATGTCCGGCCGCAGGACCCCCGTGGCGCATGCCGGACCCGCCGGTTCGGCGGCACCCGCCCGGACCGCCCGGAGCGTGTCGTCCATCGGCGCGGGCCGCCGGCGCCGCATGCAGCGGGCCCGGGTGAGCGTGCCGTGCGGTTCGTGCACCCGATCGGCCGGACTTCCCACCGCCCGATGCGGCCCGTCGATGCTCCGCGTGACGACATGTGCCCGCGCCCGCGCCGCGGTCACTCGGCGAGGCCCTCCTCGGCGAGGCGGGCGGTGAGGGCCTCCAGGTCGGCGCCGAACCACACGTGCCGGCCCCGGTTGCATTCGCGGACGAAGTCGGTCAGCGGCTCGCTCGCGGCGGTGTACTCGGTGATGTCGCCCAGGATGGCCACCCGCATCCGGTAGTCGGCGAACTTCTGCAGCACGTCGCCGGCCACGCCGGTGCGCAGCCGGAAGAAGTCCGGGTCCAGGCGCGCCGCCGGCAGGACGACCCAGTTCGCGCCCCGGTAGCCGGCCTCGCCGATCAGATCGAGTGTGTCGCGTACCGTACGGATCGGCGTGCCTTCGGCGGCGCAGATCCACACCGAGGTGTCGTGCAGGGTTTCCATGGCGTCCGGCCTGTCGGGCATGTCGAGCGATGTCCTTCCGGGTTCGGTGCCGCGCTTGTGTGTTGCGCCGCCTGCCTTCGAGTCTGGTCCTCGGCCCGCCCCGACGCATCCGAAATTCCGGCCGTCGAGCCACCGGACCCGACCGAAAGGCCCTGCCCCGGTCGCGGACGGCACCCGCCCGGACCGCCCGCCTCAGCGGACCCGGAACACCGGCCCGCGTGCCGTGAACGGCAGCCGGGCTCCGGCCGGGACCAGGAAGGCGTGTTCGCGCCGCACTCGCAGCACGTCGCACTGCCCGTCGGTGACCACCAGGATCGGACCGTCCGCAGGAAAGTCCGCCGCGCCCTCCAACAGCCGGATCCCCGGCTGCAACACCGTGCCGCCGCGCCCGCGCACCCGCACCTTGCGCGCGATGTCCTCGACCGGCAGATAGCCCGCGTCGTAGGCGGCGGCGTCGCAATACACCACCCGCGCGGCCGGCACGTCACGCGCGGTGGCGTACGAGGCGATCGCGCCCAGCGCCTTGCCGAGCAGCACCGGATCCATCGACCCGGAGGTGTCCAACACCACGCCGAACGTACACAGCCGGTCCACGTCCAAGGGCCGGATCCGCCCGGGCCGAGGGATGTCGGGCGTCGACGCCTGACGGCGGCTCGCCCGGGTGTAGCTGCGCACCGACTCCGGCCGACGCACGTGCTCGTCGAACCAGCGGGCCAGTCGTACGTCCCAGGCCGGCGGCGGTTGTTCCAGCGTGCGGATCTCCTCGATCAGTCCGGCGGGCAACAGCCCTCGGTCGAGATCGTGGTAGGCCAACCCGGCGGAGAGCGCGCGTCGATAGAACGCGTCCAGGTCGACGAACGAACCACCGGACCGACCCGCGCCCGGGAGCGGCCCCGACCCCGTCCGCCGGCTCGAACGCCGGGCCGCGGCGGCCGGTTCGGAGAGCCAGTCGCCCAGCATGTCGCCGTGCTCGCGCGAGCCGGGGGTGCGCAGCTTGCGGGCCCGGCGCAGGTCGGTGGTCAACGTGTCGTACACCGACTCGGCCGACAACCCGGCCAACCGCGCGTCGTACAGCAGCCCGTCCGGCAGCACCCCGACACCCATCTCCACCAGCCACCCGTTGATCACGTAGTCGCAGGCCACGTTGAACAGGTGTGCGTCCCGGTGCTCGCGCCGGCGGTCGTGGCGCAGCGCGGCGTGCAACATCTCGTGGGCGAGCACGAAGCGCCACTCCTCGATGCTCAGGCCGGCGTGCGGGTTGACGTAGATCTCGCCGTGCTCGGCGTCGACGGCGGCGATGGTGATGTCCCAGGAGCGGGCCAGTTCGGCGTCGGCGACCAGGGTGAGGCCGGCGGCGAGGGCGCCCAGGAGGGGATAGGAGGAGACGAACCAGGACAGTGCCCGGTCCCAGGGGCCGTCGGGGCGCGCGGTCCGGCGGCCGTGCTCGCCGGCGGCGGAGTCGAGCGAGGCGGCGACCATCCGAACCAGGCCGCGGGCCAGCACTGCGGGCCAGTCCGGGCGCGTCGCGGTGGTCGGGTCGACGGACGGTGAGCGGCGGATGCACGGGGAGGTGCCGTTGGTGCCGATCCGGCGCAGCGCCTCGGGGACGCCTTCGCGGCGCCAACGCTCGGTGAGTTCGCGCTCGTTGCCGACGGGCAGGTCGGGCAGTTCGGCCAGGGGCGTGCCGATGCCCAGGCCCAGGCCCTCGGCGAAGCGGTGCACCGCGACACAACACGCGGTGTTGTAGGCGGCGTCGATCTCGGCGTCCGGATCGCCCAGGCCGACCTCGGCGAGGGCGTCCTGGTCCAGGTGGCCCATCGCCAGGTGCATCAGCAGGTGGGTGTAGACGCGGGACCAGATCAGGGGCGGCACGTAGCGGTGTCGGTCGACCACGAGGGTGCCGTATTCGGTGACGTGTCCCAGCGCGCCCGCGTCGTGTGCGGCGTAGGTGTGGCGGACCTGTCGCGCGACGATGTCCAGGGGTGCGACGCAGGCCGCCCGCCAACCGGCTTCGCGTGCTTTTCGGGCCCGTTCCTCGTGGTCTGCGGCGGGGTTGCGGGCCCGGCGGGCGGACATCGGCGCGGCCGATTCAGCGCCGCGCGCCGACCAGGCGCGGCAGGTCGCGGGCGGTCTCGACGAGGAACCACGCGGGCAGCGGGGCGCCGCCGGCGGTGTCCTCGGCGATCACGAGTTGGGCCATCTCCAGCGATATCTCGGCGAGTTCGACCAGGAGGGCCTTGGCCCGGAAGGCGAATTCGCGCAGTGCGGGCGAGACGTGCCGACGGTCCGCGGGCAGATCCTTGGCCAGTCGGGCGCGGAAGCTCTCCACGAGGAAGAACAGCAGGTCGCGGTCGGCGGGCGCGGCCGGCCAGCGGGCGTCGCCCTTGACGATGGCGTCCAGCCCGTACGCGTTGCGCACGGTCTTGAGAAAGCCCAGGAACGCGGCGGCATGGGTGGGGGTGAGCGTGCCGTGCGCGAGCAACCGCACGTGCTCGTCGGTGACGTCCGGGCCGAAGGAGTACAACCCGTCGGAGAGCATGTGCCACGCGCGCGGTGTGGAGAACGCCTCCTCGGTCTTGGGCGGCAGGCTCCACAGGTGGTCCGGTCGGGCCCGCACGTGGTCCAGGATCCACGGGTGGATGCCGTTCCCGAGGGCCCACGTCAACCAGTCGTCGACCGAGGCGCGCAGGTGGATGTGCACCAGGCGGTTGATCAGCGCCGACGACATCGGCCGGGCCAGCGCGTTGTCGCTCGCCCGGTTGCCCGCGCCGATCACCACGGAGCCGGCCGGGAGCGTGTAGGAGCCGATCCGGCGGTCCAGGATCAGTGAGTAGAACGCCTTCTGCACATCGGGTGAGGCGGCGTTGAGTTCGTCGAGGAACAGGCAGTACGGCTCGTCCCGGGCGATCTGCTCGGGCGGACAGAACCGGCTGCGCCCGTCGACGATCTGCGGTACGCCGATCAGGTCCTCGGGAGCCAGTTGGGTGCCCAGCAACGACACACACTCCAGCCCGAGGGACTGCGCGAAGTCCCGTACCAACGAGGACTTCCCGATCCCGGGCGCTCCCCACACGAACACGGGCCGCACCAGCGCGGTATGCAACAGGACTTCGGGCAGGGCAGCGGGGGTGATCGTATGGGCGGCCTGCACGGCAACCTTTCGGCCATGGCACGGAAACGGAGGTCGGTCCGGCAAACACCACCGAAGGGAACAGCGGCGGCCGGCTCCCGAATGATGCCGTTGAACGCGGAACCTGTCGCCCAATTTTCGGCACCGGCCGAGGCGCGGACGGGCGGGAGCGGGGCCTGCGGGTGGGGCCTGCGGGTGGGGGCGGATCCGCCCGTGACCCGCCCACGATTCGAAGCGCGGGGTCCGCATCGCGGTCCCGGGAACGCGCCCCCTCCGTCGGAGAGTCGGCGAAACGTCTCCGGTCGACGAAACGCCTCGGCGGCGACCACCCCGGTCCGGACGCATGCTCGGGCATCGGCATGATGAGGGGCAGCCGACCTACCCGGCGGCACGCACACAACGTCCGGCATCGCGTGCACCGCGCACACACCGCGCACACCGCGCACGCATCGTGCACGCACCGGGCATCACAGCACGGAGACACGGTGGACCACGACCGCGCCGAAACCTACCTCGCCCTCATCGACGCCGCTCGCCCCGCGCGTCCCGACGCGGCGGCCCTGGCCGACCTCCAGTGGCGGCACCTGCTCGCGGTGCCGTTCGAGAACCTCGACATCCACCTCGGCCGGCCCGTCGAACTCGCCGAAGAGGCGCTCCTGGCCAAGCTCCTGGACCGCCGACGCGGCGGCTTCTGCTACGAACTCGGCGGCGCGTTCGCCGCGTTGCTGCGGTCTCTCGGCTACCGGGTCACCCTGCTCGCGGCGCGCACCTACGACGACAAGGGTCGCCTGGGCATCCCGTTCGACCATCTCGCGCTGCGCGTGGACCTGGACGAACCATGGCTCGTCGACGTCGGCTTCGGCCGGTTCACCCACCACCCGATCCGCCTGGACCTGCACACCGACCAGCACGACCCGGGCGGGGTGTTCCGCATCGTCGAGGGCGAGTACGGCGAACTCGACGTCCTACAGGACGGCCGACCCCAATACCGCCTGGAGCCACGACCACGCGACCTGCGCGACTTCGCGGCCGGCTGCTGGTGGCATCAGACCTCGCCCACATCACACTTCACCCGCGCCCCCCTGTGCTCCCGCCCGACCCCCGACGGCCGCATCACCATCACCAACCGCACCCTCATCCACACCACCGGCACCAACCGCCACGAGGAACCCCTCCCCGACGACAAGGCCCTCCTGTCCGCCTACCAAACCCACTTCGCCATCACCCTCCCCCACCCCCCAACCCGCCCCACCCAAATCCCAACCACCGCCCCCTGACCGGGGCCGGGGCCGGGGCGGGGGCCGAGGCGGGGGCGGGGGCCGGGCCGGGCCGGGCCGGGCCGACAACGACACTGCCGCCTGAGGTGCCCTTGATCTTCCGGACAGCGACCCGCGTAGGGTTGTAGGAAACCGGAAAGAGAAAGCACGTGCCAAAGAGATATACACAGCAGTT
>NZ_JBIRRX010000029.1:0-61647 GCF_044333915.1 Embleya sp. NPDC020886 | reverse complement strand
CACACCACTCGAAGCCCTGCAAAACCACCACGAGCTCGGACTCGCCGCATAAAAGGACAGCGAACAAGGCGTCCGGAAAACGCGGGGCACCTCAGCCAAACGCCCAGGTCCCGGAATGCCCAGAGGCCCGGGTCGGCCTGGCGGGGTCAAAGCGCAGCCGACGCGGAGGCGGGCCGGCCCGGAGCGCTGCACGACATGGCATGGGGCGAAAAGCGGCACAGGCGGGGTATGGCCCCCGTGCGGGGCGCCGGGGGCCGGCAATGGCGAGGTGGGCGGGTGGCCCGGTGAGGTTCGCCGGGGCCTTGTCGAGTGGGTCGGGTGATTTGTGGCAGGCGGTCACGTCTTGGTGGGCAGCGGGTGGCTCAGTGCTGAACGGTCGGCGTGGACCGGCGGAGGTGGGCCCGGCCCCGGGGTCATCGGCGGTCAGGAGCCCCGGACTCCCCGGCGAGAGGTGGGCATTGCTCGCCGGAAAGGCGCTGGCAACGGCAGAGCGGGTGGGTGCTTTCGTCGGGTCCGCCGGGGAGCCTTCCCGAGTGGGCCGGGCGTTCGCCGCGGGCGGTCGCGTCTTGGTCGGGTTGGGCGCGGGTGGCTTTGTGCTAAACGGTCGGCGTAGACCGGCGAAGATCGGCCCGGCCCCAGGGTCACCGGCGGCCGGGAGCCCTGGACTCCCCGGCGAGAGGTGGGCGTTGCCTGCCGGAAAGGCGCTGGCAACGGCGGAGCGGGAGGGCGCTTGCGTCGGGTTCGCCGGGGAGCCTTCCCGAGTGGGCCGGGTGTTCGCGGCGGGCGGTCGCGTCTTGGTCGGGTTGGGCGCGGGTGGCTTTGTGCTAAACGGTCGGCGTGGGCCGGTGGAGATCGGCCTGGTCCCACGGTCGCCGGCGGCCGGGAGCCCTGGACTCCCCGGCGAGACACGGGCGTTGCTCGCCGGAAAGGCGCCGGCAACGGCGCAGCGGGAGGGCGCTTGCGTCGGGTTCGCCGGGGAGCCTTCCCGAGTGGGCCGGGTGTTCGCGGCCGGCGGTCGCGTCTTGGTCGGGTTGGGCGCGGGTGGCTTTGTGCTAAACGGTCGGCGTGGGCCGGTGGAGATCGGCCCGGTCCCACGGTCACCGGCGGCCGGGAGCCCTGGACTCCCCGGCGAGACACGGGCATTGCTCGCCGGAAAGGCGCCGGCAACGGCGCAGCGGGAGGGCGCTTGCGTCGGGTTCGCCGGGGAGCCTTTCCGAGTGGGTCGGGCGTTCGCGGCGGGCGGTCGCGTCTTGGTCGGGTCGGGCGGGGTGGCTTTGTGCTAAACGGTCGGCGTGGACCGGCGGAGATGGACCCGGTCCCACCGTCACCGGCGGCCGGGAGCCCTGGACTCCCCGGCGAGACACGGGCGTTGCTCGCCGGAAAGGCGCTGGCAACGGCGCGGAGGGAGGGCGGTCCGGTCGGGTCCGCCGGGGAGCCTTCCCGAGTGGGCCGGGCGCTTTCGGCCGGCGGTCGCGCTTTGGTCGGCGGCGGGTGGCTTTGTGCTAAACGGTCGGCGTGGACCGGCGGAGATCAGCCCGCTCCCACCGTCACCGGCGGTCAGAGGCCTTGGGCTCCCCGGCGAGAGTGGGGTGTTGCTCGCCGGAAAGGCGCTGGCAACGGCGGAGCGGGAGGGGAGCCCGGTCGGGTCCGCCGGGGAGCCTTCCCGAGTGGGCCGGGCCGTTTCGGCGGGCGTTTCGGGGTGAGTGGACGGGTGGAAGGGCCTGCGGTGGGTGGGGCAGGTCTCGATCCGGATCGCGGGACGCCTTCGGGCCCGCTGTTTCGCACTGACCTGCGGTTTTGTGGGACCGGCCGGTGAGAGTGCGTGCCGAGGGCCGGGTTGCGCACTCCAGTGGCGGATTCACGCGGGTCATGGCTCTCGGCGGGCGTTTCGGGTCGGCACCGCCGGGCGGAAAGCCGTCCGCGAGCCCGGCAGGGTCACGACCCGGACCCCGAAACGCCTTCCCGCGCCCGAGGCCACCCCTGACCTGCGGTTTTGCCCGACAGACCGGCAACAGCAGGTGCCGAAGGCCGGGTTGCGCACCCCGGCGGCGGATTCCACGCGGGCCGTGACCCTCGGTGGGCTTTTCCGGTCGGCACCGCCCGGCGGAAAGCCGTCCGCGAGCCTGAAAGGTCACGACCCGGACCCCGAGACGGCTTCCCGGACCCGGGCGTCCACTGACCTGGGGTTTTACGTGACCGGGCCGCGAGAGCACGTGTCGGGGGCCGGATTGCGCACTCCGGCAACCGGAACCGCCCACTCACGACCCGCTCTTCTCCTCCTCTCCCCGCCACCACACACCCACCGCCCGCCGAAACGGCCCGACCCACCCGGAAAGGTTCCCCGGCGGACCTCACCGGGCCGCCCTCCCGCTGCGCCGTTGCCGGCGCCTTTCCCGCCGAGCAACACCCGCGTCTCGCCGGGGGGTCCAGGGCTCCTGACCGCCGGCGACCGTGGGACCGGGCCGATCTCCGCCGATCCACGCCGACCGTTTAGCACTGAGCCACCCGCTGCCCACCGAGACGCGACCGCCGGCCGCGAACACCCGACCCACTCGGAAAGGCTCCCCGGCGAACCCGACCGGACCGCCCTCCCTCCGCGCCGTTGCCAGCGCCTTTCCGGCAAGCAACGCCCAGGTCTCGCCGGGGAGTCAGGGCTCCCAGCCGCCGGTGACCCCGGGACCGGCTCGATCTCCGCCGATCCACGCCGACCGTTTAGCACTGAGCCACCCGCTGCCCACCAAGACGCGACCACCGGCCGCGAACACCCGACCCACTCGACAAGGCTCCCCGGCGGACCCGACGCAAGCACCCACCCGCTCCGCCGTTGCCAGCGCCTTTCCGGCAAGCAACACCCACCTCTCGCCGGGGAGTCCGGGGCTCCTGACCGCCGGCGACCGTGGGACCGGGCCGATCTCCGCCAAGCCACGCCGACCGTTTAGCACTGAGCCACCCGCCGCCGACCAAAACGCGACCGCAGGCCGCGAACACCCGACCCACTCGGAAAGGCTCCCCGGCGAACCCGACCGGACCGCCCACCCGCTCCGCCGTTGCCAGCGCCTTTCCCGGCAAGCAACACCCACCTCTCGCCGGGAAACCCAAGGCTCCCGGCCGCCGGTGACCGTGGGACCGGGCCAACCTCCGCCAATCCACGCCGACCGTTTAGCACAAGGCCACCCGCTGCCCACCAAGACGCGACCGCAGGCCACAAATCACCCGACCCACCCGGGAAGGCACCCCGGCGGACCCAACCGGGCTCCCCTCCCGCTCCGCCGTTGCCAGCGCCTTTCCGGCGAGCAACACCCCACTCTCGCCGGGACACCCTAGGCTCCCGACCGCCTGCGACCACCGAACCGGCCCCGGCCCACCGGATGCGCATCGCCGCCGCTGCGAACCGAACGCACGCCGCGTTGGCGTTGTGAGCCGTCGGCACTCCCCACCGACTGAAGTTTGTGGTGCAAACCTGTTTGCAAACCACCCGCACGCTCGTAGAGTTTGTCTCACAAACCAGTTTGGGGGAGGATCGTGATGGATCGTAAGAGCCTCGAAGCGGCGGCGGCGGATTACTCGTATCTCAAAGGGCTGCTCTCGATTCCGACCGGCGTTCTGTTCATCATCGCCGGGGTGACCAACATGCGGTGGGGGCCGTTGGACCACGCCTGGGTCACCTGGGCTGCCGGGGGGTTGATGATCGTCGCCGGGGCGGTCTACCTGTGGGTGACCCGCTACTACGCCGAGAACTACGGGCGCATCACCCCGTCGAGCCGCGCTCGCATCAGGGCCGGGACCGGCGCCGCCGTGGGGGCGGCGCTGGTGGCCGGTGCGGTGAATCTGGATTGGCGGGTCGTGCTGCCGCTCAGCGCCACCACCGTCGTGTTCGCGCTGGTGATGTACGTGTCCTACGCCATCGGTATGCGGCCGAGGCCGCATCACGTGGCCGTCTGGGGCACGCTCGCGGTGGCCGGCGTGTTGCCGATCTGGGGCGATGTGGGGGCGACGGGAAGGATCAACGTAGGTCTTATGCTCGTCGGCGTGGCAACGATAGTGACCGGGCTCCTCGATCATGCGGCACTCCAGCGCGCCTTCGGCCCGACCCAGGATCCGGACCTCGGCGGCGGCGATGTCGGCGCCTAGCGACGGGCCGATCCTCGATCGGCTGATCCACGAGCCGGGCCGGCTGGCCCTCATGACGGTGCTCTCCACCGTGGAGTCCGCCGACTTCGTGTTCCTCCAGCGCGCGACGGGGCTGACCAAGGGCAACCTCTCCAGCCACCTGACCAAGCTCGCCGAAGCCGAACTGGTCACGATCGAGAAGCGGTTCGTGCACCGGAAGCCCAACACGAACGTCGCCCTGACCACGACCGGCCGAGAGCGCATCGCCCAGCACTGGGAACAGTTGGACAGCCTGCGCAACTTCTCGGCGCGGCCCCGCTCGGAATAGCCACGACACAGCGCGCCGCAGCGCCGTGCTCACGCCCCCGGAGTGTCCGCCAGGTACGGCGGGGCCGGCTCGTACTGGATGTAGCGGCGTACCGCGCGGGCGTGTTCGACTCCGTGCAGGCGACCGACCAGCCACAGGGCCATGTCGATGCCGGCGGACACCCCCTGACTGGTGACCAGGTTGCCGTCCACGACGTAACGGGCATCGCGGACCACGGTGATGTCACCACGGGCCGCGAGGGCGTCCTCGAACGTGTAGTGGGTGGCCACTCGGCGCCCCCGCGCGAGGCCCGCCTCGTGCAGCAACAGCGCTCCGGTACACACGCTCGTCACCCACGCGGCGTCCCGCGCCGTACGCGTGATCCACCCGATCAACGCCTCGTTGTCCACCTCGGTCCGAACCCCCGCGCCGCCCGGCACCAACAGCACGTCCAGGCGCGGGTGTTCGGCGAAGGTGTGCTCCGGGATCAAGCGCAATCCCTTGGCGCAGCGCACCGGTTCGACATCGGCCGCGATCGTGGTAACGATGTCCGCGCCCTCGCGCAACATCGCGGATGTGGTGAACACCTCCCAGGGGCCGACCAGGTCGAGTTCTTCGAGTCCGTCGAACATCAGCAGTCCGTAGCCGGTCACAACGTCTCCGCCTCCTTCGTCGTCCCGGACACCGAGCCCGTGGACCGAAATCGTTCCGGATAGTCATCCGGGTGTGACGCCCAGATGCCGATGGAACGTGCGCCGCAAAGTCTCGCCGGTGCCGAATCCGCACCGGCGCGCGATCGCCTCGACCGGATCCACGCCCTCGGCCAACGCCGGCCGGCCGCCTCGCCCCGTACCCGTTCCACATGTCCGGCGGGGCCGACGCCCATCTCGGCGGTGGATCGCCGCTGGAAGTGCCGCTCGCTCATCCCGGCGCAACAGGCCAGGTCCGCCACCGAGTGCCGTGCGCCGGGGTCGGCCGTCACCGCGTCCACCACGCCGCGCAGCGGATCACCGACCGAGCGGGTCCCCCACAGCGGCACGCCGAGCTGGGACCGGCCGCCGGGCCGGCGCAGGAACAACACCAGTTCGCGGGCCACCCCCGCCACCTCGCGGCCCGCGTCGTCCTCGACCAGGGCCCGCGCCAGGTCCATCCCCGCGCTCACCCCGGCCGATGTCCACAGTCGCCCGTCCCGAACGAAGATCGGATCCACGTCCACGAGCGCACCCGGGTACTCGCGCTCCAACCGGGCGGCGCCCCGCCAATGCGTGGTCACCCGACGCCCGTCGAGCACCCCGGCAGCACCCAGCAGGAACACCCCGCTGCACACCGGCGTGACCCGCCGCGCCGAGGCCGCCGTCGCCGCCACCCAGGCCACCAGCTCGCGGTCGGCACAGGCCGCCGCCATGCCGGCCCCGCCGACCACGACGAGCGTGTCCACCGTCGGTGGGGCCGCGTCCGCGATTCCGAAGCCGGCGGACACCGGCAACGCGCTGTGCGAGTCGACCATCCCGGCACGCCGCGCCAACACGGAACACCGATATCCGCCGGCATTGGCGAACACCTCGTAAGGGCCGACCAGGTCCAACGACTGGAACCCGTCGAAGACGACGAAAACAAGCTCGCGCTCGGTCACCCCTCCAGCGTCGCGCCCGTCGCCCGTGGCGTCCACGATACGTACCCCATGAACTACGCCATCGCGTCGTCAGTGCCCGCGCGCTCGCAGGACCCGTGCAATCGCCTCGGCCACCGTGTCGCCATCGGGCGTCGCCGGCAGTTCCAGCGGCTCGGCCCAGCGCACCGCAGCAGCTTCCACCGTGCCGTACACGTGCGGAAACAGGTCCCCACCCCGCGACGGCTCCCAGCGCAACGTCGGCCCCAGCGCACCCGGATCCACCGCGACCAGCGTCAACGCATCACGCCCGGCGAAGTGCCGGCGCGCCGTCTCGGCCACCTGCGCCCCCGTGGACAGATGCACGTATCCGTCCACCAGATCGATCCCGGCCCCTTCGAACGCCCCGCGCCGCATCGCGGCCGCCCACTCGTCGGTGCCCACCAGCTTGTAAACGGTCTCGTCGCTCATCCCTCGACCCTAAAACCCACCCACGCCCCCACCGACCAACCGACCCTCAGGAGCGCTCGACCCACGTCTCGTGCAGATGCCGCCACCGCAACCCGTGCACCGCCGAGGCATCCCGAACGAACACCACCGTCGCGGCCCGCACATCCCCACTGCCGTCCGCTCGCACCTGCACCTCGCGATACGAAGCCACCACAAACCCACCCGCCGAGGCCACCACCCGCACATCCTCGATGCCGATCCGCAACCCCGGCACCACCCCGCGCGCCCCGTCGACCATCGCCAACACGTCCGACCGCGACAACACACCGCCGCCAGGCTCGACCATGCCGAACTCCGCCACATGCGCAAGCGCAAACCCAGCCAAATCCTTACCGGTACCGGTAAGCAACCCCTCGATCACCTCATGCAGCCGCACAATCTCCGCCCGACAAGCAACCGCATCGTCCCCCGCCACAACAGACATCGCACTCCCCCTTCGAACCGCCGACCAGTTCACCCATCTCCCACACAACGTATCCGCCACCCCCGAATCACCCACCCCAACACCCCCACCCCGCCCACCCCCCGGCGCGTCAGCGCCCCCGACCCAGCCCCACCCCAGTGATCGACGCGCGCAGCGCGGAGAGCGGCGGAGCCGCAAAACGTTGACTTCGTGGCCCGGAGCGAAGCGCAGGGACACGAAGTCACGAGCGAGGGGCCACTTTTTTGTGGAGGAGCCCGCGACGGAACAAAAAAGTGGTGCCTCGCGAGCCGGCGCCGAAGGCGCCCAACAAAAAGCAACGCTGCATCGCCGAAAGCCCCCCACCCGCTCACTCCGCTCACGACCCCAGCCCCGGTGCCGGGTCAGGCTCGCGTCTCGGGCTTCTCGGCTCGCTCCGCTCGCACCCCAGCCCCACCCCCTCGCTGCCCTCACGACCCCAGCCCAGCTTCCACACCCGACCCACGCCCCAGCCCTCCGACTCGCCGCACTCCCCACCCCGGCCCGCCTGCCGCGCCCGACCCACGACTCAGACCCACCCACCACCCTCTCCACCCCAACCCAGCTTCCGCACCCGACCCACGCCCCAGCCCTCCGACTCGCCCCCACCCCCAACCCACGACCCACCCCCACCCGCCCGCCCGCCCCCGGATTACCGCACCCCTCCCCCGACGTTGCACCCCCCACCACACAAGATCGCCCCGGCCGCCCACCACGATGAGCGCCCCGACCTCGGGAGACCCAGCGATGACCAGCCACCCCAGCCCGGACGACCTGGATCGGGACGCCGCCGGGTCGTACCTCGAACGCGAGGCCGAGCTGCACGCGCCCTTCCTGGAACAGGCCGCCACGCGCCTGCGCGATCTGGCGCTCCACGGCGACCACACGCTGGCCCGGGTGGATCGCATCCTCGACCTCGGCGGCGGTCCGGGCATCGCCTCCTGCCTGCTGGCCCGCTACTTCCCCAACGCCGACGTGGTCGCCGGCGCGCCCAGCCCGACCCTGCTCGCCCGAGCCGGGGCCCGGGCACGGCGCGAGGGGCTGGGCCACCGGGTCCGTACCCACCGGGTCGACCTGCCCGCCGACCTGCCCGCCCTGGGCAGCGCCGACGTGGTCTGGGCCGGTGACGTCGTGCACCACCTGGGCGACCAGCAGGCAGCCCTGGACGCGCTGGCCCGGGTGCTGCGCACCGGCGGGGTGATCGCGGTCGCCGAACGCAGCCTGGCCCCGCGCTTCCTGCCCCGCGACATCGGCATCGGCCGGCCCGGGCTCCAGGCCCGGTTGGACGCCGCCCACGAGGACTGGTTCGCCGAGTTGCGCGCGTCCCTGCCCGGTGCGCGCGCCGAGGTCGAGGACTGGCCCGCCATGCTGGCCCGCGCCGGCCTGGTGCCCACCGGCTCGCACTCGTTCCTGATCGACCTGCCCTCGCCCTTGGACGCCGCGCCGCGCGAACACCTGTACGCCGAACTGTCGCACCGCCGAGCCCTGTTGGCCGACCGCCTCGACGAGCGTGACCTGGCCACGCTGGACGCCCTGCTCGACACCGACGCCGACACCGGCATCCTGTGGCGCCCGGACGCCTTCTACCTCGCCGCCACCACCATCCACACCGCCCGCGCCTGCGCCCGCAGGTGACCTCGTCGGCGGACCCCCGACAGGCGGAAGGGGCACGACCGGCACCAAGCCGATCGTGCCCCCTGCCCCGCACGTCGTTTCACCGCACCTGCGACGCCTCCCCCGACCCGACCGCCGCCCGATCACCCAAACCGGAATCCGCTTCCGACCCCGAACCCACACCGTCCTCGACGCTCACGCCACCACCGTTCGCAACCGGCACCCCCCGCAAGAACCGGGCGCAGTACACCGCCGCGACCATCATCACCACCACCGCCCCGATCGCCGCCGAGTTCATCCCGTCGCAGAACGCCTCCCGAGCCGAGTCCACCAGTGCCCGGCCGGAATCCTCCGGCAGGTGCGCCGCCACCGCCTGCGCGCCGCCGAGCGTCTCCCGGGCCGGCCCGCTCGGCGCCGTATCCGCCATCGCGCGGTGGTAGACCGCGTCGCCGATCGTGCCCAGCAGCGCCATGCCCAGCGCGCCGCCCAGTTCGCTCCCGGACTCCAACACCGCCGAGGCGGACGCGGCGCGGTCGGCCGGCGCGACGCCCATCGCCATCTCGGTCACCTGGGTCATCACCGCGACCACGCCCGCCGCGTACACCGCCGACCCGCCGAGCAGCAGCACCAACGGGGAGTCCGGCCGAGCCCCGGCCAACACCGTGAAGCCGCCCGCGGCGAGCACGAACCCGCCACACATCACCCACACCCTGTCCATCCGCCGGGCCAGCACGGTGGCCACCGGAGTCGCCACGGCCACCGCTCCCGAGGGCACCAGGCTCCACAGCGCGGCCCGCAACGGACTCATCCCGAGCACCGATTGCAGGTACTGCGTCGTGAAGATGGCGAAGCCGACGATCGCGAACATCGACAACACATTGGCCACCACCGACCCGCCGAACGCCCGCATGCGCAGCAGTTCCAGATCCAACAGCGGGTGCGTGGCGGTGAGTTGGCGACGCACGAACAGGGCGCCGACGATCAGCCCGAAGCCGATGCTCAGCACCGGCAGGGTGGCCGCTCCGGAGCGGGCGATCTCCTTGATCCCGTAGACCACCGGCAACAACGTGCCCAGCGACAACACCGCGCCGATCAGATCGAACGGCCCCCGGGCCAGGCCCCGATGGCGCGGCACGAACACCGGGACCAGGAACAGCAGGAACGCCATCGCCGGCACGTTGATCAGGAAGATCGAGCCCCACCAGAAGTGTTCGACGAGCACGCCGGACAGGATCGGCCCGAGCGAGATCCCGCCGGTCATCACGGCCGTCCAGATCGCGATCGCGGTCCCGCGCTGCTTGGGGTCGAGGAACATGGTGCGAATCAGCGCGAGCGTGGACGGCATCAACGCCGCGCCGCCCACGCCCAGCAGCGCCCGGGCCGCGATCAACGTCTCCGCGTTGTGCGCATACGCGGCCACCAGCGACGCGCCGCCGAACATCGCCGCGCCCACCAGCAGCAGTCGCCGCCGGCCGATCCGGTCGCCGAGCGCACCCATCACGATCAGCAGGCCGGAGAGCACGAATCCGTACATGTCCAGGATCCACAACTGCTGCGTGCCGGTCGGCTCCAACGCGCGGCCGATGAACGGCACCGCGAAGTAGAGGACCGACACGTCCATGCTCACCAACAGCAGCGGCAGCAGCAGTACAGCCAGCCCGACCCACTCCCGCCGCCCTGCCAACGGCACCGCCCCGGGCTGCTCGGATGTCTCGACGGTCGTCACGAAAATCTCCCCCAGTGATGCACCTATACGGCGTACGCGCTGAACGCGTACAGAGTAAGCAGCATCCACAGACCCACGCAACGGCCTTGAATCCAAGGCAGATAAAGCCTTCACCAAGTAGTGCACCAAAACGACTGCACTACCCACCGAGGCCATCCGCACCCTATAGTGCACCCATCACCGCCCTAGTGCACCGGCACCACGAGCACGCACCACCGACGCCGGCCCTGCCACCACAACCGCCGGCCCGCCCACCACCCAACGACCCAACCGCCCAACCGCCCGGGAGACCTCGATGACCCACCCCACTCCCCCCGCCGCCCCGGCCCCCACCGCCCCGGCCACCCCCTCGACCCGGATCGCCGCCGAGCTGCGCCGCCGCATCGAGGCCGGCGAGTTGCGGCCCGGCGACCGGGTCCCCTCCACCCGGGCGATCACCGCCGAATGGGGCGTGGCGATGGCCACCGCGACCAAGGTCCTCACCGCGCTGCGCGAGGCCGGCCTGGTCCGTGCCGTACGCGGCATCGGCACCGTGGTCGCCGAGCGCCCCGGCCACGCCGACCACCCGGGCCGCGCCGACCACCCAGATCACCCGGGCCCCTCGGCCCCCCAGGACCGCCACCGCCCGCGCGCCGCGACCATCGCCGTACCGCCCGCGCACCCCCCACGCACCGACGCCGAACTCACCCGCGAGCGCGTCGTATCGGCCGCCGTGGCGATCGCCGACGAACGCGGCCTGGCCGCGGTGTCGATGCGCCAGATCGCCGCCGAACTGGGCGTGGCCGCGATGAGCCTGTACCGGCATGTGCCCGGCAAGGAGGACCTGCTCGCGGCGATGGCCGACAGCGTGTTCGGCGAACCGCCCCTCCCGTCGCACGAACAGGTGGGCTGGCGGGTCCGTTTGGAGACCTCGGCCCGGCTCCAGTGGCAGATGTATCGCAGGCACCCGTGGCTGGCCCACGTCATGTCGATGACGCGTCCGCTGCCGACCGTGCGCGGCATGGCGCACGTGGAGTGGGCGATGGCCGAATTCACCGGGCTGCCGCCCAAGGTGATGATGCACATCGCGGTGACGCTGTTGAACTACGTCCGGGGTACCGCCGTCAACATCGCGACCGAGTTCGAGGCGGAGCGGGCCACCGGCATCTCCAGCGACGAGTGGATGCAGGCCCAGGACGCGACGATGGACCTGATTCTGCGCAGCGGCCACTTCCCGATGTACGCCGCCGCGCTGACGGATCCGGAGCTGGAAATGGATCTCGATTCACTGTTCGACTTCGGACTCGAACGCCTGCTGGACGGCATCGCGCCGCTGGTCCCCCCGACCGGGTGAACGGGCCGCACCCGAATGGCGGGACGCGGGCCGCCGACCGGTCGACCACCCCTCAGCCGCGCGGCAGCGTCACCAACTGCAGGAAGAACTCGTCGATGCCCCGCACCGCCGCCAGGAACGACTCCAACTCCACCGGCTTGGTCACGAAGGCGTTGGCGTGCAGGTCGTAGCTGCGCCGCACGTCGTCCGGCGCGGCCGACGTGGTCAGCACCACCACCGGGATCGTCCGCCACCGCTCGTCGGCCTTCATCGCCGACAACAACTCACGGCCGTCCATCCGGGGCATGTTCAGATCCAGGATCACCAGGTCCGGCCGAGGGTGGGTGCGCAACCACTCCAGCGCCTCCATGCCGTCCGCGGCCCGGCTCAACGAGTGACCCCGCTCCCGATCGAGCAACGCCTCCTCGATCATCAACGCGTCGCCCGGATCGTCCTCCACCAGCAACACCGTCAACGTTCCTGTCATCGCGGTCCGGCTCATCGCACCACCTTCGGTCACGGCCCCGACCGACCCGCGCCCCGGACCGGCATCACTCGGCGAATTCGGCGCGCTCGCACCACCGACCCACGTCCGAAGGCTAACGCCTCCCGTCCGTCGCACAGGAGTGCCCACCCGACCCGCCCCCGCGTCCTTGACGTCGTCCACGAGATGGCCCATCGTGGTGCGCCGGCCACACTCGGCAATCAGGGGAGTACGCCATGCGGATGAACACGGTCGAGAAGATCGTCGTCGCCAGCCCCCTTCGCCGGGCCCCGCAGGTCTGGTACGAGACGCCGTTGTTGCTGCGCCTGGGTGGCCGGCTCGATCCCGGTGCGCATGCCCTGGAGATCGGCTGCGGCACCGGCCGGGGCATCGACCTGATCCTGAACCGGTTCGGCGCGGCGCGAGTGGACGGCATCGACCTGGACTCCGCCTCGCTGGCCCGGGCGCGCCGGCGCTGGCACGGCAACAGCCGGGTGGCGCTGGTCGAGTGTTCGGCCACCGACCTGCGGGCGGGCCTGGGCGCGGCGGACGCGAGCTACGACGCGGTCTTCGATTTCGCGATCGTGCACCACATCACCGACTGGCGCGCGTGCCTGGCCGAGGTGGGCCGGGTGTTGCGCCCCGGCGGCCGGTTCTACTTCTCCGAGATGACCGCTCGCGCGCTGGCCCGGCCCAGCCTCGCGTTCCTGTTCGACCATCCCACCGAGGATCGCTTCGGCGACCGGGACTTCCTCGACGAACTCCCCCGGCACGGGCTCGACGTGGTCGGCAGCAAGTCCCTGCTGGGCGACTACTTCTTCGGCGTGGCCCGCCGGCGCTGAGCGTCGGGCCCGCGCGGCGCGCCCGCCCCGGTCTCGGGTGTTGCGACGATCAGGGGAACCCCGGCCCCGATCCGCCGCCCCGCGCCGACCCGTTCGCGCCGGCGGCTAGGCTTTTCCGGCCATGCACACACCACATCCCACCTTCACGAGTTTCGTCGCGGTCGGTGACTCCTTCACCGAGGGAATGTCCGACCTCGCCGCCGACGGCAGCTACCGCGGCTGGGCCGACCTGCTCGCGGACCGGTTGTCCGTCGACACGCCGACCCTGCGCTACGCCAACCTCGCCGTGCGCGGGAAGCTGATCCGCCAGATCGCCGACGAACAGATCGACATCGCCGCCGCGCTCGGCGGCGACCTGATCACCCTGGCCGGCGGCCTGAACGACGTGCTGCGCCCGCGCTGCGACGTCGGCGCGGTCTGCGCGGTGTTCGAACAGGCCGCCGCCGAGCTGGCCGCCGGCGGCGGGCATCTGGTGTTGTTCCGCAGCACCGACCCCACTCGCCGACTGCGCTCGTCGGCCCGACTGATGCCCCGGATCGAGCAGTTGGTCGCCTTCGTGGACACCGTCGCCGCGCGGCACGACGCCACCGTGGTCGACCTGTTCACCGTGCGCGCGTTCGACGACCCCCGGATGTGGGCCGACGATCGCCTGCACCTGTCCACCGAGGGGCATCGCCGGGTCGCCGAGGCCACCGCCCAGGCCCTGGGGCTACCCGCCGAATTCGACTGGCGCGCCCCGCTGCCCGCCGCCGCGCCGGCGGCCTGGAGCGATCGCCGGCGCGCCGACGTGCGCTGGGCCAGGACCCATCTGGGCCCGTGGCTCGCCCGCCGGGCCACCGGCCGCTCCTCCGGCGACGGCCGCCCGCCCAAGCGCGCCGATCTCACCCCGTGGCGGTGAATAGGGGCCCGGCCGGGCACACCAGGCAACAAAGGCGCACCCCGGGGGAACACCCCGCGACCCGTGCTGGTTAGGTTTACCTAACTAGCACGGCAGCAGTCGCCCAGTGCAGGTGAGGAGAACCTCCATGGCCGAACGCCCGGTCCGCAAGACCCGCAAATTGATCGACCTCCAGGTGCGCAGCAGCGAGCGGGTCGGCCCACATCTGGTCCGGATCGTCGCCGGTGGCGACGGATACCGACACTTCACCGACAACGGCTTCACGGACGCGTATGTCAAAGTGCTCTTCCCGCTGCCCGGGGTGACCTATCCCGAGCCGTTCGACATGGAGACCATTCGCGCCGAACTCCCGCGCGAGGACTGGCCGCGCACCCGTACCTACACGGTGCGCGCGCACAACCCGAACACCGGCGAGCTGACCATCGACTTCGTCCACCACGGCGACGAGGGCCTGGCCGGCCCGTGGGCGGCGAACGCCCGCCCCGGCGACCCGCTGCGGCTGATCGGCCCCGGCGGGGCCTACGCGCCCGACCCCGAGGCGGACTGGCACCTGTTCATCGGCGACGAGAGCGCGTACCCGGCGATCAGCGCCTCGCTGGAGCGCCTGCCCGCCGCGGCCAAGGCGATCGCGTTTCTGGAGGTGGGCACCTCCGCCGAGGCCCCCACCGGCACGCTGCCGGCCACCCACCCGGGGCTGGATCTGGACCTCACCTGGATCACCCGCGACGCGGGCCCCGGTCTGCTAGAGGCGCTGCGCACGCTCGACTTCCCCACCGGCCGGGTGCACGCGTTCGTGCACGGCGAGGCCGGCGTGGTCAAGGAGTTGCGCCGACACCTGGTCGACGAGCGCGGGGTCGACCGCACCGACATCTCCTTCTCCGGCTACTGGCGCAAGGGCCGCGACGAGGACGGCTTCCAGGCGGACAAGGCCGCCGAGAAGGCGGCCGAACGCGCCGCCGAACAGCGCGCCTGACCCGCATCCGACAAGTCGGCGGCCCGGGACCCGGCAACGGTCCCGGGCCGCCCGGCGGGTCGGCCGGTCGGGTCTCGCGCGGGATCGTTCACCCGTCCGACCGCCGACAATTGCGGCAAACCCCGGAGCAGGCCGAGCCACCCGGGTGAAAGCGTGCGTCGGGCACTACCGCGAGCGACCGGGCCGGCACAGGGTGGGGCGCATGAGACGTCCACCACACGCCCTCCTCGCCATCGCGACCGCCCTCGTCCTCACCGCGGCCGGTGCGGCCGGCGCGCACGCGAGCGACGCCCGGCCCACTCCCGGCGCATCCGGCATCGGCGACCCACTGCTGCCGCTGAGCGGCAACGGCGGCTACCGCGCCGACCACTACACCCTGGACTTCGACTGGCAGGCGCCCGGCACGGCGTTCCCGGCGACCACCACGATCGAGGCCACCGCCACCCAGGCGCTGTCCCGGTTCGACCTCGACTTCGCGGGCAACACGCTGGGCCGGGTCACGGTCGACGGCAGGACCGCGACGGCGACCCGCGAGGGTGACGAGCTGGTGATCACCCCGGCCCGGCCGCTGCGCAAGGGCCGCCCGTTCACGGTGCGGGTCGAGTACATCGCCGATCCCACCCAGCAGCGGCACCGCGACGACGCGATCGAGACGTTCGGCTGGATCCCGACGCCCGACGGCACGGTGATCTACCCGCAGCCCGACGGCGCCAAGATGATCTTCCCGAGCAACGACCATCCCAGCCTGCGGGCCCGGACCAAGGTCAACATCACCGCCGCCGACGACCTCGTCGCGCTGTCCAACGGCACCCTCACGCACAAGCGCCGGGCGGCGCCGGGCCGCACCCGCTGGACCTACGACAGCCGGCAGCCGGTGGCCGGCCAGCTCTTCCAGCTCGCCGTCGGCAAGTACACGCTGATCGACGGCAAGGCCGCCGACGGCACCCGGCTGCGCGACGCGGTTCCGCCGGACCTGGTCGACCGGGTCGAGCAATACCGCTCGCTGACGCCCCGTCATCTGGCCTGGGTGGAGAGCCGGCTCGGCCCCTATCCGTTCGACAGCTACGGGCTGCTCGTGGCGGACACCGACCTCGGCGTCGCGCTGGAGACCCAGTCGTTGTCCCTGATCCCCAAGGCCGATCTGCTCGGCGACAAGGTCAACGCCGAGCGCAACATGGTGCACGAACTCGTGCACCAGTGGACCGGCGACAGCGTGTCCATGGAGCGCTGGTCCGACCTGTGGCTGAGCGAGGGGCACGCCCGCTACTACGAGCGGGTCTACAGCGAGGAGAACGGCGGCGCCGACATGGAGGCGCTGATGCGCGACGCCTACCGGCAACACGACATCTGGCGCCGGGACACCGGCGCGCCGGCCGAGCCCACCGAGCCCAATCTGTTCAAGCGCATGCGCTACGACGGCTCGGCGCTGGTCCTGTACGCGTTGCGCATCGAGGTCGGCGCGGACACCTTCGCCGCGATCGAACGCGCCTGGACCACCCGCTATCGGGGCCGCGCCGCGAGCACGTCCGACTACATCGAGCTCGCGTCCGAGGTCGCCCATCGCGACCTGGCCCCGTTCCTGAACCCGTGGCTGTACGGCGCGCACACGCCGCCGATGCCCGGCCACCCCGACTGGACCGTCGACCCGGCCTGACCGAACCGAACCACCGACGCGGCGGCCGGGCGCCAGGCCGACCGCCGCGTCGGCAGGTCGCGACGGGGGCCGCCCGCCGAGGCGGAACGGAAAGCGGCTTGGCCCAGCGCACAACCCGTGATAGAAACCGGAACGAACGTCCCACTTTCTGTTTCTATCGACGGGAACTCCCGTGCGCAACCCCTACCGAGACATCTTCACCGCGCCCGGCGCCAAGGGATTCTCGGCAGCCGGCTTCATCGCCCGCATGCCCATCTCGATGACCGGCATCGGCATCGTCACCATGCTCTCCGAACTGCGCGGCGAGTACGGCCTCGCCGGTGCCGTGGCCGCCACGTTCGCGCTGGCCACCGCACTGATCGCACCGCAGATCTCGCGCCTGGTGGACCGTTACGGCCAGAGCCGCGTGCTCGTCCCGGCCACCGCGGTCAGCGTCCTGGCGATGGGCGTGCTGCTGCTCTGCGCGCGCTACGACGCCCCGTCCTGGACCCTGTTCGCCTGCGCAATACCCGCCGGCTGCATGCCCAGCATGGGCGCCATGGTGCGCTCCCGCTGGTTGGTGTTGTACCGGGGCTCCCCGCACCTGCACACCGCGTTCTCGTTCGAGTCCGTCGTGGACGAACTGTGCTTCATCCTCGGCCCGATCATCGCCGTACAGCTCTCCGTCGCGGCGTTCCCCGAGGCCGGCCCGCTGGCCGCGATCGTCTTCTTCACCATCGGCGTGCTGCTGTTCACCATGCAGCGCGGCACCGAGCCCCCGCCGCACCCGCGCGTCGCCGGCAAGAGCACGTCGGTGATGCGCATCCGCGGCCTCCAGGTGCTCGTGGTCACCCTCATCGCGATCGGCGCGATCTTCGGCACCGTGGACGTGGTCACCATCGCGTTCGCCGAGGAGCACGGACAACGCGGCTCGGCGAGCTTCGTGCTGGCCACCTACGCGGCCGGCTCCTGCCTGGCCGGCATCGCCTTCGGCGCCTTCAAGTTCGCCGCCCCGCTGCCCCGGATGTTGCTGATCAGCGTCGGCGTCACCGCCGTAACCATCCTGCCGCTGCTGCTGGCCGCCAACCTGTTCATGCTCGCCGCCACCGTGTTCGTCGCGGGCATGTCGATCTCGCCCACCATGATCCTGACGGTCAGTCTGGTCGAGCGTCTGGTCCCGCCCGCGCGGCTGACCGAGGGCATGACCTGGATCAGCACCGGGATCGGGATCGGCGTCGCGACCGGCGCCTCGCTGTCCGGCATGGTCGTCGACCACTTCGGGGCCCGGGCGGGCTTCGGCGTGGCCGCCGGCGCGGCCCTGCTCGCCGCCGCGGCGGCCGCCGGTGGATACCGTGTGCTGCGCCGCACCGCGCCGCGCGCGACCGAGACCACCATCGTGCACAGCGCGTCGCCGGCCGACGTCGTCCCCGACAGTGCCTCGCCGGCCGACGTCGCCCCCGTACGAGAAGGTGAATCCCACTGATCGAGGAAGCCGTCGACGGCCGCCGGGCCAAGGGCGAACGCCGCCGTCGAGCGCTGATCGAGGCCACCCTGCGGGTGGTCGAGCGCGACGGCGCCGCCGGGGTCAGCCACCGCACCGTCTCCCGCGAGGCGGGCCTGCCGACCAGCGCCTCCACGTACTACTTCGCCGGCGTCGACGACCTGCTCACCGCGGCGCTCACGTCCTGCATGACCGCGGACGCGGTGCACGTGCGCTCGATCGCCGCCGCCCCCGGCGACACCCGGCGCGCGCTGGCCGAACACCTGAACCACATCTGCACCGCGCCCGGCCTGCTGGTCGCCGAGTACGAGCTGTTCCTGCTCGCCGCCCGGCGACCGGAGTTGCGCGAGTCCACCGATCACTGGATGGCCGCGGTCACCGATTTCGCGCGACGCTTCAGCACCGACCCGGTTCGGGTCCGGGTCTTCGTCGGCGCCTTGGACGGCCTGCTCATCCAGGCCCTGCTCACCGACGCGCCGCCGAGCACCGACGAGTGGGAGGCGATGATCCGCGACCTGCTGCCCGGCCCGTGTCTGGCGCCCTCGCCGCCGGAGCGGACCGGGTAGCCGCGACGTGGTCCGGTTGGGCCAGAATCGGGGCATGTCCCGACGCACCGCACGCCCCCGATCGAACGCCGGCCCGGCCGTCACCGCCGGCTCGCCGTGCCCCTGCGGCCTGCCCGACACCTACGGCGCGTGTTGCGGCGCCCGACACGCCGGCTCCCCCGCGCCCACCGCCGAGGCGCTGATGCGCTCGCGCTACAGCGCGTTCGTCGTGCACGACGCGGCCTATCTGCTGCGCACCTGGCATCCCGACACCCGGCCGGAGCGGCTCGACTTGGACGAGCACACCCGGTGGCTGGGTCTGGAGGTGCTCGCGAGCACCGGCGGCGGGCCGTTTCATCAGGAGGGCACCGTCGAGTTCGTCGCGAGCCATCGCGAACACGGCCACCGGGACTCACTGCGCGAACACAGCCGCTTCGTCCGCCACGACGGCGCCTGGGTGTACGTCGGCCCGCTGCCTCGCTGAAGGCTTCAGGCGCCGATCAACCGGCTCTCGATCCGCACCGCCGGGGACAGGTCGCGCAGCCGCCGGGTCAGGTCCTCGCCCGCCTCGTGCAGGGCGTCCATCGTCATCGGCGCCAGCCGCTCGAACAGGAACAGCGCCTCGGTGGTGTCCTCGGTGATCCGGGTGCGCACACACTGGCGCCAGTTCCACCGACGGCAGGTGACGCCCTCGTCGTCGCACCACACCACCTCGCCCGGCACGGGGTGGTCGATCGCGGGCACCCCGGCCTCCAGGACCTCGAACGGCTCGGTGCCCTCGGCGCGGAGCAGGCGGGCCGCGCCACGGTAGCGGGACAGGTCCTCGCCGCCGACCGGCAGCACGTGCCGCACCGAGACCGCGTTGTACAGGTCGACCAGCCGGTTCACCTCGGGCAGCCCGCCGCGCCGCATCAGCGCCTCCACCGAGCAGCGGGTGCGCTGCGGCTTGGCGCCGAAGGCCCGATACGCCTCGCGCCACGCGACCACGTTCGGGTGCTCCTCGGGCGGGGTCTCGGGCAGGAACCGGGTCGCCTCGGCCAGCGCGGCGCGGGAGCCCTCGTCGCTCGGACCGCCCGGCAGGCCGGTGGCGATCAGGGCCAGGACAACCGCGTCGGGGCGCAGCGCGTGCACGGCCGGGTCGATGGTGATGGACGTGAGCACGTTCGGATTCTCCTCCGCGAGCCGGCGGCCCGATCGGGCCACGGTCCACTACAGTGAACCGCATGGAGCAGAATAATGACCCGTCGGCCGATCCCGGTCAAACCGCGGTCAGTCGCGCGATCGCGACCAACGTGCGAGCCGCCCGCACCGCGCGCGGCTGGTCCCTGGAGGCGCTCGCGACACGCAGCGGCCTGAGCAAGGGCGCGCTCGTGGGCGTCGAACAGGGCCGCGGCAACCCGGGTGTGCTCACCCTGGCCCGGATCGCCGACGCGCTCGGCCTGCCCCTGACCGGCCTGGTCGACCGGGCCCCCGCGCCGCTCGTCGAGGTGGCCCCGGCGGGCGCGGGCACCCGCTTGTGGCAGGGCGAACACGGCGGCCACGGCGACCTGTTGATCGGCAGCGACCCGCCGGTCTCGGCCGAACTGTGGCGCTGGACGCTGGCTCCCGGCGACGCGCACGTCAGTGCGGCGCACGGCGCGGGGGTGCGCGAGCTGGTCACCGTCCTCGACGGCACCCTCACCCTGGAAGTGGCCGGCGAACCCGTCCTGGTCCCCGCGGGCGCCGCCGCCCGCTTCGCCGCCGACCGCCCGCACAGCTATCGCAACGAGGCCCCGAGCCCCACCCGCTTCATCGGCGTCGTGCTCCTGCCCACCCGCCCGGACACCACCGCCCGCGGCGCTACAGCTCGGCCGGACCCCACTCGGTGACGACGAGTTCGTCGCCGACCGCCAACCTGCCGGGGCGCAGCACGGCGAACTTGCCGCCGAAGGCCACCCCGCCCCGGGGCGCGCGCCGGTAGTCGGCGAAGGTGCGCAGCGGCTCCGGACCCGCCTTGGCACCGGTCTCCTGGTCCACCATGGTGACCGCGCAACGGATCGCGAGCTTGGCGTAGCCGAGTTCGGCCTCGCCGACCGTGCAGCGGCGGACCCGGTCCTCGGTGTGCGGCTCGACCCAGCCCTCGACCACGACGTTCGGCCGGAAGCGGGTCATCGGCAACGGCGCCTCGCCGCGCTCGGCCAGGCGCGCGTCGAGCAGGGCGAGCGAGGTGCGCGAGAGCACGTGGAGCGGCGAGCTGTCCGCGTAGCCGGCGGTGCCCGGGATCGCGCCGTCGGTCACCCGTTCGTGCTCCGGCGGCACCCGGACCAGTCGGCTGTCCGCGCCGAGTGCGTGCGAGAGCCAGTCGGCGGCCGCGTCGCCCTGGTCGATGCCCCGGAAGGCGCTGTCGAACAGCCGCACGTCGCGCCGCGGGCCGGTGGTGTCCACGTCGATGGTCACCGGGTCGGCGCCCGGTCGGTGCAGGGTGAGGCGTTCGCCGGCGGCGTCGATCTCCGGGCGGATCGGCGCCAGTCGCGGATCGCGGCGCTGGCTGCGGAAGACGCCGTCCGCGTCGACCACCATGAAGGCGCGGTCGTGCGCGAGCCCGGCGGGGGTCAGCAGCGCCCGATCGCACGGCGTGCCGGCACAGCCCTTGATCGGATAGCGGATCAGTTCGACGACGGTGGCCATCGGGCGACCCTATCGACGCCGATGCCACCCGCCGGGGCCGGCCCGGGCGGGTGCGACGACGCGATCGGGCGCGACGCTCACGCGTCCGCCGGGTGCAGTTCCTTCCAGACCCGCTGCGCGAACACCGTTTCGCCCGCGTAGCGATCGGCGTCGGCGGCGGTGGCGAGCCAGCCGACGATCTCGCCGGGGATGTCGGGCGTGGCCGCGGTGAAGCTGGCCTGGAGGTGGCCGCTGGAGCCGCGGGCCTTCTGCGACTCGGTGAGCACGAAGCCGGGGTCGACGTTGAACGCGCGCAGCCCGCGCTCGCGATACTCCGCGTGCAGGACGCCGGCGACCCGCCCGAACGCGGCCTTGGACGCGGCGTAGCCGACGCCCCAGCCGCCCGCGCCCGCCGGCCCGGGCGGATTCAGTCGGGCCGAGCCCGAGGTCATGTTCACGACGTGGCTGCGCGGCTGTTCGAGCAGGTGCGGCAACAGCCGTTGGATCAGCACGAGTTGGTGCAGGTAGTTGCCCACGAGCAGGTTCTGCGCGGCTTCGATCGGCAGGTCGAGGATACGATCCATCGCGCCGGGGCCCTGGTGGATGGCGTTGTTGAAGAGCAGGTCGACCCGGCCCCACGCGTCCAGGGCCGTGTCGCAGGCGTCGAGGATCGAGCCCCGGTCCATCAGGTCCATCCGGATCGGCAGCGCCCGCCGGCCCAGCGCCTCGATCTGCGCGGCGGTCGTCTCCAGGCTGCCGGGGATCGCGAACGTGGTGGGATCCGCCGTGGACGAGGTGGGCCCGCCCCGGCCCTCCCCCTCGCGCACGGTGCGGGCGGTGAGTACCACGTCGTAGCCGGCTCGGGCCAGGGCGATGGCTCCACAACGGCCGATACCGCGGCTGGCTCCGGTGACGAAGGCGACTGGTGTGTGCTGAGGCATGCGCCGACCATGCCGGATTACCTTGACAGAATCCAGTAAATCTTCACGGGAACTCCGCCCGAATTCGCTCCTGCCACCCGCACCGCTCGCGGACGGGGTGCCGCTCTACGCTCCCTTCATGATCAACCCTGTTCGACTCGTCATCTTCGACTGCGACGGCGTCCTGGTGGACAGCGAGCCGATCGCGATCCGCGTGCACGTGGCGTTGGGCGCCGAGCACGGCTGGCCGCTCACCCCGGCCGACGTGATCGAGCGGTTCGTGGGTCGTTCCTCGGTGTCGATCGCGGAGCAGATCGCGGAGCGCGCCGGGGCGGACACCGCCGCCGAGTGGACACGCGGCTTCGAGCGCCTAGCCCGGATCGAGGTGGATCGCGCGCTGAGTCCGGTCGACGGCATCGAGTACGCGGTGGACACACTCGCCGACCTCGGCCTGCCCACCTGTGTGGCCTCCAGCGGCAGTCACGACAAGATGGCGCACACCCTGGGCCGCACCGGCCTCCACGACCGGTTCGCCGGTCGGATCTTCAGCGCGAGCGAGGTCGCCCACGGCAAGCCCGCGCCCGACGTGTTCCTGCACGCCGCGGCCCGGATGGGGGTGGCCCCGGAGCAGTGCGTCGTGGTCGAGGACAGCGTCAACGGCCTGCTCGCGGCCCGCGCGGCCGGCATGCGTTCGTTCGCCTACGCGACGGACCTGATCGCCACGCACCTGCTGGAGGGGCCGGGCACCACCGTGTTCAAGTCCATGCGCGAGCTGCCGGCCCTGATCACCGACTTCACCGGGCCGGCCGGGACGGCGACCTCGCGATGATCAGCGCGCCGCCTCGGCCTCGGCCTCGTCCGAGGCGGCAACCCGGGTGACCACCTCGATCGCCCGGGCGGCCGGCACGCCCAGCGCCACCAGCGAGGCCACCGCCTGGTCCACGGCGGTCACCCGCACGTCCTCGTTCACCGCCTGGAGCAGTGCCACGCACATCCCCTCCAGCGCCAACGCCAGCACCGGCGCCGGCAGGTAGTCGGCGAACACACCGCTGCGCTGCCCCGAGGCGATCAGTTCGATCGAGCGGTCCCGTACCGGAGCCAGCATCGCCGGGATCCCGCCGTCGCCCAGATTGCGCTGGGCGAAGCTGATCAGCAGCCGATATCGATCGCCGCCGCGCCAGGCGGCGAGATCGAAGCGGGCCACCGCCTCCTCGGGCGAGTCCCCGTCCCGCTTGGCGCCCTCGACCGCGCCCAGGATGTCCCGCCGCGCCTCCTCGGCCAGTCCGGCGACCAGCGCCTCCCGGCTGGGGAAGTGGCCGTAGACGGTGCGCCGCACCACACCCGCCGCCCGCGCGATGTCGTCCATCGACGCGTCCGCGTCCCGGATCAGCTCGGTCCGGGCCACCGCCAGGATGCGCTCCCGATTGGACTGCGCGTGGCGCCGGCGCGGCGGCGCGGCGCCCGCCTCCGCGTGGCCGGCCTCGGCCGGAGCCTGTTCGGCTCCCGATTTCGTCTGCATCGCGCATTCCTTCCCGGGGTGACCCGGAGCCTCTCAGAAATCCGCTCCCGGTGGCACCGAACCCTGCGACAAGTGGGCGAATCACCCGATTGACCCGACTCGTTCCAGCATATTTGCACACTGATGTGCAATCAACTAAGTTGCACATCGTTGTGCAATTACTGCGGCTGCGCCGGCCGCCTGCTCCGAAAGGCGTTCCGATGTCCGTATTCGCCACCACGCCGGTCGACCGGATGGACCGGCCGTACTCACGCCGTTGGTGGGCCCTGGGCGTGCTCTGCCTGAGCCTGCTGATCATCGTCATGGCCAACACGTCGCTGATCGTGGCCGCTCCCGACATGACCCGCGACCTGGGCCTGTCCGGCCGCGACCTGCAATGGGTGATCGACGCCTACACCGTGCCGTACGCGGCGTTGATGCTGATCCTGGGCGCGATCGGCGACAAGTACAGCCGGCGCGGCGCGCTGATCACCGGCCTGGTGATCTTCGCGGCCGGCTCGGTCGGCGGCTCGCTGGTGGACTCGACCTCGGGCGTGATCATCGCCCGCGCGGTGATGGGTCTGGGGGCCGCGGTGATCATGCCCGCGACGTTGTCCCTGCTGGTCGCCTCCTTCCCGCGCAGCGAGCGGGCCAAGGCGATCACCGCGTGGACGGCGACCTCGGGCCTGGCGATCGCGCTCGGCCCGCTGTTGGCAGGGTGGTTGTTGGAGAGCCACGCGTGGGGTTCCACGTTCCTGATCAACGTGCCGATCGCGCTGATCGCCGTGATCGCCGCACTGTTCGTGGTCCCGCCGTCGAAGGCGCACGACTACGGCCGACTCGACCTGGTCGGCGGCGCGCTGTCGATCGCGACGCTGGGCTCGTTGGTGTACGCGATCATCGAGGGTCCGCACTTCGGCTGGGGCACGGGTCCGGTGACCGCGCTGGTCGTGTTCGTCCTCGGGCTGGCCGCGTTCGTCGCCTGGGAACTGCGGCACCCGCGCCCGATCTTCGACCTGCGCAAGTTCGGCGAGCGGGTGTTCTCCGGCTCGATGCTCGCCGTACTGCTGTTCTTCCTGGGCACCTTCGGCGCGATCTACTTCCTCACCCAGCACCTGCAGTTCGTGCTCGGCTACACGCCACTGGAGACCGGCGTGCGGCTGCTGCCGTTGGCCGGTGCGGTGTGCCTGGGCGCGATCGCCACCGGGCAACTCACCCCGCGGCTGGGCATGCGGGTGACGGTGACCACCGGCATGGCGCTGGGCACGATCGGCGTGCTGCTGATGACGCGCGTCTCGGACGGCTCCGGCTACGGCGACTTCCTGGCCCCGTTGCTGCTGCTCGGCGTCGCGATCGGGCTGAGCGTGTCGCCGTGCACCGAGGCGATCATGGGTTCGTTCCCGGAGAACGAACTGGGTGCGGGCGGCGGCGTCAACGACACCGCGGTCGAGTTGGGCGGCGCACTGGGCATCGCGATCCTGGGCTCGGTGCTGGCCACCTCGTACGAGTCCGAACTGACCAAGGCCGTCGACGGCAAGCTGCCGCCGGCCGCGATGGACGTCGCGAAGGACTCGATCGGCGGCGCGCTCGCCGCGGCCGAGCAGGTCGGCCAGGTCGCGGGTCCGCAGCAGGCACACGCGCTGGTCCAGGCCGCCGACCACGCGTTCACCCAGGCGGTCGCGCACACCAGCCTGATCGGCGGGATCGTGCTCGCCGCGGGCACGATCCTGGTCGGCCTGATCCTGCCGAACCGCGCCCGCACCCAGGCCGCGCGCGCGGACACGTCGGAGCCGGGCGCGGGCGCCGCCGCGGCGGAGCGGCAGAAGGAGCCGGTGGGCTGAGCTCGCCGCACGGCGGACGGGCGGTCGACCTCGCGTCGACCGCCCGTCGGCGTTCTCCGACCCTCGCGCGTGCCCCGCCGGCCGGGTCAGCCCCTGGGCAGGGTCCGTACCGCGCGCCCCACCCACGCCTCGAAGCGCTGCCACTCGACGATTTCCGGACCGGTCCTCGGCTCCGGCCAATCGAGCAGCGCGTCGCCCGCGTCGAGCAGATCCCAATAGGGATGGTGCTCCTCGGTCCGGCCGGACGCCTTCGCGTACGCGGACAGGAACTCCTCCGCGACGGCCACCCCGTGGCTCAGTGCGAGATTGAGCCGAAACCGCGCCAGGTCGATGCCGCGCGGACCGACGCACCCGGTGGTCCAGTCCACGACGCCGACGATCCGCTCGTCCAGCCACAGGAGTTGCTCGGCGTGGAAGTCGCGGTGGATGAAGCCCGGTGCGGCGTCCGGGGGTTCCTCGGCCAGCGCGACGAACATCCGCTGCCACACGTGCGGGCGCGTGGTCCAGGTCGGCACGGTCCGCGCACCGTCGACCGCGGGGTCGTAGTACGGCGCGTACGCCACCGGATCGGCGGCGGCCGGATCCACCGCGTGCACGGTCGCCAACAACTCGGCCGCGCCCGACAGCAGTACGGCCGGATCGCTCGGCGGCTCGGGCGTGCCCGGCAGCCGCGTGGTCAGCAACGCCGGGGCCGGACCGACCAACCGAGCCGCGATCAACTCCGGTGCGGGCACCGCGGTATCGGCAAGCAGACGCAACACCCGCGCCTCCTGCTCGGGCCGGTACCACGGGTCGGCGGCCAGCCGCTCGGCATGGTGAAACACCCGCAGAACCAGGTCGCCAACGGCGTAGAGCCGGTTGGCCCCCACTCCCATGGGCTCGACCGGGACGTCGCCCACGAGTTCACGCAACCAGGCAAGGGTCTCCCCATCGGGCATCGACACGGACGGCACTCCTCTTCCTCTTTCCTGTTCCGCTTCCTCGGACACGCCTGCTCCGCTCCCCCGCCGCGTCGCTACCCGGACAGTACGTCGGATCCGGAATCGCACACACCGCGTCGCCCCGGCGCGTGGCCGGTGCCGCCCCGGCCGACCGGCGCGACGGATCAGCGGACGTCGGCGTCTGCTCGAACCGAGGCCGGGCGGCGCCCTCCTCGTCTACTCGACCCGTACCGTGCGGCCTTCTCGGCGGGATACCACGCAGGCTTCGGCCACGGCCTGGGCGGCGAGGGCGGCGGGAGCGGGGCAGGGGTTGTCGATGCGGCCGGCGGCCAGGGCGACGAAGGCGGCGAGTTCCGCGCGGTACGCGTCGGCGAAGCGGGTCAGGAAATCGCCCTCGGTGACGCCGCCGCACGCGTGCGTGCCGTGTGTGCCCGCCAGTTCGAGGCGTACGTCGTATCCCGGCTCGTGCCGGCGGCCCGCGTGCGCCGTGCCGAGGGTGCCGTCCGCGAGCCGGAAGAGCACCGCCGACACGTCGACGTCGTCGTGCTCGCGGAAGACCGCCGCGCCGCGGTTCGCGCCGATGGCGGTCACCTCCACGATCGGCAGGCCGGTGACCCACGGCACGATGTCGAAGTCGTGGATGTGCGTGTCCCGGTAGATGCCACCCGAGGTCGGCACGAACTCCGGCGGCGGCGGCCGGCGGTCCACGCTCACCGCGTGCACCCGGGTCACCGTGCCGAGCGTGCCCGCGCGCACCACCTCGCGCGCGGCGAGGTACATCGGATCGAACCGACGCTGGAAACCGACCTGGAGCTCCGCCCCGCGTGCCCGTACGTACTCGACCGCCTCGCGCGCGACCGTCGGGTCGAGCGCGATCGGCTTCTCGCACAGGATCGGCAGCCGCGCGTCCGCCGCCCGGCGCAGCAGCTCCACGTGCACCGCCGTCGGTGCCGCGATCACGACCGCGTCGACCCGGCGGTACACCTCGGTCGACCGGGCCGCCTCGGCCCCGGACCGCGCGGCGAACTCCTCGGCCCGCCCGTGGTCCGCGTCCGCGACCACGACCTGCTCGACCTCCGCCATCCCACCCAGCGCCCGGGCGTGAAACGCCCCGATCCGCCCGACCCCAAGCACGCCGACCCGCATTGTTCCCCTTTCCGACATCCGATCCCGTCGACCCTCCCATCGGGGCGGTCCCACCCGACACCCGGCCCCGCCGCCGATGCCCCGGTACCCCCGAGGCGTCCACCGACGAGTGACACCGGGCAGGGCCGACCGGGTGGCGCCCCCGGACACACCCACCACCGTGCACGAGTAGCTCACGGAGAGCGGGTAGTCGTGGACGAATGACGATCTCCCGACGCTCGCTGTTGCGCACCACACCGATCGCGCTCGCCCTGATCGCCGTGCCCGGCGCCCGGAACGCCTCCGCCGCCGGACCCCGTCCCGGCAACGACGCCGGCAACGCAGCCGGTACGGTCGCAGGCCCCGCCGACGGCACCGCCGGCGACCCGAACACCGTTCCCTTCCAGGGCCGGCCGCCGCTGCCGGTCGCCGTCCCGACCGGCATCGGGCCCGGTTGGGCGGCCGAAATCCCGGCCGAGACAAGCCAGTTGCTGCTGGTCGTCGGCAACAGCCCGGACGGCGACCGCGCCACGGCCTCGTTCTGGACCCGCGACGCAAGCGGTTGGCGCACCGAAGGCCCCCTGCCCGCACGCAACGGGCGGCTCGGCTGGACGCCCGACCACCACGAGGGCGATCTCCGCTCGCCGATCGGCGTCTTCACCCTCACCGACGCGGGCGGCCTGCAACCCGACCCCGGCACTCGGCTGTCCTACGACCGGTCGGACGACTTCGCCGTCGAGGGCACCGGATTCGCCGGAGAGCCGCTCGCCGGCACCTTCGACCAGGTGATCGCGATCGACTACAACCGGGTCCCCGGCACCTCGCCCCTGGACCCCACCCGCCCGCGCGGCGAGGACCTCGGCGGCGGCATCTGGCTGCACATCGACCACGGCGGGCCCACCCACGGTTGTGTGACGCTGCCCGCCGAGGCCCTGCCGGTGCTGTTGCGTGCGCTGGATCCGGCGGCGCACCCGATCGTGGTGATGGGCGACGTGTCGACCCTGGCGCTGGGCGGCCCCGCTTCCTGATGCCGCCGCAGGACTCTTACCCTGTGCGGGTGACCTCCGCCAAGCTTCGTCCGCTGCCCCCCGAAGTGGCCGTCCTCCTGGATCAACTCACGCCCTGTCCACGCCTGGTCGAACACCTGCGCATCGTGCACGACGTCGCCCACCGACTGTGCGACTGGGTCGCGGCGAGCCACCCGGAGCTGGTCTTCGACCGCGACGCGGTGCTGTTCGGCGCCGCCACCCACGACATCGGCAAAACCCTGCACCCGGCGGAGTTGGCCGGGCCCGGTTCGTGCCACGAGCAGGCCGGCTACGACCTGCTGACCGCCCACGGCGTGCCGCCCGCCCGGGCCCGCTTCGCCCGCACCCACGCGGCGTGGGATCCGAGCGATCCGGACGAACTGCTCGTGAGCCTGGCCGACAAGGCGTGGAAGGGCAAGCGGGACGTCGCCCTGGAACAGGCCCTGACCGCGCTGCTCGCGACCGCCTCCGGACGCCCCGATTGGGAGACCTTCCAGGGCCTCGACGACTTCCTGACCACGATCGACGTGGACACACTGCTGCTCTGAACCACCGTCCGCACCACTCGCCGCGGCACAACCACCGGCACCCGACGTCGGCGCCCACCCCGGCTCAGCGCGGCAACCTGCGCCACACCCGCCGCGGCAGCACCCGCATGCCCGCGAACACCGGCTGCAGTACGGCCGGCACCCACACCTCGCCCTTCCCGCGCAACAACGCCCGGATCGTCGCGTCCGCCACCTGGTCCGGGGTGCTGGACAGGGGTGCCGGCGACATGCCCTCGGTCATCCGGCCCACCACGAAGCCGGGCCGGACCAACAGCAGGCGCACCCCGCTGCCCGCGAGCGCGTCGGCCAGGCCGCTCGCGAAGCCGTCCAGCCCCGCCTTGGCCGAGCCGTAAACGTAGTTCGCGCGCCGCACCCGCACGCCCGCCACCGACGAGAACACGATCAACCGACCATGCCCCTGCGCCCGCAACACGGTGGCCAGGTGGGTCAGGACGCTCACGTGCGCCGTGTAGTCGGTGTGCACGACGGCGACCGCATGGGTGGCGTCCAGCTCGGCCCGGCGCTGATCGCCGAGGATGCCGAACGCGGTGACCACGACGTCCAGCGGGCCGTGCCGGGCGATCACCTCGTCCAGCATCGGCCGATGCCCCACCAGGTCGTCGGCGTCGAACTCGATCCGGTCCACGTGCCGGGCACCGGCCCTGCGCAGCAGCGCCTCCTCGTCGTCGAGGTCGTGGCTGCGGCGCGCCGCCAACACGATGGTGCGCGCCCCGCGCGCGGCCAGCCGCTCGGCGACCGCCAGTCCGATCTCGCTGCGGCCCCCGAGGACCAATACGGTTCCACTCACCCGCACAGTCTGCCGGATCCGGCCGGCAGGCCCGCTACCCACGATCCGCCCGGACTCAATAGCCTTGCCTTCGTGACGGTGAACACGAATGCGGCTACCACCCCCGGGACCACGACGGCGGGCACGAGCGCGAACCCGGACGAGTACCGGGACGGCCGCCGGGTCGTGCTGCGGGCGCCGGATTCCGTCGAGCACGCGGTCGAGCCGGTGCATACGATCCTGGCCGAGCTGGTTCTGGGCGGCGCCGCGCTCGGTTGGGTCACCCCGCCGCCGCGTGCCGAGGTGGCCGCGCTGCTCACCGACCTGGCCGAGGCCCAGCGCGCCGGCAACGCGTCGGTGCGGTTCGCCTACGCGGGCGAGGATCTGCTCGGGTTCGGCTACTGGCGCCGGTACACCCGGCCCACCCACCGCCCGAACGCCGATCTGGAGAAGCTCGCGGTGGCCCGGTCCGCGCACGGTCGCGGCATCGGCCGATTGCTCACCGCGGCGCTGATCGAGGACGCCCGCGCCGAGGCGATCGAGATCCTCACCCTCGACGCCCGCGGCGACAACGCGAACGCGTTGCACCTTTACCGTTCGCTCGGATTCGTCGAATACGGTCGGCTGCACGACTTCGTGGCGATCGGCTCGGCCCGCTACGACAAGGTCTTCTGTTCCCTGGACCTGCGGACACCCGGCGCGTGACCGGGTGGCGTGGGACGGCCGGCCGGCGGTGGCGCGGGCGGACCGGGTCCGGGGTGGATGTCGATCGGCGCCGGCCGGGCGACCCGACGCCGGGCGGCGCGCAGGCGCTTCGAGCGGACCCGCGGTTGGCCGCGTGGATGGACGGGTTGGCCGATTTCGCGACCGGCGTCGAGGTGACCCTGCCGGCGGACGACGACCTGGTCGCGGTGCTTTCGGAGCTGGCCGTCCCGCACGAGGACGTCAACGAACTGATGGCGACCCGGGCGATGTTGCTCGCCGATCCCGAACTGCGCGAGGTGTTCGAACGGGCCGTCCGGGCGTTGGTCGCGGGCATCGGCACGGTCGAACAGCACTTGGAGGTCCCGCCGTTGCCGGCCGCATCGGGCCCGGTCGGGCGCTGGTTCCACGTGTTCGTGTTCATCGCGGCACGCCCGTTCGTGCTGGCCTACCATCACTCGCTCGGCATCCCCGTCGAGGTCTCCCGCCGCACCCTCGGCGACCTCGGCCGGCACCTCGCGGTGCACCGGCGGCGGCGCGGCACCGGTGGGTTGCTCGCGCTGCACTGGCCCAAACTGCACTTTCGCGGTGAGCTGTATCAGCTCGGCCGACTGCAGTTCCAACGCTCGTTCCTGTGGGAGCGGGCCGCGACCAGCGCTGTCGAACTCGGTCTGGCCTACCGGCCGCAGGATCCCGCGCTCGCGTTGCACATCCCGGACTTCCACGGGCCGCTGACTCCGGCGGCCTGTGACGATTCGTTGCGTGTGGCCCGTGAGTTCTTCCCGCGTCACTTCCCGACCGAGCGCTACCGGGCGGCGGTGTGCGGTTCGTGGCTGCTGGATCCGCAACTGCGCGAATACCTGCCGGAGCACTCCAACATCGTCCGCTTCCAGCGCCGCTTCCACCTGCCCACCGAGTCGGCCGAGCGCACCACCGACGACACCGCCGCGATCGGCTTCGTCTTCGGCGACCCGGACCTGTCGCCGGAATCCCTCCCCCGTGACACCTCCCTGCAACGGGCGATCGGCGACCACCTGCGCGCCGGCCGGCACTGGCACGTCCGCACCGGCTGGTTCGAACTCTGAGCCCGCCGCCGGGCGTTCGGTCGATGGTTCTTCGATCCGGCATCACATCGTCGTCACGGCCCCCGAACCCACCCACCCACCGGCCGGCCCCGCCCGGGACGAACCCGGGACGCGACACGGCCGTTCCGCCCCGGTCAGCGTGTGGCAGCGGCCCGCGCGGCCTCGTAGGCGGCATGGGTTTCCCGGTCGAAAAGCACGAAGCGGACTTCGTCGAGGGTGGTTCCGGTGTCGAGCACCGTTTCGATCGCGATCGCGGCGGCCTGTTCGAGGGGCCATCCGTGCGAGCCGGTGGAGATCGCCGGGAAGGCGATCGTGGTGGCACCCGATTCCTCGGCCACGCGCAGCGATTCACGATGGCAGGAGGCCAACAGGGCCGGGCCGTCCTCGTCTTCGCCGTGGACCGGGCCGACCGTGTGGATCACCCATCGGGCAGGCAGCGCTCCGGCCGTGGTCGCCACCGCCTCGCCGGTCGGCAGGCCGGCCGGACCGTAGGTCGAGGCGATCAGCTCCTGGCACGCCTCGAAGACGGCCGGTCCGCCGCGCCGGTGCACGGCCCCGTCCACCCCACCACCGCCCGGCAGCGAGGCGTTGGCGGCGGTGACGACCGCGTCCACGTGCTGGTCGGTGAGGTCGCCCAGGACGAGCGTGAGATCCGTCATGGGCTCATCATGCCGCTTCCGGGAGCACCTGCGACCGCTCGGGCGCAGGCGGGGAATTCGCCGGCGGGGCAGGTGGGTCGTAGGTGAGGATGCCGGGATGACGAACGATCTTCGGCGCCGGTTCGCGGCGTATGAGTGGGAGTCGATCACGGTCGGCGCGTCCGGGGCGGGCGTGCATCGGCTGTGCCGGCGGGGCGAGGAGTTCTACCTCAAGATCGGGACGCCCAGCGCGCACCCGGATTCCGGATTCCATCTCGCCGCCGAGGTGGCTCGCGGGCTGTGGGCGGCCGAGCAGGGGATCCCCGTCGCGGAGATCCTCGACCACGACGTCGAGGCGCCGGGCGGCGGCTGGTTGTTGACCCGCGCCGTGCCCGGCCGCTCGGCGGCAGAGCCGTGGCCGGTCGACCGACGTGACGCGGTCGTCGACGCGCTCGCCGACATGGCTCGCGCCCTGCATGAACTCCCGGTCGAGGATTGCCCGTTCGACCGCGGCCTCGCGGTCACCGTGCCCGCCGCCGAACAGGCGCTCGCGGCCGGCCTGGTCGACCTCGACGACCTGGACGAGGACCGCGTCGGACGCACCGAGGCCGAACTCCTGGCCGAACTGGTCGCGACCACACCGGCCGACGAGGACCCGGTCGTCGGCCACGGCGACTACTGCCCGCCCAACATCCTGCTCGACCCGCAAACCCTGCGGGTGACCGGCCTGATCGACCTTGGCCGGCTGGGCCGCACGGACCGCCACGCGGACCCGGCCCTGCTCACCCGCAGCCTCCTCGACGACGACAACGCGCAGTACTCCCCCGCCCACGCGGCCCGCTTCCTGACCCGCTACGACCCACCGGGCGCCCTCGACCCCGAGCGCCTGAAGTTCTATCGCCTGCTCGACGAATTCTGCTGAACACGCATCGGGCGAAGGCCGGTTCGATCCCCGGCCCGGCCCGGGGAGAGCGCGGCCGACCCAGGCAGCCGCGCACGCATCCGCACATCGTCGAGTGGTAGTCGATCAAAGATCTCCTCCGGCCCGTGCTCGACCGGTTGCCTCGGTCCACGGGCCGCTGCCCGCTCACCCCTGTTCGGTTACGAAGACCCCCGCCCGAGCCGCCGCCACCGCCGCGTCGGCCGCGCGCCGCGCCTGCCCGGCGTCGACCGGCTCGTGCGTGATGAACAACCGGTAGTACAGCGAGCCCACGGCCGTGCGCACCACCTCCCCCGCATCGGTACCGACGGGCAACTCGCCCCGGGTCACCGCCCGTTCGACCACCTGCTCGGCCTGCCCGAGCCGGCCCAGCAGGAACCCGTGCAGGGCCTCGGCCGTGGTCGGCTCGTACACCGCCGCGGCCACCAACGCTCGCGCGGTGGGCCCCCGATCGGGGTCCTCGAACCCGCTCACCACCATCGCGGCGATCGCCCGCAGATCACCCTGCACGGTGCCGGTGTCCGGCAGCGGCCACGGCTCCTCCGCCGCCGAGTCCAACGCGTCCGCGGCCAACCCGGCCGCGTTGCGCCAACGTCGATACACCGTGGTCTTGTGCACCCCCGACCGCGCGGCGACGGCCTCCACGGTCAGCCCGTCGAAGCCCTTGTCCGCCAACTCGGCCAACGTGGCCAGCCGCACCGCATCCCGCGTGCGCGCGGTCCGCCCACCGGGCCGCACCCCACCCACGCCGCTCACCGGCCGTCCTCCGATCGCACCGAACCCACCACGATCCACCCCGACATCCGCATCCGCGCCGACCACATGCGAGCCGACCAAAGGCAACCCGGTTGCATTAGCGCCTCCCCATTCGTCATACTCATACTAACGCAACCAGGTTGCATTAACGACAGGACCCCGCTCGACCGAAGGAACCGTATGGCGACCCCCACCGTCCGCGAATTCCCGCTCACCGGACCCGAGTCCGGGCCGTACGCGATCACCCTCGGCCCCGACGGCGCACTGTGGTTCACCCTCGTGCACTCCGGCCGGATCGGCCGGCTCGACCCGGACGGAACGCACACCGGCCACGACCTCGGCGACCCCGAATGCGGCCCGACCGTACTGACCACGGGACCCGACGACGCCCTGTGGTTCACCGAATACAAGGCGCATCGCATCGGCCGGATCACCACCGCCGGCGCGGTGACCCATTTCGACCCGCTCACCCCGGGCTCCGGCCCGTACGGAATCACCGCCGGACCCGACGGCGCGCTGTGGTTCACCGAGACCGTCGCCAATCGCATCGGGCGCATCGACCCGGCCGGCCGCGTCACCGGCTTCGCGCTGCCGATCGCGGACGCGTTTCCGTCCGCGATCACCACCGGCGCCGACGGCGCACTGTGGTTCACCCTGAACGCCGCCGACGCACTCGGCCGAATCACCACGACCGGCGAGGTGACCGTGCACCCACTGCCCACCCGGGGTGCCGCCCCGGTCGGCATCGCGGCGGCCGCGGACGGCTCGTTGTGGTTCACCGAAATCGGCGCGGGCGCGATCGGTCGACTCGACCGCACCGGCGAGTACCGGCAATTCCCGCTGCCGGACCCGCAGTCCCGCCCGCACGCGGTGGCGCTGGACACGGCCGGCGACTGTTGGTTCACCGAATGGGGTACCAATCGGGTCGGACGACTCGCCGGTGACGGCACTCTGACGGAGTACGACTTGCCGACCCCCGGAGCCGAACCGCACGGCCTCGTCCAGGGCCCGGACGGCGCGATCTGGGTCGCCCTGGAGGTCGGCGCACTGGCCCGAATCACTCCCTGAACGACCGGAAAACGCCCTGGTGAGCGCCGATTCACCCGGTCACGGCGAACTCCGCGAACACCCCCGGTCCGACCCTCGGCGGACCCGCCGCACTCCCCGAATGCGCCCTGTCACGCGCCCGCGCGCAACGCGCGGACAAGACACGCGACCCCTTGTCAAATGATGCAAATCGGCCTGAAAAGTGCCTATGGTCGAGACACGGGGGCATCGTCGAGCCCGGCGATGAAGTCACGATGAGGGAGCACCCGATGCTTACCCAATACATCCGTCAGCCCGCGGCGGCCACGCCGACCCAGGCCGGTACCGTCGCGACGCTCATGATCGAGGAGGAGACGACCATCAGTGACGCGCCGCTGTTCGCACCCGAAGACTTCGGTGGCGGACTCCTGGTGCTTGGCTTGCTGTTGTCGCCGAAGCCCCCGAAGGAGCGCTGAACCGGCTCGGATGTCCTTGACATCACCGGTACCGACGGGAAGTTGATCACACAAATGCCCTTCGCCGACACCTCGCCACACGAGGACTACACGGCGGCGGTCGAGCGAGTGGCAGGCCGTGCCCTCGGTGTCCTCATGGACGCCGAGGGCACGGTCGTGCCCGCCGGATTCGCCCCCGCCGATCCTCGCTTGGCCGAACCCCACGACCCCGACGCCGACTTGCCCGGCCTGCGTGTCCTGGGCTCCGACGCACTCGCCCCGCACGTACTGCGCGGCACGCCGCTGCCGACCGACCAGGTCGAGGCCGCCGCCCGCGCGTTCGCCGTGTTCCCGCCCGACACGCTGGGTGCCTCGCCCGAGACCGCGTGGATCATCACCTGGCGCGACTGGGCCACCGCCCACACGCTGACCCGCTTCGGCCTGGCCATGGACGTACCCACGCCGGGCGACGGCGCACAGGTCGCCGACGCGTCGACCTGGCAGTCCTGGTCGGTACGGATGGCCCAACTCTCCTCCCTGGCCCTGCCCGGCCTGGACGGCCCGATCCACGCCGCGGCGCGGCGCAACGCCGAGTCACTGGCCCGCGGTGTGGTGCGCGCGATGTTGCGCCGCGACTACCGCACCGCCGCCCGAATCGCCCGCTGGCTCGCGCTGTTGGCCGCCGACGGCGTCGCCTTCCCCCTGGAGTTGGACCCACTGCTGCGGCACGTGCGCCTGTTCGGCGGCGGCAGCACCCGCACCGTGCTGGACACCCGTATCGCCCAACACGTCACCGGACTGGAGGACTCATGACCGGGGGACTCGCGCGCGGTGACGTGCTCAAGACCGCCCACACGATCGGCTCGCGGGCCCTGCGCTGGTTGCACGACAACGCGCGGTTCGGCCCGTTGCCCACGCACACCGTGGTCGACTTCAACGACCAGGACAGCGCGTACAAGCCGCTCGGCGAAATGGCGTTGGCCTGCTCGCTGGTGCTGCGCGAGGGCGTCGCCGGGCCCGGTGACCTGGCCGCCGCCCGCGCGTTGGTCGAGTTCGCGTGGGGACAGTTCCGCGACGGGGACTTCCTGTACGAACGCCAGGTTCGGCACCCGTTGGTGACCGATCCGCTGGAGACGTACGCGCACTTCGTCCGGGCCGGCATCCGACACGAGCGGATGGATCGTCTGCTGGCGCATCTGAGCGAGCTGCGGTCGGTGCACGCGATCGAGATGATGCCCAACCGCCGACTCGCGGTGGCCAACGCGAGTCGGGTCGCGGGGTTGACCCATCGACCGGACTGGCCCGCGCTCGCCGCCGATACATGGCTGGGGATGACCCCCGAGCCGTGGGTGATCGACTGGATGACCGCGTACCACATGACGCACGCGGTGTTCCACATCACCGACTGGGGGGCGCACCCCGAGCTGTTGCCCACCGAGATCCGCGACTACCTGCGGGTGTGGTTGCCGGTCTGGGTCGACGTGTGGGCCGAGGTCGCCCAATACGACCTGGTGGGCGAGTTGTTGATCGTCGACGCGTGCCTGGCCGAACCGGTGTGCGACGCCCAGGGCTGGCAGACCCTCGCGGCGGCGCAACACCCCAGCGGACTGCTCCCGCGCGACGCGGACCCGGTGGACGAGGATCCGGAGCGGGCGTTCAAGGACCACGAACACACGGCGGTGGTGGCGATCGTGGCCGGCACCGTCACGCTGGCCCGTTCGTTGGGCACCGCGCCCGCGCCCACACTCGGGTGAGCGACGCGTACGCGGCGCCGATCGTGCCGCTGCTGCGGGCCACCCCGGCGTCGAGTGCGCTCGTGGTGGCCACCATCCGGGCGGGGGAACCCTCGGTGGTGTGTCGCGGGTCGGCGGTGGACGCGGACTCCCGCTTCGAACTGGGCTCGGTGACCAAGACGTTCACCGCGCTGTTGCTCGCCGACGCGGTCGCGCGCGGGGAGGCCCGGTTGGACGATCCGCTGATCACCTACCTGCCGCCGACCGCGCGACCGCGCTGGTCCTCGAACGTCACGCTGCTGCACCTGGCCACGCACACCTCGGGACTGCCCCGGCTCCCGCGCGGTTCGCTGCGCACGGCGCTGCCGGCGTGGTACTCGAATCCGTACGCGGGCTACGACGAGAAGCGGCTGTTCGCGCTGCTGGACCGGGCTCGGCCACACGCGCGTCCGGGCACCCGGGTGTGCTATTCGAACCTGGGCGTGGGCCTGCTCGGGCACGCGCTCGCGCGGGCCGCCGGGCAGCCCTACCCGGATCTGCTGGTCGCCCGACTGGGTGTGCCGCTGGGCCTGACGATGACCACGTGCGACCCGAACGGGCCGCAGGTGACCGGGTATCTGCACGGCCGGCCGCGACCGCCGTGGCGGATGCCGGGGCTGCCGGCGGCGGGGGCACTGCGCAGCACCGGGACGGACCTGACCCGGTATCTCGCCGCGCACCTGGCGCCGGCCGACGTGCAACCGGCCACGCTCGCCGAGGCGTTGGTCCGGGTGCGGCAACCGCGGTTGATCCCGCCGCACTCCGACGATCGGCTCTGTCTGGTCTGGAACCTGCGTCCGCGCACCGGGCACGATCTGATCTTCCATGGTGGAGCGACGCGCGGCTTCAGCGCGTTCGTCGGTTTCAGCCCGCAGGCCGGGGTCGGGCTGGCGGCACTGGTGAACACTGCGGCGGGGCCGCGGGCACCGTTCGTCCAGGTCGCCTACGAATGCCTGCGCGACCTCGCGGCGACGGCGATGGCGGACTGAACCCGAACCGGCGCGCCGGGTATCGAGGTTCGAAGGCACGGGCGGGTGTCTCGGCACCGGCGGCGGGATCCGGTCGTGTCCCGGACAGCCGGGAACGCGGCTCGAACTCCGCTGCCCGGCCGAGCGATCGGTGTACCCGGCCGGGCCGCCGGCCACGTCCCGGCGCCGGTGGGCGCGGGGGTGGGCGGCCCGGCCGGATCGGTGGTTACCCGTTCTCCCCCTCGCCGTCCAGCGCGTCGGCGATCGCGCGAAGCCAGATCACCACCGCCTCGGCGCCCGGGTCGACGGTGCCGATCGCCCGGTCGCCGAGGTAGCTGCTGCGGCCCCGGCGGGCGCTGTGGCCGGCCGTCTCCTCGGTGCCGGCCGCGGCCGCGTCGATCGCCTCGGCCAGACTCGCGCCGCCCACGAGCGCCTCACCCGCCGGTATCAGGGCGTCCAGCATGGTCCGGTCGCCGACCTGCGCACCGCCGAGTTCGCCGATCGCCCGCGCCCCCGCGGCCAGTGCCTCGCGCCACCCGCGCGGCCCGGTGTCCTGCGCGACGACCGCGGCCGCACGCAGCAGCAGCACCGAGTACAGCGGACCGGACGTGCCGCCGAGCGCCCGCCGCACGGTGTCCGCCAGGCCGCGCAGCACGGCGGCCGGCGTACCGCCGCCGTACCCGGGCAACTCGCGCCGGATCGCCTCCGCCCCGCGCTCCAGGCTGATGCCCAGGTCGCCGTCGCCGACGATCCGGTCCAGCTCGGTCAGGTGCGGTTCGGCCTCCGTCAGCGCCGCGCACACGGCCTCGATCGCGCGGGTCAGCGGGGTCGGTTCGGTCAGCGGGGTGCCGGCGTCGGCGCTGCCGGGCGCGGGCGCGGCCGGCAGCACGGTGACCGCGCCCACCCGGCCGACCACCGGGGTCGGCCAGGCCGGCGCCGAGGTGGCCGCGTCCAGTCGGGCCAACCGCGCGTCGTCGACCCGGAGCAGGGACAGCGACATGCCGGCCATCTCCAGCGCGGTCAGGAACGGGCCGCGCCAGGCTCGTTCCAGGACCAGGCCCCGACGCGCGAGGTCGTGCACCGCGCCGCGCAGCACGATGTCCAGTTCCATCGTGGGCGTGCCGCCGAGGTTGTTGACCAGCAACGCGACCCGGTCGCCGGCGGCCAGGCCGGTCTCCCCGACGATCCGGTCGAGCAGTTCGGTGACGAACTCGTCGGCGGGGGCGATCCTGTCCCGCCGCACGCCCGCCTCGCCGTGGATGCCCAGGCCCAGTTCGACCTCGTCCTCGCCGAGTTCGAACCCGGGCCGGCCGGCCGCCGGCACCGTGCACGGGGTCAGCGCGACGCCCATCGTGCCGACCGCGCGCGCCGCGGCCGTCGCCTCGGCCGCGACCTCGGCCAGACTCGCGCCGGCCTCCGCCGCCGCGCCCGCGACCTTGTGCACGAACACCGTCCCGGCGATCCCGCGTCGGCCCGCGGTGTCGTCGCCGGTCGCGAGCGCCACGTCGTCGGCGACCACGACGGTCTCGACCGCGATCCCCTCGGCCCGCGCCAGCTCGGCGGCGAGCCCGAAGTTGAGCCGGTCCCCGGTGTACGACTTGACCACCAGCAACACGCCCGCCGGCCCGGCGACCGTGCGGATCGCGGCCAGGATGGTGTCGGTGGACGGGGAGGTGAACACGTCCCCCGACACGGCCGCGGTGAGCATCCCGGGCCCGACGTAGCCCGCGTGCGCGGGTTCGTGGCCGGCTCCGCCACCGGAGATCACCGCGACTCGGCCGCGCTCGGCGTGGGCCCGGGCGTCGGCGCGCAGCGCGACGTTCGCATCGGCCAGCAGCGCGATGTCGGGATGGGCGAGGGCCAGTCCCTCGAGCATCTCGGGGACGACGTCGCGGGCGGCGTTGATCAGCTTCTTCATGGCTGAATCTCTACCTTCAAGCGCACCGGACCAACCCCATCGGGGGCGCGCGGATCACGCGCGATCGGGTGCGTTGTCCGGTGCCCCGGCCGACCCCGGTGCCTGTTACTCCATCGACACCGGCGCACGCACCTTCCGGGAGGCGCTCGGGCGCGGGACGCCGTCCACCGACACGCAGATCCCGTAGACCCGGGCCTGCGACGTCCAGCCGTTGGCGCGGCCCCGGTTGTTGCTGATCTGCACGCGCGCACGGGCGCCGTCCAGCGCGGAGACCAGGTGGAGGTACATCTTTCCGGCGACCCGGGCGAGCACGATGTCACCGATTTCGAGGCGGGCCGGGTCGACCGGCGCGACGGTCACGAGTTGGCGACTGCGAATAAGCGGGACCATGGAGGCCCCGCGCGGGCGAAACTCGACGGTGGCGCCGTGCGCCACCTTGGCGGCCATGCTGTCCATCATCCCCATCGCGCACCAGGATGACGGATGAGCGCCGAGCCTGCCACGGGTTTTTTTCGCGCCGCCGGGCAGCCTGCCCGACGCCCTCTTGGAGAACCCGGTTGCCGGGAAATGCGGGGGCCGGACACAATTGCCCGACCAACGAACGGCGGCGGCGACGGTTGCGGCGACCGCCCGTACCACCAGCGGGGGCACGTGTGATCGGGACCGGCGCGATACTCGGGGTGAGCGCGGTGGCGCTCGGGATGGTGCTGACGCCCGGGCCGAACATGATGTACGTGACCTCGCGCAGCATCACCCAGGGTCGCCGGGCCGGCCTGGTGTCGCTGCTCGGCGTGGGGCTCGGCTTCCTGATCTACATGTCGATGGCCAACCTCGGTCTGTCCGCGGTGTTCCTGGTGGTGCCGGAGTTGTACACGGCGGTCAAGCTCGCCGGCGCGGCCTATCTCGGCTGGCTCGCCTGGCAGGCGCTGCGGCCCGGTGGCGTGTCGGCGTTCGCGCCGCAGGAACTGGCGCCGGACTCGAATCGGCGGCTGTTCACCATGGGTCTGCTGACGAACCTGTTGAACCCCAAGGCCGCGATCATGTACCTGTCGCTGATCCCGCAGTTCGTCGATCCGGCCGCCGGACACGTGCTGCTCCAGGGATTCGCGCTGGGCAGCATCCAGATCCTGATCAGTCTCACGGTGAACACGATCCTGGTGCTCGCGGCCGGCACCATCGCGGTGTTCCTGGCCCGGCGGCCGTCCTGGCTGCGGATCCAGCGCTACCTGATGGGCACCGTCCTGGGCGGACTCGCGATCAAGCTGGCCACCGATCGGAGCCACCCGGCCACCGCGTAACCGGCGCCGCGGCCTATCCGGCCCGGTCCGGCGCGGGTGCCGGCTCGGGCGCGGGTGCCGGGGCGGTGCGCTTGCGGGCCACCTCGCGTGCGTACTCGGGCAGTTCCGCGACGTCGAGCAGTCGTGGCAGCAGGTCGGCCTCGGTGGTCAGGGCCCGGAAACACTCGCCGATGGTGAGGTCGTGGGCGGGGCGGGAGACGATCGTGATCCCGTCCCCCGCGACGATCTCGCCCGGTTCGATCACCCGAAGGTAGGTGCCCGGCAGGGCGCGTTCGGTGAACCTGCGTACCCAGCGCCGCTCGTCCAGCCACAGCGCGAAGGTCGCACACGGGATGCGCGGGGCGGACACCTCCAACAGCGGTCCGGCGGCGCCCACTCGCCAGCGCTCACCGATCAGCGCGGCCTCCAGGTCCAGGCCGGAGGTGGTGAGGTTCTCGCCGAAGCTGCCGTTGCCCAGTTCGCGCCCGAGCTCGCGGGCCCACATGTCCAGGTTCTCGCGGCCATAGGCGTAGACGGCCTGATCGTGTCCGCCGTGGTGTTGTCGGTCGAATACCCGGTCGCCGACCAGCCCGCTGCCCGGTTCCTCGGCTCCGGGTCCGGGTCCGGGTCCGGGCGGGCGCACGGAGACCGCGTGGTCGACGGGTCGTTTGTCGATCCCGGTCGTTTCGACCCCGGACCCGGTCGGGTTGGGGCGCGGCCGGGCCAGGTTCACCGATATCACGTGCGGCATGTCCGCAGGCTACCGGGCCGGCGGCGGCCAGGATCGGGCCGATTGCGCGAGCGCCGACCGCGTATCCGGGCCGGACCGGGGCAAAAGGCTGATATCGGCGCCCTCGGGGACGCCGCGGCCCGTCTGTCCGGGCTTCAGGGAGGGACCACGACATGAGTTCGCTGTCGAAGACGCTCAAGAAGATCCAGGGTTACATCCGCCGCAATCCGCGGCAGGTCGAGCAGGGCCGTCGGCTCGTGCGCGACCGGCTCGGCCGTCGGCGCGGCGGCAGCGGGCAGGGCCCGGGCAACCCGCCGACCAACACCGGCTGATCCGACGATCCGGGGTGAACGCGCCGCGCTCGTCGGCGAGTCCGGTGCGTTCACCCCGGATTTGCGTGCGCGCGGCCCGGGTTCACGGGCGGGCGCCCCGGGTCTCCGTGATCGAGCGCGGCGACGCTCATCCGATCAGGGTGCGTTCGGCTCGCACGACACGGAATTCGTTGCCCTCGGGGTCGGCCGGCACCGTCCACGACTCGTCGCCGGTCTGGCCGACGTCCACGCGGCGGGCGCCGAGGGCGAGGATCCGCTCGATCTCCGCCTCGCGCTCGCCGGGTCCGGCGCCCGGGGTCAGGTCCAGGTGCAGCCGGTTCTTGACCGCCTTGACCTCGGTCACCGGCATGAAACAGATGCCGATCGGCGCGCCCGGCTCGGTCCCGACGACCACCTCGCGCTCGCGCTCCGACAGGATCTCCCATCCCGGCACGTCGGCCCAGAAGCGGGCGAGGCCGGGCAGGTCGTGTGCGTCGATCACGATGTGATGCAGCGAAATGGCCATGCCCGCCATCGTGTGCCGCGGGATCGAGCGGGCCAACGGGATTACCGCCCGCGGGCGCGGCCGCTCGTTGCGTCGCCGGCGCGGCCTCCGCCGGTGGCGAAAAGGGTGTTCGTGTCACACTGGCCCGCATGCCGAAGTCCGCCGCCGAGGTGCGCGCACATCTGGAGACGTTCTACGACGCGGTCGCACGTCGGGCCGCTCACGCGGAGACATTCGGCGGACTGACCCTGTTCGTCCGGGATGGCCAGGGCTGGCCCCGGTACGCACGTCCCACGCTCGGCGGCTCCGTCGAGCCCACCGCCGCGGATGTACGCGCGGTGCGGGCACGACAGAGAGAGTTGAAAGTGCCCGAGTCGTTCGAATGGGTCGACGAGACCACCCCCGCGCTGCGCGCGGCCGCGATCGAGGCCGAGTTGCATGTGCACGAGCACCCGCTGATGGTGCTCGATCCCGCCGAACGCCCCGCCGAACGACCGTTCCTGCCGGACCTGGTGACGGTGCGTCGGATCCGGGCGGACGCGACCGACCTGGCGATCGTGCACAGCGTCGCGGCGGTCGGCTTCGCGAATCCGGGCACCGCGTCCGGCACCGACGGTCCGACCGAGCGGGACACCGCCGCCCTGGGCCAGGACCCGGACCTGCTGTCCTACCTCAACGAGCGGCTGCGCTCCGGCGAGACGGTGATGTACGCCGCGTACGGCCCGACCGGACCGTTGTGCGTGGGCAGCTACCAGCATCTGTACGACACCACCGAGATCGTCGGCGTGGCCACCCTCCCCGCGGCCCGACGCGGCGGCCTCGCGGCGGCGGTGACCTGGGAACTGGCCGGGCACGCGCTCGACGACGGGAGCGAGACGGTGTTCCTGTCCGCGGGCGACGAGGACGTGGCCCGGATGTACGGCCGGCTCGGCTTCCGGTCGGTGGGCACCTCGATGATCGCGGACGCGCCGTGAGCGGGCCGGAACCCGAGCCGGCTCCCGAGCGGCCGCTCGTGCTGCCGATCCCGCCGGGCCGCAATCCCACCGCCGCCGAGATGGCCGCCGCACACGGCCGGAGCATCCCGGACGTGATCGGGCCCAACCTTCGGGTGTTGTTCTGCGGGATCAACCCGGGCCTGTGGTCCGGGGCCACCGACCGGCACTTCGCCCGGCCCGGGAACCGGTTCTGGCCCGCGCTGTACGCGAGCGGGTTCACGCCCCGGCTGCTCGCGCCGACCGAGCAGCAGCGGTTGCTCGCGCTCGGCCTCGGCATCACCAACGTGGTGGCCCGCACCACCGCCCGCGCGGACGAGTTGACCAAGGACGAGTACCGGGCGGGCGGCGCGGCGCTCACCGCCCGGGTGCACGCGTACCGACCGGCCTGGCTGGCGGTGCTGGGCATCGGTGCGTACCGGACCGGCTTCGGCCGGCCCAAGGCGGTGGTCGGCCGGCAGCCCGAGACGATCGGCGACACCGGGATCTGGGTGTTGCCCAATCCCAGCGGCCTGAACGCGCACTGGACGGCGGCGGCGCTGGCCGAGGCGTTCGCCGAACTGCGGGTGGCGAGCGATCCGGACCCGGGCCCGGATTCGGCGGCCCCACCCGGACCGGGCGACGCGCCGCCCGCGTGACGGGCGGGTCGGGCCGTTTCGACGACCTGTATCCGAGTCGACACGTCAACCGACCGAGTGGCATCACCCGGTTGGTGGTTACTTCACGCCGTCTTGCACGGTTGGGTCGGCATGAAGATCCTGCGAGCCCCGTTCGGGCCGTGGCCCACCGAGACGTTCGAGACCCCCGTTTACGAGGCGTTGGTCGCCGAGTGGCGCGACTCGGGTCGGGAGGTGCCGCGACCGGTGGACCGACCGCACGACCGACCGGCCCGGCACGCGCGCCCGGCCCGGCCCGGGCCGCGCACCGGTCGCCCCTGATCCGCGCACCGCGCGTCCCACGCGTCCCGGGGCGAACCACCCCACCGCCGCCCCGGCGGCGGTCCGTGGTACGTCGAGAACCGCGACACGACACAACACCTGGGGGTGCGACGACCACCCCGCCACTACATATATGCTCTGCGACGTAGCTGGTTCGCCGTTCCGAGTTCAGCGGAACGGCGAGGCAAGAGGGAACCCGGTGCGAAGCCGGGACTGCCCCGCAACGGTGAGCGGGAACGAACGTCGTCCTGGAGCACCGAACGCCGAGAGGCATTCGGGGCCCGACGACCATGGGGAACTCCGCGGTCCGCCGAGCACGTCGTGCCCGGTGGTGCCCCGGCATGCCCGCGAGTCCGAATACCTGCCGGCTGCCCGTGCCCTCGGGCGCGGGGTCACTGTACGTACGAGCTCGCGAGGAGAGAGCACGTGACCGTTGTGGACAGCGTGGGCACGACCCGGATGCGGATCGACGAAAGCCCCGAGGAGCAACTGGCGACCCTGGTGCGCACCCAGGCGCGCGATCTGCCGGAGGTCGATCCGGATCGGGTCGTCCGCCGGGTCGTCGCGGGTCTGAACGAGGGCGCGGACCGGGCCGCCGCCGCGGACCTGGCGGTGCGTACCGCCGCCGAACTGATCGCCGAGGAGCCCGCCTACTCGCGGCTCGCCGCGCGCCTGCTCGCCGGCCGGATCGCCGACGAGGCGTTCGAGGCCGGCGCCGGTTCGTTCAGCGCCGGCATCGCGCTGGGCCGCCGGGAGGGCATCATCGGTGCGGAGACTGCGGCGTTCGTCGCGCGGCACGCCGCCGAGTTGGACGCCGCCGTGGACGTCGAGGGCGACCGCCGGTTCGAGTACTTCGGCCTGCGCACCGTGTACGACCGCTACCTGCTGCGCCACCCGGTCTCGCGCAAGGTGGTCGAGACGCCGCAACACTTCCTGCTGCGCGTCGCATGCGGCCTGGCCCAGGAGCCCGGCGAGGCGATCGGCTTCTACCGGCTGATGTCCTCGCTGGCCTACCTGCCCAGTTCGCCGACGTTGTTCAACTCCGGCACGGTGCACACCCAGATGTCCTCGTGCTACCTGCTCGACTCGCCCAAGGACGAGCTGGAGTCGATCTACGAGATGTACGGGCGGATCGCCCGGCTGTCGAAGTTCGCCGGCGGCATCGGTGTGGCCTGGTCGCGGGTGCGTTCGCGCGGCTCGCTGATCCGGGGCACCAACGGGCACTCCAACGGCATCGTGCCGTGGCTCAAGACGCTCGACTCGTCGGTGGCCGCGGTCAACCAGGGCGGCCGGCGCAAGGGCGCGGCCTGCGTCTACCTGGAGACCTGGCACCCGGACATCCTGGAGTTCCTCGAACTGCGCGAGAACACCGGCGAGGACGCGCGCCGCGCGCACAACCTCAACCTGGCCAACTGGGTGCCGGACCTGTTCATGCGCCGGGTCGAGGAGGACGGCGTCTGGTCGCTGTTCGACCCGAACGAGCTGCCCGAACTGCCGGACCTGTGGGGCGCCGAGTTCGACAAGGTCTACGAAGCCGCCGAGCGGGACGGCCGGTTCGTCCGGCAGTTGCCCGCCCGCGACCTGTACGCCCGGATGATGCGCACGCTCGCGCAGACCGGCAACGGCTGGATGACCTTCAAGGACGCCGCCAACCGCACCTGCAACCAGGCCGCGGAGCCGGGCAACGTGGTGCACCTGTCCAACCTGTGCACCGAGATCCTGGAGGTCACCAGCGACGGCGAGACGGCCGTGTGCAACCTCGGCTCGGTCAACCTCGGCGCGCACGTGGTCGCCGGGGAGGGCATGGACTGGGACAAGCTGCGCGCGACGGTCCGCACCGCGGTGGTCTTCCTGGACCGCGTGATCGACATCAATTACTACCCGACCGAGCAGGCCGCCGCGTCCAACCCGCGCTGGCGTCCGGTGGGTCTGGGTCTGATGGGCCTGCAGGACGTGTTCTTCACGCTCGGCCTGCCGTTCGACTCGGCCGAGGCGCGCGAGTTGTCCACGCTGATCTCCGAGGAGATCTACCTCACCGCGCTGGAGACCTCCTCGGCGCTCGCCGAGGTGCACGGCCCGCACCCGGCCTACGCCGAGACGCACGCCGCGCGCGGTCGGCTCCAGCCGGACCTGTGGGAGGGCGTGTACCCCACGCAGACCAAGCGCTGGGACGCGCTGCGCACCCGGGTGGCCGAGCACGGGTTGCGCAACTCGCTGCTGGTGGCGATCGCGCCGACCGCGACGATCGCCTCGATCGCGGGCGCCTACGAGTGCATCGAGCCGCAGGTGTCGAACCTGTTCAAGCGCGAGACGTTGTCCGGCGAGTTCCTCCAGATCAACGCCTACCTGGTGCGCGAGCTCAAGGCCCGCGGCCTGTGGACCCCGCAGGTCCGCGACCGGATCAAGCGTGCCGAGGGCTCGGTCCAGGGCATCGCCGAACTCCCGGACGACGTGCGCGAGTTGTACCGCACCGCGTGGGAGCTTCCGCAGCGCGCGCTGATCGACCTGGCGGCGGCTCGTTCGCCGTACATCGACCAGTCGCAGTCGCTGAACCTGTTCATGGCCGACCCGACCATCGGCAAGCTGTCCTCGATGTATCGCTACGCGTGGTCGACCGGCCTGAAGACCACGTACTACCTGCGTTCGCGCCCCGCGACGCGGATCCAGCAGGCGACCGTGCCGGCCCAGGCGGCGGCCGCACCGGTCGAGGAGATCTCGGACCTCGAGGTCATCGCCTGCTCGCTGGAGAACCCCGAAGCCTGTGAGGCGTGCACGTGAGCCTGCTCGATCCCGGAATGAACCTCACGCTGCGTCCGATGCAGTATCCGGACTTCTACGAGAAGTACCGCGCGGCGATCCGCAACACCTGGACGGTCGAAGAGGTCGACCTGCACAGCGACCTCGCCGACCTGGACAAGCTCAGCCCGGCCGAACGCCACCTCGTGCAGCGCCTGGTCGCGTTCTTCGCGACCGGTGACACGATCGTGGCGAACAACCTGGTGCTGAACCTGTACCGGCACATCAACTCGCCCGAGGGCCGGTTGTACCTGTCGCGGCAACTCTTCGAAGAGGCCGTCCATGTGCAGTTCTACCTGACCCTGCTGGACACCTACATGCCCGACCACGAGGAGCGCGAGCAGGCGTTCGCCGCGGTCGAGCACATTCCCTCGATCCGGCGCAAGGCGGAGTTCTGCTTCCGCTGGATCGACTCGGCGATGGGCCTGGACCGGCTCGAATCGCGGGAGGACCGGCGGCAGTTCCTGCTCAACCTGATCTGCTTCGCGGCGTGCATCGAGGGCCTGTTCTTCTACGGCGCCTTCGCCTACGTCTACTTCCTGCGCTCGCGCGGGCTGCTCAACGGTCTCGCCTCGGGCACCAACTGGGTCTTCCGCGACGAGTCCGCGCACATGGACTTCGCCTTCTCCGTCGTGGAGACGGTGCGGGCCGAGGAGCCGGACCTGTTCGACGACGAACTCGCCGAGGACGTCCGGCGCATGCTGGCCGAGGCGGTCGAGGCGGAGACGGCGTTCGCCGAGGATCTGCTCCAGGGCGGCGTGTCCGGGATGACGGTCGTGGACATGCGCTCCTACCTGGAGCACGTGGCCGACCGCCGGCTGGCCCAGTTGGGCATGGCCCCGGTCTACGGCTCGGCGAACCCGTTCGGCTTCATGGAGCTCCAGGACGTGCAGGAGTTGTCCAACTTCTTCGAGCGGCGGGTCTCCGCGTACCAGGTCGCGGTCACCGGATCGGTGTCTTTCGACGAGGACTTCTGAGCCTGCGGCACCGCACACGACGAGAGCGCCTGTCGTCCCGGAAACGGGCCGGCACGGCGCTCTCGTCGTGTGCGGGCGGCCGTGCCGGCGGATCCGCTCAAGGGCGTGCCGTCGCCCGGCGGCGCAGGACCGCGGCGGTGGCCTCGTCGGCGGGCAGGAACGCCTCCAGATGCAGTTCTGCCAGGGTGACGTCGGTGGCCGTCGCGAAGGACGTCAGCGTGGTCAGCAGGCGCAGCTCGCCCGCGCCGTCGGGCTCGGCCAGGCGCAGCGGGACCGCGAAGCCCAGGTGGTCGGGGCCGAGTTCGGCATCCGGGACGTAGCCGCGCAGTTCCTCGATGAAGGCGTCCAGCAGCGGATCCGGGCTGCGCAGCGCCTGGGCGCGCATGTTCTCCAGCACGTGCCGGCCCCACGCGTTCAGGTTGCGCACCCGCGGCGCCATGCCCTCGGGATGCAGCATCAGCCGCAACATGTTCATCGGGGACCGGAGCAGTTCCGGGGACGCTCCCTCGGTCAGCACGTCGATCGCCGCGTTCGCGGCCACGATCTGCCCGTACGGACGCAACACCATCGCCGGGTAGGGCAGATGGCCTTCGAGTACCGCGCGCAGCGCGTCGTGGACCGGGCGCAACATCGGTGCGTCCAGGTCGGATTCGGGGAAGACCGGCGCGTATCCGGCGGTGTGCAGCAGCGCGTTGCGCTCGCGCAGGGACAGGCCGAGCGATTCGGCGAGTCGGATGATCATCGTGCGGCCGGGGCGGGATCGGCCGCTCTCGATGAAGCTGAGATGCCGTTGGGAGGTCTCCGCGCGGGCGGCGAGTTCGAGTTGGCTCAGCCGTCGGGCGGTGCGCCAGCGGCGCAACTCGGCGGGGAAGTCCGGGCCGTGGGTCCGGGTCGTCGTGGTGCTCATGGGGCAGTTCTAGGCAGCCGAGGGTATCGCCGGCAATTCCCTCGCGGGAATCGTCCGGCTCGGGCGCCGCTCGCATGATCCTTCTACCGCCAGGGCGGCTTCATGGGCAATGTGGTGATCGACCACGCCTGAGCCCGCTGCGCGCCCGTCGCGGGTGCCGGGGTGGGCCGGCGTGGAGAACCGCGCTCATCGCTCCCGTAGGGTCGCCCGGCCCACCCGGCGCAGGTACGCGGCGCGGTTTCGCCCGCCGCCCTGGGCGCGGTCCAGTGCCAGGCCGGCCCGGCGGCCGCGCAGCGTGAGCGTCATCAGATGGTTGCCGAACCATGGTCCGCCCAGCTTCGTCCACTCGACCGGCAGCGGGGCCAGTCGCGCGTGTCGGGCCAGGACGCGGCCCAGTCCGGTCGCGGTGCGGCCCCAGCCGAAACGGAAGCCGACCCGGATCGCGGGCGGGACCGAGTTGTGCACCGGCGAGCAGGTCAACTGGTAGACCCGGGCCGACTCGCCCGGGTCGTCCCCGGCCCCCGGCCCCTCCCCCGGGACGGGCCAATACACCTCGGCCGCGTACGCGTGGTGCACGTCCCCGGACAACACGCACACGGTCGCCGGCGGCGGCCCACCCGCGCGGGGCCCGTGCAGGGCGATCCGGCCGATCAGCGCGGACAACGCCTCGAACGACTCACGGAACGCGGCCCAGTGCTCCAGGTCGCCCGCCCGTCGCAGCCACTCGCTGCACGCCGCGACCCGCGGCCCCCGGGCACCCGCGCACAGCGCCTCGTTCCACGACTCCAGGTCGTGGATGCCGTGCGGCAGCAGCCAGGGCAGCGAGGTGCCGATCAGCAGGTGGTCGTAGCCGCCCTCGTCCGCCTGTTCGGTGATCCAGGCCAGCTCGTCCGCGCCGATCATCGCCCGGCCGTCGCCGGTGAGCACCCGGCCCGCGCGCGAGTCGACCATCAACAGGCGGGTCCGGCCGAAGTCGCGTCGATAACTCCACCGCGTCCCGCTTTTGCCGTCCGCCTCGGCGTCCGCACGCAGGGCGAACTCGTGTAGCAGCGGCCCGACATCCTCGCCCGGCGCCGCCGCCCGGACCGCCGCGAGCAGTTCGTCGCGCGCCAGCGCGGCCGGGTCGAGATTGCCCACGTGCTGGTAGATCCAGTACGACGCGAGCGCGCCCGCGATCCGCTCGGACCACCAGTCGGTGGCGGCCATCTCGGTGCGCCACGCGTGCGAGGTGTTCCAGTCGTCGATCACGTCGTGGTCGTCGAAGATCATCGCGCTCGGCACCGTGGACAACAACCAACGGATCTGTGGATCGGACCACGACTCGTGATAGAGCAGCGTGTACTCCTCGAAGTCGGCGATCTGCGGCCCCGGCGCCTTGGTCAGGTCACGCCGCCGCGCGAGCCGGTTCCGCATCGCGCGCGAGGTCTCGTCCGCGTACACCTGATCGCCGAGCAACAGCAGGGCGTCCGGCAGCGGTTCCTCCGGCGAGCGCATCAGCCGGCGGGCCAGCGTGTCCAGCGCGTCCGGGTCCATCCGGCGCTCCTCGCCCGCCTCGGTGCTCGGCGGACTCGACCAGCGACAGGACCCGAACACCACGTTCAGGTCCCGCTGGACCTCGTCCGAGGCGGTACGCAGCACGCTCGGCGGCTGGGTCGAGTGCTCCTGCGGCCAGCACACCCGCCCGTCCAGCAGCACCCGGTACTCCCGCGACCGCCCGGGGGCCAGCCCGTCGAGCACCACCAGCACGTAGTGGTGCCCGAACACGTTCCAGGTGCCGGCATCGGCCGCGCCGTCCTCGCACGCCACGGTCACCACGCACGGCCCGTCGGTCTCCACCCACACGGTGGCACTCGTACGATCCACGTGCCGCAGCACGGGACCGAGCAACAACTCGGCCATCGTCCTCGGCCCTCCCCACCTTCGTCGACGCTCTCCGCGCCAGGCGCCTGCCCGGAACGGCCGGCACCAATACTCGCCTGCCGGCGGGCTCTTGGATACGTTATGCGGCTCCGGTGGCCCGGCGTCGTCGAGCCGTTACCGGATGCGGCGTGGTCGAGCGATTACGGTATGCGTGACCGAGCCGTTCCCGCGCCGCATCGGAGGCCGTGTCGTGTTCGATCCGCGTCGGCGCACACCCGCGAGCAGCCGGTGACCGGGCGTTCGGCGGTCATGCGGTCGGTGTTCGACGCGCACCTGCACATCGTCGATCCGCGCTTCCCGCTCGTCGCCAATCACGGCTACCTGCCGCCGACCTTCACCGTCGCCGACTACCTGGCCCGGGTCGCCTCGCTCGGCGTGACCGGTGGCGCGGTGGTGTCCGGCTCGTTCCAGGGCCTCGATCGCACCCATCTGCTCGACGCGCTGCGCCGGCTGGGTCCGGGCTTCGTGGGGGTCGCCCGACTCCCGGCCGACGTCGCGGATCACACGATCCGCGAGCTGGACGCGGCGGGCGTGCGGGCGATCCGGTTCAACATCCGTCGTGGCGGATCCGCGCGGATCGAGGAGTTGCCCCGGCTCGCCCGTCGGGTGCACGACCTGGTCGGGTGGCATGTCGAGTTGTACCTCGACGCCCGCGACCTGCCCGACCTGGCGCCCGTCGTGGCCACGCTGCCGAAGCTGAGCATCGACCACCTGGGCCTGTCCCGGGAGGGCCTGCCGCAACTGCTGCGCCTGGTCGAGCGCGGGGCCTACGTCAAGGCCACCGGTTTCGGCCGGGGCGACCTGGACGTACCCGCCGCGCTGCGGGCCGTGCTCGCCGTCGCCCCGCACGCGCTGGTGGCCGGTACCGACCTGCCGTCCACCCGGGCGCCCAGGCCGTTCCGGGACAGCGATCTCGACCTGATCGCGGAGGCGGCCGGCCCGGATCTGGCCGGCGCCGTGCTGCACGACAACGCGCGGGCCCTGTATCGGCCGCGCGGGGGCGGGGCGGGGTGACCCGGGCGGCGTCGGCGGACTGGGCTCGGCCGGGTCGGTCGGGTCGGTCGACTCGGTCGGCTCAGTCGGGTCGATCGGGTCGATCGGGTCGATCGGGTCGATCGGGTCGATCGGGTCGATCGGGTCGATCGGCGGCCAACGCGCGGACCGTGTCCATGTCGTCCGCCTCTGCCGCGGTCTTGTCCTCGCGGTAGCGCAGCACCCGGGCGAACCGCAGTGCCAATCCGCCCGGATAGCGGGTACTGGTCTGCAGGCCGTCGAAGGCGATCTCGACCACGAGTTCGGGCCGTACCCATACGGTCCAGTCGTCGCGGCGGACGGCCAATTCCTGCAACCGCTCGGTCTGCCACGCGAGCAACTCGTCGGTGAGCCCCTTGAACGTCTTGCCGAGCATCACGAACCCGTCCCCGCCCGGATCCCGAGCGCCCAGGTGCAGATTGCTCAGCGTCCCGCGCCGACGCCCGTGGCCCCACTCGGCGGCCAGCACCACCAGGTCCAGGGTGTGCCGCGGCTTGACCTTGACCCACCCGGCGCCGCGCCGACCCGCCGTGTAGGGGGTGTCCGGCGACTTGACCAGCACGCCCTCGTGCCCACGCGCGACCGCGTCGGCGAAGAACGCGTTCGCGGCCGCGTCGTCCCCGGTGACCAGCCGAGGCACCAACAGCTCGGCCGGCGCGAGCGCTTCGAGCGCGGCCCAGCGCTCGGCGCCCGGTCGGTCGATCAGGTCCGCGCCGTCCACGTGCAACACGTCGAACAGGTACACCGTCAACGGCGTCTCGGCCCGCAGCCGCGCGGCGTCGCGGGTGCCGGTCCGGGACGCGGTGATCTGGAACGGGTGCGGCCGGCCGTCCGGGCGCAGGGCGATCGCCTCGCCGTCCAGCACCGCGGTACGCCCCGGCAGCGCGCGCACCAGCTCGACCAGTTCCGGGACGCGCGTGGTGATGTCGTCCAGGCTGCGGGTGAACACCGCGACCCGGTCGCCGTCACGGTGGATCTGTACCCGGATGCCGTCGATCTTCCATTCCAGCGCGACCTCGGCCTCCGGGTCCTTGGCCCGCAGCTTGGCCAGCGCGGCGGGCACGTCCGGCGCCGAGGCGGCCAGCATCGGGCGCACCGGGTGGCCCACCTCCAGCGTGAACGCGGCGAGCGCGGCCGTGCCGCCGGCCAGCGCCGCGGCGGCCACCGGGCCGGCGGCGCCACGCAACATCAGCGCCCGGCGTACCGCCGCCGGCGGGACCTCGGCGGCCCGCGCGACGGCGTCCGCCATCACGCCGTCCAGCGCGCCTTGGCGCACCTCGCCGACCAGCAATCCGATCAGGAACCGCTGCTCGACGGCGGTGGCCCGGGCGAACAACGCTTCGAGCAGCGCCCGTCGGGCGGCCTGCGACCCGGCGCCGGTGGTGCTCCCGATCGCCTCCAGCGCGGCATCCACCTCCAGCAACGTCAACGACGGCTCGGCGGCCGGCGCCGGCAACTCGCGCAACGCGGCGGGCCCGACCCCGATCTGCCGCTGGGTCAACGCACCGGCCAGATAGGCCACCACGACGGTCGCCTCCGCCGGATCCGCGCGCCGCAAACACCCGGCCACCAACTCCGCCTTCGCACTCCGCCCCGCCTCCCCGGCAATCTCCCGAGACGCAACGGCCACATCACCGAACAACAACCCCACACCCACCACTCCTCACGCCAACGCCATCCCCCAGCACCATCGCCCCACTCCGCCCGGTCCACACCCTGAGCAACCATCCGGCGGCGGGGTGGGGAGGGCGGGCGGGGCGGCCAGGGGGCGGGGCCGGCGAAACGGCTCGGGCGCGGGGCCCGGCGAAGCGGTCAGGGTCGGGACGCGGTGGGGTGGGGCGGGGCCGGCGGGTTGGGGCGGGGTCGTGGGTGTGGGGTTACAGGATTGCGCCCGGGCGGTACTTCGCTGCTTCCGGGTGCTTGGCGGCGATCGTCTCCACGCGTCGGACCACCTCTGCCACCTGGGCTGCCGCCGCGCCGGTGAAGGAGAGCCGGTCGGCGAGGAGCGTGTCCAGGGCCGCGCGGTCCAGTGGGAGGCGGTCGTCGGCGGCCAGGCGGTCGAGCAGTTCGTTGCGCTCGACGCCCTCGCGCAGCGCCAGCGCGGAGGCGACCGCGTGCTCCTTGATCACCTCGTGCCCGGCCTCGCGTCCGACCCCGCCGCGGATCGCGGCCATCAGCACCTTGGTCGTGGCCAGGAAGGGCAGGTAGCGGTCCAGCTCGCGGGCGACCACGGCCGGGAACGCGCCGAACTCCTCCAGCACGGTCAGGAACGTCTCGATCAGGCCGTCGAACGCGAAGAACGCGTCCGGCAGCGCCACCCGCCGCACGACCGAGCAGGACACGTCGCCCTCGTTCCACTGGTCGCCCGCGAGTTCGCCGACCATCGACGCGTAGCCGCGCAGGATCACCGTGAAGCCGTTGACCCGTTCGCACGAGCGCGTGTTCATCTTGTGCGGCATCGCGGACGAGCCGACCTGGCCGGGCTGGAAGCCCTCGGTGACCAGCTCGTGCCCGGCCATCAGCCGGATCGTCTTGGCCAACGACGAGGGCGCCGCGGCCAGTTGCACCAGCGCGGTCACCACGTCGTAGTCGAGCGAGCGCGGGTAGACCTGGCCGACCGAGACGAACGCGTGCTCGAAGCCCAGGTGCGCCGCGACACGCCCCTCCAACTCGGCCAGCTTCTCCTCGTCGCCGCCGAGCAGGTCGAGCATGTCCTGCGCGGTGCCCACCGGGCCCTTGATCCCACGCAGCGGGTAACGGGTGATCAGGTCGTCGAGGCGGTGGTAGGCGACCAGCAGTTCGTCGGTCGCCGAGGCGAACCGCTTGCCCAGCGTGGTGGCCTGCGCGGCGACGTTGTGCGAACGGCCCGCCATCACCAACTCGGCGTGCTGCGCGGACAACTCGGCCAGCCGTACCAGCAGGGCCACGACCCGATCGCGGACCAGTTCCAGCGACGAGCGGATCTGCAACTGCTCGACGTTCTCGGTCAGGTCGCGCGAGGTCATGCCCTTGTGCACGTGCTCGTGGCCGGCGAGGGCGTTGAACTCCTCGATCCGGGCCTTGACGTCGTGCCGGGTGACCCGCTCGCGCTCGGCGATCGAGGCCAGGTCGACCTGGTCGATCACCCGCTCGTAGTCGGCGACCGCACCCTCGGGCACGTCGATGCCCAGGTCGGCCTGGGCACGCAGCACCGCGAGCCACAGTCGGCGCTCCAGCACCACCTTGTGCTCGGGGGACCACAGCGTGGCCAGCGCCGGGGAGGCGTAGCGGTTGGCCAGAACGTTCGGAATGCGGGGTTTGCGCACAGGCTGGGACGTCACGAGCGGCGAGTTTACCGAGCCCTCGCCGTCGCCCACGACGTACGTCCACGTTCGTGCCTCGCGCGCCGGCCCGCGCGGGTCCGCGGCCCGCCCGTACGCGAAGCCCCGAGCTCCCGATCCCGCCCCTACCGTACGTCCATGATCGTCGCGCGCTCGCTGCTCCTGTTCGTCCTCGCCGCCCTCGCCGAGATCGGCGGCGCCTGGCTGGTCTGGCAGTCCGTACGCGAGCATCGCCCGTGGTGGGTGGCCGGCCTCGGGGTGATCGCGCTGGGCGTGTACGGCTTCGTGGCCACCCTCCAGCCGGACGCGAACTTCGGCCGGATCCTGGCCGCGTACGGCGGTGTCTTCGTCGCCGGTTCACTCGCGTGGGGGATGGCCGTGGACGGTTTCCGGCCGGACCGCTGGGACCTGGCCGGGGCAACCGTCTGCCTGGCCGGCGTCGCCCTGATCATGTACGCGCCGCGCCGCTGACCCCGCGGCACAACCCGTGTCCCACACCGCATGTGCCGACCGCCGCCGGGTAGACGCCGGCCATCGCGGGACGACGTTGGGGGCCGGCACATGGGCAGGCGGCAGAACGCACGAGACGAACGCCGGGCACGAGCCGAGCGCGAGGAGCAAATCGCCCGCTCGTTACGCGGCGTCGGCGACCGTACCGCCGCGCCCATCGAGCAGTCGAAGGAGCCCGACGCGCCGGCCGCGAAGGTCCCGGGCCCACGCGAGACCCACCGCCCGAACCCCGAACCTCCGCCCACCGCCGCGGTGGACCTCGCCAAGACCGAACACTCCGACGCCGGCCGACCGCCGGCCGAGGAGCACCTCCCGGACCGGCCGACCGACCTGCCGACCTCGTCGTGGTTCAAGGCCGCGTGGCGCACGATCCGCGAGTTCAAGGAGGACGACCTCAACATCTGGGCCGCCGCACTCACCTACCAGAGCGTGTTGTCGATCTTCCCGGCGCTGCTGGTCGTGGTCTCGCTGGTCGGCCTGGCCGGTCGCTCCGCCACCGACGCGCTGACCGAGAACGTGCAGAGCGTGGCGCCCAGCGAGACGCACCAGATCGTGATCGACGCGATCCGCAACCTCGAACACAGCCGGGGCGCCGCGGGCCCGCTCGCCCTGGCCGGCCTGGGCCTGGCGTTGTGGTCGGCGTCCGGCTACGTCGCCGCGTTCATGCGCGCGTGCAACACGATCTACGACGTGCCCGAGGGCCGGCCGCTGTGGAAGACGGTGCCCACCCGGATCGCGGTGACCGTGGTGACCCTGCTGTTGCTGTCGATCTGCGCGATCGCGGTGGTGTTCACCGGCTCACTGGCCAAACAGGCCGGCCACGCGCTGGGGGTGGGCGAGGCGGGCGTGCTGTTGTGGGACTACGCGAAGTGGCCGGTGCTGATCGTGGTGGTCAACTTCCTGTTCGCGCTGCTCTACTGGGCGGCGCCGAACGCCAAGCAGGGTTTTCGCTGGATCACTCCCGGCGGCGTCCTCGCGGTGCTGCTGTGGGCCCTGTTCTCCGCCGCGTTCGCCTACTACGTGGCCAATTTCAGCACCTACAACAAGACCTACGGCACGCTCGCCGCGGTGATCGTCTTCCTGGTCTGGTTGTGGTTGACCAACATGGCGATCCTGCTCGGCGCGGAGTACAACGCCGAGATGGAGCGGGCCCGGGCGATCGCCGGTGGCCACCCGCCGACCCTGGAGCCGTACGTCCGGATGCGCGACCAGCCCAAGCCGAAGGGCGCCTGGAAGCGTTGGTTGCGGTTCGGCCGTACCCCCGGGGCGAAGCGCGATACCGAGAAGTAGACGGTGGACAATCGAGGTCATGGACAAGATCCGCCCCGCCTACGAGGAACTGGGAGCCGAGGGCTTCTACGCCACCCACGGGGCGCGCTACCGCAACCCGCACGAGCCGCGGGTACGGGCGGTGCTGGCGCAGGCGTTGGCACAGCCGGTGGCTGCCGAGCCCGAGCTCCTCGACCGCGTGCTCGACCTGGCCTGCGGCAGTGGCGAGGCCACGCTGGCATTGCGCGAGCTCGGCGCACGCGAGATCTCCGGCATCGATCCGTACACGGGGGTCGCCTATCGCGAGCGGACCGGGACACCGGCCGAGGCGCTGCGCTTCGAGGAGATCGCGGCGGGTGCGCTGGCGGGCCGCGCGTACTCGCTCGTGGTGTGCAGTTACGCACTGCACCTGCTCGCCGAGTCCCGACTGCCCGCGCTGGCCTACGCGCTGACCGAGGTCACGACCGCGTTCGTGGTGGTGACTCCACACAAGCGTCCGGTGCTGCGGCCGGAGTGGGGATGGCACCTGCGGGGGGAGTTGGTCGTGGATCGGGCTCGGGCCCGGCTGTATCGGACCTCGCCCGAACCCGCCGAGGCGACTGGGCCACGGTGACGCCGGCGCTGGCGATCACCACGAGCGCGATGCCGGCGATCTGGATCGGCACGAGCGACTGATGCAGCACGACGAATCCGGCGATCGCGGCCACGGCCGGTTCCAGGCTGGCCAGCAGCCCGAACGTCGCGGGCGTCAGGTGTTTCATCGCGAGCATCTCGAAGCTGTACGGCAGCGCCGAGGACAACAGCGCGACGCAGGCCCCCAGGGCGAGCACGTTGGGCTCCAGCAGGGCGCTTTTGGCGGTGGCCACGCCGAACGGGGTGACCAGGACCGCGGCCACCGCGAAGCCGAGCGCCAGGCCCTCGACGCCGTCGAAGCGTTCGGCGGTCTTCGAGGCGACCATGATGTAGCCCGCCCAGCAGGCCGCCGCCGCCATCACGAAGGCGACGCCGACCGGATCCAGCCCGCTGAAGCCGCCGCGCCCCAGGAGCAGCACACCGACGGCGGCGAGCACGATCCACGTCATGTCGCGCAGCCGACGGGACAACACCACGGCCAGGCCGAGCGGCCCGAGGAACTCCAGCGTGACCGCCGGGCCCAGCGGCAGTCGGGCGATCGCCTCGTAGAAGAACATGTTCATGCCCGCGAACGTCACGCCCAGGCCGACCACCACGACCCAGTCCGCGCGACTGCGCCCGCGCAGCCGGGGCCGGGCGAAGGCGAGCAGGATGGTCGCGGCGAACACCAGGCGCAGCGTGACCGCGCCGGCCGGGCCGACGTAGGGGAACAACCGGGCCGCGAACGCCGCACCGAACTGGATCGAGCACGCGCTCGCCAGCACCAACCACACCGCGCGTCCCTGCGGGCCGGGCAACAACCGCGCGAGGGATCCGGGCAGCGCAGGCGAGGTCGCGTCGGTGGCGGTGCGGGAGGTCATCCTTCGACAGTACGGACCGGGTCAAGCCGGATCAGCCGGCGGCCCCGGCGGCCCTGCTCTTCTGCCGCCGGACCGCCTTGCGCAACGCCTCGGGCACCGGGCCCAGACCGGCCTCCAGTGCATCGACGCGGCCCCGGGCGGCCCGGCGTTCCCGGCGGCCGAGGACCACCCGCAGTTCGCCCTCGTAGGTCAGCGCGACCAGGGCCGCGTCCACCGCCGGGACCCGGTCGACCGGCCGGGTCGCCTTGAGGGCGTCGCGCACCGCCTTGGTCGCGGCGGCGCGCAGTCGCGGTTGCCGCAGGAGCATGCGCCGGGTCGGCACGATGCCCAGCAGGCGGTGCGGCTCGAACCTGATCACCCGCTCGCGTTCGAGCGTGGCCCCGACTCGGTCGGTGGCCTGCCGTTCGCCCTTGCGGACCCAGTAACCCCAGGAGTGTGCGCGCTCGCTCGCGGTGATCCGGGCCAACAGGTCCGCCGCCAGGTCGCAGTCGGGCGCACGGCCTCGCACCGCGGTCGCGGTCACCTTGCCGGTGTGGTCACGGATCAGGCCCTGGGCGTACAACTCGTACAGGGCCGCCGCCTGGAGCGTCACCCCGAGGCGTTCCCGGCTCGACAGCCGTCGCCGCTCGGGACTGTAGGCGAGCAGGAACACTCGCCGGGTCAGGGACACGTGCACGTCGACCTCCGGAATTGGGTTCACGTCGCCCGCCTCGGCGCCACGGCGTCACATCGTCTTCGGGTCTGTGGTCACGGCGCGGTACCGACGTCGCCAGGGTCGCCACCGCTCCCGCCACCGCCGCGAGCACCGCCAGGGTCGTCTCGATCGCCACCGTCGCCTCCGACGGGCTCGGTATCACCGGTGGGCGCTGAACTCGCCCTGGGAGGTCGACCCCGGCGGGCCGGACGGCCGGCGTTGCCCGGCATCCGGCCCGCGTCGCCCAGCGCGCGTCGCAACAGGAACTCGATCTGCGCGTTGGTGCTTCGCAGTTCGTCGGCGGCCCACTTGGCGATCGCGTCGTGGACCGCCGGGTCCAGGCGAAGCAGGATCTTCTTGCGCTCGGTCACCGGGACCGACTACGCGTAGAGGGAACCGGTGTTGACCACCGGCTGGGTGGCCTGGTCGCTGCACAACACCACGAGCAGGTTGCTGACCATCGCCGCGCGACGGTCGTCGTCCAGCTCCACCAGGTCGCCCTCTTCCAGTCGGTTCAGCGCGAGTTCGACCATACCCACCGCGCCCTCGACGATCCGCTGCCGGGCCGCGACCACCGCGCCCGCCTGCTGGCGACGCAACATCGCCTGGGCGATCTCCGGCGCGTAGGCCAGCCGGGTGATCCGCGACTCGACCACGCCGACCCCGGCCGAGGCGACCCGCGCACCGATCTCCGCGGAGAGCTTGCCGGTGATCTCGTCGGCATTGTCACGCAGCGACATACCGCCGTTGCCATGGTCGTCGTACGGATAACTGTTGGCGATGTGCCGCACCGCGGTCTCGGTCTGAATCGCGACGAACTCCTCGAAGTCGTCCACCTCGAACTTGGCCTGCGCGGTGTCCTTGACCTGCCACACCACGACCGCGGCGATCTCGATCGGATTGCCGTCGTGGTCGTTGACCTTGGCGGTCTGCGTCTCGTGGTTGCGAATCCGAGTGGAGACCTTGGTCCGGTCGGTGAACGGATTCACCCAACGCAGCCCGTCGGTACGCAACGTCCCCTTGTAATGCCCGAAAAGCTGAAGCACCCGAGCCTCACCCGGCGCCACGGTGGTCAACCCGAGAAGCGAGGCCAACGCCAGCGCGGCAACCACAATCCCGGCCGCCATCCCCACCGTCCGCTGCCCACCCTCCGACAACAGCCCAAGGCCGATGAGCCCGGCCCCACCACCCGCACAAAGCGCCACAACCGCAACAGCCCAAAACCCGGACACCCCGGACACCAGCCGCTCCCGCACCTGAGGCGCCGGCATCACCACTATGGACTCGGAACCGATGTCACCCATGCGATCACTCCCCTTGATTCAACCTGTCATCACAACCATAGCAAAGTGATATCACTTTAACCCGAGGGACTCCCCTCACCCCCATCACCCCAACCAGGCAACCCGCCGGCCCGCACGGCCAAACAGACAACGGGCACTCGACACCACGAGGCCCGGCGGCGGTAGGCACATAAGCGGACGGCATCGGTCCCACACGAACGACCATCCAGCGCTCGGCATCAGCCAGGCAATCGCCCCACAACGAACAAGCGGCGGCAAGCCCGCAGCCGACGCCTGGCAGACACACGGCAGCGTCGAACACACGACACCGCCCCGAAGCCGAACGCCAACGCGCAGCCGACGTCAACGACAACAGACCACCCACCAACCCACGCCCCAGCCCCACCCCCACACCCCCCACCGGCGCGTCAGCGCCCCCGACTCCGGCTCACCCCGGTGATCGACGCGCGCAGCGCGGAGAGCGGCGGAGCCGCAAAACACAGACTTCGTGGCCCGGAGCGAAGCGCAGGGACACGAAGTCACGAGCGAGGGGCCACTTTTTTGTGGAGGAGCCCGCGACGGAACAAAAAAGTGGT
>NZ_JBIRRX010000028.1:0-76547 GCF_044333915.1 Embleya sp. NPDC020886 | reverse complement strand
CGCGGGTGTTGCTCGGCGGGAAAGGCGCTGGCAACGGCGGAGCGGGAGGGCGGCCCGGTCAGGTCCGCCGGGGAGCCTTCCCGAGTGGGTCGGGCGTTCACGGCCGGCGGTCGCGCCTTGGTCGGGTCGGGCGCGGGTGGCTTTGTGCTAAACGGTCGGCGTGGATCGGCGGAGATCAGCCCGGTCCCGGGGTCACCGGCGGCCGGGAGCCCTGGACTCCCCGGCGAGACGCGGGTGTTGCTCACCGGGAAAGGCGCCGGCAACGGCGGAGCGGGAGGGCGGTCCGGTCGGGTCCGCCGGGGAGCTTTCCCGAGTGGGTCGGGCGTTCACGGCCGGCGGTCGCGCCTTGGTGAGGTCGGGCGCGGGTGGCTTTGTGCTAAACGGTCGGCGTGGACCGGCGGAGATCAGCCCGGTCCCGGGGTCACAGGCGGCCGGGAGCCCTGGACTCCCCGGCGAGAGGTGGGTGTTGCTCACCGGGAAAGGCGCTGGCAACGGCGGAGCGGGAGGGCGGCCCGGTCAGGTCCGCCGGGGAGCCTTCCCGAGTGGGCCGGGCCGTTTCGGCGGGCGGTGGGTGGGCGGTGGCGGGAGAGGGGGAGAAGAGCGGGCCGGGGGGTGGGCGGTTCCGGTCGCCGGAGTGCGCGACCCGGCTCTCGGCACGCGCTCTCGCCGACCGCTCCCACAAAACCGCAGGTCAGCGGAGCCCCGGGGGCGGGGAGCCGTCTCGGGATCCGGATCGTGACCTTCGAAGCCTCGGGCTGCCTCTCGCCCAACCTCCCCACCCCCAAACGCCCGCCGAAACGGCCCGACCCACTCGGGAAGGCTCTTCGGTGAACATTGCCGGGCCGCCCACCCGACCGCCCCGACCCGAAACACCTGCCAAAAAGCACACTGTCCACGCGAAGTCGGCCACCGGGCTTCAAGAACCGGCCCTCTGCACGCGCTCTCGCCGGCCGACCCACAAAGCCGCAGGTCGGCGCAAATCGATGCGCCCGAAGTCGTCCCGCGATCCGGATGAAGACCTGCCCAGCGCACGCGGGCAGCCCTTCTCCCCGCGCACCCACCTCGAACGCCCGCCGAAACGGCCCGGCCCACTCGGAAAGGCTCCTCGGCGGACCTGACCGGGCCGCCCTCCCGCTCCGCCGTTGCCAGCGCCTTTCCCGCCGAGCAACACCCGTGTCTCGCCGGGGAATTCAGGGCTCCCGGCCGCCGGTGACCCCGGGACCGGGTCGATCTCCGCCGATCCACGCCGACCGTTTAGCACAAAGCCACCCGCGCCCGACCCGACCAAGACGCGACCGCCGGCCGGGTGAACGCCCGACCCACTCGGGAAGGCTCCCCGGCGGACTTCACCGGGCCGCCCTCTCGCTCCGCCGTTGCCAGCGCCTTTCCCGGTGAGCAACACCCACATCTCGCCGGGAAACCCAAGGCTCCCGGCCGCCGGTGACCGTGGGCCCGGGTCGATCTCCGCCGGTCCACGCCGACCGTTTAGCACAAAGCCACCCCGCCCGACCCGACCAAGACGCGACCGCCAGCTGCGCACGCCCGGCCCACTCGGGAAGGCTCCCCGGCGGACCCGACGAAAGCACCCTCCCGCTCCGCCGTTGCCAGCGCCTTTCCCGCCGAGCAACACCCACCTCTCGCCGGGAAACCCAAGGCTCCCGGCCGCCGGCGACCCCGGGACCGGGCCGATCTCCGCCGGTCCACGCCGACCGTTTAGCACAAAGCCACCCGCGCCCGACCCGACCAAGACGCGACCGCTGGCAACGAACGCCCGACCCACTCGGGAAGGCTCCCCGGCGGACCCGACGAAAACACCCTGACCTGCTTCCAGGCACTGTTGGACGCCGTTGGGAGCCTCGTTCGAAAGCTCGACGGGCCAGCGCCGAGCCCGTTCCTGCCGGCGGCGCCGGCATGCCTCCAGGACGGCGGCCTCGTTATCCGAGCTGCCGCCGGCGCCGAGGTGCTTGGCGGGGTGACCTACCTGAACCTGAACAGCATGGGCGGCCTGCCGTGCCCGTTGGCCTCCACATCACGCGGTAGTTCTCGCCCATTGGGTGATCACAACGGGTGCGGGCGACCCGGGCGTCGTAGGAGTGGGATGCCATTGCGCACTTGCGGCACTCTTGGGCCGGCCCGGCGACCCCGTCCACGACGTTGGTGAAAAGTATGTCGCGGTTCGTGAGGGCGCCTGGGGTGATGGATAGGGATTCCTCGACGGTCACCCGGACATGTGGTGCTTCGGGAGTTGGGCTGTGGCAGGCGTTGCCGACAACCGGCACCGATGGCTGCGAACACGACCGTGCCCGTGACAGGCCGAACGCGTGGGGTCGTGACACCGGTGAGCTGGAGGCCTCCGAAGACATGGCCGTCGGTGCCCCGCGTGTCTGTTGGATTGGCGACAGCACGAAGAACCGACCGGATGGCCTCGTATTTTGCCGAGTACCCGTCGCTCCGATCCGGGAATGCGCCGGGTGGGCCGTCCGGGCGCCATGGCCACACGGGGGCGGCCTCGGCAAGACCCCGGTTGCCGAGGCGCCGGTATGGCACCCCGACCTGCGTGGGGGCTTCATCCCGATTCGGTGGTGGCAGCCCGGCGGCCTGGGTCACGGCCCACGCGTAGGAACTTCCGTCGGAGAGGCCCGGGTTCCGACGCTCGGGCCGGGTTTTGGCTCACCTGTGTGTGGACTTCGCCTGCTCGTGTGAGGGCGAGGGGGCTGGGCTCGCCGCGACGTGCGCGGGGGCTTCGGTTGGTGGTTGGTGGGTTTTGCCGTCGGCTGGGTTGGGCCGGTTCCCGGGCCGGTGTTCTTGTCGGCTCATTCTCGGGGTGTGAGGTTGGTGACGAAGGTGCGGAAGGCGGTGCGGTAGGTGGTGGGGGTGGTGCCGGTTTGGCGTTGGAAGTGCCGGCGGAGGTTGGCGGGGGTGCCGAGGCCGGTGAGGGCGGCGATGCGTTCCACCGGGTCCTCGGTGCGTTCCAGGAGCCATTGGGCTCGTTGGATTCGGGCGCGCAGGAGGTATTGGAGGGGAGTGAGGCCGGTTTCGGCGTGGAAGCGGCGGGTGAGGTGGCGGGCGCCGAGGCCGGCGTGGGCGGCGATGTCGTCGAGGGTCAGCGGGTGGCGGAGGTTGGCCTCCATCCATGTGGTGGTGGGGGCGAGGCTGCTGCCGGGTGGGGTGTAGGCGGCGCAGGTCGTGGCGGGGGTCGTGGGGTCGTGGAGTTGTAGGAACAGCTGGCGTTCGGTTTCGATGGCCACGGCCATGCCGTGGTCCAGGGTGATCAGGTCGAGGCAGAGGTCGATGCCGCCGAGGACGCCCGCGGCGCTGTGGAAGGGGCCGTCCGCGACCACCGAACCCTCGGGGTCGACGTCGATCCGCGGGTGGAGCCGGGCCAGTTCCGCGGTGTTGCGGCGGCTGGTCGCGGCGCGCCGGCCGTCGAGCAGGCCGGTGGCCGCGAGGGTGAACGTGCCGGTGCCGACGGCGCCGATCCGGCAGCCACGCGCGGCGGCGGCGCGGAGGGCGGCGACGACGTCCGGTGGCGGTGGGTCCCGGAAACGCTCGTGTCCCGGCAGCAGCACCGTGTCCGTGTCGTCGAGATCGGCCAATCCGTCCAATCCCCAAGGGGTTTCGACCCGGAAGGAGGCGAGGCCGCCGGTCGCCTCGAAGCCCGGAGCGGTACAGATCCGCACGTCGTAGGCGACCGGAGGATGATGCCGGGCGGCGGTGCCGAACGCGAGGCCGGGTGCGGTGAGCTGGTGCCCGGGGACCCCGTCGAGAACGAGGACGGCAATCACTGGCATGACCGGAATCTAGCCGAGGAAGCCACTGGAACGGCCATTTCCGCGTGTGGCGCGGCGCGGAGGATGGCTGGGACGGGAACGGACACGGGGGCGTCCGGCCCTCGATGCCCGCCCCGAGCGCCCGCGCTCGCCGCCTGCTCGCGAAATCGATCGCTGCGGTCGGCGCGGCGATCGTGCTCGGTACCACGGCGACGGCCGGCAGCGCGGCGCACGGCGCCGACACCGCCGGTCTGCCGATCGTGCCGGACGGGATGGTGCGGATCGGCAGCCCGAACCGCACCGGCCCCGGCGGCACGGTCCGCAGAGTCGACAGGATTGTGATGCACCCGGGCCGCAAGCAGGACGGCCCCACCCGCACCCACACCCGTCCCTGCCCACCCCGGCGCCCCCTTCGCCCGCAACGCCCACGGCTACCGGCTCGGCCCGAGCGGACGTGACGCGAGTGGGCGGCACCGCCCCGACCCGACCCGGGTGTCCCAGGACCGACCCGACCCGGTGGCCCGGAACCGCTCGGCCTGCGTGTCCCGGGACCGCCCCGCCCGAGAGGCCCGACGCGACTGCGATCCGGCCCAGCGCACCCGGTGGCCCGGTGCAGAGCCCGCACCGGCTCGGCGCAAGCGAGCGCACGGCCGGTACCGGCACCACGCGCCACCGCACACCTCGATCCGGTCCCGTCGGACGCGGCGCGCCGATGCCGGCCGTCACCCAGTAGGGGATTCCGGCAAGGCGGTACTAGATTCCGGATATGGCAGTGATCGCCGTCCTCGCTCTCGACGGAGTCCCGGGGCATCAACTCACCACTCCCGGGCTGGTGTTCGGGGCCGCCTGCCGCGACCACCCGGGCTTGGCCTACGAGATCAGGATCTGCGCGGCTCGCGGTCTGCGGGCCACCGGCGCTCCGGCCGTGCTCCGGATCGACACGCCGTTCGATCTCGACGGCCTCGCGGACGCGGACATCGTCCTGGTTCCCGGCCACGACGGCCATCGCGACGAGCCGCCGCCCGGCGTCTCGGCCGCGCTGCGGGCGGCGGCGGCGCGCGGGAGCCGGATCGCCGCTGTCGGCACCGGGACGTTCACCCTCGCCGCGAGCGGACTTCTCGACGGGTGCCGCGCCACCACCGGATGGCGGTACCTGGAGGAACTGGCGGACCGGTATCCCGAGATCGAGGTGGACCCGCTCGGCACAGTGGTCGAGGACGGGCACTTCCTGACGGCTGCGGGCGTGTTCGGCGGCTTGGACCTCTGCCTGTACCTGCTGCGCAGCGACCACGGCCGCCGGGTGGCCGAGGAGACCGGCCGCGAACTGATCACGCCGCTGCACACGTATGCCGACGACGTCCGGGACACCATCGATCGGGAAGTCACCGAAAGTGTGGGCCTCGAACCCACCCTGCGCTGGGTGGAGGCCAATCTGCAGCACCCGCTGACCCCGGCCGCCATCGCGGACCACGCGCGAACCAGCGTCAGCAGCATCACCCGCCGCTTCCACGCCCACACCGGTCTCAGCCCGCTCCAGTACCTGCTCCGCGCCCGTCTCCACGAGGCCCGCCGCCTGTTGACCGAAACGGACGTCCCGGTCGAGCGCATCGCCGCCCGCACCGGATTCAACTCACCCGCCGCCCTGCGCCGACACTTCCGCGCCTTCACCGACACCACCCCCCGCGCCTACCGCCGAGCGCATCGCGGTTAGCGCCGACATCTCCGGCCTCCGGGCCGATGCCCTCCGGTGGCAATCAGTCGGAGGCATCGGCCCGGTTTCCCGCTCACCCGGCGCACCCGGCCACCCGCGTCGCCGGTCGCCCGCCCGCCCGGCCGCTGGATCAGGTGGCGATCGTGGCCACAGGTTCGAGGCCGTAGGTTCGGGCGTAGCCGTTTTCGGTGCCGACCAGGAGGTCGACGATCTCGAAGTAGCGGTCCCAGAACGGGGTTTCGCGCAGTGCGTCGATCAGGAGCTGGTAGGAGTGGTGGTCTTCGGCCTCCCACACCCAGACGTCGGTGACGCGCACGGAGTAGAACTCCGTGTCGTAGAAGCGTGACCGGACGCCGGTGGTCTTGGCCTCGATGGCGGGCAGGACCTGGGTGGTGAAGGCGTGCACGCGTTCCTCGACGGTCAGGGCGAGCCACTCGGGCGTGGTCTTGACCAGCATGAACGCGGTGACCGGCGGTTCGGTCGTGGCAGTGGACATCGGGGTGCCTCCAAGGTGGCGGGTGGTTCGGATGCGCCGGGCTCGGTGTTCCGGCGCCGGGTACGGGACTTCAGGACAGGACGGCGGGCTTGAGGTGCTGCGCGCACCACTGCTCGAAGCCGGTGGGGGAGGCGGTCTCCGGGGTGCGGGCCACGCCGGCGTCCAGGCCCTCGTCCTTGGCCCGCTTCATGTCGACGATGCCCTGCACGAATGCCTCGTTGAGGCCGTAGCCGACAAGGGTGGTGTACATCTCGTCGAGCGGCTGACGTTCGTAGCGCACGGGGCGGCCGAACTGTTCGGTCATGATCCGGGCCAGGTCGTTGGGAGACAGGTCCTGCGGCCCGAGGACCGGGACGCTGCCGGTGCCGGTCCACGAGCGGTCCAGCAGCAGGCCGGCCGCGGCGGCCGCGATGTCGGCGACGGCGACGAGGGGGGCCTTGCGGTCGGCGTCGACGGAGTCGGTGAAGAAGCCGTTCTCGCGGATCGAGTCGGCCTCCTCCAGGAAGTTCTCGAAGAAGGACGGGCAGGCCAGGGCTCGGTAGGCGACGCCGCTGTCGGCGATCAGGTCGTCCATGGCGAGGGAGGTGGTGACCACGCCGGCCCGGTCGGCGAGCGGGGTGCCGCGGCCGAGTGCGGACACGCCGACGACGTGGCCGACGCGGTGGGCGGCGAGCGCCTCGACGGCGGGGCGGCTGAAACCGAGGTAGGCGTCCTGCGGGGTCAGGGCGGCGTCCGGGGGGACGAGCCAGAAGACGGCGTCCGCGCCCTCGAAGGCCCGGTCGAGGACCTCGGCGTTCGAGTGCGACCCGGTGACCACGTCGACGCGTCCGCGCGCCGCGTCCGGAAGCCGGGCCGGATCGCGCACGATCACGCGCAGTTCCTCGCCCGCGGCGGGGGCGGATTCCAGGAGCCGGGCGAGCAGGTGACGGCCGATGTTCCCGGTGGGAGCAGTGATGACGATCATGAAAACCTCATGGGTCGTGCCGATTGGGTACGTCCCCGATCCTGCTCGGGGTCTGCGTACTGCCACAATGGGAACTTCGGCACGGAATCATTGACTGAAATGGAATAATGCTGGTGAGCAGCCCGGATCCGGTCATCGACGCCAACCTCGCCATCGCGCTCGAGGCCCTGCTGACCGAGCACAGCGTCACTCGTGCCGCGGCGCGTCTGCACACCTCGCCCGCCGCGATGAGCCGCAATCTCGCCCGCCTGCGCCGCATCCTCCAGGACCCCCTGCTGGTCCGGGCCGGCCAGACCATGGTCCCCACTCCACGCGCCCAGGCCCTGCGCGAGGAGGCCGTCTCCGTGGTCCGCAGCCTCGGCGCCTTGCTGAGCCCCGGTGCCAGCGTCGACCCCGCCGGTCTGCGCAGCACCTTCACCATCCAGGCCGCCGACCTGGTCGGCGCGGCACTGGCCCCCGGACTGTTGCAACTGGCCCGGCGGGAGGCGCCGGGGGTCTCGTTCCGGATCCGGGCCGAGGAGTTCGAGGCCGGACCCGCCCTGCGCGACGGCCGGATCGACCTGGAGATCGGATCCATCGACCACGTCGACCCCGAAACCCGGGTCGAAGAACTGGTCGACCTCCGCATGGTGGCCGCCGTCCGGCCCGGCCATCCGCTCACCGAAGGCACGCTGACCCCGGCCCGGCTCGCCGCCGCCCAACACGTCTCGGTCAGCCGTCGCGGCCGGTTCACCGGCCCCCTCGACACCGCCCTGGCCGAGCACAACCTCCAGCGGCGGGTCAGCGTCGTTCTGCCCAGCCATCTGGCCGCGATGACCCTCGCCGCCCGCAGCGACATCGTCTGCCTCGTACCCGCCGCACTCCCCGGCGCCGCCCCCTCGCCCCTCACCCACGATGCCGGGGCACTCGGACTGCACCTCCTGGAGATCCCCCTGGCACTGCCGCCCGTGACCATCGGGATGGCCTGGCACCCGCGGCACACGGCCGACGGAGCCCACCGTTGGCTCCGCGACACCGTGCGCCGGACCCTGTGCGCACCGACGGAAGCCTCCGGGTGAGGATCTCGCCGGCGTCGGCTCAGGCGTCGGGGATGTCCAGTGCCGTGCCGTACAGGCGGGTGACGGCCAGTCGGATCACCACCCGGCGCTCCGCGACGGCGCCCGCGAGGAACGTCGCCTCGTCGGCCGGCCGGAACTCGGCCGGGACCATGGCCAGCAACTCGCGGCCCGTGGCGTCGCCGGGGATCGTGGTCGGCTCGGTGACCTCGGCGTCCCCCTCGGCCACCGCGAACGACCAGACGTTGCCGCCGGACACGTGCAGCGCGGCGTTGGCGTTGCGCCGGACGTGGTGCGGCTTGGCGCGGTCGGCGGTGGTGGAGAAGCGGATCACCCGGGCGGCCGGATCCCACGCGAAGAGCATGTTGGACAGGTGCGGCCGACCGTCCCGCTTGATCGTCGCGAGCGTGCCGATGCGTTCGCGGGCCAGGATCTCCAGCACCTCGCCCTCGGTGAGCGGTCGGGGCGGGGGACCGGCGGGGGCCTCCTCGGCGGGGCCGGCGGGCTCCGCGGGATCGACCGGAGTCGTTGCGGCATCGGTCGGCGCGGCTTCGTCACGGGGCGTTTCGTCGCGGGGCGTTTCGTCGGTGTTCATGGTGTCTCGTTCTCGCCTTCGTGGGTGCCTCGTTGTTCGCTGGGTCGATTCTTTGTGACCATGGCGGTTCGCGTAAGGAGGCACCTTGACGTTCCGCAGTAACACCGATGTACCCGTCCAGGTCGGCGGCGTTCCGGCCGGCCCGAATGTTGCCGAGGGCGACGGGGAGCGGGAGCCCGACGCCGATTCGGGACGCGTCACGTGGGCGAACGCGTGTCAGGTGGTCGGCACGCTCGACCACGTCGCGGGCAAGTGGAGCATCGGCATCCTGGTGTCGGTCGCCGAGGGCCCGATCCGGTTCACCGAGTTGGAACGCGCGGTACCCGGGATCAGCCGACGAGTGCTCACCCTCAACCTGCGCCGGCTGGAGCGTGACGGGCTGTTGACGCGCACCGTGTATCCGACCGTGCCGCCGAAGGTCGAGTACACGCTCACCGACGTGGCGCGCGAGTTGACCGCGTCGCTCACCGGCCTGGTCCGTTGGGCCGAGCGACACGGCCCGACCATCGAGGCGGCTCGGCAGGTGTACGACCGGGAGCAGGCTGGGCAGGAGTAGCAGGGTCGATGGGCGGGCGTACCGGACATCGAGCGGACGAGCGCAACGAAACGAGGGGTTGTTCGATGAACAGCGCGGAGCTACTGGTCGACGCGTTCGGCCGGGTGCGCGAGGTGGTGCACGAGGCGGTCGAGGGGCTGACCCCCGCACAACTGGCCGAGCGACTCGACGACGACGCCAACTCGATCGCCTGGCTGATCTGGCATCTGGCCCGGGTCCAGGACGACCACGTGTCGGACGTCGCGGCGCTGGAGCAGGTGTGGACGGCGCAGGACTGGCACGGCCGCTTCGAACTGCCCTTCCCGGTCCGGGCGATCGGATACGGGCAGGACGCCGAGGCGGTGGGCGCGGTCCGGGTCGACTCGGCGGCGCTGCTCACCGACTACTACGACGCGGTCCACGAGCAGACCATCGCCTTCGTCCGCGAACTGTCGGCCGCCGACCTGGATCGGGTGGTCGACGAGAACTGGACGCCGGCGGTCACCCTGGGCGCACGGCTGGTCAGTGTGATCGCCGACGACCTGCAACACGCGGGGCAGGCGGCGTTCATCCGGGGCATCCTGCTGCGTCGGTAGCCGCCGGCCCGCTTCGGTTGCCTGTTCCCGGCTCTCTGCCGCCTGTCCCGGTTGTCCGCTTCCCGCTCCCCGGCCCAAGCCCCGCCCCCGCTCCGCGCTCCATCGTTTCCTGTGCCACCGTTTCGTGTTCCGCCGGTGAAAGGACGCCCTCCTCCATGAGCCCCGAATCCGCCTCGCACTCTCCGCTGGCACACGGCCCGGAGTCCCCGGCCGCCGCCCTGTTCGATGCCGTCGGCGCCGCGTACGAGACCGCGTTCGCGGACTTGCCCGAGCAACTGGCCGCGCTGGACTGGCTGATCGCCGAACTCCGGCCCGGCTCGAAGGTGCTCGACATCGGGTCCGGCACCGGCCGGCCGACCGCCGAAAGGCTGGTCGCGGCCGGTCATCGGGTCACCGGGATCGACGTTTCGGCAACCATGGTCGAGCTGGCTCGGGAACGGGTGGCGGGCGCCACGTTCGAGCAGTTGGACGTACGCGATCTGCTCGACGACGACGGCGTGTGGGACGCGGTGTGCGCGTTCTTCCCGTTCCTTCAGCTGCCCAGGGCCGATCTGGACGCCCAACTGGACCGGCTCGGCGCGCGCCTGGCGCCGGGCGGCCTGCTCGCGTTCGCGACGGTGCCGGCCGAGGCGGACGGCGTGGAGATCGAATGGTTGGGCCACCGGGCCCGGGTGACCAGCCACAGCACCGAGGAACTGCTCGTGCGGCTGCGCGCGGCGGGCCTGGAGATCGTCCACCACGGCGTCAGCGTGTTCCAGCCGAACCACCCGGCTGCGGGCCCCGAGGAGCAACTCTTCGTACACGCACGCAAGTCCGTGACGGGCTGAGCACGCGGGCCGGCCAAGGAGCCCTCCGGGCGACCGGTCCGGGCGGGCCGGCCGCTCGTGTCCGGTGCGGCCTCGGTAACGTGGTCCGCGAAGCGGAATGCCGTACTCGTCCGGCCCCGCGTGCCTTGTCCGTTCCCTTCGTCTCGTTCGGGATCCTGTGATGACCATGACCGAACACGACGATCCCGACGACGGCGAGCGCGCCGACGGTGCCGCCCGATCGGGCCGGCTCGCGCCGCCCGAGTGGCTCACCCTGACGCTGCGGGCCAACCCCGGTCCGGTGCCGAAGGCGGCCGCGGTGCGCGCGGCGATCGGTATCGCGACGCCGCTCGCGGTCGGGGTGGCGATCGGGGACAGCGCCTCCGGCGCGTTGGTGGCCATCGGCGCGCTCGGCGCGGTGTTCGGGGACACCGCCGACGCCTACCGGCTGCGGGTGCTCAACATCGCCGTACCGCAGATCGTCGGCGCGATCGGACTCGCGCTCGGCAGTTGGCAGTTCGGCCACGGTTGGTCGGCCGTCGCGCTGTTGACGGTGGTCGCCCTGGTCGCCGGGATGATCAGCACGATCGGCGCGGTGGCCTCCGCGTCCGGCCTGAACCTGTTGTTGATGGCGGTGATCGGGGCGGGCCTGCCGATGCCCTCGCCGTGGTGGCGGGCGCCGATGCTGACCCTGCTGGGTGCCGGGTTCGTACTGCTGCTCGCGCTGCTCGCGTGGCCCGCGCGTTCGCGCATTCCGGAGCGGGTCGCGGTGGCCGACGCGTACGACGCGACCGCGGACCTGCTGGCCTCGGCCGGTACCGCCGAGTGGGAGACGGCTCGGGCCGAGGTGACGCTGACCCTCAACCACGCGTACGACCTGCTGCTCGGCCGGCGGGCGGTGGCGCCGGGGCGCAGTCGCGGTATGTCCCGCCTGGTGGCGCTGTTGAACTCGGTCGGCCCGCTGGTCGAGGCGGCCACCGCGGTGCAGGCCGAGGACCGGTCGGTGGGCGAGCGCGATGTGGCCGCGGTGCGCGAGATCGCGGCGGCGGTACGCGGGGGCACGGTGCCGGCCGACGTGCCGGCGCCGGCCGCCGCGACCGACCCGGCCGACCGCGCGGTCGTCGCCGCGATCGCGCACGCGCGGGAGACGCTCGCCGGTGCCTATCGCACCCCCGATCGCATCGGCCGGCCCGGCGCGTTGCCCGAGCGGGTGGCCGCCGGCGCGCGCAACCTGCTGGTGTCGGCGGAGTCCTGGCGGTACGGGCTGCGGTTGACGTTGTGCATCGGGGTGGCACAGGCACTGGTGTCCGTAGTGGACGTACCACGCTCGTACTGGGTGCCGTTGACCGTCACCTTCGTGCTCAAGCCCGACTTCGGCTCGGTCTTCTCCCGGGCGTTGTTGCGTGCCTTGGGTACGGCGGCGGGGTTGGTGGTCGCGGGGGTGATCCTGGAGTTCGTGCCGCGTGGGTGGTGGGAGGTGCCGGTCGTGGTCGTGCTCGCGGCGGCGCTGCCGATACTCTCCCGGCGCGGCTACGGCTATCAGACCGCGGTGATCACACCGCTGATCCTGATCCTGTCCGACCTGCTCGGGCACCAGGGCGTCGGGCTGCTCGCGCCGCGCCTGGTGGACAGCCTGATCGGCTGCGCGATCGTGTTGGTCGCGGGATATGTGTTGTGGCCGGAGAGTTGGCACACCCGGGTGGGGGCCCGGTTGGCCACCGCGATCGAGGACACCGCGCAATACATCGAGTGCGCGTTCGACGAGCGGACCGATCAGGCCGCGCGGGCCCGGACCCGGCGGCGGATCTATCGCGATCTGTCCGATGTCCGCACCGAGTTCCAGCGCGCGTTGGGCGAGCCGCCGCCGGCCGGCGCCCGGGCCGCGGCGTGGTGGCCGCTGATCGTCGCGGTCGAGCGGGTGATCGACACCGGCACGGCGGCGGCGGTACGCACCGCGCACGGCGCGCCGCCGCCCTCGCCGGAGGCGGCCGCGCACATGGCCGCCGAACTGCGCGTCCTGGCGGCCTCGATGCGGACCGGCGAGCCGCCCGCCCGGTCGGCGGAGCCGGCCGAGGACCCGGTCGACGCGCTGACCGACGTGCGTCGGGAGGTGCGGTCGGCGCGGACGATGCTGGACGGGCCGGCGGGCGCGGAGGACGCGAGCCGGTCCTGACCCGGCCGATTCGGCGCGACCGACGCGCGGTTGCCGGGCGACGCGGCATCCACGCTCGGTAAAATTCGTCAACTTGTGGTTGACGAACCTTGATCGTCAACCTACGGTTGACGCATGGAGAATCCTGTGCGCATGACGAATCCGGTTCGGCTCGACGACCTCATCGAGACCATCAAGAAGACCCATTCCGACGCTCTCCACCAACTGTCCGACGCGGTGATCGTCTCGGACCACCTCGGCGAACTCGCCGACCACCTGATCGGCCACTTCGTGGACCAGGCGCGCCGGTCGGGGGCGTCCTGGAAGGACATCGGCACCAGCATGGGCGTGACCAAGCAGGCCGCGCAGAAGCGCTTCGTCGCCAAGCCGTTCGGCGAGGCGGACCTCGACCCCGGGCAGGGCTTCGGTCGCTTCACCGACCGGGCCCGCAACGTGGTGATGACGGCGCAGAACGAGGCCCGCGCCGTGGGCAACCCGGAGATCGGGCCGGCGCACCTGGCGCTGGGGTTGCTGGGGGAGCCCGAGGGCCTGGCGGTACGGGCGATCGTCGCCCAGGGGGTGACCCCGGAAGCCGTGCGCGAGGCGGTGCTCGGCGTGCTGCCGCCGCCGATCGACACGGTGCCCGAGCTGATTCCGTACGACCAGTCGGCGCGCAAGGTCCTGGAGCTCACCTTCCGCGAGGCGCTGCGGCTCGGCCACAACTACGTGGGCACCGAGCACATCCTGCTCGCGCTCCTGGAGTCGGAGGACGGCGCGGGTGTGCTCTCCGGCCTGGGAATCGACAAGACCGGCACCGACGAGTACGTCGTCGCCACACTCGCCACCATGTTCGCGGAGCGACACAAGCAACAATCCTGACCCACCCACGCCCGACCGGTCGCCCGGGACGACCGCGGACCACCCACCGCGAGCCCTCGCGGCGGCGCGCGGTGCCCTCGGCCTCGGACGCGTTCGAGCTCAGACGCGTTCGAGCGCGCGGTGTGGTGGTGCGGGGAGTTCGACCCGGATCCGGTCGCCCGGGCGGAGCTCGCCGCCGGTTCGGACGATGCCCATGATGCCCGCTTTGCGCACCACGTTGCCCGCCGCGTCGCGCCCGACGACGGCCTTCAACAGGCCGTCCCGGAAGGCGTTGATCTGCGGGCACGGGTTGCGCAGGCCGGTCACCTCGACCACCGCTTCCGCGCCCAGGTGCAGCAGCGTCCCGGTGGGCAGGCCGAGCAGGTCGATGCCGCGGGTGGTGACGTTCTCGCCCAACTCGCCCGCCGCGACGGTGAAGCCGGCTGCGGCCAACTCCTCGTGCAACTCGGCGTGGATCAGGTGCACCTGGCGCAGGTTGGGTCGGGTGGGATCGACCGCGACGCGCGAGCGGTGTTGCACGGTCACCCCGAGATGGGCGTCACCCTCGACGCCGAGTCCGGCCAGCAGCCGGATGGTGCCCTGGTTCGGTTTCGTGAACAGATGCTCCGAGCTCCGACTCACCGCCGTCACCGTACCGTGCACAACCACTCACACCCCTCGGTATCCATTCGATACTCACTATCCTATGACACGCGCGCGAACCCCCGCCGCTGCTCCTCCTCGTCGACCGATTCGAGGAAGCGGCGCAGGTCCGCGAGCGGCAGTTCACCGTCGCCGAACAGCACGCGGGTCGGCCTTGGTTCCTCGTCGAAGACCTCGGCGATCACCAGCGTGTGCAACGTGGGTCGGATTGCGGCGAGTTCGAGCGACCACGCCCGATGCGGCAGGACGTATCCCGTCTGGAACCCGTAGTGCCGTTCCTCGGTCGGCTCGGTTGCCCACGGTCCGTCCCGCACGCTCTCCTCGCGCTCGACCACGTCCAGGAAGCGGCGCAGCAGTGGCAGCGGCAACTCGCCCCTGCTCAGCAGTACGTGGGTCGCCCGGGTCGGATCCTCGTCGTGCACGAGCGCGGTGATCAGGTGTCGGCGGTCCGGGATGCGGCCTGCGTAGAGCTCGACCGACCAGGCGTCGTCGGGAAGCGCGTACATCAGGATGTGCTCGTACACCAGGTCGTCGTGGTCCCACTGCTCGATCGGCATGCGGAAATCCTCGCAGGGGCGGGCAAGCGCGTTCTTGAGGACGGGAGCGCGCGCAGGGATGTGCGCGGGCCCGCGACCGGCTCCCTGCACGGGCGGCTCGGGGTCCGCAGGGCCTCCAGTAGGTTGGGTGGGTCGGGTGAATGGTTTCGGAGCGTGAGGAGGGTGGAGCGGGTGCCCAAGGCCAGGCTGACGTCGGTGCGCTCCAAGCAGCCCGTGACGCGGGCGCGGATCGTGCGGACGGCGACCGCGTTGACCGCCGAGGTGGGGCTGGAGGGCTGGACGATCCGGAGCCTGGCCACCGCGCTCGACTCGTGGCCGCAGGTGCTCTATCACCATGTCGGTGATCGGGACGCGGTCGCGCACGCGGTCGTGCAGGAGGTGGTGGCGCGTTTCCCGGTGCCCGACCCGGAGTTGCCGTGGCGGCCCTGGTTCCGCGAACTGTTGTTGGCCGCCCGGCCGATCCTGCGTGCCCATCCCGGCGTCGCGCGTCGACTCGCGCTGCGTGGGCCCGATGTGCCGGCCGCGTTGCCGATCATCGACCACGGCATCGCGCTGCTGGCCCGGAGCGGGTTGGGCATCGAGGCGATGGCCGCCTATCACGTGTTGTTCGCCGGGGCGATGTCGCCGATCGTGATCGAGGACGACCGGGCCGCCGCCGGTGTCTTCGCGATGGACACGGGCGCGCTCTCCGAGCAACTGGCCGCCGGCGGCGAGGGATTGCGCACCTTCGCCGACACGCTCGCGCACCTGCGCGAGGGCCCCGACCAGCGCGAGGCGTACGCCCTGCACATCTACACATACAGCCTCGATCGCAGCCTCGACGGTATCGCCGCCCGGATCGAGGCGCTGGCCGCCGGCGCCGAACCGGTGGCCCCCTTCGCCGGCTGACGTACGGAACGGACGACGGTGCGCGGGGAGCCGGGGGAAGTGGGCTCCGACGGCCCTTTTGCGCAACGCCGATTCGGCCGAAGGGCGGGTCGCGCGATAGGCATGGGTCCGTCCGCGCTTCGCCGACCGGTTCACGATCGCGGACGGGAATTCCCCGTGGGACCGGGGGCCGACGATGCGTCCGTGGAGGATTGCGATGCGTGTGCACAACTCTCGTGAACTGACCCAACTGCCGTACGCCCACCGGCTCGTGGCTTTCGAGGGCGAACTCGAACGGGACGGCGACCACGAGTTCGCACACTTCGACGGCGACGCGTTCGTGGAGTCGGTGGCCGGCGGGTCCGCCTTCACGTCGTCGGCGTTCTCGTCGGTGACGTTCACCGGGGGCCGGTATCGGCGCGCCCGGTTCGACGACGTGTGGCTGCACAGCGTGCGTGTCGTGGGAAGCGACCTGGTGGACACCTCGTGGATGGACGCCGAGTTCGCCGCGAGCGTGCTGGCCGGGATCGAGGCGTTCGGCGCGACGATGCGACGAGTGGTCTTCCACCACTGCAAGTTCGACTCGGTCAACCTGCGCAAGACCAGGCTCCGCGAGGTCTCCTTCGTGGACTGCCTGCTGCGTGACGTGGACCTCGCCGGCGCGACGCTGACCGACGTGACCTTCCCGGGCTCGACCCTGGAGCGGATCCGGCTCGACAACGCGCAACTGAGCAGGGTCGACCTCCGCGACGCGGGCGCCCTGGACATCGCCTCGGGCATCGACGCCCTGCGCGGCGCGACCATCGATTCCGCCCAACTCCTGGACCTGGCCCCGGCCCTGGCCCAGTTGCTCGGCCTGATCGTCAAGGACCGCTGACCCCCGACCGCCGACCGCGCACCTCACCACCGCACGCCGGGCGGTCGCCGCCGTGCGGTGATTTCGGCGTACCCCTGGCGTGGATGCTTAGGTGAGGCTAACCTACTTGATCACTGATCAAATATCGGAGCCGAGCGGAACGTGCCCACGGTCGGCGACTCGCTCGGCAACGACCCGGGCACACCCGGTAGCAGGTCGTCCATCCCCGACGCGTGAGGTCGTTCGTCCACATGGCCAAGCCCATATCCCCCCTCCCGTCGCCCGCCGACGCGACGCCGTCGGACCCGGCAGCGCCCGGCTCCGCGCCCGGAGGCCGCTGGCCGACCGTCCTGGTCAGCGGCGCCGGCATCCTGATGACCCTCGACGTGACCATCGTCAACGTCGCGCTGCCCGACATCGCCGACGATCTCGGCGCACGTCTGGGCGGCCTGCAATGGGTGGTCAGCGCCTACACGTTGGCCTTCGCCGCGCTGCTGCTCGCGGCCGGTTCGGTGTCCGACCGGATCGGTCGGCGCCGGGTGTTCGGCGCGGGCGTCGCACTGTTCACCCTCGCCTCGGCGGCGTGTGCGATCGCGCCGAACGTCGGCCTGCTCGTCACCTTCCGCGGTGTGCAGGGCGTCGGCGCGGCGATGGTGATGGCCACCTCGTTGGCGCTGTTGGCGTCCGCCTACGCGGGTGCCGCCCGACAGACCGCGATCGGCGTCTACTCGGGCCTGAGCGGCGCCGCCGCGGCGCTGGGTCCACTGGTCGGCGGCGCGCTGGTGGACGGGCTCGGCTGGCGGTGGATCTTCCTGATCAACCTCCCGGTGGGCGCCCTGGTCGTGCTCGGGGCCCGGTTCCGGTTGCCGGACGACGCCACCGCCTCGGCCGGTCGCGGCCGGATCGACCTGGCCGGTGTACTGCTCGCGATCACCGGCCTGTTCGCGCTCAACTACGCGGTGCTCAGGGCGCCCGAACAGGGTTGGACGGACACGATCGTGCTCGGCACGCTCATCGGCGGGGCGGTCCTGGTGATCGCGTTCGTCGTGGTGGAGATGCTCCGGCCGCGGATCGCGCTGCTGGACCTGCGGCTGTTTCGCATCCCGTCGTTCAGCGGGGCCATCCTGGCCTCCCTGTTCGCCCGGATCACCTCGTTCGGGCTGTTGCCCTTCCTGATCCTGTGGTTGCAGGGCATGCTCGGCAACTCGCCGTTCCAGACCGGCGTGAAGATGTTGGCGCTCACCGGGCCGATCCTGCTGATCGCGCCGCTGAGCGGACTGGTGCTGCGGGTGCTGACGCCGGGGCAGGCGATCGGTCTGGGCTTCGCGGTGGCCGGCGTCGGCGTGTTGACCATGACCCGGGTGGACGCGGACAGTTCGTGGACGGTCATGTTGCCCGGCTTCGTGCTGCTGGGCATCTCCGGGGGATTGAGCTTCCCGCCGCTGATGGGCGTGGCGGTGGGCGTGGTGCCGGCCGAGCGGGCCGGGATGGCGTCCGGGGCGACCAACATGTTCTTCCCCCTGGGTACGTCGATCGGGATCGCGGCCGGCGGCGCGTTGTTGACCGCGCGGGTCGGCGACGACCTGGGCGGTGACGTGTTGGCGCGCGGCGGGGTGCCGCCGGAGGCCGTCGATCAGGTCCGGGACGGCGTGGTCTCCGGCCGGTTCGCGCCGCTGGCCGAGCATCCGGCCGCGCTGGCCGATGCCCGGGAGGCGTTCACCTCGGGGTTGGCGCAGGTGTGCCTGCTGATGTCCGTACTGGCGTTCGTGGCGGCCGTGTTGTGTACATGGCTGATCCGGGACGGCGACCGGCACGAGGCGGCGGAGGCCACGACGCGCTAGCCGCCGGGAGTTGCTTCACCCACCCGGGCGGCCCTCGGCGCGTTCGTACCCGGGGGCGGCGGGTGTCGACGATGATTGTCGTCGGCGGCCCCGGCCGCCTCGCGGGCGGCGCGACCTGTGAGGATGTGCGCTTGTGGGGGAGTCGACAGTGGGCGAGACGCACGAGCCGGAACGCACGTACGCCGAGGGGGACCCGGCGGCCGACTTCGGCCTGCCGCTGCACCCGCGCGGGCTCGTCGACCTGCGCGGACGCGAGCGCGGGCCCGCCGTGTTGGGCTATCCCAGCGGTGCCGTCGTGGTGGTCTCCGGCCTGCCCGGCAGCGGCAAGAGCACGCTGATCGACCGCTGGTCCCGCTCGGCGACGGTGGTCGACCCGCGCACGGCGCACGTCGAGTATCAGGCGCGGATGCCGCGCTGGTTGCCGTACGCGGTGTATCGCCCGTGGGTGCGGCTGCAACACGTGCGGCGGCTGCGCGCGCACGTGCGCGACGGGGGACCGGTGCTGGTGCACGACTGCGGCAGTCGGCCGTGGATGCGCCGGTGGCTGGCCCGATCCGCCGGTCGGCAGCGGCGCGAACTGCACCTGGTGCTGCTCGCGGTGGATCCGGCCGACGCGCTGGCGGGCCAGGAGAAGCGCGGGCGCTGGGTGCCCGGACGGGTCTTCGACCGACACCGGCGCGGCCTCGCCCAGTTGTTGTTGGCGCTGTCCGTACAGGGCGGCGCGGTGGTGCCGGAGGCGGCCTCGGTCGTCCTGCTCGACCGCACCCTGCGCGAACACGTGGTCGCCCTGGAGTTCGGCCCGGGTCGGTCCCCGCGTCCGCTGCCCCAGCCGCTGCCGGAGCCCACCGAGCCGCCCCCGATCCTGCCCACCGGCACCGCCCGAGTGCTCCCCCGTCGCGATCCGCGCACCCCCGAACCCACGCCCTGACGCTTTCCTTCCCCGCCCCGCTCGTCGACGTCGGGCGGTCCACCCTTTCGGGTCGCCCCGCTTGTGGCTCGCGGTGGGCGCGTCGAGCGTGGAGAGGTACGACATACGGCAACCCATACGGCAACCAAGGGGCGGTTCATGTCGCAGGAGCACGTCGTCGCGCTGAATCCGATCTTCGCCCGTCCCGGCGAGACGGTCGCCGTCGAGCGATATCGGATGCCGATCGGCGAGATGTTGCCGGAGGCCGCCTACCGGATCGTGCACGACGAGATGATGCTCGACGGCAACGCCCGGATGAATCTGGCCACCTTCGTCGGCACCTGGATGGACGACTACGCGGGCCGGCTGTACGCCGAATCGGTCGACAAGAACATGATCGACAAGGACGAGTACCCGCACACCGCGGCCATCGAGGACCGCTGCTGGAAGATCCTGGCCGAACTGTGGAACGCGCCCGACCCGCAGCACACGATCGGCACCTCCGCGATCGGCTCGTCCGAGGCGTGCATGCTCGCCGGGCTCGCCTTCAAGCGCCGCTGGCAGCACGCCCGCCGCGCGGCCGGCAAGCCCACCGATCGGCCGAACCTGGTGATGAGCTCGGCCGTCCAGGTGGTGTGGGAGAAGTTCTGCAACTACTGGGACGTCGAGGCGCGACTGGTGCCGATCAGCGAGGAGCACCGCACGCTGGACGGCCACGACCTGGCCTCCTACGTGGACGAGAACACGATCGGCGTGGTCGCGATCATGGGCGTCACCTACACCGGGGCCTACGAGCCGGTGGCGCGGATCGCCCGAGCCCTGGACGAGATCCAGCGCGACACCGGGCTGGACGTGCCGATCCACGTCGACGGTGCCTCCGGTGCGATGATCGCGCCGTTCCTGCACTCCGACCTGGAGTGGGACTTCCGGCTGGAGCGGGTGCACTCGATCAACACGTCCGGGCACAAGTACGGACTGGTCTACCCCGGTCTGGGCTGGGTGGTGTGGCGCAGCGCCGATCTGCTTCCCGAGGATATGATCTTCCGGGTCAGCTACCTCGGCGGGGTCACCCCCAGCCTGGCGCTGAACTTCTCCCGCCCCGGCGCCCAGGTCCTGCTCCAGTACTACCAATTCCTGCGACTGGGCCGCAGCGGCTACCGCGCCGTGCAGAAGTCGTCCCAGGACGTGGCCCGCCGGCTCGCCGAGGGCATTGCCGGGATGGACGCGTTCGAACTGTGGAGCGACGGCTCGGACATCCCGGTGTTCGCCTGGCGACTCAAGGCCGGCCACACCGAGAACTGGAACCTGTACGACCTGTCCGACCGGCTGCGGATGAAGGGTTGGCAGGTACCGGCCTACCCGATGCCCGACGACCTGGCCGACCTGACGGTGCAGCGGATCGTGGTCCGCAACGGCCTCGGCATGGACCTGGCCCGCGACCTCCTGGACGACATCCGCGAGGCGACCACCTTCCTGGACCGGCTCGGCGGACCGATGCCGACCGAGGCCCGGGCGCCGGGCTTCCACCACTGAGCCGCCACCCGCTCAGCCCGCCGTCGAGCCCGCTCCCGTCCTCGACCTCGGTGCCAACCCCAACTCCCGCTCGCCCAGCGGCGCGAAGAACGCCTCGACCTCGGCCGCGCCGACCTGTGCCAACGTCGCGGGCGACCAGCGCGGATCGCGATCCTTGTCGACCACCTGTGCCCGGATGCCCTCGACCAGGTCGGCCGTGGCCAACGACGCGCACGAGACCCGGTATTCCTGGTCCAGCACGAGCGCGAGCGAATCCAGCGCCCGAGCCCGACGCAGCGCGGCCAGGGTGACCTTGAGCGAGGTCGGCGACTTCGCCGCGATCAGTTCGGCGGCCTCCTTCGCCGCCGGTTCGCCGCTGCCGAGCAGCCGATCCACGATCTCCTCGACGGTGTCCGCCGCGTAGCACGCGTCGATCCACCCACGCCGCTCGGCGAGTTCGCCCGCAGGCGCGGCCTCGGCGAAGCGTGCGGCGGCGTCGGCCGGGGCCTCGACGGCGAGCGCGTCGAGCAGCGCCGGCAGGCGGTCGGCCGGTACGAAATGGTCGGCGAGCCCGCACAGGATCGAGTCGGCGGCGCCGATCGCCCCGGCGGTCAGGGCCAGGTGGGTGCCCAGTTCGCCGGGGGCGCGGGAGAGCAGGTACGTGCCGCCGACATCGGGTACGAAGCCGATTCCGGTCTCCGGCATCGCGACGGTCGAGCGCTCGGTGACGATGCGGACGTCGCCGTGGGCGGAGATGCCGACCCCGCCGCCCATCACCACGCCGTCCATGATCGCCACGTACGGCTTCGGATAGGCCGCGATCCGCGCGTTGAGCAGATATTCGTCGCGCCAGAACGCGCGCGCCGCCTGCCCGCCCCGGAGCGCGTCCGCGCGAATCGCCCGGATGTCGCCGCCCGCACACAACCCACGCTCGCCCGCGCCGGTCACCAACACCGCCGCGACCTCGTCGTCGTCCGCCCAGTCGACGAGCGCGGCCCGCATCCGGCGCACCATCGGGTGGTCGAGCGCGTTGATCGCGCGTGGGCGGTTGAGCGTGATCCGGCCGAGTCGGCCGCCCGGGCCGACCCGGTCGAGCAGCACGGTGTCCTCGTGCGGTGGCTGCGCCCGCTCCGGTTGCTGCGGCTGCTCGGGCTGCTCCGGTTGCGAGGTCATGGGCCGCTCGTTCCCTTCGCGGTGCGATCGGATTCGGTACGTCCGTGCACCGTACCCGGCCGCCCGGGCTACGCCTTCGACGGCTGCCAGGTCGGTGCCCGGCCGGCCAGGGCCACCACCCGGTCGAGCAGCGGGGCGTCGGCGGGCACAGGCAGCGGGCGGGCGAACAGGGCCTGCTCGTCGGGGGTGTCCTCGGCATCCGGCGCCGGGGTCAGGAACGCCAGCGAGGTCTCCAGGTTCGCCGGGTCCACCGTGTAGTCGCGGCCCAGCGCGCGGGCCAGGTCCCAACCGTGCAGCACCAGCTCGTTGTGGGCCACCAGCCCCATGATCTCGGCCGGCAGGGTCACCCCACCGGCCTGGGTGACGCCCGTCCACGCGTCCGGCTCGTGCCAGGTCTCCACCAACTCGTCCAGTTGTCGGGGCAGGACCGTGCGCCAGTCCGCGCCGAGCGGGGGCATCTCGGCGCCGGGGGCGGTCTCGGTCAGCACGCCGAGTTCCTTGCGCCCCGCGGCGCGGAAGGCGGCGGTCAGGCCGACCAGGTGGGAGAGCAGATCGCGGATCGTGTAGTGCGTGCACGGAGTCGGATCGTCGAGCCGGGAGTCGTCGAGTCCGACCACGAGCGCGGCGATGGTCGTTGCGGGCGGTTGCAGATCCGGTGTCATGGGGTGATTCCTTTGCGCGTCGTCGTCGCGGTCCATGAGGGGTGGACTGCGGCGGGCCGGAAAACTCATCGGGACTACCCGACCTCGACGGCGCGCATGCGGGACGCGATGTGGACCGGGTGCGCCGGCCGGACCCCCGTACCGGCCGGCGCGCCCGGGCCCGTTCAGTCCGAGGCACGCTCCGTGCGGTAGGTGATCAGCCGTACGGCCGGCGCCGAGACGATCTGGACGACAGCGGTACCGGGGATGTCCAGGTGCGCGAAGCCGCCCTCGACGGCCACTCGGACGGCCGGCACCGAAGCGGTGGCCGTGCCGTCGGCGTCGATCACCGAATAGCCGTCCACGAGTTCGACGGACGCGTCGTGCCAGGTGCGGTTCATGCGGGGGCTCCGATCGTGGTGGTGCGTTGGGCCGAGGCGGCGTGTTCGCCGTCGGTGGTGGCTCGGGGGCTTTCGGTGGCCGGGTCCGTGCCCGTGGCTCTTCGGCTGCCTTCGGTCGGGCCCGTGCCTTCGGTCACGCCGGTACCTCCGGGAAGTCCAGCTCCGGTCGGGCCAGGTGGTTGTAGTAGTTGGAGAGCGTGTTCAGCGCGATGTGCGCGACGATCTCGGCCTGCTCGGCGTCGGTGACGCCGGCGGTGTGGGCCGCCGCCCGGTCCGCGTCGGTGACCCGGCCGCCGGTGCGCATGATCGCGAGGGCCAGGCGCAGGACCCCGTCCGTGTGCGGGTCCGTGTCGTGGCCCTCGCGGGTGGCCCGGAGCTGCTCCTCGGTCAGCCCGATCAGGCCGCCGCGGAGGGAGTGCGCGCTGACGCAGTAGGTGCACTCGTTCTCCTGTGCGATCAGCAACGCGAGTTGCTCGCGCAGACGCGCGCGCAGCACACCCCGGGTGAGCTGGTCGCGCATCGCGAGGTAGCCCTCCAGGGCGGCCGGGCCGCTCGCGAGCGCCGCGTAGAGGTTGGGCACCCGGCCGAGTTGCCTGGCGACCCGGGCGAGGAGGTCCTCGGTGTCGGGCTGGGCGGGGGCGACCGCCGGAGCGGTGGCCGGGGCGGGTGTGGACGACATGCGGACCCCCGTGGGTGTGGCGCGGAAACAGAAACGGTACCGATCGGTGCCGTTTTCCAGACGGTACTGATCGGTACCGTTTCCGGTCAAGGGGGGTTAGGATTCCGAACGTGCCCGTCAAAGCCCGAGACCGCCTGCTCGCCACCGCCGAGGAACTCTTCTACGCCGAGGGGATCCGCGCCGTCGGCATCGAGCGCATCCTGGCCGAGTCGGGCGTCGGTCGGGCGTCGTTGTATCGGCACTTCCCGAGCAAGGACGACCTCGTGGTCGCCGTGCTGGAGGCGCGCGACCGGCGCTGGCGGAGTTGGCTCGCCGAGCGGGTCGAGGCGCTCGGTGGCCGGCCGCTCGCCGTCTTCGACGCGCTTGCCGAGCGCTTCGTCCGCAACGACTTCCGGGGCTGCGCGTTCATCAACACGATGATCGAGTCCGCCGACCCGGACAGTCCCGCGCATCGGGTCGCGGCGGCGCACAAGGAATCCGTGGTCGGCTACCTCGAACAGCTCCTGACCGCCGCCGAGGTCGCCGAACCGGCCCTACTCGCAAGGCAGTTCGCCCTTCTGATGGACGGCGCCGTGGTCACCGCCCTGCGCGAGCGCACCGCCGCCCCGGCCGAACGAGCCCGCCGGCTGGCCGAAACCCTGCTCGCGGCGGCCGGTTCCACCGCCTGAACCCGCCCGGCCGCGCCGTTGCCGGTCGCCGGCGCCGCATGGGGACGGTCGTCCGGTGCCGGGGACGGGCGTTTGCGATGGTCAGCCGTGTGGCGTAGCTGGACGGAGGGTGGATCGGGAAAGGGGTGGGAGGGCCGATCTGCACGGCCCCTTGCGGGTGAACCAGGGTGGTGGCTTCCCGATGAGCGAGACCCCGGCGGTCGGCGGGGGCGGTGGCCGGCCGACGCGGCGGCTGATCCCGCTGTTGCCGGCGCTGCTGTACATCGTGATCGTGGCGGTCGACTTCGGCACACCCGACGAGTTTCGGACCGACACGATGTTGTGTCTGGTGCCGATGACCGCGTCGAGCCTGACCACGGTGCGCGCGACCACCGTCTACGCGGTGCTGGCGACGTTGACGTTCCTGGTGTTGGATCCGTGGCTGGCGCCGAGCGGCTACACGCACGACTGGGCCGGGTTCGTGGTGGTGGTGTTGGGCGGCGCGATCGCGGTGGCCACGGTGTTGTTGCGGACCCGATTGCAGGATCGGGTGTCGCGGCTGGGCAATGTGGTCGAGCACGTGCAGCGCGCGTTGTTGCCGCCGGCGCCGCCGGTGGTGGGCGGGGTCCGGGTCGACCGCAGCTACCTGGCGGCCGAGCGCGACGCCGAGGTGGGCGGGGACGTGTACGACGTGGTGGCCACGCGGTACGGGACGCGTGCGTTCATCGCCGACGTGCAGGGCAAGGGCATGACCGCCGTCGGCGCCGGTGCGGCGTTGGTCGGCACCTTCGACGAGGCCGCGTTCACCGAGCCGGAGTTGCACCGGGTCGGGGATCGTATGGGCGAGGCCCTGGAGCGGTTCGGCCGCAACCAGGTGCTGCTCGGTGGGCCGGACACGGACTGGTTCGCCACGGCGCTGCTCGCCCGGTTCGGCCCGGACGGGCTGGTCGAATTGGTCAACCACGGCCACGAGGCGCCCGCCCTGATCGGCCCGTCCGGGGTGCGCTGGATCGACGTACCGCCCGAGTTGCCGCTCGGGTTGGCCGGGTTGGTCCCCGCCGAGGAGCGGGCGCCGGCCCATCGTTTTCGGATGGCACCGGACGAGTTGTTGCTGCTGTACACGGACGGCACCACCGAGGCCCGGGACGCCGAGGGGCGGTTCTTCCCGCTGCGCGAATGGCTCGCCCGGCATGCCGATCCGAGGATGTCCGGAGCCGAGTTGCTCGGCCTGCTGCAACGGGCGCTGCTGGCGCACGGCGGCGGCCGACTCACCGACGACGCCGCGCTGATGGTGCTGCGCCCGGAGCCGGCGGCCCCGGCCGGCGCCGGGTCGTCGGGATAGGGGTTGCGGAAGGGGTCGAACTCCCTTTCCGCTCCGCTATGTTCGCAGCATGTCGATTCCGGGAGAACCGCCTCGGCCGGTCCCACCGCACGGATATCCGCAGTCGGCCCCGCCGCCCGGTCCGGCGTCGGCGCCGCCGGGGCCCTACCAACCCGGCTCGTTCCCCTCGTCGGCCGACGTCGGGCCGGGGTTCGGACCGGCGGGTGGACCCTATGGTCGCCCGCCGGGATCCGTGGATGGGCGCGGCCGAGGGTGGTTGTGGGCCCTGGCCGGAGCGGGGGTCGCGTCGGCGGTGTGGGCGGGCACGCTGTTCGCCACCGGTGGATTCGGGGGTGGGGACGAGGGGCCCGGTCAGGCCGGCTACCGCTATACCGCGGACCTGTGCGCGGCGACCGATGCGGAGGTCTTCACCGGTTACGTGGTGACCGACGATCCCAAGCCGAAGGCCACTGGCATACGGGAGCCCAACCTCGAAACCATGGGCTGCAGCCTTCCGTTCGATCCGAAGGACGCGATCGGCGCCTCGAGCCCGACGGCTTGGATCACCGAGACGGTGACGCTGCACAAGAAGACCGATCCCAAGGCCGAGTTCGGCCCGTCCCTGCGTTCCTTCGAGGCGCAGAAGACGGAACAGACGCACTACACGATCGACCGGGTGCGCAACCTGGGCAGCGAGGCGTACCTGGTGGTCCAGGTCCCCGAACCGGGCAAGGGGGACACCGGGTTGGTGTGGGTGTTGCTGGCGGTGCGCGAGGGCGGCATGACCTACCAGACCACGTGGGTGAGTACCGGCACCGGAGGCGACGGCGCACCGAGAACCACGCCCAAGCAGGCCGGCGACATGCTGGTGGCCAGTGCCAAGGCGACGTTGGCGAAGCTCAGGGTCTGACTCCGGCGGGAATCGGTGTCTGGTTGCCCGCCGCCCGCCCGAGGCCGAGCAGGGGATGGTGCACGGCGGGTCGGTGAGCGCCGCGCAAGGGCGCCGCGCAGAGCCGCTGCGCCATGCCGTCGCGCAAAGCCGTTCTGTGAGCTTTCCACCCGATTCCACACCGTTTCGCTCGCGGCGGTAGCCCCGGTCCCGCCGCGACCACTCGAACGAGTTCGCGTTGCGCTCTAGCCTTGATACCGACCGGTCGGTACCGTGACAGGCACAGTAAGAATCCCGCTCCGCCGCTTCCGCCGCAATGCACATACCGACCGGTCGGCACTTCGTCGATCGGACGCGCGGGTCGGCTCCTCGGACGGTGGGGCGCGGTATTCGCCGGCCGACCTCGTGACCAGTGACGACCCGGAGGATCCAGCACCCATGACCGAGACAACCCCCGCGCCCGCGACCACACCGCGAGTGGCCGTGGTGACCGGCGCCGCGCGCGGCATCGGTGCCGCCACCGCGCGCCGGCTCGCCGCCGAGGGCATGGCCGTGGCCGTGCTCGACCTGGACGAGGCCGCCTGCGCCGATACCGTGGCCGCGATCGTCGCGGCCGGCGGCAACGCGCTCGCCGTCGGCGCGGACGTCACCGTCGGCGAGCAGGTGGACGCCGCCGTCGCGCGCGTGGCCGACACGCTCGGCGCGCCGACCGTGCTCGTCAACAACGCGGGCGTGATCCGCGACAACCTGCTGTTCAAGATGTCCGACGGCGACTGGGACACGGTCATCGACGTACACCTGCGCGGCGCGTTCCTGATGAGCCGCGCGGTCCAGGCGCACATGACCGCGGCCGGCTGGGGCCGGATCGTCAACCTCTCCAGTTCGTCCGCGCTGGGCAACCGCGGCCAGGCGAACTACTCGGCGGCCAAGGCCGGACTCCAGGGCTTCACCAAGACGCTGGCCTTCGAGCTGGGCAGGTTCGGCGTGACCGCGAACGCGGTGGCACCCGGGTTCATCGTCACCGACATGACCGCCGCCACCGCGGCCCGGGTCGGCATGGAGTTCGAGGCCTTCCAGCAGGCCGCGGCCGAGCAGATTCCGGTCCGCCGGGTCGGCCGGCCGGAGGACATCGCGCACACCATCGCGTTCCTGACGAGCGAGGGCGCGGGCTTCGTGTCCGGCCAGGTCATCTACGTGGCCGGCGGCCCGCTGTGCTGACGGCGGCCGAACTGGACGCGAGGGTGGGCGAGTTCATCGAAGCTCGCCCGGACACCGACGACGCGCTCGGCTATCTGCGGGCGCGCTTCGACGCCGGACTGGCCTGGGTGCACCACCCGGTCGGGCTGGGCGGGCTGGACGCGCCGCGAGCCTTGCAGGACGCCGTGGACGCGCGGTTCGTCGCCGCCGGTGCGCCGAGCAACGACCCGGGGCGGATCGGCATCGGGCTGGGCATGGCCGCGCCGACCGTGCTCGCGTACGGCACCGAGGAGCAACGCGCGCGCTGGCTGCGGCCGTTGTGGACCGGCGAGGAGGTGTGGTGCCAGCTGTTCAGCGAGCCCGGGGCCGGCTCCGACCTGGCCGCGCTGGGCACCCGCGCGATCCGGGACGGCGACGAGTGGGTGGTGGACGGCCAGAAGGTGTGGACGTCGATGGCGCACGAGGCGCGCTGGGCCATCCTGATCACCCGAACCCACCCCGAACTGCCCAAGCACCAGGGGATGACCTACTTCGTCTGCGACATGAGCGCGCCCGGCGTCGAGGTGCGTCCGCTGCGCCAGGCCACCGGCGAAGCCGAGTTCAACGAGGTCTTCCTGACCGGCGTGCGCATCCCCGACGCGCACCGGCTGGGCGAGGTCGGCGACGGGTGGAGCGTGGCGCGCACCACGCTGATGAACGAACGGGTGGCCATCGGCGGCGCGGCCGGACCGCGCGAGGGCGGCATGATCGGCATCGTCGCCGACACCTGGCGCACCCGCCCGGAACTGCGCGGCGCCGGGCTGCACGACCGGCTGTTGCGGCTGTGGGTGGAGGCCGAGGCGGCCCGACTCACCGGCGAGCGGCTGCGTTTGCAGTCGGCGGCGGGCGAACCCGGCCCCGAGGGCTCGGCGGCCAAGCTCGCCTTCGCCCGGCTCAACCAGGACATCTCCGGCCTGGAACTGGACCTGTTGGCCGAGGAGGGCCTGCGCCACGACGAGTGGACCATGCGCCGCCCCGCGTCGGTGGACTTCACCACCCGCTCGCCCGGCTACCGCTACCTGCGCGCCAAGGGCAACTCGATCGAGGGCGGCACCTCGGAGATCCTGCTCAATGTGATCGCCGAGCGCGTCCTGGGTCTGCCCGCGGAACCTCGGGTGGACAAGGACACCGCGTGGAAGGACCTGCCCCGATGAGCGTCACCGAGCACCTCCTCTACACCGAGGACGAGAACGAACTGCGCTCCGCCGTCCGGGATCTGCTCACCGAGCGGGTGACGCTGACCGCGCTGCTCGCGCGGATCGAGACGAACGAGCCGTACGACCCGAAGTTGTGGCGCGTGTTGACCGAGCAGATCGGCGTCGCCGGGCTCGCGATCGACGAGGCGCACGGCGGCAGCGGCGCCTCCTGGCGGGAAGCCGCGGTGGTCATGGAGGAGTTGGGCCGCTCGGTCGCGCCGACCCCGTTCCTGGGCAGCGCGGTGTTGGCGACCGCGGCGCTGCGGGCGGTGCCTGCCGACGCGTTGCTCGCCGACCTGGCCGGCGGCCGGCGCAGCGCGACCCTGGCGGTCTCCTTCGCCGCCGTGCCCGGTGCGGAACTCCCGTACCCGGTGCGGGCCGACGCGAACGTGCTGACCGGCACCACGACCTCGGTCGTGGACGCCGGCGGCGCCGACGTGCTCGTCGTCCCGGCCGATACCGCGCACGGGCCGGTGCTCTACGCGGTCGAGGCCGAGCAGGCCGGCGTCGAACGACGCCCGGTGGTCTCGCTCGACCTGACCCGGCCGCTGACCGACCTGGTGTTCACCGGCGCGATCGGCACCGTGCTGGCTCGCGGCGAGCGGGCCGCGGCGGCGTACGCGACGGCGCTCACCACCGGCGCCGCGCTGTTGGCGTCCGAGCAGCTCGGCCTCGCCGAACACTGCCTGGAGAGCACCGTCGCCTACCTGAAGACCCGGCAACAGTTCGGCCGCCCGGTCGGCTCGTTCCAGGGGCCCAAGCATCGGCTGGCCGCGCTGTGGGTGTCGATCACCCAGGCCCGCGCGGTGGCCCGGCACGCTGCGGCCTGTGTGGCCGCCGACGACCCGGACAGCGCGATCGCCGTCGCCGTCGCGCAGGCGCACTGCTCGGAGATCGCCGTCCGGGCCGCGGAGGAATGCGTGCAACTGCACGGCGGCATCGGCTTCACCTGGGAACACCACCCGCACCTCTACCTCAAGCGCGCCAAGGCCGACGCGCTCGCGTTCGGCACCCCCGACCGGCACCGCACGATCCTCGCCCGGTTGGTCGACCTGCCCGCCTGACCCGGCCCGGGGGCGGCGCACCCGCCCCCGGATCCCGCCGACGCCACCACGAAGGAGCATCATGCGCGTCTTCGAGACCATCCCCGAGGTGTTCGCCGCCCGGGGCGAACCGCTGGGCACCAGCGCCTGGTTGACCGTCGACCAGGACCGGATCGACACGTTCGCCCAGGCCACCGGGGACCACCAGTGGATCCACGTGGACGTCGAGCGGGCCAAGGCCGGGCCGTTCGGCACCACCATCGCGCACGGCTACCTGACCCTGTCGCTGATTCCGGTGTTGTCCGCCGACCTGTTCACCGTGCGCGGAGTGCGGATGGGCGTCAACTACGGCTCGGACAAGGTGCGTTTCCCCGCGCCGGTCCCGGCCGGCGCCCGCGTGCGCGACCACGCCGTGCTGATCGACGTGACAGAGACCGCGCAGGGTGTGCGGTTGACGGTGCGGCACACCGTCGAGATCGAGGGCGTCGCCAAGCCCGCGTGCGTCGCGGACACCCTCTCCCTGCTCGTTCCCTGAACACCCGTTTCCCGCTCGTCCCCGGAACGTTGTTTCCTGCTTGTCCCCGGGCCGCCGTTCCCCGACGGCCGGCCACCCCGGCACCTCGACCAGGTAAGGATCACGAGTGAGCTTCAACCTCGCCGTCATGCTGCGCGAGTCCCGCCTCGCGACCCCCGACACGGCATGTCTGATCTACCAGGGCAGGCCGATCACCTACCGCGAACTCGACGACCTCAGCACCCGGTTCGCCCGAGGGTTGCGGGCGAGCGGGCTCGGTCGCGACGACGTGGTGGCGATCTGCCTGCCCAACGTGCCCGAGTTCGTGGTGGCCTACTTCGGCGCGCTCAAGGCCGGCGTCACGGTGATGCCGCTGAGCCCGCTGCTCAAGGCGACCGAGATCGAGTTCCACCTCACCGACTCCGGCGCCCGGACGCTGATCGCCTTCGACGTGTTCGCCGCCGAGGCCCAGGGCGCCGCGGCAGCCGTACCCGGCACCACCGTCCACATCGTCACCCTGGCCGAGGACGGCCCGGTGCCGCAGGACACCCACGCGTTCGGCCTGCTGCTGCCGGACGGCCCGCCGGATCGGGCCGAGTCGATCCGGGGCGACATCGAGCCGACGGCCGGCGACGACACCGCGGTCCTGCTGTACACGAGCGGCACCACCGGCCGTCCCAAGGGCGCCGAACTGACGCACTTCCAGCTCTACTTGAACTGCACCACCTCGGGCGACCTGTTCGACGTGCTGCCCGGCGACGTCTCGCTCGGCGCGCTGCCGTTCTTTCACGTCTACGGCCTGTCCAGTGTGCTGAACGTGTGCGTGCGCTACGGCGGAACGGTCTCCCTGGTGCTGCGCTTCGAGGCGCAGGAGGTGCTGGACCAGATGGTCCGCGACCGGGTGAGCGTGATCGTGGGTGTGCCCACGATGTATGTCGCGCTGCTGGCCGCCGACCGCACCGGGCGGGATCTGTCCCGGCTGCGGGTGGGCAGTTCGGGCGGGGCGTCGATGCCCGGCGAGGTGATCCGCGAGTTCGAGAAGGAGTTCGACATAGTGATCCTGGAGGGCTACGGCCTCTCCGAGAGCGCGAGTACCGCGACGTTCAATCGCAGCGTCGACGACCGGCGGGTGTTGTCGGTGGGCAAGCCGATCTGGGGCGTCGAACTGCGGATCGGGGACCCGGACGACCTGCCGCTGCCGCCCGGCGCCGAGCACGTGGGCGAGATCCTGCTGCGCGGGCACAACATCATCACCCGCTACCGCGACAACCCCGAGGCCACCACCGAGGCGTTCCGCAACGGCTGGTTCCACACCGGCGACCTCGGGTACCTGGACGAGGACGGCTTCCTGTTCGTCGTGGACCGCAAGAAGGATCTGGTGATCCGGGGCGGCTACAACGTGTATCCGCGCGAGGTGGAGGAAGTGCTGTACACCCACCCGGCGATCGCCGAGGCCGCGGTGATCGGCAAGGCGGACGAGCGGCTCGGCGAGGAGGTGGTCGCGGTGGTGGCCCTGCGTCCCGGCCGGGCGGCCGACCCGGAGGAGATCATCGCGTTCTGCCGCGAACGCATGGCCGCGTACAAGTACCCGCGCGTGGTACGCATCCTGGACGAACTGCCCAAGGGCCTATCCGGCAAGATCATCAAGAAGGAGTTGCGTTCCGAATGACGATGGCCGCCGGCGAGCCGCTGCCCGCCGACCTGAGCAACCGACAGATCCGGCTGGCCGCACGCCCGTTCGGCCTGCCCAAGCCCACCGACTGGGAGCTGGTCACGGAACCGGTGGGCGAACCGGCGGACGGCTGGCTGCTGGTGGAGGTCTCGCACATCTCGCTCGATCCGGCGATGCGCGGATGGATGAACGACGTGCGTTCGTACATCCCGCCGGTGCGGATCGGCGAGGTGATGCGAGCCGGCGCGATCGGCCGGGTGCTCGCCTCCCGGCATCCGGACTTCGCCGTCGGCGAGCATGTGTACGGTCCGTTCGGCGTGCAGGAATACGCCGACTCGGACGGGCAGGGGCTGCGCCGGGTGGATCCGCAGGTGGCGCCGTTGTCGACCTACCTGGGCGCCCTGGGCGTCACCGGACTGACCGCGTACTTCGGGCTGTTCGACATCGGCGACCCGCAACCGGGACAGACAGTGCTGGTGTCCGGCGCGGCCGGCGCGGTGGGCAGCGTGGTCGGGCAACTCGCCGCGCTCAAGGGTTGCCGTACCGTCGGCATCGCGGGCGGCCCGGACAAATGCCGGGTCCTGGTCGAGGAGTTCGGCTTCGACGCGGCCATCGACTATCGGAACGAGGACGTCCGGGCGGCGCTGCGCAAGCATTGCCCGGACGGCGTGGACGTCTACTTCGACAACGTCGGCGGCGAGATCCTGGACGCGGCGCTCGCCCGGTTGGCCCGGGGCGCCCGGGTGGTGATCTGCGGCGCCATCTCGCAGTACAACAACACCGAACCCGCTCCGGGGCCGGCCAACTACCTTTCCCTGCTGGTGAATCGGGCGTCGATGACCGGGATGGTGGTGTTCGACTACGCCGATCGCTACGCCGAGGCGAGTGCCGAACTGGCCGGGTGGCTCGCGGACGGTCGGTTGCGCTCGCGTGAGGACGTCGTCGAGGGCGATGTGACCGCGTTTCCCCAGACGTTGTTGCGACTGTTCTCCGGCGCGAACACCGGAAAGCTGGTGTTGCGGATCCGGTGACCGACCGGCCCGCGGCGGCTGCCGAGCCGGTGGTACGGCCCCGTCGCGGTCCACGTCGCCGCCGGGGGATCAGGTGTGGTGCAGGGTGGCGAGTTCGCGGCCGAAGGCGATCACCAGGCGGTTGCCGGGGGCTACGGTCAGGGCGTCCACGGGCAGCGGGAAGAGCAGGCAGGGGCCGAGCGGGGCGCGGGCGGCCAGGTCCCACACGCGGACCGTGCCGCGCTCGTCGGTGGCGCCGGTGGAGCCGCCGATCGCCGCGACCGGCCGACCGTCGAGCAGTCCGGTGGCCACCGCGGAGGCCCGGCCGGCGAGGGGTTCGCCGATCGGCTCGCGCGTGGCCAGGTCCCACACCCGCGCCGCGTCCCGGCCGCCGGTCACCGCGACCGGGCGGTCCCGCACGACGGCCGTGGCCACCCCCGTGACCGCGCCGGTGTGCCCGGTCAGGGGTGCGCCGAGTTCGGCCCCGGTGGTCAGGTCGAACACCCGTACCGCGTCCGCGCCGGCCACCACGACCGGGCGCCCGTCCAGTACGGCCGTCGCCACCGCCCACACCGCGTCGGTCAGCGGTTCGCCGACCGGCAGGCCGGTGGCCGGATCCCACACCCGGACGCCGGCCGCGTCGCCGGTCACCGCGACCGGGCGGCCCGCCACCACGGCCCGGGCCGCGCCCACCCACGCGGTCCGGCCGACCAGGGGCCGGCACAACTGGTGCCCACCGTCGAGGTCGAACACGCGCACCGTCGCACCCCACCCGGCGGTGCCCGCGACCACGACCGTACGGCCGCCGACCCGCGCCGTGGTCACCGCGCCCACCCGCCCGTCGTGTCCGACCAGCGGCTCGGCGATCGGCTGCTCGGGCACCAGCGCTCGTACCCACGGGACGGCATCCGGGGCGCCGACAGCGGTCGGGTACGCACCCGCCGACACGACCGGACGGTCGGCCGCGGCCCACGGGCCGGTCACCCAGTCCAACCGCCACCGCGAGGGGAGTTCACGCCCGACGGGGTGGTCCGCCGACGCCGACCCCGTCACGGTGCCGTCGCCGCCGCGGACGTTCCCGACGTCGCCCGTCGCAAGCCCGGACGCGAGCCCGGGCACGAGCCAGGAAATATCGCCCTGCGCAACATTGGACATATCACCATTGTGCCCGTCTTCACCCCCCGGTCGCACGGCCGCCGGGCCGGACCGCACCCGAGAAATCGACGCCCGGACCACCGTCCCGTCCACCCGCCGCTCCCACGCGCACGGCCGGGCAGGCCCAGGAGTCGGGCGCCGGAGGCCGAGCGGGCGGACCGGGTCGCGTTTCGCCCCGGCTACACGGTCAACACCACTTTCCCCTCCGCCGTGCGATTCTCCAGCGCGGCATGCGCGTCCGCCGCCCGGGCCAGCGGGAAGCGGGTGATGGCCGGGACCAGCCGACCCGAGGCCGCCTCGTCCAGCGCCCGGGTGATCAACTCGCGCCCACCGCCCGGCGGCACCATGTTCGGGCCGATCGCCCAGGTCGCGCTCAGTTGCCGCTCGACCAGGTCGCGGGTGCCGATCTCGGTCGGCTCGCCGGACGCCCACCCGTACATCAGGAACCGCCCGCCGGGCCCGAGCAGTTCCAGCGCCTGCCGGCCCAAGGCACCGCCGACGCCGTCCAGGACGACGCCGACCTCGTGCCCGGCCAGGGCCTGGCGCACCCGCTCGGGCCAGTCCGGCACGCGGTAGTCCACCGCGACATCGGCGCCCAGCGTCCGCACCCGATCCACCTTCGCCGGGCCGCCCGCGACCCCCACCACCAGCGCGCCCGCGGCCCGCGCGGCCTGCACGAACAGGCTGCCCAGGCCGCCGGCGGCGGACATCACCAGCACCACGTCCCGCTCGGTCAACCCGGCCACGCCGAGGATGCCCTGCGCCGTGGCACCGGTGGTGATCGCCGCCACCGCGACCTCGTCGGCCAATTCCTCGGACAGCGGGTACAGCGCGCCCACGTCGGCGAGCGCCTGTTCGGCGTACCCGCCCACACCGACCTGGGCGACGACCCGGCGGCCCAGCCAGTCCGCGGCCACCCCGGGGCCGACCGCCCCCACCACACCGGCCACTTCGGCACCGGGTGTGATCGGCAACGGCGGCGGTCGATGCGGGCCGACCGCGATCCCGCGCCGAAGTCGGGCCTCGATCAGGTGCACGCCGCTCACCCGAACGTCGATGCGTACCTGCCCCTCGGCGGGCACCGGGTCGGCGACCTCCTCCAGGCGGAGGTTTTCGGCCGGACCGAAGGTGTGCAGTCGGATCGCGCGCATGACGGTGTCTCCCGAGTTCGACGGTGGGCGGTGGCGGGCCGGACGGTCCGCGAGCGCCGGGTACGGGGACCACTATCGAACTTCAAGCCGACTTGAAGTCAACCCTTCCTCGGCCGTCGCGTCGCCGATCCCGGGCACGGGTGGGGCGCGCAAGTGCGGTGGGCCCGACGCGAGATGATCACCGCATGAACCAGATTATTCTGATGAGCGATCCGCGCGTGGCGGCCATCCCGGTGCGCGACTGTGCCGAGGCTCTCGTGGACGTCCGCGCGGACGGCTCGCTGCCGGTGGACCTGCGCGAGGCGGAAGGCAGCGCGGCGTTCTCGTTTCTGCGCGTGGGCGTGCTCGACCGGTTGATCAAGGCCCAGACGGCACTGCCGCACGGGCTGCGACTGCTGTTCGTCGAGGGGTATCGGAAACCGTCCCTGCAACGGCACTACTTCGAGGAGTATGCGGCCGAGCTGCGCGCCGCCAACCCCGACTGGTCCGCCGACCGCGTCCACGTCGCGGCCAGCCGCTACGTCTCGCCGCCCGAGATCGCCCCGCACAGCGCCGGGGCGGCGGTCGACCTGACCCTGGTGGACCCGGACGGACGCGAACTCGACCTCGGCACCCCGATGAACGCCAGCCCCGAGCAGAGCGACGGCGCGTGCTACACCGGCGCCGCGAACATCACCGCCACCGCGCGGGCCAACCGCGACGTGCTGGGCGCCGCGCTGACCGCCGCCGGCCTGGTCAACTACCCCACCGAGTGGTGGCACTGGTCCTACGGCGACCGCTACTGGGCGCTGGCCACCGGCGCGGAGGCCGCCCTGTACGGCCCGCGCGAACTCGACTGACGTCGACATCGGGCGGCCGCGGACGACGACGGGCGCCGAATGGGCGGCAGACGGTAGTTGGTCCGTTACCATCGGCGATCATCGGCGTGGTGATTCGAGGCGTTTTTCGGCATCTGCGCGGGCGTTGAACGGACATCTGGTCGTACACGACACGTCATCCGTTCTTCGCCCCCTGGTTCCCGCAGGGCTGATGAACTCTGCTCCGTCGGCACAGCGTCGACCCAGAAGGAGGAGAAATGCCGGATCTGCGTTTGTCCCGCCGTCATCTCGCGTGGGGTGCGGCCGCCGTCCTGGCCGTCGGCGTCGCCGTACCCGGCGCGGCATCGGCGTTCGGTCAGGCGGATCAAGCACGGCACGCGATCAAGGACGGGTCGGCCAGGAACGTAATCCTGCTCATCGGTGACGGCATGGGCGACTCCGAGATCACCCTGGCGCGGAACTACTCGGTCGGCGCGGCCGGCCGGCTGAACATGGACCGCTTCCCGCTGACCGGCGCGTACACGACGTACGCGGTGGACAAGGAGAACCGCCCCGACTACGTCACCGACTCGGCCGCGAGCGGCACCGGGTGGGCGACCGGCCGCAAGACCGTCAACGGGCGCATTTCCAAGACCCCGGACACCGACCGGGCCATACCGACCATCCTGGAACTGGCCCAGCGCAACGGCTACGCCACCGGCAGTGTCACCACGGCGGAGCTGACCGACGCGACCCCGGCGGTGCTGGCCGCGCACGCCACGGACCGAAGCTGCGCGGGTCCGGCGGACATGGCCAAGTGCCCCACCGACACGATCGGCGCCGGCGGCCCCGGTTCGATCGCCGAGCAGAGCGTCGCGCACAAGGTGGACGTGCTCCTGGGCGGCGGCAAGGCGCGCTTCGACCAGACGATCACGCAGGGCCCGTTCGCGGGGAAGACGGTCACCCAGCAGGCCCAGGCCCAGGGCTACCAGGTGGTCACCGACGCCGACTCGCTCAAGGCCGCCAAGGCCGGCAAGCCGGTACTCGGCCTGTTCGCGCCGGTCAACGTGCCGGTCGAGTGGACCAGCAAGGCGGCTGCCGTGGGCGGTACCGAGCCGCAGCGCTGCGTGACCGCCAACCCGGCGCGGCCCGCCGGCACGCCGAGCCTGGTGCAGTCCACCACCAAGGCGCTGGAGCTGTTGGAAGCCAAGCAGTCCGGCCGCGGTCACGACCGCGACAAGGGCTTCTTCCTCCAGGTCGAGGGTGCCTCGATCGACAAGCAGGACCACGCCGCCGATCCGTGCGGCCAGATCGGCGAGACCGTCGCGTTCGACCAGGCGGTCAAGCTGGCCCGCGAGTACGCGGCCAAGCACCCCGACACGCTCGTGGTGACCACCGCGGACCACGGCCACACCAGCCAGATCGTGCCGCTGGAGGCCACCCCGCCGGGCCTGTCCTCGACGCTGGTCACCAACGAGGGTGGACAGTTGAAGGTCAACTACTCGACCAACACCCCCGGCAAGTCGCAGGAGCACACCGGCACCGAGGTAAGGATCGCGGCGCAGGGCCCGCAGGCGTTCCGGGTGCTGGGCGTCACCGACCAGACGGAGCTGTTCACCACGCTGCGCACGGCGCTTCGACTGCGCTGACGCGGCGACGCACGACCCGATGAGCGGCCTCGGCCGCCGCCCCGGCCCGCAGGCCCACCCGCCTGCGGGCCGCGGTGCGTTCGGGGCGTGTGGGTCGAGCCCTCGGCGCGGGCGAACGCCCGGATAGGGTGCGGCTTTCGGCTCATCCAAGGAGGCGGCACGTGGTCGACATCGGCAGGCTCACACCGGCGGACCGGGCGGACTGGCAGCTTCTGTTCGAGGGCTACAACACCTTCTACGAGCGCACCCTGGCCCCGGAGTTGTTCGACCGGGCGTGGACCGCGTTCCAGGAGGACACCCGGATGCACGCGTTGGGCGCGAAGGTGGACGGCCGACTGGTCGGCATCACCCACTTCCTGGTCCATGCCAGCACCACGACGCCCGACGTGTGCTACCTCCAGGACCTGTTCACCGCGCCGGAGGCCCGGGGTCGGGGCGTGGCCGGGGCACTGATCGCCGCGGTGGCCGACTGGGCCCGCGAACGGGAGTGCTCGCGGGTGTACTGGTCGACGCACCAGGACAACACCACCGCCCGTCGGCTCTACGACCGGGTGGGGCTGAACCGGGGCTTCGTGCTGTACCAGATCGGTCTCTGACCGGCGCACTCCCGGATCGCCGCCACCCTCGGCGACTGCCCCGGTCAGCGGGCCAGTTGCGCGGCCAGCAGGGCGGGGGCCTCGGCCAGGGACGGGCCGTACCAGGTGAGGTGGCGTCCGCTGACGAGGGCGGTCGCGATGCCCGGGAACGCCTCGGGGCCGTCCTCGGCGGTGAACGCGTAGGGCTCGTCCGGGAGGACCACCAAGTCCGGCTCGGTGGACAGGAGTTCGTCCAGGGAGAGCTTGGGCCAGCGCTCCGCGTGGGTGCCGAGCACGTTCTCGACGCCGAAGCGGGAGAGGACGTCGGCGGCGAAGGTGTCCCGACCCGCCGCCATCCACGGCCGCCGCCACACCGGGATGATCGCCCGTCTCGGCCGGGCCGGCGGCAACGCGGTCCACGCGGCCCGGCACCGGTCGAGCCACGGCGGGGCGGGCAGCCGGCAACCGAGCACGAGCATGCGCTCCAGCGCCGTGAACGCCTCGTCCAGACCACGGACTCGGGTCACCCACACGGCGATTCCGGCGGCGCGCAGGGCGGCCAGGTCGACCGCGCGATTCTCCTCCTCGTTGGCCAGCACCAGGTCCGGGGCGAGCGCGCGGATCGTGTCCGGGTCCGGATTCTTGGTGCCGCGGACCCGAACCACGTCCAGGTCGGCGGGGTGCGAGCACCAGTCGGTGGCACCGACCAGCAGACCGGGCGCAGTCGCCGCGACCGCCTCGGTGAGCGAGGGGACGAGCGAGACCACCCGGCGCACGTCGGCCGGCACGGACACGGTGAGGTCGAGGTCGTCGCGCATGCCTCGACCCTACGACTCGTGGGACTGCGCCGCGGTGGCGATCATGCTGTCTCCTAGGGTGGCGTCATGACGAGCACGGAAAACGGCGGTACGGGCAACGTCGGCGATATCGACGACCCCCTCGACCCCGGCCTGTTCGACGCGCTGCGCGCGGACGCGATAACCGATCTCACGGGCCTGGGCGAACTGTACGAGCAACCCGGCGCGGCGGCGGCCGCCAAGGAGATGGACCGGCTCACCGAGCAGACCCGGGCCCTGGTCGGCTGTGCGTCGCTGGTCTTCGTGGCCAGTGTGGACGCTCGGGGCCGCTGCGACGTGACCCCGCGCGGCGGGCCGGCCGGCTTCGTCACCGTGCTGGACGATCGCACGCTGGTCATCCCGGACGCCACCGGCAACAAGCGCCTGGACACGCTGCGCAACGTGCTGGAGACGGGCCGGGTCGGGCTGTTGTTCGTGATCCCCGGCCGGACCACGACGCTGCGCGCGAACGGCCGCGCGTGCGTGTCCGCGCGACCCGAGTTGCTGGCGCAACTGACCGCCGTGGGCAAGCCGCCGGTGAGCGCGCTCGTGGTGGAGCTGGACGAGGTCTACCCGCACTGCCCCAAGGCCCTGCTGCGCAGCTCGGCCTGGAAGCCCGAGGGCTGGCTGCCCGCCGACGCGCAGCCGAGTTCGGCCGAGGTGACGCTGGCCCAGTTGCGGATGCCGGGGCTGACCATCGACGACATCCGGCGGGCGGAGGAGGAGTCGATCAAGTACCGCTACGAATAGCCGAGGCGATGCGATCCGGCGCAGCGGACCACCGGGTTCGTGACGCCGGCGAACCGGTGAAATGCCGCCGAGATTCCTGGAGTACGCACCTGTGAATGCCCTGCCGCCCGCCGACCCCACGGTGCTGCACCCGATGCCCGAGCAGCCGCGCGTGGTCCTGCTCAAGCCGTTGGTGACCTCGCCGCTGATCGAGGTCGGCGAATTCTCGTACTACGACGACCCGGACGATCCGACCGCGTTCGAGACCCGCAACGTGCTCTACCACTACGGCCCGGAGCGGCTGGTGATCGGCCGGTTCTGCGCGTTGGGCGAGGGCGTGCGGTTCATCATGAACGGTGCCAACCACCGGATGGACGGGCCCTCGACGTTCCCGTTCCCGATCATGGGCGGATCCTGGGCCGAGCACTTCGACCTGATCGCCGGCTTGCCGGGGCGTAGCGACACGGTGGTCGGCCACGACGTGTGGTTCGGCTATCGGTCCACCGTGATGCCCGGCGTCCGGATCGGCCACGGCGCGATCATCGCGTCCGGCGCGGTCGTGGTGGACGACGTCCCGGACTACACGATCGTCGGCGGCAATCCGGCCCGCCCGATCCGCCCCCGACACAGCCCGGAGGACATCGCCCGCCTGCTCGAACTGGCCTGGTGGGACTGGCCCATCGCACACATCACCCGACACGTACGGACCATCATGTCCGGCACCGTCGACGACCTGGCGGCGATCGCCCCGGAGGCGGGCTCACGGTAGTGCGGGCGCCCCGGCCCCGGGTCGACACGCCGGGCCCGCCCGGAGGGCAGGGGCGCCACTCGACGCCACACGGGGCGTCACCCGATCGACACGTACCGCGAGGTGTCCTGCCCGCCGCCGTGCCATCGTGGCCGGGAACCCATCCCCCCTCGGAACGGAGTTCCCTCATGGGCATCAAGGACGAGATTCAGGCGAAGGCCCGGCAGACCAAGCAGAAGGCGCAGCCGCGGCAGGACGGGGCGAGCGAGCAGGAGCGGCTGCGGCAGCGCGCGGACGCGGCGCAGCCCAGGCTGAACGGGGCCGGCGAGCAGGAGCGGCTGCGGCAGCGCGCGGAAGAGGCCCGCCGGTCGGGCCGACGGAACGTCGACGACGTCGAGGACGAGTTGGAGCCCCGGCGCTGACATCCCCGCGCAGACGTGGGCCCGCTGCACCGCATCGGTGTTGCGGGCCCACACCCGTGGACCGCCGTGGGGGGCCGATGCCACGCCACCGCCCGAGTCGGGCGAGTCGGCATTCGAGGCCGGGGGTATCGCCGGGCCGGTTGCGCCGATGCGGGTCAGCGGTAGCCGGTCTGGTCGGCGGGCAGGCCCGGGTCCTGGACCTCGACCAGGTAGCGCCACGCGTCGGGTCGGCTGCCGTCCAGGTCGGTGAAGCCGTACACGCCCGCGAGTTGTCCACTGGACAGGGATCGGCCGTTCCAGCGGGCCACTTCGGGATCGGCCGCCAGCGCCACCACGGCCCGGCCGACGTAGGCGGGGGATTCGGAGATGCCGAAGTGCGGTTGGATCCGCGTCGCCTCCCGCCAATTCCGCTCGGTCACCCCGTAGTTGTCGAGCATCATCTCCGAGCGCAGCCACCCGGGAGTCAGCGCGACGGCGGTGGCGCCGCGCGGACCCAGTTCGTGGCCGAGCGCGAAGGCCATCCGCAACACCGCCGACTTGGCCAGGTCGTAGAAGAAGGACACCCGGTAGTTGTCCCGGTTGTACTCCTCGGTGCCGTCGGTCATCTCCACCACCAGGCCGCCGGGCGTACGCAACAACAGGGGCAACGCGTGGTGGTTGGTGATCGCGTGCGTGTCCACCGCGAGCCGCAACAGGCGCAATCCGTCGTCCAGGTCGTGCTCCCACACCGGGGTGTCCCACGCGAACAACTTCTCGCCGCCCCAGATGTCGTTGACGAGCACGTCCAGCCGACCCTGCTCGGCCTCGATCCGGGCGACCAGGGCCCGTACCCGGTCCGAATCCAGATGGTCCGTGGGCACCGCGATGCCCCGTCCGCCCGCCGCGGTGACCAACTCGGCGGTCTCCTCGATGGTCTCCGGCCGGTTGTACTCCGAGCGCCGCTCGCGGGTGCTGCGCCCACTCACGTACACGGTCGCGCCCGCCGCGCCGAGTTGCACCGCGACCCCGCGCCCGGCACCTCGGGTGGCGCCGGCGACGAGGGCGACGCGGCCCCGGAGGGTGCTCGTCGACATGTGGTTGCCCCCTTCGATGCGTCGGCCGCCCCGTTCGGCAGGTGCTCGGGCGCGATGCACCTGCCGAACGCGGCGGCCGACGCGGTCCATGAAACACGCAACGCCACGCCGATCGGCCCGACCACTCACCCATCCGGCCGACCCGGACGGCCGAGTCCACCCGATCGCGCACCCGCGCGCCCCCATCGCGCTGCGTCGTGCGCGCCGGGAGGCGGGCCGGGCCCGCTCAACCCACCGGTTCCACCCCGGGTTCCAACGGGTTGTCCAACAGCCGGGCGAAGGCCAACTCGGCGGCGCCGTACAGCGGGGCGTCGTCGCCGAGCGCGGCCGTGCGCAGTTTGAGGTGTTCGCGGGTGACCGCCAGCGAGGTGCGGTTGAGCCGACTGCGCACCTGGGCGGCGGTGGCCAGGTACACCTCGCGCAACGTCCCGCCGAACACCACCATCTGCGGGTTGAGGATGTTGACCAGGTTGGCCACGCCGAGCCCGAGCCAGTCCCCGACCCGACGCAGCCCCTCCTCCGCGTCCTGATCGCCGCGCGCCGCCGAGTCGGCCAGGCCGCCGATCGCGTGCTTGGCGGTGCCGCGGGTGAGCGCGAACTCGCCGATCTCGGTCTCCCAGCATCCGCGCGACCCGCACCGACACGGCCGGCCGTCCGGGTTGACCACCATGTGCCCGACCTCGCCCGCGTAGCCGTCGCCGCCGGTCACCGGTCGCCCGGCGGAGAGGATGCCGCCGCCGATGCACACGTCGCCGTGCAGGTAGATCACGTCGTCGCAGCCCACCGCCGCGCCCCGGGTGTGCTCGGCGACCACGCCCAGGTCGGCGTCGTTGCCGACCATGACCACCGTGCCGATCGCGGTCGACAACCGCTCGCCCAGCGGCTCGTCGCGCCAATCCGGGGTGTGCCCCTCGGGGATCGTGCCGTCCGACCCGCGCACCATCGCGCACACCGCGACCCCGGCGCCCACGCACACGCCGTCGCGGGGCGCGCTCAGCCGCATCTGCGCAACGAACCCGCCGAGTGCCTCGGCCACCTCCTTGGGCGAGAACCCGCTGCCGGGGCGTTGGATTTCGCGGCGATCCAGGATCACCCCGCCGAGCCCGACCCGGGCCGCGACCACCCGGTCCACGCCGATCGTGAAGGCGTACACGTACACCCGCTGCGACTGTGCCCGGACCACGAGCGAGGGCCGGCCCCGCCCGCCGCCGGAGGTGTCCCGCGGGGCCTCCTCCACGACCAGGCCGGCCGCCGCCAGGTCGGCGGTGAGCGCGCCGATGGTGCTGCGGTTGAGGCCCATGCCCGCGGTCAACCGGGCCCGCGAGGTGGGGCCGAGTACGTGCACGTGGCGAAGCAGCGCCCCCAGGTTCTGCCTGCGGATGTCCTCCTGGGTGGGCGCTGCGCGCATCGGACTGCGGACCCTGCCTTTCTCATCCGTGGCGTCGATCGAGGGGGAGGGCGGCGTCACCGCAGCCCGGCGGCTTCGGCCCGCCGCCGTGACAGGGCGTCGACCCCGGCGGCGAGGAGCAGCACGACGCCGGTCACAACGTACTTGACGCCCGCGCTGTACCCCATGAGCCCCATGCCGTTGTCGATCACCGCGACCACGGCGCCGCCGAGCACCGCGTCCAACACCCGACCCTTGCCGCCGAACAAGCTGGTGCCGCCGATCACCGCGGCGCCCACCGCATACAACAGCACATTGCTGCCACCGGTGTTGGAGTCCACCGAGTTGGCTCGCGAGGCGGCGACGATGCCGCCGATGGCGGCCATCGTGGAACAGATCACGAAGGCCGAGATCCGCACCCGGTCCACGTTGATCCCGGCCCGGCGGGCCGCCTCGCGGTTGCCGCCGACCGCGTACAGGCTCAGCCCGTACGGCGTGCGGCGCAGTACGAAGGTGCCCAGCAGGAGCAGCACCACCAGGACCGGCACCACGATCGGCACGCCGCGCAGCGAGGAGATCACCACGTTGCGGCTGCGCTCCTGGTTGAGCACGTACACCGCGAGGCCGACCAGGATCGCCAGCGTGCCGACCCGGATTCCGGTGATCGCGATCGGTTCGGCGCTCAGCCCGCGCCGCGACCGGTTGCGGTTGCGGCGCAGTTGCAGCGCCGCGTAGCCGCCCACGGTGGCGGCGGCCAGCAGCCAGCCGACGATCGGGGCGAGGTTGCGGTTGGAGATGGCCAGGATGGTCGAGTCGCGCACCGGCACGTTGGTGCCGCCCTTGACCAGGAGCAGCGACACGCCCTGGAAGGCCAGGAACGCGCCGAGGGTGACCACGAAGGAGGGGATGCCGACCTTGGCCACCAGGACCCCGAGCAGCAGCCCGATCACCATGCCGACGACCAGGGCGGCGAGTACGCCCAGATACCAGGGCCAGCCGTGTTCGGTCAGCAACACCGCCAGCACCGCCGCGCACACCCCGCTGGCGAAGCCCGCGGACAGGTCGATCTCGCCCAGCACCAGGACGAAGATCAACCCCATCGCGATCACGGTGACCGCGGCGCCCTGGGTGAACAGGTTGGCGAAGTTGCCCGCGCTCAGGAACCGCGGGCGCATGATCGCGAAGACGGTGCACAGCACCACCAGGCCGAGCACGGCGGGCATCGCGCCGGTGTCGCCGCCGCGCAGTCGGGCGAGGTAGTCCTTGACGTGCGTGACCACCGGCGACTCGGGCGCATCGGACTCGCTCTTGTCGGCGAGAGGCAGGACGCTGCTCGTCATCGGTTCACTCCGTTTCGACCCGCGCCGGGACCGAGTGCCTCGGTCTGCCCCGACGTGATGAGTTCGACGATCTGGGAATGGGTGATCTCGCTGGTGCTGACCTGTGCGGCGGTGCGGCCCAGGTAGAGCACGGCGATCCGGTCGGCGACCGCGAACACGTCGTTCATGTTGTGCGAGATGAGTACGACGGCCAGGCCGTTGTCGGCGAGCCGGCGCACCAGTTCGAGCACCTGCGCGGTCTGCGAGACGCCGAGCGCCGCGGTGGGTTCGTCGAGCACCACGACCTTGCTGTTCCACAACACCGCCTTGGCGATCGCGACCGTCTGGCGCTGGCCACCGGAGAGGCTGGAGACGCGTTGGCGGATCGAGGAGACGGTGCGTACGGACAGGCCGGCCAGGGTCTCCTCGGCGATCTGTTCCATGCTGTCCTCGTCCAGCACCCAGCCGCGCCGGCGTTCGCGGCCGAGGAACATGTTCTGCACGATGTCGAGGTTGTCGCACAGCGCGAGGTCCTGGTACACGATCTCGACGCCCAGGTCGGACGCGTCGCGGGGGCTGTTGACGGTGACCGGCGCACCGTCGAAGAAGTACTCGCCGGAGTCGGCGGTGTGGATGCCGCCGATGCACTTGACCAGGGTCGACTTGCCCGCGCCGTTGTCGCCGACGAGCGCGGTCACCTGACCCTCGTAGACGGACAGGTCCACGTCGCGCAGGACGTGTACGGCGCCGAAGCTCTTGTTGATGCCGCGCAGTTCGAGCACGGGATCGGACGCGGGCGGCGGGGCGGGGGTGGGGGACAGGGCCACGGTGCGGGCTCCTCGCGTGGGGGTGGCGGCAGGGTACGCGCCGGCCGGAACCGGCCTCGTGGGTGCGGTTCCGGCGCAACTGCGGAGTCTGGGCGGCTAGTTGATGCCGAACTCGGTGCACTTGGCGGCGTAGGCGCCGGTGCACAGGGTGTCCTTGGTGACGTACCCGTCGGCGACCACGTCCTTGACGTTCTCCTTGTAGATGGCCAGCGGCTCCAGCAGTACGGACGGCACGTCGCGCTTGCCCTCGGGGTCGCGGACGGTGGCGGGCACGGCCGGCTTCTGGCCCTTGGCGAGCGCGACGGCCAGTCCGGAGACCGCGTCGGCCTCCTTCTTGATCGCCTTGTAGACGGTCATGCACTGGTCGCCGACCAGGATGTTCTGCAACGCGGTGGTCTCCGCGTCCTGCCCGGTGACCGGGACCTTGCCGTTGAGCTTCTGCTTCTTCAGGATCGAGATCGCGGCGTTGCCCAGGCCGTCGTTGGCTGCCACGACGCCGGAGATGTTCGGCGACTGGGTGAGCATCTGCTCGAACATGTTGGCGCCCTCGGTGTTGTTCCAGTCCGGGACGGCCTGGTCCGGGCCCTTGACGTACTCGCCGGAGTCGAACTTCGGCTTGAGTACCGCGTCGTAGCCCTGCTTGAGCAGCGTCGCGTTGTTGTCGGTGGCCGAGCCGTTGAGCATCGCGACGGTGGGCTTTTGCGCCTTCGCGGCGGACAGGCACTTCTCGATGCCCTGGCCCATCAGCGTGCCGACCTTCACGTTGTCGAAGCTGACGTAGTACTGCGCGCTGCCGCCCAGGGTCAGTCGGTCGTAGTCGATGGTCGCGACGCCCTGGGACTTGGCCTTGTCCAGCACGGCCTTTCCGGTGCCGCTGTCCAGGTTGACGATGATCAGGACGGTCGCGCCGTTGGTGATCATCTGGTCGGCGAGGGTCTGGAACTGGGACTTGTCGCCCTGCGCGTTCTGGATGTCGTAGTCGACGCCGGCGGCCTTGAACGCGTCGGTGAGGTACTTGCGGTCGTTGGTCTCCCACCGGCCCGACGTCTTGCTGTCGGGCAGGATCACGCCGATCTTCGCCTTCTTGCCACCGCCGTTCGTGGCGCCGGACGAGCCGGTGCCGGAGTCGTCCGAGCAGGCGGAGAGGGTGCCGGCGGCCAGTACGGCGCAGGCGGAGACGGACACGAGGAACCTCTTGCGCATGGTGGATCCCTTCGGGCACGCGCCGGTGGGGGCCGGCGGGAGACGTGGAGGCGTCGCGGGATGGTGCGGCGTGCGGAGCTGCGCAGGACGGACGGGTAAAGCGGTCGGCACGGTCAACAAGGGAAGGCGGCCACGCCTTAAATGTTGTGGGCGACAACGTAATAGCCGGATCGGGCGTCCGCCAGACCCTGGAACCCCCGATGAATGCCGACTTCGGTAACGGTTGGGAAACGTAGGCGAACCAAAAACCGGTTGTTCGGAAAGGGGAGGGGTGTCGGGGCCCGGGATTGCGAAGTACGGGTGGGATGGCCCGGGTTCGGGTGGCGGGAAGGCATGGGTGCTGGTGGGCGGGGTGAGTGGGGTGGGTGGGGTGGGTGGAGGGATTATGTTTCGAGCAACAACTTAGATCGGCGGTGGGCGGGTTGCGGTGGCTCGGTGGGGTGACGGGGCGGGCGGGACAACGATTTCCGGGGCGGCCTCCGGTGGGGTGGGCAGTGGGCAGTGGGCGGTGGGTGTGTGGGGCGGGCGCGGCTGCGCCGGGCGCGGCGTCGGATGCGAGCCGGGTTTCGACGTCGAGGCGGTGCCGCGCCGAGGCCGACTCGGCGTCGTGCGGCGGCTGTTCGTGGCGGTGGTGTCCGGAGGATCACCTCCTTGACCTCAAGTCGACTTGAAGTTCTACGGTTTCGGCATGACCCGCGCCGAACGGTGAACGGGCTCCGTCGACCGACCGAGTGAGGAACTTCCCATGACGACCGAGCAGATCTCCGACGCCGAACTCGCCGGACAGCCCGCCGCGTACTGGACGGGTGTCGCCTATGAGGCGCTCATCGCGTACATCCGGGCCCGGCAGGTCGAAAAGGGTTACACCCAGCCCCAGTTCTGGCTGCTGCGCAACCTGTCGGTGAACGACATCTCCCCCGACGGCGGTGGGATGACGGTGCCCGAGCTGCAGGAGGCGATGACCTTGTACATCCGGCCCGAGGACGATCTGGCGGCGGAGGCCGAGGTGCTCGTGGGGCGTGGTTGGCTGACCCGGGACACCGAGGACCGGTTGTGGCTGACCGAGGAGGGGGAGCGGGCCCGCGTCGACTTCTCCCGCAACGCCCCGGCGATCCGCGCCGTCCTGCACGAGGGCATCGACGATGCGGACTACGTCACCGCGCTGAAGGTGCTCCGACGGCTGATCCACAACGCGGGCGGAACGGCCGCCTGACGGCGGGAGGATCGGGGCGGGACGCCTCGGGAGGGCATGCCTCCGAGCCCGGTGATTTCCCGGCCGGCGGCCGGGTGTGCGAGCCCGGCTGTCGGTGCCGGGTGGAAGAGTGGTCGACATGATCGAACCGAACCCGAAAGCGGACCTGCTGCGTTACCTCCAGGACGGGCGTGACGCCCTGGTGTGGAAGCTCGACGGGCTTTCGGACTACGACATCCGCCGCCCGCTGACCGGGACCGGCACGAACCTGCTCGGCCTGATCAAACATGTCGCCGGCGTGGAACTGGGTTACTTCGGCGACACGTTCGGGCGACCGTTCTTCGACGCGGAGCCGCCGCCCTGGTGGTACACGGAGGACGCGGAACCCAACGCGGACATGTGGGCCACCGCCGACGAGTCGCGCGAGGAAATCGTCGGCTTGTACCACCGGGCGTGGCAACACTCCGACCGTACGATCGCGACGCTGGCGCTCGATGCGATCGGTCATGTCCCGTGGTGGCCCGAGGAGCGGCGGGCGGTGACGCTGCATCACATCCTGGTCCGGGTGATCTCCGATACCCAGCGGCATGCCGGCCACGCCGACATCGTGCGCGAGCTCATCGACGGAACCGTCGGGCGTCTGGAAGACAACGACGGCCTGCCACCGGGAGATCGCACGTGGTGGGAGAACCACCGGAGCCGACTGGAGCGGGTGGCGCGGGAGGCCGGCAACGGCTGATCCCGCCCTGCCCCGCTCCGGCGTTGCCGGCCGGGGCGCTGCCCTGCTGCTGCCGCTGTCCCGTCTCGGTCGAAGCGACCACTTCCCCGGTTCAGATCCAGGTGCTGAACCACAGGCGGTCCAGCCAAGCGCTTCGACCGATGGTCTCACCGGCGAGGATCGGATAGAAGTACAGGAAGTTCCAGGCGATCAGGGCGATGATGGCGACCACGCCCGCAGTGCCCCAGGCGCGTCGTCGTTCGGATGCGTCGGGTGGGCCGAGGAGTGCGCCGAGCATCATGGTGACGGCCAGGCACAGGAACGGGACGAAGGCGACGGCGTAGAACAGGAAGATCGTGCGTTGCTGGTAGGCCATCCAGGGCAGGTAGGCCGCGCCGAGGCCGCACAGGACGGCTCCTGCGCGCCAGTCGCGGCGGCCGGCCCAGCGGAAGAGCAGGTAGCCGACCGCGATCACGCCGCTCCACCACAGCAGCGGCGTCCCGATGCCCAACACGGTCTGGTAGCAGTCCTGCTCGGTACACCCGGCCGTGCCTCGATGCACGGTCTCGTTGTAGTAGAGAACCGGTCGGCCGAGCACCAGCCAGCTCCACGGGTTCGACTGGTACAGGTGCGGCGCCTCCAAGTGGGTGTGGAACGACCACATTTCGGCGTGGTAGTGCCACAGGCTGCGTAGTGGCGCCGGTACCCAGGACATGCCGAATTGGGGCAGGGGGATGCCGAGTACCTCGTCGGGGGAGAGTCCGGAGCGGTCGTCGGCCCAGTGGCGGAAGTAGCCGCCGTCGGTCGTGAACCAGCCGGTCCAGGACCAGGTGTAGATGGCGACGGCGATGCCGACGGTGGCGAGGAAGGCGAGGAGTACGTCGTGGCGCAGGGTGGCGCGGTAGGGGCGGCGGGCGCCGCAGGCGCGTCGGGTGCCGGCGTCCCACAGGACGGTGAGGATGCCGAAGGCGGCGAGGACGTAGATGCCGCTCCATTTGGTGCCGCAGGCCAGGCCGAGGCAGATGCCGGCCATGACGCGCCAGGGGCGGAGTCCGAGTTTCATGGAGGCGGCGCGGGCGGGGTCGGGGCCGGATTCGAACATGCGGGCGGCGATGTTTCTGCTGTCGTCGCGGTCGATGAGCAGGCAGCCGAACGCGGCGAGGATCCAGAACATCAGGACCAGGTCGAGCAGCGAGGTGCGGCTCATCACGAAGTGCAGGCCGTCCAGGGCCATGAGCAGGCCGGCGACGCAGCCCAGGAGGGTGGAGCGGAAGAGTCGGCGGCCGATGCGGCAGAGCATCAGGACGGAGAGGGTGCCGAGGACGGCGAGGGCGAAGCGCCATCCGAAGGGGGTCAGTCCGAAGAGTTGTTCGCCCAGTGCGATGGTCCATTTCCCGATGGGCGGGTGGACGATGTAGGAGCCCTGGGTCTGGAGGGTGTCGGTCCGGCCGGCGAGGATCTGGTCGTTGGCCTCCTTGGGCCAGGTGCCCTCGTAGCCGAGCTTGAGCAGCGACCAGGCGTCCTTGGCGTAGTACGTCTCGTCGAATATCACCGCCCGCGGCTTGCCCAGGTTCCAGAACCGGATGAAGCCGGCCAGGAGGGTGACCAGGATGCAGGGCAGCCAGCCGCCGCCGGTGTAGGGGCTGTTGTCGGTGTACGAGGGCACCAACCGCTCGCGCAACGACGTCGGCGGCCGATCCCGATACCCGAACCGAGCCGGCGACCAGGCCCACCCGCGCGGCTCCGGACGTACAGCCCCGGAACTACGGCCGTCGGGGAACTCCTCATTCCCCTGCGGTAGTTGGCGGTGGGTCGGCTGATCGGTCGCCACGTCACTCGTCACCCGGGCATCGTACTGACGTACGAATTCGCCGATGGCCGTTGTGCGAGGTTCCGAACTGCGGCGAAGCGATGGCGGGCGTGACGCCTCCGGCGGTGTCGGTGGCGTCGGTGGTCTCGGTGATGCGGTGGTGATGTCGAGAAGCGGGGAGCGCCTCCGACCCTCGGGCAACGGGAACCGCCCGGATGTCAGAGGAGAATGTCGATGAACACCACGATGCACCCGACCTCGACCGATCGTTCGCCCGCCGCGTGGGAGTCCTGGTCGGTGTGGTCGGTGAGCGTGGCGGCCGGGGTGGCCGCCGCGATCGGCACGGAGTTGTACGGGTTGCTCGCCCGGGGCCTCGGCGTGCCGATGCGGGCCGGGAACATCGGGGCGGCGACGGCGGAACCGATCACCGTCGGGATGTTCGCGATGGGCACGGCGGTCAGCCTGTCGATCGGGACGCTACTGGCCGTACTCCTCGCACGCTTCGCGACCCGCCCGGCCCGGACGTACCTGGTGGCCACGCTCGTGCTGACCGCGCTGTCCATGGCCGGCCCGCTGTGGGCCGGTGACACGCCGGCCTCGACCAAGGCGATGTTGTGCGGCGCGCACGTGGTGGCCGCGGCGATCGTCGTTCCGGTGGTGGTGCGCCGGCTCGCGAGCGCTCCGGGGCGTGGGCGTGATGCGCGCGGCTGACCGGGTCCGCGGGCGCAGCGGCGGTGTCGATCGCATCCCGCCCGGTCGGCCGGGCCCACATGGTCGCGTGCGCCGCGACGTGCCCGGTCGACCGAATGCGGGTCGCCGTACGGGGTTGCTTGTCGAAGTGGGTCTACTGGTCGAAGCCGGCGAAGTAGCCGGCCGCCATGTCCTGGTCGCCGTGGCCCTGTGCGGAGGCGCGGCGGAAGCGCTCCGCCCCGGCAGCGACGACGTCCATCCGGACACCCACGCGTTCGGCGGCCTGAAGCACCAGACGGGCGTCCTTCTCGGCGTTGTCCACCGAGAAGCTGGTGGTGTAGTCGTCGGAGAGGATCGCGGCCGACTTGAGCTGGAAGTAGGCGTTGTCCATCGGGCCGCCGCCTACCACGTCCAGGAACAGTTGCGGGTCCACGTCCAGGCCGCGGGCCAGGGCCAGGGCCTCTCCGACGCCGTGGGTCAGCGCCAGGACCCAGGTGTTGAGCACGAGCTTGAGGCGACTGGCCGTGCCGGCGGTACCGTCCTCGCCGACCCACAGGGTGCGCCGACCGATCGTGTCGAACAGCGGCTGGACCACCTCGCGGGCCGCCGGCGCGCCCGCCGCCAGAACGACCAACTGCCCCTGCTCGGCAGGCCCCCGGGTGCCCTGCACCGGGGCGTCCACCAACAGCAGCCCGTGTTCACCGGCGAACGCGGCCAGTTCGTCCAGTGCGTCGACGCCGACCGTGCTGACCTGGACCCACACGGCGCCGGCGCGCAGCCCGGGCACTGCGGCTCGCATCGCGTCCAGGACCCGGGGGCCGTCGTTGAGCACGGTGACCACGATGTCCGCACCGGAGACCGCGTCGGCCGGTGTCTCGACCGCGCGCACGCCGTCGGCGGTCAGGGCCGCGGCCTTGGCGGGCGTACGGTTCCAGGCCCGCACCTCGAAGTCGTTCCGGGACAGGTTGCGGGCGATGGCGGCGCCGATGATGCCGGTGCCCAGTACGGCGACGGTGGGATGAACGGGGGTGGGTCGGGTGTTCGTCATGGTGTGCGCTTCCCATCGGGGTGGTTCGAAAATCTTCGTACCCCGGTACCGTAGACACCCACGGCCTGCGCCGGCAACCGTGGACCCAGGCAAGGAGCGGATCGGGATGCCCGTCCAGATGCACCACCCGTCGCTCGACGAGGTGTCGCTGAGCGACGTCTTCGCCGCGCTCTCCGACGAACACCGACGCGGCGTGGTCGTCGCACTGGCCGTGGACCCGACCCGCGAACTCCCGTGTACTGCACTCACGGTGCCCGGTACCAAGTCCACCCGCTCGTACCACTGGAAGGTGCTGCGCGAAGCGGGCCTGGTCGTCCAACGCAACACCGGCACGGGCATGACGCTCCGCCTCCGCGAACCCGAGTTCGAACACCGCTTCCCCGGCTTCCTTGCCACCCTCCTCCACCTCGAAACCCAACCCCCGACCGAACCGGAAGCCCCGCGCTGACAGGACCGACCCCGACCGCGTGATCTCCCGACCGCTGATGCGGTCGGCCGTTCGGCCGGCCGGTTCACCGGGGGATCGCCGGGCGCGGCGCGTGGGTGTGCAACCGCAGGCGGAGCCGACTCGGCATCGCGGGTGTCGATCGCGGCCTTTGGCGTCACCCGGGCGATGCGGTACTGGCGGAGGTCGTCCCGTGGTTCAGGAGCCCGCTCGTCTTTCTGTCGAGCCCGGGGCGGATGGAGTCGAGTCCCGTTCGATGGACATGTTCGCCGACGACGAGCACTGTGCGTTTTTTCGCGAGGCACGTGGAAGCAGGGGCGCCGTCCCGCTCGAACTGCCTTGGCTCGACGTTGAACAGGCGGTGCTGATTGCCGTCAATCGCACCCCTGGTGACGACGTTGCCCTGGCGCTCGACTACCGCACCGATCAATCGGATCCTCGCGTGGTCGGCAGTGATTTCTGGACGAACCCCCAGCTCTGCGAGTGGAGGGTCGTAGCACCTGCCTTCTCGGCCTTCGTCGCAAGCCTGGGCCTGTAGGTTCCGCGCCCTCCTCATCCGGGTGCCCCAGGTGGGCTGCGTTGGGGGCGTGTCCGGGGATGGTGGGGAGGTGGGGGATCCGGTGCGTGGCGGCTGGTCTCCCGTGGGCGGCGGAGGTAGCATCGTGAAGTGATGCTGAATCGTGTCAGCGTAGAGGGGAGCGTGTTCTGTGAAGCTGCATGTGCATGAGCGTGGGGTCGGGGACAAGGTTGCGGTGCTTGTTCATGGTGGGATGTCGGACCACGGGACGTGGCACGCGTTGGAGGATGTGCTGGTCGGGCGCGGCTACCGGGTGTACGCGCCGGACCTGCGTGGGCACGGGCTGAGCGAGCGGGCGCAGTACAGCCCGGAAGCGATGGCCGACGACCTCGTGGAGAACCTGCCGGTCGGCGCCGACGTGGCGATCGGGCACTCGCTCGGCGCGCTCGCGCTGTCGCTCGCGGTCGAGCGGTTGCGGCCGAAGAAGGCCGTGTACTCCGACCCGGGCTTTCGGATGGGCTCGGTACCTGCCGGGGCCTTCGAGGGGATGCGGGCGATGGTGGCCAACGCCTCCCTGGAGAGTATTCGTGCGATGAACCCGCGCTGGTCCGCGGCGGACGTACAGGCCGAACTCGACGGATTCCGGAAGTTCGACCAGGACTTCCTGACCCGGATGGGCGACTTCGACCCGGACTACGTTCCCGTCGCGCCCGTGGTGCCCAGCCTGGTCCAGTCCGCGTCGGACAGCTTCATCATGACGCCGGAGCTGAACGAGGAACTGCGCGGGAACGGCTTCGAGGTACGCGTGGTCGAAAACGTCGGCCACTGCATCCACCGCGACGATTTCGACGCGTTCCTGAAGTCGCTCGACGGCTGGATCTGACCCACCGCGCCCGCGCCGCATCGCGCCCGAGGCGCATCGCGCAAGAGTGCTGCCCGCGCGGTACGCCGCCCGCTCGATCGCCCCGAGCCGGCGTGGCGCGCGGGATCCGGCGCCCGCCGCAGCCCATTCGGCCCGCAGCGAACGACGTTCCGTCGCCGCCGGTCGCACGGCTATGGTCCGAATATGGGTGAACCGAGTGGTGCGTCGAGCACGGTGGAGGTCGGCGGGATTTGCCTGGCGTACGACGTGTGGGGCACGCCGGAGGCCCCGCCGCTGGTGCTGTTGCACGCGCTCGGTGAGGACGCCTCGCACTGGGCCCGAATAGCCGGGGCCCTGGCCGAGCGGTGGCGGGTGTACGCGGTCGATCTGCGCGGGCATGGGCGCAGCGATTGGCCCGGCGACTACTCCGTCGAACTGATGCGGGACGACCTGGTCGCGTTTCTCGACGTGCTCGGCCTCGATCGGGTGGACCTGATCGGCCATTCGATGGGTGGCGTCGTGGCCTACCTGTTCGCGCAGGAACACCCGCATCGGGTGGGCCGGTTGGTACTGGAGGACGTCTCTGTGCCGCTGCCGCGCGATCCCGTCCCGCCGACCCGGCCCGAGGGCGAACTCGGCTTCGACTGGGACATGGTCGTCGCCGTCCGCAAGCAGATCGACACCCCCGATCCGGTGTGGTGGGAACGCCTGGCCCGGATCACCGCCCCCACCCTCGTGGTCGCCGGCGGCTCGACGAGCCACATTCCGCAGGACCGGGTCACCGAGTGGACCCGCCGGCTGCCGGACGCCCGGGTGGTCACCATCCCGGCCGGCCACCTGGTCCACGCCGCCGAGCCCCAAGCCTTCACCGAGGTCACCCAATCCTTCCTGCGCACACCGACAGATCCCACCGGCGCCGCAGGCTCCACCGACCCCACCGGCTCCAAGCGCTGAGCTACGCGCCGAAGCGCAAGGTCTCGCCGGTCTCCAGCATCGTCTTGAGGTTGGACAGGATCATCGGCCAGCCCTCCCGGATGCTCTTGAGCATCTCGGATTCCGGTGCGAAGCCGTCATGCAGGACCCGCAGCGCGACCACTTCGCCCAGCGGTACCAGGTCGAAGGAGACCCGAGAGATCGGCTCACGGCGCTGTTCGGCGAGTTGTTCCGGGCTCCAGCCGAACATCTCGGCGATCTCCGGCTCGTAGTTGTGCCACGTATAGGCCAGTCGACGCGGCGGCTCGGCCGCCAGGACCACCTGACCGGCGTCCCGCGGCGCCGTGCGCGGTGCCATCGACCAGCGGACCGGCGAGCCGACCCGCCAGTCCGATTCCGGCCCCGATCCGTCGAAGTAGCGGTCGATCTCGGTGCGCTCGGTCAGCGCGCGCCACAACTCCTCGGGGGTGGTGCGGACGTACATGACATAGGTGAACTGGGTGTCGGACACGGGGTTTCTCCCAACAGAGGCGGCATCGAACGCGGGCGCGACCGATGCCCGGGGATCGCCTTCGTCCCACTATCCGCCGCTTCGACCCGACAGCCCGGCACCGTGCGTACGCCACGCCGAAGGACCGCACGGACGGTTCGGCGGTGCTCCGATCGGCCGATCCGGACCGGGCCGCGGGTCCGCCGACTTTCCCCGAACCATCGGTCGTAGGGCGGCCGGATGCGCCCGAGGATGTACGCCGGGCCCGCGCCGCGGTGCGACCGCCGGCCGATGCCCGCAACCGGCTCCGAAGCCCAGGATCGGTACATGAAACGATCCTCGCCGAACCCGACGGGCGCGCTTTCCGCGTTCGCCCTGGCCCTGGCCCTCGCGCTGGCCGTGCCGACCGCCCTGGCGCAACCCGCAGCCGCAGGCGTGACCTCCGCCGCCTCCGCCACCATTGCCGCCGCCGACCTCCCGGCCTCGGCCGATCGGACCTCGTTGCCGCACCCGACCGGCCCGTTCGCCGTCGGTCGGGAATCCCTGCACCTCGTCGACCGGACCCGCCGGGACCCGTGGGTGCCGGAAGCCGGTGCACGCGAGCTGATGGTCGGCGTCTACTACCCCGCCCAGCGCGGCACCCGCACCCGCACGCCCGCCCCCTACGCCACCGTCGAAGAGGCCCGCCTGCTGCTCGCGGACCGGGGGATGGGCGACGCCTTCCCCGCCGAGACGCTCAGTGCCACCGCGACCGACGCTGAGGTCGATGCCCGGCCCGCCTCCGGCCGGTTTCCGCTCGTCCTGTTGTCCCCGGGATTCGGGGTCTCCGCGTACACCCTCACCGGCCTGGCGGAGGAACTGGCAAGCCGCGGCTACGTGGTGGCCGCCGTCGACCACGCGTACGAGTCGGTGGGAACCGCGTTCCCGGGCGGCCGGATGCTCACCTGCGTCGCGTGTGACAAGGTCCGGACCGAAGCGGACCTGGAGGCCGTTACCGCCGGTCGGGCCGAGGACGCGTCCTTCGTACTGGATCGACTCACCGGACCCCGGTCGGCCTGGCGCTACGCCGCCCTGATCGACCGCAACCGGATCGGCATGGCAGGGCACTCGATCGGCGGCGCGAGTTCGGCGGCGGCGATGGCGGCCGATTCCCGGGTCCGGGCGGGCGTGAACATCGACGGCGCGTTCCACTCTGCGGTACCCGAAACGGGCCTGCGCGGGCGCCCGTTCATGCTGCTCGGCACGGGCGACGAGGTGCATCGGCCGGGAGGTACGGATCCCAGTTGGGACCAGGCGTGGGCTCGACTGGACGGGTGGAAGCGGTGGTTGACGGTGACCGGCGCGAATCACTACAGCTTCAGCGACATCCCGGTCTTCCTCGACCAACTGGGCCTGCCCGGCGGCGGGTTGCCGACCGGGCTCGCCGGGGAGCGCGGGCTGGCCCTGACTCGGGCCTACGTCGGGGCCTTCTTCGACCTCCACCTGAAGTGCATCCCGCAGCCCTGGTTGGTGGGCGCGACACCTGCCAACCCGGAGGTCCGGTTCAACAATCCGGGTCGGTGATCGCTCGGAGGCCGGCCAGGCCGGGCCAAGACATGCGAACGCGCGTCCATCGGGCCCGGTGCCCGGGTCGACGTACGCGCGTAAAAGACCTACGAGGTGGGACTCCCTGCGCCGGCATTGTCCGAATCAGGTGCTAGGGGTCGCGATCCGGTCCATTCGACCTTCTCGCCTCTCAGCCCGACCGCCCGACCTCGGCATGAGCTGAAGCTCCCTTCTCCAAGGCCACCCACTGATCGGTCGAACTCCCTCGCTCGCCCCGTAGGCCACTAACCACCATACTCCGGTACAAAAGCCCTGCCAAGAGATTGGCCCGATATGTGACGTGGTTGGAGTCCCGGGGCTGTTGGGCTTCGGGACTCCAACCGTTGTCAGTGGGTCGCGTGGTCGCCGGCTGCGAGGTCGGACAACAGGGCCGACCAGCCGTCGTTCTCGAAGACGAGTGTGGGGCTGTCGAGGACCTTGCTGTCGCGGACCGGGACGATGCCGGGCAGGCCGCCGGCCACCTCGACGCAGTTGCCGCCGTCAGCGTTCGTGTAGGAGGACTTGCGCCAGCGGGCAGTGCTCAGGTCATGTGCGATGCTCATCGGTTGCGAAACCCTTCGCTACGGATTCGATCAGGAGCAAGGAAGCCGCCGGCGAGAGCGCGGCCGCTCTGGCCAGATCGTATGCCTTCCGATATCTCCCGGCCACGGTCGGATCATCGATCAACTGGCCCGTGTATGCGCCCTCGACGTATACGACAGGTGAGGAATCCGCGAAGGACATCAAGGAGACGACGCCCGTCATGAACGGGTGTGGGCCGCCTGTGAACGGATGCACCTGTACCAGGTAGCGCCGACTTCGGCCCGCCTCGACGACGGCCAGCAACTGCTCGTGCATGATCTCGGGCGACCCCACGACGACGTGCAGCGCAGCCTCGTGAATGATCTCCCAGACTTTGGGCGGGTGTTCCTTCTCCAGCAACCGCGCTCGTTCCATGCGTGTTCGCACGAGTTCTTCGATTTCGTCCTCGGCAGCGAAAGGGCGAGCGGACTTGGTGAATGCGCGTGCGTACGCCTCGGTTTGCAGGAATCCCGGCACCAGCATCGGTGAGTACTCGCTGATCGTCAGCGCGCGTTCCTCCAACTCCGCAGCGTCCGCGAAGTATTCGGCGTGTCCGGACCGGCGGGCCAACGCGCACAGGCGTTGGAGGTGTTGCCCGGTGTCGAACACCTCGTCGAACATTTTCGAGGTCTCCACCTGGGGCCGCCGGGTACCCGATTCGAAGTGGGCGATGTTCGAATCGTGGCAGAACACGTGTTCGGCGAGCTGGGCCTGGGTCAGTCCCGCGGCCTCGCGCAGTCGGAGCAACTCCGAGGCGTAGAAGGCTCTCGGCGACTTGTACGGGTCCGGATTCCTGCGTGGCATGGGTCATCACTCCGCTTCGTACGCGACGTCAGGGTCGGCCCCGGCCCGCGATCAACGTAACGGTTGAAAGTGATGTGTTGCGTACGAATCCTGATATCCGACCCCATCGGTACCGCGGCGGGCCTGCGACCGGCGGTTGCCGCCGAGATCGATCGGGCCCGGTGAGAGGGTGGCCCGGCGGCGTCGCGTGGGCGCCGCCGGGCGCGGGAGGCACCGGCCGAAAGGGGGTCGACCGATGCCGGGCAGGTGGGTTCAGCCGGTGAAGTTCTTGAACAGGTTGGTGAACTCGTAAGGCGATTGACTGATGCTGCTGCACGTGGGCGACACGCCGCCGCCCGGGCAGGAGCCGTTGTCCCGGCCTACCGACCAGAACGCCAGCCGGCCGATGTGGTTGGTGTTCGCCCAGGCGACCAGCTTGTTCGCGTCCGACTGGACGAAAGTCTTGCCGTTGAAGTTGCGGCCGATCATCGGGGTGACCGCGAGCATGCTCTTGAGTTCGGCGTCCGACTTGGTGGGCCAGATCTCCTTCATCTGACGCAGCGTCGATTCGGCGGCGGTGATCACCGCGTCGCCCCACACCGGGCGCGAGGTGCCGAATTCCATCGCCATCGGATTGACGATGTCGACCCGAACTCCGTTGTCCCGCGCGTTCTTGAGCAGGTCCACGCCCAGGGACGGGGTCAGCCCGTAGTCGTCGCCCTGCACCATCAGGGTGAAGCTGACGGTGGTGGCGGGTCGGTCCCGTTGCACCTTGGCCAGCGCCTTGTTCATGGTGTCGAGCGGGATGGACGCCTCGATGTCGATGTCGAGGTGCTTGACGCCGAGGGTGTCGATCACCTTGGTGTAGGCGGCGGCGAGCGCGTCGGGGCTGCCGCAGGACGCCTCCAGGTACGGCCCGGCCGCGCCGCCGAAGGCGACCACGACATCGCCGCCCTGGGCGCGAAGTGCGGTGATCTGGTTGACGATACGTGGTTCGTCGAGCGCGATCGTGCCGCCCCACTTGGGGTCGCAGCCGCTGTTGCTGCCCAGTACGAAGGCGAGCGTGAACAACTTCTGGCCGGTGGCCGCGGCGACGTCGGTCAGGGTCGGGGTGGGTGCGGTGATGTCGATGTACGGGACGCTGCGCACCGATCCCGGTGGGGGATTGCCACCGCCGGTCGTGGTGGTGGCGATCAGCTCGGGAGTGAACGGGGACACGTTGCCCGCCGCGTCCTTCGCGCGCACCTTGACCGCATAGGCGGTGCCGGGGGTGAGCCCGGACAACGTCACGCCCGGACCGGCACTGGTCGTGGTCGCGGCGCCGTCGACCTGGATGTCGTAGCCGGCCACCCGGTCGTTGTCGGTGGACGCGGTCCAGGACAGGGCCAGCGCGTTCGGGCCGGCCGTGGTCACGCGCAGGTCGGTCGGTGTACTGGGCGGGGTGGTGTCGGGGACGGCCGGTCCGACGCACGGGTTGCCGTTGAGCTTGCAGCCGGCGGGAGTTCCCGGGCCCGAGCCGAGGAAGCCGAAGGTGACCGAGGCACCCGGGGCGAGGGCGCCGTTGTACTCGCGGTTGGTGAAGACGTAGTGGCCGCCGGTCGATCCGGTCTGCACGGCATCCCAGTACGAGCCGACGGTGGTGCCGGCGGGCAGGTCGAACTCGACCCGCCAGGCGGTGAGTGCGACGGTTCCCTGGTTGCGGATCGTGTACTGCCCGGTGAAGCCGGAACCCCAGTCGGACGCCTTGGCGAACGTCGCCTCGGGAGTCGCGGCGTGCGCGGCACCGGTGGGCAGCACGACAAGTGCGAGCGGTGCGACGACGGTTGCGGCCAGGACCCGGGCGAGCGTGCGCAACGATCGGCGACGAGCCCCGGGAGGAGGCGTGCCCTGGTCGGAACGAGCCCTACCGGGACGTGGGTCGCGGGGAGGCGAGTTGTGGGAAAGCGCGGTGCTGGGGCGCGAGTTGCGGTGTGGGGCGGGGAACGCAGAGATCATCGAGCCGGCTCCTGGACACGTCTTGGGACACGAGTCGGGGGACGAGAGCGGTGGTGGACATGCCGTGCGCACGCCGCCGGTTGGCGTGCGCCACCGCTCGCGGCCGGGCGGTGGGGCAGTCGGTGTCGGAGTGCTGGGTGTTCGGGCGTTTGGCGCTTGGTGCTCGGGGGGTCTGCGGTGGCGCCGATCTTCGGAAAGGCCGGACGATCGCCGTCCGCATCGCGCCGACGAGCGTCCTTGCACGGACAATGGTCTATACCAACCTGGTTCCCGTCCATAGGTGTGCGGGCACTTTTTGGGGTTGCCCGGCAAGTATTGGCAAGGCGGCCGGCAATCGCGGAAAATTTTTCCTCGCCACAATGACGACACAACTGACGGTGTGTCAGAAACAAGGTCGCGCAGGCCATCCCGACTTTTCGGCGCAGTTCGCAACGTCTCGGTTGGGGAGTAATGACGGTCCGATCGGGCCGTCCCGCCGGAAAGACCGGCTCCGTGCTCTTGCGCGACCGGACGAGCACGGCGACTCTGAGTACCGCCGCAGCCATTGGTCTATACCTGTCCCCCCGGACCACAGGCGTCGGTACCCGTATGCCGGAACACCCGGATCCGTCGCGGCCATCGCGGATCCCGTCCCATCAGTGCCGACTCACCCCGTCCGCGCCGACCGTCCCATCCGCGCCGATCCGCCCCATCCGGGGGCTCCTTTCCCGAGCGAGCCCCCGTCGTGAGGCCCCCGCACGTCCCCCGATATTGGCAATTCCCTTACCCGGAGGGCTTCATGAAGTCTCGCCGCAAGGTTGCGGCATTCGCCGCGGCCTGCTGTCTGACGCCCCTGACGATCACCGCGCTCGCCACCGGAACGGCGCAGGCGCACGGCACGCTGAGCAATCCGCTCAGCCGGACCGGCACGTGCCGCGCCGAGAACCCGGAGAACCCCACGTCCGCCGCGTGCAAGGCGGCTGTCGCGATCGGCGGCACGCAGCCCGTGTACGACTGGAACGAGGTCAACCTCGCGGACGTTGCCGGCCGGCATCGTCAGGTGATTCCGGACGGCAAGCTGTGCAGTGCCGGGCGGGACAAGTACAAGGGCTTCGACCAGGCGCGCGCCGACTGGCCGGCGACCTCGGTCTCCGCCGGCAGCACGTTCAACTTCCTGTTCCGAGCCACCTCGCCGCACCGCGGCACGTTCGAGTTCTACGTGACCCGGGACGGCTACGACCCGACGGTGCCGCTGAAGTGGTCGGATCTGGAGCCCACGCCGTTCCTGACCCAGACCGATCCGCCGCTGGACAACGGGTCGTTCGTGATGAACGGGCGGATGCCCGCCGGCAAGACCGGTCGGCACCTGATCTACGTCGTCTACCAACGCACCGACAGCCCCGAGGCGTTCTACTCCTGCTCGGACGTGGTCTTCGGAGCCGCCGCCGCCCCCGCCGCCGCGCGGGTGAACCCCGCGACCGCACCGCTGGCCCACGAGACCGGCGCGCCGTACATCGAGCCCGCCGGGCGCAACCCCGCGACCATCAACGAGGCGCCGGTCGCCGCGGCCGTATCGGACACCGGCCCCGCCGGCGTCCCGCGCGCGGCCACCGTCGGCGCGGCGGGTGCCGGTGCGCTCGTCGTCCTCGGCGGCGCCGTGGTGTTGACCAGTCGACGCCGAGAGGCCCGCGCCCGGCGCTGACCACGCGCCCGGCACCCCACAGATGCCACCTCCGGTCCGGACGAAGCCGACGGGCCCGACCAACCCGACGGCCGCCGCCGGGCCGGAGGTGGGCCATACCTTGCCCGATCACCGATCACCGTCGTCTGTCGCTCGACCTTTGCCCCTCCGCCGCCCCGCCGCCTCCCGCTGCCGCGCAGCGACGCACGGCCACCGTCCCGCACCGCGCACCGTGCTGCACCCCGCACCGTCTCGCACCGCGCACCGCCCCGCACCGCCCCGCGCCCCGTCCTCTTCCCGTCCCACCGAATGCGGGAGTACCCATGCGACGACCAAGTCCGCTCCGTACCCTGGCGACCGTGCTGACCACCGCAGCCGCGTCGTTGGGGCTCGTGTTGTCCGCAGGCGGCGCGGCGCAGGCTGCGCCGGAGGCGGTGCCCGAGACGACCGTCGCCCAGGCGGTCGGCACACCGATGCCCACCCAGGTGTTCGCGCCGTACTTCGAGGCGTGGACCGGGGAGAACCCGGCCACGCTGTCCGCCGCCTCCGGCGCGAAGTACCTGACCATGGCCTTCATCCAGACCCCGACCAAGGGATCGTGTACGCCGTATTGGAACGGCGATACCGGGATGCCGATCTCCCAGGCCACGTTCGGCGCCGAGATCGCCTCGATCCGCGCGGCCGGCGGCGACGTGATCGCGTCGTTCGGCGGCTACACGGCGGACAACACCGGTACCGAGATCGCGGACAGTTGCACCAACGTCAACTCGATCGCCAGTGCCATCCAGAACGTCGTCTCGACCTACGACCTGACCCGGATCTGCCTCGACATCGAGGACAACTCGCTCACCAACCCGGCCGGCATCGACCGCCGCAACAAGGCGATCAAGCAGGTCCAGACCTGGGCGGCGAGCACCGGCCGGCCGTTGCAGATCCAGTACACGCTGCCGACCACGACGCAGGGTCTGGCCGAGAGCGGCCTGGCCGTACTGCAGAACGCGGTCTCCAACGGGACCAAGGTCGACGTCGCCAACATCATGACGTTCGACTACTACGACAACCAGCCGCACCAGATGGCCAACGACGCCAAGTCGGCGGCGACCGGCCTGAAGAACCAACTCGCGCAGCTCTACCCGAACAAGACCCAGGCCGAGTTGTGGGCCATGGTCGGGATCACCGTGATGCCCGGTGTGGACGACTTCGGCCCGGCCGAGACGTTCACCACCGCCGACGCGGTCACCGTCTACAACTGGGCCAAGACGCAGGGCATCAGCACCCTGTCGATGTGGGCCCTCCAGCGCGACAACGGCAACTGTCCCGGTAGCGGGGCGGCCGACAACTGCTCCGGAATCCCGCAGGACCTCTACCAGTTCACGCACACCTTCGCGCCGTTCACCAGTGGCGGCGGACCGGTCACCAACGACTTCTCGCTGACCCTGAACCCCGGCTCCGGGTCGGTCGCCAAGGGCGGGAGCACCTCGGCGTCGATCAACACGGCCGTCACGGCGGGTACCGCGCAAAACGTCGCGCTCACCGTGACCGGCGCGCCCAACGGAGTCGGCGCCACGGTCAGCCCGACCTCGGTGACCGCGGGCGGGTCGGCGACGCTGAACATCACCGCCTCCGCGTCCGCGACGCCCGGCACCTACCCGCTCACCGTCACCGGCACCGGGCCGTCGGCGACGCACCACGGGACCTACACGCTCACCGTCACCTCCGGACCGGTGATCGACGACTTCTCCGTCACCCTCAGCCCGGCCTCGGGCACCGTCGCCCAGGGCGGCACCACGTCGGCGTCGATCAACACGGCCGTCACGGCGGGCGCCGCGCAAAATGTCGCGCTCACCGTGACCGGCGCGCCCAACGGGGTCGGCGCCACGGTCAGCCCGACCTCGGTGACCGCGGGCGGGTCGGCGACGCTCACCATCACCGCCTCCGCGTCCGTGCCGGCCGGCAGTTACCCGCTCACCGTCACCGGCACGGGTCCCTCGGCGACGCACAACACGGTGTACAACCTCACCGTGACCGGCGCGCCCACCGGCGGCCTGCTCAACGCCGACCTGGAGAGCGGCGCGCTCAGCCCGTGGACCTGCCAGCCGGGCGGCGCGGTGGTCACCTCGGTGGCGCACGGCGGCACCCACGCGATCGAGGCCGCGGCCGGCGCGGCCCAGACCGGCGAATGCCGGCAGACCCTGCAACTGGCGCCGAACTCGGCCCACACGCTCACCGGTTGGGTCCGCGGCAACTACGCCTACCTGGGTGTCAGCGGCGGCGCGACCGCGAGCACGTGGGCCTCACCCGGCGCCGCGTGGACCAAGCTGACCATCCCGTTCACCGTCGGTGCCTCCGGTTCGGTGACCGTCTACCTGCACGGTTGGTACGCGCAGGGTTCGGTCCACGGGGACGACTTCGCGATCAGTTGAGACCGGGCCGCCGGGGCGGGCCGTGCGGATCCGCACGGCCCGCCCCGAACGCTCCGTCGATCGCCCAGGAACGCCGGACGTCGGCTCGCGACCCCACCGTGAGCCGGCGGCCGGTGCTCGGCGTGGGTACACCGGCCGGCTCCTCGGTTCGGGGTGATCGGGCAACACCTGCGGACGTCACCCGCACGACGCCCGCGGGTGCTGCCCGATCACCCCGAACCGCCATGGAGACCGCCGCGCAGATCCGCCGGAGGGAGCCGCGCACTGCACTTGGACCGAACCGCCCTGGACCCGGTCCACGAGCTCCGGGCCGACGGCCGACTTTACGAGGCGTCGGCCGGCCGACGGCGGGCCACGCGCCCGTGGTCGCCGAGCTGCGCGCGGCCGACTTCACCGCACCGGCCGCCGCGACGGCGTCGGCAAGGTGATCCGCGTCGAGCGGAACGGCGGAGTCGCACGAGAATATCCAACCATTTGGTTTCCTTTCGGATCCGGCCGACGAAACGTCGGTCGGGTCTCCTTTGTGCGGAATGGCTGGTTCCTGCCGATCGTGGTGTCCGGCACGGTGTACTTGCTGTCGGCGCGCACCCGGGTTCGGGCGCGGGTGGGTGTCGAGAGCGGGTGATCCGGGTCTCCGATGTACCGGTCGGCGTTTGACAGTTCGTGACGGAGGGTGCGAACTCGCCGACGGCGGGTATCGAACGGTCTAGCGTGAACCGCTGATCGAGCGCCGGCCGCATCGTCCGAGAACCGCCAGGGGGCCGACATGGCATGGGACTTCCGCAGGAACAGCAGGCCGGGCAGGCCCGACGCACCGGTCGGGAGGGGCCGATGAGCTCGCCCACCCAGCTTCGACCGGCGGTCCCCCTGCATCGGCTGGACGTACCCGCGCCGAGCATCCTGCCGTTCGCGATCGGGTCGTTCGACACGATCGGACCGATGTCGCGGGCCGACTTCCCGCATCGGCACACTTTCTACGAGATCGTCTTCGTCACCGGCGGGCGTGGCACGCACGTGGTCGATCTGGCGCCGAGAACGGTCAATCCGCCGCACCTGTTCTTCGTCGCGCCGGGCCAGGTGCACTTCTGGCATCGCATGCAGGGACTCACCGGCTGGGTCGTCCTGTTCAACGACGATTTCCTGCTTGCCCACCCCGAGGACCGGGACACGATTCGCGAACTGGCCGGATACGCACGGCTGCGCCCCACACCCGACGCGGCGCCGGGGCTGGCCGGGGTGGTGGCCGAGATGCGCCGCGAATACGCCGAGCAGGGCGAGGGGTTCATCCCGATCCTCCAGGCGTACCTGCATGTGCTGATCCTGAGGGCGGCCCGACTGGCCGCGCACGACGACCCGGATGTCGAACCCGAGCAGGATCCGGGTCCGACCGCCGTCATCGCGCAGCGTTTCGCCCGGCTCCTGGACGGGCCGGTGGATCTGGATCCGGTGGAGCGTACGGTCGGTGCGTACGCCGCCCAATTGGGTGTGTCGGTGGGTCACCTCAACCACGCGGTGAAGAGTGCCACCGGACGTACGCCCGGCCGGATCATCCGCCAGACCCAGGTGGTGGAGGCCAAACGGCTGCTGGCGGGCAGCGATCTGACGGTACGTCAGGTCGCGGATCGGGTGGGTTTCGCGGACCCCGCGTACTTCTGCCGGTTCTTCCGCCGGGAGACCGGGAGCACGCCCGGCGAGTACCGCAGAGAGATCAACGCGAAGCACCACGAGAGCCTTGCTTTGTCCATCGACGCGCCCGATCGCCGAGCATAGGTTCAGACCAATCGCGAGTGCGCCGGATCGATTCGCCTCGATCCCGGTCACCCGTCCCCTCGCCGAGAAGAGGTCGCTGTGGGCACCGACAACACCGATCAGGACGAGCCCGTCAGGCGCGGCATCACCCGCAAGAACCTGCTCAAGGCGGCCTTGGTGGCCGCACCCCTCCCGCTGCTCATCGGCGGTGTGCCGGCGCTCGCCCGAGCGCAGCGCGACCAGGGCCACACCCTGGAGCCGACGCCCTTCTGCCACGACGGCGACGAGCCGACGATCGACCAGACCGAGGGCCCGTACTTCAAGCCCAACTCGCCCGAGCGCTCGGTGCTCACCGGCGCGGGCACGCTGCTGACCGTGTCGGGGTACGTGTTCGGGCGGCAGTGTCAGCCGCTGGCCAACGTGCTGCTCGACTTCTGGCAGGCGGACACCAACGGCAACTACGACAACGTCGGATACACCTTCCGCGGTCACCAGTACACCAACGCCCAGGGCGCCTACAAGCTCACCACGGTCGTGCCCGGCCTGTACCCGGGCCGCACCCGGCACCTGCACATGAAGGTCCAGGCGCCCAACCGCGGCATCCTCACCACGCAGACGTACTTCCCCGGTGAGCCGCGCAACAACACCGACACCATCTACGACCCCCGACTGCTGATGACGGTCCGTACGGTCAACACCGGCAAGGAGGCGTCCTTCGACTTCGTGCTGAACGTCAACGGCGTTCCGCCGACGACCACCCCGCCGACGAGCCAGCCGCCCACCAACCCGCCGGGCGGCGGGAGTTGGGCCGCGGGCACGAACTACCCGGCCGGGGCCACAGCGAGCTACGGCGGTCAGAACTACCGCTGCCTGCAGGGCCACACGGCACAACCGGGCTGGGAGCCGCCCAACGTGCCGGCTCTGTGGCAGCGGATCTGATCGACCGACCTCGGGGGGAGGCGAGTCGATCACGGGCCCCGGCGGCGCCACCCGCCGGGGCCCGATGCCGTGCCCCGATGTCGTCCTTCGAAGTTGTGCCCGATGCCGGGACCGTGCCGAGCCGCCGGTGTCGAGTGCCCGACCCGGGGTCGAGCCGGACGCGGCCGGCCGGGTCGGGCCCACCCCGACCGCCACTCGCGGTGCCCGCTACTGCGAAGGTGCGCTCGCCCGGTGCAGGGCGAGGGCGGCCTCCGGGGCCGGCCAGGCCGGGTCCAACCGGGCGATGGTGACGAAGGTGTCCAGGAGCAGCATCACCAGCAGGTGGTGGATCTCCTCGCGCGCCAACTCCCGGCGGGCCAGCCAGTCCAGGGTGACCCCCTCGACGCAGTACAGCCAACCGACCAGCGCGGCGCGGGCGATCGGCGACGGGTCGGCCCGGCCGTAGGCGCCCTCCGCGAGTGAGGTGAGCATCTCCTCGCGGACACGTTCGCGGATGGTGAGCACGTCCGTGTCGAAGCCGACGCCGCCGCTGACCACCGTGCGGTAGGCGGCCTCGTTCCCCTGCGCGAAGCGCAGATAGCCGTCGAGCACCTTGCGCAGCCGGTCGGCCGCGGGCTGATCCGCATCGCTGCGGGCCCGGGCGACCAGGTCGGCCACCGAGTCCTCGATCACCGCGAGGTAGTAGCCGCGCTTGTTCCGGAAGTAGTAGTAGAGCAGGCCCTTGGCGACATTCGCCCGGCCGGCGATCTCGTCCACGGACAGTGCGTCGTACGAGGTGTGGGCGAACAATTGCCGTCCGATGGCCACGAGTTCGGCCCGGCGGGCCTGCGAGCGTTCGGATTCGGGCGGGGTCCGGCGGCCGTCCCGGCGGGATCGTTGACTTTGATTCAAAACGACGCCTAGTCTCGGTCGCGGCAAGGTACGTGCACGGTTGGCGGCAACGTGGTGCGGGCGATCGCGCTCCGCGTGCCACGTCCACGGCAAGAGTACCGGCGCAGCCCTCGGGCGGTTCGGGGAATCCTCCCGGTCGCCTCATTTCTCGGCAAGGCATCGCGGTTCGCGGCAGGCAACCCGCCGCGGCATCGTGCTTTTCGACCGACGGCACCCGCATCGTCGTCGGCCCCGATCCACGGCACCCCCGCAGCGCGACCGATTCCGACGAGGACGGACTCGACATGGATTCCAGCCCGCGGCCGCACCGAACCCATCCTTCCGCCCTCCCGGCGGCGGCAGTTGCGGTGTTGATCGCCGCCTCCGCGGTCGTCGGCCCGAGCGCCGAGCGAGCGCGTGCCGCACCGCCGTCGCGGACATCGGCCGCCGCACCGGCGCCCGGCGCGCGGGCCAACGCGAAGCCGGTGGACATCACCGCGAGCGTGTTCGCGCCGAACGGCTTCGCCCTGGCGGGGGTGACCACCGTCGACACCGCCGCCGGGCCGCGCAAGGTGCTGGTCCTGACCATGGATTCGGCGCACCTGAAGGACTACGCCCTCACCACCGTCGACCCCGGCGGCAACGTGAAGCTGACCACCCGCAGCCTGGATCTGGTCGGCCATGTGCGGATCTACCTCACCCGGTTGCACGGCTGCATCGAGGGCCTGATCTGCCTCGACTTCGCGCCCGACGCGTTGCCGCTGCCGCCGATCATCCCGCCGTTCGTGTTCATGACCGACGTGCGCGCCCAACAGGCGTTCGTACACGCGGACAAGCTGACCACCGACATCGTGCTCAAGCCGTCCTGACCCTCCTCCCGGAGCGGCCGAAGGCGACGTGCGAGCGAAGTATTGACTTTTGTTCAACACTCCCTACTGTGGGGTAACAAGAGTCCTTCCGACGAAGGAGCACCGCCATGTCCCCGGCTCCCCCCGCCGCAGCGGTCCCGCGGATCACCCGGCGCTCGATCCGAACTCCCCTCGACGGCCCCGTCGTTCGCGACGAACACCGCGACCTGGCGCTGGATCCGCGCGACGTGCGGTTCGACTGGTCGCGCCTGCCGATGCACTGGGTGCCGGACGAACCGATGGCCACGCACACGATGAACGTGCTGCACCTGTTGTTGCCCGAGGGCGAGCGCTGGTTCGTGCGCACCTTCCAGGAGGCGCTGCCGCTGATCACCGACGAGCGGCTGCGCGAGGACGTGATCGGCTTCATCGGCCAGGAGTCCGTGCACGCCGAGGCGCACCAGGGCGTGCTGGACCTACTGCCGGCCAAGGGCCTGGACCCGGCGCCGTTCCTGCGTCAGGTGGAGTGGCTCTTCCATCGGGTGCTCGGCGCCCGGGACGACCTCGCCGGCGCCGCCGGCCGCGAACACCTGATCGAGCGGGTCGCGATCATCGCCGCGATCGAGCACTTCACCGCGTTCCTCGGCGACTGGGTGCTCAACGCGCCCGGCCTGGACCGGGCCGAGGCGGATCCGACGATGCTCGACCTGCTGCGTTGGCACGGTGCCGAGGAGGTGGAACACCGCAGCGTCGCCTACGACCTGCTCGTGCATGTGGACCCGAGCTATTCGCGTCGGATGCGCACCATGGCGGTCACCGGCCCGGTGCTGATCTGGCTGTGGGTGCGCGGGGTGCGCTTCCTGATGTTCGCCGACCCCGAGGCGGCGGGCCGGGGCAGGCCGACCTGGCGTGCGTACGTACAGGCGTCGAGGCGCGGGTTGTTGCCGGGGCTCACCGGCGTCGCGCGGTCCGCCGCGCGCTACGTCAAGCCGCGCTACCACCCCACCCAGGAGGGCTCCACGAGCCAGGCCGTCGCCTACCTGGCCTGCTCGCCCGCAGCCCGGTCCGCAGCCCGATGAGCCCGGCCACGCCGCCGACTTCGGTGCCGTTGCCGACCGGTGCGCCGCCGGACCTGTACCGGCGCGAGCGCGGCGACCGGATGATGCGCGCGCTGACCGTGCTCGGCCGGCTGCACACCGGGGCGCTCGCCCACCGGGGACGGCGCCGAGCCCGCGTCGCGGGGTCGCCCACCGCGCCGAACACCCGACCCGGATCACTCGAACTCGTGGTGCGCGAACGGGTCGTCGAGGCGCGGGACGTGCTCTCGCTGCGGTTGGGCGCACCGGCCGGCGGCCGACTGCCCGGCTGGCAGCCCGGCGCCCACCTGCTGTTGGAACTGCCCTCCGGACGCCGCCGGCACTACTCGTTGTGCGGCGACCCGCGGGATCGCTACACCTACCGGATCGCGGTCCGCCGACTCGCCGAGGGCGGCGGCGGATCGGTGGAGATCCACGACGCGCTGCCGGTCGGCGCGACGTTGCGCACGGCCGGTCCGCGCAACGCGTTCCCGTTCGCCGCCGAACCGGCCGTGCTCTTCCTGGCCGGCGGCATCGGCATCACGCCGATACTGCCGATGGTGCGCCGGGCCGAACAGGCCGGTCTGGACTGGCGGCTGATCCACCTCGGCCGCACCCGCGCCTCGTTGCCGTTCGGCGCCGAGCTGACGGAACTGGGCGGAACCAACGGGCGGTTCGAGGTGCGTACGGACGACGAGGCGGGACTGCCGGACGGCGCCGAGCTGCTTCGCCGGGCGCCCGCCGGGGCGGCGGTGTACTGCTGCGGCCCCGCGCCCATGCTGGCCGGGATCCGGGCGGCGATCGACGCGAGTCCGGCCCGCGGGCTGCACTTCGAGCGGTTCGCGCCGGCGCCGGTGGTCGACGGGCGGGCCTTCGAACTGCGGCTCGCGCACGGCGGGATGGACCTGTCGGTGCCCGCGGACCGATCCGCCCTCGACGTGCTGCGCGAGGCCCGGCCGGACACCGCCTACTCGTGCCGGCAGGGGTTCTGCGGAGTGTGCCGGGTCCGGGTGTCGGCCGGTGTCGTCGAGCATCGTGATCTGCGGCTGACCGACCGGGAGCGGGCGGCGGGCGCGATGTTGGTGTGCGTGTCGCGGGCCGCCGAGGGGGAGCGGCTCGTACTGGATCTGTGAGCGGCCGGGCGAGCCCTCCCCCCGAACGGCCGCGTGCCGACCACTCGGGCGCGGATCACCCGGCTGCATCCGACTCGGTGTCATCCCACCTCCACGAAGGCGGAGTTCATGAGCACACGGCTACCGGTTCCGGCGCAGCGAACGACGCGAGGGATGCCGACGTTCGCCTACGACGAGGTCGATCTGGCGCGATTTCGCGACGTGCAAAGGCTGGCGTACCGATGCGCCGAGCGCGTCGCGGCCCGGATCACACCGGGGGTGACGGAGCGTCGGGTCGCCGCGTGGCTGCGCCGGGAGTTGGTGGCGGAGGGCGTCTGGGACTTCTTCCACATCCCGTTCGTGTGGTTCGGCGACCGCACCGCGTTCCGCGGTTTCCGTACCCCGCTCCAGTTCTTCCCCAGCGGCCGGGTGCTCACCGAGGGCATGCCGTACGTACTGGACTGCGCCCCGATCGTGGACGGGTACACCGCCGACATCGGCTACGCCGGCAAGGTCGGCGAGAACGCGGTGTGGGACCGCCTCGTCGCCGACCTCGGCGCCTACCGCGACCTGATCCTGCGCGAGGTCAAGGCGGGCAGGCCGCTCGACGACGTGTACCGCGCGGTGGACGCGCTGATCCTCGAACACGGCTACGACAACCGGCATCGGGTCTACCCCGGGCGGGTGATCGGCCATCGGGTCACCCGGGTGACGCTGCGCGGGCCGATCGGGGTGAGTGCGCTTGGCTTCGGCGTGCGCACGCTGCGCACCCTGGGCCGGGAGCTGATCGGCGAGCGACTGCACGGGCGTTCGCCGCTGTGGGCGGACGGGCGGGCCTCGCGGCACGCGCCGACACCGGGCCTGTGGGCGGTCGAACCGCATCTCGCGCTGCGCGGAGTGGGCGCCAAATTCGAGGAGTTGCTGGTGGTCACCGACGACGACGCGTATTGGCTGGACGACGACCTGCCGCACGTGCACCGCGTGCGTGCGGCGGCCGGCCGATGACCGCGCCGGCCGGGAGTGCCGCCCGGCGCGTGGTGGAGGTGGTCGGCGGGCTGCCGACCCGCACCGTGGTCTCCGCCGGGGTCTCCCTGGCGGTGTACGAACAGGGGCCGGAGAGCGGCCCGTTGGTGCTGTTGGTACACGGGTATCCGGACACCCATCGGGTGTGGGACGACGTCGCCGCCGATCTGGAGCGCGACCATCGGGTGGTGCGCTACGACGTCCGGGGCGCGGGCGCGTCCGGTGCGCCCGGGAATCGGTACGGCTACCGGCTCGAACAGTTGGCCGCCGACCTGTTCGCGGTGTTGGCCGAGGTCGCCCCGGATCGGCCCGCGCACGTACTGGCCCACGACTGGGGCTCGATTCAGGCGTGGGAGGCGGTCACCGACCGGGCCGGCCCGCGCCGGATCGCGTCGTACACCTCGATCTCCGGGCCGTGCCTGGACCACGTCGGACACTGGATGCGCAGCCGATTCGCCCGACCCACGCCCCGGCACGTGCGGCAACTCGCGGCCCAGTCGCTGCGTTCGTGGTACATCACCGCCTTCCACCTGCCGGTCCTCGCACCGGCGACCTGGCGGCTGGGCCTGGCCGCGCACTGGGGCCGGGTGTTGGCCGAGGCGGAGGGCGTTCGGCCGCGCTCCGCCCACCCGCAGCCCACGCTCGCCGACGACGCGGTGCGCGGCATCGCGCTGTACCGGGCCAACATGTTGCCCCGGACGTTGTTGCCGGGTCGGCGCGAAACCACCGTGCCGGTACAGCTCGTCACCCTCACCGAGGACCGCTACGTCGGCGCGGCGCTGTCCGAGGACCTGGAGCGGTGGGCACCCGTGCTCTGGCGGCGCTCGATCGCCGCCGGCCACTGGTCCGCCCTGCTGGAGAAGGCGACGATCGTGGCCGGGATGACCCGCGAGTTCGTCGACCACATCGAGCACGGCACCGCGACACCGGCCCTGGACCGGGCCCGTCGGCGGCAACCGCCATCGGGCGAGGACCCGTTCGTGGGCCGGCTGGCGGTGATCACCGGCGCGGGCGGCGGGATCGGGCGGGCCACCGCGGTCGCGTTCGCCGAACAGGGCGCGGACCTGGTGCTGTGCGACCTGAACCTCGCCGCCGTCGAGCGCACCGCCGAACTGGCCCGGCTGTACGGCCGATCGGCGCACGCGTATCGCGTCGACGTGGCCGACGGCGCGGCGATGGACACCTTCGCGGCGCAGGTCGCACACACCCACGGGGTTCCGGACATCGTGGTCAACAACGCGGGCGTCGGCCACTCGGGCACGTTCCTGGCCACGACCGGTGCCGAGTGGAAGCGGGTGCTGGATGTCAACCTGTGGGGAGTGATCCACGGTTGCCGGGCCTTCGGCACCTTGATGGCCGAGCGCGGTACGGGCGGCCACATCGTCAACCTCGCGTCGGCGGCGGCCTATACGCCGTCCAAACCGCTGGCCGCGTATGCGACGAGCAAGGCCGCCGTGGCGATGTTGTCCGACTGCCTGCGCGCCGAGGTGGCCGGCTCCGGCGTGCGGGTGAGCACGATCTTCCCGGGCATCGTGAACACCGGCATCACCCGCACCACCACCTTCTCCGACACCGACGACACCGAGCAGAACGCCCGCCGGGAACGCTTCTCCCGACTGTACGCACGGCGCGACTACCCACCGGAGAAGGTCGCCGACCACATCGTCCGCGCGATCCGCCGGCGCCGCCCGACGGTCCCGGTCACGCCGGAGGCGAGGCTGGGCCGCCTGCTGAGCCGGCTGTCTCCCGCGACGATGCGGGCACTGGCCCGGATCGGCGGGCCCGGGTCGTCACGGTGAGGGCCGTGAGCAACAGGGCGGTCAGCATCAGGGCCGCGCTGACCCACAGCGGGGCGCGGTAGCCGAAGTCGGCGTCGATGGCCAGCCCGCCGAACCAGGGGCCGAGCGCCGCGCCCACGTTGAACGCGGCCGTGGCGGCGGCGCCGGCCAGTGCGGAACCGGCCGGGGCGAGTCGAAGCACTCTGGCGATCAGGGCCGTTCCGGTGCCGAAGGCGAGCATTCCCTGGATCGGGACGAGCACGATCAGGGCGATCGGCCGGTCGGCGGTCAAGGCGAGTGCGGCCCATCCCGCGGCCAGGGCCGCCGCGCCGACCGTGATCAGCGTGTTCGGGCGGGCGTCGACGATCCGGCCGGCGATGGTGACACCGACGAACGAGCCCACCCCGAACAGCGCGAGCGTGACCGGGACCCAGCCGGCACCGAGGCCGGCGACCTCGGTGACGACCGGTTCGAGGTAGGCGAACGAACCGAACGTCGCGCCCTGGACCAGAGCGCTCAGCAACAGCGTGAGCAGCAGCGACGGCGTACCGAGGGCCCGCAGTTCGCCGCGCGCGCCGCCGCCCACACCGGCGGCCTCGATCGGACCGTCCGCCGCGCCGTCCGCCCCGCCGTCCGCCGCGCCGTCCGCCGCGCCGGTTCGATCCGGCACCGTCCGGGCGATCGCGAAGACGGCCGGCACGGACACCAGGGCCACCGCCCAGAACGCCGCCCGCCACCCCCACCAGCCGCCGAGCAGAGCACCCGCGGGCACTCCCACGATGCAGGCGAGCGTGACACCGCCGACCACCACGGAGGTGGCCCGCGCCCGCCGTTCGGGCCCGACCAGATCGATCGCGGTGACCAGCGCGACCGCCCAGAACCCGGCGTTGGCGAGCGCGCCGACCACGCGGGTGGCCAGCAGGATCGGGTAGTTCGGGGTGAGCGCGCCGACGACGTGCACGGCGACGAACACCCCCAGGAAGAACAACAGAGCCGGCCGGCGCAGCCGGTTCCGGCTCAACAACGCCATCGTGGGCGCGCCGATCACCATCCCGATCGCGAACGCCGAGGTCAGCAACCCGGCGGTGGGCACCGATACGTGCAGATCGGCGGCGATGTCCGAGAGCAGCCCGGACAGCATGAACTCCGAGGTGCCTTGGGCGAATACCGCGAGCCCGAGCACATAGACAGCGAATGGCATGACGAAACCCCATGAACGTGCGACGAATCCGACCGGACGGGGGTGGGCCGCGCCGCCCGTTCCGCACCACACGCCGGGAAACCGTCCGGGCAGGCCGGAACGAAGGGCGGAGGGAAGGGGCGAGAGGCCCACACTTCACCACTCCGGTACTGCCGCGGCCCAGCCGTGCCCGAAGACGCCCGCAGCCTGATCAGGCCGGGCGGTTCGCGTTCATCGGCTCATCGACGAGAGGAGGGCCACCGCAACACCGGCGGCCGGCGTCTGTCCGATTCGGGACTGCACACGCTCGGGAGCGTACCAGCCACCGTTCGCCGGGGCCTTCCCGAGTGGGTCGGGTGCTCGCGGCGGGCGGTCGCGTTTTGGTCGGGTCGGGCGCGGGTGGCTTTGTGCTAAACGGTCGGCGTGGATCGGCGGAGGTGGGCCCGGTCCCGGGGTCGCCGGTGGCCGGGAGCCTTGGGTTTCCCGGCGAGAGGTGGGTGTTGCTTGCCGGAAAGGCGCCGGCAACGGCGGAGCGGGTGCGCGGTCCGGTTGGGTTCGCCGGGGAGCGTTTCCGAGTGGGTCGGGTGTTTGCGGCCGGCGGTCGCGTTTTGGTCGGCAGCGGGTGGCCTTGTGCTAAACGGTCGACGTGGGCTGGTGGAGATGGACCCGGTCCCACGGTCACCGGCGGCCGGGAGCCCTGGACTCCCCGGCGAGACGCGGGTGTTGCTTGCCGGAAAGGCGCTGGCAACGGCGCGGAGGGAGGGCGGCCCGGTCGGGTCCGCCGGGGAGCCTTCCCGAGTGGGTCGGGGCGTTTCGGCGGGCGTTTCGGGGTGGGTGCGCGGGTGAAAGGGTTGCCGGTGGGTTGGGAGGGTCTCGATCCGGATAGCAGGACGCCTTCGGACCCGCTGTTTCGCGCTGACCTGCGCTTTTGTGGGACCGAGCGGCGAAAGCAGGTGCCGAGGGCCGGGTTGCGCACCCCGGCGGCGGATTCTCCCTGCGCTGTGCCCTCTCGGTGGGCGTTTCGGGTCTGCACCGCCGGGCGAAGAGCCACCCGTGAGCCGGAAGGGTCACGGCCCGGATCCCGAGACGGCTTCCCGCACCCGGGGGTTCCACTGAGGTGCCCTTGATCTTCCGGACAGCGACCCGCGTAGGGTTGTAGGAAACCGGAAAGAGAAAGCACGTGCCAAAGAGATATACACAGCAGTT
>NZ_JBIRRX010000027.1:0-86013 GCF_044333915.1 Embleya sp. NPDC020886 | reverse complement strand
ACACCGCGTGCGCAACCTCGTCATGCTCGGCATGGTGTGGTCCCATCCCGACGCCGCCTTCGACGACGGACTCGCCACCGCACGACGGTATGTCGAACGCGTCGGACATCTCGCCGCGCCACAAAACGCCATCCAGGACGGCGTGAGAGTGGGTCAGTGGTTGGCGAACCAACGACGCCACGGCGTGATGGACGCACATCCCGAACGAGACGACGCGCTAAGGGAGTTGGACCCGTGGTGGCGACCCGACGGGTGGACGATCGCCTGGCAACGCGCCGCCAACGAGGTCCGACTCTTCCTCGGGCGCGGCGGGGCCCTCGACGAACTCGTACCCGGGTACACCGCCGGCGGCGAAGACATCGGCCGATGGGCGCAGCGGCACGCCAGGCCCGCGGTCCGGGCCAAGCTCCGGCCCGGACAACTCGAGCAACTCCACGAACTCGGCATCCGTCCGGAAGACGGTGGCGGCGCAGCGGCGGGGAGTGGCGGCGAAGCCGGTGACAACGGCGTCGGGGAGGGCGTGGCGGTTGCTGTCGGCGACGGTGGCGCGGATGGGCGCGGCGGGAGGGCATGCGGTGCCGGGAACGGCGTGGCGGGGGGCGTTACGGCTGCGGGCGTCGGGGCCGCCCGGGCGTCGAGGCGCGGTCGGGGTGCGTGGGAGACGGCGTTCGCCGCAGCCGTCGCCTACCGCGAACGCGAAGGCGACCTCGAAGTGCCTCGGGCGCACGTCGAGACCGTGGCGACAGAGACCGCGGCCGGGCCCGAGGACGGCACGGGCGAGGGCGACACCGCCGTCGGGGTCGAGGTGCGGCTCGGCAAATGGGTCAACAACCAACGCACCCGACGCGGATCGCTGAGCGAGGAACGGGTGCGGCTGCTCACCGAACTCGGCATGCGGTGGTGAGGGGCGGTGTCGGGCCGGGGGTTCGTGTTCGGCGGGTGTGAGATTCGCAGTGAGATCGAGGGGGGTGGTGTCGGTGGGGGTGTTTCGGGTCGCTCCGGTCGGGGGTGAGACGACGTGGTCGTTCGTGAGCCGGGTCGCGGGGTGTTACGGGTTGGACGCCGATGCCCTGGCGGGGCGCTGGGGGTGGCTCAACCACCGCCCCCGGCATCGGGGTGGAGGGTTGCGGGCGGACGCGGAGGTGGTCCTGGACGCGGCGGGGCGGCGGGTGTTGGTGGAGTTGTGTGGGGTCGGGGAGGCGGTGCTCGGGCGGGCGTTGCCGTCCTGGGGTCGGGAGGAGGAAGCCGCCGGGTGGGGGGCGAGCGAGGAGGTGCCGCGGGGGTTGTGGCGGGTGGGCGGTGTGGTGGTGGGGCCTGTGGCGTTCGGGTGTCGGCTGTGTGCGGCGCGGCGTACGGGTGCGTCGGTGAGTGTGGTTCGGTATGCGACGCGGTGGGAGCGGGTGTGTGTGCGGCACGCGCGGTGGGGGCTGGACGCGGACGCCGACGGGGTGCCGGAGCATCTGGGGTTGCGCGAGGTGCCGGAGGTGGTGGCGGCGCGGCGGCGTTGGGCGGGTGTGGCGCGGCGGGCGTTGCGGGCCGGGGTGGATCCCGGGGAGGTGTTCGGGGTCGCGTGGGCGGTGGTGTGCCGGTGGTGGGAGTCGGCGCTGCACTGGGAGTGGGAGGAGATCTGGCCGCGGCGGCTGCACGCGGTCGCGGGCGGGGACGCCGGGGGGGCGACTTCGAGTGGTGGCGGGTGGTCGGGCGGGACGCGGTCGTCTTCCCGGACGTGGTCGCGGTCGCGGACGCGCTGCTCGATCCGGGCATGGCGGAGCGGTTGTGGCGCGGCGGCGGTGCCGGGCGGCCCCGGATGCTGCGGGTGGACGGGGCGTTCTGCCGCGAGCTCGGGGTACGGGTCGGGCGGCCGTGGCTGGGGTCGGTGATCGCGGTCGAGGACGGTGGGCCTTTGATCGCGTGGATGGGCGCCGTCGTCCGCAGGCGGCGTGGGGACGCGGGCGCGGGTCCGGGTGTGGGGTTCGGGTGGGTGGACGATCCGTGGCGGGTGTTACCAGGCGGTGATTTGGAGGATATAGACGCGTTCGTGGCGGGGGACGGCCTGGTAGACGAACATGCCGTTCGCGACAAGGGCGGTGCCGCCTTGGGGTGACATTCCCTCGTAGGCCTCGCCGTGGACGTACAGGGCCTCGGCGGCGCGGACAAGTTCGGCGGCCCTTTCCTCGACTTGGACGATCAGGACCGGTGGGGCGCCTGCGGTCACGTACGGTTCGTCGGGTTCGTACTCCCACGCCCAGGTCACGCGGTGGCCTCGCGGGCCTCGGCGAGGACGGCGAGGAGTTCCGCGCGGGCGGCCTGCCAGGCGGGGTCGTGGCGTTGCAGGGTTTGCAGGGTCTGTTCGGCCGCGTGGCGGCGGGCGAGGAGGTCGGGGCGGCGTTCGACCTCGACCTCGCCCGCCCACACCGTCAGCCACCCCTGGATCGGTCCCAGGTGGGAGGTTTGGGCGGCGAGTTGGAAGGCCTCGTTCTTCTGGCGTTCCATCTCGGGCAGGCGGTGCGGGGCGATTCGGGCCAAGGCCACGCGCAGGGCGTCGGGGGTGCGCTCGGGGCGGGGCAGGCGTTCACCGTCGGGCAGGGGTGTGGTGGGCTCGCTCATGCCGCGTCGTCCTCTCGATGGGTGCGGGGTACGTGGCCGGTCGCGGTCAACGTGGTGGTGAGGTGTCCGTCGACGTAGCCGCCGAGGAGCAGTTCGCACAGGACGGGCATGGACTTCACGCCCGCCGCCGCGCGCCGGTGGTCGGCTCGTGACCACACGTGATGGGACAGCGGGCCCGTGCGGCAACCCCTGCGGGGGGTGCCGTCACGGGTGGGGCCGAGGGAGCGGCCCGCGGGTGGGGTCACCGTCACCCGGCCGTCGGCGAAGGCGTGCAGGAGGGCCTCGAGCACCGGGGTGAGGTCCAGGGCGTCGTCGGCCGCGCGGGCGCGGGCCCGTCGCCACACACCTGTGTCCATCCACACCAGACGCTCACGCGCGGCCGATGGAGTGTCGACGGCGTGCGCGCTCGCGGGTCCTGTGTCGGCACTGCTCGAAGGGGGTGTGCCTCCCCGATCGGGGGCTCGGGAATCGGCATCGCCGTCATCGAGCATGGCACTCCTTCGTTCCGCGTACGGGACCCTCCGTCGCACCCCGGGGCCACAATCCTAGATGTGCTACATCGAGCCTGCAAACCCCTGCGACATCGACTCTTCGTGTCCTGCGGGGGCCATTCAGCCGGAACGCCCCACCTTCCACGGCTGCGGGCTGCCTCATTCGCGACGTCAACCATCACGCGTACGAAATCCGTCCGACTCCCGACGTGAGGGAAGGAGCGTTGCGGAGCGTGCTACGCGCCTGCATCCGACCCGCTCCCGTCCGCAGGGAGTTCGGTACAGGGCGGGCGGGACTCGGCACGGTCGATCATCCACCGCTCCAGAACGGAGGGCACACGGCCGACCAACGCCGTACCGCCCGCGAGGACTTGTAATCCGCACCAGGCGTCGACCACGACACCCGCGAGCCGCTCACCCCAGTACTACAGGTGCAGACCGAACTCCGGATACCGGCCCTCCTCGATCGTGTAGACGTTCGCATCCGCCGGACGACTGCGTCTGTACCGCTCGGTTTCCGTCGTGACCTCGCTCATCGCGGCCGCCAACTTGTCGGGGCCCATCCCGAAGCGCAGTGGCCCCACCCTTACGAACGGCTCCGGCATCCGGGTCCGCCGCTCGTCGTCCGCCGGCACACGCCACTTCACCCGTCGAACACGATCACGGAACCCACAGGCTCCGCGGACACCGCCGCCATGCCGCGAACCCGCTGTCCCGGCGGCTTGGATCCGGCTCACCGACCACCTCCGACTCGGCCTCGAAACCGACCCTGTCGTCCGCCGTCACCGAGGCACCCCTCCTGCCCGGGCCGGGCGGGCGTGGGCGCGAGGCCCCACCGGTGGAGCCGGTCCGGTCGTAGTCTCGGGCAAGCACTCCTTCCGCACCGCCCGCCTACGTGCGGACAGCCCCCGGGAAACGTCCCCTCGCCGAACCGCCCGGCGCTTGGCGCCGTTCCGGGAGCATCCATGCGCACACCCGGGGCGGACGCCGACGGGCACGAGGTCGTACTCGTTCGGCTGATGGTGAACCACGCGAATACCGCGACCGACGCCTTGGACCACCCGCACAACCGGGGCGCCGACGTGGCCTCCACCTCGTTCACCGACCGCGACGCCGTCTCGAATGGCCCGTTCACCCCTGACATCGCCCCTGCCGGCCACATCCCGCGCCCTCACATCGGCGCTGCGGGAGGTCTCAGCGTCGGAAGCCGCGGCCGGGGTCGCGCACCGGGGTGTTCCCGAAGGGCTCGAACCAGTTGTTCCGGCGAAGGTCTCCGATGCGGAGATGTTGGTTCACCTCGCCCGCAGGATCCTCGATGCCGTCGAAGCGGGCGTTGAAGAGCATGAGGACGTCATGGTCCTGGAAGAACAGGTCCGAGCACATGTCCCAGTCGTAGTCGTCCTCGTGCTCGGGCAAGCGACCGTGAGCGTCGTCCGACTCGTCGATGTCGTCCAGATAGGAGGGTGCGTCCTCGATCGCGAGATGAAGTGCCATCTCCTCTGCGGTACAGGAGGGTCGAGGCCACATCCCTCGCTCCAGATCGTCGGCGAGGTCGTCGAAGGCTCGGGCCATGCGGCGACGCGGCGCTGCTGCTCGCGGAAATGGCGGTGCCGCACCCGATGCGGCCCGGGTGGCCCGACGCGCTGCGCTTCGCCCACGCCCGGCTGCTCTCGCGCGAACGGCTGATGACGATGGACGAACGCCTCAAGGCGCGGCCGGTCGTGGTTCCGGAGACGATCGTCGTGGACCGGGGAAAGGTCTTCCTGTCGGGGGCGTTCACCGCGGCGTGCGAGACGCTCGGGATCAGCGTGCACCCGGCCCCGCCGTTCGCGCCGACAGCGAAGGGCATCGTGGAGCGCACCTTCGGGTCGATCGACTCCCTGTTCTGCCGACACCTTCCGCCGTGGCAGGAACGCCGGGCACGAGGCGTGCCTCGGCGTCGCCCGACTCCAGGACCTGCTCGACGAGTGGCTCTTGCACTGGCACCACCGCCCCCACGAAGGGCTGCGGCATCCGGTGATGCCGAAGGTCGCGTTGACGCCGAACCGGATGTGGGCCGCGCTCGTCGCGGTCGCCGGGTATGTGCCGGTACCGCTGACCGGCGGCGACTGCCTCGAACTGCTGCCGGTGCGATGGCAGGCCGTCGGCGGACGCGGGATCCGTATCGACCATCGCACTTACGACTGCGGCCTGTTGGGTCCTTTTCGGGGGCAGTCCTCCGGGATCGTCGCCCGAGGAGGGAAGTGGGAGGTCCACCACAACCCCCACGACGGCCGCCGGGTGTGGGTACGCCTGCCCGACGGAGATCTCACCGAGGTGCCGTGGATCCACCGCGACCACGCCCACCACCCGTTCGACGTCCACGCGTGGAGGCACGTGAGGGAGAACGTCGAACGACGCGGGGACCGCGAGCGGCACGAAGCCGACCTCGCCGACGCCCTCGCGGCGCTCCTGCGCGAGGTCCGCCCCGCCGCGGGGCCCGCCCGCGGCCGGAGCCGTGAACGCGAGGGCGCAGCGTCGGATCGGGCGGCCGGCGGGGCGCACCGCGTCGTGGGGCAGGCGGTCGCGGGACGTGACGGGCATGCCGCGAACTCGGAGAGTGTCACGGGATTCGCCTTCCCGGGGCGGGCACCGGGCGCGGCGGCAGCCGACGGTGCCGGTGTGGAGAGTCTGGACGACCTCGACGACGGCGGCGGCGGGTTCCTCGACGAGGACGCGGACTCCGAGTCGGAGACGGAGCCGGGTGGGGCGTTTGGAGGAGCGGGCGGGTTCGGGTTGTACGACGCGCACGCCGAGGCCGAGTCGTGGTGACCGGCGCGGAGGCGGCGGAGGGCCGGTGGCCGTCGCCCGTGACGTGGGACGGCTTCCGGGACTTCGTCGACCGGCCGCCCGTCACACCGCCCGAAGCGGGCGCGGCCGAGCGCGGGATGGAGGAACGCCTGGCGTATCACTCGCGGTTCGCGGTCGTGCGCACCCCGACGATCGACGCGATCTCGCGGACGGTGCGCACCCTGATGATCCCGGGCCGCCACCAGGACACCGGCGCCCGGCCCTGTGTGATCGTCACCGGGCCGCCGACCACCGGCAAGACCACCGCGCTGCTGCAGGTCGGACGGGCGTGCCACCTCGCGGAGGCCGCCCGACGCGGCCGGGGGGTGGAGGGGTGGGTGCCGGTGGCGTACGTCCTGGTCCCGCCCGGCGCGAGCGCGAAGGCCCTTGCCGGCGAGTTCGCCCGGTTTCTCGGGGTCCCGGTCACGGCTCGCATGACTCAGACGCAGATCGTCGACGCGGTGTGCCACACCTATCGGAAGGCGGGGGTGAGGCTGGTGGCGATCGACGAGATCCACCGCCTCAACCCGCGCACCACGACGGGGGCGGAGGCCGTCGACCTGTTGAAGGACCTGACGGAGCGCATCGGGGCGACGTTCGTGTTCGCGGGCATCGACGTGACGGCGACTCCGTTGTTCGGGGGTGTGCGTGGGGCGCAACTCGCCGGGCGCGCCACGGTCGTCGACTGCGGGCCGGTCCCCCTCGCCGGCGGGGGCGGGCGGACGCCGTTCCGTGACCTGGTCGCGGCGATGGAAACCTGTCCGGACCTGCGGGAACACCGCGCGGGGACACTCCCCCGCACGGCGTCGTATCCCCCGCGCCCGCACCGGCGGACGCATCGGCAGCCTCGCCCGGCTCATCCGCCAAGCCGCGATCGCGGCGATCCTCGACGGCACCGAGAAGATCACCAAAGGCGGCCTCGAGGCCATCGTCCTGGACCACACCGCCGAGGACCACTACCGCCCTCGGGTCACCGGACGCACACGGGCCGGTGGCCGAACACGCCGACACGACACGTGAAGGCGACCGGGACCGGTCCGCTCCCGGGAGCGGGAGCAGAGTCGGGATCGGGATCGGGCGGACTCCCGAGACACGGCGACCTGCGGGGACCGGCCGCCGAACCCGCGTCGCGGGACCGGACCGACACGCGACCGGGCGCGTTTCGTGTGGCTCCCCTGCCCCACGAGTCCACCGCCTCCTGGGTCGGCCGCTTCGCGGCGACGTATCGGCAGAGCGTGCCCGAGTTGCCGGACGGCATCGGCATCACCACCACGGGCGCGCGGGGCGCCGACGACCGCGACACGACCGAGATCCACCTCGACGACGCGGCACGACACCGACTCGCCGTCCTCACCCGAGTCCCCCAACACCACCTCGCACGAGCGCTCCCCCACCTCGAACGGCCCCGGGACGGGTACCCGGCCCGAACACCGGACGCCGTCGGGGCGACCGGGGCCGGCATCGCCGCGTGGCACCGCCCAGGCCCGTACGAACAACCCTCGTGGGCGTGCCCGTGGTGCACCCTGCGCCACACCGCGGGCACCACCGCACGCGCACGCGCGTACCTGCCCACCCACCGCGTGTGGTGCCCACGGCACGCGTGTTGGAGCACCAACGGGCCCCGACCGCGACTCCTGGACACCCGGAGCCTGCCCGAACTCGCCGACGTGTACAAAAGCCACCGGCGGCTCCTGCGCCGGCCGAACGCGAACAACGCCTACACGTGGGCACAGGCGATCGTCACGCGCCGGCAACGACCACGAGCTGTACCTCACCGGCCGGTGGCGGGCACGAGGACACCGCCTGGGCGCCTCCAACCCCGACCACGCGGCTGCGGAAGGAAGTTCCCGGGAACCCACCGCCCGGCCCGTGATCGTGTATCCCGAAACGGTCACCCTCGCCCGCGCCCTGGCCCGCACACGCCTACCGGCGACACCCCGACCCGACCGACACCCGGCCGCGGGCGCTTTCCTCGAACACACCGCCCACACACTCGGACTCGGCCGCCTCACGCCCGGCCCCGACGACCTCCTGTGGTCCTGGACCCGCCACCACACCCGACCCCGAAAACCCCACCCCCGCGGGCCGAGCCCTGGGACCACCCGCAAAACAAGGCCGGCAACCGCTGCGCCCTGAGGCATCCCCATTCGAACCGCACAAAATCTCAACGCATCCCACAACACCCGCGAAACCCATTACAAGTGCGAAAACCCCAGCCCAGGCATACCACCGAGCCATACCCGAACACCCCACCCCACACCCCGAAAACCCACCCCGCCGGCCCTACACCCCCGAAAACATTCCGACACAACTGCGAAACCCCACCCCATACCCCCCACACCACCCCACACCACCCCACAACCAACAACCACTCACAGGCGTGCGCCGTCCACCTCGCCGATGGTTGGTCCTCGCCTTCGTCACTTCGCTGGCCTCGGCTGCTCGACCTCGACGCCGTACCACGATCAAGGCTCGTGTGCCCCGAGAGCCGGGGCCAGCCAACACACCGCTCCTCCAACGACGCTACCGAGGGCATGCTCCAGACGAACGACGGCTCCACCCGGGCCGGGGCCATCCTCGAGACCATCGGACCGAAGCCCGCGCCACCTTGCATAACAAGGTCGCCCGCTGCGCGGCCGCTCGCGGACGCGGGCGGCATTCCCCACCAGAAAGAGTGGGCGGGCTTGATTTCCAGCGCATGAGCGTGCCATGGCCAACACGCGGGGCACCGGTACGTGGGTGGCCCACGCATAAGCGGACCGAAGCACTTCCGCGCGTCGGCGCCGCCTTGGCCGCCGGGCCTCACAGCTCCTCACAGCTGCCTCCCGGCGGTCGTCTGTGGGCCCGCGTACGCCGAACCGTCCCCGGCAAGGCCCCGGCCGGGTCGGGGCACGGTCGCGCGTCACCGGCGGGCCATGGGGCCTCGGGTCCTTGTCGGCGTCGTCGACGGAGGTTGCGTGCACAAAAGACAACGTCACAGCCACGCAGGGCTTCGGATGTCGGCTGTGGAGATCGAGCTCGACGTAATCGAGGTCGACGCTCGACGAGCACAGTTCGCCAGCGCGGCCTTCCACGACCCTATGTAGACAATCGATAGACCTATGTAGAGTAGCTACACGGCCTGGTTTCTACTGGGAGGAAACTCGGGCGGTCGACATAGGGGATATAAATGCTCATTTCACGCTCAGAAGGAGGGACAGCGTGAGGGTCAACGTCACCACGACCGTGGCGAAGGTCCTTCGCGTCTTTGTAGAGGACCCGCAGCAGCCGCGGTACGGCATGGAGATCATGCGCGCCGCACGCCTGGCGAGTGGATCGCTGTACCCGATCCTCGCCCGTCTGGAGAAGGCCCATTGGATCGTCGGTTCCACCGAGGACATCGACCCCAAGAAGGAGGGGCGGCCGGCCCGCCGCCACTACACCATGACCGGCGAGGGCCTCCAGGCCGCCCGCCAGGCCCTGGCGGAACTCCACGAACTCACCCGGGCCCCGGCGCCGTCGCCGGGGATCTGGCTCCCGGGAGCACAGGTCAAGGGGGAACACGGATGACCGCTTCCCCTGTCCCGTCGACGCCTCTCGCGAACTCGCGTGAACCGCGCGTCGGTTCGCCGCTCGGGATCTCCTCGGGCGGCGCGAACAGGATTGGAGTACCCATCACATGAACCGGGCGCAGGACGGATGGGATGCCGTGTTCGTCGCGTCCCAGGGCGGGGGTCCCGCGTTCCTCGGGGCGACCAAACCCGAGTGGGTCGTGGGGATCGTCGTCGGCATCGTCGTGTGTGTGGCCATCGAAGTGCTCAAGGTGGCGACCAAGAGGACCGGCAGGAGCCTGCCGTTCGTGCTGTTGCGCGTGGCCAGGATCTCGATGCCACGTGACCAGCGGTACTGGTACGGGGAAGTGTGGGTCCCCGAGCTCCACGAACTGCTGACCCGCGAGGGTGCAGGACGTTGGAGCCGCTACCGCCGGGGACTCGGATACGCCCTGGGCCTGGCCTTCGGCGGTGGACGCAGGACCGGGCGCGCGGCAAGAGAACCCCGTCCACGCCCTGCGGTGCGCACCTTCCGGCGGGCCTCCAGCTCCACGGGCCGCGCCCGCCTTGCCAAACGAGCCTTCGCGGGCGTCGTGGTGGCGGTCACACCCATCGTTTTCGTCTTCTTCAATCAGAGCCGCGACGTGGTGTCCGCCATGACCGCGACCATGAGCATCCTGGCATTGCTCACCACGCTGTACAGCGTCCGCCGAATCACACGTGGCAAAGACGTCTGACCGTTCACGAGCGAAGCCCGGGCATGGTGCGGACAGCGCCACCCGCGCTTCGGCGCGTCTGCGTCAGCCACGGATGTCGAACTCGACGTAGTCGATGTCGGTGAGCTCGACGGCCTCCAGATCATCGGCCCGGGTCCCGCCCTCTTGGAAGTACGACATCTGGAGGCCCGCGGCAACGATGCGCTCCAAGTCGCGTTCGGAGGCGCCGGCGTGGTGCGCGTCGAATAGTTCCTGGGCGTGGGTGGGTGACAGCGGTTGCGTGATGCGGCGCATCCGGGGGTCGTCGGTCGACCCGGCCGCCGAGGAGAACCCGAACCTTGCGCGGGTCTCGACGATGACGCCGCCGGTGGCGGCCGCGCGTTGTTCGACCCGGCGGCGGACCTGGGGTTGCCACAGCCGGCGGACCTCGGCGTCGATCTTCGCGTTGACGGGGCGGGGCGGGTTCTTGCGGTCGCCCTTGAGGTAGCGCTCGACGGAGCGCTGGCTCACCCCGAGGCGTTCGGCGACTTTCCGGGTGCTGCCGCGGTTCTTGCTGAGCAGGAATCTGATGCGGGCCTTCGTCGACTGCGGTGGTTTCCGGGTGAGGACGTGCTGGGCGGCCTGGTCCAGGCCGTCGCCGATCTTGCCCACGGCGGTCTCCTATTCGCCTTCGGCGACGGCGTCGACGCCCTTGATGTGGCGGGCCGGGTTGACGGGCGGGTTGTTGGCCAGGCCCTGGAGGACCCATTCCATGGTCTGGGTGCCCTCGTGCTTGACCAGGCCGGGGCCGGCGCCCAGGCGGAAGCCGGTCTTGACCGCCTGTCCGGGGACGGTGGGCGGGAGGATGTCGAGGGGGGAGGGTCCGGGGGATGCGTAGACGACGCAGTCGGAGAGGATCCCGAGCGGGTACAGCCCGGTGGCGGCGGCGAACTTGCGCATCTTGCGGTGCATACCGACCCGGGCCGTCGAGATGACCGCAGCACGGATGTCCGGGCGCCAGGTGGGGCGTTCGAGGGCGGCCCAGCGTTCTCCGCGGCCGTGGTGTGCGGCGCCCTGGGGGCGTTCGCGGAGCTTGCCGATGCCGCCCTTGACGGTGGCCTTGATCGCGGCCAGCACGATCGCCTCGGCGGGGTCAACCTGCTTGTGGCCGGCCATGGCCTCCAGGAACGCCTGGTCGTTGAGGTCGGGGGTGACACCGAGGCGGGCCATGGTGGTCATGTAGGCCTCGCGCAGGCGGGTGTACCAGGGGTCGAGGTAGGGACCGTTCTCCGGCCGGATCCACGCCTCGAACGGCTGGACGACGGCGCCGAGTTCGGCGGCGTAGGCGACGGTGGGGGTGGCGTACCAGCCGGGCCCGGTCGGGGCGATCCCGTTCGGGGTGAACGGGGACGGCAGGCGCGGGTCGACCCGGATGGCGGAGAGGTCGACGTACCAGCAACCCGGCATCTTCGGGTCGAACCGGGGCGCGGTGACGTGGACGGGGGCGCCGATGCCCACCGGGAGGCGGGACGCGGCGGCGAGGAAAGCTGCGTTGACGTCCAGGCCGATGGCCCAGGGGGCTTCGCCCTCGTCGTCCGTGACGGCGTGGAGCTCGCGCGACCACACGTACGCCTCCTCGACCAGGACGTCGCGTTCGTCGCGGTTCTGCGCAATCGGGTGCTCCGAGACCGCCTCTGGCGGCGCCGGGTCCACCGCCTCGAGGAGCGAGCCGGGAACGGGGCCGGAGCGCCAGGTCCCGGTGGCTTCGTCCTTGACGGCCTGGGTGGGCGGGCGCAGCTCGGTCATCAGGGCGAGGCCGGCGGCGGCGGTGGAGCCGCGGGGGGTGACCACGCGGGTGGCGTACGCGCCGAGCAGTGCGGCGAGTTCGGGTGCGGGGAGGGTGGCGGCGTCGGCCCAGGAGCGGGTGTCGAGGGCGTCCCAGCCCAGGAACGCGAACTGCACGCACTGACGGCGGCCGCCGTCGACGGGCTTGTAGACCTTGGTCCAGGACCCGAAGCCGCGCTTGGTGAGCTTCCAGCCGGGCTTGAGGAGCTGCTTGACGACGGGGTGGGACTCGGTCAGCCGCAGGTGCTTGCGGTCGTCCAGCTCGGCCGGCAGGCGCAGCCGCGCGGCTGCGGCGGCGGTGACGACGACCAAGGGGTCGGCGTCGCGGCTGGCGCGGTGCAGACGCTCCGCCCCCAGGCCCGCGTCCAGAGCCCAGGTCACCACGGTGAGCAACGTTTTCGCCGGGCAGGGCAGCACGGTGCCGTCGGCCAGGTACGCGAGGAGCGTGGTGGTGTCGGTGTCGACGTCCAGGACCGCGAGCGGGCCCGCCGGGAAACGCGCGGGCTCGACGTCGACGTCCTCGGTCTTCGCGCCCGCCTTGGCGGGCCTGCTCGGCGACGTCGCGCCGGCCGGGGCGCGGCGGTCCACCGATGCCGCTCGCGGCGACTTCGGCGCGGCTGCGGGCGCAGCGGCTGCGGGAGGCGTGGTCGGTGTGCGGGTCCAGGGCGCGGCCGCCGTGACGACCGGCCCGGTGGCCACGGCGGCCAAGGTGGCCGTCGGGTCGGGCGCTTGGGCGGCCGACTGCGCTTCCGGTTCGGGGGTCGTCGGGCCGGGCTCGTCGACGGCGGGTTCGATCCGCGTCGACTCGACGGTCCCGGTCCCGATGGCGTCAGCGGCCGGGTCGAGTGTGGGGTAGCGCTCGGCGAGGCCCTCGAGGAGTCGGGCGTAGGCGGGGCGTTGGGGCGGTCGGGGTTCGGTGCGGCCGGCTTCCCAGCCCACGACCGTCACGCGGGTGACGCCCAGCGCGTCGGCGACCTGCTGCTGGGTGAAGCCGGCGGCCTTGCGCAGCCGGACGCGTTCGGCGGGGGGCGGGAGATCGCTTTGGGCCTGTGCCAGCAGAGCGTCCACCGCATCGAAGAGCGAGTCGGACATGTTCCACCTCCTACCCTCGATCCTACCATGAATCAGACTTGCATTCGACCTGGATCGTACTCGGATTTTACATGAATCCGATGTTGCCTTCGCTGGTCTCGTCGATGGCGGCTTCCTTGCGGCGGCGTCGGTGGCGCGAGTCCGGGGCGCAGTCGACGGCGTCGCAGACGAGTTCGAGTCGGAGCGGGGAGAGCGGGTCGGCGTACCACGGTTCCAAGGGCGGGACCGGGAGCACGTCGGCGTCCCGCTCGGACGTCAGGCGCACCTGGCGCTCCCGGTCGCCCACCAGGCCCAGGGTGATGCCGGTGAGTGAGGGCGAAGGCGTCGCGGTGGTGGCCGATGGCGTGTTCGGCGGCGTCGTGACGGGCGGCGTCGATGTGTTGGTGGATGCGGCGACCCTGCATGGGGCAGCTCTCGCAGTGCCAGACGATGCCGATGTCGAGTTGCTTCGCGGCGAGGAGCCCGGCGAGCAGGTCGCCGTCGGTGGTGGTCATGTCGGCCTCAACGAGGACATGCGGCGGCGTGACACGGGACCGGTGGGAGGGAAGAAGGACTCGGTTTCGGGCCCCAGGGTGGAGACGTCGATGACGGGGAAGCGAACCGAAAGGCGTTGCCGAGGCCCCGGGTTGGGAGCACCACCGTCTGTTTACACCCGCAGGTGGGCGAGTCTGGGATATCTCCGGCGTAGCCGGCGAGGCCGTGACCTGGCCAAACGGGTCGCCCCATTACTGACTTCGGCGTGTCAGGGTGACGTTGGGGTGTCGAGGGTCAGGCCGGTGCCGGCTATGAAGCCGTCGAGGGTCTCGGGCCGGTACTGCAGGCGTTTGAGCAGGTTGCGGTCGAGGGCGACCACGGCGAGGTTGGCCGGGCTGCGCCTGACGTGTGCCCGGACCCACTCCACGGGGTTGAGGTCCGGCAAGTAGGCGGGCCGCAGGCACACCGTCAGCCGGGCACGTTCGGCGATCAAGTCCCGCATGGCGTGGGAGACGTGGGTGTTCAGACGGTCCCAGACCAGCACGATCGGCGCCTTGACCAGCTGGTGGACGCCGTCGATCGGCGCGATGAAGTCGCGCTCGCCCATGCTGCGGCGCTTGCCTCTGCCTGCGGGATGGGATCGCAGACGGTGGCACAGCCGGGTACGGGAGCCGGGCCGCATGGCGATCAGCCCGGCCACCGACAGACGTCCCGAGCGCCGGCCGCCGACCGTCACGACAGGGGTGCGGCCCCGTCGGCCCAGCCGAAGTCAGGTAGTCAATCGTGATGGTTCGGGAACGGCGGCGGAGCGGTGTGGCCGGCGGGGAGGTTCCCGGTGAACATGAACTCCTCCAGGGCCGTCACGAGCGCGGTCCGGCTCCTGGTGGTCCAGGTGCCGAGAAGGGTGGGCTCGCGGGCGCTCCGTCCCTTCCGTCCGAATCCGGCGAGCCGGAGGAAGTCGTCGCCGTAGGCCCCCTTGGGATCGCCCTCCGGCTCCCAGCGCGCGTCGAAGCAGAGCCCGTCGTGCACCCGGTGGCCGCTCACCAGCGCGGAGCCGTAGAACCACTCGATGGTCTCCGGTGAAGGGTCCACGGCGTAGAGGCTGTTGATGTCGATCCGCCAGCCGGGTGCCACGCGCAGGGGCTGCAGCCCTCGCCAGACCTCGCTCATGCCGTCCGCCGTTCGTCCGTCCGGCGGCGCGTTCGCGGACGTCCGCCGTGATCGTCCCGTACAGTACGGCACCGCCCCGGGGGTGGTGCCGTAAAACGTCGAGGGTCGGTGAGGGTGGCCGCCTCACGGCGGAAGGCACACCGTGGCTCCGGCCGGACCGGTATTCCACGGAGGCAATGGTTGGGCCCGGGGGCACACCCTCACCGACGCCGATCACAACCTGAGGCGCCGGCGGATCATTCCCGGCGTCCGGTGGCGACTTGTGCCGCGGGGTTCAGCCGGCGTCGGGGTGCTTGCCCTGGGCGATGAGGCCGGCCAGGAGTTCGATGATGCGGGCGTTTCCGCTGTAGACCTCCGCGGTGAGCGCGTCGATCTTCCGGTCGACGTTGCCGACCTCGAGTTGGAGGCTCGCCGGCTCGCTCTTGACGATGCCGAACTCGCGATTGTTCCGGGCCTGGGCGGCCTCGACGAGTCGGGTGAGCGCGGCGAGCTCGTTCCGCCCGATCGGGTCTTCGGGCATGTCGGTCGATCCTTCCGGTCGTCGGCCCCAGTATGGCGGGCGGGGTCGGTGCGCCGATCGGGTGCCCGCGATCGGCGCGGGTCACCGGGCCAGCCGTCCGCGCTCTCCGCACGGCGCGTAATCGGCCCGGCCCCTCGGCGGGCCGGTTCACGTGCGTGTGGATGCGGGTTTCGGGGCGAGTAATGGTGTGAGCCGGGAATTCGCCGGAGCCCTTGTCGCGAGACCCGAATCCACGTCGCGAGACCGCGTTCTCGCATGACGGTCGGAAATTTCGAGGACGTGCACGAATTTGCTCCGTGTCGTTTCCGCGTGAGTTGGATCGGGAAATTCGACATTTTGCATTCGGGTGCGAGAGGGGCAGGAATTCGTTAGCATAAGGTCTCCCCTCGTCATGCGCACACTCGCCCGGAGCGACCTTGCTGTTATCCGACAGGCCGGAAGTCTCCCGCTGGGACACCTTGCGGGCCAAGGCCGAAGTCCTCGCCGTCGCACGTACGTTGACGTCGGCCACGCGTCTGCTGGACGTTCTCCCCTTATTGCGTCCCGAGGACGGGATCAGCGTCTCCTTCACCATCAATCCCGGATCGGCGTTCGCCGCGGGGCTGGCGGGGCACCTGCGTTCCCTGGGCGCGCGTGTCCTGTCCTGGGAGGAGGCGACGAGACGTCCTTTCCGGTTGGCCGTGGCCGCCGCGATACACCCGGAGATGCGTCACCTGGACGCCCCGCTCGTGGTGATGCCACACGGCGCCGGCTACAACCGCCTGGTCCAGCAGTCCACGGATGACCTGACGTCGCCCGCCGGGTTGTCGCGACGCGAGTTGACCCACGAGGGTCGGGTGTTTCCCGCCGTCATCGGGTTGTCGCACGAGGAGCAGCGAGAACGCCTTCGCGAGACCTGCCCGGAGGCCTTGGAGTACGCCGTGGTGGTCGGTGATCCGTGTTTCGACCGGATCACGGCGAGCCTGCCGAGGCGGGAGCGGTACCGGCGACTGTTGGGCGCCACGCACGGTCGCCGGCTCGTCGTGGTGTCCTCCACGTGGAGCGAGCACTCGCTGCTGGGGCGACATCCCGATCTGCCCCTGCGGTTGGTGCGCGAGCTGCCGGCGGACGAGTTCGCCGTGGCGGTGGTGCTGCATCCGAACGTGTGGGCGCGGCACAGCCCCTGGAACGTGGACGGCCACCTGGCGCTCGCCATGGACGCCGGGTTGCTGACCATCGCGCCGCAGGAGGGCTGGCAGGCCGCGTTGATCGCCGCCGACTGGGTGGTCGGGGACCACGGTTCGCGCGGTCGTCGCGATCGTGCGCTCGCCCGCGGTGGTGATCGGCAAACTGGCACGCCGCCGCCCAACGCAACCTCTTCAACGGCATGCTCGGACAGCTCTACCACTGCCTCCAGCGACACGAACTGTTCGACGAACAGACCGCGTTCCCAACCGAAATCCCGGCCGCAGCTTGACCCGCAAACACCGTGAGGTGTCTCATCAGCGGATGCACGGGCCGTCCTCACCATCACCCCGACCCCGACCAGAGCAGCGGGACTGAGCCTCGCCCAACTGCGGTCCGCCCTCAAGCGTGCGGATCGCCGGCGGGGCATCGACGCCGCCGACAGGCGCGGCGGCACACGACGATACCGGTGTGGAGAGTCACTCGGCCTCGACAACGGCGACGAATTCCTCAACGAGGACACGAACTCCGACTCTGGGTGGGGCGTCCGGCGCAGGGGGCGGCGTCAGGTTCGGGGGGCGCGGTGGCAATGGCAGAGAGCGGGTGGGTACCACTGGCGTTCTCGGAGACGCTTGCTGCGGTGTCCCAGACGGCGAGCGGCAGGCTCACCATGTCGACACCACGTCGTGCGATGCGATCCCTCTGAAAGACCGGTCACGACGGCGCAACTCACACTGCCCAAGGGTTCTCAAAGGCAGGGGTGGTGTCGCGCTCATGCCAGGCCGCTATGGCGTCCTTGACCCGTCCTCCACGGATCAGCAGATCCGCCAATACGGCGACATCCATTCCGGTGGTCGGTGTCAGCATCGCAATAGCTTCTTCGAGGCACCCGGTATCAGCCAAGAGGTCGGCCAGACGAAACTTCATGTTCCGGGTGTCGGCATCGGGCCGGGCACGTAGTTCGATGATGGCTTGCTCAGCACGGCCGCAGCGAGAAAGCAACCAAACGCGTTCGAAGAACAGTTCGGCCGACATGCCCCCGCTTCGCGCGGCAATATCGTCGACAATCGCAAAGGCCTCCTCGGTCCGCCCGTGCTCCGTCAACAATGTCAGCAGAGATTTCAGAACCCATTCGTCACCGGCCGCCGCCCCCGACGCAGAGCGCAGCACCAGAACCGCCTCGTCGAAACGATCGTTTCGGATCAACATGTCCGCCAATCCCACTGTGGCATCCGGCGAACCGGCTGCCGCGAACGGCCGCAAGACGTCGGCGGCGGCGTCCACATGACCTCGCTCCTCCAGCAAATCAGCCAGACGGTAGGACGCATCTCGCCCACCGGCCCCGGCAGCGAATTCTCGCAAATCAGCCAGCCGATCGTGACGTGCCAAGATGTCGGCATACTGTTCGATCACGTTAGCCGATGCGCCGTTGGGGTGGTAAATGCGCGTATCCAGCAGGGCCAGCGCCTCATCCACCCGTCCCTGCCGCTCCAGTACGGCAGCAGGCAAACCCACAACGGTCGGAGCCTCACCGAAGCGTGGCTCGGCAGGGACGGTAGGCAGCAAAGCCATCACTATGTCGTCCCTGCCGCACCCGGCGGTCAAATTGAGCAAAGCTCGCCCGCATACTTGGTTCCCCGCGTATGGACGCAACAGGGTGATCATTTCATCGGTGTGACCCAAGCCGGCCAACAGCGTCGCCAGCCGCTTAATCGCAGAGAGGTCGCCGGCTTCCGCTGCCGGGCGGACCAACGCAATCGCCTCGTCACGACACCCCCAATTATCGACAATGTCGGCGGCTGTGCCCACCGCCTCCCACCAGCCGATTTCAATGAACGGGGCAATGACTTCGAGGACTCCATCGCGCTCGCCCCGCCCAGCAAGAAACTGAGCCAAGCCCACTGCGCAGTACCAGTCGCCCGACTGTGCCTGGGAGCGAACTTCGTCAAGATGGCCGTGCTCGATCATGGTCGCCACCACCCACGGCGGCAGCCAAGGGTCAAAGGTACGAAGACGTCGATCGAGCTCAGCCAAAGTATCCACACTGCAACTGTAGCGGCTAACAATGAGGAGGCGTACACAGCCCCCCTCAACCCCAGGATGCACCGCCCGAATTTCCATATGATACACGCTCTTATGCGATATTTGTCTCTCACGAGAGCGTCGGGCATTCATGGCCATGCAACGGAGCAAATGTCGGCCAGGTTCGTCGCACCGCTATTCTGCAGAACAGGGAGCGCGCACGCATTCCCAGGAACGATTCCTTCTTCTCGTCGATGGGATCTCGCCGTGGGTTCGTCGACGGCGTAGTGCAGGCAGACGTGATTCGGTGGGCCCGGGTCTGGGCACCACCACCTCGAGGGTCGGTGAAAGCGGCGGTGCAGGCGGCCTCCAGCGGCGCGGGGCACGGATCTTGACAAGTCCGCGCTCGCTCCGGGTCGGGCTCCGACGCGGTCCGAGGGCAGTCGACCCGGCCAGCCTCACCGGAGACGGGGTGTCGGGCGGTTCCAGGGCAGGCGGTCGCCGACTCGGAAATATTCCGCGGCGCATCGTGGGGCCATTGGCCGATGACGCAGCGGCCCGGGGCGGTGCGTACGATCCCTCATGATCTTCATGTGTAATACACTCCGGCCTGCTGTTATCCGCACCAGATCAGCGTTCCGAGTGAAGTGTCCTAGGTTTCAATTTCCCATCAGGTCCCGGATACCATACTGTCAGGCTCGAGTTCGGGGGAAGAACCCATGGGACTGTCCATTCGCAACCAATGTTGCTTCTTTTGCAAGGCCCTTCAGAATTGTTGATAATCACGTGGGCATGCATTATATGGCGAGGGTCTTTCGAATTTCCCCACATTCGCCATGCCACTTTCGCCTCAACATGAGAGGCTGCCGGATGCATATTCATTGGGTTGTCGCGGGGATGCGGAGCGTCCGGAGTCACACGGAGGAGCCCATCGATAGCTGTGTACTCGGCGTCCCGGCTGCTGTCAATCCATCCGCCGATGGGCTCTCCATTACTGTCAACGATTTGTCCCGTGGTCGGGCCTAGATCATTTGGTCGAACCGGAAGCTTACCCGCAATCTCTGCGAATTTCTTCTTGGCTTCTTCGCTAAGATCCTCCTCGTCACAATTGTGCACCAGAATCGGAGTCGTCTCGGCCAGCACGTGGTACGTGTGGTCGGTGTCGACGGTCAGGTCGTGGGTGCGTTGTTGCTTGGTGTAGAGCCGAATGGCAGAGATCTGAACCCAGGTACCGGAGGCGGTCTGTAGCCATTGGCCAGGTTTCAGGTCACCGGCATTGACCCATTGCTTCAGCTCTGGGACCCAGAAGGGATGGTTGGTGGTGGCGATGACCGAGGCTTCGCCTTGGTCCGCCTGGACGGTGATCTCTGCGAATTCCTTGTCGTCCTCGGTAGTGATTGATGCGAGAACGGTGCGAGGTTTATTTTCCCCGGTTTCGGGATCAGCCGACGAAACTGCGTCGCCTGGTTTGATGTCCTGGATCGGCTTCGTCGAGCCGTCGGCCATCTGAACTTCCGTGCCAGGGAGGAAGCTGTGGTCGCAATTTCCCCCACCGCCACCCCCACTGAAGGGGTTCCACTTCCATTTCCAGTGCGCCGGCGAGCAGATGAGCCACTGACCCGTTTTGCAGCGATCCCACGTAGTTTCGGCCAGATCGACAAGTCCTTCGGCGATGGCCTTAGCCCTGGTGGCGGCTTGGTATCCAGCGATCAAGCCCAGAATAACAGCCTCGCCAACCGTTTCAGTGGGATCAGAACCGGTCTTCCGGCCTCCGCTGTGATAGGCGACAGTGGTGACAGGGTTGCTGCCCTTTCTCTTCGTACTTTCTGCGGCTTCGTCCTCCGCCTTGTCCTGCCTCTTGTTCCCGCCGCCGGCCGCCGAGCCCATGGCTTCACCTATGCCGAGGAGGCCCGTCGGGTCGCTGACCGTCGCGGGATTGTTTCCGGCGTACGTGTAGCCGTGCATTTGCTGGCTGTCGGTGAGGTCCATGATCGGGTCGACGCTGATGAAGCGGCCGAGAGCGGGGTCGTATTCGCGGGCGCCGACGTGGGTGAGGCCGGTTGCGTCCATGGGCTTGGCGAGGAAGCCCTTGTCGTCGGGCCATTGGCCGTTGGCCTGGGTGGGCTGGGCTCCGCGGGGCTCGCCGAAGGGCTTGGACTGGCGTCGGGTTGCCGTCAGGGTGGCGGCGTCGAGGGTGCTGACCGGGGTGCCGTGATGGTCGGCCGCCATGTATGCGACCGCGCCGTTGCCGTTGCGGACGACGGCGGTGCCGCCGGCTGCCGGATAGGTGCGGGTACCGATGACGGGGCCGGTGCCGTCGGTGTTGGTGGTGAGTTCGTCGGTGCCGAGGTAGAGAGTGGTCTTGCCGGCTTCTCGGCGGATGATGCGGTTGCCGTCGGCGTCGTAGAGGTATTCGCTGGTGCCGGTCGCGGAGGCGACCTTGGTGAGCTTGTCCTCTTCGTTCCAGGTGAGGGTCTGGAGGTTGGAGTCGGCGCCGGGGCGGGTCTTGGTGTTGCCGGACTCGTCGTAGGTCAGCCCGGTGGTGACGGCCTGACGAGTGCCCGTTTTGACGGTGACCGTGTCCAGGCGGTGGGTGCGGTTCGAGGGCTGGGCGCCCGCTCGGTAGCCGTATTCCGTGGTGACGTTCTTGGTGGGGTCGTCGGTGGGGTCGTGGTCGACGAGTTTGGTGCGGTTGCCGACGATGTCGTAGTCGAAGGACTGCCAGTACGGGTCCGGGCCGCCGACGGTGTTCTTGGTCGGTGTCTGGGTGGTGCAGCCGCCGACGCCGCCGACGCGGGGGAAGGTCGGGGTGTCGGTGCCGGCGGTGTCGGTCCAGGCTTCCTTGAGGCGGCGGTGGCCGTCGTAGGTGAAGCACTGGGTGTCGGTGGTGGTGCCGTCGCGGACGGTCTTGATGGAGGTGACGTCACCGCTGGGCTTGTAGGTGTAGGAGGTTGCGTCGACGGGGGTGTCGGCGGTGGATTTGGCCCATTGGGTGCCGAGGAGGCGGCCGGTGGCGTCGTCGTATTGGGTGGTGAAGGAGGCGAGGGTGAACTCGGAGCCCAGGTAGGCCCGGGTGTTGCGGCCGAGTTCGTCGTAGTCGGCCCAGAAGAGGTAGGGGTCCTGCCCGGCCAGGCCGCCGAGTTGGCCGGTGGCCAGGTAGCTGTAGCTCAGGCCCTCCGCGGGCAGGCCGCCGTGGGCGGGCAGGGTGAGGGAGGATTGCCTGCCGGTGAGCTTCTCGTAGGTGCCCGTGGTCTGGTAGACGCCGGCGAGCTTGCCCTCGGTGGCGGGGATGGTCGTGCGGGTGCCGGTGGGTCGGTAGGAGTCGGTGTCGAAGCCGGTGATCTCGCTGACGTATTGGGCGCCGGCGGCGCCGCCGACGTAGCGGATCGACTTGTCCTGTTGTCCCTTGGCCAGGGTGTCGTAGAACCATCCGGCGAGGAGGTTCTCCGGTTTGGCCTCAGCGCCCTTGTACAGCCCCGTCTTGCGGCCGAGTTGGTCGTACTCGTAGTGCAGTTGTTGGCCGCGGGCGTCGGTGGTCGTGAGGACGCGGCCGACCTTGTCGTAGGCGGTGTCCGAGGGGCCCTTGTCGGGGTCGGCGGTGTGGATCTTGCGGCCGAGGAAGTCGTACGTGTACGTCCAGGTGTTGCCGCCCGCGTCGGTGACGGTCTTGAGTTCCTCGCGCGGGGTGTAGGTGTAGGTGATCTTGGTGAAGTCGGTGCCCGTGGGGTCGTCGTTGCGGTACTCGCGCAGTTCGGTCGGCTTGCCGCGGGCGTCGTCGGTCGACATCGTCCTGACGCCGCCGGCGGGGGGCGTGACGGTCACCTTGTCCGCGCCCTGGTAGGCGGTGAGGGTCTCCCATTGCTTGATCGTCTTGGAGGAGAACCCCTCGACGGTCTTGCGGCCCTGGCCGTCGTAGGTGAAGGCCGTCTGCGCGGGGACCTGGGTGTCGGTGGCGACGAACACCGAGCCGTTCGGTTCCGCGTTGGGTTCGTAGTACGGCTGGTTGGACTTGAGGGGGCGGCCGAGGCTGTCGTAGAAGGTGTCCGCCACCAGACGCCCACCGGCTTCGTTGCCGGGGCTGGTCTGGGTCTGGCGCGGCTGGAGGAAGGCACCCAGGATGCTGTTGGCGACGCTGTATTGACCGTTGATCCGCAGGGTCTTGGTGGTGACCACCGAGGGTGCGGTCTTGTTGACCCGGTAGGCGAATTGGAGGTCCGCGTTGGCGGACTTGGCGTGTCCGGGCTGCCACACGGCGATCAGGCGGCCGAGGGCGTCGTATTCCTGCTGGACGACCAGGCCGTTGGCGTCGACGGACTTGACCGGGAGGTTGCGGGCGCCGGCGAATTCCTGGACGGCGGTCCAGCCCTTGGCGTTGGTGACCCTGGTGCGCGTCGGCAGCGCCCCCGCGACGGGTTCGTACGCGGTCGTGGTGACGTTGTTCTCGGCGTCGGTGGCCTTGACCACACGGCCGTAGGCGTCGTACTCCGACCTGGCGGTGGTGAGCCATTCCGGGGCGCCGGCCTTGTAGTCGGTGGCCGCCTCGGTCGCCGTCACGTCGCCGATCGCGCCGACCCGGCCCAGCGGCAGCGTGTCGTAGTAGACGCGTGATTGGGCGTAGACGCTGCTCTGGGTCGGGGTCGTCGCGCAGTCTCCGACGACGGAGACGACCTCGGTGGGTTTGCCGATGATCCACGCGGTGGTGTTGTGCGCGTAGGTCGTGGTCGCGCAGAACGGGTCGAGGTTGTCGGCGAAGTCCGCCACCGTGGTGGGCAGCCCATAGGTGGCGTCGTACGTGGTTTCCTTGCGAGTCTTGCGCCAGGTGTCGTCGGCCAACAGTTCGCGAGTGACGATGCGGTCGGTGCGCGTCATCCGGGCGGTGAGGTCCGGGAGGTCGCGGACGCGTTTGTGGGTCGCGGTGATCCCGGACGTCCACGGTCGGGACGAGGTGGTGGCGACGACCTTGTTGCCGACGTCGTTGCCGTCGAAGGTCTGCGTCTCGTAGGCGAATCCCGCCTGCGGGTCCGCGTCGGTGATCGGCTCGCCGGTGGAGTCGGTGACGGTGACCGCGCGCTTGGTGCCGTCCTTCTTGACGTCGCCGTCCATGCCGCGCAGGTAGAGCGACTTGGACTTGGTGACCTTGTCGGGGCCGGCGCCGGAGCGGGTGATCACCTCGGCGTAGCCGCGGTAGTCGTTCCAGGTGCGGCGGTCCTTGGACTTGGGCTTGGAGGCTTCCTTGTCCTCGGTGAGTTCGGAGTCGTCGCGGTGCCAGGCCGCGCCGCCGAGGTATTCGTAGCGGGTGGAGGTGTCGACCGCGCCGTGGGTGGTGGGGTCGTGCTGGGTGACCTGGGCGACGGTGTACTTGTGGAACCAGTGCAGGACGGGTTCGGAGTCTCCGTAGCTCCACCACATGGGGTAGCAGGCCTTGGTGTTGGTGTCGGGGGTGGGCAGCGTGGCGGGGGTGCATTCGGGGTCGTTGTAGTCGACGGTGGTCTGGCCGCCGGTCTCGTTGGTGATGCCGGTGATGCGGCGTCGGTTCATGGGCGGGGCCATGTCGCCGCCCGCGTCGACGCGGTTGGGCTTGAACTTGCCGACGAAGTCGACCGAGGGCGTGTCGATCCGCTTCGAACCGTCGTAGGCGGTGTGGGTGATGGAGTTGAGCCACAGGGTGGCGGTGGAGCCGTCCTGGGGGTCGGGGTAGTCCTGGTCGAGGGCGTACTCGTCGACGGTCTGGTAGCCGGTGCCGACCAGGGCCTGGGTGGTGATCTTTGTCAGGCGGCGGGTGGAGAAGAACGTCTGGCCGTACTGCTCGCAGGTGCCGGTTGTGGCGCAGACCTTGTCGACGGGGACGTCGGGCCATTTGGCGGCGTTGGCCTTGGTCATCTTGGCCGGGTCGCAGTCGAAGCCGTCCTTCTTGAGGCAGCGCTCGGCGGTGTCGAAGAGGACTTGTGCGGTGGGGCCGGTGGTGTCGGTGGTCTTGCTGCCGTAGGTGATCTTGGCGAGGGTGCCGCCGCGGGTGTAGGGCGTGAGGGTGCCGGAGCCGACGAGGACGGCGCCGCGGGTGTAGGTGTTCTTCTCCTCGTTGTAGGTGAAGGTGACCAGGCCGGCTCGGGTGTCGACGACGTGGTCGAGGTTCCAGCGCCAGGCCTGTGGGCACCAGGAGGCGTCGAACCCGGCGGGCTTGTTGCAGGGTTCGCCGGTGTCGTTGCCGTAGACGGGTGCGGTCCAGGTGGCGTTGGTGGCGGGGCCGGTGTTGCCGCCGGGTTTGTGGCCGGCGCCGAAGTAGTACTGGACGCCGTCGGTGGTGGTCAGGCGCCAGTGTTCGCCGTCGTCGTCGCCGTTGTCCGCGCCGGTGAGGAGTTCGATGCGGGAGTTGTCGTCGTCCTGCAGGCGCCAGGTCTTGGAGATGTCGTCGCGCAGGAGGGTGGAGGACTTGCCGTTGAGGGAGAGGGTGAGGGTGTTCTGGTTCGACCAGCACTTCTCGCCGGACTTGTCCCGGCCGTCGTTGGCGCAGGCCTGGTAGGAGCGTTCGACGTAGCCGGGCGAGTAGTCCCAGCCCTCGCCGATCCACGATGCCTGGTTGTTGGTGGAGGTGGTGCGGCCGTCGACGGCGCCGGAGTTGTAGGCGAGGTTGATCCGGGGGGCGGTGCCGCCGATCGCGGGCGGGACCGGGATCGGGTGACTCCAGTTCAGGGAGCCGGAGTTGCCGCCGGCGGTCCAGGCGCCGGATGCGGACAGCGAGGTCGCCTTGAAGTCGCCGGAGGGGCCGGCGTCGGCGGCGGTTGCGGCCAGCACCATGCGGCCGGTCGCGGTCGGGGCGCCGGCCTGGGGTATCGCGGCGGGGAGGTCGACGTCGGCGCTGACGCGCTGGGTGGCGCGGTCGTTGCGGGAGTTGTCGATCGGGGTGCGGGTGCGGCAGTCGGCCCGGTCGGGGGTGGTCAGGGCGCATTCGGGCAGGGCGAACAGGCGAAGTCGCGTGGACCAGTCGGCTCCGAAGGCGTCGCGGAAGGCCGAGTAGTCGACGGAGACGGTGATGCGGCCGGTGTCGGTGCGGCCGTCGGTGCGGGCGACGCTCAGCAGGACGCCGTCGACGCCGGCGCGGTCGGTGGCTGCCCGGTCGGCGAGGGTGACCTTGACCTTCGTGGGTGCCGGGGTGGTGTTCGGGGCGAGTGTGGTGCGGGGTTTGAGCGGTGAGGGTGCGTCGCCGGCGGCGGGGGTGGTGACGCGGACCGGGCTGTCGCCGACGCGGCCTTGGCCCGGGGCGGCGAGCAGGGCCGCCAACCCGGTGGATCGGGTGGCCGATTCGGGGGCGGGGGCGGTCTCGGCCTCCAGCGGCGCGGGCCACTGGGGTTTGGCCGGTTTCCAGGCGGGGCGCCCGTCTCCGGTCAGCGGTTGGATCCTGGGTTTCGGCGCGTCCGAGCCGCCGACCGAGGGCATGTGGTCGAGGGGGCTCGGGGACCAGGCCGGCCGGTTCCTCGGGTCGACGAGCAGTCCGTGGGCCTGGGCCGGACCCACGGACGCGAACAGCGCCAGGACGGTGCCCGCCACGACCAGGGGCCGGGCGATGCTCCGCCGTCCGCGCCTGTTCCTGCCGCCGGCCCTCCACGAACCCACGCCCATGCCAGTCACCCTGCCTCCCGCCGTTCCCGCCCCCGACGAACGGGCGAAAGACCAAATGAGAGGCGCAGGCTATGGGCTTGGTGTTTTGTTGACAATGAAGGTTCCGGGACTCTAAGTGATTTGGATCACTACAACGAAAAGGGGTCGCGGATCGTCGCATGGCCGCGAGAAGTCGCGATCATCCCTTGCATCCGAAAGGCCTGTCGGCGCGAATGACACAGGGTGATCATGCGACTGCGAGTCGATCGCATGTGAGTCGGGTCACACAAACTTTTTGGTTGTGATCACCGACTGTGACCCGCTACTTTCCCTGCGCCTATGCGCACTCGCGCCGGGCTCCCCGGCCTTGCAAGGAGCAGCCGCGATGGGGCTTCCACCCCGCCATGCCCGAATACGACCCCGAATGAAGGCCGCCGTGTGCGGCATGGTCGGCCTCACCCTCACGTGCGGAGTACTCGCACCCGCCGTCGGCGCCGCCGTTCCCGACGCGTCCGCGAACGCCCGGGCGCTCGTCGCGCCCGAGACCTCGCAGGCCTCGGCGGCGACCGCCGCGGGCACCGCGACGGATTCCGCCCCGGCGAGCGGGCCGCCCGCACCGGCAGAGGCGAGCGCGGCCGCGCAGGCGCGGAGCACGGGCAAGCCCGTCGCGATCCCGGCCCTGACCACCGAGACCGACACCGTCACCGCGATGCCCGACGGCACCGTGTCGCTCAAGCGCACGGTCGAGCCGGCGCGCACGAACAAGACGGGGACCTGGGTCGACCTCGACGCGACCCTGAAGGCGTCCCCGGACGGGAAGGTGCGCCCGGTGGCCACCACCGGCGACCTGGTGCTGGGCGGTGGCGGGGACAACGTCCTGGCGTCGATGACCAGCGAGGGCCGCACCCTCTCGCTCACCTGGCCGACGGTGCTGCCCCGCCCCGTCCTGGACGGGGCGGGGGCGTTGTATCCGGGGGTGTTCCCGGACGTGGACCTGAAGGTGACGGCCACCGAGAAGGGCGGTTTCACGCACACCCTGATCGTCAAGACCCCGCAGGCCGCCGGGAATCCGGCCCTGGCCGCACTCAACCTGACCGTGGGCAGCGACGGCGTCGCGCTCGCCGAGGAGGGCGACGGCACGCTCGTCGCCAAGGCGGGCGACGGCACGCTCGCCTTCGTAGCCCCGACCCCGCGCATGTGGGACTCGCGCACCGTCCCCAAGGCCACGGGCCCCGCGGCACGCGCGAACGCCGGCGCCGCGACGACGGCCGACGCCGGTACTGCGACGCCGGACCCCGCCGGCGTGCCACAGGGCGAACTGGTCTCCGACGCGCACCGTCCCGGGGCGTTCGCCGAGACGGCGGACCTGGACACCAAGCTGGCGGGGGGTTCCCTGACGCTGGGTGCCGACACCGCGCTGCTGGCGGGCCCGGACACCGTCTTCCCGGTCTACATCGACCCCAGCTGGACACCGGTGAAGAAGACCGCCGGCATGTGGGGGTGGGTGCAGTCCGCCTACGACGACACCCCCGGTTGGGGGCGCACGGACTACCAGCCCGGTGTCGGCTACCAGCACTGGCGGATCAAGACCGGCCTGGAGCGCAGCTTCTTCCGGGTGCCGATCGGCCTGGACGGAAAGGTCGTCAAGTCGGCCACGTTCAACGCCAAACAGGTCTCCTCCGCCCTCGGGGAATGCAACACCAACCCGCAGCCGGTGTACCTCAACGCGGTCTCCGACACCCTGACCACGCAGACCCACTGGATCAACCAGCCCACCGGCGCCTCGCAGTGGGCGAGCGGTTCGTACGCCTGCGGGAACCAGCTCCTGGACTTCGACGTCACCGGCCAGATCTCCGCGCGCACCCACTGGACCTCGGTCACGTTCGGTCTGTACGGCAACGAGAGCAGGACCGACACCAACAACGGCTTCAAACGCGTCTCCCGCGAGGCCGACGACACGTTCCTGACCGTCGTCTACAACACGCGCCCCAACCCGCCCACCAACCTGCGCACCGACCCCGCCCCGGCGGGCGACGCCGGGTCCGGCAAGTGCGGATACGTCGGCCGGCTCAACCCCGACGTCGGGCGGCTGGACCTGATGGCCGACCGCAACGACCCCGACGGCGACGACGGCGACCTGTGGTTCGCCCTCAACGACCGCTCCGACAGCGGGAAGGAGGTGTGGAACAGCGGCTGGGTCGCCTGGGGGCAGAACGGTGCCACCGGCCACGCCTACGCCCCCACCAACGTCCTCGTCCCCGGCCACGACTTCCAGTGGAGCGTCAAGGGCGGCGACGGCAACGGCGGCCTGGCGTCCGCCTGGGCCGACAGCTGCGTCTTCACCGTCGACGCCACCGTGCCCGAGGTCGCCTCGGTCACCAGCACCGACTATCCCTCGAGCGGCAGCAACAAGCCCGCCGGCGCCAAGGGCACCTTCACCGTCACCGCCGCCGACACCGGATCCGGCGTCGCCCGCGTCGACTACGTCCTCAACGCCGTCATGCCGGTCGGCCCCGCCAACCAGGCCACCTGGAACGAGCAGAACAAGACCTGGGAGATCGTCGACCTCCCCGTTCCGGGATGGTCCGGGAACACCCTGACCGTGCGCGCGGTGGACCGCGCCGGGAACCAGAGCCCCAACGCCACCTACAACTTCTACGCGCCGATGAACCCGTCCGCCACCATCCGTCTGGGCGACATCACCGGCGACACCCGCGTGGACATGCTCACCGTCGCCGACAACGGCGACCTGATCATGTACGACGCCGGCTCCGACCCCGCCAAGGGCGGCAGACTCGCCTCCCGCGCGGCCACCGGCCCGATCAATCCGACCACCCCGACCTGGCAGGGCGCCCTGTTCACCCACCGCGGCGGCGCCGGCGCACAGGCCGACGACCTGTGGGCGCTGGCCGAAGGCCAGTTGTACACCTACCGCAACAGCGAGACCCGGGCCATCCCCTACGCCAACCCCAGAGGACTGGCCGCCAACGACACCCAGTACTACGGCCCCAGGAACCGCCGCGTGGTCACCCGGCCGCCCTCGTGCGACAACCCCGCCGCCGCCGACCGGCTCTGCCCCGGCTACGACCCGAACACCTGGAGCGCGGTCCGGCAGATGGTCGCCGCCGGCGACGTCGACGGCGACCGCACCCTCGACATGTTCGTCGTCGAACAGACACCCGCCGAGAAGACCGCCGGAACCTCACGCCTGTACCTGATGCCCGGCAACGGAGTCCCCGGCCAGTTCCGCACCACCGCCCGCTTCCTGGGCACGAAGGACTGGACGAACTACGACCTCCTCGCGCCCGGGGACGTCACCGGCGACCAACGCCCCGACCTGTGGGCCCGCGACCGCCGCGACGGCGCCCTCTACCAGTACCCCTCGCGCATCAACGCCGGCGTCACCGACCCGGCCGCGCTGGCCGACGACACCACCCGCGTACGCATCGCCTCCGACCTGACCGTCACCGCCTACCCCGTCCTGCGCGCCGACGGCGACCTCGACGGCGACGACCGTGCCGACCTGTGGGCCCAGGCACTCGACGGCGGCATCTACGTCGTCCTGGCCAACAAACCCGGAAGCGCCACCGCGTTCGCACCCGGCATCCTCCTGGCCAACCGCACCACCCCCGACACCACCTGCCAAACCTTCCCCTCCGCGACCCGACGCACCACACCGGACGCCGTCAAACTCTGCGGACCCATCCTCAGCAAATACATCGCCTCCGGTGGCCTGACCGGCGAACTGGGCTACCCCGTCACCGGAACCGTCCGAGACGGCGACGGCGAAGGCTGGTGGGCCGACTTCGAGGCCGACAGCGGCAACGCCACCGCCGCCGCGTCCATCAACTACTCCCGCTACACCGGCGCCTGGATCGTCCGCGGCACCGTCCGCACCAAGTGGCTCACCGGCGGCGGCACCCGCGGCACCCTCGGATACCCCGTCGGCGACGAAACCCCCCTCCAGGACGGCGCCGGCACCAGATTCGGCGCGATCAGCCGCTTCGCCGGCAACACCACCAACGGAGCCGGCGCCATCACCGCCGGCAACGCCGGCGTCCACGAACTCCACGGCGACACCTACGACCACTGGGAATCCCTCGGCGGCGCCCGCGGCTTCCTCGGCCTGCCCTCCACCGACCAGACCAACACCCCCACCAAACCCGGCACCTACACCCACTTCCGCCTCCCCGGGGCCACCGCCGACCACGCCTCCATCTACTGGTCGACCGCCACCGGCGCCCAAGCCGTCTACGGCGCCATCCGCGACCGCTGGATCGCACTCGGCTGGGAGAACGGCTACCTCGGGTTCCCCACCGGCGACGAATACCCGCTCCTGGGCGGACGCCGCTCCGACTTCCAGGGCGGCTACATCCACTGGAGTCCCGGCGCCGCCGTCGACACCCCCTACGCGCCGCAACGCGACATCGCCACCGCCGACATCAACGGCGACGGCCGCGCCGACGTGGTCGGCGTCGACGACAGCGGCTCCCTGTGGCTGCACGTCACCAACCCAGACGGCACCCTCCGGCCCCGCACCGGGCTGTGGCCCGACGCCACCTGGAAGGCCATGACCGCCCTGACCGCCGGCGACTTCAACGGCGACGCCCACGACGACGTCGTCGCCGTCAGCGCCACCGGACACCTGTGGCTGTACGCCGGACACGGCGACGGCACCCTGACCGCCGGCGTCCTCCTGTGGCCCGACAACGGCTGGCGCACCATGGGCGCCATCACCGCCGGCGACTTCAACGGCGACGGCAAGACCGACCTCGCCGCCATCTGGGACGACGGCAGCCTCATGCTCTACGCCGGCGACGGCAACGCACACCTCGCCGACGCCATACCCATGTGGCCCGACAAAACCTGGGCCGGCATGCGCCTGACCGCCGGCGGCGACTTCAACGCGGACGGAAAAACCGACCTCGCCGCCGTCAGCCGCACCGGACACCTCCACCTCTACCGAGGGCGCGGCACCATCGTCAACGGCGCCGCGTTCGACAACAGCGTCCCCCTGTGGCCCGACGCCAGTTGGAGCACCGTCCGCGACATCGCCGCCGGCAACCTCGACGACAACCCCAAAACAGACCTCGTCGCCATCTGGGACGACGGCACCCTCCACACCTACCCCAACCTCACACCCCTCCCCTAGACACACCACACCAACACCGCGGCCCCACACTCCCCGAAGGAGCGTGGGGCCGCGGCACACCCCAACCCCGCCCCTCCGGGAACGACACGCAACCGAACCGAAAACACGACAGAACCTCAGGAAACAGCGACCGATATCAGACAAGGCCGCGACCCACCGAGGCCATCGGCAAGGAACGAGGGCGGGATGCGTGTCGTGGAGGTGGTCGAACCACTCGCTGTCGCGCTCGCGTTCCGGGGTGAACGTGGAGCCGGGTCGTGAGCAGACCTCGCCGACGCGAGGGCCGCGGCACCCGGCCCGGCCCGCGACACTCGTCGCTGCGGCGGGGAGTGTCGGCGTGGACATCGCCGTGGACAGGCTTGGCACGGAGGTTCTTGTGGTCCTCGCTGTTCGGCGTCCGGATCCCGAGCACGTAGGGAGAAGTGATCGGTGTTTCGCGGGTGTCGGGGACCGTTCGTGGTCGATGTGGCCGGCACGGCCTCGCCCCGGTGTCGGGACTTGTGGGTGTGATGTGTCGACCCGGGGTCGACACATCACACGGAAGGTTGCCCTGTGGGGGCAACCGACTTGTCCCCGGCGGTTGTGTCCACAGGAATGTCGCCGGCCGTCGTTTCGCGGACTCGATTCCCGACTTCGGTCGCTTCGGTCGCTCTGATCGCCGAGATCTCCGCCGGCCCGGTGTCTATCCCTTGGGCAGCGTTATGCCCAGTTCGCGCATGGCCTCGGACGGCGGTCCGCCCTCGGAGCGCTGCGTCTTGTGTCCGGGAACTTTCGGTTCCAGGGTGCGGGGGTCGACCGCTTCGGAGGGAGCGCCGGAGATGTAGGCGCCGGTCGGGGCCTGATCGCGGTCGTGCGGGGCGAGCCAGAACACGCGGCGGCGGTAGGTACCCGACGCTCGGGAGGCTTTCGCCTGGGGCCCGAGGACGGCATAGCCGACCATGCGGCCGTCGCGATGGAAGGCCGGGGTCCCGCTACGACGGGGGAGGCGGTCGAGGACCTGGCGGACGTAGTCGAGGTCGGTGGGGTCCTCGAGCCAGACGATGTCGCTCTCGTGGGCGATCTGCTCCGACGTGATCAGCGCGCTCACGGGGTCTCCTCGGTGTCGTCGAGCAGGCCGATGCCCGGGTAGTACTTGCGTTGGTTGGACGTGGTCATCTGGCGGGGCGAGGTCAGGCCGACCGTCTCCCGGATCCTGGCCGCGAACGCGCGGGCGGAAACCGGGGAGGCGTCCTCGAAGCCGCACCAGGTGCGGTAGGCCGCGTACAGGCCGGTCTGTTCGGCGCGCATGCCGGTGGCGAGGGTGCAGCGTTCGTCGACGAAACGGCCGATGTGGTCCTCGGTCTCGGCGTAGGCGTGGGTGGCGACCCGGACACGGGGCGGGCCGGTGAGGTCGCGGTCGCCGGCGAGGTAGCGGCGGGCGCCCTCGACCAGCCAGGCCAGGATGCCCGGGCCCTCCTCGGAGACCAGGACCTGGGCGAGGTTGTCCACTCGATGCTCGTCGGCGACGACGCGCTCGAACGGCACCAGGCGCATCCTCCTCCAGAACGCGAAGCCCCCACTGGTGACTTCGGGGCGGTGGTTGCCGAGCAGCCAGAGTTTGTGGGTGGGTTCGAAGCTGAAGAAGTCCTGCCGCATCCGGCGGGCCTTGAGGCGGTCGCCGCCGGTGAGGAGCTTGAAGCGGGCCTCGTCGAAGCGGTCGCCGGGTTTGAGTTCGGAGCAGACGATGACCCGGCGGCCGTGGAGTTCGGCGAGGTCGGTGGGATGGCCCTCGAACGGCTTTGCCATGAGGAATCCGGGCGGGGCTGCGTCGGCGTAGTCGCCGAGCAGGGTGACGAGTACGTCCAGGAGGACGGACTTGCCGTTCTTTCCGAGGCCGTACAGGAACGGCATGATCTGCGCGCCGACGTCGCCGGTGACGGAGTAGCCGAGCAGCAGGTGCAGGAGGTCGATCATCTCGGCGCCTTCGGCGTCGTCGCCGAAGGTGTCGGTGAGGAACCGGTGCCACCGCGGGGTGGGCATCGCGCTCGGGGCGACGGTGCACGAGCGGGAGTGGTTGTGCTTCTCCGGGTCGGAGGCGGCGACTGCGCCGGTATGCAGGTCGACGACCCCGCCGGGGGTGCACAGCGCGTACGGGTCGGCGTCCAGGTGTTCGGCGCGCAGCACCATGCCGGGGGCGGCCTGGGCCTGCATGAGCATGGACTTGAGGCCCGACGTGGACAGTGATCGGCGGCGGTGCTTGCGCAGTTCGGCGTCGGAGTGGGTGCGGTGGGGGTCGGAGGTGGCGAGGGTCTCGGCCATGTCGCCGGCCGCCCACAGCACGGTGTCGTCCTCGTCGAGTTGCCAGCGGTGTCCGGCCCATCGGTACCAGCCGAGGCCGGGGACGTGTCGGAAGTCGCCGCCGTAGAGGGCGACGAAGGCCTTGGCGTTGCCGCGGTCGGAGAGCGAGTCGGGGACCAGCCCGCGGCTGGTCGCCGCACCCCGACCCGGGGAAGGGGCTGGGCTGGTGTCCTGGGCGGGGAAGAGCGGCAGGGTGGCCTCCGGGGTTCAGGGGCCTGGCGCGGCCGGCCGTCATGCCGCCGCGGATGGTGGAAAGGGATCGCTGCGCGTGGCCGGGGCGGGCGCGTTCTGCGGCTTCCAGGAGCAGGCGTTCGGCGTCTCCGGGGTCGAGGTGGCCGGCGGCGACCAGACCCCCGGCGGTGTAGGCGGCCCGGTTGAGTTTGTCGTTGAACGCGGCCCCGGACGGCACGAGTGCGCAGTCCGCGACCTCCTGCAGGACCGTGGCCAGTGTCTTGGCGGCGAAGTTGGAGTGGCCGCCCGCGGCGGCGACGGCGATCCGGGCCCGGGGCGGCACCGGAGGGTTTCCGGCCGGGGGGTGGGGGTGGTCGGCGTGGCCGGTGCGGGCGAGTTCGGTGGCCGGCCAGGTCGGGAGCAGGGCCGGTACGCGGCAGGTGCCCACAGGGGTGTAGACGCCGCCCGGGGTGCGGGTGCCGGGGGCGACGATGTAGCCGCCGACGCCGCGCACGTCCACCTGCCAGGCCAAGGCCCGTCCGGTGCTCGAACCGCTGGAGCACAGCCACTTGCGGGTCGGCGGGGTGCGGTACCAGACGTGCTTGCCGTCGGAGGGGGTGCGCACGCGGAGCGTGTCCCGGTCCTCGGTCGGGTCCGGGGCGCCGCGGAGCGCGGCGAGGAGGGCCAGGCTGTCGAAGCCGCTCGCCAGGCCGGTCAGGTCGACGTGTTCGCCGATCGTGATGCCCGGCAGCAGTCGGTCCCGGTCGGGCAGGACGGCGTTGTGGGCGTCGACGTCGATGACGATGAGGTTGGCCGGGCCGCACGCCACGCCGACGCCGAACCGTGAGCTGCGGCCCCACCAGGCGCGGATGCGCTCCGGATCGAGCGTGGCCGCGTGGAAACCGTGACACCAGCGACCCGCCGCCAGGCATGGGCACCCGACGTGGGTGTGCCCGGGCTCATGGCATGCCTCGCAGTTCGCGGGTGGGGTCTTGCGTCGAGGCGCCAACGGGTGCACCGGCCAACCGGACCGCGCGCACCACCGGGCCACGGCCAACGCCTCGGGCACCGCGTCCCGTTCCTGCCCGATCACACCGGCCTCCCCCAGTTCCGATCCGCGCTGGCGACCGGCGGCCAAAGTGCGGCAGCGACCGAGACGACGATCCGACGAGGCGAACGTCAGGGACCGAGCGCGGCCCTGATCTTCCGGTCGAACCGATTGCACGCCTGGCCGTCCGGCAGCAAGGCCCGGACCTGTCCACGCCGCGCCCAACAGCTCAACCACCCCCACCCACGTGCTCAACATCGGCTCGCCCATTACCGTCTCCTCCCACGACGCCCGGCCCGATCGCGCCGGTGTGCGTTCGAAGCAGGAGCGCACGGGAGGGCGCGCTCCGATCGAGGTCGGCTTTCACGTGTCGTGGTCATGGCCCGCGCGCTGTCCATGACCAAACCCTGATTCGCTCCTCAGCGCCCCCGCACCCGTGCTTGCGACGGTTGGTTGAGGCGCCCTTCAGGGTCTCCTCGGTGCCCCGTGCTCGGGCAAACCGAGCCGGGCCCCGGGTTGGTGCCTCGGGGAGCTGGCACGCGGCCCACACGACCATGGACGAGCAGCGCCCCACCGGCCCGAAGCCGAACACCTCGGTCTCGCATGGACCCCAGTCCCACATCACGAGCGCCCCCGTCACGGCGAAGTCGCGAACCGAAACGTCGCGGCGCCTCGTCGAGGCCGCCCGGCGCCGCCTTCGGGATCCGGCGTGGAAGTGGTGTTCTCCTGCGGGCCCCGAATCCGCCGGCACATCATGGACTCTTGTGCATGCGGCCGGCCGATGCGGTTTAGGACTGCTCGGGCCGCGGCGGCTCCGGGGAGAAGGGGTGGCCATGGGGTGGACCACGACGTGGTGTTGAGCGGGAGACACCGGCTGGACAGGCACCTGGGCGTCGGGCCCGAGCTTCAACGAGTGGCACGTGACCTGCATCGCGAAGCGGCACGCGAACCTGACGATTACTCCCGGCGGATCCGCACGTGGATGTCGGAGGACGCACAGGCGGTGTTCGACGTGGGGATCGAGACGACCACGACCGGAGTACCCGCCCCGTGCCGCGGGCCGCCCGCCGGGTACTACCGGCCGAAGCCCGGATGGCGGACAAGGAGCCGTTAGGGCACCGGAGGGGGACCACACCGGTGTCGTGTACGCCGACGGCCCACCCGTCGAGCCGTGAGCCGCTACCAGGCGGCGTTCGGCTCCGAGACCGCCGCCTCCCGCGACGCACGTTCAGGGGCGACTTCGATTCCGAGGAGTTCACCGGCGATACGGCAACTCCCACCCCGACTTCGTACGCGCAGTAAGGGACCGACGCCGCCATCCGACCACCACAAGATCGGGAGTTCGGTTGTCCAGTCATTCACCTGTGCGGCGACGTCGAGACACCGCGATACTCGCCTCGGGCCCCGTGCTCGGGGCAGGCGCTGGCGTGATCACCAACGTGATCACGTCCGATTGGAACTGGTGGTTGTTTGCCTCGTTACTTGTGATCGTCTCGCTGTGTGCGGTCGGAGCCACACATCTTCCGGCTCCGACGATCGCGCCGGAACACCCCGCCGAACCCGGGCCCTCCACGCTCCCGCCCGCAAGTGCCGTCTTCGCCGGACGTCGCCCCGAGTTGGCCAGCCTCACCTCCCGCCCGAACCGGGCGGCCCATCGGGCGGCCCTCTTCCTGATCACCGGCGAGCCCGGCGTCGGCAAGACCGAACTCGCGACACAGGCCGCGTATCGCTTGGCCGACCGGTTTCCCGACGCACAGCTCTTCCTGGCCTTCCGCAGCCACGGAGGCCGATCGGGTCGCGCCGACACCAGGGACGTTCTGCTCGACGCACTCGGCACGTTCGCCCCCGAGATATCCCGGACCGTGCTCGACATCGACCGACTGGTCGCCGCCTGGCGCGCGGCCACGACAGGCCGTCGCATGCTCCTGGTCCTCGACGACGTCGTGACCGCCGACCAAGTGCTGAATCTGTTGCCCGGCTCCTGGGAATGCCTGGTGATCTCGACAGCCCGAGAGTTGATCACCGGGCTGGATCCAGACCTCCACCTGAGACTCGACGGACTGTTGGTCGAAGACGCCGAACACATGATCGGTGAAATCGTCCGCCGCGCTTCGTACCGGTTACCGGGCGACGACATACGAGAACTCGCCATGGTTCACCGACTGCCGCTGACGATCCGGCACGCCGTCGACCAACTCGTCAACGGGACCGGGCCACCGGCCACACGAACGACACCCCCCGTGGCCGGGGCCGGCGTCTTCACCACATCGTTCGGCCGTCTGGGCCCCCGGGAGCGCCTGGTCCTGCGCCGGGCCGCGCTTCACCCGGGGCCACATCTGATCGCCGTGTTCGTGGCGTCCCTCGCAGGCCTTCCCGCGGCGGAGACCGAGGACGCGCTGGCGGAACTGCACCGGTTGGGGCTGCTCCACCGACCGGACCCACACGGGTTCGGATTCCACGACCTGGTCCGCGCCCTCGCGCTCGCCGACGCCGGGGTGGTGGGCGAGGACGAGCAGGCCCTGACGCGGCTCTTCCGGACCACGTCGGACGTGATCGACGAACTCGGTGTCCAAGGCAGGGCACCGGTGATCACGAGCGCCGCCCGAGACCACCACCCTGCGGTCCTGCCACCGATGAGCGAGATCGAGGCCCTGACGTGGACATCGGTGTACTTCGACGATCTGCACGCGGTGATCCGTCTCGCGATCGACCGGCACTGGGACGGCACATGGCAGCTCGTCAGCGGGATCTCCGCGTACATGCGCTTCCATCGCAACATTCCCCAGGCCGAGGAACTGAACCGATCCGCCCTGCAGTTGGCGATCATCGCGAACGACCGGCGGGGCCAGGCGGCCTGTCATCTGTGGCTCGACCGCATGGCGCGGACCCTGTCCGAGTACCCCCGGGCGGACGCGCACGCCCGCCGAGCGCTGGCGATGTTCGTCGCCCTCGGTGACGTCCTCGGCCAGGCCAACGCCCACGCGGACCTGGCCAACATCGAACACCACCGCGGGCGATACCAGGATGCGGCCGTCCGCGCGGAACAAGCCCGCGCTCTCTTCCTCCAGGCGGGCGACACTCGCGGGCACGCCGACAGCGAGGGTGTTCTCGGCATGCTGTGCCGCCTGACGGGCGACTACCGCGGCGCTCTCGAACATCTGGACGCGGCGCTCACCCTTTTCACCCGAATCGGGAACGAACGCAACCAGGGCTGGATTCACATCGAACTGGGCATCGTCGCCCGCCAGACCGGGGCCTACACGCAGGCTCGACACCACTTCCACCGCGCCCGGGACATCTCCGAACGCACCGACGATGCGACCAAACGAGCGTGGGCCGACCGCGAACTGGGCATCCTCGCCCGGACCATCGGGGACTGGGACGACGCTCTGACCCTCTTGTCCGCAGCCCTGCGCGTCTTCACCGATCTCGGTGGTCGGAGAAATATCGCCGACGCACTCGTCGAACTGGGCACCCTGCATCGAGTCAAAGGTGAGACGACCGCCGCACGAACTTCCCTCGAGCGAGCGTGGACCATTTACCACAACATCGAAAACCGGCGCGGAATCGCCTGGACGGAACTGGAACTGGGCTCTCTCGATCGGCTCACCGGATCCACGACGTCCGCCCGGGAACACATCGACCGGGCCCTCGCCCACTACGCAATCGTGGGCGACCGATCGGGAATCGCCCGAGCCCACTACGAACTGGGCTGCCTCGCACACCTACGAAACGACGATGCCGTCGCGCGAACACAATGGGAAACGGCGCTCACGTTGTACACGGCGATGGGCTTTCCCGAAGCGAACGAGACACGCACCCGACTGAGTACCCTCTGAGGGCAACCGCCGGGGCCCGCGGCCGTTACCATCCGGCTGGACCCCGCAAAGGGCCAACTCAAGCCGTCATGGCCATGAGGTGTTCGAGCGAACACGAAGAGCATGCATCGCCGCTCGCCCGCCCGCCACCCGAGGACCGCAGCACCCTGGAACGCCACGCGCACCGAGAATTGCACCGGCTCCGGGCAGCCGCATCCGATCACCCACGTGGTGACCACCGATGCCACCGCGAACGACGCGACCGTTGCCGAAGGGGTGCACGACGCCCTTACCGCCAAGGGCCTCAAGCCCGCCGAACACCTCTTGGACTCGGGATACTCCTCCGCCGAACTCCTGCTCACCGCCCCGGTCGAACGCGGAATCCGTGTGATCGCACCGGTCCGGCCGAACAGCACTCCGCAACAGGTCGGAGCCACCGGCTTCGGAACGTCCGCATTCACGATCAACTGGCAGGCACAGACGGCCAAATGCCCGTCCGGACAGACCAGCCGCTACTGGACGGCGGGACTCGACAACAACGGCCGTGACGCGATCAGAATCCGTTTCGCGACCGCGACCTGCTCTCCCTGCCCTGTCCGTGACCAGTGCACCCGCTCCACCCGATACGATCGACAGCTCACCGTCCGGCCTCAGGAACAAGACGCTCTGCTCGAACGTGTTCGCGCCGAACAGAGCACCAAAGCGTGGAAGGAACGCTACGCCGGCAGGGCGGGTATCGAGGGGACCATCCACCAAGCCGTCGCCGTCGGCGGCATGCGACGCACCCGCTACCGCGGCCTGGACAAGACGCACCTCGGCCATGTTCTGACAGCTGCTGCAGTCAACATGATCCGGCTCGACGCCTGGTGGACCGGCGTCCCGCTCGCCCGGACCAGAATCTCCCGACTTGCAGCCCTCGAACTCGCCATATGAACGAATTGGGCAACAGGGTCATCGAGGCCTGGTACAACATCCGCAGGTTGCACAGCAGCCTCGACTACCGCAGCCCTGTCGAATACGAAGCCGCACTCGCGGCCTGACCACCACAACGAAGGTGTCCGTCAAAGCGGAGCAAGCTCAGGCTCGCTCCCAGGTCGTTTTTGAGGGTGGCGAAGAACGACTCGGCGAGTGCGTTGTCCCAGCACTGGCCAGAACGTCCGACCGAGAGACGGATACCGAAGTCCGCCGCGAGCAGGGCGAATTCGTAGCTGGTGTATTGGCAGCCGCGATCCGAGTGGAAGACCGTTCCGGCTTTCGGGCGCTGCCTGTGGACGGCGTCGCGTAGGGCGTCGGCAACGAGGCCGGTGCGCAGATGGTCCGCTGTGGCCCAGCCGACGACTCGGTGGGTGGCGATGTCGATGACAGTGGCGAGGAACAACCAGCCCTGCCCGGTGGGCAGGTAGGTGATGTCACCGCACCACCGCGTCACCGGTGCCGGGCCGGGCCTGAAGTCGCGCCCGACCAGGTCGGGGCGGACCGCGGCGGCGTGCGGGTCGGGGACGGTGGTGTGCCGTCCTCGTCGGCGGTGCCGGCCGACGAGGCCCGCAGCGCGCATCGGCCGGGCGATGCGGCGGCGCCCGACCCGGGCGCCGCCGCGGACCAGCACCGCGTGCACGCGCGGGGCTCCGTAGCTGCCGCGCGAGGCACGGTGGGCGTCGATGATCCGCGTGGTCGAATCCGCGTCCCCGGCGGCGCGCGGGCCGGGAGTCGCAGTGCGGCGGTGATAGAAGGCGGCACGCGAGACCTGCAGCAGTTCACACGCGCGCTTGACGCTGTGACCTGCGGTTTTCTCCGCCTCGATGAACGGGTGCACCGTCACCGGGTCTCTCTCGCGAACAAAGCCGTGGCTCGCTTGAGGACTTCCAAGTCCTGCCGCAGGCGGGTGTTCTCCCGTCGCAGCGCGGCGAGTTCCTCCCGCTCGCCCGAGGTCGTCCCGTCGCGTTCGCCCGCGTCGACCTCGGCCTGCCTCACCCAGTCGCGTACCGCGGTCTCGGTCAGGTCGAAGTCCTTCGCGACCCGCCCGACCGACCGGTCCCCCTGCCTGCACAGCGCGACGATCTCGGCCTTGAACTCCGGCGTGAACAAGCGGCGAGGCCGAGGCTTCTTCTTCCCCATGCTCTCCATGATGGACATCCTCCCCAGAGAGGCCAAAGCCCCTCATCCAGGGTGTCCGTCAAAGTAGATCAAGCCCACCTCGGCTGTCACAAGCTTGGACCGGCCGCAGACCACGAACTCATCGGTCCGGTCGGTTGTTTCGATGACAGGTTCGAAGTCATCACAGTCAGTAGCCGGAACTGCCCACAGCTACTTTGGGGGCTGGTCGCGCGGACCCGAGCGGAGGGCCTCTGCGCGGTCTGGAGATGACCACTGTCCCACCCGGGACGCCCGCGAATGACACCGTGTACCGGCAGTCGCTCGCAGCCCTGCTCGTCGCGCTGGACGCGGTCGACCGCGCGGCCCTAACCACCTGGTTCGCCGACATCAACGCGCAGGATCCCGACTGGACCGCCGGACGCGCACGTGACGTTGGCGCGTCGCCCAAAAAGGCGCGCATGCGGCGGCGGCCGACTGCTTCGCCTACGGCCCCGATGCCACCTGCGGCGGCATCGGGGCCTCTCCCGACGATCCGGCACCCGCCTTCACCTGTCACGCGGTTCTGGTGGATGTGAGGGTCAGGCGTGTGACCTACCCCGAGGGCCGGCCCGCTTCCCCGTGAAAGACGCTGTTGTGGGGCTGTGACGCGCGGATTCGTGTTGCCGAAGGTGTCGTCGACCATGTTGCCGAACGGGGCCGGGCCCGCCCGGCGTTCCGAGGGGGAACGCGGGACGGGCCCGGGTCGAGGACCTACCTGGTGATGTCGGCGACGGTGGAGGCGGTGTCGGTCACCAGGTGGTGGCCGGTCTCCTCACCGATGCCGATCAGCATGGCCAGCACGAGCGTGCCGAGCGCGGTACTCGCGCGCCGCCGCCACCGCGAACGCGGAGGAGGCGGCGGGCTGACCGCCGGCGGCTCGGCATGACAGCATGAGGCCGGTTCGTGGTTGCCGGGTAAGTTACTGCGTAAATTACTGGGCAATGCATCCCTTTCTGGGCGAACGGTTTCCAAGGGCGGCTCCCGGCAGCAACCGGGGGCCGTCGCCCGTTCTCGCAGCGGCGGCCCGTTGAGCAGCGACAACAGACTAGCTCCCGAAACGTTGTCATAAGCCTCGACCTTATGACGCTGACCTGCGGAAACGGCCCTCGGCAGGTATCCGGGCGGGCCGGGCCGGAATCCGGATTCGTGGACGGACATCCGACGGATGCCGCGGATGTCGGGCGGTCACGCCCCGACCAGTGCGGATACCGCAGATGCATCCGCCCGGACGTTCGGGCAGCGTGGACACTCGTCTCCCGGGCGGCCCGGACGGGTCCGTTCGCGCAGCGACTAAAAGATCTTGAAAAAGTTCTGTTCGCCGTTGGCGCAAGGGACGATCCGGGCCCCGGGACGGTGATTTCGCGCGGTGTGGGGCGGCGCGACCGCCCTGCGGACGCTTCTGCCGAGCCATGGGCGGCACGGCGCGATTCCGTGCTGGGCCCGGTCCGCCACGGCAAGCAGATCCCCACACGGCCCGAAACCCTGGACGAGGCCCGGGTCCGACCGGCCGTTTCTGGCCTCGGATATGGCACATTATCCGAGGCGGAACGAGGCGTGGGGTGTGCTGCTCAGTCCGTGAGGAAGGCACCTTCGCGGCAGGCGAGGCAGACGAAGACATAGCCCAACTGGCCGCCGAGGTTCATCGCGGCCTGCGCGGAGATTCCCTCCTCCAAATGTGCCGCGAACTCCATCGTGCCGGTACAGGAGGGGCATGCGGGCAGTCGGTCGTCCTCGAGGTAGGAGGGGCTGCCTCCGAGTGACCCGAGCACTTCGCGTTGCTTCCCGAATCGTTCTTCGGGCTCCCGCTTCCACCCCGAGCGGGCGAGGTCGTATGCGTCGGGCGCGACTTCGTCGTCATCGCCGTCCTCTGCGGGATCGAGCGTCACGACGTGGGTGCGGATGGCCGAGGTTGCGGGCAGCAGCGTCACGCCCGTCGCGGGCACCTCGACCGGCTGCAGTTCCTCCCGGGGAAACAGATAGACCCGGTTCGCGCTGGAAGTCGCGTCCCAGAACTCGCACGCGCCGGGATCGTTCTGACACACGAACACCGACAGGACGCCGTCCTCGACGGGAAGATGGGCGAAGAACTGCAGCGGCCCTCCGCAAAAGGAGCCGCATATGGGCCAGGTAAATCCCGCAGGAGCCAGCGGCACGCCCCCGGTCCGCAAGACACCGGAGTCGGCCGGTGCGGTGCCGTCGTAGATCATCAGAGTTGACTGCATGGTGAGAGGCTACGGCCGAAAACGTCTTGCACCACGGCCGAGAATCCATCGTGATCTCCACACCACCGCACAGGGTGGACAACCCACTCTCGGCTGCTGCCGCACAGGCCTTTCTCGGGCCGGGAGTGTGTCCCCGGTGTGGGCTTCAGCGGCCGGCCGGCGTTATCGCTGCGGAGCCGCGCTGGGAGCGGGGGGTCTTCTCACCGACGCGCCTGGGGGCGATGGTGCGCGGGTCGACCGCCTCGCCGGGCGCGCCCGCCTGATAGGGGCCCTCGGGCTCGCTGTCCCGGTCGTGCGGGAGGAGGAAAAAGACCCTGCGCAGTTGCAGGCCGCTGTCGGGGTCGGCTTCCGCGGTCTTGTCGAGTTCGGTGTAGCCGACAAGGCGGCCGTCGCGTTCGTAGCGAGGCTTCCCGCGGCGGCGCATCGTCTTGTCGAGGGCCTGGCGCACGTAGTCGAGACGGTCGGGACTTTCCAGCCACACCACGGAGTCCTCGTGGAGGAGATCGCCCTCGTTCAGTAGCGAACTCATGGCCGGCCCCACTTTCTTGACGGGTTCGAACGGGTCGTTCGTGAGATCGATGGAACCCCGGGGGTTTCCCTACATGGTAGTTGCGGCCTGCACGTTTCAAAGGGGCCCGATTCAGGCATCACGGGCCCCGTCGCTGCGGCCGGGCGCGTCGCCGTCCTCGGGGAGCAGGCCCAGGCCGGGGTAGTACTTGCGGCCGCTCGACTTGGTCATGTCCGCCGGGGACGCGAGCCCCAGCTCCTGGCGGACACGGGTGGCGAACGCCCGCGCGGTCGCCGGGCGCAAACCCTCCCCCGGCGTTGCATCAGGCGCTGTAGGCGCCGTAGAGCAGGCCCTGTTCGACCCGCAGGTCCGCTCGCTCGGCGTCCTCGACGCCGCAGGTGCAGCGTTCGCCGAGGAAGCGGCCGATGTGGTCCTCGGTGGTGGCGTAGGCCTCGGTGGCGCTGCGCACCGACGCGGGGCCGGTGAGCGGGTCGCGGGTGGTGAGGTAGCGGCGGGCGCCTTCGACGAGCCAGTGGAGGATGCCGGGGCCCTCGCTGTCGACGAGTTCCTTGGCGAGGTTGTCGATCTTGCGGGAGGCGGGGACGACGCGTTCGAAGGGGATCAGGCGGATCCTGCGCCAGAAGGCGTGGCCTCCGGTGCCGACCTCGGGGCGGTGGTTGCCCAGGAGCCAGAGTTTGTGGGTGGGGGTGAAGCTGAAGAAGTCCTGGCGCATGCGGCGGGCGCTGATCCGGTCGCCGCCGGTTGGGAGCTTGACGCGGGCCTCGTCGAACCTGTCGTTGGGCCTGAGTTCGCTGCAGACCACGATGCGGCGGCCGTGGGGTTCGGTCAGTTCGGTGCTGTGCTCGCTGAACTTGCCCTTCTCCATGAGGAATCCGGGCGGCGCGGCCTGAGCGTAATCGCCGAGGATCTGCGTCATCACGTCCAGCAGGACGCTCTTGCCGTTGGCGCCCGTGCCACCGGTGATCACCGTGCACGGCGGCCCCGGCAGCGGCAAAACCGCCCTCGCGGTACGGCTGCTCGCCCACCTCATGCGCAGACCCGACGCCGCCCTCCGCTACGTAACACCCTCCGGCACCCTGCGCGCCCACCTGTGCGACGCGGCCGACAACCGCGCCGCCAACGACCTCTTCCTCCCCGCGTCCCGACTACGCACCGCGAGCCGGCGGGCAGGCGTCCTGATCGTCGACGAAGCCCAACGCCTGGACCGCCCCGGCGGCGCCTTTCCCCCCGACCTGACCGCCGCCATCCGGGAGACCCCTCTCGTCATCGTCTTCCTCGACGAACGCCAGATCATCCGCCCCCGCGAAGGCGTCACCGTCGCCGAGATCGCCGCCGCAACCGCCACCTCGGCATCCCGCACGACATCCCCGATGGACGAACGGACCGGACAGGGCACCGACCGTCGTATCGCCGCGGGCCCGGTCCGGGGCCACACCGACGTTCCCGGCGAACACTGCGGACAACGGGAACGTGTTGCCGCACGTCGGAGGGGTCTGCCGTATGGGACACGAACCGGCCTGGCCTCCGGGTGAGCGCCGGGCGCCGTCGGACTCCCGACCGGGGCCCTCGCCGTGCCCGCTCGCGGCGGGCACGCCGGCGTGGGGAACGCGCGGGGCCGGCAGGACGTCCTCCTGACCCGGATGCCCCCACGATGAACAGGCCCTCAAGGGGAGTCGTCGGATCGTCGGCCCTGCTGCGTGGTTGGGGGCCGGAGGTCGTGGCACATGCATCCCCGCCCATCGTGTGTGGTGCGCACACCGCCCAGCACGTTCCGGAATGCGCTCGCCCCGAAACCGGAACAGGTTCTACTGGTTCCGGTGTTCGGGTACACGCGGCACCAACTGCCTGACAGGGTGGGTGTCGAGGTGCGCGGTCGTCGGTTCGGACGGCCGCGTTCTTGCTGTGTTCGGCCGCGTTGGGGTGTGGCCGAAGCGGTCTGCTGCATGGAGCCACCGCAGTACCGCTGCGTGTTCCCGGGGGCAACGCCCCGGCGCGGGGCGCTGCGGGTTCGATCGCCCTTGTTGTCGGGGGGCGTGTGTGTGCCGTTGACAGGGGTGGCTTCGGCGCGAGAGCCGGGGCCGCGGTGTGGGGGAGTGTGGGTTCGTGCGGGACAAGACGCTGACCAGGACGTATCGGGACCGGACGTATGTGTCCACGGCGATGGTGCGGCACGGCGGTACGACCGTGGCGTTCGCGATGGACGACCGTCGCCGGATCTATTACAGCGTGCTGGATCTGGAGCAGGCGCAGGACAAGAAGGGCGCGCTGGACGCGGCCTATTGGAACGCGGAGCCGGCGCTGTTGCCGTTCCCGGCCGAGATCGTGGACCCGTACGCCGACGTCCCGGTGGCGTTCGCGATGCCGACGGTCAAGGCGGGCGGGACCGCGGAGGTCAGGCCGCAGGAGTTGTTCGGCGCGGAGGTCGACCCGTTCCTGTCGACGACCGCGCGTCTGACGGCGGCGGAGCCGCTGCAGGTGGTGTCCGACGGCCGGTACATCCTGGTGTTCCGCCAGTCCGTCGCCGTCGGCCACAGCGACGCGGTGTACCAGGTGACCGGGGCCGCGGTGTCCGGTGACGCCGCACGAACCGATTTCGTCATGCGGGGCGGGGCGAAGGTCGCGGCGGCGGACGCGTCGCTGCTGTGCGACCGGTTCGTGCTGGTGGGCTCGGCGCTCAAGCCGGTGGTGGAGGCGCGTTACCAGCGTTCGCGCAGCAAGTACCGGCCCGCGGCGGAGGGTTCGGACACGCTGGGGACCCGGGACATGGACGGGAAGCTGTTCTACGAGCCGACCACGAAGTTGTCGTTCGTGCCGCAGCTGACGAGCGGCGGCTTCGCGGTGTTGCTGCTGCCGACCGAGGTCGACGGGGTCTCGCGCTGGCAGTTGTTCGTCAACAACGCCGCCGACAAGCGCATCGAGTCGTTCAACTGCGCGCAGAACGCGGACGGCCTGTTCGACATGGTCGGGAAGCAGTTCTACACCAGCCCGGACTCCAGGTTCCGCAAGTCGGTGCTGGAGCGCGAGCCGGGGATCGATCCGAACACCGGGCGGCCGTTGGTGCCGGTTCCGGTGATCGACCGGACGGGCACCGCGCTGCGGTTCGCCGCGGGCAGGGACTTCCGCGCGGGTCTCGACGCCCCTCAGATGTCCAAGCCGTCGGGCGGGTGCACGTTCGAGGCGTGGGTCAAGCCGATGGCGCCCGGCGGGACGATCCTGTCGAGTTTCAACGAGAGCATCGCCACGGCCTTCTACCTCGGGCTGGACGCGCAGTATCGGCCGATCGCCGGGCGTGAGAACGCCTGGACGCTGACCGGCACACGGGCGCTGCCCCGGGGCGAGTACGCGCATGTGGCGCTGGTTTTCGACGGGTTGCAGGCCGTGCTGTTCGTCGACGGAGCCGAGGCCGGCCGAACCACCGTGCCCACCGCGCCGGTGCCCCCGGCCGCACAGCAGATGGGTTACCGCACGAAGGCGTCGGTGCCGTACGACCGCCTCGTCGGCGACGTCGACGAGGTGCGGATCTGGAACCGGGCCCGCACCGCGGCGGACCTGGTCGACCGCGGGCAGCGGCTGATCGGCACCGAACCGGACCTGGTGACCTACCTGCGCCTTGACGAGGGATCCGGCTCGGCGCCCGCGAACAGTTGCGGCGGACACGACGCTTGGCTCCGCGACGTCGACTGGGTCGACTCGGACGCGCCGGTCGGCGACGGGGCGGGCCTGTCCCGGTACGTGTTCGCGATCAAGGACCGCGAGGTGAAGGGCGGGCTGGCGGCGACGCTGTACTTCCAGCAGGAGGAGCGCCCGACCGGCTACGGCGCCGTCGCGGCGGAGAAGGGGCAGGCGCGGGTGCTGCTGGCCTGCGCCACCACCGGCCCGGCGCCGAAGGGCGGCTCGGCCGGCCGCGCGTACCTGTGCACCCTCGACTTCGCGCTCGCCCGCAACGGGCGGCTCACCGCGGTGCCCCGCGAGGTCGTCCTCGACGGGATCGGGCTCCCCGAGCCCACCAACGACCTGGACCGGCTGGCGGCGGCCGAGGAGAAGGTCACCGCCGCCCGCACACAACTGGGCGCCGACGAGAAGCTCGCCCACTTCCTGCCCGCGACCCTTGCGTACATCGACGAGATCCGCTCCACGAGGTTCCGCAACGCGCAGCGCGAGGCGTTGGAGCGAACCCTGCCGGAGATGTACACCGCCCGGGCCAGGCTCGGCTCGGACCGGGCGCAGGTGATCGCGGCCGAGGGTGCGCTGGCCACGCTGTCGGGCGGGCTGCGCGGCGGGGCGGAGTCGGTGCTGCCGATGCCGAGGATCGCCGTGGACCGGGCCGGGCTGAGCGTGTACGGCGCGTTGTTGACGTTCGCGTGGACGGATCGGGCGCCGTCGCTGCTGGACAGCGCCAATGGGGACGTCGTGCTGTATTTCGCGGGCGCGGACGGGCAGTTCCTCTCGGTCTACTACCCCACCACCGTGTCCCGGGCCACCCGGATCTTGCCTGCGGGCGCGAGCCCGGTCACGCTCCTCGCGCGGGATCCGGCCGCGCGGTCGGCGGATTTCGCAGTCACGGTCGGCGCGGGCACCGCGCCGGAACTGTGCACTGTGCGGGTGAGCGCGGGAACGGTGGTCGAGACGTTCCCGGGGGTGCCGCGCGCCGTGGGCGACTTCGCGCGGGTCCTCAACGGCCGCTCGCCGCAGGGAGAGTTGCTGGGCCGGGTCGGTGTTGCGCAGGACACCGTCGTCGAATTGGCCGAGCCGCTGCCTCGGGCACTGACCGCGGGCACGGCGATCGCGGTGGGGGGCCGGTTGCGGACGGTGGCCGGCGCGGTTGCGGCCGGCGCCAACAAGATCACCGTGACCGTCGGGGGTCTGGCCGACGCGCGAGGGCAGGACGTCCGCAGCGCCCTGTACGACTACGCGCTCGCCACCTGCACCACCCCGGGCGTGTCCCTGACCGCGGGTTCGCGGATCGTCGGGGCGGACCCGGTGACCGCCGCCGCCGACCGCAAGGTCGTCGACGGCACCACGGCGGAGGGCGCGCAGCCGTTGCTGCCGCGCTGGCGCGGGAACTCGCCGGGCCGGGCCCTGACCTTCGACGGGCGCCGTCAGCGCCTGATGCTGTCCCGTCCGGACCGGCCCAAGGTCGTCCCGGAGGCGAACCTGAGCATGGAGGCGTGGGTCAACCCCACCACGATCGCCACTTCCGGGCACGCCCGCATCTGGCACGCGAACATCCCGGAAGCCCCGTACTTCCTGGCGCTGGAACAGGCGTCCGACGACAGCGCTCTGCACCTGGACGGTGCCGGAACGGTGTGGTGCGGCTCGAAACTCGCTCTGGCCAACCGCGACTTCACCATCGAATTCTGGGCCAAACGCGACGCGGCCAGAGACGACGTCGTGTTCATGCACGGCGGGAACTCGGCGGACGGGGCCGCCCTGCAGATCAGCTTCACCGGGTCGAACCAAGCGCACTTCGGGTGGCGATCCCCCACGGACCAACAGTGGGACGCGGTGCACGGCGGCGCGGACGACCTGGGCTGGCACTGCTGGACGGCGGTGTACGAGAACGCCACCCGGCGTCGCACCCTGTACTGCGACGGTGTCCAGGTGGCGCAGGACACCGCCGCTGCTCCCTACGCCGGGATCGGCAACACCCTCTTCGGCAGCGACGACCGGGGCCGATCCGCGGCGAAGGGCCGGTTCGACGAATTCCGGGTCTGGGGCCGTGCGCGCACCGCGGAGGAGGTCGCGCTGACGGTGAAGCGGCGCCTGACCGGACAGGAGCGGGACCTGCTGGCGTACTGGACGTTCGCGGACGGGGTGCTGGCGGACCGCACCGGGAACGGCCACGACGGGGCCCGCAACGGCAGCGTGATTGCCTTCGGGCAGTCGGCGCCGTACAGCTACCGGGTGGCCGCACGCGTGCGCGACCAGGTGGTCCGCAGCCGGGCCGCGTTCCCGCTCGCGGACTGGGGACACGTCGCGGCGACATTCCGCCAGGACTGGGCGATGGCGATGGACGGCACCGCCCACCTGGACACCGGCGGACCCGAGGGACTGGACCTGGCCGACGACCTGACCATCGAGGCGTTCGTGAAGATCGACTCCCTTGGCGTCGCCCCCCAGGGTCTGGTCGGCAAGGGCGCGCTGGAGACGGGGACCGAGGACGCGGTGCCCTACGCGTTCTACATCGACACCGACGGGCAGTTGGCGTTCACCTTCGAGGCCGGCGACGGCCGCGACGGATCCCGTCACACATACAGGTCGGGCACGACCGTGCAGGTCGGGAAGTTCACCAGGGTCGCGGTCACCCGCCGCGGCGGCGAGGACAAGAAGGGCGCCGTCGGCATCCGGTTCTACATCGACGGGAAGCTCGTCGGCAGCGACCCGCACGTGTACAACGGCGCCAAGCCGATCGGCAACGACGCCAATTGTGAGATCGGCCGGTTCCGGGTCCGCACCACCACGTTCGGGCTGCGCGGCACCGTGTCCCAGGTGCGGATCTGGAACACCGCCCGCCCCGCGGACCAGATCGGCACACCAATCACCGCCGACGCGCAGGGCCTGCTCGCGTGGTGGCGCTTCCCCGAACGCTCCGGCGCGGTGACCGCGGACGCCTGCAACACCTATCCGGCCCAGATCCGCGGCGCCAAACGCGTCCGCACCCCCGACCCGGACGGCAACCGATTCACCTTCTACCACAACGGTGTTCCCGGCATCGCCGAACCGGTCGCACTCACCACCATGTTGGCGGACATGGGAGCCGATCAACAGGTCACCGTCGGCGCGAAGCAGATGGCCGACGGCACGTTGCGCGATGTCCTGAACGGGCAACTGGACGAACTGCGGCTATGGCGCACCTGCCGCACCCAGGAACAGATCCTGGACACCATGTTCACCCGCGTCCGTGCCGCACACAACGACATGCTCGCGTACTACCCGATCGACCCGGACTCCGCGGTGCAGGGGGCGCTGGTCAGCGACGCCGGCCCTGCCGGATGCCACCTGTTCCCGATGTCCCCGCCACCGGGCGTCGCGATCTCCCACGCGCCGATCAGCGACGACACCGCGCAGGTCCGCTCCGCGCTGACCGGCGCCCGCACCGTGTTCCAATCCCGGATCAGCGCCACGCCCCACTCCGGCGAGTACGCCGACCTCCAAGCCGACACCGACGGGCGGATGTTCGGTGTGATGAAACGCGCGTACGCGTCCATCCGGGACGGCGCGTGGACGCTCACCACCGGGTTCAAGGTCGGCGACCTGACCACCACCTGGGTCGGGCAGGCCCAGTTCGCCCCGCAACTGGTCGGCTACCTCGAAGGCGCACCGCCGGTGCCGTCGGAGAACCTGATCCACGGCACGGCCGACACCTACAACGACACGTCCTCGGTGAAGTTCGTCCAGGCCAACACCGTCACCAACACCCTCTCCTCCGACCACAAGACCAGCGTCGACACATCCGCCAAACTCCACTTCCAGGCTTCGGTCAGCGACGACACCTTCGTCATCGCCGCACCGCTGGGCGCCGGCACCGCGAAACCCCTCAGCTCCGTCAAGATGTCCGGCGGCGCCAGCGCGGAAATGAAGTTCTCCAGCAGCTGGAGCAACGACACCCAGGTCACCCAGGGCGCCACCACCACCCGCACCAGCGCGGTCAACCTCACCGGCCACTGGGAACCCGACGACGCCAAACGCCAGGTCAACCCGACCGCCGGCCGCCGATGGGTACCGGCCAACACCGGCTTCGCCATCGTCCAGTCCGACACGGCCGACCAATACGCCCTGCGCCTGGCCCACAACGGGGCGCTCGTCGCATACCGCATGGTCCCCAACCCCGACATCCCCCAGGACTGGAACATCATTCCGTTCCCCATCAACCCCCGCTACACCAAACAGGGCACCCTCGACGGCCTGATCGGCTGCGCCGTGGATCCTGCCACCGGCGTGCTCAAGCCCTTCCCCGACCCGGACTTCCCCAATGCCGGGGACGGCAACGCCTACAGCTACCACCGGCCGCGGGAGGCGTACGCGCTCAAACGCCGCATCCAGCGCGAGGAGCAACAGCTCCAGGGCTTCTACGACTCGGTGTCCACCGACGCCCACGCCCCCGACCCGGTCGCCGCCGCCGCGGACCGGGTCCTCAAGGGCATGATCGGCGGGACCGGCACGAGCACCGGCCTCACCGCCGCCGGCGGCGGCAACGCCGCCGAGGCCCGCGCCGCGCACAAGTCCGCGGCCCGCCGCAACATCGCCAACACTTACGTGTGGACCGCCGCAGGCGGCCTGTTCTCCGAGGTCACCAGCACCACCGACCAGGTCGTGCAGACCACCGCCGGCGACTACAGCGTCTCCGGCAGCTTCACCCACGACCAGGACTACGCAGGCGAGGTCGCCGGAGTCGGCTTCAGCGGCGGCTTCGAGGTCACCCTCGGCGGCGGCTACACCGTCACCCGCCGCAGGACCAAGGACTCCACCCGCACCTTCAGCCTCGAAGTCGAGGCCAAACCCGGCCGCAACCTGCAAAAGAACGAGGGCGGGACCCCCGTGTTCGACGCGAAGAACCGCCCCGTCCTGGTCCCCGGCCGCGTCGACGCCTACCGCTTCATGTCGTTCTACCTCGACACCTCCACCGACAACTTCGAGGACTTCTACGGCAAAGTCGTCGACCCCGAATGGCTGGACACCGGCACCGACCCCCACGCCAGGGAACTCGCCCGCGCCCGCCAGAGCGACCGCAAACCCCCCTGCTGGCGCATCCTGCACCGCGTCACCTACGTCAGCCGCGTCCTCGACACCTCGTCGGGCGCCCCCACCCTCGCCAAAGCCCTCGGCGCCCTCGGCATCACCAGCGACCACCAACTCTTCACCGCTCTCCAACCCCACCTCGTCGGAGCCACCAGCCGCCTCGCCGACCTGACCGCCGCCACCACCACCGCCCTCACCACGAACTACCCCACCCTCGTCCCGTTCACCGCCACCATCACCCAACGCCTCGCCGCCTACCACCAACTCCCCGACCCCGGCGCCACCGCCGCAATAGCCGCACCCGCAACACCCAAGAACCCCACCGTCACCCTGCCCACCACCACCCACCCCCAGGGCAGCATCCTGACCGTCGGCTACACCGCCCCGACCGACAAGATCACGCCCAAGAACTGGATCGGCGTGTACAAGACGGGCGCCGACATCGCGAAGGGCGCCGACGTGTGGGAATACGCCCCCGCAGCCTCCGGCAACGTCGCAATCCGCGAGTCCGGCCGCCTCCCCGCCGGGAAATACCAGGTGTGGTTCCTCCACGACGACGGCTACACACCCCTGGCCGGCCCCGCCGACCTCACCGTCGCCTGACCCGCGTGGCGCCCCGGGTACCAGCCCGGGGCGCCACGCGGGCACCGGGCGTTTCCCGTCGGGTCGCCGATGATCGCAGGCAGCGCCCGGCCAATGGCCATGGGCTCCCGAGCTGAGTGCTCGCCATCACCCGATCATCGGCGAGCCACCGGTCTCATTCGGGTAACGCTTCGACGCGCACGTGAGACATCCGGGCACCCACCGGGCCTCTCCTGGAAGGTTATTGACGCAATCCCGCGTTGAGACACTTGCCCACCTGAGACAGCCAAACTGTTCCCAACTTTCGTTCCTGGGCGGCGCGCCCGGCCGGCGGCCCGGCGCGGGTCCTGTCCCGCCGAGGGACCGATCTGTCGGATGCGTTCGCGGACATCGCTCGGGCGGCCGAGCGGGACCCGCCCGATGAGGACGTGCTTCTGGACGGGGAACTCGTGGTCTGGCACGAGGGAAAACTCGCGTTCGACCTGCTCCAGCGTCGGATGAATCGCACCCGCGCGGCCGCGCTGCGCATGGCTCGGGAACACCCGGCCAACTTTGTGGCGTTCGATGTGCTGCGGATCGGTGATCGGGACTTGGCCGCGTTGCCGTACACCGCCCGCCGCGCCGCCCTCGAGGACTTGTTCGCGGCACATGCCCTGGGCCCGCCCTGGACGTTGTGCCCCTCCACCATCGACCGCGCCCTGGCGCAGCGGTGGATGCGGGAGTGGGCGCCGGCGGGCATCGAGGGCCTGATGATCAAGGATCCGGGCCTGCGGTATCTGCCGGGGGAGCGTCGGTGGCGTAAGAACCACTAACGAAATGAGGTTCAGGGTGGTTGGATTGGTCCCGAGCTGACGATCCGGAGGTGTGGGGTGGCGCGGCCGAAGCCGTGGGATGTCGACGACGAACTGTGGGCACTGCTCGCGCCGTTGCTGCCGAGGGTGGAACGGCGGACTCGGTATCCGGGACGGAGGCGGCATCCGGACCGCCTGGTGTTCCAGGGCATCCTGTTCGTGTTGCATACGGGGATCGCGTGGGAACACCTGCCGCAGGAACTCGGCTTCGGGTCGGGAATGACATGTTGGCGGCGGTTGGCCGAGTGGACCGAGGCGGGCGTGTGGCCTCGTCTGCACGAGGTACTGCTCGCGAAGCTGCGCGGCGCGGACGCGTTGGACTTCTCCCGCGCGGCGGTCGACGGCTCGCACATACGGGCCTTAAAAGGGGCTCCAAAACAGGACGAAGTCCCGTCGATCGCGGTAGAACAGGCAGCAAACACCACCTGATCACCGACGCGACCGGCATCCCGCTCGCCGTCACCCTTACGGGCGGGAACCGGAACGACGTCACCCGATTGGTCCCGCTCCTGCAAGCCGTGCCTCCGGTTCGTGGCAAACGCGGCAGGCCCCGACGGCGACCCGTCGTGGTTCCGGGCGACCGCGGCTACGACCACGACAAGTACCGCCGGCTGGTCCGGGCCCTCGGTGTCCGGCCGCTCATCGCCCGGCGCGGTGTCGAGCACGGTTCGGGCCTCGGCACCCAACGATGGGTCGTGGAACGAGCTTTCGCGCATCTGCATTGGTTCCGCCGTCTACGGATCCGCTGGGAGATCCGCGACGACATCCACGAAGCCTTCCTCAGTCTCGCCTGCTCGATCATGTGCTGGCGACGTCTGAAGTCATTACGTTAGAAGTTCTAAGGCCGCTCGGGGGCCCGCGGGTTACCACCGGTACCCCCGCCGCCCCACCCGTCCCGGGCCCCTGCCGCCCGGCCCCGGGGTGCGGGACCATCGCTGTATAGGGGCGCGCCCCCGGGAGGTGACCGGTGGAACACGAACTCCACCCGCTCGCACGGATCCTGCTCGACCACGGATGGTCGGGCACGGACTACCTGCGCCGGGTCGCGGCCCGCCACCAGGCGCGCGGATTCGGGGTGATGCCCATCGACAGGAAACGCGTCTCGCGATGGATCAACCGCAGCACCACGCCGGAGTGGACCGCGCAACTGGCCATGGCCGACCTCCACCACGTCCCCGTACGGCACCTGTACGACCACCCCTGGCCCGCCTGGCCGGCGTGTGTGGGACACGACGACGCGGCGCTGCTGGACCCCGCCTGGTGTACCGCGCACACGATCGAGATCCTCGACAAGACGGCCGGAGGGCCCATGGACCGCCGCGATTTCCTCGTCATCGGCGCGCTCGGCGCGATCACCGCCCAATGGACCGGCGCCTCCCCCGCCGAAGCCGCCGCCCACGGACGCGGCCGACGCGTCGGCACTGCCGTCGCCGACCTGCACGACACCCGCCTGCAGGCCCTGCGCCTGCTCGACGACCAGGTCGGCTCCGGCGAGGTCCACACCGCCGCCCGCACCGAACTACGCATGATCACCGACACCCTCACCCGCGCCTCCTACACCCACGACACCGGACGGCGCCTGTACGCCGCGGCGGCCGAGGCCGCGCGCATCTGCGGGTGGACCGCGTACGACTCCTCCCCGGGCAATCCGAGGGAGAGCCGTCCCGCAGCCCCGGCGAGGATCCCGTTGTGGTTCTCGTGGACGGTGATCGAGCCGTCCGACCACCACCGCGTTCGGCGAGGGCCTTCACCGTCTCGGCGGACAGCCCCACGCGGCGGGCGAGTTCGGCCCGGGTGCGCCAGGGGCAAGCGGCTCGACGGCCCGCGCGACCGCCCCTGGTAGCGGTAACGACCTTCTCGTACGCCTCCGCAACGAGGCGGAAGGCCGTGTCGGCTGCGCCGGTCGGTCCATCCCCGAGGCCGGCCGGGCGGGTGGCGGGAGGCGCCGGTCGGCACGACACCGGCACCTCCCGCCCGGTTCAGGATGTGGCCCGGGCCGGCCGCCGCACCGGGGGCGGCCGCTCCGGCCGCCACGTCACGGCGTACCCCGCCCTCGACCACCCCGGGGAGCGGGTCGACACGGCACCGCACGGGGCGGGTTGTCGTGTCAGTGGTGGGTGATCCACCACACGATCCAGGTGCCGGCGGCGCTGCCGGCACCGGTGGCGAGGCCGCGGGTGGCGCTTGCGGCGAGGGTGTAGACGGCGCGCACCAGGCGGTCTCGGCGCGCGGGGGTGGGGTCGCTGGTGGGCCGGTCGTCGTTCATGGTGCTCTCCCCGAGTGGGTGCGAACCTCTGGGTGGGTTCGTGTCGCCCCATCGAGCGCCCACGGACGTTTTTCCGGCGACCACCCCCGGGGCCGTTGTCCGTCTCTAGGCTGCTGGGTCCGGGGACGCGGGTTTTCCGGTGGGCGTCCGGACCGGATCCGGACCGGACGGCGGGAAGGTCGGGCTTCGTGGCAAAGGACGCGGGCGGCGGGGCGGCGGAACTGGCGCGGTCGCTCCGGGAGTTGTGGGAGCGGGCCGGATCGCCCACGTACGCGACACTCGTTCGCCGGGGCGCCGGGCAACGACCCCCGGTGGCGTTGGGGACGACGGTGCTCAGCGACTGGTTCAACGGGCGCGGGGTACCGGCCGATCCGGTGCGGTTCGCGTTCGTGGTGACGTGGCTGGAGCGCGAGGCCGCCCGCATCGACCCCTCCCATGTCGCGACGCCGACCGCGGGGTGGGAACGCCTGCGCACGGCCGCCGAGCGCGAACGCCGCCCCGCCGGACGACCCCACACACCCCGTCGCGGCGAACCCGCGGACGGTGGAGGCGGTTTCGTCGGGTGGCCGGTCCGCGAGTTCACGGATCCGTTCGCCTTGGAGGTGCACCGCGCGATCGACGCACCCGAACACACGCGGGCCGGGCTGCCGGTGCTGCCGGTGTACGTGCCCCGCGACCACGACCGGGTGCTGTGCGAGGCGGTCGAACGCGCGGTCGGCGGGGAGAGCGTGATGGTCACCTTGGTGGCCGGGTCCTCCACCGGCAAGACCCGCGCCTGCTGGGAAGCCTTGCAGGGTGTGCCGGACGGGTGGCGATTGTGGCATCCCATCGCCCCCGGACGGCCTGAGGCCGCCCTGGCCGAGCTGTCGGCCGTCGGGCCGCGCACGGTCGTGTGGTTGAACGAGGCCCAGTTCTACCTGGGAGCCGTCGGGGCCGGGGAACGTGTCGCGGCCGAGGTGCGTGAACTCCTGCGCGATCGGTCCCGCGCGCCGGTGCTGGTGCTGGCGACGTTGTGGCCCGACCCGTACTGGAACACCCTGACCACCCTCCCCACCGCCGGCGGCCAGGATCCGCACGCGCAGGCGCGGGCCCTGCTCACCGGTACCGACCTGTGTGTGCCCGACGCGTTCACCGGCGCGGATCTGGAGGCGGTACGCGCCCGGGCCGGCGAGGACCCGCGGTTGGCGCACGCCCTCACCGGTGGGGACGGCGGGCGCGTCACCCAGTTCCTGGCGGGCGCACTCGCGCTGCTCAAGGCCTTCGAGTTGGCTCCGGCGCACGCGCGGGCGGTGCTCGAGGCCGCCATGGACGCCCGCCGTCTGGAACACGGGCCCGTGCTGCGGCAGGCGTTCCTGGAGGACGCCGCCGACGCGTACCTCACCGACGACGAGTCCGACGCGTTGGCCGACGACTGGTTCGAGCAAGGCCTCGCGTACGTCACCACCCGCGTCCACGGCGCGGTTGCGCCCCTGACGCGCATCCGCCCCCGACGACGCACCCACAACCCGCCCTCGGCCGGCGGTCCGACCTACCGCCTCGCCGACTACCTCGAACAACACGCACGGCACACCCGCGGCGCACTGTGCCCCCGCGCCTCCTTCTGGACCGCCGCCCACGACCACGCACACACCACCGACGACACCCTCAACCTCGCCCAAGCCGCACTCGAAAGACTCCGACTGCGTCACGCCGAACGCCTGTACCGCAAAGCGGCGAACACCCGCGACCCACACGTGCTGGCCGAGCTGGCCGGGCTGCGGGAGGAGGCGGGCGACCACGAGGACGCCGAACGCCTGTACCGCGAAGCCGCCGACACCGGAAACACCTTCGCGCTGGTGCGGCTGGCCGAGATGCGGGAAAGGGCGGGCGACCACGACGGCGCCGAACGCCTGGCCCGCGAAGCCGCCGACACCGCCATCGCGCTGACGTGGCTGGCCGAGATGCGGAAGGAGGCGGGCGACCACGACGGCGCCGAACGCCTGTACCGCGAAGCCGCCGACACCGGACACTCCTTCGCGCTGGCCGCGCTGGCCGGGCTGTGGGAAATGACGGGGGACCGCGACGGCGCCGAACGCCTGGCCCGCGAAGCCGCCGACGCCGGAAACACCGAAGTAATGACGCGGCTGGCCGAGATGCGAAGGGAGGCGGGCGACCGCGAGGGCGCCGAACGCCTCCGTCGTGGTCTCGACGCCGACGACGACGTGCCACTCGCCGAGGGGTAGACGGCCTCGGGCCGGGGCGGGCACGGCGGGAGGCACCGCCGGCCGGGTCCGAAACACCGACGGCGGTGTGCGTGAACGTCCCGTCGGGGCCGCTGTGAAAGGTCTTGCGTGCCCGAGAACCCGCCGGTTGACCGACGCTCTGCCGGATGGTGTGGGTACTGGGGGTATCGCATCGAGTGGTACTGGAGTCCTGGACCTCGCGAACGAGGCGCCGAGCGTGGTTGGTTGCCTAGCGTCTGGGTCATGGGATCACACCTTTTGCACTCGCCCGGGAACACCGACATCCCGGTGGCCACTCGCCGTTGTGGGCCGAGGTCGGGGCGGCTGAGCCGAATCCTGTTTCCGGTCCTGCCGTTGCTGTGCCTGGCGGCAGCCGTCTCGGGGATGCCGGCTCAGGCCGCGCCGGCCTCTTCGGCGGTGTCCGCGGGCTCCTCCTCGTCGCAGGAGGATCCCGCGCGCGCCTTGGCGCGTACCGCGCACCCGCTGGGCAGCACCGTCCCGGGCGGCTCCGACGCGGATCTGCGGGCGTTCGACAAGATGATCCGCGGCGCGGACGTGGTCGGCGTGGGCGAGGCAACGCACGGGTCGAGCGAGTTCCACACCGTCAAACACCGCCTCTTCCGGCACCTGGTGGAGCGCCAAGGCTTCCGGAGCCTCGCCCTGGAGATCCAGTGGAGCGCCGGGGTGCGCCTGGACGAGTGGGTCCGCCACGGCGGGGGCGACCTGGACACGATCATGGACGAGGAGTTCCAGGCCGGCGGCGGCCTGTGGAACACCACCGAGACCCGGGACCTGTTCCGGTGGATACGAGCCTGGAACCTGCGCCACCCCCAGAGCCCCGTCCGTGTCGTCGGGGACGGCCCCGAGTTCGTCGGGCCCGCCCTGTTCGACACCGTCACGTCCTACGTCGCCCGCACCCGTCCCGACCTGCTGTCCGAGGTCCGACGGCTGTACCGCGAGTCCCGACCCACGGCCTCCATGGAGGAAACCTTCAACGCGCGCCTGGCCCTGCCCCTCGCCGACCGCGTACGCATGCGCGAGGACACCCGGCGCGTCCTGTCCCTCCTGGAGCACCGTCCCGCGGGCATCCCCGCCAAGGAACACGACCTCATGCTCCAACACGCCCGGGCCATCGCCCAGAACGCCACCCTGTTCGGGTTCGACATCGCCAACGACACCGCCGCCGCGTTGACATACCGCGACCGGGTCATGGCCGACAACACCGCCTGGTGGCAGCGGCACACCGGCACCAAGGTGTTCCTCTCCGCCCACAATTCCCACGTCGCCGGCGAGAGCGCGGTACCCGAGAGCCGGCCGAAGACGCAGGGGCAATTCCTGCGCGAACGGCTCGGAAAGCGCTACGTCAACGCCGGGTTCACCTTCGGCCGAGGATCCTTCAACGCCATCGACCCCACCGCTTCCGGCACGACCTGGCGCCGCGTCGACATCGGCCCCACCGGCGAGGGCGGCGGGGAGAACACCCTGGAGAAGGTGTCCGGACACGATTGGTACCTCGACACGCGCACCGCGGCCCCCGGTACCGCCCGCAACTGGCTCACCACCCCCCACCCCATCCGGAACATCGGCGCCTCCTGGCCCGTGGACGCGTACGAGAACACCCGGCTGCGCTCCACCTACGACATCGTGATCCATCTCCACCACATCAGCGCCTCGCACCGGCGCTGATCCGCACCGCCGGAGGCCGCGACCATCGCCGCCCCGTCCACCCCGCGGCCCGAAACGAATCGTTTCGGGCCGCGGCCCGGTGCCGTCGCTCACGCCGAACAGCCCCGGAGCGGGGACCGTGCCCGTCCGCGACGCCGGTCTCCGTCGGCGAGTCCGTCGAGGCCGCGGGCACAACGGGTGTGCATCCCGACAGCTTCCGCCGTCGCTCCGGCGCGTCGTCGCGATCAGCGGCACCGACGTCGATGACGGTCAGACGTCTTTCGCCGCCGTGCCGCTTCTACGCCCGGTGTCCTCGACTCGAGGACACCGGGCCGGGCGGACGGACGGCGACGCGTGGGGAACCGCGCAGACATGTCGGCGCGTGGTCCACCAGGGCGGCCGTCGAGTCGACGATCGGCAGGATCGCCTGCGCTCGGGCCGTCATCAGCGGAATCTCCGTACAGGCGGCGACCGCCACCTCGGCTCCGTCGCCGCACAGCTCGCGGGCCGCCTCGGCGATCGCACGTGAGGCCCGGTCGAGGTCGCCTCCGCCCTTCACCGCGCGGATGGCCGCGTCCACGAGCCGTTCCTGGGCATCCGAACGTACCCCGAGGATGTCCAACCCCAGCCGCTTTCCCGCCTGCTCGTACAAGCGGGCCGCGCGAGTCCCGCGCGTGGCCAGGACACCGACACGCCGCACGTCGGGCCGCACCGTGCGACAGGACCGCAACGCGGCGGTGATCATGTCGAGGATGACGACATCGGTGTGCTCACCCAATTCGCGCACGTACGCGTGGGCCGTGTTGCACGGGATCGCCACGCACGTGACCTCGGCCTGTTCCAGCCGGCGCAGGCCGGCGAGCATCGCCGGGACCGGGGAGGGTCCTCGGCCCAGCAGTGCCCGGGTGCGATCGGGCACGGACGGGTCGGCCCAGATGGCGACCGGAAGGTGATCCTGGTCGCTGTGCGCGGGGGTGCTTTCGATCAGGCAGCGGTAGAAGTGCGCCGTCGCCAAGGGACCCAGGACTCCCAGCCGGGGCGAGGCGCCGCCGCGACAATGGCGGCGGGGTGACCGGGAGCGGTGGGGGCGTTCATGCCACGGCTCGGCGGACGGCCGCGTGGGGTAGGGCGAACGCCTCGCGCCCGGAGGGGGTGCGCACGGTGCCGGCCGCCAGGAGGGCGTCCAGGACGGCTTCCTCGACGGCGTCCATGGTCGCGGAGAAGGCCGTGTCCAGGAGCGCCGGGGCCACGGACCGGGTGTCGCGCGTGGTCGAGAACGCGAGTCCGTAGTCGCCGCTGCCGTGAGCGAACGCCGCGCCGACCCGGCCGAGAGCGAACACGCCGCGGCCTGCGATCCGGGTCAGGTCGCGAGCGGAGCACGGCAGATCGGTGGCGACCACCACGACGCACGAACCCTCTTCGGTGACGGGTCCGGCGGTGGGCAGGCCCAGACAGGACGGCGTCAGGAGCCCTCCGCGGAACCGCAGTTCCCCGGACATGTTGGCTTGGACGAGGACCCCCACCATCGCCTCACCCGTAGGTGTGGAAAGGCGGCGGGACGCGGTCCCGATGCCCGCCTTGAAGCCGAGCGCACACGCGCCTGTCCCCCCGCCGACGCTGCCCTGGGCCACGGGTCCCGGCGATGCCGCGTCGAGCGCGGCGTGCACGTGGTCCGCGGTCAACGGGCGCGGGCGCGTGTGCGAGAGCCAGGAGTCGTTGATCTCGCCCACGACCGGATTCAGCGAGGTCGGCGGAGTCTTCGCCCGGCCCAGGACCCAGGTGAGCAGGGCGTCGGCCGCACGGAACGTCGACATGGTGGACGTCAACAGAATCGGCGTCTCCACCTCGCCCAGTTCCATTACCTGAGTGGCGCCGACGAACTTGCCGTACCCGTTGCCGACAAAGAACCCGGCCCGCAACGAGGCATGTGTCGCCGGCGCGTCGGGGACGATCGCCGTGACTCCCGAGTACAGGCCGACGGTGTCGTCCCACAGGGTCGTGTGGCCCACGCGCACACCACCGACATCGGTGATCGCGTTGAGTGGCCCGGGCGGCCGGGGGCCCACCACGTGGCCGAACTCCCGGACCCGTGATCGTGCGAGGTCCGAGCCCGCGACGAGGTCGTTCATCGGCGGGATCCCATTGCTTTGTCCGATCGCGTGCACATGGTCAACACTGTCCGTCACGCCGAACAGGCGCCGCACCGTCGCGCCGAACGAAAGATGCCGCCCCCGTCCGTGGCCGGACACGAACGTTTCCTGGCCGCCGGGTATATCGACCCCGCGACGGCGCGGGGATTGCTCCAGGTTCCGCGTCCACCACAGGAACGTGACCTCGTCGGCCCAGCGGTCCTCGCCCTGACCGGGCGGCGATCCGCGGGCAACCCGGTCCGGTCGCCCACACGCGGGAACTACCCACAACCGCCCGGCACGTCGATCGGCTCGAACCGTCCCCGCCACGGACGACTCTCGTCGAAACGCGTCGACGGCTCCATGGCCTCGTGCGCGGGCAACGCCAACACGACAACCTCGGCATCCATACCCGACGTCGACGTCGCCCGACTGCGCGACGACCACCGGGAGGCAGCGTGGGTCGTGCCGGGGGCATGATGCGGCGAAATACCGCGTGACGGCGGCCACTTCACGGTACGTTGCGATCTTCCATCGTCCAGCACAACGGTCAGGGGACAGTCGTGGTCTCATCGGACGCTCAGGCCGGGGACTTGTGCGCGTTCCCGGCCCACGAACTCGCAGCCCTGATACGCAGCCGCCATGTCTCCGCGCGCGAGGTCGTCCTGGCTCATCTGGAACGCCTGAACGAGGCCAACCCCCTCGTGAACGCGATCGTGACCCGCATCGACGACCGCGCCCTGCAACGCGCCGAGGAACTCGACCGCCGCATCGTGCACCACGGCCCCGTCGGACCGCTGCACGGTCTCCCGGTGGCGCACAAGGACGGGCTTCCCGTCGCCGGGGTGCGTACGACCTTCGGCTCGTTGCTGTACGAAAACCACGTTCCGACCGTGTCCGCCCTGGTGGTCGAGCGGCAGCACACCGCCGGAGCCATCACCATCGGCAAGACCAACATGCCGGAGTTCGGCATCGGTACCCACACCGCCAACGCCGTCTTCGGCATCACGAGAAACCCGTACGCCCCGAACCTCACGAGCGGAGGAAGCAGCGGCGGCGCGGCTGCCGCGCTTGCCTGCGGCATGGTGGCGCTTGCCGACGGGACCGACCAGGGCGGCTCCCTGCGGAACCCGGCGAGCTTTTGCAACGTAGTCGGGCTTCGGCCGACTCCCGGACGTGTGCCGATGGTCCCGACACGCAGTGCGTGGTTCGACCTGCCGGTGGTCGGCCCCATGGCACGAACGGTCGACGACATCGCGCTGATGCTGTCCGCCGTTGCCGGCCCGGACCCGCGGGACCCGTTCGCCCTACCGGAGGGCGCCGACCGTTTCGCGGTGTCGCTGGACCGCGACTTCGCCCGGGTCGCCGTCGCGTTCGGACGCGATCTCGGCGGGCTGCCCTTCGAGGATTCGGTGCTCGTCTCGTTCTCCTCGACGCGCGCGGTATTCGAGGCGATCGGCTGCGATGTCACCGACGACGAGCTCGACTTCACCGGAGCCGAGGAGGTCTTCCGGACGTTGCGGGCGTGGGGGCTTGCAGGGTACGCGGACGACATCCGGCGCGGCGGCGACCTCGTTTCGGAGTCCGTGCGAGCGGTCGTGGAGCACGGAAGGCGGATCACCGCGGAACAGATCGCACGGGCGTACGCCCTGCGCACCCGTCTGGCATGGCGGGCCGCCGCGTTCTTCGAGCGGTACGAATTCCTGGTGGTTCCGGTATGTCAGACCACGCCGCAGGCCGCGGACGTGCCGTGGGTGCGGTGCATCGGCGGTGTGGAGATTCCGGACCAGGTGGCGGGCATGCTGTCGACCGCCCTGCCGGCGACCCTGCGAGTTCCGGTGGTCGCCGTACCGTGCGGATTCGACGATGCAGGTCTGCCGTTCGGGGTGCAGATCATGGGACGGCCCGGAGACGATCTCGGCGTCCTCCAACTGGCGAAGGCAGTGGAGACGGCGTGCGGCGCCCACCGGCGCAAACCCGTACTGAAAGGTTCCTGAGGACACCGGACCGAACCGCGGGCCGGGGGTCGGGCGTCGGCGACCATCGGAACCGGGTACGGCCGCCCGGGTCGCGGCAGGCGGGGTGGTCCGCGTCCGGCGCGTCGAACGCATTCGGCGAGCGGACACGTATCGTTCGGCGAACGGCGCGCGCCGGGGCTGGTGTCGGTGGCAGGGTGGGCGAGTGGCCTTCGTGGGATCCTCGTATCCGCCTCGTGGCGTGGTGTGCGGGCTGTGCCCCCGCGACGGCGGTGAACCGGTACGGCCTCGACGGCGCGTGCGCGCGCCGTCGAGGTTGTGCCGATGGTGACCTCGTGGTCGACGTGTCGTCGTTGGAGTTCATCGACGTCGCCGGTGTGCGCACCCTCGTGGAGGCCGCCCGCGCACTGGAGCAGGGAAGGCACCTGATCGTGCGCCGAGCCTCCGAGGATCTGTGCGACCTGGTGGAACTGGCAGGATGGGACCGGGTACCCGGTCTGGCACTGGAGAAGGTGGCGGCCGGATGAACACGGTCACGGAATTTCGCCACGACGCGTTGCTCTACGCGGGCCTGGACGACTTCGTCGAGCGCACCGCGGACTTCGTCCGGACGGGCCTGGCCGCCGACGAGGCGGTCGCCGTCGCGGTCGTCCAACCCCGTGCCGGCGCGCTGCGCGAGGAGCTTTCCGCCGACGCCGACCACGTCACCTGGATCGACATGGAACGCGTCGGGCGCAACCCCGCGCGCATCATCCCGGCTTGGCAGCAATGGACCGGGGAACAGGCAGCCGCGTCTTCCGCGGCATCGGCGAACCGATCTGGGCCGGCCGCGACGACGACGAACTCGCCGAGTGCCGTCACCACGAGACCCTGCTCAACCTCGCCTTCGACGGCGTGCCCTGGCGACTCCTGTGTCCCTACGACACCACGACCCTCGAACCCGACATCATCGACGCGGTCCGCCACTCCCACCCGCAGGTCCTGGACGGTGCAGCCCGCACCGAACACCCGCATCCCCGACCCGACCACTTCGCGGCGACCCTGCTCGGCCCCGCACTGCCCCCCCCGCCCCGGGGCACGCCGAAAAGCTCACATTCGGCTCCGGTGAACTCGCCGCCGTGCGGGCCCTGATCCGGCGAACCCTGTCCGACGCCCCCCGCCCGCAGCTCAACCAGGCGCTCCTGGCGATCGGAGAGGCCGCGGGCAACAGCCTGGTGCACGGCGGCGGCACCGGCACGATCACCCTGTGGCGACAGGACACCCACCTGATCTGCGAGATCCAGGACGCCGGCCACGTCGTCGACCCGCTCGCCGGCCGCCACCGGCCCACGCCGGACCAGGACGGCGGCCGCGGCTTGTGGATCGTCAACCAGATCTGCGACCTGCTCCAAATCCGTTCGACCGACAAGGGAACGACCCTACGGCTGCGCGTGAACGTGGCCTCCCCGGTCACATAGGGCCCATGCACGGCCACCGGGCCCCGGCAAGATCGTTTCGGCCGTGCCCCCTTGATGCGCCCTGCGGACTGCTCGGCAGGGACCCGCCGGCGTCGGGAGGAGCTGCGTGCAGACCGCCGGGGGAAGGCCGGTTTCGATGTGGACACGGGTCCGGGCCGCGGCGGGGCGGTCTCGTCCGGGGTCGCCACCCGGTCGGCGAGGAGCCCCAGGGCATCGTGCGGGGCGGTGCCTGGTTCGGCGGTGTACGCGGTGAGCGCTCGGCGGGCCGCCGGACCCGCCCATGGAATCGGGCGAAAGGCCGCGCCCGGATCGAGGCACCGGGCCGGGCGCGCGTGTCGGCGCGCGTCGGGGCGAGGCCGTCGATGTCGGCCCAGACGGTCTTTCCGGTCAGGCGCAGCCGAACACCCCAGTCGGTGGTGATCGTGTCGAGGATGCGCAGGGGCCGAAGCCGCCCTCGTGTTCGGGGCCGGTGTCGCGACGGGTCGGCATCCCGGGATCGGTGTCGGTCACGGACGACCGCACCCCGCTCCCGGGCCGGCGCACGGCCACGACCACGCCCCCGTCGGTGTGCGCCCGAGCGTTGGACACCTCCGACACGACCAGGACGGCCGCGGCCACGCGATCCTCGTCCCAACCCCAGTCGGCGAGGGTGGCTCCCACCGCTTCGTGGCCCCGGGCGCAAGCCCCGGTCCGTCGCGGCACGCGCCACCGGACGAGGGAACGACGGCGTGGACGCATGACCTTCCTCACAAGCACGCGGGCGGGCGGACGGTGCTTCGGGTCGACCCCGACCCGCGGGCACGGGACGGCTCGCCCGCGTCCTCGTCCGGACGGTCCACGAGCCCGGGATCGCAGGGGGAGACCACGTATCCACCACAAGGGCCGTGACCTGCCCTTTCGTACACCATCGGCGATCCTTCCCCGAGGCCGACGTCGCCGTCCCGCACACCTGCCCGGCGACCCGCACCTCAGGCGTCGCCCGATCGATCGACCGGCGCTCGGCGCCGTGAACGCCGTATCGGACGTCGCCCTCGGCGGGAAGAGGCACGTGTCACTGCCTGCGGCGCGGAATCCGGCCCCCGAACGGGTGTACCCCTCACGGCATGGGGCACAATGCTCCGGCCCACAGCCGCACGAACGCAGGAGGACGCCGACATGAACCGCACCGCCGCGACCACCTCCTTGGCCCCCGACGCGACCGCCGCCGAGGACGGCGCGCTCGTCGGCCTGCCGATCATCGATGACCCGGGCGGTGTCTCGGCGGCCGACGCACGGGCGATGTCGAAGGTGCTGTTCGACCGGCTGCGGGTGCTCGAGGAGGGCACGCACGAATACCAGTACGTGCGCAACACCCTGATCGAACTCAACATCCCCCTGGTCCGATTCGTCGCGGGGCGCTTCCGCTCGCGCCCTGAGACCACGGAGGAGATGGTGCAGGTCGGCACGATCGGCCTGATCAAGGCCATCGACCGCTTCGACCCCTCCTACGACGTCGAGTTCCCCACCTTCGCCGTCCCCACCATCTCCGGCGAGATCAAGCGCTTCTTCCGCGACACCTCCTGGGCCGTGCACGTCCCGCGCCGTCTGCAGGAACTACGCCTGGAACTGGCCAGGGCCCGCGACGCGTTCACCACCGAGCACGACCGCGAACCCACGTCCGCCGAACTCGCCGACAGGCTCGGCATCCGCGTCGAGGAAGTCGTGGAGGGCCTCGCCGCGGCCGCGGGCTACACGGCGTCCTCCCTCGACGCCCCGGCCGGCGACGACGGCCCCGCCGAGATGCACGCCTCGCGCGCCTCGTTCGTCGACCCCGGATACGACCTCGCCGAAAACCTGCACACCCTCAAGCCGCTGATCGCGGCTCTCCCACAGCGCGAGCGCGACATCCTGTCCATGCGCTTCGGCCAGGACCTGACCCAGTCCCAGATCGGGGAGCGCCTGGGCATCTCCCAGATGCACGTCTCCCGCCTCCTGGCCCGAACCCTGACCGGACTGCGCACCCGACTCCTCGCCGACTGAAACCGATCGAGGCACAAGATCCCCGGGACCCACCGCGTCGCCTCGTTCGAGACCGCGCACGGCGGACCTTCCCGGGCACCGCATCGGTCACATCGTTCCGATGACCCTGAGCACCACCGCCCAACTGCCGATCCGTCTGCGGATGACCGACGTGCTCGCCATCCCCATCGTCGGAAGGTGCCGCATGAGCACTCGGGAGAACACGGAACACCCCGACGGCACCGACGCGACGGCCCGGGGCGATATATCGGCCCGCAAGCAGCGCCTTCGCCGACGACTGGAACGCCTGCTGGGCATGGCGGCCACCGAAGGCAACGAACTCGTACCCTTGCGCAACGGTGATGCGATCTTCCCCGCCATGCTCGACGCGATACGCGGCGCCGAGCACACCGTCGACATGATGACCTTCGTCTACTGGCGAGGTCGGATCGCCCGCGACTTCGCCGCCGCGCTCGCCGACCGGGCCAGGGCCGGCGTGCGGGTGAGACTGCTCCTCGACGGCCTCGGCGCCAAGGAGATCGAGCGGGACCTCCTCGACGTCACGGACGACGCCGGTGTCCAAGTGGCCTGGTTCCGCAAACCGTTGTGGCTGTCGCCGTTCAAACAAAACCATCGCTGCCACCGCAAGGCCCTCGTCGTCGACGAGCACACCGCCTTCACCGGCGGCGTCGGCATCGCCCAGGAATGGTGCGGCGACGCCCGCAACCCCGACGAATGGCGCGACACCCACGTCAAGGTCCGCGGCCCGGCCGTGGACGGGATCGCCGCCGCGTTCGCCCAGAACCGGGCCGAATGCCACGACGAACTCTTCGACGACCGCGACCGCTTCACCGGACACGACCGGGTCGGGACCTCGATCGTCCAGGTCGTGCGCGGCTCGGCCGGCGTCGGATGGCAGGACATGCAGACCCTCATCCGCGTCATGCCCACCTCCACCGAACAACGTTTCCGCCCGGCCACCGCCTACTTCGCCCCCGACACCTACTTCGTCGACCTGCTGTGCGCCACCGCCCGCCGCGGCGTCACGGTGGAAATCCTGCTCCCCGGCCCCCACACCGACCAACGCGCCTGCCGACTCGCCGGCCAGCACCACCACACCCGACTCCTCGAAGCGGGCGTATCCATCCGCCAGTACCAACCGACCATGATGCACGCCAAGATCACGACCGTGGACGGAATGGCGTCGCTGATCGGCTCGACCAACTTCAACCGCCGCTCCATGGACCACGACGAGGAAGTCATGCTCGCCGTCCCGGACGAGACCTTCACCGCGGAACTGGACCGGGACTATGACGCGGACCTCGAACACAGCATGACCATCGACCCGGACCGCCGGCGGCGTCGAGCCCCCGGACAGCGTCTGCGGGAGGCGGCGGTCCTCCCCATCAGACGATTCCTGTAGCCACCCGAAACGATCGATGGGGTCGCGTACCGACGGAGACCGGCGAAGATTCGCTCAAGACGGTCGTGGCCGCGCCCCGGCACCTCTACGCCCTCTGGCATGTTGCTGCCAGGGACGGGCCGGTCGAAAAGGTCGACGCGACCGCGCCGGACGTCCGCCGCGAGTGATGCGCCCGTTCAGGCCGCGGGTTCACCGGTGTGACTGTCGTTCTCGTTGGGCGACTGCCGGGAGCGGCGGACGGCGGCAAACACGCCCAGCACGATTCCGGCGCCGATCAAGGGCAACCCACGGGCCCAGACGTCCGCTTCGACGCGGACGAACGGCGCAAGCACGTCACCTCCGTGATCGGGGACGTCGACGCCGGCGAGACAAAGACGTTCCCTCCGGGGAGCGTCGTGTACGACGGGCCCGCCACCTATGTGTTGGCTTGCCTCCCCGGCCTGCCGCGTCCGGACCTGGAGAGGGCGGGCTGCCTGGTCCACGCCGTGCCGTACCACAGCAGCAGCGCGTGGTAGAGCGCGTCGTCGCCGCGGCGGAAGGCGGCGCGCGGCGCGCATCCGGTCGGTGCGGCGGGCTGCCGTCTCGGTCGCGGTGGATCCGGTCGGCTACCGGCGCTCTTGCTGGGCGGCGAGGAAGCGTTGCAGATACCCGTGGAAGCGCTGCACATCGTCGGCCGACCAGTCGGCGGTGAGCTCGGCGAAGACGGATTCTTGCCACTGGTGGGCAGAGGCGAGCATCTTTGCTCCCTTGTCGGTGACGAGGAGTCGCCGTTGCCTCGCATCGGTGGGCGAGGCGACCTTGCGGAGGTAGCCGCGTTCGACCGCCTGGGTAAGGAACCGGCTCGCGCCGGACTGGTCGATGCCCAGTTCGTCGGCGACCGCATTGACCGTGGCGCCCTCGTCGCCTTGGCGGGCGGCGACGGCCTCGGTGACCATCACGTCGCGTCCGCGCTCGGCGTCGATGCCCCGACCTGTGCCGGTCCACCGACGTGACCAGTACCGCACTACGCGGAACAGCGCGTGTCCCGCCCCGGGACGTTCTGCGGGCTCCGGTGTCTTCGTGTCCACGCGGAACAGTCTATGCGATACGCATGTACAGTGTAGTGTATGCGTATCGCATAGATCTGGAGGGGTGATGAAAACCGAGACGCCACCAAGGTCAGGCAACCGCCGGGCAGTTCCGGCGCGTGTCGAACTGGCGTTCTTCGCACTGCTGCTCGGGATGCTGCTCGCCCAGCTCGACACGAACATCGTGGTGGCGGCTCTTCCGGGGATCGGCGACGACCTGGACGCCGGACCGGCGATCGCGGGGGTGACCGCCGCGTATCTGCTCGCCGTCACGGTCACGACGCCGATCGCAGGCAAGCTGGGCGACATCCTCGGCCGGCGCGCGGTGTTCGTCGGCTCGGTGCTGGTCTTCGCCGCCGGTTCCCTGGCATGTGCTCTGGCACCCTCGATGCCGCTGCTTGTCGCGGCTCGCGCCGTGCAGGGCATCGGCGGGGCCGGGCTCATCGTGACGGCGGTGAGCACCCTGGGCGTGCTGTTCGACAAGACCGAGCTGATCCGCCGGCAGGTGTGGCTCACCGCGGTCACCGCGATCGCGGCACTGGCCGGGCCTCCCGTCGGCGGGTACCTCTCCGCGTGGGCCGGCTGGCCGGCGATCTTCCTGGTCAACCTGCCCGTCTGCGTCCTCGCCCTCGTGATCGGGTGCCGCGGTCTGCCGGGCAGGTCCGGCAGGACCAGCCTGCGTGGCTTCGACCTGGCCGGAGCGGTGCTCATGCTCGTGGCGACCTCCGGCATCGTCGTGCTGGGATCGTTCGAGGCGATCGCCGGCTCCGTCGTCCCCTCGGCGGCGCTTCTGGCCCTCTCCGTCCTCGCGACCATCGCGTTCGTCGGACGCGAGCGGCGAGCCGCGGACCCGCTCGTCCCTCCCGCGATCTTCGCCTCGCGAGGATTGTCCCGGTCCATCATCGTCACCGGGATCGGTGGAGCCGCGCTGTTCGGAACGTTCACCTTCGTTCCTCTGGCCGTGAACGCCGGCACCGGGTACGACATGTCGACCGTCTCGACCCTGCTGGTCGCCCTCACCGCCGGCCAACTCGTCATCACCGCAACCTTCTCGGTCGTCGCGCGGAAGTTCCCTCGCATCGTGCCCTGGGGACGGCTCGGTCTGATGCTGGGTGTGGTGGGCCTGGGCCTGCTCTCGATCCTCCCTCTCGGGAGCACCTGGCCGAGTGCTCTCGTGCTGGGGATCGCGCTTGTGGGCCTGGCGCTGTCCGGTGCCGCCCTGGGTCTGCTGATGCAGGCGTACACGCTGCTCGGCATCACCTCCGCCCCGCCCGCGCATTTCGGCTCCGCGATGGCCACACTCACCCTCGCCCGACAACTCGGTGGCTCGATAGGCGCCGCCGCGTTCGGCTGGCTGCTCATCATGATGTCCGGCTCGTCGGACGCCACCGTCGCGATCCTGGCTGTCGCCGCCGTCCTGCTCGCGATCGGGCTTGTCGTCGCACCACGTCGCCGTGACGAATCCGAGGCCGAGAGCACATGATCGTCCGGCAGTATTGACACCCGATCGAGAAGCAGACCGGCTCGGAGGCCTGCGAGGTGGGCCTGCGATGTCGGCGTCGATCGCGAAAAAGGCCAGGACTGCCGGGCGCGCGTTCGGCCCACGCGTCGAGGCCGAGGAGGACGAGCGCGGCGGCGGGGTGGAGGGGATGTGCCGGTGCTGTTGCGGGACGACCGGCTCGCCGGCGCCGCCGGTTCCACCCGACGAGCCCGATGGCCCTCGGGGAGGAATACCGCACATCTCGAATAGCGCTCCCCGCCAGTCGGTGCCGCCTGGATCGCGGCCGAACGCCGGCGAGGTCGGGCTGGATCTGCTCGACGGACTCGCCGTTCACGCGGCGCCGCAGCACGGTGTGCGGCATGTCGTCGGTGACGACCGGCGGTCGGCCGCCGTGCCTGCCCTTGCGAGAGGCGGTGTCGTCGTCACCTTCGGCGTTGGGCCGGAAACACCGGCTACCGATCCTTGGGTACGCTGTCGGGCTTCCGGCGATTGGCACACCCCGCCCCTTGGGCCGTTGCGCTGGCCGAGTGCGTTCCTGTGTCGTTCCAGGTGCGCGAGCATCACGAGTGCGGTCCGCAGTATCAGCGAGTCGGATCCGTCGAAGGGCAAGGCCCCGCCGGACAATTCCGATGGCCGGGTGCCGCCGGAGCCGTGCACGCGGCGCCGCGTCCTGGGCGATCCTGATCGGCACGTGCGACGACGACCACGGCCTCGTCCGCGAAGGCGGCCCCGACGCCTCGCCGACGAACTCCTCGCAACCCGGGACCGATGGATCGACGTCGGGCGGATCCGGCTGTACGACTACGGCATGACCGTCACACCCACCGAGCAGTACGTGTGGGCCGGTGATCCCGACACCGGACGCCGATGGCCGATCCGGGACCCGGCACCGATCGGGAGTCGATCCCACAACGAGCTACGACCCGCACGGCCGTGACGAGCGACCCGGGCAGCGCCGTACCGTTCACGGCCTTGGCCTGTACGAACCAGCTGCGCCGCGGCAAGGGCGTCGCTTGGTGGTGTGCCGGGCCGGTGGGTGCCGACCGCGGCTCAGCCGCCCGATATCCGCACGGCCGGCCACAGGTCGCACTGCGCCGCAGCGGAGCGGAGGTCGAAGCCGAGGCGTTCGCCGAGTCGCCCCAGGCGCTTGCGCAGTCCGGCCTCGGACAGGACGAGGGCGGCAGCGGACGCCGGAGCCCGGCAGTCATGGGCCGGCCACACCCGCAGGGTCTCCGCGGAGGCGGCGCGGGACCCGCCGCCGACCGGATCCGATGTGACGGGAGCGAGCAAGGCCCGAGCCCAGGCGCGTAGTTGCGGCTGTCGGATCACGTCCTCGAAACGGGGCGGGGCCGTGGCAGCGCCCCCCGCCGAGGCCGGAGCCCTCGGCGGCAGCGCGTCGAACCTCAGTGCGATGTCCGCCACGGCCTGTCCGCCCGGCCCGGCCAGGTCGACCCCGAGCAGTTCGCCGACCAGGCGCAGCCGCGACGCCAGGGTGTTGCGGTGGACGTACAGGCGCCCGGGCGCAGCGCGACCGACCGCGAGCCACACGCGGAGCGTTTCCACCAGATCCTCGCCCGACGGATCCTGAGGGCGGGCGCCGCGGTGTGCACGGGCCGGGGCCAGGAACTCGGCGGCCCACCGTCGCCCCAATGCGCCCACGAGCGGCGCCAATCCGGGCTCCGTCGGACTCTCGGCCGCCACATGGGCGCGTCCGGGGACCGGACCGGCAAGCTTGGCCAGGGCCTGTCCGTAACCGAGCGCGAGGCCGGCCACCGGCACCTGCGCACTCGCGGCGACGCGGTACCGGCCCGGCAGCGCGCCGTGCAGAGCGGCGTGCAGATCGGATGCGAAATGCGTCGCGGCCGCCGGCACGAGCAGCAGGGCATGGCCGGCCTCATAAGGGCATGGCCACGTCCACGCCGCGGTTCCCCCGGCCATGGAGCCCGCGAGGTCGGCCGTGACCGCAGTGCACACCTGGACCGCGCGGGCCCGGTCGCGGGAATCGGTGGCGACGACGAACACCCGTGCGGGGTCCGGGAGCGGGATCCCCGCCATCCGCGCGACACGGCTCGCCGCCGCAGGGTGTTTGGGCTCGCTGTTGGGCAGGCGCTTGTCGCAGAGGAAACAAGCAGCTCAAACGCGCGTTCTTCCTGTCCGCTTTCGCGGCCCTGGCCGACCCCGCGTCCCGCAGTTACTACGACCGGAAGATCGCCCAGGGCAAGCACCACACCCAAGCGCTGCTCTGCCTCGCCCGACGAGGCACCGACGTGCTGTTCGCGATGCTCCGCGACGGCACCTTCTACGAACCCCGACCCGTTGCGGCTTCATGACGCTGTATCGACCGGTCAGTCTTCGGGGCGAAGCCGTTCACGAGCGGCCTCAAGCCGCTGGTTGTAGTCAGGCGCGAACAACTCGGGCAGGGCCTTGTCCAGCGTCCCGGCGATCCTATGGATCGGCGCCCACACCGCCGGCTCGTCCACGACACGGCTGAGATCGGTCATCTGGAGCCGATACAACCAGTCCGACAGCACCAGAGCCTCGTCACTCGTCAGCGTGATCGTCACTTGACCGTCACCCATGCACACCCCCACAACTCGACCCCGACCACACGAACCTACTGACCCCCGACCTTGACCAACCCATAGGGGCACCCCCCGCGGCCTGCGGTCCCGCAGGCCGACCGCTGCCGGCCGCCCCGATCCGCCACGGCCTGATCGCCGCCTGCCGGCGCGGCGCGCCCGCGCAACTGCCGTCCGCCGTCGACGGGATCCTGGACGGACTCCACAGCGAACCCGAGGACCTCGACTTCGCGGAGGTCCCCCGCCCCAGCGCCGCCCTGCCCGCCGACCTCGCCTGCCTGCCCCCTGCCGCCCCTGAGCCACCCCACCCGGCGCCGCGACCGGTCCCGGACCGCGTCCCCCCGAGGCAGGCCGGGACCGGCGACGCCGGGGGGCGAGTCCCCCCGCCCCGGGGCGACCGCGCCGAACCGCGACCGCGCCGGGCGGTTCACCGTTTGCGGGCGACGGCCCCGGGTCGGCCGCGCGCGCACCCGGCTGGCGTCGACGTAGGCGGTACGCCCGCCCGCGCCGCTGGTCAACAGGGCGTTCGCGTGCGCCAGGACGATCGGGTCGTCGTCCACGTACACCACCCGCGCCGACAGGTCCGCGTGCTGCGCGACGTCGTGGACGTTGCGACCCTCCACCGGTATCCCGGTACCGATGGCGACGAACTGCCGGACACCCTCGCGCGAGGTGCGCCACCGCCCGCAACAGGAACGCCCGGCTCTACCGGGCATCACGCCCAGAGTCGGCACCGACGCCGACGCCGTCCTCGGCCGCGACCCGGTCCGCGTCGAAGTTCGTGCTCCCGCCCAACAGGTGGTCGCACACGCGTGCCGGATGCGCGCAATCGAAATCGATCTGCGCCCGCCCCCACCCCCGTACTCGCCGTCGCCCGTCCTCATCGCAAACCACACCCTTCCTCGTGGGTCGATCCGGGTCGCCGCCGGGATCGGGACGACCCGGTGGGGCCGCGCGGGTCCGGACCGGACACCCGGACGCTGCGTGGTTCGTCCTCACGGGTTCGACGCCCGCCACACCAGGCACTCCCGTTCGAAGGTGACCTGCCCGGCGCCGGCGCGGAGACGGTCCACGAACGCGTCGTCGTCGGGACCGAGTTCCAGGCGCAGGAACCGCAGGCTGGTCATCCCCGCCAACGGCTGCGGGTCGTGGATGGAGGAGTGCCGGATGTCCAGGTGCGTCAACCGGGGAAGCGCCGTGAGGATCTCGAGGTCGGCGGGGCCGGAGCAGTCGTACAGTTCCAACGCCTCGAGGTCGGTCAGCTCCGCGACGGTGCGCAGATCGCCGCCGAGATCACAGGCCTCCAGCCTCAACCGCCGCAGTCGGCGCAGCCCCCACAGCACGCCCTGTGTCGCCCCGGGCCACGTCCAGAGGTTTCGGACGGTGAGGGCGCGCAGGCGCGGGAGCGCGGACAGGAACGTCGTGGTCGGCTCGTTCCAGTCCGTCACGCAGGTGCTCGTCGCGAGCACGCCCAGGTCGGGGCGGCGGCCCAGGAGCGTCACGTCGTCGACGTGCAGGTCGATGTCGTCGGTCTGCATCGTCAGCAGGACGTCGTCGATGTAGCGGTCGGTGTCCAGGACCGAGTTCACGGCGGTCGCGACCACGGTGCGCACCACGGGTGAGGGGTGTCGGCGCGTCCGGCGCAGCAACGGGATGGCGTCGTCGCCGGCCTCGGTGAGTGCGCCGCCCAGGATCGCGGTCAGGAGCAGGGGGTCGACGGCGTCCCCGGCGGCGTCGAGGTGGTCGATGAGCAGGTCCATGGCGAAATCGCCCATGGCGACGATCTCTCGCGTCTGGTCGTATCCCGCCGGGGGCAGGAGCGAGCGGGTGCGTTCCAGTACCGCCGCGCGTACTTCGGGGTCGACCATCGCGGCGTCGGTGATCGCCGCGCCCGCGAGCATCCACGGGTGCCCGCTCTCGTGCCGTTCGCCGGCGGACAGCAGGCCGCGCAGCAGTTCGGACTGGACGCGGGGCGGGGTCTGCGCGCGGGCCGCGGCCATGACGATCACGTCATGGTAGAGCGGGTCCTGGGCGTGCGCGAGCAGGTGGCCGATGTGGCGGCCCTCGATCATCTCGGCCGCCGAGAGGTAGTCCTGGAAGCTCGCGTGCACGAACTCGACGACGCCGGCCTCGGGTTCGTGCAGGACGCCGGACCGGCGCAGGAGGTGTTCGAGGAGTTCGTCGGTGGTGTAGGGGTCGCCGGTGTGGGGTGGGGTGAGCCAGGGTCGTCGGGTTTCGACGAGGGTGTGGGCGACGTCGTGGGGTATGGAGCGGCGGCCTTCGAGGGTCATCCAGTGGGCGAGGGCGGCGAGGAGGCGTTCGGCCTGGTCGGGGTGCAGGCGGACGCGGGAGGCGGTGATGCCGCGGGCGCGTTCGCGTCCGCCGAGCATCATGGCCAGGGCGGAGCGGTACAGGGCGGTGCGGCCTTTGGGCAGGATGCCGTCGGAGTTGCGGTGCAGCGCGCACACGAGTGCGCACAGGAGCGGGCTGGTGGCCAGGCGTGCGAGGTCGTGGCGGGATTCGAGGATCGCGACGAGGGCCTCGGCGGTGGCGTCGAGTTCGGTGGCGTCGCCGCCGCGGCGGGCGTGGGTGCGGTGCCAGCGGCGGACGCATTCGTGGACCTGGCCGGGTGTCATGGGGCGCAGGTGCGCGAGGGCGTATCCGGCGTCCTCGGTCAGGCGGGTGAGGCGGTGTTGCGACAGGGTGTCGGGGCGGGAGGTCAGGACGTAGGTGGCGTTGGGGTAGTCGACGCCGAGTTGTTCGACCCAGTCCAACGCGCGGGCGCGGTGTTCGGGCGGGAGTTCGTCGACGCCGTCGATCAGGACGGTCGCGGAGCCCTCGCGAAGCCGGCGCGAGACCCATCCCTCGGGTTGTTCGCCGGCGAGGGTGGACCCGGTGGCGGTGGTGAACTCCTCGACCACCGGCAGGACCAGGCGCCCGTCGTGCACCAGGGACCGGAGCTTGACGAGGAAGGGGGTGCGCTCGCCGCCCCAGGGGTGGTCGTCGTCCAGGCAGCGCACCGCCAGTCGTCGCAGCAGCGTGGTCTTCCCCGAACCCGCCGCGCCTTCCAGGACCAGACGGTTGCGGCGGGACAGGACGTCGTCGATCGAGGTCCCCCGTCCCGGGGCGCGCACGTACAGGACCCTGTGCTCCGGGGCGGCGTCGCCGTCGACGGCGCCCAGCAGGAACATCGCCCGGGCGTCGGGAGGCGGCTCGGTGTCCGGGAAGATCCCGAAGTCCACGTGCTCGGGCCCGGCGGGTGCCGGTTCCCGCCGGCTGCCGGCCTGCGGGCGGGCACCGGCACCCGTGCCGTGCAGCGGCAGGTCGACGTAGGAGGTCGTGAGCGCGTAGACGGATTCCTCGGCGGTGAGTTCGCCGACGCCGTACAGGCGGGCCTTGTCCAGCCCGGGCCGTACGCCGCGTGCGTAGCGGGCGCGGAACGCGGCGTCGCGTTCGTCCTCGGTGGCGGGCAGGCGGTCCAGTATCGCGCCGGTCGTGCGTGCGGTCTCCAGGATGGTGCGGGTCGCGAACTCGCCCTGGCGGCTGAAGAACTCGACGACGTGCGCGCAGCAGGCGTCCACGAGGGTGTCGAACGCGTCCCGCGCGCTACGGGTCGGCAGGGTGGGGACGGCCGCGGCGCGCGCGGACAGGGTGTGGCGCAGGCGGGTGGGGTCGAGGTGGGTGGCCTGGACGTCGTCCATCGTGACCGGTGCCGCGAACAGGGCGTCGACGGCGGCCAGGACCGACTCCCCATCGTCGGGCGGCAGGTGGGAGAAGTCCGGGTCGGCGTCGGCCAGGCGCTGCGCGAGGGTCCGGCCGAGCACGGTCAGGTCCTTGTCCCGCAGGGTGCGCCCGGAACGCTTGAGCACCTTGCCCTTCGCCGCGGGCCGCTCCACGGTGTGCGCGCCCTTGGGGGCGGCGAGTACCCGGGACGCCATGCCCACCACCGCCGACGCCACCCGAACCCCCGACGCGAACTCCACGAGACCCGTTCCCCCTCGACGTGTTCGCCCGGCCACTCCTCGCGGGCCGCGCCCTGGGAACAGAGTGTGGCGCATCACGGGACGAGCCGGGCCGGATCACCGAAACGCGTGCATGGCGGTCAGCGGCCGGCGCGCCGCCACGCGGCCGGGAGGAACGCCTGGCCCCCACTCGGCGTTCGTGACCGTCCGTACCCCGACCATCGACACCCTTTCCACGAACGTGCGCACGCTGATGATCCCGGGCCGTCACCAACGGACCACCGCCCGGCCGTCCCTGATCGTCACCGGGCCTGCCGCCGCGGGCAAGACCACCGCGCTGCTCCATGTCGGGCGCGCCTGCCACCTCGCCCACACCACGCGAAGCCGCGCGGGCGACGGCGCGGGGATACCGGTCGCGTACGTCCTGGTGCCGCCCGCGGCGACCGCGAAGACCCTGGCGGCCGAGTTCGCCCGCTACCTCGGCGTGCCGATCACCGACCGGATGACCCAGGCGCAGATCACCAACGCCGTCCGCCACGTGTACGGCGAGGCGGGAGGCGGCTGGTGATGATCGACGAGATCCACCGGCGGGGCCCGCGCACCACCGCCGGCGCGGAGACCGCCGACCTGTTGAAGGACCTCACCGAACGCATCGCGGCGACATTCGTGTACGCGGGCATCGACGTGGCCGCCACACCGTTGTTCGCGGGAGTGCGCGGGGCGCAACTCGCGGGCCGGGCGGCGTTGATCGACTGTGGGGCGTTCCCCGCGCGTGTGGGTGGGGCGGAGCCGTTCCTGGACCTGGTCGCCGCGATGGAGAACGCTTTGGACCTGCGCGCCCATCGGGCGGGAACACTGCCCCGGTAGGTGTCGTATCTGCATGCCCGCACCGCCGGGCGGATCGGCAGCCTGGCCCGGCTGGTCCGCCAGGCCGCGATCGGCGCGATCCTCGACGGCACCGAACGCATCACCCGAGGCGGCCTGGACGCCGTGCGCATCGACCACCTCGCCGAGGAGCACCATCGGCCTCGCAACCCCACTCGGGCGCGCGCAACGCCCGCGCGCGCAACGGCGCGACGCGTCCCGTGAACGCGAACGGAAAGGCACGCGGGAGCGGGAAGGCACGCAGCGGGAGCAGACACGAAGGCGACGGGGGCGGCGGGGAGCGCCTCGGCCCGGGCCCGACGCGGCGATATCCGCAACTGCCGCCCTCGGGCGCCCTGCGGATCGCGCCCGTGGCGCCTGTCCGACTACCCCCGGGCGGACGCGCACGCCCGTCGGGCGCTGTCCATGTTCGTCGACCTCCACGACGTCCTTGGCCAGGCGAACGCGCACGCGGACCTGGCCAACATCGAACACCACCGCGGCCGGTATCAGGATGCGGCCGTCCGCGCGGGGCAGGCCCGCGCCTTGTTCCTCCAGGCAGGCGACACCCGGGGCCACGCCGACAGCGAGGGCGTTCTCGGCATGCTGGGCCGCCTCACCGGCGACTATCGCGGCGCACTCGAACATCTGGACCTGGCCCTCACCCTCTTCACCCGCATCGGGAACGAACGCAACCAGGCCTGGATCCACATCGAACTGGGAACGGTCGGCCGCCAGACCGGGGCGTACACGCAGGCTCGACACCACTTCCACCGCGCCCGCGACATCTGCGACCGCACCGACGACGCGGTCAAACGAGCCTGGGCCGACCGCGAACTCGGCATCCTCGCCCGCATCACCGGGAACTGGGACGAGGCACTGACCCTCCTGTCCGCCGCCCTACGCGTCTTCACCGACCTCGGCAGCCGAAGGAACATCGCCGACGCGCTCGTGGAGCTGGGCTCCCTGCATCGAGTGAAAGGTGAGACGACTGCCGCACGAACATCCCTCGAGCGAGCGTGGGGCATCTACGTCGACATCGGGAACCGACGCGGAATCGCCTGGACGGAACTGGAATTGGGCACTCTCGACCGGCTCACCGGGTCCGCGACGTCCGCCCGGGAATACATCGACCGGGCTGCCGCCCGCTACGCGATCGTGGGCGACCGATCGGGAATCGCCAGGACCCACTACGAACTGGGCTGCCTCGCACAACTACGAGGCGAGGATGCCGTCGCGCGAACACAATGGGAGACCGCCCTCGCGCTGTACGCGGCGATGGGATCTCCCGAAGCGAATGAGACACGCACCCGACTGAACACCCTATGAATGGGACCGCTCTCCGGGCCTCGGCAGCGCTGAGATCCGCGTCCCGGTTCCGCAGGCACCCAGGTACATGTTCGCGGCCCCGAAGCTGATCGTCCACTACGTGTTCGAGCACGAGTACCTGCCGCCGGAGGCGTTCGGCGTGTTCGGGTCCGCGGCGTGCCGGAGTCGTCGTCGGACTCGGGATCGTTCTCGATCGCGGCCCGCATCTGGGCCAGGACGGCGTCGGGAGGCGGGTTGGGCGCGTCGTGTCGGGCCGCGCGGGGCGTTTCCGGCCCAGCCCCCTGGGGCGGTCTCGCGGCGGTGTCGGCGTTTGGTCGCCGCGTGGCGAATCCGGGTCGGTTCGGCCGCGCATGTCGTGGTGACCGGATCCGCCCGGGTCGTCTCCTCGCGTTTCGGTCCGTCTTCGTCGTCGGCGCGTCGGACACGGCTGGTCTATATGACCGACCACGCCGAACCCGACCACGATGTACGAATGTATTCCTGTCCCGAGAAGACCCAATACGTATTCATGTCATCCGGCATCTGCATCACGGCATCGATCCTTGCCGCAAATTTCTGGTAGGCGCCGAGCCCGCCCCAGTCACTCAGCGGCATCGGTGCCTGTACCACGGTATCTATGTGGTTTTCCCCGCCCGCCACATGGATACGAATGAACTGCGCGCCCGAAAAAACCCAATACTCGTTCACGTTGTCCGGCGTCCGCGCGACGGCATCGATTCGTGACGTAAACTGCGGAGAACTTCTACTGAAAGCACCCCAGTCCCTCAGCGGCATCGGTGCCTGTACCACGGTATCTATGTGGTTTTCCCCGCCCGCCACATGGATACGAATGAACTGCGACCCCGAGAAGACCCAATACTCGTTCACGTTGTCCGGCGTCCGCATCACGGCATCGATTTGCGTCGTAAACTGCGGAGAACTTCTACTGAAAGCACCCCAGTTACTCAACGGCCTCAAACCCTGCTCCACGGTATCTGTGTGGTTTTTTCCGCCCGCCACATTGATACGAATGAAGTGCGACCCCGAGAAGACCCAATACTCGTTCACGTTGTCCGGCGTCTGCATCACCGCGTCGATTCGTGTCGTAAACCCCGCTTTCCTGAAAGCGTTCCGATCACTCAACGGCTTCGGGCCCTGGACCTTCTTCCCGTCGGTGCCGGTGAGGCGGGCGGCGACGAGTGCGCCGGCCGCCGCGGCCAGGGTGGCGCCGCCGCCGAGCAGGACGGTGCGACGGCTCGGTGCACGCGAGGTGGTCGACGTGTCCCCGGTCCCGGCTCCGATATGGACCGGTGTGGGGTGTGGGGCGGAACCGGGTCGCGCCGGCGCGCCCGGGGGCTGCCCGGGGAGGTCTTCATCGGAGGGAGTGGGGTGGTGCCGGGGATCCCACAGGCGCCGGGCCTGTTCGAGGCCCTGCTCGTCGACGAGTTGAATGATGTTGATGTTCTGGTCACGGCCAATGTTGGTGCCGCCGGTGTTCTGCTGGAGGTTCCCGCCGACGGTGTTGTTGCCCGCGTCCTGCGCGGTTTCGGTACGCCGCGCGGGGCGCCGACGGAGCAGGCGTCGGGGGTCCTTCCGCGGCTCACCCATCCTGGCGCTGCCCGAAGTCGCCGTCGATGTCGTTCCCGCGCGCTTCCTGCTCCGCGGGCCCCGTGGACGTCTGGGTGAACGAGCCGCAGACCCTGTTGTCCTCGGCCCGCTGGCGCCGGACCGGCGCGGGTGCCACCGGGAGCCACCACTGCACCGCGACCCCCAGCACGAGCAACACCACCGCGGAGACCCACCACCGCGTCGGCTCGGTGGTGAGGAGCCCGGTGGCCACGTTCACCATCGCGGCGACCACCACCGCCCCCACCGCGCCCACGAAACGCTGCACCATCGGACTCATCCACGCCCCCCGGCAAGACCGAACACCCGCCACGAACGTCGCGTGGGGAACCGGCCCACGGGCGCGGGCCGACCTCACGGGACCCGGGCATCCACCGGCCGCCGACACCGTTCTCACACGGGAAGGCTTCCGCCCGCCCGGCCCCCTACCCACCGACCCTAGAGCCGCAACAGGACGAAAGTCCGGGTGATCGCACATCCGACATCGGACGACCCGACCTCCCACCGCCACGATCGGCCGGCCGAAGCGGCGGCACAACGGCCGTGTCAGTGGGCGCGGCCGGGCGCTCGTGCGGCTTCGAGGTGTTGGTCGCCGAAGCGGGGCAGCGGTGGAACGTGCGTACTTCCTCGGGTTCGACGACCGAACGCGGACGGCGCCGCGTGACGCTCATGCCGGGCCGCGCGGGCGGGGCTGGGCCGGCGGCGTCCCCGGCCGAGCGAAAAGGGGCGTTCGGGTATCACGGAGCCGGCACGCGCCGGGGAGGCGGTGGACCGATCCGCCGATCCCGGAAAGAACACGAGTGGCCGACGTGGGAATCGAGAATTCGACTGCCGTAGTGTTTCTTTGCGCCGGCGGCCGGCATCCAGGTTATTCGGCCGTATACGTCGATGCGGAGCGGGCCGCCGAGTCGTCGGCGCCCGCTCCCGGTCGACTATTGCATGTTGGTGCGGTCGAGTCGCTTCAGATCCGCGTCGGTCAGTTTGAGCTTATTGTTCGGCAACGACTGCGGTGCTCCCTGGCCGTCCAGGGTGTACTGACCCTGAATCGGTGTGAGCACCGATGCCGGAGCATCCGGGTACGTGTTCAGGAACAGCAGATAGGGGGTTCCCGCCTTCAGGGACGTGGTCTCCTGGGACTCGTATGTGGTCTTTCCCAGGGTGCCACCGAGTTGCTTGACCTCGATGACGTCCCCGACCTTTCCGGGGCCCTTGTGCAGCTCGGTGATCCGCACCCGGTGGACAGTCACCACGACAGGCTCCCCGGGCTCTTCGGTCGCCTCCGTTCCGGCCTGCGGGTTGAGCTTCGGATCGTTGCTGTCCACGACGATCGGCGCCAATTCCCTGACTTCCGATCCCGGCTGGACGACACCGCTCACCACCGAGTCGGCGGTCGCGTACATTTCGTCGGACGAAGCGAATTCCGGGAAGGCCGCGTGATACGAGACCCGGTCCGAGGCCGACGACCCGCTGTCGCTCGAACCGCAGGCCGCCACCGTCGTGACGAACCCCGCGGCGCAGATCAGGGAAAGGATTCTCCTCTTCATGCCACACACCCGTTCGTCAGTAGATTCGGTTGACTTCGGCGATGTCGTACGCGGTCGGCTTCACCAGCGTGCTCCAGGACTGGTACTTCATGATGGAAGCCTTCGAGGTCGACGGATTGTCGGCCAGGCTGAGGCCGTGACCCAGCTCGTGCGAGAAGATCCGGGTGACCATGTTGTTCCAGTTGGTCGCGTCCCTGTTGATGGTTCTGCTGTTCATCTTGATGGTGAAGGTACGACTGCTGTTGCGCGGCCCCTTGGATGTGGTCAACCCATACCAGGTGTCCGAGTACGACTTGACCGTCAACGTGTTGCGGGAATTCGACAACGTACCGATCGCGACCGGCGTCGCCGTACCGTTCCAGTTCGAAATCGCCCGGACGAGAGGCCCCTGCCATGTGCTGTTGTAGTCGAACGTCCGTATGTCGAAGTCCGCGCGCGGCATTCCACCGGACCAATATGTGGCGTGTGCCGGCCCGGAAGCCGCCGGAATGATGCAGACCGCCGCCACGGATGATATGGCGATCATGCGCACCGGGTGCGATATACGCATTCTTCTCCGTTCCCCCGCTGTTCGTATATCGGTGAAAGGGATGCCCCGGTCGCCTCCTCGGCGTTTCGAGAAAGTGAAAGGGACGCCCTCTGCCGGCAGCATCCCTTCGATTCCTCCCCGACGTCAACGGCTTTCCTCGCGACGACTCCGAGGGATTCGGACGGCCGACCCGGTCGAGTGCACGGGTACAGGCGTTTTGCCCTGCTCCCTCCCGTGCCGTTGTGCGCGTTCGGTGCGCGTTCGTACGGATTCACAGAACAGATTCGGCACGGAGAAAAGCGATGGGGAGCCCTGAGGGATCGGGAGAAGGGCGCGAGGGAGCCCGAGGGGGGTGTGAGGGAGAATCGGGAATGGGATTCGCATCGATGGATTCGCATCGGACGTCACCGACTCCGCCATGGGCTGTCCGGATCGGTCCGACGCCGCACGCCACCGGCCGCCTCCCACAAATGGCCGAGGTACGTCTTGCCCGGGCCACGCCGCGGTGACGGGGTGCGGCGCATGCCGCCGACGGCGACGGCGACGGCTTGGTGGATGGTCCCGGCGTAGCGTTCCTTCCACGCTTTGGTGCTCAGCTCGGCGCGAACGCGAAGCCGGTGGCCCCGACCTGCTGCGGAGTGCTGTTCGGCCGGACCGGTGCGATCACACGGATTCCGCGTTCGACCGGGCGGTGAGCAGGGGTTCGGCGGAGGAGTATCCCGATCCGTGTGTGCCCGAGCCGGGTGTTCGAGACGAGCGTCGGCACTCCGTCAGCCCGCCGGGGCGTCGGCGGCCGCGGAGAACCAGTCGGGGCTGTATCTCTCGTGCACGAAGGCCAGTACGCCCCCGGGGCCGTGCATGGTGTACGTCTTGAACACACAGAGCCGGCCGGGGCCCGCGGGCCATCGGACACGGCCGACGCTGTGCAGTTGCCGGACCGTGGTGAGCCCGGCCCGGCTCAGGGCGAATCCCAAGGGCTGTTCCGGGTCTGCCATGGCCGCGTCCATGCGAGGGTCGCGTGCCGTCGGCGCGACGACCCTGTTGAGGGAGATCGTCGCACCGTCGGGTGTGAGCAGGCGGCTGTGGCGCGACCAGCACGGCTGTTGGCCCGGCAGGCGCAGTGCGGACACCGCTTCGGTGTCGCCGAGGGCGTTCGCGTGGGTCTGCTCGATGGAGTCGGCGCGGATGTCCAACGGCTCACGCAACGCGGCCTGGAGGAGCACCGTGGTCAGGCCGTCTCCCGCCAGCAGCATGCGGGTGGCCGGGGAAGCGAATCGTGCGATGCGCGCGTCCAGGCCCTGCGGGCACCGGCGAGGGGGCGGGGCAACGGCGGGGGCGGGGGCCGTCTGGGGCACGGGGACAACCTTCGCTGGCAGGTGTGGTGTTCGTAAGCCGGGCGGTCGGGAACGCGTCACGAGTGGACCGTGTGCGGGTCCCGGGGCGAGGGGAGCGGCATGCGTCCCCATGCCGTGCGCAGTTCGAAGAACTGCTCCCGGGTGTCGGGCCGGCGCACGTGGTCGAGTGCCTCCTCGAACGCGGCCGGCCGCATCCCGTGGGTGAGGAGGAAGTGCCGGGACTGGCGCAGGGTGCCCTCGACGAACTCGGTGAAGCTGCGGTCCACTCCCACGACCGGCCGGTGCGTGTGTACCCCGATCTCGGTCAGCCCCAAGCCGGCGAACACCTGCGCGTACCGGTCCGCGAAGTACAGGTCGCTGCCGATCACCTCGGCCATCATCCGGAAGTGCCCCGTCACCGCCGCGCGGTAGTGCGGGTGCAGCAGCTGCGTCGCGGGAAGCACGACGGGGTCGGTGAGCACCAGCAGACCACCCGGCTTGAGCCAGGAGAGCATCCGGGGCAGCAGGTCCTCACGCTCGCGTACATGCGTCAACACCAGACGCGCATGCACCAGATCGAACCGGCCCGGCCGGAACCCGGGATCGGTGATGTCCGCCCGGAGCACGTCCAGTTCACCGGAACACTCTCGAAGGAACGCCGTGTCGCGGTCCACCGCGGTCACCCGCGCCCCCACCTGCCGGCTCAGCCAGCGGCCGAGGGTGCCGGTCCCCGCTCCGACGTCCAGACAGTGCCGGCCGCGCGCAACGCCGAGTCCCAGCAGCACATCCCGACTGATCGGGTCCAACGCGCGGGCCAAGGCGCCCAGACGCTCCCGCTCGCCGTCGCGGGCGGAGGAGAACAACACATCGCCGTACCGCTGCGCGGATGAGTCCACAGTCATGCCCCGACCAACGATCCATCGGTGCTTTCGTCACCTCGAACGCA
>NZ_JBIRRX010000026.1:0-87439 GCF_044333915.1 Embleya sp. NPDC020886 | reverse complement strand
GCGCAGTACGGCCCGGGTCGGTCCATGGCGGAGCGGGAGCGGGCCAAGGCCGAGGAGACGCGGGCGTCGGGGTGGACGGGTGAGTGTGGCGACGGCGGCGCCAACGACCGGACGCTATTCGCTACGCTTCAGCCGGGGTGGGGAGAAACTTGCCGGCGGCTGGCCGATGTCCGGCCCGCCGGTGTGCGGCGTCGGGACGTAGCCCTCGGTCGGTGCGGGCAGCGCATCGACGCAGGCCGTCGAACAGGCGTTGACCAGCAAGGGCAGCACGTCGGCGCCGGATGTCCACAGTGAGATCCACACCTGGCGCAGGTTCGCACCGTGGACACGCTCGTCGCAGACGCTGCACGTGCGGATCGCAGTGGCGCCCCACACCCCGGGGTCGACGTCGTCGAGGTCCACGGCCCGATCACCGGTTGCCGCAGCCCGGAGCGGCGGAAACGGCGGCCGCTGCTTGTAGTTGCCGTAGACGGCACGGGAGCTGACCGTGCTGCGCCGAAGGTTGAGGCACCGGGTGATCTCGTACGGGAACCAGTGCAGGCGGTATGAGGTGTACGGGGTGAACTCCTCGAGGCTCGTCATCGCACCGATCTCGGGCGGGATACGCACCAGGTTGCTTCCGTAAAGCACGAGGTGTTTCACCGAGGTGAGTTCGGCGATGTTCGCCGGGAGCGTAACGACCTGGCGCCGCTGCTCCGCGGTGAGTTCCACCAGCGGCTTGAAGACCTCCCGTCCGTCGGCTGCGGCCTCTTCGATCAGTTCGAGAAGGCGGATCCATCCCGGTGCGGTGGTGTCCTGACGTTCCGGATGGAAACGGGTCGGCGACTGTGTCCGGGAGGCGTATTCGATACACCTGCATCTCTCGCGCGCCGGACCCTGATCGCCGGGCCCGGTGGCATCGGCCCACCGGTTGGGAAACACCTGCGGCTTCAAGTCCTCACTCATCGGCTCACAGTAGACGTCACGGCCGGCGAGACGTGGAGGAGGTCCGGAAGGGTCGTTCAGGGAAGCCGACTTGGCAGTCGCCTGTCTCGGGGGATGCGGATCATGGTCGGGCCACGCGCTGTGTACGAGACGGATCCGTCCGACGTGGAATGGGAGGTCCTCGCCCCTCTCGTGCCGCCGCCGAGGCCGGGAGGTCGATTGGGCGTCCCCGGCGCGAGATCCTCGACGCGCTCTCGTATCGGCTTCGGTCCTGCTGCGTATGGCGCCTGCCTCGGCACGACTTCCGGCCGTACCGGACGGTCTACCGCTACCGGCGCGGGTGGCGGACCGAGGGACGATCGGAGGCGATCCCGGGCGCGCTCCGGGAGCGGGAACGCGCCGGTCGGGGCAGTGATCCGACCCCAGGCTCCGGGATCGTGGACAGCCAAAGTGTCAAGGGAACGGAACGGTGGGCCAGGGCAATCCCGGCGGCGGTGCCGTAGCCGGGCGAGACCAGGGCGGTGGACGTGGCGCTGTCGCCCGCAAAGACGGCCGTCCCCCATCCCGCCCGGCCCACCTGACCCGACGCGCTGCGCTTCGCCCACCCCCGGTTGTTCGCCCGCGATTGGCCGATGACGTTGGACGAACACCTCGGGGGCGCTGCCGCCCAGCCGGTCGTCGTACCGGAGAGACCATCGTCGTGGACCGGGGGAAGGTCTTCCTGTCGGGGGCGTTCATCGCCGCGTGCGAGACGCTCGGGATCAGTGTGCAGCCCGCCCCGCCGTTCGCGCCGACGGCCAAAGGCATCGTCGAGCACACCTTCGAATCGATCAACACCCTGTTCTGCCGACACCTTCCCGGGTACACCGGCTCCGACGTCACCCGACGCGGCAGGAACGCCGAACGCGACGCGTGCTTCAGTGTCGCGGTTGCAGGACCCGCTCGACGAACGGGTCGTGCGCCGGCACCATCGCCCTCACGAGGGGCTGCGGCATCCGGTGATGCCGAGGGTCGCGCCGGCGCCGAACCGGATGTGGGCCGCGCTGGTCGCGGCGTGCGGATACGTGTCGGTACCGCCGACCGGCGGCGACTACCCCGAACTGCCGCCGGTGCAATGGCAGGCGGTCGGCGAACGCGGGATTCGCATCGACCACCGCACCCACGACCACGAGGTCCTGGGCCCGTACCGGGGTCAGCCCTCCGGCGTCGTCGCCCGAGGCGGGAAGTGGGAGGTCCACCACAACCCGCACGACGCCCGCCAGATCTGGATCCGCCTGCCCGACGGGGAACTCACCGAGGTCCCGTGGATCCACCGCGATCACGCTCACCACCCGTTCAACGACCGCACCTGGCAGTACGTCATAACCGTCACCGCTCTGCGCTCGGATCGTGACCGGTACGAAGCCGACCTCGCCGACGCCCTCGACCAGCTCATGCGCCGCGCCCACACCGGACACACCACCCGTGTTGAACACGCCCTTCTGGCCCGCGGCACCCCCACCCGGACTCCTCCACCGGCACGACGCTCCGCACACGAGGGGCGGGAACAGGGCCTCGGTGACGTGCTCCCCGGGCGGCCAGGCGGGGACAGCCTCGACGAACTCGACGACGGCCTCGACGAGTCGCCGCTGCCGGAGTCGGACACCGGCGAAGACGATCCCGACTCCCCCGCCCCGCCGTATAGGGGGCTTGGGCTCTACGACGCACATGAGGAAGCCCTGAAATGGTGAGCCCCGATGCGCACTCGGGCGACCACACGTGGGGCGTCGGTGCGGACACGACGGAACAGTCCCGGCCGGTAACCACCTGGCAGGGTTGGCAGGACTTCGCGACCGCACCGCCGGCGACACCGCCCGAGCCCGGCACACCACCACGCAACCGGGGGAACCTCTCGCCTATCACTCCGCGTTCGTGACCGTCCGTACCCCGGCCATCGACGCCCTCGCCATCAGCGTGCGCACCCTGATGATCCTCGGCCGCCACCAACGGACCACCGCCCGGCCGTCCCTGATCGTCACCGGGCCGGCGGCGGCCGGGAAAACCACCGCCCTGCACCCGCGTCGGACGCGCCTGCCACCTCGCCCACATCCGCAACCGTCCTCCACCACCCGGAACCGCACATGCCCGGGTACCGGTCGCGTACGTCCTCGTACCGCCCGGCGCGACCCCGAAAGCGCTCGCCGCCGAGTTCGCCCGCTACCTCGGCGTCCCCGTCACGGCCCGGATGACGCAGGCCCAGATCACCGAAGCGGTCTGCCACACCTACCACCGGGCCGGCGTCCGCCTGGTCCTCATCGACGAGATCCACCGCCTCAACCCGCGGACCACCACCGGCGCCGAGACCGCCGATCTGTTGAAGGACCTCACCGAACGCATCGCGGCGACGTTCGTGTACGCGGGCATCGACGTGACCGCCACACCGTTGTTCAGTGGTGTGCGCGGGGCGCAACTCGCCGGACGGGCCTCGCTGATCGAGTGCGGGGCGTTCCCGGCACGACTCGGGAAGCGCGAACCCTTCACGGAGTTGATCGCCGGAGTGGAAGCCGCCCTCGACCCGAAACGCACACCGCGCCGGGACACTCCCCCGCCTCGCGCCCTATCTCCATCAACGCACCGCCGGACGGATCGGCAGCCTGGCCCGCCTCATCCGCCAGGCCGCGATCACCGCCATCGTGGACGGCACCGAACGCATCACCAAAACCAGCCTCGACGCGGTCCGTTTGGACCACCTCGCCGAAACACACCACCGCCCCGGCACACCCGGGTCCCGCACACCCAAGCGGTAGGCCATCCCGGCCCTGCCACCCAAGCCAAAACCCCGTGCCGAGTAGCCGGAGGGAGTCTCACCCTCCGGCTCTCACAGAACCGTGCGTAACAGTCGCCCGTTACACGGCTCTTGTCGTCCTGGTCATCAAATCGCCACGGCGTTTACGGAGGGGGTAAGGCGCCAGTGCGCGAACATGCGGGGGTATCGCCGGGCGATCTCCTGCATCTTCGTGATGGCCTTCCGCTTGGCCGCGAGCCGTTTGTATTTCCGGCGGATCCAGCGCACCAGGTAGGTGTTGATACGCATCGTGAAGGGGATCAGCTCCCACGGCCTGAAACGGCCGTAGTAGTTGAGCCAACCCGCCACTACAGGATTGATCCTGCGGGCGAGCTCCTGGAAGGACAGATCCGAGCGGGTGTGCAGGTGCCAGGACCTCAACTCCCGCCCCATCTTCTTCAGGGCGTCCCTGCCGACCGCCGGGTCGAACGACAAGAACAGGTTCCCGTGCCGACTCCGACTCCGCCTGGCGCGGAACGTATACCCGAGGAACGTGAACTCCGTGTGCTCGTGCGAGCCCCGGCGTTGTCCGTCCTTGCAATACACGATCCGGGTCTTGGCCAGATTCAGCCGCAACCCGACCTCGGCCATCCTGTTCCCGAGCGCGCCCAGCACCTGCCGGGCCTGCCCCTCGGTGACGCAGTGCAGCACCGCGTCGTCCGCATAGCGTTCGAACCAGACGGAGGGGAACTCCCGGACCATCCAAGAGTCGAACGCGTAGTGCAGGAACAGGTTCGCCAACACAGGAGATACCGGGGCGCCTTGGGGCGTCCCGCACTCCCGCTCCAGCAGAGAGCCGTCAGGCATGGCGAGCGGGGCAGCGAGCCACCTCCGCACGTACAACTTCACCCAAACGGCGTCCGTGTGTACTTCCACCGCCTTGACCAGGAGGTCCCAGGGCACGCTGTCGAAGAACTTGGTGATGTCGAACTCCACCACCCAGTCCCGCTTCCAGCAGCGTCTCCGGCACTTCTCCACAGCGTCCAAGGCGGACCGTCCGGGCCGGTATCCGAAGCTGTCCGGATGAAAGAGGGGTTCCACCCTTCGCATCAGATGCCGGGCCACCACGGTCTGGGCCACACGATCAGCGACAGCGGGAATTCCAAGTATTCGCACGCCCTGACCGTGCGGCTTGGGAATGGCCACCGCACGCACCGGAGGTGGAAAATACGAGCCCGACGACATCCGGTTCCAGACCTTGTAGAGGTTGCTTTTCAGGTCCTTCTCGAACTCGTCGATGCTGTGCCCGTCCACTCCCGGCGCTCCCCTATTCGCCCTGACTTCCTCCCATGCCTCTTTGACCTCCCACTTCGAAATCTCAAACGGCTTGACCTGTGATTTCAACTGGTCCACCGAACTCCTCCCGGACTTCGTCCGGTTGATACGATCAACACAGTCGCGAACGACCCGACCCCTTCGCTCCACCCCGATTACAGGGACTTCATCACTACTACGAGTCGGTCCGCCGGCACGCCCCGCATCGGTACTCAGCCCCTCGCAGTGTCCGCTGCTTGGGGTGCTCCCTCTCGCCGCCACTACGCAACGGCAGTATCGGGGCCCGCCTTCTCCTGTTCCATACGGAAGCCGCAAACCGGGATCACGTCGCCTACATGCCGGACACCACCTGGCCAATAAACGGGCACCCGCCAGGCTCATCCCGGAGTTCTGGTCACACCCCGGTTTCGATGCCGTCTGTTTTGTTTTCGACACGTCAGCAGCGATTCACTTACGTTCGTCTTCCCGATCCCCACCTGACGCCTCTCGGGCGCCTTTTCCTCATCGCTCACCACGACGGTCTTCAGCCAACGCAGCATGAGGCGGTTTGGAGCCTCCCCCCGCAGGGCGACTCCGAAGGGCCACAAAACCTTCATCTCCCGCACAGCACCACACCGGAAGCCGTCCTACAACCAACTCCCTTGCATGTTCAGGACACAAGACCAGCACAAACACGACCCGGGCCCTTTAGAGGTCCTAACAAATAATGAGTTTGGTGTGACTATCGGCTTGTTCGGTCGTTGGGCCTGGTGTGCGTAGAGGTGAGTCGCGTCCGTGGATCGTTTCAGACGAACTGTGGTCCCTGATCGAGTCGTTGCTGCCCGCACCTCCTCCGAAGTCGACGCGTGGGCGACCTCGGGTGCCGGATCGGCAGGCGTTGTGCGGGATCCTGTTCGTCCTGCACAAGGAATCCAGTGGGAGTTCCTGCCGCAGGAGTTGGGGTTCGGGTCGGGGATGACGTGTTGGCGTCGTCTCGCGGCCTGGAACGAGGCCGGCGTGTGGGATCGGCTGCACGCGATTCTCCTCGCGAGACTGCACGCGGCCAAACAGCTCGACTGGTCGCGGGCGGTGATCGACTCCAGCCACGTCCGGGCCGCCCGAAGGGGCCCAAAAGCGGTCCGAGCCCGGTCGATCGCGCGCGACCGGGCAGTAAGCACCACGTCCTGGTCGAGGGGCGGGGAATTCCACTCGCGGTGTCCCTGACCGGCGGAAACCGCAACGACGTCACCCAGGTTCTGCCCCTGCTCGCCATGGTGCCCCACGTCCGAGGGCGCGTCGGCCGGCCTCGCCACCGGCCCGACTCCCTCTACGGCGACCGCGGGTACGACCACGACAAATACCGCCGCCTCGTGTGGGCACGGGGCACCAAACCAATGATCGCCCGACGCGGACAACCCCACGGATCCGGCCTCGGACGCGTGCGCTGGGTCGTGGAGCGAACCATTTCGTGGCTGCACGGCTTCCGTCGCCTTCGCATTCGTTGGGAACGACGCGACGACATCCATGAAGCCTTCCTCGGCATCGCCGTCTGCCTCATCACCCACCGACACGTGAAACGCCTTTGTTAGGACCTCTTAGGCGTACCAAGCTATGTGCAACACACCCGAACGTTCCCCACGAAACTGCGACACCCCCAGGCCAGCCACCCACGGCCCCACCCGGACACCTGCGAAACGTTCCCACCCCACCTGCAACACCCCAGCCCACACCACCGGCCACACACCAACAACCACTGGGAAATCACATGATCGACCCGCCCAGGACATCGAGCACCGCATGACCGTCCGCGCGCTCCGGTCCACGGATCAACGCATCGAGTCCCTACGAGCCGAGGCCAAGGACCTGGAGGGCGAACTCCACTCGCTCGTCCGCGAGTTGGCCCCGCAGCTTCTGAATCTCCTGGGTGTGGGACCGATCAGTGCCGCACAGATCCTCGTGAGCTGGTCGCATGTCGGCAGGTTCCGCTCGGAGGCCGCGTTCGCGTCCTTCGCCAGCGCCGCACCGATCCCCGCGTCCTCCGGACTGACCAACCGGCACCGCCTCGACCGCAGCGGCGACCGACAACTCAACCGCGCGCTCCACACGATCACCCTCATCCGCATGCGCCTCGCCCCGGCCACCCGTGACTACGTGGCCCGACGAACGACCGAGGGCAACACGTCCAGAGACGCCCAACGGTGCCTGAAACGAGCGATCGCACGCCAACTCTTCAAGCCCCTCGAACGATCCGAGCAGCCGGCCGATGTTGATCGCCAGAAAATCCCGCAAGCAGCTTAACGCGATATAGCAGCCTCGGGGAACCGGCTCCATCCAACCCGATGTCGTGGCCCTCAGCGTGGCGGAGATCCGGCGACTCCTGGCAGCTTTGAACCCGCCCCTGACACACAGTCAGCCTCACCACATCCTGCACTGGTCCCGCTGGCGTAGACGACGCCAAGCCGTCGCCCGCCGCTGCCACTACCAACGTAGAATCCGCAGACACCAACACGCAACAAGCCCTCACCGATAGACTCAGACGGGCTTCGCGGTATGCCTGACCTGCGGAAACACCAAAGTGCTGCTGGAGTATTAGTACTCCAGTTGCACTTCTCCATCGGTGCTGGTCAGCGGGCTGTTTCAGAGCCTATTCGACTGACGGCCCGTCAGGGATGTGGTTGTTCGTGACTCATCCGATCGGGTCGCGTGCGGCGCCGGTACTGGAAGTGGCGGGCGATGGCCTGGTGGTGTCGGCGCCAGCGTGACCAGCGAAGCCGGTGTGCGGGTGTCCGGTGCCGGGTCGCGCGGGGATGGGCAAGGTCCAGGAGCCGTCGGATTTCTGCCACGGTGAGGGGAACGAGGCTGCTCGAACCGTTTCCTCGGCCCCCTTTTCGAGTGCGTGGGCGGCCATCGCCGCGAGGAAGGCGTGCGCGAGCATGGCCAGGGTGACGTGGCGGTACCAGCCGACGTGGCGGCGGACTTCGTACTGGTCCAGGCCGCATTCGTTCTTCGCTGCCTGAAAGCACTCCTCGATGGCCCATCGGGCGCCGGCCACTCGCACCAGTTCGGAGACGACGGCGTCCGCCGGGGCGAAGGCAAGGTAGTAGGCGATCTCCTCGGGTCGGGCCAGACTGCGACGGGCCAACACCCAACGGTGGTGGGAGGGTTCCGTGCCCTCGACAGTGGGCAGTTTGGCCGCAGCCCAGTCGTAGACCCGTGGTCCCTTCGCGCCGTTCCCGCAGGAGATCCGCTCCCATGCCTCGGCCGGGGCGCCGGTCAGGACATGGTCGATGCGCCAGTTGCCGGCCGGTGACTTGACCTGCTGCGACTTGGGCACCGCCAACACGTAGCCCACCTCGGCTTCCTCCAGCATTCGCCGGAAGTGCCACTCCTGCCCGTAGGCCGCGTCCGCGGTCACCCAGGCGATCGGCAGCGCGGAGTCCAGCGCCCGCCGGACCATGATTCGGGCGAGTTCCGGCTTGGTCGCGAAGGACTTTTCCTCCGGGATCCGGGCGGCGCGGCAACGCCGGCGATCCTCGGTCCACGACCTGGGGAGATAGAGCTCGCGGTCCACCAGGGCCCGGCCCTTGGCGGAGGCGTAGGCTGCGAACACTCCGATCTGGCAGTTCTCCGTGCGGCCGGCGGTGCCGGAATATTGCCGTTGGACCCCGGCCGAGGTGGTGCCCTTCTTGAGGAAGCCCGTGTCGTCCACGATCAGGACGCCGTCCGGCAGACCGAGCCGCTCGGCCACGTAGTCCCGCAGGTCGTCGCGGATCTCGTCCGGATCCCACCGGCACCACGACAGCAGCCGCTGCAGCCCATGCGGGGTGTCATGGCCCGCGTGCTCGGCTATCTGCCAGCTGTTCTTGCGGCCCACCGGGCCCAGCAGGCCCCGCACGTAGTCGCGCATCCGCCGCCGCGGCTCGATGCGACCGAAGCGGCCACCCACTCGCAGCAGCAACGACTCCAACTCGCTGTCCCACAACTCTGCTTCGACATCCGTCTCCGTCTCCATGACCGGTTCAACGCGACCCGATCGGATGAGTCACGAACAACCACATCCCTGACGGGCCGTCAGCCGAATAGGCTCTGAAACAGCCCGCTGACAAGCACCGATGGAGAAGTGCAACTGGAGTATTAGGCGTACAAGGCTATGTGCAACATACCCACGCGTTCTCAACGAAACAGCCGTACCCCCAGGCCAGAGCCCTCACGGCCCTCGCCCGGACAGCCGCAAAACGTTCTCAACCTGCAACACCCCAGCTCACACCACCACTCACACACCAACAACCACTGCGAAATCACACTTGAGCCGGTCGGCCTTCCGGGCGCGGGCCCGGGTCAACTCGCGGATCTGTGAGGCCGATCAGTCCTGTGGACACCCACCCCGGGCCACCACGCACTTACCTCACGACGCATCAATGCGTCAAGGAGAAAACCGAGACCGTTCCCACGAACGCTTCATCCGCCACTCGCTAGAGCTTCAGAAGCCACGGCCAGAGCTCCTCGCAAAGAATCTACGACCGTCGGATCGAGCAAACGAGGATTTTCCACGCGGTATGAATCTCCCGAAAGTGGGGTGATGCATACTTCCTGGAACCTTTGCAATGTATGCACGGATCTAAGCCGTAGCGTTCCATGACTAAGGGTAGGGAAGAATTTAGCGAAGCGGCCATCTGCATAGACTGCTTCTACTAGCGGGCGCTCATCAGAAAACTCCCCAGCGGTCCGCAACCAATTCCACTGAGCGGGTACTAGGTCACCTGACTCGTGGGCTTTTGCCAGCCGACCGGGAACCATGAATGGGAACCTTTCAGCGAGGTCATCCACCGAAACACCATTCCGCCAGGCAGTCAATGCATCAATTAGATCATCTAGATCATCGGTCGCACCCTCTGCCCAGGTGAATCCCTGCCCCTGGATTGCCACATAGAAGGTCCTGCTTTGGCTACCGAGCTGAATAGAAACTCTTCCACGACTGGAATTTAGCTCAGCCGTGACTAGCAGGCCTGGTCCCGATGTGTAGTGACTGTAGAGCCGTCCCAGGTCGAGATTCTTCTTCCTGGCGGTCAAGTCTATCGCCGAGATAAGACCACCCGCTGCAAGGATATCTGGATAAAGGCCAGGATCAAGCGCACCCATATTCATCCCCTTTGGCTCGCCTTGCTAACACCCACAGAACTTCCCTGCATCCGATATGAAGGGCCGGAGCCTGCCGAAGCTTGCCCAATCTGGTTCCGGGACTGGGGCTCTTTCAAGAACCCCCTTCGCGTTGGGTCGGTAAAAATTGACCGAGGACCAGGAGCGTTCACCATTAGCGACAGCCCGGGCAATCCAGCCCATCTCCATATCAGTGGCGTACGCGCCCGGCTGGAGCCCGGCCTTGGCCGATTCAGTAAAGTTGCCCAGGCCCCGAAGATTTACATGAAGCGTCACTGACGAATCCCGGATTGCATTCTCTACCGGGCCCTGCCATGCGTCAGAGCCATAGCTGCCGAAGTGCTTGAACCCCTCACTGTCCGCCCATGAATAGGTTCCCTCCGCCTTCTGCCCCAGCGCCACGTTGCAGTTATGTACGAGTACCGGCATGGCCCCGGCCAGCACATAGTACGTGTGGTCGGTATCCACAGTGAGATCGTGGGTACGATGTTGTTCGCGAAACTGGCGAGTGGCACCGACCTGGACCCACGTTCCAGTGGATGTCTGCAGCCACTGGCCCGGCTTCAAGTCGCCTGCGTTGATCCACTGCTCGGTTTGGGGCGACCAGAAGGGGTGGTTGGTCGTGGCAATGATCGACGCGTCGCCTTGGTCGGTCTTGACGGTGACGTCGACAAAATCCTTGTCGTCCTCGGTGGTGATGGCGGCCAAGACCGTACGGGTCTTGCTTTCGCCGCTCTCGGGATCGGTGGCAAGGACGGTATCGCCGGGCGCGATGTCCTGAATCGGCTTGGCCGATCCGTCGGCCATCCGGACTTCGGTGTCAGGTACGAAGCTATGGCTCGGGCGGCATCCCTTGACGACGGAATCGACGATGTCGTCGCCCAGGCGCCCGATGTCGTCGATATGTTCGACTGCCTCTTTTCCGGCACTCTTCATTACTTGCTCAGAGCCCCGAAGCGCCTCGGCGCTGAAGGCCGATGCCAACCTGCCGCCGAAACCGCCCGTGAAACCCGCAATTGCGAAGCTACCCGCAGTGATACCGCAAGACTTTAGATCGCGCCCTCGTGAATCCCAGCATGCCTCCAGGTCTTTCCCACCGGAGAGTTCATAAAAAGGGTCAACCAACGGACGTGCGATGTACGTTATGGCTGGGTGTTCTTTGAGAACGACATGCGCCTTGAAAGGACCGATTTTTTGCGTCGGAGCTGCACCGGAGCCTGTATTTCCTTGCCCTCCCTTCGACACCGCCGCCCCTGCAGAGACTGCGCTTCCAGCTGCGGCGCCCACGCCAACCCACTTGAGAACATCGTCCTCCAGGGACAAGCCGGTCGGGTCACTGAAAGTGGCCGGGTTGTTGTTGCCATAGCTGTACCCGTGCATCTGTTGGGCGTCGGTGAGGTCCATGAGCGGGTCGACGCTGATGAACCGTCCGAGGATGGCGTCGTACTCACGGGCCCCAATGTGTGTCAGTCCCGTCGAGTCCATGGGCTTGCCGAGGAAGCCCTTGTCGTCGGGCCATTGGCCGTTGGCCTGGGTGGGCTGGGGGCCGCGGGGTTCGCCGAAGGGCTTGGACAGACGGCGGGTGGCGGTGAGGGTTGCGGCGTCGAGGGTGCTGGTGGGGGTGCCGTGGTGGTCGGCCGCCATGTATACGAGCGCGCCATTCCCGCTGCGGACGACGGCGGTGCCGCCGGCGGCGGGATAGGTGCGGGTGCCGATGACGGGGCCGGTGCCGTCGGTCTTGGTGGTGAGTTCGTCGCTGCCGAGATACAGGGTGGTCTTGCCGGCTTCTCGGCGGATGATGCGGTTGCCGTCGGCGTCGTAGAGGTATTCGCTCGTGCTCGTGGCGGAGGCGGCCTTGGTGAGCTTGTCCTCTTCGTTCCAGGTGAGGGTCTGGAGGTTGGCGTCGGCCCCGGGGCGGGTCTTGGTGTTGCCGGACTCGTCGTAGGTCAGCCCGGTGGTGACGGCCTCGCGGGTGCCGGTCCTGACGGTGACCGAGTCCAGGCGGTGGGTGCGGTTGCCGGGCTGTGCGCCGGGGCGGTAGCCGTATTCGGTGGTGACGTTCTTGGTCGGGTCGTCGGTGGGGTCGTGGTCGACGAGTTTGGTGCGGTTGCCGACGGCGTCGTAGTCGAAGGACTGCCAGTACGGGTCCGGGCCGCCGACCGTCGTGGTGGACGGGGTCGGGGTGGTGCAGTTGCCGATGCCTGCGGGGCGGGGGATGGCGGGGGTGTCGGTGCCGGTGGTGCTGGTCCAGGCTTCCTTGAGGCGGCGGTGGCCGTCGTAGGTGAAGCACTGGGTGTCGGTGGCGGCGCCACCGTCGCGGACCGACTTGATCGAGGTGACGTCACCGCTGGGCTTGTAGGTGTAGGAGGTGACATCGACGAAGCGTGGTGTCACCCCTTCCCGCTCCAACTCCGTGGTGAGAAGGCGGCCCGTGGCGTTGTCGTAGTGGTTGGTGAACGTCGCCTGTCGGGGGAAGCCGCCCAAGGTTGTGGCGGTGCTGCGGCCGAAGGGGTCGTAGTCCGCGAACTGCATGTACGGAGCGGCGCCTGCGCCGCCCAGCCCGTTCAGGAGGCCGCCGTCGTTGTAGCCGTAGGACAGGTTTTCGGCGGGGAGGCCGCCGTGGGCCGGGAGTTGGGAGTGGAGGGGCAGGTCGAGGACGGGATCGTACTGGGTGCTCGTCTCGTAGGTTCCGGCGAGTTTGCCCTCGGCGGCGGGAATGGTGGTCCGGGTGCCGGTGGGAAGGTAGGTGCCGGGTTTGAAGCCGGTGATCTCGCTGGTGTACTTGGCGCCGGTTCTGCCGCCGACGTAGCGGGAGGAGCCGTCGGCCTGGCCCTTGGCGTAGCGATCGTAGGTCCACTCCGACAGGAGGTTCGCGTCCGTGATCGTGTTCTTGTAGGAGGCGGTTTTCCGGCCGAGGGCGTCGTAGGTGTGGGCGAGGGTTTGGCCGCGGGCGTCTGTGGTGCCGGTGACGCGGCCGACGAGGTCGTAGCGGGTGTCGGACGGGCCCTTGTCGGGGTCGACGGTGTGGGTTTTGCGGCCGAGGAAGTCGTAGTTGTACGTCCAGGTGTTGCCGCCGGCGTCGGTGACCTTGGCGAGTTCCTCGCGGGGGCTGTACTCGTAGGTGATCTTCGAGTGGTCGGTGCCGGTGGGGGTTCCGCCGTTGTACTCGCGCAGTTCCTTGGGTTTGCCGCGGGCGTCGGAGATCGAGACGGTCGCGGTGCCGCCCGAGGGTGGAGTGACGCGGGTCTCGTCGGCTCCGGCGTATGTGGTGGTGGTGCGCCACATTTCGATGTTCTGGTACTTGGAGATCTGTGCGGTGGTGCGGCCCATGCCGTCGTAGGTCAGCTCGGTCTGGCTGGTGAGGCTGCCTTCCTCCGGGTCGAAGACGGTCGTCTCGGGGGTAGCGTCCTCGTTGTAGTAGGGCGCGTTGGTCCTGACCGGGCGTCCCAGGCTGTCGTAGAACGTGTCGCTGACCACGCGATTCTGCAGGTCGGCGGTCGCCGGGGTGCTCTGCGTCTGGCGTTCCTGGAGGAAGCTGTTGAGGATCTTGTGGGAGACGGAGTACCTGGAGTCGTCGAACGTCAGAGTGCTGGTGGTCACCACGGAGGGGGCGGTCTTGCTGGGGGCGTAGGCGAACTGCACGTTGGCGTTCTGGGCTTTGGTTCGGCCGGGTTTCCAGACGGCGATCAGGCGACCGAGGGCGTCGTATTCCTGCTCGATGACCAGGCCGTTGATGTCGACGGCCTTGACCGGCAGGTTGCGGGCGCCGGTGTAGTGCGTGGTGCCGGTCCAGCCGGTGGGGCCGGTGACCGCGACGGTGGTGGGCAGACCGCCCGTTGCCGGTGTGTACACGGTGGTGGTGTTCTTGTTCTCGGCGTCGGTGGCCTTGGTGACGCGGCCGTAGACGTCGAACTCGGACTTGGCCGTGGTGATCCAGTTCGGGGTGCCGTCGGGCTTGTACTCGTTGACAGCCTCGGTGGAGGTCGCGTCGCCGATCGTGCCGACCTCGCCGAGGGGTTTGTTGTCGTAGAGGGTGTGCGACCAGGCGTAGACGCTGTCCTTGGTGCGCGGGGTCTCACAGGCGCCGGGTGTGGCACCGGGGGCGGCGAGGGTCGAGACGGTCTCGACAGGTTTGCCGATGATCCACGCGGTGGTGTTGTGGGCGTAGGTGGTCTTGGTGCAGTACTCGGGGAGGCCGTCGGCCTGGTCCGACACCGTGACGGGGAGGCCGTGTTCGGTCTCGAACGAGGCGGTCTTGGAGTTTTGGCGCCAGGTGGTGTTGTCGGCGAGGAGGGCGAGGTTGCGGGATTTCGTGGTGGCGGTGCGGCGGGCGGTGAGGGCTGGTAGGCCGCGGGCGCGGGTGTGGGTGGCGGTGGTCGCGGAGGAGTACGGGGTGTTCAGAGACTTGGCGGCGACGGTGCCGCCGTCGCCGGTGAACGTCTGGGTCTCGTAGGCGTATCCGGCGTGCCAGTCGGAGTCGAGGTGGGGGGTGCCGGTGGAGTCGGTGAGGGTGACGGCGCGTTTGGTGCCGTCCTTCTTGATGTCGCCGTCCATGCCGCGCAGGTAGAACGTCGCGGACTGGGTGACCGCGTCGGGGGCGACGCCGGTGCGGGTGATGACCCGGCCGTAGCCGCGGTACTGGTTCCAGGTGCGGCGGTCCTTGGACTTGGGCTTGCCCGTTTCCTTGTCCTCGGTCAGTTCCGCGTCGTCGCGGTGCCATGCCGCGCCGTCGACGTACTCGTAGCGGGTCAGCCGGCTGGGTGAGTCGCCGGTGGCGTCGCGTTCGGTGACTCGGGCGACGGTGTATTTGTGGAACCAGTGCAGGACGGGTTCGGCGTCGTCGTCGTAGTTCCACCAGGAGGGGTAGCAGGCCTTGGTGTTGGTGTCCGGGGTGGGCAGGGTGGCCGGGGTGCATTCGGCCTCGTTGTAGGCGACGGTGGTCTGGCCGCCGGTTTCGTTGGTGATGCCGGTGAGGCGGCGGCGGTTCATCGGCGGGGCGAGGTCGCCGCCGGCGTCGACGCGGTTGGCCATCAGTTGGCCGGTGAAGTCGACCGAGGGGACGTCGATCTTCTTGGTGCCGTCACGACCGGTGCGGGTGATCGAGTCCAGCCACAGGGTCGGCGAGGAGCCGTCGAGGGGGTCGGGGTAGGCCTGGGCGAGGGCGTACTCGTCGACGGTCTGGTAGGTGGTGCCGACCAGGGACTGGGTGAGGATCTTCGTGAGGCGGCGGGTGGAGAAGAACGTCTGCCCGTACACCTCGCACTTGCCCGACGTGGCGCACTGTTGGTCCACCGGGACGTCCGGCCATTTGGCGGCGTTGGCCTTGGTCATCTTGGCCGGGGCGCAGTCGAAGTCGTCAGTCTTCAGGCAGCGTTCGGCGGTTTCGAAGACGACCTGGGCGGTGGGTTGGGTGGTGTCGGTCTTCTTCGAGCCGTAGGTGATCTTGGCGAGGGTGCCGCCGCGTACGTATTCGGTCAGGGTGCCGGAGCCGACGAGAATCGCGCCGCGGGTGTACCGGTTGGTCTCGGCGTTGTAGGTGTAGGTGACCATGCCGCCGCGGGCGTCGATCACATAGTCGAGGTTCCAGCGCCACGCCTGCTGGCACCACGACGCGTCGAACCCGGAGGGTTTGTTACAGGGTTCGCCGGTGTTGTTGCCGTAGACGGGCGCGGTCCAGGTCGCGTTGGTGGCGGGGTCGGTATTGTCGCCGCCGGGCTTGTGGTTGACGCCGAAGTAGTACTGGACGCCGTCGCCGGTGGTCAGGCGCCAGTGCTCCCCGTCGTTGTCGGGGTTGACGGCGCCGGTGAGGAGTTCGATGCGGGAGTCGTCGTCGTTCTCCAGGCGCCACTTGGTCTTGTCGGTGTCGTCCTGGATCAGGGTGGAGGACTTGCCGTTCAGGGACAGGGTCAGGGAGTTCTGGGTGGACCAGCACTTCTCCCCGGACTTGTCCTGGCCATCCTTCGCACACGCCTGGTAGGAGCGTTCGACGAAGCCGGGCGAGTACTCCCAGCCCTCGCCGATCCACGACGCCTGGTTGTTGGTCGAGGTGGTGCGGCCGTCGACCGTGCCCGAGTTGTAGGACAGGTTCACGGTCGGGGCGGTGCCGCCGATCGCGGGCGGGACGCCGACGCCGTAGGACCAGTTCATCGAACCGGAGTTGCCGCCCGCCGACCACGAACCGGACGGGGACAGCGAGGTCGCCTTGTAGTCGCCGGAGGGGCCCGACGCGTCGCCGGTGACGGCCAACACCGTCGCGGTGTTCACCGTGCGGGCGGTGCCGGGCGTGGTGCCGGCGGGCAGTTCGACGTCGGCGCTCACGCGGTGCTTGGCGCGGTCGTTGCGGGATCCCACGACCGGGGTCTGCACGCGGCACTCGGGCCGGTCGGGGGTGGTCAGCGCGCACTCGGACATGGCGACCAGCCGCAGGCGTGAGGACCAGTCCGCGCCGAAGGCGTCCTTGAACGCGGTGTAGTCCACCCCGACCGTCATCCGGCCGTTGTTGGTGTCGCCGTCGGCGCGGCGCACCGAGACCAGGACGCCGTCGACGCCGGCGTTCTCGGCAGCGGTGTGGTCGGCGACGGTGACCCGGACGCGGGGAGCCGCAGTGGATGCCGTGCCGGCGGCGGGAGTTGCCACGCGCAACGGGCCGGGGGTCGTCGCGGCGGGGGCGGTAATCCAGACCGGGGTGCCGGGGGCGTTGCCGCCGGTGGGGGCGGCGAGGAGGGCGGAGCCACCGCGGGCGACGAACGGGGAGGCGGGGGCGGCGGAGGTCTCGACCTCGGCGGCTTTGGGCCAGCCGGGTTTGGCGGGTTTCCAGGTGGGGTGGCCGTCGCCGGTCAAGGGGGTGGGTTTGGGCGGGGTCGCTTTCCTGCCATGGATCGAGGGCGTCTTGGGGGGATTGCTCGGGGCGAACCTGTTCGCGTCGGGCGTGTTCCTGATCCACGGGACCGCCTGGGCGGGGGTCACGGTGGCGGTCATCGCCAGGACCGTGGTGCCGACGACCGCCCAGCGAGCTGAACGCGACACTCGTCCCCGCCGAGGCTTGGAACCCCACGACCGACCACGCACGGCGAACCCCCAGCTGGGCAGGAAAGATCCCGCCCCCGAGCAGGCGAAAGATCACAGACGGAGCGCACCGTACGAGCCGAAGTACCCTGCCGGCAACGGCAGTTCCCTCGGTTGATGTGGCGTTCGTCACTACAACCTTGGGGGCGGGCGGGGAGTCCGCGAGCGGAGCAAACAACCCGTTGCCTCACAGATTCGGGCAATCGACATCGGCTCGACATCCAGGGAGGACTTATCGACACAGTGATCGAGATCGAGTGAAGTGGGTCACATCCTCAAGTGATTGTCGGGTGTCGGCGCCGGCCCATAGGTTCCGTGCGCCCATGCGTACGCGCCGTGACGTGCCGCGCACCCCTCCATCCCGGGAGCCATCCGCCATGAGGCCACCGCCTCCCCGCACTTCGTCCCGGCTCGCCGTGGCGGTGTGCGGAATTCTCACCGGCGCACTCGCGTGCAGCCTCCTCTCCACACCCGCCCTGGCCGTGACCACGCCTTCGCATCGCGTCGAGGCGCCACCCGCGACCGGCACCCCGACCGCCGTCCAAGCCGCCCAGACGTCGGCGATCGAGCAGGCCCGACTCACCGGAGTGCCGGTGGCCGTAACGGAGTCGACGACGGCGACGGACACCGTCACCGCGCAGCCGAACGGGACGTTGACGCTCAGGCGCACCGTCGAGCCCTCGCGGACGAAGAAGAGCGGGACGTGGCGTGATCTCGACCCCGCGCTCGCCCCGGCCCCGGACGGGACGGTGCGCCCGGCCAGTACCACCGCGGACCTGGTCTTCGGCGGAGGCGGCAGCAACCTGCTCGCGTCGATGACCAACGACGGGCGCAAACTCGCCTTCACCTGGCCCACCACGCTCCCCCAACCGGTCCTGGGCGGGAACGGCGCGCTGTATCCGTCGGTACTACCCGACGTGGACCTCAAGGTCGCCGCCGGCGAGCAGGGCGGGTTCTCCCACACGCTGATCGTCAAGAACGCGCAGGCGGCGAAGAACCCGCAACTCGCCGCGCTGCGGCTGGGGATGACCACCGACGGCGTCACCGTCACCGAGGCCGCCGACGGCACGCTGGCCGCCACCGCGGCGGACGGCACGGTCGCGTTCCGCGCGGGCGCGCCGATCATGTGGGACTCGCGCACCACGCCCAAGCCCGACGCGACGAAGGCCAAGTCCGGTTCCCCGTCGGCCTCCTCGGCCGGCGACACCGGGCCGGGTGCGATACCCGGGAGCGAACTCGCCTCCACCGCCGAAGCCCCGGGCGCGCTCGCCACCACGGCGCCCCTGGACACCGCAGTCGCCGCAGGGTCCCTCACCCTGACGCCGGACGCGGGTGTCCTGGGCGCTGCGGACACGGTCTTCCCCGTCTACATCGACCCGGGGTGGGTGCCGACGCAGAAGACGAACGCGGGGAAGTGGAACTGGGTCTGGAACGCCCACCCCGACGAGTCCGGGTTCGACAGCACGAAGTACAAGCCGGGGGTGGGTTACCAGGGCTGGGAGCCCGAAACGGGCATCGAGAGAACGTACTACAGCGTCGCGCTCAACCTTCCCGGGCGGCAGATCCTGGACGCCAAGTTCTACGCCACCCAGGTCTCCTCCTCCGCGGCGGACTGCGAGAACACCGCCACCCACCCGGTGTATCTGCACCAGGTCGCCAACACCCTCACCGACCAGACCACCTGGAACACCAAGCCCGGCGACTGGGGACTGTGGTCCACCGTCCAGGTCCCCAACTCCAACCTCGCCGGCCAATGCGGCACCCGCCTGGCCGACTTCCCCATCACCGCGCAGGTCGCCGCACGCGCCCACGAGGAGATCCTCACCTTCGGCCTCTTCGGCAACGAGAGCAACCGCGACGCCTTCAAACGCTTCTCCAAGATCGCCGCCGACACCTACCTGACCGTCACCTACAATAGCAAGCCCGACAAACCCTCCAACCTGCGGATGACACCCACACCGGTGGGGGGCGGCAACGCCGGCGGTTGCGGCTACATCGGCGCCCACAACGGGGTCACTTTGTACGCCACCCTGGGCGATCCGGACGCCGGGCAGACCCTGGACGCGCAGTTCCACGTCCGCGAGGTCGGCAACGGCAACCCCCTGGTGTGGGACAGCGGTTGGATCTCCGACGGCCCCAACGGCCACGAGGCCCCGGCCCAGGTTCCCGCCGGCGTCTTCCAGAACGCGAAGACGTACGTCTGGAGCGTCCACAGCGGCGATCACAACACCAACTCCGCGTCCGACTGGGTCGACGGCTGCACCTTCACCGTCGACAGGACAGCGCCCACGCCGCCCGTGATCACCAGCGACGACTTCCCCGTCGACGGCGGCGGGAAGCCGATCGGCAAGACCGGTACCTTCACGGTCACCACCACCGCGGCCACCGACACCCAGTCCGGCGTCGACGCCATCGAATACGCCCTCGACGCCACCATCCCCGTCGGCGGCGCGGCACGCGCCACCAGGACGAGCGAGGCCGGCGGCGTCACCACCTGGACGATCACCGGCCTGAGCGTCTCGGACTGGCGCACCCACCGCCTGTACGCGCAGAGCGTCGACCGCGCCACCAACCGCTCGCTCCCGGCCGTCTACCAGTTCTACGTGCCCAGCGACCCCACCCGCACCGTTGAACTCGGCGACATCACCGGTGACCGCCGCCCCGACCTGGTCGCCGTCGACAGCGGCGGGGCGCTGCGCATGTACGGCTCGGACACCGACCCCGCGACCGGCGGGACGATCGTCGCCGCCGCCCTGCAGGGCCCCGCGATCGCCGCCGGCAAGGCCACGTGGACCGGGGCACTGGTCACCCACCGCGGCGGCGCCGGCCTGCCCCGGGACAACCTCTTCGCCTACGGCAACGAACGCCTGTACCTCTACCTCAACAACGGCGCCGACACCAACGGCTACTACTTCGGCTCCACCCGGCGCAGGACGGTCCTACGGCCGCCCGTCGACCTGTGCGTCGACCCCGCCGCCCCGGCGAAGAAGTGCGCCGGCACGACCTACGCCCCCGACTGGAAACAGGTCAAGCAGATCCTGGCGCCCGGCAACGTCGACGCCAACGTCGACGGGCACGACGCGGCCCGTCTGGACCTGCTCACCGTCGAACGCGACACGAGCGACCTCGCGAACCCCGTCACCCGGCTGTGGCTCTTCCACGGCGACAACGGCATCGGCCTCGAACACGCCACCCTTTTGGGGTCCGCCGGCTGGGACAAACTCGACCTGATCGCGCCCGGCGACGTCACCGGCGACGGCCTGCCCGACCTGTGGGCCCGCGACCGCGACACCTCACTCCTCTACCAGTACGCGTCCAGGCGCAACCCCGACGGCTCCGTCGACGTCGGCGCGCTGGGCGACCACGCCGGCCGCACGCTCCTGGGCACCGGCGCCGGCACGCGCGTCGACACGAACACCTACCCCGAGCTGCGTTCCGACGGCGACCTCGACGGCGACGGCAAGACCGACCTGTGGGCCCGCGCCGGCGACGGCCGCCTCTACCTCCTGCTCGGCAAGACGCCCGGCATCGACGGCAGCGCCTTCTCCCCCGCCACCCTCGTCAGCGACACCCTCACCCCGTGGAGCGAATGCCACGACACAACCTCCGGCGCGAACCCCGCCGCGACGGTGCGGTTGTGCGGGCCCATCTGGGCCAAATACAACACCCTGCGCGCCGCCAACGCGATCGGCCTGCCCCTGACCGGCGTCCAGGCCGAAGCCGACGGCGTCGGCAAATACGCCAACTTCCTGCACAAGACCGGCGGCACCGCCGCGCGCGCCTCCATCCACTGGACCCCGAACACCGGCGCCTGGTCCATCGAGGGCGACATCCGCGACAAGTGGCTCGCCAAGGGCGGCACCTCCGGCCCCCTGGGCTACCCCGTCTCCGACGTGAGCACCGTCAAGGACGGCGCCGGCACCACCATCGGCTACATCTCCCACCTCACCGGCACCCCCGCCACCGGCGCCTCCGCCATCACCGACGGCAGCAACACCGGCGTCCACGAGACCCACGGCTACATCCACGCCCGCTGGCAGGCCACCGGCGGCGTCCGCGGACCCCTCGGATTCCCCTCCACCGACGAAACCCCCATCCTCGGCGGCACCGGCCTCTACAACCACTTCCGCACCCCCGGCGCCACCAACGACACCGGATCCGTGTACTCCTCCCAGGCCACCGGCACCTGGGCCATCCACGGCGCCACCCGAGAGCGCTGGATCGCACGCGGCTGGGAGAACGGCTACCTGGGCTACCCCACCGGCAACGAATACGACCTTGCCGACGGCCGCCGACAGGACTTCCAACACGGCTACATCCACCGCGTCCCCCGATCCACCGTCGACGCCGCCTACGCACCCCACCGCGACATCGCCACCGCCGACCTCACCGGCGACGGCCGCACCGACGTCGTCACCATCGACGACAACGGCTCCCTGTGGCTGCACGTCACCAACCCCGACGGCACCCTGCGAGCCCCCACCGGACTGTGGCCCGACACCACCTGGACCGGCATGACCGCCATCACCACCGGCAACTTCAACGGCGACGCCCACGACGACATCGTCGCCGTCGGCTCCACCGGCAACCTGTGGCTGTACGCCGGACACGGCGACGGCACCCTCGCCAACGGCGTCCCCCTGTGGCCCGACGCCAGCTGGCAAGGCATGGGCGCCATCACCGGCGGCGACTTCAACGGCGACGGCAACAGCGACATCGCCGCCATCTGGCCCGACGGCAGCCTCATGCTCTACCCCGGCGACGGCAACGGCCACCTCGCCACCGCCGTATCCGCATGGCCCGACAAATCCTGGGCCGGCATGCGCCTGACCGCCGGCGGCGACTTCGACAACGACGGCAAAACCGACCTCGCCGCCGTCAGCCGCACCGGATACCTCCACCTCTACGCCGGACGCGGCACCATCACGGGCGGCGCCGCCTTCGACGACAGCGTCCCCCTGTGGCCCGACAACACCTGGAGCGGCGCCCGCGACATCGCCGCCGGCAAACTCGACGACAACCCCCACTCCGACCTCGTCGCCATCTGGAACGACGGCACCCTCCACACCTACCCCAACCTCACACCCCTCCCCTGACACACCACACCAACACCACACCACGGCCCCGCACCCCACTTGGGGTGCGGGGCCGCCGCACAACCACACACCGCCGGCCCCCGCACACCCCACAAGGTCTCGGGGACCGACGACATCACACCCGAAACAACACCGAGCGAACACCACAACCAGCACCGGGAGTCGGGCCCGCGCCGCTCCCTCGACACGACACGACACGACACGACACCGCAACGACACCACCCCGGCGCGATGCGCGGCAGAAGCAGCGCCGCTGCGGGCTCCGGCCGCCGGGGCACAAAGTGGAGGAAGTGCGACGCAACACCCGCGCAAAACATCGCGCGGACCACCGACGGACACGCTCACCGGCGACCCGGCAACAAGCGCCACACCACTTCGGCCACGGCCACACGCGAACCGAAGGCCGCGGCTCCCCCGGGCGCCGGAAGGCGGACGGCGCCCCGGCACCGACCCCACACCACGTCGCCGACACCACCGCACGCGGACACCACCCAGGCCCACCGGGACCGGCCGGCCGGGACGCACGTCCCGCGAACACCGAACACGCGGCCCACCACCGCCCGATCACCCACAACGGCAGACAACGGAAGGCGCCCCTCCCGATACACGAGCAAGGCTCGGCGCCGTCGCCCCGTGTCCACCCCACCGGCGTCAACCGACCGATCGCGCCCGTGTCCCCCGTGCCCGCCGTGCGCCGCATCCGGCCGATCACCCCACCGCCGCAGCCCCGTCGGCCGGGCTGTAGTCTCCGCCCGTCTCCCGTCGTCGACGACGCCGCCGCGCCCACGGAGCGCGCGGACGCGGACCATCGGGAGCAGTCCTGCCGCCGAGTCGCTCGGCGTTCGCACCGTCCCGGGGAGTACTCATGCGCGGAGTTGCCGTGCCTGTCGCGTTGATCGTGGCGGCCTGTCTGGCCGGATGTTCGTCGACCGGTTCGAGTGTCGTGTCGTCCGACGGCGCCAAGCCCGCGACCTCCGGGCAGCACCCCACCGCCGCCGGCACGCCGTCCGCCGATACCTCCGCCGGCGCGACCGCGAAACCGACGGCCGGAACCGCAACGGACTCGACGACCGGGGCGCGCGAAAGCGCGGCCGTACGCATCCGCGAGGCGCTCGAAACCGTGCGGGCCGCACACTCGTTCCGCCTCGTCGTCACCATCCGGCAACCGGGCGCACTCCCCCACGTCGAGGACAACCGCATCGTCCGCGGCCAGGGCGCCCGCATCAGGAAGGCGGACGGGGACACCGTGACCGAGGAGACGGTGTACATCGGCGACCACGTCTACCGGCGCGCGGACACCGGAGCGTGGGAACAGGACACCGTCCGAGAGGATTCCGAACTCGCGAGCAACCTGCTGTACCGCAACACGTCCTCACTGCTCGGGCAACTGCACGACGCGACGGCCGAGCCCGGCCGCTTCACCCCGATCGAACCGCTGACCATCGACGGCACCACATGCGTCGGATGGGCCGAACCCGACGGCACCCGCACCTACCTCACCCCCGGCGACCACACCCACCTGCGCCGCCTCGTGGTCAACACGAACAACACCACCATCACCTGGGACCTCACCGAACTCGACACCCCCGTCGACCTCACCCCACCGACCCCCGTCCACCCCACGACCCAACGCTAGAAAAACACCGCACCCACACCAGCGGTATCCGAGAGGGGCCGCGCCGGTCACGCCGGCCGACCACATCGCCGGCCGGACGCGGCCATTTCCGATGGCCATCGCTGTCGTTCAGCAGGCGAAGGTGCGCCATTCGTCGTGGGGGACGAGGCCTTCCCAGGTGTCCCAGCAGTTGGGGGCCCATTCCCGGGCGAGGAGGACGGGGCGGGTGAGGACGTGGTCGCCGGCGCGTTGGACACGGACCACGACGCCGAGTTCGGGTGCGCACGGGTCGACGTCCTGGGAGTACCGCACCCGGTGGCCGCGTGCGGCGAGGTGGTCGCAGAAGGCGTCCTCCAGGCGGGACGGCATCCGGCCGACCAGGGGGATGTCGTCGAGGTGCACCTGCGGGCCCCGCCGGGCGTCGATCGCGATCGCGGCCAGGCCGATCGACTCGTCGTGGTACAGGTCCACCGCCACACCGGAGATCCTCGAGCCTGCGGGGCCGCGCACGGGCCACGGATCCGCCTGTGTCACCCGTCCCCGGCCGTCCCCGCTCGTTCCGATCGCCTCCAGTACGCCGTCGACGGCGGCCATCGCCTGATCGTGGGTCATGCCGAACCTCAATGGGCCCACCTGCTCGAACGCGCGAACGACCATAGCGCGCGCTGCGACTCCTCCACCACGCCCCACGCGCCCGCTCCCACGCCGAACCTCCGCTGCCCGTACGCCGATTCCCGGCAGCGCTGCCGATCCGCGCACGCCCTCGGGGAGGCTACGGGCGCCGGACGACAATCCCGTGTTCGGCTGTTCGTTCGGGTGGTGTCGGTGTCCGGTGGTAGGTAGGGGTCTTTCGGCCGGCGACAGCCGTGGGAGGCGAGCGTGACGTCCGAGGATCTCGTGTTCGATTTCGAGCGGGTGCGTGTGCACGGAGTCGAGGTGTACGAGGGGACCGAGCTGGATGTGCGTGTGGTGATCGCGGGGATGCCGAGGGACGTCAAAGACGGCTTCGCCTACGACCGGGTGCCGTGGGGGCGGTTCTCCCACGCGTACGGCTCGAGCGAGGACGTTCCCGGCTACTTGGAGCGGCTGCGTTCCGCCGACCCGGGCGTGGCGCGTCACGGGCTCTCCTTGTTGGCGGGCTCCGTCTTTCATCAGGGTACGAAGGGTTCGGTGGCGCCGTTGACGGTGCCGTTCCTGCTGCGGATCGCGGCGGACCCGGCCGGGCACGAGCGGGTGAACGCGCTCGGCCTGGTCGCGGCGTTGGCTCGCCGCGACGACTGGGGCGACGGGTCGCGCACCGGTCTGTTGCGGGTGGCCGACGCCGACGACGAGGTGCGCGTCGACACGAAGGGCTATTCGCAGAACTGGTCGGTGCGGGCGGCGCGTGACGCGATCGCCGCGGACACGCACATCCCGATCGCCCTCCTGGACGACCCCGATCCGCGGGTGCGGGAGGCGGCGGCGTACGTCCTGGCGGCGTCGTCCGGCCGCGCCCGGGAGATCTCCGCCGCCTTGCACGGGAGGTTCCGCGTCGAGGAGGTTCCCCGCCTGCGGGCCGGCCTGATCCTGGCGATCGCGCAACTGGCGGGTGAACACCGCCACGAGGACGCCGCCTCGTTCACCCGCGCGTGCTGGTCCGACCCCGCACGCCCGCCCGAGGTCAGGGTCGGTCCGGTCCCACCAGCGGTAGCAGATTCGCGGTGGCAGGAACATTGATCCGGCGGGGCGACCGGCCGGACGGCGTGGGAACAGCGGTAGGCCGTTCCAACAGTCGGCCGAGCGCGTCCTGACCGTCCTCGACGGCCACCTGCTCGTCCTCGGTCAGCGGGATCGCGACCGCCATCCTCCGCAGGTTGCTCTTCGCCTCCAGAAGCTGGGCTCTGGTCGAGTCCTTGGGCGTGTAGAAGTCGCACCGCGCGCAGGCCATGCGCGGCCTCGCACGACAGCCGCCCGACACAGTGGTGGAGCCGTCAGCAGGGGGCGGACGGCATCGGGCAGCGGGCATGGCACATCATGCCCGTGCTGGAGGTGCAGTTGGCGGGATACGTCGACGCGTATGTGCCGTTCGGCGCGGATCGCGAGGTGGCGCCCCGATGGCTCGCCCAGCACTGCCCCGTCCACGACAGGCCCGACGTCGTGGACACCGACCCGCCCGAACTGCGGCCGTTCCACCTGGGCACAGACGGCCACCTGATCCGCCGCTACCGCACCGACGCCCTAATCGCCTGAACAATGCCCACAGCCGGGGGTCGTAGGCGCGTGCTTCCTGGACATCTCCGCCGGTGAAGTGCTGCCAGACCCAAGCTGCGGTGTGTCGGCGCCGTTAGACAGAGACGACGTGATCCAGGGGCGGTACCCGGATTCAGCACCGCGTGAGGAACGGCGGTCAGCGTAGCCAGGCCCCCGGCGACAGGCCCCATAGTCGACAAAGCCGCAGTGGCGAACGGCAGCGCGGCGCTCGAAGCGGCAGTTCCTGGGGTTTCCGTCGACCGCATCCCGGCGCTCACCCATGCCCCCGGGGGCATGGCGGCCGACCTCTTCCAGGACACCGAGCCGAGCGACCGGTAGCCGGTAAAGTTGAGGCCTCGTCTCAGCATACGAGCTGATGGCCCAATTACTCTCATGGAGCACAGGGTTGGCCGACTACGACTTCCACACCCTCTCACCCAACGACTTCGAGATACTGATTCGTGATCTCCTCGCAGCCGAGTACCGCTGGCGCTTGGAAGCGTTCGGACACGGCCGCGACGGAGGCGTTGACCTACGGGCGAAAGCGCCAGGGGGGAAGGTCGTCGTCCAGTGCAAGCATTACCTCGGCTCGACGTTCTCGGATCTCCGCTTGTCAGCACGCCGGGAAGCCTCAAAGATGGACAAAGAAAAGCCCGACCGCTATCTCTTCGTAACATCCAAAAACCTAAGCAGAACCCAGAAGGACACCCTTGCAGGTGATCTCAATCCATGGCTCTCTGACACCGCCGACCTGCTTTCCCGAGTCGACATCAATGACCTAATCACGCGACACCCGAGTGTGGAACAGCAACATTTCAAGCTTTGGCTTGCCTCGACAACAATTCTGGAACGCATTGTTCAAAGCGGTCTTTGGGAGCGCAGTGAGGCACTGCTTGAGGACATCAGGGACCGAGTCAAGCTGTACGTTCCCACTAGCAACTTCAAAGCAGCACAAGAACTGCTCGACGAGAAGCATATCGTCGTTCTAACAGGTTCGCCCGGAGTCGGCAAGAGCATGCTCGCCGAAATGCTCGCCCTGAAGTATTGGCACGAGGGATGGCAGGTCGTGCCAGTGGGGACCGACGTTGACGACGCATGGAGTGCATACAAATCGGGTCGCCAACAGGTCTTCTTGTATGACGATTTCCTCGGACAGACGGACATCAGTGAAAGGCGTGCGAAGGACAGTTGGGTAATCCGTTTAATGGACCGCGTGGCGAGGAGTCCAGACAAGCGGCTTGTCATGACAACAAGATCGCAAATCCTTCAACAAACTCGACTAATCAGCGAGCCTATCGCCCGTGCCGACTTTCGAGTTGTCGAGTGCGTGATAAATATCGCCGACTACGGGGTGCTCCAGCGGGCACGCATTCTGTACAATCATCTCTTTTTTTCCACCCTCTCGCGAGAAGTTGTCAGAGAGTACGTAGAAAACTCGTCCTACTGGACAGTCGTAAACCATGAGAACTTCTCCCCACGGATTCTCGAACTGGTCATCAAGCGATCTCATTATTCGGCGGGCGAGTTGGCGCGCGCTCTTAACCACACCCTTGACCATCCGCTGGATCTTTGGAGAATTCTCTTCACCAATGGATTGTCTGACATTGCCCAGCGGATAATCCTTACCCTTGCTTCATTCTCTATCCATGGCGCCAGCTCCAGCGACCTCAAGGCTTTGGTTCAGAAAGAGGCGAAGCCAACGGAGTACACGAGTGCACTTCGCGTACTGGAAGGCACCTTTGTCCGGCTGGAGAAACGTAATGGGGACACGATGGTCGCCTACGCGAATCCAAGTGTACGCGACTTCACCCTGGCCTTCCTTAACGAGGAGCCGGACTATCTTTTGACCATCATCGGGGATGCGGTATTTCTGGCTCAAATGAGCACGCTCCTAGCGTACGCAGTATCCGAGCTTGACGGAAAGCTCCGCTTCCAACACTGTGCCGATACCGTGACTCGACACTCACCCTATATCACCAGGAAAATAATGGAGTTGATCGCCAAAGAAAGCGAACCCGGCAGATCTGATCCGCGCGAATCTTTTAAGGTGCGCCGGCGAACAATCAAATCCCTCCTCGACTCACTAGAGCCAGCGCATCGACTGATGGGAGAATCGTTCGATGACCTCCTTGCGGTGACAACCGAACTACTTAAAAAAGGCCCAACCTTTGGCTACATGGATCCCGACGATTGGAAGCTCTTCAATGCGGCACTGATGATGCGTTGCACAGAGAATCCGAGCCACGTTCGAGACGAGCTTGAATGGGCATTTGAGAACTGGGGCGAATCGCTATACACCACAGATGGCGTGATTGCATTCGAAGAATTTTTTAAATCATACGGTCCAGTCCTGAAGCGGCATTTCGACCCTAGTGAACAATTTCACAAGTATGTCTGCTCTGGCTTGCGGCAGGAGCTGGAAAACCTGTCTGGCAATGAACAGGATCGTGATGCCGACCACCAATGGATCGACGAAGTCGAAAGGGCGGCAGAGAAGGTCGGTGTAATCGACGAAATGAGCTCGGAAATCGAGTTCGCCCGAGAATCCGTTGAACAGTACTATGCAGAACGCGAATATTCCCGCAGGCAGTATGATTCTGAGGCGGAATACAGATTCCCGGGAGCGTCCGTATCGGTTTCCGAGCGTACTGCGATCGAGGGCATGTTTCGCGAGCTTTCATAGTACTCAGAATCCAGGTAACTGTGCTCCACAGCCCCTGGGGGACGTCGCCCTGGCCCGCTGCACTCCACCTGCCGTCGTCCACCGCGTCGACATCGCTCACCACGAGCCCGCCTCTCGCCGGCCGCGCCCGGGTCGAGACACCCGGGTGCTCCACTCAGCAATAGCCGCGACACGCATTCGGACGACGCGTAATCGGCGTTCCGGTGAGACCACCACGAGAATCCGGTACAAGCCCCCACCACACGGCGTTCCCACCACCGGACACCCGCACGTTCAAGGACGCTGCATGTACATGTCACCGGGTGTCGTCAACTCACGTCACCGCAACCTCCACACCCCGCGGTGGGAGCGGGTGTGCGTGCGACACGGCCGGTGGGGCCTGGAGGGACTATCAAGGACTCGGGTCTGCCTCACATCCGGTGGTGGCTCTGCGTGAGTGTCACGGGAGAAGGATGCGGTGGCGGAGGAGGTCGAATCCGGCTCGTCCGTGCATTTGCCGCATGATGCGTTTGGTCCGGGTGTTGACGCCTTCGGTGCGGCCGTTGTGGTGGGGCAGAGTGAGAGCCGCATCGGCTGCTGCGCGGTCGAGTTCGAGGCCGTTGGCGAAGGCGTGCAGGTGGGGTAGGTCGGACGCGCGGACGGCTGCGATCCATGGGGTGAGTGCGGTGTCGTTGCCGGTGGTCGGCTTCAGCAGACCGGCGAACTTGATTATGTGTCCTGCAAGTTCGGCGATCTCCGGGCACGCGGCCGTCAGTTCGGTCAGCAGTTCGGCGTCTTTGTCGCCCACGTTGTCGGGGCGGGTGAGTAGGAGCCGGGCGAAGCGCCGTGGGGTGGTGACGGGCCGGTCGCCCTCGGCACGGCCCTGGGTGAGGTAGCGGTAGAGGAGGTTGAGGCTTCCGGTGTAGCCCTGCTCCTGGATCTCGCGGAAGAGCTGTTGGACGGGGACTGCGGGGTCGCCGGCCCGGCGTGCGCGCAGGTGGTCGCGGTAGGGGTCGACCAGCGTCGGCCGGTAGCGCGGGCCCGGCGCAGGGCGTCGGGTTCGCGGGTGCGTGCGTATCGCTTGACGGTGTTCAGGGACACGTTCAGCCGTCGGGCGCATTCGAGGAGGCCGACGCCTTTGCCGAGCAGGTCGTGGACCTGGTGCCAGCGCTCGCGGGTGGTCTGCTCGGCGGCCCCGCCGGGCCGGGGCGGGTTGACTGTGGCCCAGCAGGCGCTGTGCGAGCGGACCTCGGCGAGTGTTTTGTCGCACAGGTTGCTCCATAAATGCCATCGGTCGCTGACCTGCACTGCGTCGGGCAGCGCGCGGCGTATTGCTTCGGCGTAGGCGCCCGAGCCGTCCCGGCAGACGACTTTGACGCCTGGGTGCCGTCGCAGCCACGCTTCGAGCGCGTCGACGCCGCGGCCGGGCAGGACGTCGATGCGTTCGCCGGTCTCGGCATCGGTCAGGACGGTCGCGTAGCGGTGGCGGCGCTTGAGCGCGAAGTCGTCGACGCCCAGGACCCGCGGCACCCGGCGGGCCGGCAGCGGGATCCCGGTCAGGACACGCAGGGCGGTGCTCCGTGACAGCCCGGCGCCGAGCGCGTCCAGTGTCCGTGCGCTGGCGCGGCCCGCGAGTTCCCGCACCACGGCCCGGACTTGGGCCAGCAGGCGCACCGTCCGCCGCTGGTAGCGCTCCAGCACACCGGGAATCTGCTCACGAAACGTGATGCGGGGGCAGGCCGGGGTGGGGCAGACCAGGCGGCGGAGCCGCGCCAGAACGACCACCCGGCGGGCGTCGACCGGCACGTCCGTCACCGTGCGTTCATGGAAGGCGTGCACCCGACCGGTCCGACCGCCGCAATCCGGGCAATCCACCGGACCGCCAGGCGTCCGTGCCCGAACTCGGATGACCCCGTCCTCGTCCGCAACCTCCTCGACCACCAGCGGCGCAAGCCCAGAAAACACCACGCCCACAAGCTCGTTCGCACTCAACATCCGCACATGATCACGGACTCACTGTCCGTCACCACCGGATGTGAGGCAGACCCAAGGACTCGGTGTACACCCTGAGCAATGGGAGTATCCGATGACCGATGTGGCGATTACGACGATCGGGTCGAGTGTGGTGGAGGGCGTTTTGGGGACGTCCGCGCCGGCTACCGGGCAGGGCGTGGACACTACGTTGACGGCGGCCGTGGCCGAACTCGCGGAGAAGGCGGCCGAGCAGGCCAGGGCCGGCGGGGTGCGTCTGCTCGGCGAGGGTGGCCTGTTGCAGGCACTCGCGAAGCACCTGATGGAGGACGCACTCGACGCGGAGATGGACGAGCATCTCCGTGTCGAGCAGGCCCGGACCGGTGCGGCGAGCGCACGTCGCGGCGGGAACGCCCGCAACGGCACCCGTCGCAAGACGGTGAACACCGAGGTCGGACCGGTCACCCTGGACGTGCCGCGGGATCGGGCGGGGACGTTCCGCCCGGGCCTGGTCCCGGTCCACTCCCGCCGCACCGGCGCGTTGGACGAGATGGTGATCTCGTTGACGGCGAAGGGCCTGACCGGCGGCGAGATCGTCGCGCACCTGGCCGAGGTCTACGACATCACCACCTCGAAGGAGACCGTCTCCACCATCACCGACCAGGTGTTGGGCGGGATGAACGAGTGGCGCACCCGCCCGCTCGACCCGGTCTACCCGGTGGTCTTCGTGGACGCGATCCACGTGAAGATCCGCGACGGCCAGGTCGCCAACCGCCCCGTCTACGTGGCTCTGGGCGTCACCGTCGACGGCTACCGCGACATTCTCGGGTTGTGGATCGGCGATGGCGGCGAAGGTGCCAAGTACTGGGGCCAGGTCCTGGGCGAACTCAAGAACCGGGGCGTCAAGGACTGCTGCGTCCTGGTCTGCGACGGGCTGAACGGCCTGCCCGACGCCGTCGCGTCGGTGTGGCCCGCCACCGTGGTCCAGACCTGCATCGTCCACCTCCTGCGAACTCGTTCCGCTACGCGTCGAAGAAGGACTGGTCCGCGATCTCGCGAGACCTCAAGCCCGTCTACACGGCGGCGACCGAGGGCGCGGCGCACGAACGTCTCGCCGAGTTCGCCGCGACGTGGGAGGCCTCGTATCCGGCGATCGTGCGGTTGTGGGAACGCAGTTGGGCCGAGATGGTGCCCTTCCTCGCGTTCGACCGCGAGATCCGCACCATCATCTGCACCACCAACGCGATCGAGTCGATCAACGCCCGCTACCGCCGCGCGGCCAACGCCTCCGGGCACTTCCCCAACGAACAGGCCGCCCTCAAACGCCTCTACCTCGCCACCCTCGCCCTCGACCCCACCGGCAAGGGACGCGTGCGCTGGTCCAACAAGTGGAAAGCCGCGCTGAACGCCTTCGACCTCGCCTTCGACGGCCGCGTCACCGCCGGACGCACCTGAGCCGAACCGGCGACGACCGAACGAACGAAACCGAGTCGAAACCCAGACTCACTCAAACGAGACCCCGTACACCTAAATCCTGATACTCCCTCATCGGCGGTTGATCAGGCGGGCTCGATCGCCGGCGATGAGGGCTTCGAGTTCCGGGGCGGGCCAGGGGCGGGCCCGGGTCAGGGGGATGTGGTGGCGGCCGGTGGCGATGTCCTCGAGGAGGTCTTCGAGGCTGATGCCGGGGCCGACGTCGCGCGGGGTCTCGGGCGTGGCGCCGGTCCAGGCCCAGCGCAGGGCCGCGGCGAGGGCGTGGTGTTCGTCGGCGGGGGTGAGGTGGATGTGGGTGTCGGGGGCGGTGGCCAGGAGTCGGCGGGCGACGTCGGGGACGGTGGCGTGGTCCATCCCGCCCCGGTACGGGCCCGCGAGCGGCAGCAGGTCGCGGTGGTGGGCGTATTCGTGGTCGATGAACGCGACGTCGTCGGCCGGGGTGATCAGGATGTTCCAGGGTTGGATGTCGCCGTGGCGCCATCCGGCGGCGTTCAGCCGGTCCAGCGCGGCGAACGCCCGGTGCGCGACATCGAGCAGACGCGGAGCGAAGCCCGGGCCCGGTCGGGCGGTGCGGCCGGGGGCGCACCATTGCCACAGGTCGACGCCCGGAAGGAACTCCACGGCGGTCCACAGGTCTTCGCCGACGTACCCGTACCTGCCGCCCGCCGGGTGCAGGCCGCCCGCGTGCAGCAGCCGGACCGCGCGGACCTCGTGGAGCAGCGGGGCGGCGGTGGCCGGCTCGGTCGCGGTCTTGATCTTCCAGGGGCCGGCCCGCCAGGCGGTGTCGTGGTGCGCGGTCAACGGACGCGGTTCGTCGGTGACGCCGAGAGCGCGTACGGCGGCGTCCAGCAGCGGGTCCATCGTCACATCCTCGCCCGTGCGTGGGCCGTGTGCCGGGTGTCGGGGGCGTCGCCGGTGAGGACGCGGGCGATCGCGGCGGCGATGGGCAGGTCAGTCAGGGCCTCGATCCAGCCGAACTCGCCGGCGCAGTTGGTCTCCAGGTAGGTCCAGCCGTCGATGGTGACGACGAAGTCCAGCGCGGCGTAGCGCAGGTCGAGTTCGCGTACGTGTTCCACGCAGGCGCGTTCGACGTCGGCGGGTGGCGTGACCGGGGCGTGGCGGCAGTCGGCGGGCGGGACGGTACGCCAGTCGAGGGCGTCGTCGGTGGTGATCGACGCGGCGAACACCCGGTCGCCGACGACGGTCACGCGGGCGTCGAACAGGCGGTTCTCGACCAGGGCCTGGAGGTAGTGCACGGTGCCGGCGATCTCGGTCAGGTCGTCCGAGGGGCGGATGCGGGTGGTGGGGACGAACGTGGTGTGTCGCTGGGTCAGCGCCTTGACCACGACCCTGTCGTGGTGTTCGGCCACGAACGCGCGGGCCGTGGCGGGGTCGCTGGTGAACAACGTGTCGGGCACGGACAGGCCGCGCCGGGCGGCGGAGGCGAACTGGGTGGGTTTGTGCTCGGACGCGTCGACCACGGTCGGGTCGTTGACCCACAGCAGCGGGTGGGCGCGGAGCAGCCCGAGCAGCGCGGTGGTGTTCTCGTGGGCGCGCCACCGATCGTCGATGTCGGTGTGGGTGTCGGGGCGGGTGGGCTTGCGCCAGTACACCGCGCAGCCGGGACCCACGGTCGCGGTGCGGTGGCCGTCGTCGATCAAGGTGGTCCAGGTGCCAGCGGTGAACCGGCCGGTGGCGGTGGCGCCCTCGCGCAGCCGGCCGGGGTCCAGGCGCACGAACGCGTCGCGGTCGAGCCGGCTCACGACCAGGTCGGCGGTGAAATCGTCCTCGGCCGCGACGACGACCACCCGGGCGGGCGGGCGCACTACTTGGGGTCGTCCTTGCGGCGCACCCCGCCCTGGTCCTGCGTGCTGGTGTAGTTCGCCACCACCACCGGATCCACCGCCTCCACCAGCAGACGGCCGTCCGCGACGACGTTCGCGCCGACGGCCGGGTCGTAGCGGTACTCCGGTGGAGCCGGCGCGGTGTCCGCGGGCATCGCGGCGGCCCTGCGCCCGAGGATCAACGGTCGCCCCATGGATTCCTCCCCATGTCTGTGGCCGCCCGCTCGACGAGCGGGCGTCCCTTCACATTCTGTGAGAGACCGTCACCATTCGGAATACGCCGGTGCCACTCGATTCCGTGGGCGGGACGGGAATGGGTAAAGCTGCGCACCGTGGTCGGGGCACACGCCCCACGGCACGACGCAGCGGCACGTATTGCCTACGCACCCGACCGCACGAGACCGTTCCCCTGGTCACGGCCCCCGGGAGGGCAATCCCGGGCCGGCGTTGGACGCGTACGAGACACCGATCCCCTCGCCCCAACCGGTCCCGGCCGGGCCGGCGGGGCACCCGGCGCCGTCGGACCCGGACGCGGTGGTGGCCGCGCACGCCTCCCGGATCCTGGATCACCTCGCCGGTATCGCCCTGGTCGACGGCGACGACCCGGCCATCACCCTGGTGGTGCTGTGCGACGTCGCCACCGCGGTGGAGACCATCGTGTCCGGCACCACCGCCCAGGCCCGTCGCACCGGATCGACGCCGGAGCGCCGATGACCACCATCCCCCGTGCCCGGCACCCGCCCGCCCGGCTGGCGGCGCGGGTCGCGACTGGGGACCGGTGGCGTCGTTGAACGGGCGTGACCACCTTTTCGCCCCGACCGCTCCTCGCCATCGCCGTCTGCCACCTGTGCGACCGGCGCACCCCGACCGGCGGCGGGCCGACCGTGACCCTGCGCCCCGCGGCCGGACCGCCCCGGCCGGTACGACTGTGCACACATTGCCGGGACAACCGGCCCGGCCGCACTCACCGACGCGGGCGAGGTCACGATCGCGGTCCCGCGCGATCGCAACGGCGACTTCGAACCGGCACTGGTGCCCCGGCACGCGCGCCGGTTGGCGGGGTCCGACGAGCGGATCCTCTCGCTCTACGCCCGCGCGGGATGAGCGTGCGCGACATCCGTTCCCACCTCGCCGGCGTCTACGGCGTCCAGGTGAGCCCGGACCTGATCTCCCGGGTGACCGACGCCGTCCCCGACGAACGCGCCGCGTGGCAGAACCGGCCCCTGGACCCGGTCTGGCCGATCCTCCACATCGACGCGTTGTGGGTCCGGATCCGTTCCGGATCCGTGGTCAATCGGCCTGTGTTCGTCGCGGTCGGCGTGGACATGGACTGCCGCTGCGGTGCTTGCGAATTCGCACGGTGCAGTCCGCCGGCGTCTTCCACGCCGGCTACGACGCCCCGCGCATGGCCCACCTGCTGGACGGCCTGCCGGTGGAGGTGCTCGGCCGACTCCGCTCGGACCGGGTCATGCGCAAGCCCGTGCCCCGGCCGTGGTTCTCACCGCCCCTGGGCGGGCGCCCGCCCAAGCACGGCAAGGAGTTCCGCTTCGCCAAGCCGGAGACCTGGGGTGAACCGAACGAGACCACCACACAGGTCACCGACCGGTACGGCACCGCGTGGGCGATGGCCTGGGACCGCATCCACCCCCGGCTCACCACCCGATCCGCGTGGATCGACCACGACGGCGAACTCCCTTTGATCGAAGGCACGTTGATTCGCCTGGAGGTCGACCGGCTGCCCGGCGGCGGAGACCCGCTGCCGCTGTGGCTGTGGTCCTCCGCCACCGGCATGACCGCCGACGCCGTCGACCTGCGGTGGCAGGCGTTCCTTCGACGCTTCGACTTGGAGCACGCGTTCCGGATGATCAAGCAGACGCTCGGCTGGACCCGGCCGAAGCTCCGCACCCCGGAAGCCGCCGACCGCTGGACGTGGCTGATCATCACCGCGCACACCCAGCTCCGCCTCGCCCGACCACTCACCGAGGACGTCCGCCGACCCTGGGAACGACCGGCGGCACCGAACAGGCTCACCCCGGCCCGAGTCCGCCGGGGGTTCAGGAACCTCCGCCCAACCCTGCCCTGTCCGGCCCGAGTGCCGAAACCGACCCGGCCGGGCCCGGGCCGGCCGCTCGGCTCGAAGAACCAGCGGCCCGCCACCCGCTACGACGTGGGCAAAACCGTGAAACGCCCCGAGAGCATCATCGAACGCGACCAGGTCAGACCATAAAGCACAAGCTGAACGAGCGGACACGCCCTGATGGTGCGGGCGCGCCTCTACCGGGGTTCGGCCTCGTCGTCCTGGGACCAGGCGTTTGCCGCCGGTGGCGCGGCGGGCCGGGTGCGGCCGACGTGGTCGCGGCCGCGAACCAGCTGGGCCAGACGCACGCGGGGTGGTTGCGCGTTCAGCGGCTGCCACAGGGCCTCGGTCGGGAAAGTGCCCGGTGTCCACGGTCGGGACGGTGGTCGGGGCGCGGCGCAGCGCAGCGCGGGCCTCGGTCGCGCGGCGGGTCGTGGGAATCGCGGGGCTCTCGGGGTTTGAGGGGGGCGTTGGGGTCGTGGGGGTTGAACAGGTCGTCGAATTCGTAGCTGCCCCTGTCGTGCCGGACGAGGGTGGAGAGGGTCGCGTAGCGGTCGATCTTCTCGACGAGGCGGGCCAGGCGTTCGGTGCCGGTGTCGTATTCGAGGGCGAGGAGGGATCGAGGGGTTCCCTCTCGCCAGGTCAGGACGGCGTCGGGGCGTGGGCGGTGGGAGTGGATGCCGACCTGGGGTAGGTCGCGCTCGTCGGGCGGCCGCGGTGGGGCCACCCGGCCGAAGGCCGACGACCCCGGCCGGCCTTCGGTCGGCCGGTATCACTGCTGGCCGAAGAAGCAGATGGAGCCCACGTCCGGGCCGCCTCCGCAGGAGTTGGTGAAGACGATGTGGGTGTCGCCGTCGGCGTGTGCCGCCCCGGCGGAGCCGAGGATTCCGAGGGCGGCGAGGGAGAGGGCGGCCAGGGCCGTGCGGATGCGCATAGGACCTCCATGTGGGGAATCACGAAAGCCCCGGGCACCGTCCGGGCCCGGGGCAGTGCTCATTGTGACCAACCCTGACGTTGGAATCATGGTGACGCGACCGGCCCTCCGTCGATCCTCACTCGTGTGGCCGACCTTTCGGACCCGGGATCGCGGTGCATGCCCGGTGGCGCCGCGTCCGGTGGGACGACACGCGGGTCGGGTGGCGACCCGTCGATCGCGACGGAGAATTCGGGCTTCGCGCGCGCAGTGATCACCTCGCGTGTCTCATGGGTGTTCGCCCGATGGCGCGAAGTCGGGGGATCACGGGTCCGAGTCCATCGCCGGTCGGGGTGTGATCCCGCTGGTGCCGGGAGAGCACTTCGACGAGTCGGCCCCGGCCAGCCGCACGATCCGGCCCCGCCCCCGACCCCCGCCTCACCCGCCGCCCATGCGGGATCGCTGCGCGAGCACGACGAACAGACGGCGGCCAAGGACTCGGGGCCGACTCCCGGCCGTCCGTGATCGTTCTCGCCGGTACTTCCTGACTCTTCGACCACTCGACCCCGAAGCCCCTGTTCGAGGGCCGCCTCTGCGAGAGCGTGCCGGGCAAAGGCGCGCGAAGCAGGGTCACGCGAACCATAATTACTATATGTGTAGATTCAGTAACTCTATGACAGGGCATTCGCCCTACGGACGAAGGAGCGACCATGCGACCAGCCCCCATCCCCACCCCCGTCCCCGCCGCCATCGCGACGGGGGATCCGAGCCCTTCCCCCGTCGTGGCCCCCGACAGGCGCGGAGCGTGGGGAAGAGAGGGCTCGTGCGGGCGGTGACGGTCGGCGTCGCGGCGGCGCTCGCGCTGGCGGGCGCCGGGGACGTGCTCGCGGCGACCACGAGCACCTTCCGCAACGGCGCGTCCGGGAAGTGTCTCGACGTGTATCTGCCCGACGCCGACAAGGACGGCGCGAAGGTCCAACAATGGGCCTGCAACGGCCAACAGAACCAGAACTGGACGTACGACACGGCCAAGGGAACACTGCGCAACGGCGCCTCCGGGAAATGCCTGGACGTGTACCTGCCCGACGCCGACAAGGACGGCGCGAAGGTCCAACAATGGGCCTGCAACGGCCAACAGAACCAGAACTGGACGTACGACACGGCCAAGGGAACACTGCGCAACGGCGCCTCCGGGAAATGCCTGGACGTGTACCTGCCCGACGCCGACAAGAACGGCGCGAAAGTCCAACAATGGGCCTGCAACGGCCAACAGAACCAGAACTGGACGAGGTGACACACCCGCAGAACGGCCCTCGGCGATCCGGCGTGTGATCTCCGCACCTCGGGGCGGACCCTCCGCCGGACGGCCGCACGCGGAAGTCGCGCACGCGCTCGTCGCCCCGGGGCACGATCGGGTGGGGTCGCGTCAGCGCCGTGACACCCGGACGCCGAATTCGGGCAGAGCGCCTGCTGCCCGGCGTGGTCTGCGGTGCGCGGCCGGGCCGGCCCGGGAGGTGAGACCGGGTGCAGAGGGCCACCGTGGAGACAAGGGCCCGGAACACCGACCGACAACACGGGGCCACCCGGATCGTCGCGAACGCCGGGCTCCGCGACCGCCCCGTCCCCCGCCCGGCGGTCCCGGCAGAAGCAAGGGAGAAGTCGAGATGAAGCAGCCCCTGAACACCGGCACGCTCACCCTGTACGACCCCAAGGGCGAGGGCTTCAAGGTGCCCGTCCCGATCGGTGACGCGTGCGTACCGTTGGCGAATCCGTTCTCGGCCGTGTCCGTCCGGAACGACTCCGCCTACGACGCCTCCCTCTACGGCACCCACGATTGCTCGTCCGATCCCGTGGGAACCGTCTCTCCGGGATCGACGGAGCAACTCCCGGACCGGGGCGAGGTGTCGTCCGTCAAGTTCGAGGCCGGGTGACCCGACACCGATCCCCGACGCCCCCGGGCCGACCCCGGGGGCATGAGCGTCGATGCCGGCGTCCGCTCGCCAACGTCGACCGGCCGCGGTCCCGGGGGCCGGGTGGTACTCGCCGAGGAACAGCGAAGTAGCCCCTGACCTGTCGTGATAGGAGTCGTGCGTTACCGACGCCGTGTGCGCGTCGTGTCGGGCGGCGATATCGCGCAGGCTCATCTCCCGGTCGCGCAGGTGCGGTGCCATGGACTTCGGCCACCGGCCAGTGCAGGTCGAGGTCGACCTCCCCGTCTCCCGGGCCCGGCACGAAGGCCTCGCGGAGCCCGGCCGCTCCGTCGGACCGGGGTGGGCCCGGCCGCCTTCCGTTCGTGTACTCGGCGGCGGGACGGGGCGTGGTCGCCGCTGATGTCGGCCCGCCGGTCCCGGGCGGTGTCGACGGTGAAGGAAGTAGGCACAGTCGCCGATCCACAGCAGGCGGGTGCGGGCGCGGCCAGGGCATTCGGGTCGAAGCGGGAGCCGGCACCGCAGATCGCACCGCTCCTGGCGCCGTCGGGTCGACGGGCTGGCCGGACACGGACCTCCGGGCGCCCGGCTCCGGTCATCACCCACGCGGGGCCCTCGACGAGGCGATCTTCGGACCCGTGATCCACCGCCTCGAACTCGCCGCGGCAGCCCGTATGGGCCTGATCGCGAGGCCGAGGGTGGTGGTTGTGGAAATCACCGACCCAGAGGTCCAGGAACTCGCGGCAGCCACCGGCAGCAACCTGCCGAGGCCTCGGCCGACGTGACATCGACGAGGTCGAACGGTACCGGGCCACGCCTGGTCGCGTTGCAGACCGCCGTCCTGGGCGCCGCGGCCGACGACGACCTGGACACGGTCATCGCCTACCACTCCCGCACGCTGGAGGCCCAGGTCTGCGCCAATGCTGCTGGCGGACCGCGGCTCGATCCAGTACGCGGTGCGGGCCACGATCCCCAGCAGGGTGCGCTCGGGCATCCGCTCCTTGACGGCCTGCTCCAACACCTAGCCTAGCCGGGGCCAACCCGCTGTCGCTCGTGCCGAACAGCGAACGCAGATCCCGACTCGCCATCATCGCTCCCGAGGTGATCGCCGGACGCCGACCCATGCCCACCCGTCGGGGCTGCCCTTGGTCCTCGTCGAGCGGCGAGGGCGAACGGCTGAACGTGTGCCCCGGTCGGTTTCGATGCCCGTCGCCGGTGGGAGCCCGGGTTGCGGCACGCGCTCGCGCCCGCGGGCCGGCCGGAGACCCACCCGGGAGGACACCGTGACCGAGACCAACAGGCGCATGGCCCTGACCGTGTACAACTCGCTCTTCAACGCCCTGACGGGCGCCGGCGACATCACCGACCAGGCGCCGCCCGCGCCCCAGATCTATCTGTCCCTGCAGCCGTCCGGCCGGTTCATCGACCCGCAGGACTACGCGAACCCCTGGGCCCCCGGCAATATCAAGGGCAGCCGGCCTGCGGCCGTGGCCCTGGCACGGCTCGCCGACGAGTGTCACGTGACCAGCCCCTCCACGCAGTTGCAGACGAACCTCCTCCATCAGGTCTACGGCCAGGTGCTCCAGGCGAACGTCGACGGGCAGTCGGAGAACCCGGACGAGAAGAAGGCGAGGGAGGCCGCAGACAAGCTGCTGTACCGCGACGTCAACGAGGTCGACCCGGAGACCGGGAAGAAGACACCGAAACACGTGGAGAGTGTGGGCTTTCGCGAGTATCAGAATCTGCGTCAGAAGTACCTCACGGCCCGAAGCGCCTACACGTTCAGCTACATCAAGGCCCAGGAGACCGAGCAGGGCCGGGACACGTGGCCGGAGTTGGGTCCGACCCTGCGCGCTCCGGTGGACGCGGCGTGGGAGGACTGGCGCGGGGCCGACGCCGACGAGATCGAGAGTGCTCTGGCGGTGCTGGAGACCACCGGCCACAAGCAGGTGGCGTCGGCGTTCGCCGACGCCAACAAGCTGTATCAGGCGTACGGCGTCGACCTCACCGGCGACGGCACCACGACATACCGCAGCGCCGTGTACCCGACGAACTGGACGGACGCGGACGCGGCCCAGGACTGGCCCCTGTTGACCATCGAGCAGGGGACCCAGGAGACGAACTCCTCGCAGGAGTCGACGAGCTATTCGGGGGACGCGGGCGTCGGCAACGGCCTGTGGGGCTGGGGCGGGGGCGTGGACGGAAGCCACACGGAGAACCACGATCATCTCAGCGACGAGACGAGCAGCCTCAAGGTCTCGTTCCGGTACTGCCTGTGCACGCTGTCGCGACCGTGGCTGGACACCACGCTCCTGGGCATGCCCTCCTGGAGCACCGACGCCTACAAGGAGGGCCGGATCTCGGACGGCGGCCGCCGGCAGCAGGACACGGCCCTTCCGATGATCTCCACGTCCTTTCTGTGCGTGCGCGATCTGAGCATCACCGCCAAGTGGGCCAAGTCCGACACCAGTCACGCCTCGTCCTCCACCCGCGGAGGCGCGGAGTACGGATGGGGGCCGTTCCGGCTCGGCGGCGCGAGCTACGGCCACGACTCGAAGTCGAGCCACCACCGGGCGGACTTCGACGGCAGCACCCTGAGTCAGAAGGGCCTGCAGATCATCGGATGGACGCACCAGATCGTCCCGTTCTGCCCTCCGAAGCGGACCTGACCCGACCGGGACGCGGGACGGGCCCCACCCTCGCGGCCCGTTGCGCCGCGACCGCCGTGGGACGACAGGGCCCGCCACCGCACCGACCCCGCGAAACCCGGCGGGCCGAACGGGTGGTTCGACGCCGCGCCTCGCCCGCCGGGCGAGACCACGAAGCTCCCATCCAGTTGGATGCTTTCATGGAAACCTCCCCGCTCCCCTCCGCCCCGACCACGCCCCGCGCCGGCTCCGTCCGGCTCCTCAACGACTGGGGCATCGAACTGTCGTCGGTCACCGTGCGCCACCGCCGGGGCAACGACCCCCGCCGACAGGACGAGAAGACCTGGAACAGCGTCGCCCCCGGCAGCACCGCCGAGGGCGCGCTCGCCATCACCTACGACGCCCGCGGCGTCACCCACCCCGACTCCTACGACTACTGGTGGGTCAAACTGATCGCCCGCGACGAAGAGGTGCAGGCCTGCAAGGACGACTTCTTCTGCTCCCTCACCCCGGACGACGACGGCACCGTCACACTGACCCTCGACGGCGGACCCAGGAAGCTGCACGTGGAGTTCTCCCACTCCACCGGATGCTCCGTCGCCCTGCACCCCATCCGCACCTGACCCCCCGATCGCACGCGCCACCTCGGCCTCCCCCACCCCGGAACGGATGCCCCATGCGCCGCAGCGCCACGGCCACCGCGACCCTCGCCACCGTCGCGATCCTCCTCGCCACCCCCACCGCCCAGGGCCGCCACCGGCACGTGGATCCGCCCGCGGGCACCAACGCCGTCGTCGCCCTCGGCGACAGCTACATCTCCGGCGAGGCGGGCCGCTGGCGCGGCAACGGCAACACCCCCGACGGCACCGCCTACGGCACCGACCTCGCCGCCGTCCCCTCGACCTGCAACACCAAGGAGACCCACTGCGGGGAATACGACACGGCCAGGGTCTACGGAGACACCTACGACCCACAGGAGAAGGTCGGCTGCAACCGATCCGTGCGATCCGAGATCACCCACGTCGACCGCGTACGCCTCAAGACCGGAGCCCAGGACATCCCCGCCGCCAACCGCTACAACTTCGCCTGCTCCGGAGCCACCACCGACGCCGTCGTCCGCCCCGGCTTCAAACGGCAGAACGCCCAGATCGACGACCTCTACATCGAAGCCCGAGCCCACACCGTCCGCCTCGTCGCCCTGTCCGTCGGGGGCAACGACATCCAGTTCCGGGAGATCGTCAAGAACTGCATGCTGGGGTTCATCACCCCCCGCCCCGCCGGCTGGCACTGCAACGAGAAGACGCGCCCACAGATCCCCGAACGCCTCGCCGCCATGCGCGAGGCCGTCCGCGGCACACTCAAGGCCATCCGCGCCACCATGGCCAGAGCCGGATACACCGGGGACGACTACCGACTCGTCCTGCAGTCCTACCCCCTCGTCATCCCCACCGGGGGAGCCTTCCGCTACGCCGAAACCGACTACTCCCGCTACCGAAGCGGCGGATGTCCCTTCTACGACGACGACGCCACCTGGGCCCACGACGAACTCGTCCCCGCCCTCAACCAGACCCTGCGCGACATCGCCGCCCAGGAGAGCGACGGACCCGACGCAGACGTCGACTTCCTCGACCTGCGCGACGCACTCGCCGGCCACGAGGTCTGCGCCGCCACCGTCCAACAGTCCGAACCCGGCTACACCCTCGACCAACCCCTGGCCCCGGCACGAAGCGAATGGGTCCGCTTCTACGGCGGCTACTTCCGCCCCCAAGGACAGGAACAGGAGACGATCCACCCCAACGCCCTCGGCCAACAGGCCCTCGGCGCCTGCCTGAGGACCATGGCCGACACCCCGGACCGCGTCCACGCCTGCCCTCCCCCCACGTGACCACGCCATCGCCACCCGGGCCCCCCGGCCCCGGGCCCGCGAACGCGCGCAATCACCCTCCGCCCCGGGACCTCGGCACGCCGACACACCCCGACCCGACGACGAGGACGGCGTCGCCTCCCCGACGGGCTCGGGCCCACGAGGCCCTCACCGTGAAGATGCCCCACGCGATCCCCACGGACAATCCCCCGACGGCTCGGGGCGGCCGGGACTCACAGGCTCCACCACGCGGCCCACTCATCGACTTCGCTCGGCGCGACGTCCGTCGACGCGACCTCGAGGACCGGCATGATCTTCCCGTCCGCGATCTGCTTGGAGTCGTAGTCTGCGTGTTCGGCCGCCTCGACCAACGCGTCGACACAGTGCTCCCACGTGTAGCGACCCAGAATGTCCCGCAGAGTGTCGACCTTCGCGTCGAGATCGGCGAGGTCCTCACGCGCATCGCGCAGGCGGGTGGCCCACAAGGCGATGCGATCCGCGCCGGTGACGTCCTGATCCCGCACCACGAACGGTTCACCGACCCCCGGGGGAACCCGATCCGCGTCCAGCAGAAACCGAGCGAATCCGTTGTTGTACGACGTCACGACCGGCTTGCCCCGCTGTAGCCCCTCGAGGCACACCAGACTGAACGCCTCGCTGAAGGAGCACGACAGGACCATGTCCGCCTTGTCGATCTCCTCGACCACCCTCGACGGCGGCCCGAACGGTTCGATGCTCGCCATCCGATTGTCCGCAGGGGTGTTCTCCGGCAGATCCGTCAACACGTTCACGCACACCTGCCACGTGTCCACCGCCTCCACCGGCATGCCCAGCACCGTCAAGCGCGCCGGATACGGCATCTGCGGCACCAACGGTTGCGCCGGCGCCATCTTCCTGACCATCTGCACGGCGCCCTCCGCGTCCTTGGTCTTGTCGCCGGCCCTGCCCACCAGCAACAGACGCAGCGTCTGCGAGGGCGGCAGAGGCTCCGGCTTCGGCGAGAGCCGCGCCCCAGGGACGAGTTCGTGCAGTCGCGCCCGGATCCCCCGCCCGGGCAGGGACCTGCGGCCGGCCTCGCGAAACCCCCACACCCACTCGAACGAGCAACCCCCCACGCACGCCACGGTGTCGGCATCCATCAACGCGATCGTCTCGAACAGGATCTTCAACCACCGTTTGCCCGCCGGCTCCTCCTTGACCAGCCCGAGCCTCTCGACCTCCATGTGGACCAGATGCGCGTACTTCGCGTCCGGATACCACGCGTGCGGCTCGACGTGCGCCTCCTCGTACGTGGTGCGGGGTCCCTTGACGATGCTCCCGGGAGCGAGACCCGAGAATCGCGAATGCCCGATCACGACCTGGGGGCCCTGCGCCAGGGAACGGCCCTTCGGCAGGTAACCCGAGACGATGTTTCCCTGGGCGTCCGCGCACAGGGTCGGGACGGAACCGACCATGTCCGGATCGGTCGCTACGACGAACTCGTTCAGGAGCAGCGGGAGCAACTCCTCGCCGGTCTCCATCTGCTTGCGTGTATGGGGATTGGGAATCACGGCCACCCGCACTCCCGGATGATCCTTCGCGACCGCCTGCGGCTCCTGCGTGTTGTCCTGCGCCGGAATGAGCAGGTACGTCTCGTGGTTCCTTGCCGCAGCGACGGCGAAGCGTTGATTGAACGCGGGGACACCACCCTTGGCGGAACCACTGCTGTCGGCCACGATCAGGATGCACGCCATCGACTGAGCCCTTTCCGAACCGTACGGACATGACGCGTGGCAGGACGTGGAGTCTCCTCTTCGACGGTTCGTCGAAGAACGAAGATGCCCACACATCACTGCCGTCGCCGCCACATCGGCTCGTCGCCCAGGTCGCCGGGAATCAAACCATCACTCCGGACACTGCGAACTGCGACGACGGACTCCACCCACAGCGTCCCGGGGCACCGACCCGGGCCGGGCCGGTTTCAACGTCGCGCCCTCCACCGCCCGCGACCCAGCTCGTCCCGGCCTCGGGGGGCGTCATCACCGAGACCGTCGTCGGTCCGGTCGGGGCCATCGGCCGTCGAGTCCCGGCCCGGTTCACGTCGGACAACCGTGGAAAAGGAGCACCCGATGGGTCTGGACCCCAACCAGTGGCAGCCGAGCGAATTCGAGGAATGACGGGACGCCCGAGCGGCGAAGGGAGACCCGATCGCGACGTTCGTCGGGATGCTTGGCTCTATACACGAGTTCCAAGCACGTTTGTTGCTCTGTGGTGAGATCGCTTGGTTCCACGGAAGAGTGATGTCGCTGAGTTTTGAGAAAAGGCCAGCCGGAGCGGTTCGGGGCGCCGGGCCGGGTGAGGCCGATCCGGCCGCGCTTTCGGCGGAATCGGAGGATGTGCCGTTCCTCGTCGGGCCGGGCCTGCGTGCACGACCTCGACCGGCACGTCCACCCGGGGCGGACTCTCGGCCCCGGGTCGCCGACGTACGCGCAACGACCGGGCATCGCGAACCCCCGCGCACACGAGCGCGCGTGCCGCCCCCGGAGCGGGTGCACATCCGCCCGGCGGCCCGGGCGGGCCCTCACGTGCGGCCGCGGCCGGTGGTGTTCTCCCACACGCAGGTCCCGGCAACGATGTCCCGGAGCCCGGCCACGTTGCGTCGGAGGTTCGATGTCGGTGGGCCCGGCGTCGGGCCCGGGTCGGCGGTGTGGCGTTCCAGGCGTTCGAACCGCTCGTATCGCTCTCGCAGCATGCCCGCGAGCCGCTGCAACGCCGCGTGCCGGGTGAGGCCCCGGGTGGTTTCCAGGACCAGCAGCAGATTGTTGTGGAGGTCGCCGCGTGCCTTCTCGCGGTCCGCCGACACCACGTCGTTGTCGATCGCGACGATCTCGGCGGCGATCAGCCGCAGTTCGGAAAGACCCGGCATGTGCGCGACCAGGTTGTCCACCTCGTAGCCCTCGACCCGCTCGGCGAGGTCGCAGACCACCTGCGTCGATGTCGTTCTCACCCGCCGGTGCAGACAACTCGTCGGATCCGGCATCGGGCCGCCGCGGCGGTCGACGACCTCGGCGAACTGCCCGGCGAGATAGTCCTTCCAGTTCCGTGCCGCCCGCCGTCGCCAGGCGAGGGACATGCCCGCGACGCTGCGGCGGAAGAGGTCGGCGAAGGCACGCACCACCGGGGGCTGCCCCGGGCCGGCCACCGGCAGCGGCCGGTCCACGATCGCGGTCATCTCGCCCAGGAGCCGACCCGCCCCGACCGGATCGCGGCCCAACTCGCCGTCGAACAGGTCGTCGAACGGCGCGAAGTACCAGCCCATCAGATCACAGGCCAAATCCAGGCCCTCCGCGGTCGCATCGGGAAAGCACATCCCGGCGAGCTCTCCGATCCTCCACTCGCGCAACTGCCGCGCGTTGGCCCGCGGATCCTCCACAAGACCGAACCGGTACATCCAGTCGGCGGTGTGCTCACGGGCCCGCTCCAGATGCGGGCTCGTCCGCACCGGCCACGGACATCCCAGGCCCGGAACCGGGCGACGGGCACCGGCCGGCCTGGCGGCCGAGGTACCCAGGCCCACCGGACCCCACGTCGTCCTCCACCCCGCAGCCCGGGCCCGGCCTTGCGCCGCCTCCGCCCGCGGGTCGCCGGCCACGGCGGACCCAACCGCCGCTCCGCTACCCCCGGCCCCGCCCCCGGCAACGCGATCGAGCCGTCCCAAACCCGCGAGCACGTCCGCCGCGACCACGCACACACGCTCGGCCTCCCGCCGGATCGCGCCCACCGCGACCACGTCCTCGACCGGCTCGCCGAGGACGAAACCCGCCACCGAGGCCGCCCACCCCCGCGTATCGACGACCGCCCCCGGATACTCCTCACCACTCATGCACGGGACAACGCCCCCGGGCAACGAACGACACGGCCCGCCCCCGCACGAAGCCTCCCCGCATCGGCCCGGCCTCGGCAGCGGCCCCGGCCCGGCGGAGGCGCGGCAGCACCCGGACGGGTGATCCCGCCCGGCGGACCGGGCGCGTCGCACGCCCCGTGACGCCGCGACGGCGACGATGGCCACACCACCGCCTCCCCATCCGCAAGGAGACGTCCATGCGCATTCGCACCGCCGTCGCGGCCCTGTCGCTCGCCGCCGTCGGCACCCTCGCACCCGCCGGCATCGCACACGCCGACGACGACTGGCACGTGCAGGTCACCAGGCCCGCCCCCCAGGGCCCCGGCAACTGGTCGAACACCGGCTCCGTCGACGTCTCCTCCGACGACTCCCGCGGCCTGTGCCTGAGCGACCTGTACTGCTGAAACCACCCCTCCCGGGCAAGGGAGTGTCCGCCGACCCCACCCCAGGGCCGCGTCGACGCCGACCGGCGGAGGAATCCCCACCACGAAGCCCGCCTTCGCTGCGGGCCGCCGAACCACCACGCACCGCGCCCACGCGCCCACGCGCCCGTCCAGCCGAACCCCGGGACCGCACCCCGGAGCGCCCGGACCGGCACCGGGCCGGCACGCCGGGCCTCGCGTCGACGGTGTGCGATTCGTGTGGCGTACGGGTGTCGTCCGGGCGCGCGGCGTGTGTGGCCGGGTGTCGCGGGGGACCGTGCCGGTCGTCCCCCGACAACCCCTTCGCGAAGGCGGTATCCCCCGTGCGACGCATCGGCATGTTCATCGCGACCACCCTCGGCGCGGCCCTGTTGGCCGCGGGCACCACGGCCCCCACGGCCTCGGCCCAACCCTCCCGGCACGACACCCCCGCGCACGCCGACACCGCCCCGGCCGCCCCGGCCCGGGCGAAGGGCTGCGTCAACGCCACCCGGTGGCCCTTCGCCGTCACCAACAACACCCCCGCGCCCGCGCTGGTCTTCGACCAGCCCAACTGCACCGGGAACGTCATCGGCGTGGTGCCGCCCGGAGAGACCGAGGTCTTCGAATTCGGCGCGAGCGCCTACTTCCCGGAGTAACCCACGACCCCCGCGGCCGGGCGACCAGGACAACGCCCTCGACGCGAGCATCCCCGTCCGCGGGTGGCGCCACGACGCCCGGCCCGGCCACCGGGCCCGAAAGCGGACGGGCCGGGCCGGCTCCCCGGGCCGGCCCATCCGCGTGCGGGGGCCGGCGCACCCGGAGGTCCCGCGCGCGCCCACGTGGAGTCGTGGTGGCGTTCGACGGGCGGCCCGAGGACGTACGACTCGGGGTGTGGGTGACGACGACCAGGAACAGACGGGCGAAGCTGTCGGCCGAACGGGTCGCGGTGTTGGACGTGTTGGGGATGCGCTGGACGTAGGGCGGGGGCCGGGCCGCCGGCGGGATGGATCGGGGTTGCTCACGATGAACCCCATATACAGCCTGCGCATTTTCGAGGGTGCACATCGGCCCCCGACCGGCCCGAACACACGCGTGGGCCCCGTCGTTTCCAAGTGCGACGGGGCAGGCGACACCCCAGGCGACGGGGCAGGCGACGGGTAATCGGTCCGCCGGGATCGGGCCGAACGTGGGCCTCGGTGCGGGTCGGGTGGGTGTGAGGGGGCGCCCGGTCCCGGGCTGGTTGCTGGGGAGTCCCCTCGGAATCGGGGCGATCTCCTTGTTCTGCATGCCGGGCGGTTCGGTCGCGCTGTTCCATGTGGGGATGAAGCTTCGTGGGTGGGATCGGCGGGTGTGGATCGGCGTGGCCGGCGGGACGGCGGCGGTTGCGGTGGTGGCCGTGGTGTGGGGGGCGGCGGTGTTGCACGCGGTAGTGCCGATGTCGCGTCCGGAGTGGGATCGGCTGGACGCGGGGACGCGTGCGCAGGCCGAGGGGCAGTTCCGGTTGGCGCTCATCCAGGGGTTGGCCGCGCTGGGCGCGGGGTTCGCGTTGTTCTACACGGCCCGCAACTTCCGCTTGAATCGTCGTGGTCAGGTGACCGAGCGGTTTACCAACGCGTTGGAGCGGTTGGGGTCCGATCACCGGTATGTGCGGTCGGGTGGGGTGTTCGCGTTGGAGCAGATCGTCCAGGACGCCCCGGAACAGACCGATCATGTCGTGCGGATCCTCGTCGCGTTCCTGCGCGACCGCGCCCCCGCCGTCGGAGCGACCGGCGCGCCCGATCACCCCGACCCGGACGTGCAGACGGCCCTGACCACCCTCACACTCATCAGGCCCACCGGTTCCCTGGTGGACCTGTCCGGCCTCCACCTGCGCGGCGCGCACCTGGCCGGCGTGGACCTGCGCGGCGTGGACCTGCGCGGCGTGGACCTGGCCGGCGTGGACCTGCGGGGCATGGACCTGCGCGGCGTGAATTTGATCGGCGCGGACCTGCGCGGCACGAACCTATCGAGCGCGAACCTGGCCAGCGCAAACCTGACCAAAGCGCGCCTGTCCGAAGCGCAGCTGTCCCACGCATTTCTGGCCCGCGCGAACCTGACCCGCGCGAACCTGTTCAGCGCGACTGTGATCGGGGCGAGCCTGATCGAGGCGGACCTGTCCGGCGCGATGCTGATTGGTGCGGACCTGTCTGGCGCGAACCTATGGGATGCGAACCTGACCGATGCGTTCTTGCTCACCGCGAACCTGTCCGGGGCGAACCTGCTCGATGCGCTCCTGGTCAGCGCGAACCTGTCCAACGCGAATCTGTCCGGGGCGAACCTGACCGACGCCGACCTGACCCACGCGGTCCTGTTTGGCGCGGACCTGCGCAACGTGAACCTGCGCAACGCGAACCTGACCGACACACGCCCGATGCCCCGCTCAACCACTACGGCACCGGAACCAGCGTCCACGCCCCTGATCAGCGCGATCTGATCCCACCCGGCGGCCGGGAGAACCCCTGGCCGCATCGATCGGAACGACGGGCAATCGGTCGGGTGGGCCGGCTGCTCCTGCTTGCGCGGCGCCGGGTTGGGAGAGGGCACCCACTCATGCGACGCGTCACCTCGGGGACGGGTCGGTCGTTGGGCCCGGTGGCCACCGGCGCGTTCCCCGTCGCCGGGCGGGCCGCACCGGATCGGCCCATCCCCCGAGGCCGGCCGGGCGGGTCGCGGGCGGCGCCGGCCGGCACGACACCGGCCCCGCCCGCGCCCGGCACGAACAACAGCGGATACCGACCGCGGCTTCCGCAACGGCGCCGAGCGTTGCGACGGTCAGTGGTGGATGATCCACCACACGATCCAGGTGCCGGTGGCGGTGCCGGCGCCGGCGGCCAGTCCCCGCGCGGTGCTTGCGGCGAGGGATCGGGCGACACGCGTGAGGCAGCCTCGGCTCGCGGTGGTCGCGTTGTCGGCCGGCTGGTCGTCGTTCACAGTGCTCTCCCCGAGTGGGTGCGAACCCCGGGCGGGTTCGTGTCGTCCCATCGAGCGCCCACGGACGTTTTTCCGGCGACCACCCCGGGGCCGGTCGTCCGTCTCTAGGCTGCTGGGTCCGGGGGCGTGGGTTATCCGGTGGTCGTCCGGACCGGATCCGGACCGGACGGGTCGGGAAGGTCGGGTTCGTGATGGGGGATGCGGGCGGCAAGGCGGCGGAACTGGCGCGGTCGCTGCGCGAGTTGTGGGAGCGGGCCGGGTCGCCCACGTACGCGACACTCGTTCGCCGAGGCGCCGGGGAACGACCCGCGGTGGTGTTGAGAACGACGGTGCTCAGCGACTGGTTCAACGGGCGCGGGGTACCGGCCGATCCGGTGCGGTTCGCGTTCCTGGTGACCTGGCTGGAGCGGGAGGCAACCCGTATCGATCACTCCCATGTCGCGACGCCGGCCGCAGGGTGGGAAGGCCTGCGCACGGCTGCCGAGCGTGAACGCCGCCCCGCTGGATGGCCCCGCGCGCCCCGCGAACCCACGGATGGTGGGGGTGCTTTCGTCGGGCGGCCGGTTCGCGAGTTCACGGATCCGTTCGCGTTGGAGGTGCACCGCGCGATCGACGCCCCCGAACACGCGCAGGCCGGGCTGCCGGTGCTGCCGGTGTACGTCCCGCGCGCTCACGATCACGAGTTGTGCGCGGCAGTAGAACGTGCGGCGGGCGGGGAGAGCGTGATGGTCACGTTGGTGGCCGGGTCCTCCACCGGCAAGACCCGCGCCTGCTGGGAAGCGCTGTGCGCGGTGCCGGACGGGTGGCGGTTGTGGCACCCGATCGCTCCGGGACGCCCCGAGGCCGCCCTCGCGGACTTGTCCGCCGTCGGGCCGCGGACCGTCGTGTGGCTGAACGAGGCCCAGTTCTATCTGGAACCGGCCGGGGTCGGCGAGCGCGTCGCGGCGGAGCTGCGCGAACTCCTGCGTGATCCGACCCGCAGGCCCGTGCTGGTGCTGGCGACGCTGTGGTCCGACCCCCACTGGACGACTCTGACCGCCACCCCCGCGGCCGGGACGCCGGATTCGCACGCCCAGGCCCGGGCCCTGCTGACGGGTACCGATCTGCGGGTTCCGGAGGCGTTCACCGGCACCGACCTGGACGCCGTCCGAGAACGCGCCGTGGAGGATCCGCGGTTGGTAAACGCCCTGGTGGCCGGTGACGACGGGCGGGTCACGCAGTATCTGGCGGGGGCGCTCGCGCTGCTCAAACGCCTCGAGTTGGCGCCGGCCGCCGCCCGGGCGGTACTCGAAGCGGCGATGGACGCCCGACGCCTCGGCCACGGACCCGTCCTGCGACAGGCGTTCCTCGAGGACGCCGCCGACGCCTACCTCACCGACCACGAATCCGACACCCTCGACGACGACTGGTTCGAACAAGCCCTCGCCTACACCACCGAACGGGTCCACGGCGCGACCGCGCCCCTGACCCGCATCCGCCCCCGGAGACGCGCCCGCGATGCCGACGGTGACGGACCCACCTACCGCCTCGCCGACTACCTCGAACAACACGCACGCCTCACACGCGGTGCCCAGTGCCCCGGCACCCCCTTCTGGAACGCCGCCCACGACCACGCCCACACCACCGACGACGACCTCAGCCTCGGTCACGCCGCATACGCGCGGCTACGGCTACGCCACGCCGAACGCCTCTTCGCGAAGGCGGCGAACGCCGGCGATCCACGCGGACAGGGCTCACTGGCCCATTCGCGACACGAGGCGGGAGACCTTGAGAGCGCCGAGCGCCTCTACCGCCCAGCGGCCGACACCGGAGACGTTGAGGCATTGGAACGGCTGGTTCTGGTGCTGGCGGATGCCGGGGATTCGGCGAGCGCTGAACGCCTGGCCCGCGAAGCGACCGACGCCGGCTCCCCCAACGCGCTGATGTGGGCAGCCACAGCTCGAGAGAGGGCGGGCGATCGCGAAGCCGCCGAACGCCTGGCTTGCGAAGCCGCCAATGCTAAACACTTCTACGTGCTGTCATGGTTGGCCGAACTACGGGAAAAGGCAGGCGATCATCAGGGTGCCGAAGATTTGGCCCGCAGGGCCGTTGGCATCGGTCACCCGGAAGTACTTACGAACCTGGCCCTGCTGCGCGAGCAGGCGGGCGACCACGAGGGCGCCGAGCACCTGTACCGCGAAGCCGCCGACACCGGGGACCTTGGGGCACTGATGCGGCTGGCCGCGCTGCGCGAGCAGGCGGGCGACCACGAGGGCGCCGAACACCTGTACCGCGAAGCCGCCGACGCGGGAAGCCTTGAGGCTCTCGCAGGGCTGGCCGCCCTACGCGAGCAGGCGGGCGATCGCGAGGGTGCCGAGCGCCTGGCCCGCCAAGCCGCCGACGCGGGAAACACTCACGCACTGACACGGCTGGCCGCGCTGCGGGATGAGGCAGGCGACCAAGAGGGCGCGGAACGCTTGGCCTGCGAAGCCGCCGGCATCGGGAGCCTTGGGGAACTGCCGTGGCTGGGCGCGCCGCAGGAGAAGACGGGCGACCATGAACGCGCCGAGCGCCTGTACCGCGAAGCCGCCGACACCAGGAACCTTGAGGCACTGACGTGGCTGGCCGCGCTGCGCGAGCAGGCGGGCGACCATGAGGGCGCCGAACACCTGTACCGCGAAGCCGCCGACGCGGGAAGCCTTGAGGCTCTCGCAGGGCTGGCCATGCTGCGCGAGCAAGCGGGCGACCACGAGGGCGCCGAACACCTGGCCCGCCAAGCCGCCGGCAAAGGACATCCCTACGCCCTGTCATCCCTGGCAAAGTCACGCGAGCAGGCCGGCGACCACGGGGGCGCCGAACACCTGGCCCGCCAAGCCGCCGGCAAAGGACATCCCTACGCCCTGTCATCCCTGGCAAAGTCACGAGAAAAGGCGGGCGACCACATGGGCGCGGAGCGCCTGGCCCGCGAAGCGATCGAGGCCGGAGACAGGCATGTGCTGATGACCTTGGCTCACTTGCGGCAAACGGCGGGCAACCGCGACGGCGTCCAACGCATGCGGGTGTGGTCGCAGCGTGGCTTCGATGCAACCGACGAGATGTGAGAGAAACCGTCCAAGACCCTCGGGCGTGGCAATACGAACGGCAACACGGTAGACAACCGCCGCCATCACAGGCGCGGTTCCCACCGCCCCCCGCCCAGGGCTTCCTCGACCAGACGCACCGCGTGTTCGGTCACGGCGGCGCGCGATCCCTCGTACTCGTAGACGCGCAGCATCGCGTCGACGTCGGCGGCCGGGAGCGTCGGGCCGATCTCGGCCCGCGCGGTGCTGTACCTGGTAATCGGCACGAATCCGACCTGCCGGTTCGTCAAATCCGTCAGTGCGAACCCGCCAGTGATCGACAGCGCGAATCCGGATGGAACCGGCAGGAACACACTGACACTCGAATGACGAACGACCACCGACGAACCTCCGCAGATCATCACGCAGCCGAGTATCTGGCCGAACTCGGCGACGGGGCCCGGCTGGACGATGTCGGCCTGGACGTAGTGCACCGCGGTACGACGATCGGGCGGTGGGTGGCTCGGCAGCGGTCGGGGTGGGACGGGCTGAACGAGCCGCAGCGCGAGCATCTGGTGGCGCTCGGGCTCACCCCACCCGCGACGGTCGACACCGCGGCGGCGGTGCCGGACGGGCCTCGGCCGCGGCGCACGCGCGAGCAGGCGTGGACGATCGCGATGAGCGCGGCGGCGGCCTACCGGAACCGGGTGGGGCACCTGGAGGTGCCGCGCGCCCACGTCGAGTCGGTGGTGGCCGCCGACGGGTGGCCCGAGGACGTACGGCTCGGAGTATGGATCACCACCACCAGGAACAGGCGGGCGAAGCTGCCTGCCGAACGCATCGCGGCGCTGGACGTGTTGGGGATGCGCTGGACATAGGGCGGGGCCGGGCCACCGGTGGGTGAATTGGGGTTGCTCACGAAGAACCCCATATACAGCCTGCGCGCCGGTGGGGGTGCACATCCGCCGCCGACCGGCCCGGACATCGCCGCCTACCTGTCGCTTCTCAGGGCGAGGAGGCAGGCGACACCGGTACGACGGGCCATCTGTAGGCCGGGGCTCGTTGCACTACCGATCTGCGCCGCCACCCGCAGCAGCAACCAACCCTGGCAGTCTCCCGCACTTATGAGCACGTACGCGAAGACACCCCTCAATCAGAGGCCTGTTTGCGATCCTTGGGGTGGTGTCGCGCGATGGCGTGGACCGCGACCTGCCGAACGTCACCGTCGGTGTCGGTGGTGGCGAGGTCGCGAAGCAACGCGAGCGCCCCCGAATCATCCGGCCACCCACCCGCGATCGCCCCGACCGCGACCTGCCGAACACCAGCGTCGGTGTCGGTGGTGGCGAGGTCGCGAAGCAACGCGAGCGCCCCCGGATCATCCGGCCACCCACCCGCGATCGCCCCGACCGCGACCATCCGAACGTCACCGTCGGTGTCGGTGGTGGCGAGGTCGCGAAGCAACGCGAGCGTCCCCGAATCATCCGGCCACCCGTCCGCAATCGCCTCGACCGCAACCTGACGAAGAATTGGGCTGGTGTCGGAAGTGGCGTAGTGATGCAAGGAGGTCGGGGTCTGGTTTCGAGTGGCGAGGTGGAGCCGCGCGGCGGTGTGGCGGGTGGCGGGGGCCTGTCGGAGGGCGTATCCGGAAGCCTGGTGCCAGGCCTGATACCGGGGGGCGTCCAGCCATGCGGGTGGTTGTTCGAGTGCGGGCAGTGCCCGAGACAGCAGCGCTTCGATGAGGCCCCGGTCGTAGGTTCTTTCTCTTCTCGCCGCTTCGGTGAGCAGTCGGATGAGGAGGCGGGTGGTGTCGGGGGCCAGGCTTGTGAGGGTGGGACGGTGGCGGATCTCGCCGACGGCGCTCAGGGCGAGGGAGGGATGTGGTCGGCAGGCGGGGGTGGAGTTGCCAGGTGGGGGTGGCGTCGCGGAGTTGGGTGACGGCGGCGGCGAATTTGTTGGGGATCATGCCGACGAGGAGGAGGAGTGTTTCTCTCCAGGCGGGGTCGTGGGCGTGGGTGGCGAAGAGGGCGAGGAGTTGGGGTTCTTCGAGGTCGCGGTTGGTGAGTTGTTCGTTGATGTCGTCGGCGGCGAGGTATTCGAGGAAGGCGCGGTGGACGAAGCCGTAGAGGCCGGCGCCGAAGCTGGAGAGGATGAAGTTGCGGTGTTGGAATTGGTTGAGGATGGCGCGGGCGGCGGTGTGAGCGCGGTCGTGGGGGTATTTGAGTTCGTCGGTGAAGTAGGTGGTGAGTTCTTCGATCAGGTCTTTGGCGGCGAGGTGGTTGCCGGCGAGTCCGGCGGGGCCGTCCTGCATGCGGCGGGCGACGCGGTGGAGCATGGCGAGTTTGTCGTCGGGTTCGGGGCGGGGTAGTCCGGTGTTCTCGGTGTGTCCGAGGTGTTTGTTGACGTCCCAGTGTTCGATCAGGACGGTGACGGCGTGTCGGTAGACGGTTCGTCGGTCTCGGGGTAGTTCGCGTCGGCGGGCGATGATGGCCAGGATGGTCAGGAGCATCGGGTTGCCGGCGAGTTCGGCGACGGCGTTGGAGTCGGCGATGGCTTCCAGGAGGCGGGCGCGCATCCGCGTGCCCGCTTGGGGGTCGCCTTTGCAGCTGCGGTCGTACCAGGCGGTGGCGAACGCTTCGATCTGGGCGGGTTCGAGGTCCTGGAGCATGTGGGTGGTGAACCCGGCGGCGTCGAGCGCGGTTCGGCGGTAGCCGATGACGCGAGAGGTGACGATCGTGCGGACGCCTCGATACAGGGAGGCGAATCCCTCGATGCGGGCGACGACGTCGGCTCTGGTGTCGGGGTCGAAGATCTCGTCGAGGCCGTCGAAGACGACCAGTGCCCGTCCGCCGTCGTCGAGGAAGGCTTTCAGTCGGGTCTTGGGCAGGCCCAGGTTGTGTTCGCGCCCGAGTTCGTCGATCAGGTCGAGGAAGCCGCGGCCGCGCCACATCGGGTCGGCGTAGGAGCGCAGTTCGACCAGGAGTGGCAGCCGGCCCTTCCAGTCGGCGGGCAGGGTGGTGGTGTCGGTGTGGGGTTCGAGTTCGGCCGTGGCCAGGGCGAGCATCGCGTAGCGGGCGAGGGTGGATTTGCCGGCTCCGGGGTCGCCGAGGATCACGGCTCGGTCCGTGCGGGCGAGCGCGTCCAGGACCGGGTGCGCGGGGCGGTCGCGGTAGGCGCGGCGGGCCTGTTCCAGGCGTTCGCGGTCCAGGCGGTCCGGCAGAGCGGGTATGTGTTCGCCGTCGGCGAGGCGTCGCAGGACCTCGCGGGGGAGGTCGAGGAGTTCGAAGGGAGGGGGGTTCTCCCGGACGTTCTGGGGGACGAACACTTCGCGTAGGAGCATCTCCGGGTGTTCGTCCTGCGCGTCGAGGGGGTGAGGATTTCCAGGTCCACCCGCCGGTACCGGTCGCACACGCGATGCAGGTACTCTCGCCGCTCCCGTGCGAAGGCCGCGTCCTGCGACTCGCCGGCGCCGGTGTCGTCCCTCGCTCCGGCCTGGAAGACGTTGAGGTTCCCCAGGACGGTGTTCGCGGTGACGTTGTGCTGGTCACCGCCGACGTTGGTCCCGCCGATGTTCTGCTGGAGGCTCCCGGCGGCGGTGTTGCCGTGCGCGTCCTGGACGATCTCGGGTCGCCGCGCGGGGCGCCGGCCGAACAGGCGCCGAAGGCCTTTCCGCGGCTCACCCATCCTGGCGCTGCTCGAAGTCGCCCGTGATCGCGTTCCGGTGCGCTTCCTGCTCGGCGGGTCCCGCGGACGTCTGGGTGAACGAGCCGCCGACCGTGTTGTCCTCGGCCGACTGGCGCCGGGGCCGCGCGGTCGGCACCGGGAGGCACCACTGCACCCCGACGCCCACCACGAGCAGCACGGCCGCGGAGACCCACCAGGCCGTCGACCGGTGGTCGGTGAGGAACCCGGTGGCCAGGTTCACCACGGCGGCGACCACCACCGTCCCCGCGGCACCCAGAAGACGCTGTACGACCGGACTCATCCACTGCCCCCCGGGCAAGACCGACACCCCCGACACGAAGCATGTCGGGGCGGCCCCGCGAGCGCGGGGCCGACACCGCGGAATCCGGGGCGTCCACCGGCCGCCGACACCGTTGTCGTGCCGGAGGACTTGAGGACCCACCCGATATCCCGTAACCGGTGATCGTAGGGCCGCCGTGCGAGGTTCGCCCGCGCGACCGCAGATCCGACACCGGACGACCCGGCCTCCCATGCGCTCATCTCGATCCCCCCAATGGTTCTCCCCCGTTGATCGGCGGTCCCCTGCCGGCCGCGGGCTCCACGTAGCGTCGCGGCGGCGTACCGGGCCCGGGTGGGGCATTTGGAGGTGCCGCGCGCCCACGTGGAGTCCGTGGTGGCGTTCGACGGGTGGCCGGAGGACGTCAGGTTGGGGGTGTGGGTGACCACGACCAGGAGCAGGCGAGCGAAACTCCCGGCTGAACGCATCGCCGAGCTGGACGTGTTGGGGATGCGCTGGACGTGAGTGGGGGCGGCCGGGCCGGCCGGTGGGTGGATTGGGGTTGCTCACGATGAACCCCATATACAGGCTGCGCATCCGCAGGGGTGCACATCCGCCGCCGACCGGCCCGGACGCGGTCGCGGGCCCGTCGTTTCTCGGCGCGACGGGGCAGGCGACGGGGCAGGCGACGCCCGGTACGACGGGCCATCGGTCGGGGCGGTTCGGCTCGTGTGGGCGTCACTCGGGGGCCGTCCGGGGGATCCGCGTGCTCGTAGTGGCTGCGCCCGTATCGCCACGCGCAGCCGTCGGCCTCCAGGGCGACCCCGTTCGGGTAGGGCGGGTCGTGGTCGTCGACCAGGACCAGCCACTCGCCGTCGAGTGGGCCGCCGGTCAACTCGATGCCGGGGTGGTCGGGTTCGGGGTAGCCGGGGTCGCTGCCGTACCAGCGCCGGGTCGGGGTGTCGGGCGGGGGTGTGTCGGTCATGGCCCCGACCGTAGCCGGCCCCCTCGACGCGCGACCGCCGATCGCGCAAACATGCCGGTGGCGGCACCCGGCCGGGCCGGGCCCGGGGTGCTCGGAGGGTGCTCGGGTCGGTGGTACCGGGCGCCGGGTGTGGGTGGTGTTCGAGCGGGACGGCCCGGCCGAGGGGTCGCCCAGGGAAGAAGTCCGCATCCGCCCCCGGCTGTTCGGGGGCTGTGACCAGGGGAAACGATCCCGGGCGGCCGGACGCTTAGGCAACACGTAGGGCAATACGTACGGCAATACGGTGGGCAACACGTACGGCCGCGCTCGCTGCGCTGTACCGCCAACTCCGCAAGGCCTTCGAAGACGGCAAGGACGAACCCGGCGCCGCCGACTTCTACATGGGCGAGATGGAGATGCGCCGCCTCGACCGACGCCCCGGCCGCAACCGCGCCGAACGCGGACTGCTCACCGCCTACTGGGCCCTGTCCGGCTACGGCCTGCGCGCCTCCCGCGCCCTGACCTGGCTCCTGCTCGCCATGACCGCCACCGTCCTCGCGATGATGCTCTGGGGCCTGCCCACCGACGACCCCAAGCCCCACACCGTCGGGATCCAGGCACAACCCGGCCAACGCGTAGACCTCGTCACCGACAACCCCGACCCGATCCTGACTGGCTCACCCCACGAACGATTGACCGGCGAACGTACCGAAAAGGCGACCCGAGTCGTCCTGAACTCGGTGGTCTTCCGCTCCAGCGGACAGAACCTCACCACCGCGGGCACCTACATCGAGATGACGTCACACTTCCTCGAACCCGTCCTCCTCGGCCTCGCAGCCCTCGCCATCCGAGGCCGCGTCACACGCTGAAACCACTGACATTTGGTGGTGGCCAGATCCACTGACAAATTCGCGTCCAACAACACCGGTGATGTGGTTGGACATCGCGATGGATGTCAGTGGTTTTGGACAGCAAGTGTCAGCGCGTTCGCCACGGGAAATGTCGTCGTTTCCGACGGAGCATCAGGTAGCCGAGTCCGGTTGATCGTTCCGCAACCGAAGGTTCACACAGGGTCGTCCTCGATGGCATGACGTCGCCTCCCCCGCCCTCGCCCACTCCCCCGCCGTGGCCGCACTGTGCGGAAGGCGCGACCGTGAACGACCCCGTCGGATGCCGGGGCATACACGTCACCGGGCACACCCGGTGCCTGGCCCACCTCGACCCGGCCGAGCGGGCCGGGTACCTCGCGAGCCTGCACCCGGGTGCCCACGTCGACCACCGCGGCACGACCTTCACGACTTCGCTGCTGGACGAACTCCTCGACGTCCTCCGAAGTCCGCCCGCGACCCAACCCGAGTTCGGGACCGCCCGGTTCGACGAGGCGACGTTCGCCACCGACGCACGCTTCGACGGCGCGTCGTTCACCGGAAGGGGTCGGTTCAACGGCGCGACGTTCACGGCCGACGCCCGGTTCGTCGGCGCGACGTTCACGGCCGACGCCGAGTTCGCCGGTGCCACATTCACGGCCGACGCCTCCTTCGAAAGCGCCATCTTCACGGCCGCCGCCTGGTTCGACAACGCCACCCTCACCAACGCCCGGTTCGACCGCGCGACGTTCACGGGCGACGCTCATTTCACCGGTGCCACGTTCGGCAGTAGCCAGTTCACGCGAGCCGTTTTCACCGCCGAGGCACGATTCGTCGGGGCGACGTTCGCGACCTTCGCCGGGTTCTCCCAGACCGTGTTCACCGCCGCCGCCCGGTTCGGCAGCGCGACATTCGCCGGCGACGCCTGGTTCGCCGACACCGCGTTCACCATCGACGCCTCCTTCCTGCGCGCGACGTTCGCAAACGAGGCCCGGTTCGACGGCGCCGTCTTCTCCACCGACGCCGGCTTCGTCGGTGCCGCCTTCACCACCGCCGCCGCACTGGGGCCGTTCGCGTGCCGAGGGTGCCTGGACCTGTCGAACGCCGTGTTCACCGCGCCGGTGACCATCTCCGTCGCCGCGACGTCGGTGGTGTGCGTACGTACCCGCTGGGAGTCGACGGCGGCGCTGCGACTGCGGTACGCGAGCGTGGACCTGACGGACGCGGTGGTCACTCAACCCGTTGCGATCAGCACCCACCACGCACCTCTCGGCACCCCCGTCGCCCCCGTGTCCGAGGCCCCGTGGAACACGGACGACCCGGGCGTGCGTGTGCTCTCCCTACGCGGGATCGACGCCGCGCACCTGGTCCTGACCGACACCGACCTCACCGAGTGTGAGTTCACCGGTGCCTTCCACCTCGACCAGCTCCGTCTCACCGGTCGCACGATCTTCGCCCGGCCCCCCATCGGCGCGCACTGGCGATTCGGCGTGCCGTGGAGGTGGACCGGTCGCCGGGTCCTGGCCGAGGAACACCACTGGCGCGCCACCCGCACCCCTCCCGCCAACCGGGCCGCACTCACCGCCCGCGAATGGACCCCGAGCCCGTACCACCACCCCAACGGCATCCCCGGACCCGACGATCTCGCCCCCGTCTACCGTGACCTGCGCAAAGCGTTCGAGGACGGCAAGAACGAACCGGGTGCAGCCGACTTCTACTACGGCGAGATGTCCATGCGCCGCCACGACCACCACGACACACCCCGCGCCGAACGCGCCCTGATCACGGCCTACTGGGCCCTGTCCGGCTACGGCCTCCGCGCCACCCGCGCCCTGAGCTGGCTTCTCCTCGCCATGACCGCCACCGTCCTCGCGACGATGCTCTGGGGACTGCCCACCAGCGACCCCGAACCACGGACGACCGGCACCCTGACCGGGCAGAACATCACGCTCACGACCGACAACCCCGACCCCGTCCTGACCGGCACGCCCCACACACGACTCACCGGCAAACGCGCCGAGAAGGCCACCCGCGTCGTCCTCAACTCCGTGGTGTTCCGATCCAGCGGCCAAAACCTCACCACCGCGGGCACCTACATCGAGATGACCTCCCGCCTCCTCGAACCCGTCCTCCTCGGCCTCTCAGCTCTCGCCATCCGAGGACGCGTCAAACGCTGAAATCACTGACATTTACCCGTGGCGAGAACCACTGACGTTTTCGCGTCCGACAACAGCAGCGCCTCGGCGAGCAGGCGGCCGGCGTGGCCGGGCGGCCATATCCAGTAGCCGATGGTGTCACCCACGAGCAGATCGTCCACCGCTACACCGTGATCCCGCGCGGCGCAGGCCGGCACCAGCGCGACCGCGGTTCGGTCGCGGGCCCGGTCCAGCTCGGCCGCCGGACGCTCGTACACGATCCGCAGCCACGCTTGGGCGTCGATGCCCAGGGTGTGCTCCTGGTGCCACGCGACCAGGTCGCGCGCGTGGTGCATTGCGCGGTCCCACCGTGCCCGGTCCGTGTCCCGCCCCGTGGTGTCCACCGGCCCACGCTACCGACCGGCACGGTCACAACCGGGGTTCCCACCGGTCCCCGCCGAGGGCGTCCTCGACCAGGCGCACCGCGCGGTCGGTCGCGGCGGCCCGCGCACCCTCGTACTCGTACATGCGCAGCGTGCTCTCCAGGTCCGCGTCCGGGAGGGTACGGCCGGTCTCGGCGCGGGCGGTGCCGTACCCGTGCCGGGCCGCCGCCAACGCGGCCGACACGTGCTGTCGGGCCATCCGGGCCAGGATCAACGGGTACTTGCGCAACACCTCGTGGCCCCGGTAGCCGGGCGGGCACAGGTCGAACAGCCACACCACGGCCGTCTCCTCCCACCCGTCGACACCGGGCGGGCGGACACCCCGAGGCCACCCCGGCGGCGCGACACCGGCCCGGCCGCGGGGCCTCGGCGCAGCGGCGGCACCGGGGCGGGGTTCCTTCGCCGTAGGGGCGCCCGGGTCGTCTTCGCACATACATTCGATTATGGGTAGTGCTCTGACCAGCGTCGACTCGGGAAGGGTCACGCGGGTTCGTGAGCTGACGGTCTCGAAGGTCATGCCGGGACACGAACCACCGGGCCGATCCGGACATGCGGGAACGGCCGCAGCGCCATCGGAAAGCGGATCGGGGCCACCGACGACCAACTCCGTATACGACCGCGCACGTTCGTGGCGCCGCACCGGACGGCCCGGCCCCGAGAGCGCCGGGCCGGTCGCCGGTCGGCACGACACCGGCGCCCGTCCGCGACCGGCGGGCAACGGCACACCGGGGGATCCGGGCGCGTCGACGACGCCGGCCGTCGCGCCCCGGTCGGCCGAAACGTCAGCGGTGGGTGATCCACCACACGAGCCACGTGCCGGCGGCGGTACCCGTGCCGGTGGCCAGACCCCGCAACGCGCTCGCGGCAAGGGAGTGGGCGGCACGGGCCAGGCGGCCGCGAGCCGCACGGCCGGGAGTCGGGTCGGGGCCGGGGCAGGTGGTCGGATCGTCGTTCACGGTGGTCTCCCCGAGTGAGTGTGCGAACCCCGGGCGGGTTCGTCTCGCCTCATCGGGCGCCGGCGGAGGTTTTTCCGGCGACCGTTCCCGGGCCGGTCGTGTGTCTTTAGGCTGCTGGCTCCGGGGGCGCGGGTTTTCCGGTCGGTGTCCGGACCGGATCCGGACCGGACGAGTCGAGAGGGTCGGGGTCGGGGTTCGTGGCGCAAGATGCGGGCGGCAAGGCAGCGGAACTGGCTTGTTCACTGAGGGAGTTGTGGGAACGGGCCGGGTCGCCCACGTACGCGAGACTCGTCCGTCAGGGCGCCGGGCAACAACCGGCGGTGGCGTTGAGCACTACCTCCCTCGGCGACTGGTTCACCGGACGGACCGTGCCGGGCGACCCGGTGCGATTCGCGTTCCTGGTGACCTGGCTCGGGCACGAGGCCACCCGGCGGGATCGCGCCTATGTACCGACGCCGGTCGCGGCGTGGGAACGCCTGCGCGGCGAGGCCGGGCGCGGACGCCGCCCCGCCGGGCGACCCCACGCTTCGCGGCCCACCGAACACGCGGTCGCGGGCGAGGGTTTCGTGGGCCGGCCGGTCCGGGAGTTCACGGACGCGTTCGCGTTGGAGGTGCACCGCGCGATCGACGCCCCCGAACACGCGCGGGCCGGGCTGCCGGTGTTGCCGGTGTACGTACCCCGCGCCCACGACACGGTGCTGCGCGCGGCGGTGGAGCGCGCGGCGGGTGGGGAGAGTGTGATGGTCACGTTGGTGGCCGGGTCCTCCACCGGCAAGACCCGCGCCTGCTGGGAGGCGTTGCGGGGTGTGACGGACGGGTGGCGGTTGTGGCACCCCATCGCCCCCGGACGGCCCGAGGCCGCCCTGGCCGAACTGTCCGCGGTGGGGCCGCGCACGGTCGTGTGGCTCAACGAGGCCCAGTTCTACCTGGAACCGGCCGGGGCTGGCGAACGCGTCGCGGCCGAACTACGCGAACTCCTGCGCGACCCCTCTCGCGGACCCGTGCTGGTACTGGCGACGCTGTGGCCCGACCCCCACTGGACCACCCTCACCAGTCAGCCCTCCGCCGACCGCCCGGATCCGCACACGCAGGCACGGGCACTGCTCACCGGTACCGATCTGCGCGTACCCGAGACATTCACTGGCAGCGACCTGGAGACCTTGCGCGCCAAAGCGAGCGAGGATCCGCGGTTGGCACACGCCCTCGCCAATGGGAACGACGGGCGCGTGGCCCAGTTCCTGGCGGGCGCCCTCGCACTGCTCAAACGCCTCGACCTCGCCCCGGCCCACGCGCGGGCGGTACTCGAGGCCGCCATGGACGCCCGGCGCCTGGGCCACGGGCCCGTTCTACGACAGGCGTTCCTCGAGGACGCCGCCGACGCCTACCTCACCGACCACGAATCGGACACGCTCACCGACGACTGGTTCGAACAAGCCCTCGCCTACGCCACCACCCGCGTCCACGGCGCCACCGCACCCCTGACCCGCATCCGACCACGACGACGCAGCCACAACCCGCCCACGGGCGACGGACCCACCTATCGCCTCGCCGACTACCTCGAACAACACGCACGCCACACACGCGGCGCCCTGTGTCCCGGCGCCTCCTTCTGGACAGCCGCACACGACCACGCACACACCACCGACGACGACCTCACCCTGGGTCGCGCCGCACGCGCACGGCTACGGATACGCCACGCCGAACGCCTCTACGCGAAGGCAGCGAATGCCGGCGATCCACGCGGACGGGGCGCGCTGGCCTATTCGCGACACGAGGCAGGAGACCTTGAGAGCGCCGAGCGGCTCTACCGTCAAGCTGTCGCCGCCGGAGACATTGAGGCACTGGAACGGTTGGTTCTGGTGCTGGCGGACGCAGGGGATTTGGCGAACGCTGAACGCCTGGCCCGCGAAGCCACCGCCGCCGGCTCCCGCAACGCCCTGATATGGGCTGCCACAGCTCGAGAGAGAGCGGGCGATCACAAGGCCGCCGAACGCCTGGCTTGCGAAGTCCCCGATGCCGGAGCTTTCTTGCCATGGTTGACCGAACTACGAGAACAGGCAGACGATCACCAAGGTGCTGAAACCTTGGCCCGCAGGGCCGTTGGCATCGGTCACCCAGAGGTACTTACGGGCCTGGCCCTGCTACGGGAGCAGGCAGGTGACCTTGACGGGAGCGAAGGCCTGTACCGCGAAGCCGCAGACGCCGGGGACGTTGGAGCACTGATGCGGTTGGCCGCGCTGCGCAGACAAGCAGGCGACCCCGGGGGCGCCGAACAGCTGTACCGCCAAGCCGCCGACACGGGAAGCCGTGAAGCCCTGACAGGGCTGGCCCTGCTGCGCGAACAGGCGGGCGATCGAGAAACCGCCGAGCACCTGGCCCGCCGAGCCGCCGACGCGGGAAGCTTCGACGCGCTGGCACGGCTGGCCGCTCTGCGGGAGAAGGCAGGCGACCGTGAGAGCGCGGAACACTTGGCCTGCGAAGCCGCCGACACCGGGCACCTCGGGGCGCTGACGTGGCTGGCCACGATGTGGGAGGCGACAGGCGACCACGAAAGCGCCGAGCGCCTGTACCGCAAAGTCGCCGACGTCAGGAACCTTGAGGCGCTGACGTGGCTGGCCGAGCTGCGCGAGCAAGTGGGCGACCACGAAGGCGCCGAGCGCCTGTACCGCCAAGCCGCCGACATGGGAAACGTTGAGGCACTGAAAGGGCTGGCCCTGCTGCGCGAACAGGCGGGCGATCGAGAAACCGCCGAACACCTGGCCCGCCAAGCCGCCAACAAAGGACATTCCTACGTCCTGTCATCCCTGGCAAAGTCGCGAGAGGAGGCAGGTGACCATGAGGGCGCCGAACGCCTGGCCCGCGAAGCCGCCGGCAAAGGACATTCCTATGCCCTGTCATCCCTGGCAAAGTCACGAGAGGAAGCGGGCGACCACGAGAGCGCGGATCACCTGGCCCGCGAAGCGGTCGACGCCGGAGACAGGCATGTACTGATGACCTTGGCTCAGTTGCGGCAAACGGCGGGCGACCACGACCGCGTCGCGCTCTTGCGAGTGTGGTCGCAGCGCGGCTTCGATGCAGACGACCTACCACCCGACGACTGAAGACACGGCGACACGATTGCCCCGTCCTCCTCGGCGGAGTCGCGAGAGAAGGACGTGTCCGGTGGGAAAGCGCAGCGCCGAGACCAAGGGCCGCGCCCTGCCGACGGCGTTCGCGGGAACCTTGCCCCCGCGCTGCGAGGGTCCGGCCGCCGGCCATCCATGCGTCGTCATCGCCCCCACCGACATGGCGCCGCCGCGCCATCACCCCCCGCCCATCCGGTCGCCCGCAGAGAGGGAAGTGTCAGCAGGGCGCGGCGGTAAGGGCGTCGGGCAGGCCACCGCAGGGCTGGGGGACGCTCGGGTAGTCGGCGTCGTTTTCGACACGCAGCCGGCGCATCACCGTCTCCAGGCGATGGGGCAGGCGGGGTCGGTCGCCCCGCTCGCACTGGGCCCTGATGCTCTCGCGCGCGTCGGCCGGCAGGAGCGGGCGGTCGTCCTCGGCGGGGGTGAACGGCGGGGGTGGGGTGGCCCGGGTGAGGGCGGACAGCACCCGGGCCTGGTCGAGCCAGTAGTCGGCGTCGCGGGCCTCGCCGCGGCTGCGGTGTTTCAGGTACAGACACCACGCGGCGTGGTGGCTGCCGCCGCCGGCGGCGAACCGCCACCAGAACATCGCCCCCTCGTCCCGGCCGGACACGTGCAGCAGGCAGGCGAACACCAGCGCGCCGCGCGGGTCGATCAGCCGACGGTCGTTGACCAGGCGGCCGAGGCGGGCCGCGGCCCCGGGCGAGGTCAGCACCAGGACGTCGGTGACGGCGAGTTGGCGGGCGGCGCGTTCGTGCCGAGGCAGGCCCGGTCCCGCCGCGGTGGAGGGCGGGTCGGCGGCGCGGTCGTCGTCCAGGTCGCGGGCGAGGGCCTCCCGCTCGGCGACCAGGTCGAGGTCCTCGTACTCGCAGACCAGGACACGGGCCGTCGCCAGGACGTCCTCGATCGTCCGTTCCACGCCCTTCCCGCGCACGTTCACTCTCCCTCGACCTCCGGGTCCTCCAGGCCCAACTCCCGGGCCAGGGTCCGTTTGTCGTTGGCAGCGAGAGTGTCAGCGAACTTGGTCGCGACATGTGTCAGCCCGGTCATCGCTTGACGCGTCCTCGGATGGCGAGGAGGGCGAGGGCGAGGAGGACGGGTTCGAGGAAGCGGGACACCATCTCGATGTAGGCCCCTGCGGTGGTCAGGTTCTGGCCGGAGGAGCGGAAGACCACGGAGTTCAGGACGACTCGGGTGGCCTTCTCGGCGCGTTTGCCGGTCAGGTGGTCGTGGGTGGTGCCGGTGAGGGTGGGGTCGCCGTTGTCGACGGTCAGGTTCACCGCCTGTCCTGCGGCGGGCAGCGTGCCCGTCACCTTGGATTTCGGGTCGCTGGTGGGTAACCCCCAGAGCATCATCAAGATGACGGTGGTGGTCATGGCGATGCCGAGCCAGACGAGGGCTCGGGAGGCTCGTAGGCCGTAGCCGGACAGGGCCCAGTAGGCGGTGAGGAGTCGGCGTTCGGCGTGGCTGCGGCCGGGGCGTCGGTCCAGGCGGCGCATCTCCATCTCGCCCATGTAGAAGTCGGCGGCGCCGGGTTCGTCCTTGCCGTCCTCGAAGGCCTTGCGGAGTTGGCGGTACAGCGCGGCGAGCGCGGCCGGCCCGGGCACGGTGGGCGGGGGATCGGAGGGCGCCGGCGGGGCGGGTGTCCACCCGGCGCGCAGCCGTGGACGATGCGTGGGCAGTGCCCGCCAGTGGTGTTCCTCGGCGAGGGCCAGGCGGTCCGTCCAGCGCAGGGGCATACCGCGGAGCAGGTCGAATCCGGGGGCGTGTGAGCGAACCGGGTGTTGCCCTCCAGGCGTAGTTGGTCGAGGTGGAAGGCGCCGAGGAACCGGCAGTCGGTGAGGTCGGTGTCGGCGAGGACCAAGTGGGCCGCATCGACCCCGCTCACGGTCCGCACCCGCACCGGGTCGGTGTCTGCGGCCGCCGAGACCACGGCCAGGGGAAAGTTCAGGACCGCGCCGCTCATGTCGAGGTCACCGTGCCACAGCCGCAGCGTCGCGGTCGCCTCCCACCGGGTCCGTACACACAGCATCGCGGCGGTCGCGGCCTCGATCACAACCGGCACATCGAACACCGCGCCCGACAGGTCCAACACGCCCCAACACCACAACGGTCCCAACACCGCCAGGGACTCGAATCTCACACCGGCGAACCTGGCATCGCCACCGACCACGGCACCGTTGAAGTAGGCGTTGGCGGTGAACGTCGCGCCCAGGAAGCTGGCCTTGGCGGTGAACGTCGCGCCCAGGAAGTTGGCGTTGGCGGTGAACGTCGCGTTCTGGAAGTTGGCGTTGGCGGTGAACGTCGCGCCCAGGAAGCTGGCCTTGGCGGTGAACGTCGCGTCCTGGAAGTTGGCGTAGGCGGTGAACGTCGCATCCCGGAAGTTGGCGTCGGCGGTGAACGTCGCGTCCCGGAAGCTGGCGTCGGCGGTGAACGTCGCGCCCGTGAAGCTGGCCTTGCCGAGATGGGTTGCGGTGGGGTCGCGGAGTGCGCTGAGGAGTGCGGTCAGGAGAGGGCTGTCGAAGGTGGTGCCGCGGTGGTCGATGTCGGAGCCGGGGGTCAGGGTTGCCAGGTATGCGGTTCGGGCGGTGGGGGCGAGGTGGGCCAGACAGAGGGCGTGTCCGATGACGCGTACGCCCCGGCAGCCCACAGGGTCGTTCGTGGTCGCGCCTTCCGCGCAGTGCGGCCATGACGGGGGTGTGAGCGAAGGTGCGGGAGGCGACGTCATGCCACCGGGGACGACCCAGCGTGAGTTCACGGTTGCGGGCAGGCATCCGCCTGTGCAACCCCTGTCGTTGGCCGTGAACTTGTCATGGAGTCTGGCCGCGAAATGTGTCAGTGGGTCCTACGTTGTTGCGCGGGTTGATCAAGGTCAGTCGTAAGGTCTGGAGGCCCAGAGACACCAGGTGTGGCTTTCAGTGGGTTGCCCTCGATGGTTGGCGAAACCTGGCCGCCCGGTGTCTCACGACGACTCGGCCGCTGATGAGGAACTGCGAGCACCACGCGGTGCATCGCTGAAGATCATCGAACTAGGCTGAAACAGGAGCCGCAACCGGTGCGGTTTCGCGTCCACGGGAGCGATGGCTGTTGTTCGACGTGCAGCTCATTCCGGGCAGGCTCAAGATTGACTCCCGCGATCCCCTCTTCGTCGATGGCCCGGTGTGGCTGACGCTGGACGGCCGGGAATTCCCGAACTCGGGCTGGACAGACGCGGTTCTCTCCGTGCTCGGCTCGATGGGGGCTGCGGTTGCCGCAGCGCTCGACGGCAAAGTCTGGGACTTCTACTTCTTCGAGGGCTCCTACTTCGTCAAACTGATCCCGCTGCCGGACGCCCCCGGAACACCGCGCCGGGTCAGGGTCGCCGCAGTGGATGACGGCAACGCCTGGGCCGCCAACGACGAGGGCATGCCGGAAGGCGAGGTGGTCGCCGAGGCCGTCGTGCCGCTACGCGAGGTTGCCGAGTGTCACGGCGCCGCGACGCAGCTGATCCGCACGTGGGCCGAGGCGCACGGCGAGGCCGAGGCCGCAGGGGTCCTGTCCCGGGGATACCAGTACGACGCGTCGGACCCGCGGTTCACACACTGACCCGGACGGCAAGCCCAAGCAGCCGGCGAGCCCTACCAGGCCCAGGACATGTCCTTGCGGATCGACGAAGCCGACGCGCTCCTGCGGGTCTTGCTCGACGGTGGCTTCGACGACCACGGTGTCGGACGCGGAGAAAGTGAAGCTCCTATAGATCGTCAAGCGGTCTGCGGGAGCGTTTTCGGTGTGGTGTGTTGACGCGTGAGGTGCTTGTAGACCTCGCGGGCGATGAAGCGTTTGAGGCAGCGCAGGATGTCCTTCTTGGAGAGGCCTTCGGTGACGCGTCGGGCGACGTACTCCTGCGTTCGGGTGTCGTGTCGCATGCGCACGATCGCGATCATGTGAAGTGCGTTGTTGGCCTGTCGGTCGCCGCCGCGGTTGAGTCGGTGGCGGTGGGTGCGGCCGGAGCTCGCGGGTATCGGAGCCGCCGCGCACAGGTGGGCGAACGACGCCTCGGACCCGAGGCGGTCGGGGTTGTCGCCGGTGGTGATCGGGAGTTGGGCGGCGGTCTCGGTGCCGATCCCCGGCAGCGCAACGAGTTCCGGGGCCCCTCGTCCGACCAGCGGTCGCAGTTCGGCGTCGGCCTCGGTGAACTCTGCGGTGAGGTGTCGGTGGCGGCGGGCGAGCCGTCGCAGCGCGACGCGCACCGCGTGGGCGGGATCTGCGACCAGGCCCGTGGGGCGTGAGCGGGCGAGTCGGTCGATCAGCTCTTTCCTGGGCAGTCCGCGGAGTTGTTCGCGCACGTCTCCGGGCGCGGTGACGACAAGGTTGTGGATCTGATTCGTCGTCTGTGTGCGGGACTTGACCGCGGAGCGGCGGACCACGCGCAGGGAGCGGATGGCCTCGACGATGCCGTTGCGGGTCTTGGGGACGCCGGCGGCGCGTCCGGACAGGACCGCGGCGGCGGCGGCGTAGGCGTCGACCGGGTCGGACTTGCCGTGGGTGCGGCGGGCCCTGCGGTCGGGGCGGTCGACCTCGACGACGGTGATCCGGTTCGCCTTCAGGACGCGTGCGAGTTCGGCGCCGTAGGCGCCGGTGCCCTCGACCCCGACGGCCGTCAACTCGCCTTGTGAGCGCAGCCACTCCAGCAGTCGCAGACAGCCGGCGGGGTGCGTGGGAAACGCCTTCGTGGCGAGGTGGCGGCCGATGGAGTCCACCACGGCGGCCTGGTGGACATCGGTGTGGGTGTCGACTCCGCCGACCACCGTGATCTCGTTCGTCATCCGTGTTCCGCCGTCCCTTCCGTGAACCGACGAGAGGTCGCACGTGGCGGTGGGGCGACAGGACAAGACAGTGACGAGACCGCGAGTCGGGCTCCTATGAGGTCACGGAAGCCCCACCGACCACGTGTGCTACGACACCGTCCGGAGGGCTGACGATTCATTTGCAGGACAGCCGAAGCGTCAGTCAGTGCGCGAGTCAAGCCCCCGAACGGTGCCTCACCCATCATCACTGTCAGTGCGACGGCGAGGTTGTTGTCGGTGGCGTGTCGTCGGCTGCGGACATCGGCCCGTCTGTCGCGGTCCTGCTCATCTTGTCGGCTCGTTGCGGTCGATGCCGATCACCAGAGGGTGGGAACCCTCGACGAGGTAGGGATGCCCGGGAAAGTGGTCGATGTGACGGTGACCGCCACCGTCCACGGCGGTCATGGCGGCGGTCATGGAGTGGAGTTGGGCCGAGAACAGGGCCCTGGCGGCGGGATCGCCGTCGATCACGAGGATCCCGCGTGGGGCGTCGAGACGGACATACACCCCCGGGCGGGATACGTCGGCGACTTCGACTCCGGCCAGGGAGTCGCCGTCCTGCGGTGCCGCGAGTGAGGACCCGAGGAATCCCTTGCCTCGGGCCACCATGTCCGCCAGGCCGGTCAGGTCGTCCACCGATCCGGTGAGCACCACCTCGTCGAAATTCGGATCGGACACAACGATCACGGGCGTCATTCCTTCGGGCTCAGGCCGGGTGCGTCGGATCTCCACCCTAGGTATTTGGCGAGGCGACGCGCTCGCGCCCGGCGTCGCGTACAGCAAGCCTCGTCGACGAGACGCCCGATACGTCGTCGGTGCCAACCGCAAGAACCTCGCCGACACCTACTGACACGAACTCTGCCGACGCACTGACAGAACTCCGCCATTCGCACTGTCGTTGGCAGTGAGAGTGTCAGCGAACTTGGCCGCGAGATGTGTCAGCCGAATCATCGTTTGACGCGTCCTCGGATGGCGAGGATGGCGAGGGCGAGGAGGACGGGTTCGAGGAAGCGGCTGACCATCTCGATGTAGGCCCCGCGTTTGGTGAGGTTCTGCCCGCTGGATCGGAACACCACCGAGTTCACGACGACGCGGGTGGCCTTCTCGGCCCGTTTGGCGGTGAACCGGTCGTGGAGCGGGCCGGTGAGTGTCGGGTCGGGGTTATCCGTGACCACGCGAAGTGTCGACCGCCGGCAGCGCCCCGTAGGGCTGGTAGCCCAGGAACCATCCCCGCGTTCGCGGGGCCGACTCCACGCGCGGCCCTGGTACACGCGGCCGGTCCGGACCATTCGCGGGGCCGACTCCGGATGCCTGCGGCCACCGCCGGCGCCGCCGGGACCATCCCCGCGGATGCGGGGCCGACCCGGCTACATGGCGCAGTTGTGCCCGGCCGAGGGGACCATCCCCGCTCGCGCGGGGCCGACCTCAACGTGGTGCACAACTTGGACCACCCGGCGGGACCATCCCCGCTCGCGCGGGGCCGACGCCGCCGCAGCGCGGGTGGTCGCGTCGAGCGGGGGACCATCCCCGCTCGCGCGGGGCCGACTCATCCACGGCAGACGCACGATCGGGCTGCGGGGGACCATCCCCGCTCGCGCGGGGCCGACCGGTGGTCGCTCGACGCGGCCGACGTCACCAGCGGACCATCCCCGCTCGCGCGGGGCCGACCTTTTGGCGCGCGAGCCGGCCCACGCCGGCCGGGGACCATCCCCGCTCGCGCGGGGCCGACGCGATGTTGATCGTGGCACCGTCGCCCCCCGCGGGACCATCCCCGCTCGCGCGGGGCCGACGCCGCGGTGACGGTCCGGGCGTACTCCGGGGCGGGACCATCCCCGCTCGCGCGGGGCCGACACTGGATGAACTGGGGTTCTACCGACGGGTAACACCGTTTTCGCTCGGTTGCATCTTGCCACCTGCTGCTGCCCTGTCGTGAAGTGAATCTTCCTCGGCTTCAAGGTAGTTCACCCGACGGTCCTTTCATCGGCACTTCCCGCGGACCCCTGCGGCAACGGCGGCCGAGACCCGGCCACGCCACGACCGGTAGCCGGATGGATCACAAGCGACCCACCGACAGGGCCGACCAAGCGGCGATCCGAGAACAGGACGTCGCCCGCCTGAATCCGGGCCTTCCGCCGGAGCATCCCCGCGTCTGCGGGGCCGACCAGGTCGCCGTTGTCGTCCTCGTCCAGGTCGAGGGAACATCCCCGCGTCTGCGGGGCCGACTCCGCGCCACCGAGGTCCAACGCTACCGCGCGGGGAACATCCCCGCGTCTGCGGGGCCGACCTCGCCCTCCAGGACGAGAAGCTGCGGGCCGCGGGAACATCCCCCGCGACCCCCACGCACCCCGCGCCCACGAAACCCTCCCCCACGACCTGAACACCCACCTGCGCGACGAACGCCTCGGCCCCGCCGACGACCCCGGCCTCGCGCTGATCCGTGGATCACTGCGCTGTTGACGGCTCGCATGTCCGGGCCCTCAAAGGGGGGATCACGTCGGCCCTTCGCCGGTCGACCGCGCCCGTCCTGGTTCCAAGCACCACCTGATAGTCGACCGACACGGAACCCCGCTCGCAGTCACCCTCACCGGCGGCAACCGCCACGACGTCACCCAGTTCCTGCCGCTGCTCGACGCGGTTCCGCCGATCCGGGGGCTGCGAGGGCGACCTCGCCGCAAGCCGCGGCACTTGTATGCCGACCGGGGCTACGACTTCGACAAGTACAGCCGCCTGCTGTGGAAGCGTGGCATCAGACCGATGATCGCCCGACGTGGCGTGGCCCACGGCTCAGGGCTCGGCAAGGTCCGATGGGTGGTAGAGAGGGCCTTTGCTTGGCTGCACCGGTTCAAACGGCTCCGGACCCGCTACGAACGGCGCGCCGACCTCCATCAGGACCTGCTCGAACCGGCTGCAGCCTCATCTGCCTCCGACGCCTGCCCACCGTACGGTGAAGCGAGTGGTCAGACGAGGATGATCGGATTGGTGAGTGCGGCGACGTCCCCGTTGTGATGGCGGACCTCGATGCGGACGAACATTGACTCCTCCGCCGTCGTGTCCCACTGCACCACACCTGCCCCGTCGCCGGGGACAGACGCCCGGTGAACCTTTCCTCCATCGGTGTGGAAGCTGACAGTGCCCACCGGCACGCCTCGCACTGCTGCCCGCACTTCGACCTGCCCACCATGAGTTGTGAGCTGTTCTCCCACCCCGACAACGTGACCATCGGCATTGGCAGTGAACGTCACGTCCACGTCCGCCGACTCGGCGATCCAACTGCGGCCGGCACGGATTCCGGCCAGGATCGCCTCGGTGTTCAGCTCCTCGGCATAGACCACGGTGTGCGGGATGCCGATCTGACCTTCCAAGTGCGTATCGCTGTTGCCCATCGCCGGCCGCCACGATCCCGTGTGCATGTCCGCTGCGAGGCTCCGCCCCCACTCCGCCAAGGCTGCCTCGTTGTCAGCGTTCCAAGGTCGGTCCGAAGTCCACAGTCCGTTCCAGACCTCCACCACGTCGAAGCCCCGGAAGGGAAACATGAAGTCGCCCGACGGATAGGGCGCATGCGGGTGTGCGGCCACGCACAGCCCTCCGACTTGATGGACCTGATCCAGACACTGATCGATCAACCCGTCCCCGACCTGGTGGTTCCAGTCGATGACCTCGCCGGGTTTGATGCCGAGCGCCAGCCAGTGCCCGGTCTTCGTGGTCACTTCCTCACCAAGAATGATCAAAAATTCATCGGTAGCCAGGTGCCCCCACGCACCGGATTCCGCAGCCGAGTTGTGCTCCGTCGTCGCCATGAAGTCGAGCCCGGCAGCGCGCCCCCCAACGGCCAACTCTTCAGGAGTGAGTTCCCCGTCCGAGTGAACCGAGTGGACATGGCAGTCCCCGCGGTACCAAGCCGCCCCGCGCCCGACCGCCCGCGTCGGCGGGAAGCTCAAGTTCGACAAGGTTCTCCCCCATAGTCCTGTCGAGCCAACGCACAACCAGAGCTACCAGTTCCGTCGCACCACTGAGCGCCATCTCAGCCGAGATGTCGGATCGCATTCTGAAACGATCAGCAAGTGAGCTTGCTCCGCTTTGACGGACACCGTCGTTGTGGTCAGGCCGCGAGAGCGGCTTCGTATTCGACGGGACTGCGGTAGTCGAGGCTGCTGTGCAGCCTTCGGAGGTTGTACCAGCTCTCGACGTATTCGAACACGTCGGCACGAGCGGCGGCACGGCTGGGCCATCGTCGGTCGGCCCCGAGGTCGTTCTTGAGGGTGGCGAAGAACGACTCGGCGAGCGCGTTGTCCCAGCACTGACCCGTGCGCCCGACCGACAGTCGGATGCCGAACTCGCTTGCGAGCAGGGCGAATTCGCGGCTGGTGTACTGACATCCGCGATCCGAGTGGAAGATCGCCCCGGCCGGCGGACGCTGCCGGTGGACCGCGTCGCGCAGGGCGTCGGCGACCAGTTCGGTGCGCAGGTGGTCCGCGGTGGCCCAGCCCACGACCTTGCGGGTGGCGATGTCGAACAGCCATCCCTGATCGGTCGCCAGGTAGGTGATGTCCCCGCACCACCGCGTTCCGGCCGCCGCCGGCCCGGGCCGGAAGTCGCGGCCCACCAGGTCCGGGCGGGCGGCCGCGTGCGGATCGGGCACCGTGGTGCGCCGGCCGCGTCTGCGGTGACGGCCCTCGAGCCCGGCCTCGCGCATCAGCCGGGCGACGCGGCGGCGCCCGACGCGGTCGCCACCGCGGATCAGGACGGCATGGACACGTGGAGCGCCGTAGCCGCCGCGCGAGGCGCGGTGGGCCTCCGCAATCCGTGTCGTCAGTTCTCGGTCGCGCGTCCTGCGCGGGCCGGGGCCGCGCGGCGGCGGTCGTAGAAGGCGGAACGGGAGACCTGCAGCAGCTCACACGCGCGTTTGACGCTGCGGCCGCCCTGCTTCTCCGCCTCGATGAACGGATGCACCGTCACCGGGTCTCCTTGATGCTTCTATGTCAAGCCGCGCAGGGTTGTTCGATGTCGTGTTGCTGGGAGCGGGCGATCTCGTCGGTCAACAGAGCGCGATAGACCCGGTCGGAGATGCGCCGCCGCAGGAGTCGAAGGGCTTCCTTGGGGGTCTTGCCGGCCGCAAGTCGCCTCGCGTAGTAGACGGCGCCCTCGCCGTCGCCTCGGGTCTGGGTGACGGCGGCCATGTGCAGGGCGGTGTTGATGGTGCGGTTGCCGCCGCGGTTGAGCCGGACCCGAACCTTGTTGGAGGACCAGACCGGGATGGGAGCGGTGCCGTTGAAGCGTGCGAACGCGTCCTTGGACCGGAACCGGGCGGCGCCTGCAGTCTCGCCCAGAATCATCGCCGCGCCCAGCACGCCGCACCCAGGCACGGTCAAGAGATTCGGAGCCAACTCTTGTACCAGCAAACGGAGTTGCTACTCGATGCGGTTGATGCGGACGGTGAGAAGTCTGCAGTCCTGGACCAGTTCCAGGGCGATCTCGGCCACCACGCCGACCGGGCCCGTCAACTGTTCCTCCAGGGCGGCCAGACACACAACCGACGCAGGCCCCGGGAGGGAACGGACAGTTCGGGGTCGAGCTCGTGCAGCATCCAACGCAGCTTGTTCGCGGTGGCCGTGCGCCGGCGGACCAACGTCCTGCGATGGTCCACACGGAGCTTGACCTCGCGTGTCGGGCCGTCGAGTTCGGCCCTGGGGGGGGTTCGGCTCGCGCAGTGCGACGCGGGCGACGGCCTCGGCGTCGATCGGGTCGGACTTGCCGCGCTCGCGTGCGGAACGGCGGGCACCGGCCATCAGCCGGGTGTGCACACGGACCACGGCGTGGCCCGCCATCGGCAGGTCGGCTTCGAAACGCCTGGTCAGATGCCTGCAGTCCTCCACGGCGAGCAGGGCCCGGTCGAACTGCCTCAGCCAGTCGCAGGCTCGCGTGTGCCCTGTGGGCGTCGCGTCGACGGTGACCTGGGCCAGGCGTCGGCCGACCTGGTCCACCGCGACGAGGGTGTGGGTCTTCTTGTGGGAGTCGATGCCGACCGCGATCACAGGTCGCCTCCAGTGGGTGCACGAACGCGTGGGCAGGGCGGTCGTTCTCCACGGGGGCACGCCTCAATCGGGCAAGCGGGCACGCTTCTATCAGGCCACACCGCAGAGATCGCCGAACCGGCGGGGCGGCACATCAAGGACAAGCCACCATAACGGGGCAGCGAAAAAACGAGCCAACCCCGCCGGCGGCTGCCACTCTTGCACCACCACCCGGCCGATGTCCTCAACTTTGGCATTGACGCGAAGAAAGCCGTGGCCCGCTTGAGAACTTCCACGTCCTGCCGCAGCCGGGTGTTCTCCCGCCGCAACCGCGTGAGTTCCTCCCGCTCGGCCGAGGTCGTCCCGTTGCGTTCGCCCGTGTCGACCTCGGCCTGCTTCACCCGGTCGCGCACCGCGGTCTCGGTCGGGTCGAAGTCCTTCGCGACCTGCCCGACCGACCTGTCGCCCTGCCTGCACAGCGCGACGATCTCGGCTTTGAACTCCGGCGTGAACGAGCGGCGAGGCCGAGGCTTCTTCTTCCCCATGCTCTCCATGATGGACATCCTCCCCAGAGAGGCCAAAGCCCCTCATCCAGGGTGTCCGTCAAAGTGGATCAAGCCCACCGCACCCCGCTGACGACCAACCACCGCCACCCCGACGCACACTCACACAGGGGACACCAGGGGCCTTCTCGCATGGATCATGGCCGGTTTCCGTCTTCCCCTGGCCAACTCGAATTCTGGAAGCTACTAGAGCGCTCACCCCGGGGCGTCACAATGCGAAGGCATCCATGAAATTGAGAACGCAACGCCCGTATGTCATGCTCCTGTTGCTCTCCCTGGTCGCCGCAGTCCTCGTCGGCACGGCCGGCACCGCAACAGCCCAATCCGCACCCCCCGTCGCGGGGGCGCCGGAGGACCAGCCCAGGCTGCTCCAGGAATTCCTCGCCAAGCACAGGCCGCCCGGCCTGACTCAGGAACCGAACGATTGGCCCGGGCCCGCCGAAAACGCGCAACTCCTCAACTGGTTCAGCCGCAAGTGCATGGTCTCGCTGCCAGCCGCAGACCTGTTCGGGGTAATGCAATACGAGTGCAACCAGGCTTACACCGATCAAAGGTGGACCTCGTGGCACCCATTCGACTTCACTAACTCTTGGCAGATAGTTGGTAAATTTGTGAACCAATGCTTGCAAGTCGACGATGCCACGGTCACCACTCAATCGTGCCGGAGTGATGCGGTAGGCCAAGAGGCGCTACTGATCATCGACACCACAGCAAGCTGGTTCCGGATCAAGTTCGCATACAACAAGTGTGTCTACCCAAACGGCACCGGCAACAGCGCCCCGGTCAGCGCGTACACCTGCGGCGACAACGCCGACTACGCCGACCAGTGGTGGACCTGGTACAACTGATCGCCGCAGTGAAGCCCGACCGGTCCGCACCCATCTCGTCACCGATCTTGCCCATCGGGGCGTCCATCGTGGTGTGTGCCGTGGGTTCCCCGACATCCCGGGGCACCCACGGACGCAGCCAGAACGGCGCTTCGGCAGGCTGCTCGGGAACGGGAATCAGCCCCGGGTGTCGCCGGGCAATCCCCTCACGGCGGGCGATGTCCTCGGCGCGCTCGACGCTGGCCCTGCTCGGCCGCCGCCTCGGCGTCGGCCGCCGCGGACTCCTCCCGGCACCGACCGAACATAATCAATCGACAAGATCTTTCAAAGCAGCCGGGACGGAGCAACCGGATCCGAACACCACCCGACCAAACAGAGCAACCCACCCGGAACCGTGACCCACCCCGGCGGGAAACCGCAGGACGACACGACACCCCGGGTACAGGCCGGTCTGCCCCGGCACACACAGAGACCGACCACGAAGTCGGCAGGCAGCCAGGTCATGGGCCGGAGGGCTAGTGTCCTGCGCCGGAGATCCGTCGGCAGAAGCGGGCGAGGGAGTCGAGAATCTCCTCGGCTGTCTTGGTCCAGACGAACGGCTTGGGATGCTCGTTCCAGTCCTTGACCCAGGCTCGGATGTCGGCTTCGAGGGCCTGGACGTTCCTGTGCGCGCCGCGGCGGATCATCTGGTCGGTGAGGAAGCCGAACCACCGCTCGACCTGGTTGATCCAGGAGGAACCCGTCGGGGTGAAATGCACGTGGAAGCGCGGGTGTTTGGCCAGCCACGCCCGAATCGCCGGGGTCTTGTGGGTGCCGTAGTTGTCACAGATCAGATGGACCTGGAGATGCGCGGGGACCTCCTTGTCGATCCTGATCAGGAACTTCCTGAACTCCGCCGCCCGATGCCGGCGATGCAGGGCCGTGATGACCTCCCCGGTAGCGACGTCGAACGCGGCGAACAGGGTGGTCAGGCCGTTGCGGAGATAGTCGTGGGTGCGCCGTTCGGGCATGCCGGGCATCATCGGCAGGACCGGCTGGGATCGATCCAACGCCTGGATCGGCGACTTCTCGTCCACGGAGAGCACAACGGCGCCCTCGGGCGGGTTGAAGTACAGCCCGACGACGTCGTGGACCTTCTCCAGGAACAACGGATCCGTCGACAGCTTGAACGTGTCCGTCAGGTGTGGCTTGAGCTGGAACCGGCGCCAGATGCGGCCGACGGTGGACTTCGACAGGCCGCTGCGGTCCGCCATCGACCTGCGCGACCAGTGGGTGGCGTTCCTCGGGATCTCCTCCAGGGTGGCGACCACGACGGCCTCGACCCGTTCGACGTCGATGGTGGGCGGCCGGCCCGGCCGGGGTTCGTCCACCAGGCCGTCCAGCCGGTCGACGAGGAAACGTCGTCGCCACTTGCGGACCGTGTCCGCGGCGACCCGCAGATCCCGGGTGACCGCGACGATCGGCGGCGCCTCCGGCCCCGCACACGCCAACACGATTCGCGAGCGAAGTGCCAACGCCTGAGCCGACGTTGCCCGCCGAGTCCACCGCTCCAACGTCACCCTCTCCTCATCGGAGAGCAGTAACGGCTCCAACTTCGGACCACGACGAGGAACCGACGCACCAACCACAGAAGTCACACAACATCTAACGAGCAACTACCGGCGCAGGACACTAGTAGGACTTCGGGCGTTCCCCCTGATGTGTGGACATCGAAGACACTGGATCTTGATGGTTCAGGAGAACGGAGTCCCCGTGGGGATGAAGCACTATCCGCCGGAATTCAAGGCGGACGCGGTCGCGATGTATCGCTCGCGGCCCGGAGCGACGATCGCCGCCGATCTGGGTGTCAATGCCGAGACACTGCGTAGTTGGATCCGTTCTGCGGACAAGAAGGGCAAGGGCGGGACGCCGAAACCGGCGGGTGGGTCGGCCCCGGCCACGCCGTTGGAAGCGGAGAACGAGGCCCTACGGAAAGAGAACGCGGAATTGCGGCAGGAACGCGAGATCCTGCGTCGGGCGGCCAAATATTTCGCGGGCGAGACGCGCTGGTGAACCGCTTCCGGTTCGTCGCCGACCACCAACGCCGATACGGCGTCAAGCGGCTCTGCCGGGTCCTGGAACTCTCCAGGTCAGGGTTCTACCGATGGGCGAACGCGGCTTCGGCTCGTGTCGCCCGCGCGGATTCCGACGCGCGTCTCGCCGCCCGGATCCGCCGCATCCACACCGAGTCCGACAAGACGTACGGCTCCCCGCGCGTCACCGCCGAGTTGCGTGACGCCGGACTTCGAATCAACCACAAGCGGGTCGAACGCGTCATGCGCGCGCACCGCATCATCGGTCTCCACCTGCGACGCAGGCACCACACCACCATCGCCGACCCCGCGGCCGCGACGGTGGGCGACCTCGTCCACCGCGACTTCACCGCCGACACACCGAACCACAAATACGTCGGCGACATCACTTAACTGCCCGTCGCCGGCGGCAAGCCTCTCTACCTCGCGACCGTCGTCGACCTGTGTTCGCGGCGCCTCGCCGGCTGGGCGATCGCCGACCACATGCGCGCGGACCTGGTCGTCGACGCCCTCCACGCCGCGGCCCGCACCCGCAACGGCGACCTTCGCGGAGCGATCTTCCACAGCGACCACGGCTCCCAATACACCTCTCGGGCGTTCGCCGACGCCTGCCACGAGGCGGGCGTGACCCGCTCGATGAGCGCGGTCGGCAGCTCCGCCGAGGTGAGTCGGCGGCAGGAATCTCACCCGCCGCCGCTCTCAGAACCGTGCGTGAAAGTCTCCCTTCACACGGCTCCCGTTGTTGAACCGGTAGGCATTGCTCCGTGTCGCCAATGGGCGAACATGCCGGGATAGATTGATGCAATCTCGGCGAGCTTCCGGCGGACCCTCCGAGCAGCCCGCCGGTACTGTTTGAATTTCCTTCGCGCCCATTTCACCAGAAACGGGTTGATCTGCTGCTCCAAGAAGCGAATCAGCCTGGACTTGTAGAAGCGTCCGTAATAGTTGATCCATCCGGCCACGACGGGATTGATCATCGCGGCGATCTCCTTGAAGCTCAGCGTGGTCCTGCGACCCAACCTCCACCCTCGGATGACCTCGGCCATGGACTTCATGGCCTGTTTGCTCACCGCGGGGAGGAAACCCGACTTCAGCCTCCCGTCCCGCAGTCGGGCGGGTCGACGACGGAACGTGAACCCGAGGAAGGTGAATTCCGTGATCGGATGGTGCAGGTCACGGCCTTCCTGCTTGCAGTACACGATCCGCGTCTTCTCCGGATGCAGGTTCAGGCCGAAGCGCCGTAGTCTGCGCTCGATCAAGTCACGGACGTAGAACGCCTGTTTCTCGCTGGCACAGTGCACCACGACGTCATCGCAGTACCGCTCGAATCCGACCGATGGACACTCTCGATCCAGCCAGGAGTCGAGAGCGTAGTGCAGAAACAGATTCGACAACAGCGGCGAGATCGCGGAGCCTTGCGGCGTTCCTTTGACCCGCTCGACGAGCGTTCCGTCGGCCTGCCGAACGGGGGCGACCAGCCACCGTTTCACATACAGCAGTACCCACGGAAGTTCGGTGTGTCTGCCGACCGCAACGAGAATGGGGTCGCGCGGTACGTTGTCGAAGAACCCCTGGATATCAAGGTCGATCACCCACGGGTAACGCCAACACCGCTGCTTGCACGACTCCACCGCGTCCCACGCCGACCGCCCCGGACGATAACCGTACGAGTCCCTGTGGAAGATGCCTTCCACGTCGGGCCCGAGAGCCATCGCCACCGCTGTCTGGGCGATCCTGTCGACGACGGTGGGAACTCCCAGAGTCCGCACACCGCCTCCGCGTTTCGGTATCTCCACCGCCCGGACGGGCGGAGGGAAATAGCTTCCCGACGAGAGTCGATTCCAGAGTCTGTACAGGTTGTTCTTCTCATCCTGCGCGAACTCCGTCAGCGACTGCCCGTCCACACCGGCCGCTCCTCTGTTGGCCTTGACCCTCTGATACGCGTTCCACACCAGAGACTTCGGGATGTCAAACGGTTTGCCTACCGATCTCGTGTCGGTCATCCGATTCCTCCCATTCCTGGTTGATCGTCGATCGATACCCAACAACACGCCCCCTTCGCTCCGCTCCCATTACAGGAACTTCAGCGCTACTACGGGGCGTTCCGCCCTCCTGGCGCGCGACCGGTACTCTGCCGCTCACAGGCTTTCGCCGCTTGCGGCTCTCCCTCTCGCCATCCGCCTCAACCAGCGAATCACGGTTTCGCACCGAGGAGTTCTCCTGTTCCGTTGTGAAGCCCGGACCGAGCTCGCGCCGCCTTCATGCCGGACACCGCCAGACCAGTGGACAGGTTCCCGTCTGGCTTATCCCAGGACAGCATTGAGGCCCTGGTTCTGATGTCGTTTGGCTTAACGACACGTCATCAGCGTTTCACTCACGTTCGCCTTCTCGGCCCACACCTGCCGCATCTCGTGCGACTTTTCCACGACGCTCACCACCACGGCTCATTCACCGCAGCAGCTCGTGGTGGTTTGACACCCGCACCTGCATGCCGATGCCGAAGGACCCACCTTCATCTCCACAACAGCACGACCATGGAAGCTCGGTCTTCTACACCGAACCTCCATCATCTTCAGGACACACCAACGCACTCGCCGAGTCGTTCTTCGCCACCTTGAAGAGCGACCTCGCCGCCGACCGGCCCTGGCCCGACCGAGCCGCAGCACGGGCAGCGATCTTCGAGTGGATCGAGGCCTGGTACAACATCCGCAGGCTGCACAGCAGCCTCGGCTATTGCAGCCCCGTCGAATACGAAGCCGCACTCGCGGCCTGACCACCACCACAACGACGGTGTCCGTCAAAGCGGAGCAAGCTCAATCCGTGCAGCTTGAGCGGTATGTGGTACTCGTGGAGAGTGCCACGGAATCTCGATCGTCGTCGTATGACGAAAAGCGGGTTCGACCACAGGCTGGTCCGGCACCACACCCGCTGGCCGTCTCACCACTCGTTCGCGTTTCCCTCGGCGATCCAAAGAATCTGACTGGCGAGTCGCTGCACACCTCATCGCTATGTCGTTCACTGGCGAACGTTTCGGCCGTCACCAGACGCGTAAACCATGAGCCGGCCGCGCATCGGACCCGGTTCAAGCAGGGCGCCGAGCCTGCCCATGTCGTCGTCATGGGCGTTCGAGGATGGTGCGAAGGATGGCGTCCAGGGGTCGATCGTCGCCGGGTATGCGGGTGGTGTTCTCGCTCACCGTGGCCAGGAGCGCGTCACGAGTGATCTCGGAATCGAGTTGCCCGCACTCCATCGCGTCGATCACGGGTTTCACCGCGGTCACCAACGCCCCGTCCATGAGGAACCGGCCGCGTGCAAGGGCTTCCAGAGCTGCGGTGACGTCCAGCAGGAGCGCGGACCGACTACGGCGGCGCGGCTGTGGCACGCGTGCGCCGTACGCCCGCGGCCTGGGAACCACCTTGTCCGGTCGTTGGAACATCTCGTCGGTGATCGCGGGGCCGGCCACGAGGAAGTCGGCCAGATTCCGCGCCCGTGACTCGCCGGGCACCTGCAGTCTTTCCACACGCACGTACGGGGGCAGGGCGGGGAGGATGTCACGGAGTTGGGTGCGGGTCTCCATCAGGACGGTCAGCGCGGGGTCCAGGCCGTCGAGGAGCCCCCGTGCGGGGGTGAGCGTGGCCACCGGGGCGCCGCTCGCACCGTCCAAGACCGCCACGCCGCCTGCCCAGTGGGGGGCGACCGCGCCGAAGACGACCTGGACGCGCAGTTGCTCGCGTTCGGCCCACGCGTGCACGGCGCCCGTGAGTTGCTCCCTCCTCGCCGAGGAGCAGGCGTGCCAGTGCCCGGCCCGGTCGGCCAGGGCCTTCCTGCGTCGGGCGTGCTCCTCGGCCGCGCGGTGACGGTCGGATTCGGCGTCGAGCTCGGCCTGTCGGGCCTCGGCCTGCGCGATGAGCGCATCGCGTGCCGCGGCCTCGGCGTGGGCCTCGATCTCGGCCGCCTCCCGCTCCAGGGTGATGTAGTGGCGGGCCGTCCACCAGAGCGGGGGCGGCGCCGTCGGAGCGTGGCGGGAACCGCGTCCTTGGTGGCGGGTGACCGTCGACTTCAGGACCCAGCCCACGAATCGGGACAGCGGTACGCCCTCGACCGGCTCCCACCACCGGCGCGGTGCCGCGCCCGGCGCCGGGTCGACGCACATGGCGAAGCGGCGCAGCCCATGGGTGAGGGTCCAGGTCACGGTGGTGTCGGTGTCGGTGGGGGTGGCCTCGACGGCGGGAACGGCGTCGAGCCAGGGGGCGGGCGGTGTGCCGGGTTTGGGGGCGGGTGCGACCCAGCAGACGGTGACGTCGTCGCGGGCCAGTTTCGCGGTCCTGGCGCGGATGGCGTCCACGCCGATGGGCGACAGTTGGGCCTCCCAGGCCATGCGGTGGGTGCCGTCGGGAGAGGTCGCCAGGACGTCGGCGCGCCAGGAGCCGTCTGACGCGGCCACCTCCAGGCGGGCGAACCAGCCCGCGTCGCGGACCGCGGTGAGCAACTCCAGTTTCAGGAGATGGTGTTCGAGGGACTCCTCCGCGAGTCGGCAGCACGGGGCACCGGGGTCGTGTGCGAAGAACCGCAGGCCGCGTGGGGAGATCTTGGCGTGGGAGCCGTGCGCGCACGCCGGGCACGTCAACGGCGCCCGGGGCCGCGCGACATGAACCTCTTCCCAGCGCCGCCCGCACCCCAGGTCGGGCAGGGTCGCGTCCAGCACGCCCCACTCCCGGTGAACCGCCGTGAACGCCACCGTGATCCCCCGCACCGTCGAACCGGGTGTCGGGCCGTCACCGCGCACCGGTGGCGATCCGATGCCACGCCTTACGCGCCAGCGGTCCTTGCCCCCATCATCGCCTCCGTCACCGACATCGTGCGTGTCGTCGCCGCAAGCCGTCGTCCGGCCCGAACCTCTCTCGTCGTCAGGGGGATTCGCGTATTTTGGCGAGCGAGTCGGTAGCGTCGCTCCCGTGTCCCTGGGCCGGCGGTTCGTGGATTCAAGGAAAGACTGAAGTCGGGCACCTTGCGACGGACGGGATCGCAACGCCTCATGCGGCTGGGACGTCGTTGTGCATCTGGTCTGGATCGCGGGTGGCGCGGTCGCTGTGTACCCGACGCCCCATTTCCAGTTCGCCCCGCAACTGCAGCTGGAACTTGTGGATTGGAGCTTGCCAGTGAACCCGAATGGGATGTCAGCGGCTGGGCTTGAGCCCCCGCCTTTTCCGCTGTACGCGGTGGTGTTCAAGGAGGGCGAGAACCTCGGCGGCGTACCCTACTCTCCGTTCGCGTATCAGCAACTGCAAGTGGATGCCGCGACCTCCGTACCGCATGCGCTGTCACACGCGGCAGCCGCCGCTCTGCCGGGCCTGTGGTACTGCATGCACCTGCCCAACACGCTTTCCGAGTTGGCTGACGTCTCTGCCAAATCGCTGAAGTTGAGCCAACTGCTCCACCTTGAGCACCACATCCTGCTGATCCCCATTGAATTCTTCGACCATGAGCACTGTGCGGGGTTCATCGCCGGCAGGGAGCCGATACTTGTAGCGTGTGCTGACGACATTGCGGTGGAGGCAGGCCAGCGCGCGGAAGCTCTGGGATTCGTCCTCCCGCCCGTGCGCTATTCCCAGATGCCGAACCGTGGTCTCGCTAGGCACTGGCGGCAGATTCATCAGCACTTCGTGCCCAGCGTCGAGTACCTGGGGCGCGAACCGAAGCTGACGCACCGGCTGGATACGGCGTCCACAGATTTGCCTCGTCGATGGCTTGCTCGGCAGATGAACTGGGACGCGACTGAAGCACCGATCGAAACCTTGGAGGATCGGGACAACCTCGTCGCGCGGACATTTCATGAGCATGCGGTTCTGGCCGCTATTGCGCGACTTGCGCGCGAAGGAACGGAGTATCAGGACGCCGAGCGAAAGCTACCCCAAGTAATCAGGGAGGAGCACGTGAGGAACCGCGTCCCGGTGGCGCTGGCGCTACCGGGAGTTGCCCCTGCCTACGCCCGTATCGCGTACGACAGTGCGCTGCGCGCCCGCCCTCAGTTGCTGTCGCCCCTCGAGTCGGAACACACGTGGTCACCGACGATGCACCGGCGATCCGATCCATTCATCGAGCGGGCCGCAATCGAATTCGTCACAACCCATCACGCCATCGCACGTGGCGGTGTTGGCTTTGTCCTTCCAGCGGTCCCTCCGGAGGCTTTCACCGTTCTCGCCGAACTGGAACGGCACTTCGCTGGCACGCAGAGTGGAGCAACTGTCAGACGTCTACTTGACCGACTCGACGAGTCTGCCAAGCCTCTATGGAGCGACACGTTGATGCGAATCATCGAGCGTGCTTCACAGCTGACCGTTTTCACAAACTTCCCCATCGGTCTGCTGCGGATGCCGGGAGACACCGCCCCCCTCTCGGCCCGTCTACCGATCGCCTACCGCCCCCTGATACCCCTGCTCAGGACCATCCAGACAGAACTGAACCCGGCGATCGCGGTCGAGCTTGACCGCGATATCCGGGTCCTGGTCGCAGAGTGCATCCCCGCACACGACCCAGTCGGTCAGCTGTCCCGCCGGGGTTGGCGCGTGGCACGCGGTCACGTCCATGAAGACGCAAGCGGGATCACGATGGACATCGTCGAGACCCTGAATCTGGATGCACTAAGAAGTCGTTTCATTTGGCGTGTTCGCTATTCTGGCGTGTGTGACGACGCTTGTGGAGCGGCTGGTGCCGGACGAGTTGTGGGAGTTGTTCGAGCGCGTGGTGCCGTCGAAGCCGACCCGGCCGCAGGGTGGTGGCCGGCGGCGGTTCGGGGATCGTGAGGTGTTGGCCGGGATCGTGTTCGTGGCGACGTC
>NZ_JBIRRX010000025.1:4832-87991 GCF_044333915.1 Embleya sp. NPDC020886 | reverse complement strand
AACTGCTGTGTATATCTCTTTGGCACGTGCTTTCTCTTTCCGGTTTCCTACAACCCTACGCGGGTCGCTGTCCGGAAGATCAAGGGCACCTCAGTCGCCAGGCGGATGTCCAGGCCGTGGGCGTGCGCCTCGGGGAGGGGTGCGCGCAGGTCCTTTCACATGCCCGTCTCGGTCTCCGAGGCTTCGAGCCCGGCGGCGCATCCGGACGGCGCCCGTTGCGCGATCCGGATGCGCCGGAGGGACGAGGACGAGGTGCTCTGAGCACGCCCCCCGGCGAAGGTCGCACTGCGGGTTCTCAGTGCGGGTCCCTGCGCATGCACCATGTGCGGGGGCCGTTGTCGGGGAGCTGGACATCGGCTGTGACCTTGAAGCCGAGGCGCTCGTAGAATCGCACGTTCGCCTCGCTGGAGGTCTCCAGGAACGCCGGGTGCCCAGCGCGCTCGGCCTCCTGGATGCCGGGAATCAGCACCGCACTGCCCAGGCCCTGCCCCTGGGCCTCGGGGGCGGTTGCCACGGTTTCCAGGAACCATCCCGGCTCCTGGGGCCGGTACGGGGCAATGGCCGTGTCCGCGGCTGCGGCCGCAGCGGCCCGGTCGCCGCCGAGTTCGACCAGGGTCGGCCCGATCTCGGCGAAGGCGGGCGAGGAATCCTGGCCGGGAACGGCCCAGACAGCCACGGCGCGGCCTTCGTCGGCGACCCAGACTCGGCCGTACACCATGCCGATGTGGGTCAGGCACAGCTCCTGGAATCGCCGGATCCGCCCCTCGTGATCGTCCGCCGCGATCACGTGTCGCGTGTAGGGGTAGTCGGCGAAGGCGCGGGCGAGGGTATCGACCGCGGTGGGAATATCGGCGTCGGTGATGGGACGCACGACAGGGGCTATGTGGTTCTGTGCCATGTTCACCAAGCCATCCTGACACCAGGTGCCAACGCGTGTTGACCAGGGGAGCGTGACAGGGGTGCTCTGTTTCTTCCGGACAGTGGCCCTGCTGGAATCCGGGGCGAGTTCCACGGCCTCGGCTCGCAGCAGTGTCTCGGCCGCGGCTTTGACGTCGTCCGTTCTCGACCGAAGCCGTGGGTGTGGTGTCTGTACAGCTGCTTCCCCACCCGAGACGACCTGATCACGGCGCTGATCAGCGGGATCGCCGCCTCGCCCGCGCCGTGGAAACCGCCGCCGACGCCGTCCCAGAGGACGGACCGGCGGACCGGACGGCCCGCGGACGAAGCAAAAACGAGCACGCCGCGGTGTCTCGCGGACGGTGCGCCTTCGACGAGGTTTTCGACCGATCGGTCGGCCGGTACACGCGGACGATCGACCCGTGGGGTACATATCGAACCGTAGGTCCGGGTCTCCCGGTGTGGCGACGGACGAAGGGGGCGCGATGGCGACGGTCACCGCGAGGGTCCTGCGGGAGGCGATAGGCGAGGCGCTGCGAGATCGGATGAACTCCGATGTCGTGGAGGAGGTCTGCGTCGAGTTGGGTCTGGAGCCGCCGGACCCGCCGGACGACGTCGCCTACACCAGCAAACGGGCCTACGTGGTCCGCCGTTTGGCGGGGAAGTCGCCGGCCGAGTTGATCACGTTGGCGATTCGGATCGACGAGGAGCACGACGCCCCGGAGTTGAGGGAACTCGTATCCCGGGTGGCACCCGTCGGCGTGGCCGGGCAGTTGAAGAACCTCATCTTCGCCGCGGACAAACCCCGCATCGTGCTTCGCGACGCCATCAACAACGATTTGGCGGTCGTGGACAACGAGCGGTACTGCCTCGTCTACGACAGGCCCCTGGACGCCGCCGGACTCACCTGGCGCGCACTCACCGACTGGTGGAAGGAGCACGAACAACTCACGGACCACAGCGACCAGGAGGTCTCCCGGAGCCTGTACCGTCGCCTGGCCAAATCCCTGGACAACGACGCCGAGCAGCTGATCCTGCGCCGATACGCGCAACGCTACGTCGACCTCGGGCCGGACGTCCCCGCCCTGATCCCGCAGGTGTACCTGCACTACGACCCCTGCACCACCCGCGAGCTCGGACCGGGTACATCCGCCCTGACCCGCCAACGCATGGACTTCCTGCTGCTCCTGCCCAACCGGGCTCGGGTCGTGATCGAACTCGACGGCGTCCGGCACTACGCCGACCCCCGCACCCGACAGGCCGATACCGGTCTGTACGCGCGGATGGTCGCCGAGGACCGGCAACTACGCCTGCGCGGCTACGAGGTGTACCGATTCGGGGGCCGCGAACTCCAGGACGCGGTCAAGGGCGCGAGGCTCCTCGACGAGTTCTTCACCCACCTCACGGCACGCCACACGGGCTGACCCCACCCGCCTCATGGCCCACGGCCTCGGCCGGCGGTCGCCGCAGCGGTGGGAACGTGGCCGGAACGACGAGGTGTGCACCATGACCGAGGGTGGGCCGAGGGCGGCACGAGCGTCACCCTGACGTGAACCGCATCGGCCCCACACACGACGACACTTCGGGGAACGAGCGCCGGCCGCGTCCCGGCCACCGGCCGGCGTTCACGCCGATGAGACCTCGCGCTCGGTCAGAAGGTCTGCGGCGTTGTCCCTCAGCGCGGTCACCATGTCGCGCAGTCCGGCGAGGCTTGCGTACGCGGGACGCACCGCCGGGTCTTGGCGTTCTCCCACAGCTCGTCGACGAACGCGAACAGCTCCTCGCGGGCGTCGTGTTGTTCGCGCAGATGGGTGTCGCTCAAGGCCTTCAGGCCTGCCGCGTCGTGCGGGCCGACGTCCTCTGCCAACTCCTGTGCGGCTTCCTGCAGCGATTCGAACTCGATGGCCGCGGTCGCGGCGGCGGACGCCGCCCCAAAGTCGCGGTGTGGACCAGGCGGATGGTGCCGATGTCGGTGTGCCGGTCCGTCGCCGGGCCCTGCGCGGTGCCGTGCGCGCCGGCCCAGCGGCCCGGGGCCGGGTTCTCGGGGTCGGTGCGCAGCAAAACAGCGCCGCGGTGGCCGAAGTCGCGGTCGTGCGCCGCCCACCGGTACACCTCGGTCGCGTTCCACACCGGGTCGTCGTCCTCTTCGAACCGGCTCCGGAGAGAGGGCCGGTCCTTCGTCGACGCCGGGAAGTCCTCCCGCCGCAGCACCCGGCGCAGGCCGAAGGTGTTCACCCCCAGGAGTTCCCGGAGTCGGGCCTTGGTGAGATACGTGGTGCCGACTCCCATGGCGGGAACCCCCTGTGTCCGCGCCGTCACGACCGGTCCAAGCCAGTCAACCACCCGACTGCCCCGGCCCGCCCGGTGGTTGGCGAAGTCCCGCGATGACGGCGCGGCGGAATGCGTCGTCCCGTCACGGCATCGCTCCCCGATGGGCTACCCGAGGCGGCTGTCGACTCGTTCGGGCTGTTGCGTCGTCCAGGTGGCGGCGACGTATCCGCCCGCGAGCGCGAGGTCGTTCTGGGCGCGCTGCAGGATCGGCACACCGGGCAGTTGCAATCCGTCGACGGCCTGCCGGATCAGGAGTCCGGCGCTCATCACGGCGTGCAGTGCCGCTTCGACGCGGGCGCCGCCGGGCATGGCGCCCTTCACACCCGAGGGAGTCCGACGATGTGACGGTCGTGGTCCTCGACGCGGCCGGACATGACGGAGTCGGCGAGGGTGCGCTGCAGCCGGTCTCACGACTGGTGGTGACGTCGGGCGTGCTCGCCCGAGTCGTTGCTCGTCTCTTCGTAGCAGTGGGTGCCGCACACGAGACCGAAGTTGGCCGCCATCCAGTCGAACCGCAGGAACTCGTCCTCGTCGTCGGGCGCGGTGGCTCCGCAGTTGTCGCAGTAGGCGACGTCCGGGCCGGGGCAGTCGTCTTCGTCGGGGTCGCCGGCCATGTCCCGGTCCTCCGTCCAGGCGTGACGCGCGGATTCCTCGGACAGGTGGGTGGTCCGGTACTCCGACACCTTGGGGTCCTCGAACCAGCGGCGGACGGTCCACGGCAACACGTGGGATCCGTCGGCCAAGGCGAACCCGTGCTCGTCCAGGTTGATCCTCCGTTCGTTCGACGGCCCCTGCGTCCATCCCTCGCGCTCGACGGTCTCGACGGAGCGGGCATGGACCAGTTTCTCGCGCAGGGCCTCGCAGCTGCGCACTCCGTCGAGCAGTGTGGAGGCCCATCGACCCGCGTGGTTGGGGACGACGAGGTCACGGGCGATCGCATCGGTTGCGGTGAGCCGGCGGCCCTTGTCGCAGCGAAGTTTGGGCTCGTGCGCGCGGCGGGCGTCGATGCCCGCGTCGGCGAACCGGGCGGCGTCCGTCGCCCGCCGGCGCGGATCCCCCGCAGCCGGGGGGACCGTGTCGCCGTCCTGCATCGGCCAGCCGGCCGTCGTCCACTCGGCCGGGGTGCGGCCGAGCAGCGCGCGGGCGTCGTCGGCGTCGACGACCGCGAACAGCTCGTCGCGGACCCCGCACAGCCGCTGCGCCGTCCAGCCGCCGGCGCGCAGGACGGCGGCGGCCTCGGCGTTCGCGCCCACGGCCGCGTACGCGGCGCGCGAGCGCCCGAACTCCTCCTCGTAGGCGTCGAGTACGCTCACGCGTTCGGCAGTGAGCGGCAGCACGTAATCGCTGACGACTCTGGCCCGACCGACGCCGGAACCGAACCGGGTGACGTAGACGACGCCGTTGTCCGGGTCCACCACGAGTTCGTCGTCGGCGTGTGCTGCGGTCCCATCGTGTTCCGTCTGCAGCAGCCGCAGGAGTTCGGCGACGTTCACGCTGCCAGATCCACGTCGTCCCGCCAAGTGGGGGTAGGAGCGGTGAGGCGTCGGAGCACGCCGGCGGTGGAGGCCCGGTAGACGCGGGAGGCCGCGTTGTCGGGTCGGTGGTCGTAGTCGCGGGCGAGGCGCCGGTGCGGCATGAGGGTGCCGTTGACCTGCTCGACCACCCACCGCTTCGGTTGCGGGACGAAGCCCTTGCCTGCGTCGTCGGGGTTGCGTCGGACCACCTCGACGGTGATGTCCTTCACCGCCCCGTGGACGATCACGGCATCTTTGAATCCCCGGTCGACCAGGACCTTTTCCAGACGCATCCCGCATCGTTCGGCCGCCTGGTCCGGCAGGGCGATGCCGGCCTCGTTGTCGTGCGCGCTCGCGGCGAGGATCACGACACCGATGATCGGGCCCGGCACGTCGACGGCGAGCCCCCGCTTCCTGCCGGGTGTCTTCTTGTTCGCGTCCAGGCCCGTCGTCTCCTTCGGCACCCCGGCCGCCACACGGACGGACCGGGTGTCGATGATCACCAGGGACGGGTCCTCCAACCGTCTGGACCGCTCCCGCACCCGGCAGCGCAGGATCTCCTGGATCCGCTGGTCGAGGCCGTCCCGGCGCCACAGCGTGCAGTAGTAGAACACCGCCGACCAGGCCGGGAGGTCGTGTGGCGGGAGCCGCCACCGACAGCCCGTCCGGTTCTGGTGGAGCAGCGCGTTCACAACCTCGCGCAGGTCGCAGGAGCCCGGGTCGCCGGTCGCCGACCGCGCCACCCGCTCCTGCTTCCACGCGGTGGCCGGCGGCTCGATCAACGCCCACTGCTCGTCCGACAAGTCGGTTGCGTACGGCATCCGTTCCATGCCCGCGACCCCACCATGCACACGACATCACGCGAGCGTGAAACAGTCCCATCACCCACGAACGGGCGACACCACATCATCAGGAACGGGACTTGACGTCCTCTTAGACGCACAGGCTATGTGCCACACACCCGAGCATTCTCAACGAAACCGCGAAACGCCCAGGTCAAACCTCTCGCAGCTCCGGCCCGGACGGCCATGAGTCGTTCCCGTCCGCCCACGTCCGTCCGCACCACGACTCGTCGCGTCGCCGAGTCAGTGTTCGTCGTTGCGCCCCGCACGGACGGCGCGTGGCGAAGCGCCGAGTTCGCGTCTGCATGCCTTGTTGAAGGCCTGCAGATCAGGAATTCCCACCTGCGATGCGACGGCCGGGATCGCCAGAGTCGAGTGTCGCAACAAGTGCGCGGCGACCTGGAGGCGACGCCGCCGCAGATAGGCGACCACGGTCTCGGCGAAGGCCGCGCGAAACAGGCGGGTGAGTTGGTTGTGCGAAACCCCCGCGGCCCGGGCGATGAGCGGCACCGTCAGCGGACCCGCCATGTTCACCTCGATGTGGGCCAGCGCCGCGGCCAGCGCCGGGTGGCGCTCCTCCGCCCGTGACACCTCGCTCGCCGCCAGCGACCACAGCACCGTCCACACCTCTGCGGCGGCGCGCGATGGGGTCGTCGGATGCCACGCCACGGCCCTCAGCAGTGCGTCCCACAAACGTGGCGCCTCCGCGCCGCAGTCCAGCACGGTCGGTACTCGGTGAGGCGTACCGGTGGTTCCGAGCTCGAAGTGCGCGTACAGATGCTCCGAGCGGCCCCGGTACCGGAACTCCACCATCACGCCGGGTGGAGCGAGGCTCGCACAGCCCGGGCGGACCTCGTGGGCCACCCCGTCGACGATCAACTCGGCGCTGTAACGGTACAGGTGCAGTTGCCACAGTCCGGGCAGCCGGAAGACCTCACGCTCGATCCCCAGCCCGTGCACTCCCACCCCGACCTGCGCCACGCGCGGAGGTGAGTCCAGGTGGGCGGCATGCTTCGCCGAAGTCTCGACCATGGTGAGAAATTACCAGTACTCGGTGAACTTGACCCATGTCAGAAGCACCTACCCGGTTCTACTGTTCACATCAGCGACCACCCGCGCCGGACGCCTTCCCACCTCCCGACGCCTTTCTCGAGGAGCACACCATGCCCATGCAGTCCTGGTTCACCGATGCCAAGCTCGGCATTTTCGTCCACTACGGGATCTACGCCGTCGACGGCGTCCCGGAATCCTGGGCCATGTGCGACGGGACCGTCAGCCGCGAGCGCTACCTGGCGCAGCTCGACGGCTTCACGGCCGCCCGCTACGACCCCCAGGCGTGGGCCGCGCTGTTCAAGCGCGCCGGCGCGCGCTACGCCGTCCTCACCGCGCGCCACCACGACGGCGTCGCCCTCTGGGACAGCGAGCACGGCGAGCTCGACGTCGCCAGGCGCACCCCCGCAGGCCGAGATCTCGTACGGGGATTCGTCGACGCCCTGCGCGGCGAGGACCTGAAGGTCGGCCTGTACTACTCCCACTCCGACTGGAACCACCCCGACTACGCCAGCGTGATCCACCCCGACCCGTCCCACGCGTACATCCCGGGCAACAAGCTGGTCGAGCCCGCCGACGGCCGCGAAGACCCCGCCGCCTGGCTTCGCTACCTCGCCTACCGCGACGGCCAGGTCGGCGAACTGATGCGGCGCTACCGGCCCGACCTGCTCTGGTTCGACGGCGAATGGGAGCGCACCGAGCAGCAGTGGCGCACGGACGCGCTCGCCGACATGATCCTCGCCGAGAACCCGGACACCATCCTCAACGCCCGGATGCTCTCCCGCGGCGACTACGCCACCCCCGAACAGGGCATTCCCCTCCGGGCACCCACGGGCCCCTGGGAGTTGTGCCTGACGATCAACGACTCCTGGGGCCACCGGCACACCGACCACAACCACAAGAGCGTGCGCCAACTCGTCCGCTACTTCACCGAGACCATCGGCATGGGAGGCAACCTGCTGCTCGACGTCGGCCCGACGGCCGACGGCCGCATCACCACCGAGCAGTCGGCCCGATTGGAGGGCCTCGGCGCGTGGATCACCCGCCATCACGCGGCCGTCCACGGCACCGGTGCCGGCCTGCCGCCCGGGCACCACTACGGGCCCAGCACCCTCTCCTTCGACCGGCGAACCGTCCACCTGGTCTGCTACGGCGCCCCTCGCGAGCACCTCGCCCTCAAAGGGCTGCGCACCCCGGTCAAGCGGGTGACCGTAGTGGGCACCGGCACGGAACTGAACCACCACGTCACCGGCGGCCTGGGCGAGGTTCCCGGCATCACCTGGATCAACGCCCCCGCGGCAAGGGATCAGGACGAATACGCGACGGTCCTCGCCGTCGAACTCGACGGCGAACTCGACCTCTACCGGGGCCGAGGACGAGACTGACCGCCGGCCTGTCGGGAGACGCTTTCATTGGGCCTGCTTCCGTACGCGTGGCCATCTCTCACCTGTCCCGAGCGGCGAAGCGGTACCCATTTCTCCACCGCCGCGACCGGGTTGCGCCGGGCGCGGGCGCGCGGCCGTTGCGGTCTCCGGGGTCGTCGGGGCACGGTCCGGGGAAGCAGTGTCGCGGCCGACGTCGGGCGAGGTCGTCGCCGGCGCGGTGTCGCGCGCGGATCCTTCAACCGCGTCGGCAGCCTCCCGCAACGCGGGATGCCTTTCCTTCCTTCTCGATCCGCAACGCGGCTCGCTTTCACTCGCAAACCGCGTAGCGGCTTGGGGACCCGCTTCCCGGCGCGACCGCCAAGGCCCTCGCCGCCGAATTCGCCCGCTACCTCGGCGTCCCCATCACGGCCCGGATGACACAGGCCCAGATCACCGAGGCCGTCTGCCACACCTACCACCGGGCCGGCGTCCGGTTGGTCCTCATCGATGAAATCCACCGCCTCAACCCGCGAACCACCACCGGCGCGGAGACCGCCGACCCGTCGAAGAGACCTCACCGAACGCATCGGGGCGACATTCGTGTAGGCGGGCAACGACGTGGTGGCGACCGCGTTGTTCAGCAGTGTGCAGCGGTCGGGGTGGGACGGGCTGAACGCCGCGCGGCGCGAGCGGCTGCTCGCGTTGGGGCCGACGGCGCCCACGTTGGTCGACACCGCGGCCGAGGCCGGGGCGGTGCCGGCCTTGCCGGAGGGGCCTCGGCCGAAGCGCACGCGCGAGCAGGCGTTCACGATCGCGTTGAGCGCGGCGAAGGCGTACCGGGCCCGGGTCGGGCACCTGCAAGTACCGCGCGGGCACGTCGAAACCGTCACCGCGTTCGACGGATGGGCAGAGGACGTGCGGCTCGGGGTGTGGGTGACCATCACCAGGAGCAGGAAGGCGAAACCCCCGACCGAACGCATCGCCGCACTCGACGCCCTCGACATGAGGTGGACGTGAGGCGGGTGTGAGGTGAGGTCGGGTGCGTGAGGTGAGGTCGGGTGCGAGGCGTCGACCTGTGACCGGTCGACGCCTCGGGCTTGTCCGGGCGCGATCACGCGGTGCCGGCCGACCCGGCGATCGTTCGGGCCGGGCGTCGGCGGCTTTCAGATACGGCCCCGGTGTGAGGCGCCTCGTCGGCCGGCGTCGCCCGGGCACCGTCGGATCCCGGCCGGTGTCGCGGTCCCGAAACACCGCGCCGCACCGCGGCGGCGCACGGCCCGGCCCGCGCGACACAAGAAAATCCATAAGGATTCCCGCGATACATCCGGCATTCCAGCCGGACCACGGAACCGCATGTCGCAGCGCCGCAGGTCCCCGACCGGAACCGGACACTCAGCGATCCCCGCAGGTCGAACGACACGACGGACGACACGGATCCGTCCGACCGAACCCCGGGATCACACCCGGGACCACAAAGAAACCCGAGAACTCACACCGTGCCGTGGGGCAGGCGGTCGCGGGACGTGAGGGGCATGCCGCGAACTCGGAGAGCGTTACGGGATTCGCCTTCCCGGGGCGGGCACCGGGCGCGGCGGCAGCCGAAGGTGCCGGTGCCGGTGCCGGTGTGGAGGGTCCGGACGACCTCGACGACGGCGGCGGCGGGTTCCTCGACGAGGACGCGGACTCCGAGTCGGAGACGGGGCCGGGTGGGGCGTCCGGAGGAGCGGGCGGGTTCGGGTTGTACGACGCGCACGCCGAGGCCGAACTGTGGTGACCGGCACGGAGGCGGTCGAGGGCCGGTGGCCGTCGCCGGCGACGTGGGACGGCTTCCGGGACTTCGTCGACCGGCCGCCCGTCGCACCGCCCGCAGCGGGTGGGGTCGAGCGCGGGGTGGAGGAACGCCTGGCGTATCACTCGCGGTTCGCGGTCGTGCGCACCCCGACGATCGACGCGATCTCGCGGACGGTGCGCACCCTGATGATCCTGGGCCGCCACCAGGACACGGGCGCGCGGCCGTGTGTGATCGTCACCGGACCGCCGACCACGGTTAAGACCACCGCGCTGTTGCGGGTGGGTCGGGCGTGCCACCTCGCCGAGGCCGCCCGACGCGGCCGGGGGGTGGAGGGGTGGGTGCCGGTGGCGTACGTCCTGGTCCCGCCCGGAGCGAGCGCGAAGGCCCCGGCCGGGGGGTTCGCCCAGTTCCTCGGAGTCCCCGTCGCGGCCCGCATGACCCAGGCGCAGACCGTCGATGCGGTGTGCCACACCTATCGCGAGGCGGGGGTGAGGCTGGTCGCGATCGACGAGATCCACCGCCTCGACCCACGCACCACGACGGGGGCGGAGGCCGTCGACCTGTTGAAGGATCTGACGGAGCGCATCGGGGCGACGTTCGTGTTCGCGGGCATCGACGTGCCGGCGACTCCGTTGTTCGGTGGTGTGCGGGGGGCGCAACTCGCCGAGCGCGCCACGGTCGTCGACTGCGGGCCGGTCCCCCTGGGCGGCGGGGCGGGCGGGCGCCGTTCCGTGATCTGGTCGCGGCGATGGAGGCGTGTCTGGACCTGCGGGAACACCGCGCGGGGACACTGCCCCGGCTGGGGTCGTATCTCCGCGCCCGCACCGGCGGATGCATCGGCAGCCTGGCCCGTCTGCTCCGCCAGGCCGCGATCGCAGCGATCCTCGACGGCACCGAGAAGATCACCAGAGGCGGCCTCGACGCGATCGTCCTGGACCACACCGCCGAAGACCACTACCGGCCTCGAGTCACCGGGCGCGTCCGCACCGGCAGCCGTACACACCGGCTGGGCACGTGAAGGCGACCGGAACCGGCCTCCTGGTCCCGAGAGCGGGGTCGGGGTCCGGAGGGCGTGCAACACACGACGACGCGAACCCTCGGCACCGGGCCGCCGAACCCGCGCTGCGGGATCGGACCGGCACACGAGCGGGCGCGTTTCGTGTGGCTCCCCTGCCCCACGAGTCCACCGCCTCCTGGGTCGGCCGCGACGCCGGGGTGTACCGGCAGAGCGTGCCCGAGTTGCCGGACGGCATCGGCATCGCCACCATCGGCACGCGAGGCGCCGGCGAGATGGACACGACCGAGATCCACCTCGACGACGCCGCGTGGCACCGACTCGCCGTCCTCACCCGAGTCCCCCACCACCACCTCGCGCGAGCCCTCCCCCACCTCGCACGGCCCCGGGATCGGAACCCGGCCCGAACACCGGACACCGTCGGGGCAACTGTCGGGGCGACCGGGGCCGGCATCGCCTCGTCGCACCGCCCAGGCCCGTACGAACAACCCTCGTGGGCGTGTCCGTGGTGCACCCTGCGCCACACCCGCGGCGCCACCGCGCGGGCACGGGCGTACCTGCCCGCCCACCGCGTGTGGTGCCCGCGGCACGCGTGTTGGAGCACCGACGGGCCCCGACCGCGGCTCCCGGACACCCGGGGCCTGCCCGAACTCGCCGACGTGTACAAAAGCCACCGGCGGCTCCTGCGCCGGCCGAACGCGAACAACGCCTACACGTGGGCACAGGCGATCGTCACGCGCCGGCAACGACCACGAGCTGTATCTCACCGGCCGGTGGCGGGCGCGAGGACACCGCCTGGGCGCCTTCGACCGAGACCACACGGCCACGGACGGCAGTTCCTGGGAACCCACCGCCCGGCCCGTGATCATCCATCTCGAAACGGTCACCCTCGCCCGCGCCCTCGCTCGTACGCGCCTACCGGCGACACCCCGACCCGACCGGCACCCGGCCGTGACCACATTCCTCGAACACGTCGCCCACACACTCGGACTCGGCCGCCTCACGCCCGGACCCGACGACCTCCTGTGGTCCTGGATCCGCCACCACACCCGACCCCGAAAACCCCACCCGGCCGATCCCCGCGACCACCCGAAACGGGCCCCAGACCCTGCCGCCTATGGCATCCCCAACCCTTGCACAAAATCTCAACGCATCCCACAACACCCGCGAAACCCAACGGAAATGAGAAAACCCCAGCCCACACACCCCGCCGGGCCATACCCGAACACCCACCCCCGCACCCGAAACCCACCCCACCAGCCCTACGCCCGAAAACCATCCCGACACAACCACGAAACCCCACCCCACACCCCATTACCTTTTTGGTGGCCCCGCAACGGGGCTCCCGACCTTCGGGATCGGCATGACTGTCTCCCCCTGTTGAACGCATGGCCAGGGGGGTCGTGTCACCGATCCCGAAGGCATCGACAGACCGCTGATCAGGGGCATGACCACCGGCTTGTCCGCAGGTCGGGAGGCTCTTCGTAATGTGGATGTGGCGATCGGTGCCGTGGGACGGCCGGGCAGGGAACGACCGGAGGAAGCACGTGATCGACATCGGCGACGTCGACGTCTTCCTCGGCCTGGACGTCGGCAAGGGCGAACACCACGCCACCGCGCTGACACCGGCCGGGAAGAAGGTCCTCGACAAGCGAACGCCCAACAGCGAACCCAAGCTGCGCGAGGTGTTCGCCAAACTCGCCACGAAACACGGAAGCGTGCTCGTGGTCGTCGACCAGCCCGCCTCCATCGGCGCCCTACCCCTCGCGGTGGCCCGGGACATGGGCTGCGAAGTCGCCTACCTGCCCGGATTGACCATGCGGCGGATCGCCGACCTCTACCCCGGCGAGGCCAAGACCGACGCCCGCGACGCGTTCGTCATCGCCGACGCCGCCCGCTCGATGCCCCACACCCTGCGGGCGATCGAGGCCGCCGACGAGGCGATCGCCGAGCTGGAGATGATCGTCGGCTTCGACGACGACCTCGCCGGCGAGGCCACGCGGGTCTCCAACCGGCTGCGCGGCCTGCTCACCCAGATCCACCCCCACCTGGAACGTGTGCTGGGCCCACGCGTCCAACACCCCGGCGTTCGCGCGCTGTTGCAGCGATTCGGGTCCCCTGCCCTGATCCGCAAGGCCGGACGCAGACGCCTCGTGAACCTCATACGACCCAAGGCCCCACGCATGGCCGAACGCCTGGTCGACGACATCTTCGCCGCACTCGACGAACAGACCGTGGTCGTCCCCGGCACCGACGCGGCCGCGCTCATCGTCCCCAGCCTCGCCGGCTCGCTCACCGCCGTCCTGGACCAGCGCAAAGTCCTCGCCGCCAGGATCGAGGAACTCCTGGAGGCCCACCCTCTTTGCAAGGTCCTGACCTCGATGCCCGGCGTCGGCGTCAGGACCGGAGCCCGGATCCTCATCGACGTCGGCGACGGCAGCCGCTTCCCCTCCGCCGCCCACCTCGCCGCCTACGCGGGCCTGGCCCCGGCGACCAGGAGCTCGGGATCGTCGATCCGCGGCGAACAACCCTCCCGGAGAGGCAACAAGCAGCGTTCTTCCTCTCCGCGTTCGCCGCACTGAACGACCCCGCCTCCCGGGCCTACTACGACAAGAAGACGGCCCAGGGGAAACACCACACGCAAGCCCTCCTCTGCCTCGCCCGCCGAAGAGCCGACGTCCTCTTCGCCATGCTCAGAGACGGCACCTTCTACGAACCCCGGCCCGCGGCGGTCACCTGAGCGGCGGCTCGATCAGGAGGACGACCCGGTCGGCCTCGACCTCGAATCCGAGCACCGCATGGCCGTGGTCGCCCTCCGGGTCCATCAGCACGGGCTTGCCCAAACCCCGCCCGATCTCCCGCAGGAATCCGCAGAACGCATCGAGTCGCTCCTGGCCCTGCAACTCCCGCAGGTCGACGTCGAAGTCGATTTCGTCGTGGTCGCGGAAACGGAAGATCGCCAACACACCGGCCGCCGGCCAGACCCGCAGGTTCGGACACTCGGCGCCACGCGGGCGGGACAACACGGCCTTCGCCCGGGGCACCGGCAGCACCGTCTCGCCTTCGGAGTACCTGCACTTCCAGCCTCTCGCCTCGACAAGATCAAGGACCGTCTGCCAGTCCTCCACCGAGGCGTCGGGGACACGCATGTCCGGAAGGGATCCCATCAGGTCGGGGTCGAAGAAGCACTTCACGTCATCCCACAGCAGATCGGGCACACCGCAATGCTGCCCGGCTCCCCACCCGAACGCAGCCCGATTTCCCTTGACGAAACCCATAGGGGCACCCCCCACACCACCCCACAATCAACAACCACCCACATCCGCGACCGCACCCTCGAAGGGCAGGAGTTCGCCCGCAGGCGCGGCAGGACCATCGGCGGGGCCGGCGTCGCCGACGACCACACGCTGTCCATGGCCCTGCACCTGCGCGACCGGGAGATGAGCCTGCGCGACATCGCCGCCCGACTCGTCATCACCACCGGAAAGAAGGAAGGCCGGCACCCCTCACCCGCGACCGTCATGCGCATGCTCCGCGAGCACGACGAGACAACGACACAACTCCCCGACCCACCAAAGTAGTCACCACCGACCGGCCCCGGGCCCCACAAGCTCGCTCATGCCGGTCGGCGAGCCCGACCCCACCCGCGCTGTCAGATGTTCCGACACCAACGCCGGTTCTCCGTTCCGTTCCTACCGGGACCCCGGGATTGCGCGCCATCCTCCGGGGCTCTCTGGTCCTCGCGCGTCGGCGCGGATCATGTACCCGTATGTGTTTTCTTGGTGAAGAGCGGTGTGTTTGCTCCCTGTGTTCTGCGACGCTTCTCGCGCTACTCCGGCTCTTCTCTTCTTTCGATCAGAAGGAGCACAAATCGTGGCAGGGATCTCCCGCAAGGCCTTTGTCGCCATCGCGACGGCAACCATGATCGGTAGCGCGCTCTTCTCGGCACCCGCCGCCTCGGCCGCCGGCCGGGCACAGACCGGACTCGGCTCGTTCCTGTACAACATCAACAGTGGCAAGTGTCTGAGCCCTGCCGGCGGTGGCGGTGCCAACAACACGGCCACCGTCATCTACAACTGCGACACCGACCCGTCCCGCCAGTGGTACATGATCAACAAGGGCAACAACACCTGGCAGGTCCTCAACATCAACAGTGGCAAGTGTCTGAGCCCTGCCGGCGGTGGCGGTACCAACAACACGGCCACCGTCATCTACAACTGCGACACCCACCCGTCGCGATTGTGGTACTTCAGCGGCACCTACCTGGTGAATTACAGCAGTGGCAAGTGTCTGAGCCCTGCCGGCGGTGGCGGTACCAACAACACGGCCACCGTCATCTACAACTGCGACACCGACCCGTCCCGCGCATGGCGGCTGGCGTACTGACCCCAGCCGTCGAAGACCGAGGTGCGGGTACCGACCGACCGCACGGCAGGCGCCGCGCCGCACCACAAGCACATGTCGGTCAGCAGGGCAACGAGCACTGACCCACAGCGGCGGGGCCGATACCTCAGGCTTGGTGTCGGCCCCGCCGTCGTTTTTGCCCGGCCGCTCCCGCAGGGGTGCAGGTGGTTCCAAGCCGTCCCGGTTTGGGCTTCCGGGCTGTCTGCGCGCGACGGACACCTCGTGGCTCACTTCAGGCCGGAGCGCGGGGTGGCTTCTTCCTTCGGGTGGATCTGACGGGTCGTACGGGTGCGAGCCGGGTAGAGGGTCAGCGCCTCATACCGCTGCCGGGGTGGGGCCCTGGAAGCGATACGGCCGCTGCTGGCTCTGGTTCTTGGCCCTGGTCGCTTCCGCTGCGTCGGCGAGCTGGGCCGCTTTGTGGGTGCGGGCGTCGCGGGTGACGCGGGCGTTGATGCCGGTCTGGTCGGAGCGGGCCTTTGTCTCGGTGTTCTCCCGTTCCGGGCTGAAACGCTCGCGCAGTGAGGACTCCTCGCGTAGGCCGACGACCTCGGTAGCGGGCGGCGTGGCCGGTCTGCTTGTCGGCCTCGGCTCGTAGGTCGGCCCGCACTTCGCCACCGCCGAGGCCCGGCACGGCCCGGGCGGACTGCCGGCGAACCTTCCCGACGCCGCCTACGTCAGCTCCGTCGCCCAGCTCGCTCCCGAGGGCGAGGGCTGGCGGGTGCGCAAGGGCGGCCCACGCCGCACCCACGATCCACCGCGCGCTCCTGACCCGCTGCCGCCCCCTCGACAGCGCCACCGCAGTACCCGCCCAGCGCAAGGCTCGCCGCGAATACGAGAGCCGGGTCCACGCCCTCCGCGCAGATCACGTGTAAGGGCCCGCAGGTCGGCGCCAGTCATATCCGCCCGATTCTCAGCGAGTACCACGGCGACCCCTTCTTGTCCGTGGTGTGCAGGTGCGGAGCCGTTCGAGGGGCACGTGTCCGACCGGTTCGGCGTGAGTCACCGATCGGGTGGGGCCACGACGACGAGGCGATCGCAAACAGGTACAAGAACCTGTTTCCGATCCCGGATCCCTTCTTGAGATGATCACGGGATGTCGCCGGCATCCTTTGTTGCGGAAGGGACCCGAATAGGCGTCCGACGTGTTCGTCGCCAGGATCGGGAGGAACTGGCCGTACTCGCGCGTGAAAGCGTCGACCTGCACCATCCATGGGTTCCGGCGGGAGAGTCGACGCCGGAGGCGTTCGAGAGTTTCGTGGCCCGGTGCGAAGCGCCCACGCACGAGGGTCTGGTGCTCTGTCTGCGGAGCTCGGGCAGCATCGTCGGGGGCGTCAACATCAACAACATCGTCAGGGGATCCCTCCAGAGTGGGACTCTCGGCTATGTGGCCTTCGCATCCACCACGGGCCGCGGCTATGTGACCGAGGGGCTGCGGTTGGTGGTGCGGTTTGCGTTCGGCGAGCTGGGGCTGCACCGTCTCGAAGCCAACATCCAGCCCGGGAACGTGGCCTCGTCGAACGTGGTGAGGCGGGTGGGGTTCCGTCTGGAAGGGCTGTCGCCGAACTTCCAGTTCATGAATGGTGCCTGGAAAGACCATGAGCGTTGGGCGATCACCACCGAGATGCTCGACGGGAGCAACGGCTGACCGAAGTCCATTGGCGCGCCTCCGTTGAACCGGAGACCCCTTCCGGCGCAACAACGCTCGAACTACCCCTGCCCGAACCAGGATCCGCCGCCGACAACTTCCCGGTCCGTCCACCGGGCCGACGTGACGGTGACCGGCCCGGCACGATCGCTGTCGCCGACCTTGACCCGACGAGTCCCTCTCACCGACCGCGAAGCCACCGGCATCATGGTCGACGTCGACTTCACCCCGCTGCGCGAGCAGGACCTGACCGCCGCCGGACTCGACCAGGCCGCTCGACCGACCGCGAGCCGCTTACGGGACGATTGCGACCGGCGCTCGAGCCTGCGCGCAGATCCTCCCGCGTTCGCGGGGCCGACACTGGATAACCTGGGGTGCCACCAGCGGGGAACAGCATTTTCGTTCGGTTGCATCTTGTCACCTACGCGTCGTCCGCGGCGAGGTGAACCCCGGTCGACACCAAGGTAGTTCACCCGATGATCCTCTCGATGCCTCTCAAGCGGTGATCGATCCGGGCCGACCGGGGAACGTAAGGATCGGCACCGCCTCGGCCCTCGATGGCATGGCGGCATCGGCAGGTACCGGAGGCATCCCGCACTTCCTCGGAACGGGCAAAGCACCCACCGCCACGGCTCCACGGCGACGGAGCCGAGGTGGCGGTCGCCGCCTGTACGGAGATTCCGCTGGTGACGGCCCAAGCCCAGGCGATCCTGTCGATCGTCGACTCGACGGTGACCCTGCTGGACCACGCGCCGACATGTCTGCGCGGTTCCCCACGCGTCACCATCCGTCCGCCCGGCCCGGTGACCTCGAGTCGAGGCCACCGGGCGCAGACGTGGCATGGCGGCGAAACACGTCTCACCGTCGTTGACGTCGGTGCCGCCGATCACGACGACGCGCCGGCGCCGACAGCGGGAGCTGTCGGGATGCGCACCCGTTGTGCCTGCGGCCTCGACGGGCTCGCCGGGCGGGGACCGGCGTCGCGGACGGGCACGGTTCCCGGCCCGGGGCTGTTCGGCGTGAGCGTCGGCACCGGACCGCGGGGTGGACGGGACGATGGGTCCCGGCATCCGGCGGTGGATCAGCGCCGGTGCGAGGCGCTGATGTGGTGGAGATGGATCACGATGTCGTAGGTGGAGCGCAGCCGGGTGTTCTCGTATGCGTCGACGGGCCAGGAGGCGCCGATGTTCCGGATGGGGTGGGGGGTGGTGAGCCAGTTGCGGGCGGTACCGGGGGCCGCGGTGCGCGTGTCGAGGTACCAATCGTGTCCGGACACCTTCTCCAGGGTGTTCTCCCCGCTGCCCTCGCCGGTGGGGCCGATGTCGACGCGGCGCCAGGTCGTGCCGGAAGCGGTGGGGTCGATGGCGTTGAAGGATCCTCGGCCGAAGGTGAACCCGGCGTTGACGTAGCGCTTTCCGAGCCGTTCGCGCAGGAATTGCCCCTGCGTCTTCGGCCGGCTCTCGGGTACCGCGCTCTCGCCGGCGACGTGGGAATTGTGGGCGGAGAGGAACACCTTGGTGCCGGTGTGCCGCTGCCACCAGGCGGTGTTGTCGGCCATGACCCGGTCGCGGTACGTCAACGCGGCGGCGGCGTCGTTGGCGATGTCGAACCCGAACAGGGTGGCGTTCTGGGCGATGGCCCGGGCGTGTTGGAGCATGAGGTCGTGTTCCTTGGCGGGGATGCCCGCGGGACGGTGCTCCAGGAGGGACAGGACGCGCCGGGTGTCCTCGCGCATGCGTACGCGGTCGGCGAGGGGCAGGGCCAGGCGCGCGTTGAAGGTTTCCTCCATGGAGGCCGTGGGTCGGGACTCGCGGTACAGCCGCCGGACCTCGGACAGCAGGTCCGGACGGGTGCGGGCGACGTGGGACGTGACGGTGTCGAACAGGGCGGGCCCGACGAACTCGGGGCCGTCCCCGACGACACGGACGGGGCTCTGGGGGTGGCGCAGGTTCCAGGCTCGTATCCACCGGAACAGGTCCCGGGTCTCGATGGTGTTCCACAGGCCGCCGCCGGCCTGGAACTCCTCGTCCATGATCGTGTCCAGGTCGCCCCCGCCGTGGCGGACCCACTCGTCCAGGCGCACCCCGGCGCTCCACTGGATCTCCAGGGCGAGGCTCCGGAAGCCTTGGCGCTCCACCAGGTGCCGGAAGAGGCGGTGTTTGACGGTGTAGAACTCGCTCGACCCGTGCGTCGCCTCGCCCACGCCGACCACGTCCGCGCCGCGGATCATCTTGTCGAACGCCCGCAGATCCGCGTCGGAGCCGCCCGGGACGGTGCTGCCCAGCGGGTGCGCGGTACGCGCCAAGGCGCGCGCGGGATCCTCCTGCGACGAGGAGGAGCCCGCGGACACCGCCGAAGAGGCCGGCGCGGCCTGAGCCGGCGTCCCCGAGACGGCCGCCGCCAGGCACAGCAACGGCAGGACCGGAAACAGGATTCGGCTCAGCCGCCCCGACCTCGGCCCACAACGGCGAGTGGCCACCGGGATGTCGGTGTTCCCGGACGATTGCAAAAGGTGTGATCCCATGACCCAGACGCTAGGCAACCAACCACGCTCGGCGCCTCGTTCGCGAGGTCCAGGACTCCAGTACCACTCGATGCGACACCCCCAGTACCCACACCATCCGGAACCGCAGGCGACGACGGCCACCGAGGACGGGCCACCCGGCGCCGCGCTCCCCCGCAACGTGATTTCAAAGTGACACCCGATCCAATCCAGGAACATCCCCGCGCTCGCGGGGCCGACGGGTGGCGAAACAACCACTCGACTGAGCTTCAGGGAACATCCCCATGTGCGCGGGGCCGATGTCGACGGGGAAGACGACTTCCGGGATGTGTGGGGACCATCCCCGCGTTCGCGGGGCCGACCGGATCCAGTCGATCACGCCGTCGATCGCCTTGGGACCATCCCCGTTCGCCGGTGTAGGCACCATCCCCGCCTGCGCGGGGCCGATCTCATGCAGGCCGAAAGCGGCAAGACCCGCCGCGACGCGTTCCTGGAGGTGGCCGACATCGCCGTCACCTCTCGCTACTACGCCCGCAACGCCGCGAGGCTCCTCAAGCCCAAGCGCCGCCGCGGCGCGATCCCCCTGCTCACCCACACCACCGAACTACGCCATCCCAAGGCGTCGTCACCGTCACCTCCCCCTGGAACTACCCGCTCAGCATGGCCGCCGGCGACGCCATTCCGGCACTGATGGCCGGCAACACCGTGGTCCAGAAGCCCGACACCCAGACCGCACTCACCGCGCTGTGGGCGCTCGACCTGATGCACGAGGCCGGCCTGCCCACCGACGTGTGGCAGATGGTCGTCGGCAGCCCCGGCTCCATCGGCGGCGCGCTCATGGACAACGCCGACTACATGATGTTCACCGGCTCCACCGCAAGCGGACGCCGGATCGCCGGCGACGCCGGCGCACGCCTGATCGGCGCGTCCCTCGAACTCGGCGGCAAGAACGCCATGATCGTCCTCGACGACGCCGACATCGACAAGGCGGCCGAGGGCGCCGTCGCCGGGTGCTTCCCCTCGGCCGGCCAACTCTGCGTCTCCATCGAGCGCCGGTACGTGGCCGAGTCCGTCCGCGACCGGTTCGTCGCCGCGTTCGTCGCCCGCACCGAGAAACTGAGGATCGGCGCCTCGTACGACTACGGCATCGCCGTCGGCAGCCTCACCACCGCGTCCCAACCGACCACCGTCACCGCGCACATCGACGACGCCGTCGCCAAAGGAGCGACCGTCGGCAGCCAACGGGCCTTGCGGCCGAAGCCGTTGAACTTCTCCTCGACGTTGGACAGGCCGGTCATCCGATACCCGGCGCACGGCCACGATCCGTCGGCGCTCGGTGCCGCGAACGCTGCGACAGGCGCGTGGCACGGCAACGCGAGGGGCTTGCCGGAGGCCGGCACGCGGGTGAGCAGCGCCCCCGAGACCGGATCGACCGCGAGCAACTCGCTGATCATCCGCGTCCTCCTCTCGATCCCAAAACCCCTACAATGTATGCACTGCTCACATTAGAGCAATGATGTAAGCAGTGCATACACGAGGGAGCCTGACCTGTGCCACAAGCAAGCGGTTCGTACCACCACGGCGATCTGCGTACGGCCTGTCTGAACGCCGCGCGGGACCTGCTGGAGGAGGACGGCAGCGCCGCCCTGTCCCTGCGGGCGGTGGCCCGTCGGGCCGGCGTGTCGACCGGCGCCCCGTACCGCCACTACGCGGACCGCGAGGCCCTGCTGTCCGCGGTGGCCGCCGAGGGTTGCCGCGAGCTCACCGAACAACTCGCCACCACGCACCCTTCACCGGCGACCCCCGATGAACTCGCCGACGTCGCCGTCACCTACGTTCGCTTCGCGCTCCGACACCCCGCACTGTTCCGGGTGATGTTCGCCGAACCCTGCGACCCCACCAACGAGGACCGGGTCGACGCGACCGCCGCCATCAAGGAATACGTACGCGGCATCGCCCGCGCGGCCTTCCCCCACGGCGACTCGGAAGCGCTCTCGACCGTGGTGTGGGCCCTCGTCCACGGCCTGGCCTTCCTGCACCTCGACGGCAAACTCGACGCGTCCACCCCGGACCTCGTCGCCGACCACGTCCGCACCACCGTCCACGCACTGTTCGCCGCCATCCCGGCCACGACCCGGACGCCGGCGACGCCGCTCAAGCCGGCAACGGCCTAGCTGGTCCGGCAACCGAAACGCTCACCGGGACCGCCCCACGGAAGAACTCGCCGGGCATGTCGTGCACGGCCACTACCGGGCACGGCACGCCCGCGAACGGACTCTGCGCCATCACGCGAACCTTCCGAGGGCAGCACGACGATCGACCTGCGCGCGGGGGTCGTACTGCAGGTCGGTACCGGCCGGGCGGGCCGATGACGAGCCCGTGCGAAGGACCCCGCGAGGGGCGCGTCCCCCTCGGAGACCGACCGGCCCCGGACGATATCCGGCCGGCCCCGGATATACGCCGCGCCGCCCACGCATCGGCAAGGACTCGGTCCGCGCCGACACGGACGGAACCCGGGTACTCACGGCCGACGCCGAACAACGCACCGGCACGGCCTGCCCGAGTCCCGGGCCCCGCCGGGGTCGACCTCGACCGGTTCGGCTGGGCGGCCGTACCACTCGCGCCGCCGTCAGCGGTCCACACCGCCCAGGACCGGATCGGTGCTGGCCAGCGCCGCGACGACATCGGCGACCAGGCCGCCTTCGACCATCGCCGCCACCGCTTGCAGGTTGGCGAACGACGGGTCCCGCAGGTGGACGCGGTACGGCCGGGATCCGCCCGTCGAGACCAGGTGGCAGCCGAGTTCACCGCGCGGCGACTCCACGGCGGTGTACGACTGGCCCACCGGCACCGAGAAGCCTTCGGTGACCAGCCGGAAGTGGTGGATCAGCGACTCCATCGACGTGCCCATGATCGTGGCGACGTGCTCCGGCGAATTGCCGAGCCCGTCGGGTCCCAGCGAGAGTTGCGCGGGCCACGCGATCTTCTTGTCCGCGACCATCACCGGGCCCGGCCGCAGCCGGTCGAGACACTGCTCGACGATCCGCAGCGACTGCCGCATCTCTGCGACCCGCACCCGGTAGCGGTCGTAGGCGTCGCAGCCGTCGCGGGTCGGCACGTCGAACTCGTAGTCCTCGTACCCGCTGTACGGCTGCGTCTTGCGCAGGTCGTGCGGCAGCCCGGTGGCCCGCAGGATCGGCCCGGTGACGCCGAGCGCCACGCAACCCGTGATGTCCAGGTACGCCACGCCGACGGTCCGAGACCGGAAGACCGCGTTGTCGTCGAGGAGTTGCTCGTAGTCGCCCAGCCGTTCGGGGAGGATCCGCAGGAGTTCGCGGACCTGTGCCTCGGCCCCGCGGGGCAGGTCCTGCACGAGACCGCCGGGCCGGACGTACCCGTGGTTCATCCGCATCCCGGTGACCGCTTCGAACACGTCGAGGATCAGCTCCCGGTCGCGGAAGCCGTACGTCATCACGGTCAGCGCACCCAGCTCCATGCCACCGGTCGCGATGGCGACCAGATGCGAGGAGATCCGGTTGAGCTCCATGAGCATCACCCGGATGACCCGGGCACGTTCGGGGACCTGGTCGGTGATGCCGAGCAGACGTTCGACACCGAGACAGTAGACGACCTCGTTGAACACCGGCATCAGGTAGTCGGCACGCGTCACGAACATGACCGACTGGGTCCAGTTGCGGTACTCGCAGTTCTTCTCGATCCCGGTGTGCAGGTACCCGATACCCAGACGCGCCTGCACGACCCGCTCGGCGTCGAGTTCGAGGACGAGCCGCAGAACTCCGTGCGTCGACGGATGTTGCGGCCCCAGATTGACGACGATGCGCTCCTCCGGCGCGGCGCCGAGCTCGACGACCGCGTCGGCCAGATCCTGCCCGGCGTCGACATACACCTCGCGCACGGGTGCCGCGTCGTCGGCTTCATCCTTGTTACCGTGCGCCATGTCCGGCTCCCGGATCCGATGTCGGATGTTCGCCCCCACCGCTTTCCTGTCCGCGCACGCGAAAGACGAGTCGAACTCGCTCACCGGACAGCGGCGGCCCCGCGACAACCGCGCCCCCGTGCGAAGGCACCCTCGGCTCGCCGCTACCCCCCTCCTCACCGACGCAATCGCAGCCAAAGCCTCCCGGGCGAATCCCCGACGATCCCACCGCACGGAAGTCCCCTTGGTTCGAGTCGACCAGCCGGGGAGGCGATCAGTGCCGATGACGGACGAGCCCGGGGCCCTCCGGCTTCAGTGGCAAACGGTCGAGGAGCAGTGACACCGGACATCGGACATCGGCGTCGGCCGACGGCGCGCCGATGCCGCCGACCCCGGACTCGAACAGGCGAACGAACTCCCGGAGGCCGCCCCTGCTCGATTCTCAGCTCGCGTTCGAGCGGGCCGACCGCGCCGCCAAGGCCGCCGCGGCGCCCGCCGGCCGGGACACCGGGCGCGGGGCCAGTTGTCGGCGTTCACGTGTCGGGTTTCGGTACGCGAGGGTGCCCGGCCACCACATTTGGCCGGGCGCCCTCGCGTTTTCAGTGCTCGGTCTTCATGCGTTCGAGGGCGGCCTCGAAGACCCGTGGGCCTCTCGTCGGCGAACGCGGCCGACAGATGCACCAGGACTTCGCTGCGGGGATGCGTCCGCGGTCGAACCGATCGGCGAGAGCGACGGCCCGCCGGTCGACGTCGCGTTGGAGGGCCGAGGGGAGTGCCGTGGACGGTGTGGGCGCGGGCGGCTGTGTTCCCTCGATGACGCCGGCGAGTGATTGGGCGACGGCGGCCGGGTCGTCCTCGCCGATGGTCAGGTCGCCCGGGAGCAGCGCGAGGGATTCGCGGAGTCGGCCGGCGGTGACCTTGTCGGCGCCGACGGCTTGGGCGACGAGTTCGTACACGCCGATCGCGGCGGTGAGGCCGTGTCGGTTGCGGAAGGGCAGGAGTTCCGTACATGGCCTTCGGGGCCTTGTGGCCACGGGCGTTGAGGATTTCGCCGAGTTCCCAGCCGGCGCGGGAGCTTGTGAAACGGAAACCCACCCGATTCGAACCTCACCCCGAACCCTCCCCCACAGCACGGTCGTTGCCCGTGAACGACCACGACACACCATCATCCCCACCACGACCACCCGCCACGAACGAGGCCACAAGCCTGGGGGAAGGCGGCGCAACACCCCGGCGGCGCGGCGGCGGACGCATACCGCCGGCCCGGGCCGGGGCGCGCACGGATCGACCAGGGGTGCACCGGAGGCGGTTCGTTCGGTGGGGATCGAGAGCGACTGCTCACCGAACTCGGTGTGTGGTGAACTGCGGTGCCGGTCAGGGGTGTTCGTGTTCGGTGGGTGTGGGGTGGGATCCGTGGTGTTCGACACGGGGCCGGGAACAGGCGGCAGGCCGCATCCGTCGCGAGGGCACGACCGTCTCCCCTGCGGCGCGCTCACCCGGGGAAGTTCCCGGCGTCGTCGGCCGGTGGCTCCGGAACGACGGTGTCGGGTACGAATCGGGCTCGGGGCGAGGGCCTCGTGGTGGCGTGGTCGAGCTCGGGGGCCGTGCGGGGGTGGTCGTCCGGTGCCCGTAGCCTCCCCGAAGGCGTGCGGATCGGCAGGCGGCGAACCCGGCGGTCGATGCGCGGAGACACCGCCAACGGCTACCTCGTCAACCTGCCCGGGACCTTGACCGATATGGGGTGCCTGCCGATCCGACGGTCCGTCGGCGTGCGCGGCTGGGTCCTCACATCGTGCGCCGTCGCCGTGTGGCTCCGTGCCCGCGCCCCGAACGAATCCCGGGCCCTCGCCCACCCGCCGACGACGGTTCACCGCCCGCGAGGCCCGGCTCCCCACCCGCCGACCCTCGCTGCCGGCCCCATACATCCGCGCGGAACACGGGGGGGCAACTACCCGTCGAGGTGGGTCGGGTCCGGCGGATCCGTCGTCGGCGTTCGCAGCACGTGCCCGCTCACGTGCTCGGGCGCACCAGGCCGGCAGTCGGACCATCGGGGTGCAGATCTCGTGCGAGCAGGGCGCTGCTCGTCGTCACCCGCTCCGGAGCGGGGAACTCGGTCCTGATGTTCCCGACGGGTGGCCAACGCCTGGGCCGCGATGTTCGCGTGGCTGCCTGCGGCGGCGACGCGGGCCTGCGGCGGCACAGGATGGGCTTTCGCCGGGGGGTTGGGGTGGTCGGTGCGGGCAAGTTCGGTGGCCGGCCATGTCGGGAGCAAGGCCGGTATGCGGCAGGTGCCCACGGGGGTGTACACGCCGGTCGGGTGCGGGTGCCGGGCCGGCGGTCCTGGGCGCGGTGGCCGCGATCGAGGACGCCGGCGTCGAGGGGGTGCGGTGTGCCTCAACGGGATCCCCTCGCCCGCGAGGGCATGGCCGAACGTACCGTCGCGTTGGGCGTGGACGCGGTGTCGGTGTCGCTGGACACGGCCGACTCCGCCGCGAACGGCCGCTACCGGCCCGCGCGCAACGGCAAGGACGGCTGGGACCGGGTCGTCGCCGGTGTCACCCACCTGCTCGACGTCCGTGCCGGCGCCGGCCTCGTCCCCCGGGTCGGCCCATACGTGACCATCGGCCGCCGCAACGTCGGCGCCTCGTGCCACGTCCGGCAGACAGCGACGGGCCGACTCAGCGCCGCGCGCAGCTCGGGTCGTCGACGATCACCGCGTTCGCGGGGATGATCACCTCGTCCTCGCCGATCGACACGGAACCCTTGGTCGTCGCGTAGGCGCGCTTGCCGGGCCCGACGCATTTGGTTGCGAGGTTCCCGAACCCGTCGGGAAAGTTGAACACCTCCGCTGGACTGTCCTCTCCCCGACCACCGAGCACCGGACCGTCGGCCTTGCCGCGTTCGTCGTAGTACTTCTGCGAGCAACCGGTGACGGCACCGAGAACCAAAACCACCGACACGACGAGCGCCCACCGCGTCGTGTTCACCCGGCGCATGCGGCGTCGGGGACGATCTGCACGTTGGAGGGGCCGCTCGCGTTGGTGGTCACGTAGGCGCGAAATCCGTGACCGACGCACTTGGTTGCCAAGTTCCCGAACCCGTCCGGCATGTTGAACACCTGGGCCGGGGTGTCGTCGCCGCGCTGGTTCGCCACCGGCGAATCCCCCTTGCCGCGCTCGTCGTCGTCTCCACCACATCCCGACAGCAGCAACACCCCGGCCACCGCGAACGGCACGACGGCCCATCCGAGTCTTCCCACGATCCCCCCGCCCCGTACCGCACTTCGACGAGATCAACCTCGCATCCGGATGGCCGGGGCACCACAGGGACTTCCCCCGATGGCCGGCGACGTCGCCGCGGGACCGGCCCCACGAGCCGGCGCGGGCAGGTGATGGCGCGTCGGTCTTTGGCCTGGTACCGGAACACCACTGGCCCGGAAGAACATGCCTGGATACTCCAGCAAGTGACCAGTGCCGGACTACGCAATGGACGCCACCGCCGCCGTTGCCGGTGCGCCGCAAGGGAGTTCCGCGCCTCACCGTGCGCCGGCGGGTGGGTCTCGTGGGCGGGCCGGCCCGTCAACGAGCGGATGGGGAGCCGGCCTCTCCCCCTTCGATGCGCATCGTCAAAGCTTTGGACCGCGAGGCGCTGCGCGCGCTTCACGGGGAGGCTGGGTGCTTGCGGCTTGGTCTTGACAGCAGTAGTCCGTGACTGGACGCCCACCGGACGGCCACGCCCGGGCGGTGGGGTGCGGCGCGCGGGCGTGGGGGAATTTGGCGGTGGCGGGCGGGCTATGGGGGTTTGCCCCCGCTGTTTTGATGTCCCGTCACGGCCCGGAGGGCGCAGGCCCAGTTCACCGAGGCCATCTGCCACACCTACAACCGGGCGGGCGTCCGCCTGGTCCTCATCGACGAGAGAGGAGAGTCAATAGCGCGGGAATGCCCGGTGGATCGGGCGATGGCCGATGCGCCACCACGTTCGATGGCCCGCGCTGCCAGGCGTCGCCTCCGTGCCGGTCCGCCCCCGCTGCTGCTTCGCCCGGAAGCATCCCGGATGCGAGTGCCGGCTGGATCAGTCGGGCGATCGGGGGTAGTGAGGCGCAGGTCGAGGGTGGAGGTGCGTGGTGGTCGGTGCGTGCGCCGGCGCGCGACGGTGTCACCTGTAGGTGTGGTTTGGCTGCCGGGAGGCGGGTGTTCGGCGTTGTGGGTGCTGTGCTGCTCGAGGCGATGTGCCGGGCCGGTCGTGGTGCCCGCGATCGGTCCGGCCTTGCCGTCCTCGGCCCGCCCTGCGGGGTGGGTCGTGGGGTCGGACACCTTGCGACGTAGGGGGTTTCGTCATGTCCACGATGAGAGAACGGCTCACCGGGCGCTTCGGCAGCGTCGGTATATCGATCGCGGTGGCGGTTGCGGGTCTGACCGCGCCGTTCGCCGTCGGCGGCGCGCAGGCCGCGCCCGGGACGCCGGGTGTGCCGCAGGCGCCTGCGGCGATTTTCGCCGAGGGTTTCGAGAACGGCCAGGGCGCGACGCCGACCCTGCTCACGCACTACACCGGTGGTCCGCCGGTGGGCGAGACGTACACCGCCGACCCGGCCTGGTTGACCGCGTGCAACGGCTGGGTCACGTCGCCGGCCGCGTCGACCACGCCTCCCGCCGGCAGCGGGTGCGTTTCGGGCGACTGGGCTCAGGTCAAGAACCTCGCGGGTGTACTCGGTCAGTGGTCGGGCGGTTCCTCGACCACGAACCACGCCGTGACGGCGTACACCGCGGGCAATCCGGGGGCCGGCAAGGTGCAGTTGGAGACGGCGGCACCGATCCCGTTGCCTGCGGGGCGGCGCTTCATCGCGTTCTCGGTCGACATCGCCGAGGTCAACTGCTTCGCCAACCACTCCAAGTTCAGCTTCTACCTGCTCGACGGCGACCGGGCCACGCCCGCGTTCACGCGCCCGATCGAGGCGTGTGTGGATGCCACGACGACGATCGGCGGGGCCAAGGTCGGCACCTTCACCAGCAACGGCGCCGTGCTGTTCGCCGGCAACCGGGCCGGCATCCGACTGGTGAACGAGCAGCCGAGCGGCACCGGCAACGACGTGGCCTTCGACAACGTCAAGCTCGTCGACGCGAGCCCGCAGGTCGACATCGGCTTCGCGCCGACGCCGGTGCTCACCGGTGGCACCTCGACCCTGACCTTCACGATCACGAACACGAACGAGTTGGGCGCCAAGCCCGGTTGGTCGTTCTCGGACGCGCTGCCGGCCGGGCTCAAGGCGACCGGAGTGGCCACGACGACGTGCGATTCCGGTTCGGTCGTCGCGCCGGCGGGTGGGGGCACGGTCGACGTATCCGGCAACCTGACGGCAGGTCAGGAATCCTGCACGGCGCAGGTCCAAGTGACCTCGGCGGCACGCGGGACGTACACGAACTGCGCGGCCGGCTTCACCAACGTGGTCGGGGTGAGCCTGCCCGGGTGCGCGAGCGTCGTGTTCGACACGATGCGCTTCGACGCGCACGCGTACGGGGCCGCGCTGACGTCCCCGCTCGCGAACATCGGCCCGATCGCCGCGTCCGACGTGACGTGCTCGAACGTCGCTGCGGTCGACACCGACAACGTCGCGACCGTGTCGCTGGGCGTCGTCGGCAACGCGGGCGTGGTCACCACCCGCGCGGAGGGCACGTTCGACGCGAACGGCCTGCAGCGGGCGAACGCGCGCGCCGAGACGGCCGGGGTGAACCTGCTCGGCGGACTGGTCACGGCGGACGTCGTCGAAGCGGTCGCCACCGTGCAGGGCGACGCGAACGGCGGTGCGACGCCGAGCGGTTCGGTCACGTTGGCGAACCTGCGGGTGGCCGGGGTGCCGGTGGTGAACCCCAACGTCAACGTGGATATCACGATCCCGCTGGTGGCGACGGTGCGCGTGAACGAGCGGGTGGTCGACCCCAACGGTCGGGGGATTACGGTCAACGCGCTGCGGATCACGTTGTTGTCCGGCGTGAGCGTCGTGGTTTCGCATGCGCGGGTGGCGCTGACGTTGCCGGGAGCCACGTGCCCGACCGCGTGAGATGAGGCGAACGAGTCCGGGCGCGGCGGCCGTTCACGGTCGCCGCGCCGCGTGTGTGGCGGCGGTGGCGGGTACGGCGTTGTCCGAGACAGAGCCGCGATCGTGTCGGGGCGGCACTGTGTGGCGCTACGCGGTTCTCAACTCTCGTTCCCACGTGTCGCGTGTCGGGTTTCGAGTGTGGGGTGCCCACGGCGCGTCGAATCGTTTCGTCGGCGATTGCCCGGCGTATCGATGTCGTATTCCACTTCGTCCGATGGATGTCGTCGCTGGATCCCGCGCGCGGGCGCACAGCCCGGGCGGCCCGGACCGGTGGCCGGCGGGTGGCCGGCGGGTGGCCGGCGGCCGGTGTGGCATGCCTGGGGACATAGGTCACGAACCGCTTCCGGCAGGGCCCCGTGCTTCGCAACGAAGCACACCGGATTCACGAACCGAAGTCCCATGTCGCAAAACACGGACCAACATTCGCCATCGGTGCCCCACCACAGGTCGGAGCGCCGCGCCCGAACAACGCGGCACCGCCTTCCGGTTGTTGCGACATGGCACCCGGATCGTACGGAATCATCCGCATCCTCAAGTCATCCCTGCGGCATCCACAGCGGCGGCGACGAAGGAGGCGACCAGGCGGCGGCGGTCCTGCTGTGCCCACGCGAGGACGAGTTCGCTGTGGGGGGCGTCGATCACGGGCCGGTATACGAGGTCGGGGTGCATGGGCTGGGCCAGCGAGCGGGGCAACATCGCGATGGTGCGTCCCAGTCTGATCATGTGTAGGGCTTCGGCTGCGTCCGTGACCTCGGGGCCCGGCTCCGTCTCGGGTGCTCCGGTCCAGCGCACACCCTTCCAGCGTGGCAGTGTCTCCCGGGCGAGGTCGGCGAGTGTGACCTCCGGGTGAGAGGCGAGCCGGTGGTCCGGCGGCAGGATCGCGACACGTCCTTCGACCATCAGGGTTTCGTGGTCCAGGCCGGTCATGTCGTCGAACGGCGCATACAGCAGGGCAACATCCGCGCGGCCATCTCGGACGTAGTCGGCGCGGTCGGTTGCTCCGCCGAAGAGGATGTCCACCCGGCGGGCGTCGGGCCGGCCGGCGTAGGCGGCCAGGATGCCCGACAGGAGGTTCGCGTCGCCGCCCGGTTTGATCACCAGGCGCAGATGGGCCTGCTGATCGCCGGCCCGGCGGGCCTTCTCGGCGGCCGCGCCGACGGCGTTGAGGGCGTGCCGGCCGTGGTGCAGGAGTGCTTCGCCGGCGAGAGTGAGGGCGACGTGCCTGCTGGAGCGCTCCAGCAGCGTCACTCCGAGCCGGGATTCCAGGCGCCGGACCGCTTTGGACAGGGCCGGCTGCGCGATCGCCAGGCGGGCCGCTGCGTGACCGAAGTGCAGTTCCTCGGCCACGGCGACGAAGTACTCCAGCTCGCGGGTCTCCAGCTCGGCCATGCCGCGACACTACCGCGCAATCCATTCCTGCCAGGCATCGAAAGAGAACGGATGGATCTTGGACAGGTGCCGGAAACGCCTGTTCTCTGGAGGCATGATTCACCACACGATGATCGTGGCATTCGACAGTCCGATTCCTGCGAGTGAGCTGGACCGGTACCTCGAGGAGTTCGAGGAGCTCGTGATGGGTTCCGGTCTGGTCGAGTCGGTCGCGGCCCGGCACCATATTCGTGTCCCGGGCGACGACCACGCTCCGGTGGCCATCGCCAGCGCCATCCTGCAGCTACGCGTGGCCGATCTCGATGCCTTGAACGCGACCTTCACCATGCCCGGGGCGATCGACCTGATCAAGCGCTGGCAGAGCCGCTACCCGTACAAGGCGATCTGGGTCAACCACGAGCCGCTGGCATGAGCGGCCGCAGCGGCGGCGCTTCAGCCGCAGTGTGACGCCCGAAGCGCCGCCGCGCCGCTTTCGTACCGCGAGCGGCCTCCGGATCGCCGATCGTGCCCCGGCCGACCCGACGCACCAACGCCGCGCTCCCGACTGCCCGCCTCGGCTCCGACCGGGCCACCACCGTCGAGATCGACACCCGCTCGCCGTAAATGCCCGGCGAGCGCCGGACATGTCGGGTGCCCCACGCCCGGCGACCTCGTCCGGTGGTCACGCGATCACGCGAAGCCGGAACCGGAACCGGAACACCGGCAGGTGATCGTGCGTCAGACTCCGGTATGGCGCGGTCGGTTCGCGGCTCATGCCGACTCCCAACGCGGTTTCCACATCGATCGCCAAACGGTTCGGGGCTGCGCCGAGCGCGGTCGCGGTGGCGCCGAGTGCCCTCGAAATGGGCCCGAGCTTCGGGCTTGACGGCACAGTTATTGAGTAATAACTTACTTCGCATGGCAGCCCCCAGCCGCGCGACCGGCACCGTCCGGATGAGCGCCGACGAACGTCGCGTCGCAGTCATCCGCGCCGCCGTCGCCGAGTTCGCCAGGGGCGGCCTGAACGGCACCTCCACCGCGGCGATCGCGAAGCGCGTCGGCGTCTCGCAGCCGTACCTGTTCCGCCTGTTCGATGACAAGAAGGCGCTTTTCCTCGCCACCGTGGAGTACGGCTTCGACCGTGTCGAGGAGCGCTTCCGCCGCGCCACCGAAGGTCTCACCGGCTTCCCGGCGATGCATGCGATGGCGCACGCCTACCACGACTTCCTCGGCAACGACACCGATCTGCTGCGCATCCAGCTCCAGGCGTACGCCGCGGCCGAGGACCCCGAACTGCGGGCCGACATCCGCAGGTTCTGGGATCGGCTGGACTCGTTCGTCCGCGAGGTCACCGGAGCCGACGGCGACGAGCTCACCAACTTCTTCGCTCGCGGCATGCTCTGTAACGTCGTCGCCTCGCTCGACCTGCCCCGCGACCGGTACTTCAACGACACGCTCTCCGCGGAAGGCGAGCTGCTCAGCTGCGACCTGTGCGAGAGCCCCGAGCGGTTCGGCGGGCCACCCGCAGCCACGCCGTCCGACTGAACCCCGTTCGCGCCACCCGCCGGACCTTCTTCGCGCACCGCGGGCAGCCGTCGGGGCGGAACTCTCCGACCCTCAAAAGTTAGTAATCAATAACTAAATTCGGTGTCTCCTCGATAGTAAGTCATCAATCACTACCTCCGGACTCGACCCCAAGGGATCCCATGAGCAAGCAGCAGACGCGACCCGCGACCGGATCGCGCACGGTCCTGTGGACCTTCCTCGCCTCGAGCTTCGCCCTCTTCATGGCCTCGCTCGACAACCTCGTCGTCACCACCGCCCTGCCGTCCATCCGTGACGACCTCGACGCCGGGATATCCGAGCTGGAATGGACGGTGAACGCCTACACCCTCAGCTTCGCGGTGTTGCTCATGCTGGGCGCCGCACTGGGCGACCGATTCGGCCGCCGCCGGATCTTCGCGACCGGTATCGGGATCTTCACGGTCGCCTCCGCGATCGCCGCGATCGCCCCGAACTCCGACACACTCATCGTCGCCCGCGCCCTACAGGGTGCCGGGGCCGCCGCGATCCTCCCGATCAGCCTCACGGTTCTGACCCGCGCGGTCACCCCGGAGAAGCGCCCGATGGCCCTGGGTCTGTGGGGCGGCATCAACGGACTCGCTGTCGCCCTGGGCCCACTGGTCGGCGGTGCCGTCGTCGAACACGGCTCCTGGCAGTGGATCTTCTGGCTGAACGTCCCGCTCGGCCTGGTCCTGGTCCCGCTCACGCTGCGCAAGGTGGACGAGAGCTTCGGCCCCAACAGCCGCCTCGACCCGGTCGGCACCGCCCTCGTCAGCCTCGGCCTGCTCGGCCTCGTCTTCGGGCTGGTCCGCGGTGAGGGCCACGGCTGGTCCAGCGTCGGCGTCATCGCCCCGATCGCCGTAGGTGTCGTACTGCTCGCCGCTTTCGTCGGCTACGAGCGCCGCGCCGCACAGCCCATGCTGCCCATGACGATGTTCCGCAACCGTGCCTTCACCGCCCTGACCTTCTCCGGGCTGCTCATGTTCGCCGGCGTCTTCGGCTCGATCTTCCTGCTCACCCAGTACCTCCAGGGCGTCCAGGGCTACTCGCCGCTCGAAGCGGGTCTGCGGATCCTGCCGTGGACGATGATGCCCGTGGTCATCGCGCCGCTCGCCGGCCCGCTGGCCGCCCGGATCGGCGGCCGGCCGCTCGTCGTCGCGGGTCTCGCCCTGAGCGCGGCGGGTCTGGCCTGGTTCGCGCTCACCGCGTCGACCGACGTCACCTACGCGCAGCAGATCCCGGCCCTGATCCTCAGCGGACTGGGCATGTCGCTGTACTTCATCCCCACCGCCGGCCTGCTGATGTCCGTGGTCCATACCGACGAACAGGGTGTCGCCTCCGGAGCCAACAACGCGATGCGCGAACTCGGCGGCGTCCTCGGCGTCGCGGTGCTCGCCTCGGTCTTCAGCGCCAACGGCGGCTTCACTTCCTCCCAGAGCTTCGTCGACGGTCTCGTCCCCGCGCTGTGGGTCGGCGTGGCCCTGGCCGGCATCGGCTCGGTCACCGCCGCGCTGATCCCGCGCACCCGCGCCGAGGCGGCGACGAACGCCCCGGCCCCGAAGGTCCCGATCGGCGTCTGACCCCGCACCCCCGCCGGCACCCCGCAGGCGCGTCCTCTCCGGAGGCCGCGCCCGCAGGCGTACGCGTCACCTCCGCCGCGCCGACCGGGACCCGGCCCGACGGTCCCCACCGCGCGACGCGGCGGCCCCGCCCACCTTCGTCGCCCGGCGACGGTGGGCGGGGCCGCCGACCGGCAAGCCCCGAGTCACGCAAGGAACATCACCCCGCGCACCCGACTCGGTTCCGTGAGGCCGACCCCGGCAACCTCGAACAGACGCTGCGCCTCCACCGACAACGGCCGGCACGGTCCAGGTCGCCTGGGACGGCGGGCCGTTGCACGGCGATGCCCCGACAGACTCGCGCACGCCCGCCGCACACACCTTCCACCGGCCGTGCAGCTTCTCCCCCGACGCCGGAACGGCCCGCGCCGCTCCCTGGTCGTGACGCCACGAGCAGATCCCCCTCGCCTATCGCCACCGGATGGCAGCGGGGGCCGCAAACCGTCGACGAGCGGCCGAGAAGGCTGCCGAACACCACGATGAACGCAGCCGGAATCCTGTACCCGAACGTGGTCGCCCCCCGGAAGACCCGCACGCCCGCGACCGGGTCGCACAACGAGCGCGGAACGCAGGCCCGCCGAGCCAACGGGTGAAACCCACGCCCGCACCGCCACGAAACAGACGGCGAAGCGCGCGTCTACCCGCGCCGAGGACCGTCGCCCAGCCCGCAGGCGGGCCGACGGAGAAACGCGTCGCACAACAGGCGCAACCTCGGACCGGCGGGCACCGGGACAACGACCGGAAGCAGCATGAGGCTTCCGGTCCAGTGCAGGAACACATCGACGACGACGCGGCCGTCGTCGGGACAACGCGGGTCCATCTCGACACTTCGCGGACGAGTCCCCGCAGCAAGGCGCAAACGTCCACGACCCGACAGCCCGAGGGCAACCACGAGACGACACTCGGCTCGACACACAGGCCGCGCCGGCCGACCCCGGTCACCGTCACCCGGTACGTGGTCACCGGCGGGATCGGTGCACGACCCGCAGAGACGCTCCGGACGCCGCCGGTCGCCCCCACCTCCACGACGCCGGCGACAGCGCGGAGAAACCGGATCCGACCACGCCTGCGGAACGTGGACAAGCAAACGGGCCGACAGCCGGAACCGACGGCCGCCACGAAACCGGGGCCGAGGCCACCGACGACGGCCTCGTACGGGGCGGCTGACCCCGGTGATTGCCCGCCAACGCGGGCATCGACGAGGTACACCCGTACTCCAATGGGACAGATCCTTGGAGAAGTTCCGCCCCGGATGCACCACCGGCGACGAAGACATCGGCGCACGGCCGCGCAACGCCCGCAGGGCGCCGTCAGGAGGCAACTCAAGCTCGGGAGGCTGCCACCACTCGACGAACTCGACAACGGCACCGGCGCGGCTGCGGAGGTCGGTGAAACGACGATCGGCACCGTGTCGGCGGAGGTGGGACAAGGCGCGAGGAACGTTGGAGGTGAGCGTCCGCCCCGCCCCGCCGCAGAGCAGAGCGGACGTTCGGAGCGATCAACACGCCGTCCTGCCGACACGTCGCGGAGGTCGCGGCTGGATCAGTACTCGTAGAGCGCTGTCAGGCGAGGCAGACGGTGTCTCATCTCGGCCTGATCGTCGAAGTCGAAGTTCCAGTCGGGGTCGAGATTCGGGTATCGGATGGTGAACACATCGGCGGGGAGTTCTTCGCCGGTCGCCGTTTCGTGTGCGTTCCGGACGATACTCAGTGCTTCCTCGCCGTCGATGTCCGCTCCGTCGGCCGCTGCGGCTCCGATCGCCGGGAGTTCGGCGAGTGCGTCGGGGTCGGCGAGGACGCGCTCGAAGGTGTCGCGGCCTTGCAGGATCAGCCGGCCTCGGAAGTAGTCGAAGCCGTCGTCGGAGCATCCGCCGTTGATCACGTAGGCGGCGGCCCACGGCGGACTCCGGTAGGACGCGGCCATCAGGTCCCACAGAGCCTGTTGGCCCGCGATGATCTCGGCGCGAGGGCGAGCAGCCAACAGAGAACTGGCCCGGTGAGCAAGGGCGTTGCCGTCCGCGAGATCGGGCAGCCCGCTGCGGGCGTCCTCGATCAGCGTCCAGAACCCGTTGGTGTCCATGGCGGTCGAGGCTGTCATCTCGAACCGACAGCACACTGCTGCGGCACGTTGCCGGTCTCGGCGGACGGGCCCGCGTCCAGGTTCGGAAGGCCCGTCCGGACGGGCCGCCGCTGAATGAACGGCTCCGGGCGCATCGTGGATGCCGTCGTCGTCGGGCGTTCAACACGTTCCCTCTTTCCGCGCGGCGCGACCAGGGTCTGTTCGAGACCCGAGACCTCGCCGAGCCATCGGCGTCGGCATTCCCGGGCCTCGGCAATCCGGGTGCCGAGGTTGTCTTCGAGGTCGCGCGCGCGAGCCGGTTCTCGAGTTCCGCCGACTCCTCCGTGGGCAGCGGCTCCCGCGTCCGGGCGGTCGTCGGCGGGCTACCGCTGTGGGCGGCCGACCGTCCCGGGTCCGGCACTCCCGCCCGGGTCTGCCCGCTCGTGCGCTCCGTATCCGGTCCTCGGCGGCGGGCGGGGCGGATGATATTCGCTCGGGCCCTCTCGCCGGCTCGATCGCGGCCGCGAGGTCGGCGCGTGCCTGCGCGGTCGGACAATCACCACGACATCCGTGAAAAGGACTATGACGGCCGTGCTCTGTGCATCGCCCCGCCCGATCGGCCCGCATAGATTCGAGACGATCGCGGGTGGTGACCTCGTCCGGTGTCGGTCGCTGTGGGCCGATGCCGTCGAGTCGACACGCCCGTACCCGCCGCCGCCGAGGAAGGTCGACGTGGACATCGACGACACGGACATCGACAAGCCGCACAGCGAAGCGCCGGACGAAGCCGCTTCGCGGGGCATCACCCGGAAGAACCTGTTCAAGGCCGCGCTCGTGGCCGCGCCCCTGCCGTTCCTGATCGGCGGCGTCCCCGCGCTGGCCCGCTCCTCGCGCGACTCGGGCACCGATCTGGCTCCGACGCCGTTCTGCCACGACGGCGACGCACCCACGATCGCACAGACCGAGGGGCCGTACTTCAAGCCCAACTCGCCGTTGCGCACGGTACTCGCCACGTCGAGCACCCCGGGCATCCCGCTCACCGTGACCGGCTACGTCTTCGGCCGCCAGTGTCAGCCGCTCGCCAACGTGCTCCTGGACTTCTGGCAGGCGGACACCAACGGCAACTACGACAACACCGGATTCGCCTTCCGCGGCCACCAGTTCACCAACGCGCAGGGGGCGTACACGCTCACCACGATCGTGCCCGGCCTGTACCCGGGCCGCACCCGACACCTGCACATGAAGGTCCAGGCGCCCAACCGCGGCATCCTCACCACGCAGACGTACTTCCCCGGTGAGCCGCGCAACAACACCGACACCATCTACGACCCCCGACTGCTGATGACGGTTCGTCAGGTCGGGTCGGGTCGTGAGGCGTCGTTCGACTTCGTGCTCAACATCAACGGCACACCGCCGACGACTCCGCCCACCGGCCGCGCATGGGCGGTCGGTACGAACTACGCCGTGGGCGACCAGGTCACGTACGGCGGCTCGACCTACCGCTGCCTCGTGGCCCACTTGTCCCGACCGGGCTGGGAACCGCCGAACTACGACTTCCTGTGGCGGCGCCTCTGACCCTCTCGTCCGACCCGGGAACCGGCCGGCCCCGTCCCCACGGTCCGGGGCCGGCCGGTTCACCGCGCACACGCCGCGAACGCGCTCGCACGCTCGAGCACACCGGCCGTACCCCCTACGGTCGCGTGCGCGAACACCACTGCCCACCCCGGTCGCGCATCCCGAGTCCGCCTCGGATCCGATTCACGTGTGTCCCGGCCCGGACCCGACAACCCGCCCTGACCGGCCAACCGACACCTCCCACGCCACGGGGGAAGTTCCCCTCGGTCGCGGCCGACGCCTCGGGGATCCGGTTGGCCGCGCCGTGGCCCCGCCGCATGGTGCCCGGCCCGCCGGCGCACCCTGCCGCAGGGCCGGACGCCGTGCGGACGCTTCGCCGCTGCGATCGACCGAAGCGGATATGTCCCCCTGCGGCACGCGCGCCCGGCCGCGAACGGCCACGACGGCCCGACCGTGGGCATGCCGCGTGCCCGGCGGTGCTTGCCGCAGCCGCCCTCGTCACACCGGCTGAGCACGTCCTCGGCCGGTAGGCGTCCGTCTGCGCCGCGTTCACCCTCCGGCGCAGCGGCCTCAGGCTGCCGCGACGCGCCGCGCCCGCGGGCGGTTGCCTTGCAGGGCCGCGCGCAGCGTCGGACCCAGGATCCGGCGTACGTCCGCCGCCGACGGGCGCGTGGCGGCCGGCAGCGGCTGGAGGTAGCGGGTGAAGATCAGGCCGCCGATCACGACGACCACCGCGGTCGCGCGCTCGGTCGCGTCGGTGCCGCCGAGATATTCAGCAATCTGCGGCAACACCTCCCCGTCGAGATACTCGCGCAGCACCCCCATCACGTCCTCGTCCTGCAGCGCTTCGCGGTTGACGACGGTCGCGTCCCACAGGTCGGTGACGGCTTGCAGAATCCGGTCGGCGACCCCGGCCGGGTCGCCCTGCAGTGCCTCGCCGAGCCCCAGCGACTGCGCGCACTGCAGCTCTGTGACCTCGCCGAACAACTGCTGCTTCGACCCGAAGTGGTACTTGATCAGCGCCTGGTCCACGCCCGCCGCGGCGGCGATCGCCCGCAGCGTCGTACGCCGGTAGCCGTGCTCGAGGAACAGCACGCGTGCGGCCTCGGCGATGAGCGCTCTGGTCGGCGGATTGCCGCGCGGACGGCCCCGGGATTTATTCATCGTCCTTGGATACCACGTGTCCGCCCGGCCACAGTCGACCCCAGCGAGCCCCGCGGACACCCCCGGGGCCGGCAACAAGGAGCGACACATGCGCATCACCGTCTTCGGCGCCACCGGACCGACCGGCCGCCGCGTCACCGCCCAGGCCCTCGACGCCGGCCACGAGGTCACCGCCGTCTCCCGCCGGGCGGACGCACTCGCACCCCGCGCGGGCCTGACCGTCGCCAACGTCGACGTGGCGAACGCCGACGCCGTCGCCGCGGCCGTCGCGGGCAGCGACGCGGTCGTCTCGGCGCTGGGTGTGCCACCCACCAGGGAAAGGGTGACGGTCTATTCCGACGGCGTACGCAACATCCTCGCCGGCATGGAACGGCACGGCGTCGAACGCCTCGTCGCGGTCAGCTCCAGCGTGGCCGACCCGAACTGGCGGCCCACCGGCGAACACTTCTTCAACCTCGTCATGGACCCGCTGGTCAACCGCAAGGTGGCCGGGACCGCACACGAGGACATGCGCCGCATGGAAGCCGTGCTGCGGGCAAGCCGGTTGGACTGGACGATCGTCCGCCCCGGCGGATTGTTCGAGCACCACGAGGTCACCGACTACGAACTGGGCGAGGACAGCGTCGACGCTCTCTACACCGCGCGTACCGATCTCGCCGCGGCCATGCTGAGTCAACTCCGGGACGGCCGGTTCGTCCGCAAGGCGATGGGTGTCGGGACCCGCGGCGTCAAAATGAGCATCCCCAAGCTGATCTACCGTCAGGCCAAGGCCCAGAGGGCGGAGAAGGCCGCCGCGGCGCAGAAGGCGGGGGCGGCCGGGTGACGCCCGGTGCCGAGGCGCTCCTTGCGCTGCCCAGCGTCGGGACGCTCACCACCCTGCGCCCCGACGGTTCCCCGCACGTGGTCACCGTCCGGTTCACCTGGGACCGCGCCGCACGGCTGGCCCGCGTTCTGACGATCGACACGACCCGTAAGGCCCGCAACCTGCTCGCGGCCCCCGGCAGCCGGGTCGCGATCTGCCAACCCGAGGGCCCCCGTTGGATCACGCTCGAAGGCACGGCCACCCTGACCGCCGACCCGCGACGCGTCCGCGAAGGCGTACGCCGCTACCTCGCCCGCTACGGATCCCCGCCCCCGTCGCCCTCGGGCCGGGTCGTCATCGAGATAGCCGTGGACCGCACCCTGGGCCTCCACTGACCCGCGCCCGACACCACCCCACACGAGCCGGCGACCACCGGCCGGCCCGTGGCAACGACGCCTTGCCCAGCCGCCGGAGCGGAACCCGGCACCGGGACCGGAACCGGGGCGCAGCAATACGTCGTCGGCGACGGCACCGGACGCGACGACATCGCCGCGACGCACGAAGGGGCCGACGCGTCGTCGGGCCCGTGCGGTGCACGGGCCCGACGACGCGTTGCGAGAGCGACCGCGTTTCCCAGCCTCGATGGTGCCGGTTCCGAGGCGGTCCGCGTCTTCGTCGCCGTGTCGGCGCGGCCGGGAGTGTTCCCGGCCGCGCCGTGGGAGTGCGATCCCGGGCGCGAACTACGCCGCGGTCACCGGCCGGTAGGTGCACACGTGCACGCCCGTGCTGCTGACCACCGTCGAGACCAGTTCGAGCGGGCGCAGCGCGCCGTCGGTCGGGAAGAGCGTCTTTCCGCCGCCGACGAGCACCGGCATGATCATCAGACGCAGCTCGTCGACCAGCCCCTCGGCCACGAGGGTGCGGGCCAGCGAGAGGCTGCCCATCACGACCAGGTCGCGGCCGTCGGTCTCGCGCAGCTTCCTGATCCCGTCCAGCGCCCCGTCCCCGGGGATGCGGGTGGTGTTGTTCCACGTGAGGTCGTCGTCGGCCAGGGTGTCGGAGACGACGTACTTGGCGACCGAGTTCATGTGGTCGGCGAAGGGGTCACCGGCCCGCCCGGGCCACGCCGCGGCCATGACCTGCCACGTCCGGCGCCCGAACAGCAGGGCATCGGTGTCGGCGGCCCACTCCGCGAGCGCGCCACCCATCACCTGCGGGTCGAAGAACGGGTGCGTCCAACCACCGTGGGCGAACCCGCCGTCGGTGTCCTCGTCCGGCCCGCCCGGAGCCTGCATGACGCCGTCCAGACTGACGAACTCACCAATGACAATGCGCATCGAACCGTCTCACTTCCTGGTTGGGTTGATTACCGTTCACCAAAACCGCCGGATCGCGCGGGACTCGTCGGTCCCGACGATCCCTTTTCGAAGGGCACCGCAGCGGGTGCCTCTCGACCGCCTCGTCGTGCGGCGACCTGTGCGTCACCACGACGTCGGTCGCACGGGGCGGGCACCCCCGGTCGACGGAATCCGGGGGGCCTTCGCGCCCACTCGGCGAGCGCGTGCGCAGGCCGGGGGGCGGTGTTCCTCAGGCGGTACGCCGGTAGTGCGCGGCCACGTAGGCGAGCAGCGCGAACATGACGGTCGTACCGATGGCTATGGTCAACGCGCCGGCCGCGCCGCCGCTCATCGCCCAGGCGTCGCCCGCCAACTTGACCGTGGCCGCGACGCGGCAGACGACCGCGAGCCGCCGGTTCCCGAGCCGGGAGAAGTGTCGGCCGAGCAGGTAGCCGATGGCGATCAGCGAGAAGAACGTGATCGACCCGGCGGCCATGTGTCCGTACGCGTGCCAACTCATCGACTCCGGGACGCCGTCCGGCGTGCCCACGGGGAAGCCGTCCGCCGGGTCCATCGTCAGCAGCCCGGCGGCGACCATGCCCACGCCCACCACCCGGACCAGCCGCGGCACCGCGACGCCGCCGGCCGTCCCCTGCATGACCCGCCGCAGCCCGGCCGCGCCGGCGGTGGCCAGGATGCCGGCGATCACGAAGTTGGTGATCTGGAGCCGGCCGAGCGATCCGGTGGCCAACTGGCTGAGCGCGTGCCGGGTCGGCTCGAAACCCTCGCGGGTGAGTGCCTGGGCGACCGACACGGCCACCCACAGTGGACCGGCGACGGCCGCGCAGGCGAGCAGCGCACGGGTGCCGACCGAGCCGCGTTCGGCGGCGGTCCGGGTCCGGTCGGCGGTGACCGGGGGGCGCGGGGGTCGGGTGGTGGTGGTCACGGCGGGCTCCTTCGAGGGGCGGGCGGGCCCCGGATTCCGGTGGGGCTCGCACCGTCGTCGATCCGCTGATGTGACAGGGAATAAGGTAATTACCTGTCACAGAGCGGATACGACGCACGGGTGTGCCTCGGCGATCCGGCCGGGCCGGACGAGACGGAGAAACGCCATGCGCTACCTGATGATGTCCAAGGCTTCGGAGAACGCGAAAACCCCCGACGAGAGGCTGTTCGCCGAGATGGGCGCCTTCATCGAGGAGCTCAGCGCCGCGGGTGTACTGCTGGCCTCCGGCGGTCTGGAGCCGAGCGGCGTCCGGCTGGTCTCCGAGGGCGGCGAGGTCACCGTCACGGACGGTCCGTTCGCCGAGTCCAAGGAGGCGGTGGTCGGCTTCGCCCTCGTCGAGGTCCGCTCCCACGAGGAGGCGATCGAACTGGCCCGCCGGTTCCGCCGGATCGTCGGTGACGGCGAGAGCGTGATCCAACAGGTCTTCGGTCCGTGACGGACGTCCACCGCACGATCGACGCGATCTGGAGGATGGAGTCGGCCCGTCTCGTCGCCGCGCTGACCCGCATGGTCCGCGATGTCGGCGCGGCCGAGGAACTGGCCCAGGACGCGCTCGTCGCGGCGCTGGAGCAGTGGCCGGAGTCGGGCATCCCGGACAACCCGGGGGCCTGGCTCACCACCGTCGCCAAACGCCGCGCGGTCGACCACATCCGCCGCGAACGGCGCCTGGCGGAACACGGCGAGACGCTCGCGTACGAACTGGCCGAGCAACGGCGACTCGACGGCGTCGGCGGCCCCGAACACGACCCCGGGGCCGCCGAACCCCAATCCGAGTCCGAGCAGGACGACGTGCTGCGGCTGATGTTCGTCTCCTGCCACCCGGTGCTGCCGACCGAGGCGCGCGTCGCCCTCACCCTGCGGCTGCTCGGCGGGCTCACCGCGGCCGAGATCGCCCGCGCGTTCCTCACCGTCGAGCCACTGATCGCCCGCCGCATCGCGACGGCGAAACGCACCCTCGCCGAGGAGCGGGTGCCGTTCGAGCTCCCGGTTGGCGCCGAGTTGGCCGAACGCCTCGCCTCCGTCCTGGAGGTCGTCTACTTGATCTTCAACGAGGGCTACTCGGCAACCTCGGGCGAGGACCTGATCCGGCCCGGCCTGTGCCTGGAGGCACTGCGGTTGGGCCGCCTGCTCGCCGAGTCGGTGCCCGACGAGCCGGAGGCCCACGGCCTGGTGGCGCTCATGGAGATCCAGGCGTCGCGTACGGCGGCGCGCACCGGTCCCGCCGGCGAACCCGTGCCGTTGCACGCGCAGAACCGGGGACGCTGGGACGGGTTGCTCATCCGCCGCGGCTTCGCGGCGATGTTGCGCGCCCGCGCGGCCGGCACACCCGGCCGGCCCGGTCCCTACCTGTTGCAGGCCGCGATCGCCGTCTGCCACGCCCAGGCGCGCACCGCCGAGGAGACCGACTGGGTCCGGATCGCCGGGCTGTACACCGCCTTGGCCGGCCTCCTGCCCACCGCCGTGGTGCGACTCAACCGGGCGGTCGCGGTGGGGATGGCGGACGGCCCCGCGGCCGGCCTCGCCCTCGTCGACGAGCTCGTCGCGGACCCCGCGCTACGCGACTACCACCTGCTCCCGGGGGTGCGCGGCGACCTGCTGCTGCGGCTGGGGCGCGGCGAGGAGGCCCGCCGGGAGTTCGAGCGCGCGGCGTTGCTGACGCGCAACAGCGCCGAACAGACCTACCTGACGCGTCGGGCCGAGGCGATCCCGCTCGGCGACGCGTCCGCGTGGACGTTCGGCGAGGCCATCGACGCCTTCCTGGCCGGGGATCGGCTCGCGCCGGCGACGGCCCGCTCCTACGGACAGACGATGTGGCGGCTGCGGCTCTCCCTGGGTGTGGGGATGCCGCTCGCGTCGCTGACGGCCGATCAGGTCGCCGGTGCCTTCCGCGTGTCGTGGGGTGGCGTGGCGGCGGCCACGTGGAATCGACACCGCTCCGCCGTACGGGCGTTCGCGGCGTGGACGCACACCCCGGGCCTGGACGCGGGCATCCCCCAGCGAACGCCCCGACGCCGCCCCGCGCCGGCGCCCGCCCCGATCCCGCCCGGAACGGCGTGGCCGGGAGACGTGGAAGCCCCGTTGCGGGAGCGCACGTTGTGGACGCTGCTGCACGAGTCGGGCACGACCGTCGCTGCCGTGCTGGCCCTCAACGTCCAGGACCTCGACCTGCCGGAGCGCCGAGCCCGCCGCACCGACCGGCGGTCGGATCGGCGTGACGCATGGATCACCTGGCGCTCGCGCACTGCGGCGCTCCTGCCCGAGCTTCTGGACGGCCGGACCAGAGGCCCGGTGTTCCTCGCCGACCGACGACCGGGCCCGACCCGGGCGGGCATCCTGGGCCCGGAGGACGTCTGCCCGCTGACCGGGCGCGGGCGACTGTCGTACGAACGCGCCGAGTTCCTGTGCAAGTCCACGACCGGACACCCGCTGCGCCGACTACGAGACTGGAGCCAGGAAGAGAGCCGATCCTGAAACCGAGCCGAGGCCGTCGACCCACAACCCCACCCGACCGACCAACACGATCGACACGGCGAAAGCTCTCGCCGCCGAATTCCCCCGCCGATCCGGCATCCCCATCACCGCAGGGATGACGCAGGCCCGGATCACCGAGGCGGTCCGCCACACGTACGACCGGGAAGGCGTCCGCCTGATCACGCCCGGCATCGGGGCCGCCGTACCCGCCGACTGTGGGGCTGTTCCGCGGTGGCGGCATGCCCGGTCACCGGGCCGAAGCCGGTATCGAGCCGCGTGGTGATCGACTCGACCGGGTCGCCGGCGACCTGGTCGGCCAAGGCGGGTGCCGCCGTCGAATCGCAAGCCCGGCGCATGCGTGAGGTCGAAGACCGGGTGCTCGGCCGGCGGAGCGGTCCTCACTGCCGACGGGTCCGGCCGGAGGCCGGTTGTCGTTGCGGTCGGGTGTGGTGTCTTCAGGGGTTGGCGGGGTCCTCGGCCGGCGGGTGGGTGGTGGGGCGGCCGTGCCAGTCCAGGCATACCACCAGGGCGTCGTCGTCGGGGTCGGGGCGGCCTCGGTGGCCGGTGAGTTCGCGCAGGAGGGCGCGGGGCATCTCGGCGGCGGGCAGCAGTCGGGTCGCGTTGATCGCCCGGGCCAGCGCGCGTTCGCCGTATGCCTCGCCGGCGGGAGAGGCGACGGCGTGGACACCGTCGCTGACGAACACGAGGCGGTCGCCGGGCCGGAGCTGGAACTCCTGTGACGTGTAGTCGGTCTCCTCGAACATGCCCAGGGGTAGTTGCGCGTCGAAGTCGACCGCCGACACGGTGCCCTCGCGCAGGAGCAGCAGGCGGGGGGAGCCGGCGTCGACCACCCGGACTCGTCCGGTGCTCAGTTCGAAGTCCAGCAGCAGGACGGACAGGTAGGCGTCGCCGCGGTGCTGGGCGAACACGGCCTGGTCGGCGAGGGCCGCCTGGTCGGCGATGGAGATGCCGGCGCGGCGGGCGTTGCGCAGGGCGTTGATCGTGAGGTTGGTGAGCAGGGCGGCGTCGATTCCCTCGCCCATGCCGTTGGTCACCGTCAGGACGAGGTGGTCGGCGGTGGCGGACCAGTCGAAGTTGTCGCCGTGGACGGCGTAGGCGGGTTCGAGTTGGGCGCCGATGGCGTACTCGTCGCGGCTGCACGCTCGTCCGGGCAGGAGTTGCCACTGCATTTCGGCCGCCAGGGTCAGGCGGTCCTTACGCCGGGCCCGGAGGTAGATGTCGGTGTCGCGTTCGGCGACGATCACCGCGTGGGCGAGCATTTCGGCGATGTCGAGCAGTTCGGCCCGGATCGCCGACGAATGGGCGTCGGTGGGCAGGACGACGCTGAGTACACCGAGGCGATCGCCGCGTACGGTCACCGGGAGGTGTACGACCGTGGCGTCTTCTCGCTCCTCGCGGCCGGGCTCCTGTGCGCCGAAGACTCGGCCCGGGAGACTGTTGTCGATGGACAGGGATTCCGGGGTGTGGGCGAGCCCGGAGACCGGCAGCAGGACGGTCAGGCTGTAGTCGGCCAGCAGAAGTTCGACGGATCTCGCCCCGTAGTGCCGCTTCAGCACGGTGCGGATGGCGTCCAACAGTCCATGCGGTGGGGCGGCGCGCAGCGCGCGCTCGGCTTCCTCATATGCATTCACAGTCAGTCTGCAGCCGTTCTCTGCGGAGGCGCGGCGGTGGCGCCTCCGTGCGGGTCCGGGGGCGGTCCGGACCGCTGTCGGATCAACCGCTTTTCCAGCGTCTATTGTGGTACGGCGCGGCCGTCGGGCCGGCGGCTGTTTCGGGCGTCAGAGTAAGGCGGTGAGCGGGGTTTCCTCCCCTCGACACGACCAAGCGGACGAGACGGCGCGAACGGCGACTGCCGCGGCCGAATTGCTCGAGATGCTGCTTGGGCGCGCGTCCACGGCTCCCGTCTCCACGTCACAGCTGCGGGCGCTGTTCCTGCTGGAGCAGCACGATGGCATCAACCTGCGCACGTTGGCCGACGGTCTGCGGTCGACGCCCTCCTCGACCAGTCGCCTGTGCGACCGCTTGCAGGCGGTGGGTTTCGTGGAGCGCTCGCCCAGTGCCAGCAGTCGTCGGGAACTCGAATTGCGGCTGAGCGGGCGGGGCCGTGCCTTCCTGGCGGATCTGCGCGCGCGCCGACAGCGCGAGCTGGCCGTGGTGACCGCACGCATGTCGCCGGAAACCAGGACGATGCTGCTCAAGGGCCTCGAAGCCCTGCACGGGGCCGCCGCCACTCTCGCGGACGAGGTGGCCGACGCAGCGCGCGTCCCCCAGGCCCGTACCGCCTGACCCGAGCGGACGTCACCCCCGACGGGGCGTGCGGCGCGCCCGTCCGCACGTGTGCCGGGGGCGCCGGGCATGCCGACGAAGGCGTCGCGAGCCGACACCGGTCGGTGCCCCATGGCGACCCCCTTCGTCGGACCGGCAGCCTCACCCCGTCGCGGGCGCGCGGGATCGAGCGACGGGATCGTCGCTGTCTGACGTCGGTGGCCGTGTCTTGCTCCGCCGTCCGATGTGCAGCGTATCGAATTATTGACTGGTGACAAATATTGCGACCAGGCATGCGTTTGGGTCCGACACCGGTAATCCCGAGGGGAGTTCCTCGGAACGGCCTCGGGTGGTCCCGACGACATCCGTGCGCGGCGATCGGCCACGGGTGTCGCGTCGGGCGCCGGCGTTCGGGAGTGGGGGCGGATGCGGCGTCGCCGCTCGCGTCGACCGCGGAGGGGAACCCGTCGGCATGGGTGCGCCCGGTGAGGCGCCTGTCGCCGCCGTTGCCGGCCGTTGTCGCGTGGATCACCCCCGCGGCGCGGCAACGGCGGTGCTACAGGCCGCTGTTCACCGTTGGCACAGCTCGTGCAGGGCCCGCCATTCGAGGTAGAGCACGAACCGGAGGTGGTTGTACGCCTGGTGGACCGCGCTCGCGCAGGGCGCGTCGAGTTTGTAGCCCTTCACGGCGTCCTTGAAGGGGTGGCCGTCCATGCCGTCCGGTGTCACGAAACCGAGTTCGAGCAGCCGACCCAGCCCTTTCGGGTCGGCGGCGAACATCCGAGCGATCAGCAGTTCGTTGAGGGTCGTGCTGCTGACCGAGTGAGACGGCGGCTTCTCGACGATGGGCATCGCGTTTTCGAGGAACTCGTTGACCGCCGCGCGGCCCTCCAGCAAGGCCGCGTTCCAGTCGAAGTCCAAACGTTCGGGCTTGGCGCCCGACGTGGCGACCACGCTCGTCCCGGTCGCGTTCAGCAACCGTCCGAGATCGGACCGGGCCTCGACCGTGGCCCGCAAGGCGATGAGCAACTGCACCGCCCGCAACAGTTGCGCGCCGGGGGTGGGCCAGGTGATGCCGAGTTGAGCGTGATCCTTGCCCGGATGCCAGCTCCACCCGTCGGGGATCTTCAGCACCAGCGGCAGCACCGCCTCCAGCAGCGACGCCTTCGGCTTGAGGCTCCGGCTGCGGACTTCCTTGCGCAGTTCCGTGCAGTCCGCGTGCGTGAACGGCGTTGTGGAGCTGTTGGTCCACTCGTCGACGCTGACCGTCGCCGGGTCGATCGCGTTCGTCCCCGGCGGGACGGTGAACCTGAAGTGGTGCCTCGAGTCGTGCAGCCACTTGTGGTCCGCGAACTTGGTCTCGGCACCGGGCGTGACCGTCCAAGTCAGGGTCACTGGCGCAGGCGCGGGCGCAGCCATCGGTAATCCCCCATCCCCCAGGGCCCGGCCACCGCCGGGCCACTGTCCGCCATGCTGCCGGACCGCCGGGCGGCCGCATGTCGAAAATGCGGAACTGTCGGATAATGTGCCAAATTGATGGAACTTTTCCATCACGGGCACGATCGGACGCTCTTCGTCACGGGTGAACCGGCCGGTGGGTGGCGCCGATCGGCGCCCCCGAGCAACTGCGGCCCGGGCTTCGGCCGTAGGGCGGTTGCCCCTCGCGTGGCCGCCCGGCCGCCTCCTGTTCCCGGGCGTCGACGTCGGTGAAAACCGGGTGACAATTGGGCGCCTCGGCTGGAACCCTGCCGCACGACGGACCCGACGGACCCTCACCAGGATGGATGTGACGAGAAGTGAAGAACCGACAGGCATGACCTCGGACAACGGACTCAAGGTGCACAGTCGCACTCTTGTTCTGGACGGTCGCCCGTACACCCTGCTCGGGCTGCGTCCCGGAACCACCGAGCGTTTCGCCGTCGACGAGTTCCACGGCTACCGGCACATCGTCACCCACCGATCGGGCGCGCTGTTGCTGGGTTCGCTGTTGTGGGGCATGGCGCACCGGCGGGCGCAGAACACCGTCCTGGTCGTCGACCGCCCGTTCCTGGACCCGAGTCCGTTCGATGCGGAGCCGTCGCCGTCCATCGTGGTCGTGCCGACCCAATCGACACCGTTCGGTGACCGTGCGGCACGCGAACTCCGACGGCAGCTCCCGCTGTCGACGCCGTCCGAGGGGACACTTCGGCTGCGTAGGACCGGATTCACGGAGGCCGTCGCCGACCGGGAGGCATGGTTCGGCGCGCGCCCGCCCCGGCGCTTTCACGGGTACGACGAACGGCATCGCCGTCCGGTGATCGGCATGCGCGCGGGACTGCTCGTGCTGCCCGGCACTACGGAGTGGCTGCGCGAATGGGCGGTGGAGATCGGCTCGCTGGACCCGGCGGCTCCCGGCCTGGGCCGCGGGGCCGGAATGGTGTACGACTCCATCCACACCGATTTCAGCCTGGAAGTCCACGTGTTCGACAACTATCGCGACCGCGTGACGGCTGCACGGCTCGCCCGGGAACAGGTCGAGACGGAGCACCCGGCGTTGCGCGACCCCGATGCCCTGCGCCCGCTCATCCGGGAGCGCAACACGGATATCCACGTGCGCATGAGGCGCAACCGGACGGCGCGCCACACCGCTGCGCGGCGGGACGCTCCGTCCTGAGTCGCCGGCCGGCAGTCGTCGGCCCGACGAACCGGCCACCGCGTCGCGGGCGGGACGCGTGTACTCCCCGTTGTCGTTGTAGTGGCACAGCTCGGCGTAGCGCGCCCGGTCGGTCACTGCGTCGAACCGCCGCGCCGCCGAACGGAGGTGGCGGGCGCGAAGGCCGCTCAGGCGGCCGGGGCTCCGTCTCGGCGGAGGGGGCGTCCAAGGATGCGCTGCACGTCCTCCTCGATGTCGTCCGGCAGTTCCGCGCCGAACACGCACAGGGAGTGTTCCCAGGGATGTCCGAAGGTGCCGAATCGAAGGTCCTCCGCGAGGAACACGTGGTAGTCCCCGCTCGGGTACGGGCCGAGCGGCCAACCCTCCCGTGAGCGCCCTTCGAGGACGCGGGGCAGGAACATGTCGGTGTCCGGGATATCCGGACGGAGCCGGTAACAGGTGTGCTGCCAGTCCAGGATCCACAGCGACTCCCCCGGCCGGGTGTGGTCGGTGAGCCCGTCCTGGACGACGTCGACCAGACGGTCGAGGTGTCGGTCGCCGGGGTCGTCGTTCAGCGCGTCGAGGCTCCACGTGATCGACGGCGAAGGCTCCGTGATCCCCGAGAACACGCACACGCTGGGTCTGAAGTCGAATCGGGCATCGAAACGGTCCCGGATACCCATGTATTCGGGGCCGGACAGACGGTGCAGGCGTTCGGCGATCACCAGGCGAATCTATCGTTGGCCCATCCGCCGGTGGTGCCGGCGACCTGCGGGCTCTACCGGGCGAGCCGCGATTGGTCGGTTTCACGGATGAGTTACAGAGAGCGGAACCGGTGCAGTTCGAAGTGCCTGCCGCTCGCGCCTACTGCTGGAGTTCCATGACGTCGGCGACCACACAACTGACGTTGTCGGGGCCGCCGAAGCCGTTGACGAGGGCGATGAGTTCGCGGCCGGCCTGCTCGGGATCGCTGATCTCGGCGAGCGTATGGCGGATCTCTTCGGTCTGCAGGACGGTGGACAGACCGTCGGAACAGAGCAGGTACCGGTCTCCCCGCCGGGCGTCGTGAAGACGCATGTCGGGGGTGGCGTCGGCTCCTTGGCCCAGGGCTCGGATCAGCAGCGACCGTTGGGGGTGGGAGGCGGCTTCTTCCGGACTGAGGCGTCCCTCGTCGACCATCGACTGAACCATGGTGTGGTCGTGCGTGATCCGGAACAGTTCTCCGTCGCGCAGGAGGTAGGCGCGGGAGTCGCCGATGTGGACCAGGGCCAACTGCGAGCCGGTCCAGAGCATTGCGGTGAGCGTCGTGCCGGCCCCTTCGGGCGAAGAGCCGGTCGCGGCGATGCCGTGCACGGCCTGCTTGGCCTGCTCGATGACGTCTTCGAGGACGTTGAGGAGATTGCCCGCCGGGATGCCGTCGGTTTCGAGACGCTTGAGCGCGTCGACGGCAGCGGCGCTTGCGCGGGCTCCTGCGCTGCCGTAGCCGTCGGCGACGGCCAACAGGCGGGACCCGGCGTAGGCGGTGTCCTGGTTGCTCTCGCGCACGAGGCCCGTGTCGGAAAGGGCGGCGTAACGAATTCCCAGGGGCTTGGCAGTCGGGGACATGGCGGGGTCCTTCCGGGAGAGACGGTCGATGAGAAAGGTGGCCAGGTCCCGCCGTGCGGCGGTGTCGGCCTCGACCCGGGCCCAGAACGCGCGGACCTCCTGGGCCGCCGACGGTCCGTCCAGCGCGCAGACGTACCGGATGCGGGTCAGGGGCATCCCCAGGCGCCGGAGCCAGGCGACCAGCCGGGCCCGATCCAGTTGTTCCGGTGCGTAGAGGCGGTAGCCGGTCACCGGATCGACCCGCGCGGGGGGCAGCAGACCGAGTTCGTCGTACAGACGCAGCGCCTTCGGCGACAGCCGGGACGCCTTCGCGAACGCCCCGATGGTCAGCAACCCCATGCCCGCTCCTCCTCATGCCGAGCACGTCGCCCGGCCGGACCGATGTTGTGGGTTCCCCCAGGGTGAAGGTCAACCATCGGCCTTCATCCTGGCCACAAGCCCGAGATCCGCCGGGGTCGTGTGGGCGCACCGCCGAGACGCCCGGCGGAGCTGCGGTGGGCGGGCCGGCGCGGGTGAGGGGCGTGCGGTTGGTGGCGTGGGGTCGCGGGCCTATTCGGAGGTGGGGTGGGGCTCGGCGATGCGGTTGCTCAGTCCGTCCAGGATGAGGGCGAGGCCCGCTTCGAAGGCCGACTCGTGGTTGATGTGCGGGACCTCGGGATGGTGTGTGTCAGGGTCGGTGTCCGCCTGCTCTTCCAGGACGCAGCCGACCGTGAAGTAGCCGGAGGCCAGCATCGCCATCCGGGCGTCCCGCTCGGGGATGCCCGATGCGAGCAGGAACGCCATTTTGCGGGCGAGGCGGTCGAGGTCCTCCCCTGCGGGGCTGCTTCCGGCGTGGAGTCGGGCGCCGTCGCGGCGCATCAGCAGGGTGCGACGGAAGCTGCGTGTGTTCGCCAGGAACCAGTCGCGCCAGTCGTCGGCGGGATCGGGCAGCAGGGCCGTCGCATGGGGTGCCATGGCGGCCTCGGCCATGGCACCGAGCAGTTCCTTCTTGTTGCGGAAGTGGTAGTAGAGCGACGGCTGTTCCACGCCCAGTCGCTTCGCGAGGTGTCGCGTGCTGACGGCGTCCAAGCCGACCTCGTCGAGCAGGTCGAGTGCCTCGCCGACGACGGTCTCACGGGTCATCTTCACGTTGACAATCTATCAGTGATAGGTGACGCTGTACATGCACCTATCAGTGATAGAAAGAGAGGGTGTCATGACACACGAAGCCGAAAACCCCTCGTTGAAAGTCCTTGTCTGCGGCGGCGGGATCGCGGGCCAGGCACTGGCCTACTGGCTCGCCCGAGGCGGTCACCGGGTGACCGTCGTCGAACGTTTCCCGGCGTTGCGGGCCACGGGTGCCCAGGTCGACCTTCGGGGCCAGGGCATCGACGCCATACGGCGGATGGGGCTCCTCGACGTCATCAGGAACAAGCTCGTGGACGAGGCGGGCGTCGCCCTGGTCGATGCCCGCGGCAAGGCGAGGGCGACGATCATGGCCAACACGTCCGGGCGTGGTCGGCAGACTCTGACGTCGGAGTACGAGATCATGCGCGGTGACCTGGTGCGCATCCTCCACGATGCGACGAAGGCGGACGTGAACCACGTCTTCGGCATCAGCGTGGACCGATTCGAGCAGGACGGGAAGCGCGTGGTCGCCCACTACTCGGACGGGTCCTCGGGCGAGTTCGATCTCCTGGTCGGCGCGGACGGGCAGGGGTCGCGCGTGCGGCGGGCCATCCTGCCGGCCGGCGCTCCCGATCCCTACCGGCGCGTGGGCATCCACATGGCCTACTGGTTCGTCCCGCGCATCGCGACGGACTCCAACATCCGGGACACCTACAACGCGCCCGGCGGCCGGATGATCATGCGCAGGAGTCACAACCCGACCGAGACGCAGGTCTACTTCGTGCTGCGGGAGGAGTCGCAGGAGGCATCGGCCGTCCACCGGGAGTCGATCGAGCGCCGGAAGGAGTTCTGGGCCGACAGGTTCCGCGACGCGGGCTGGCAGACCGGGCGTTTCCTCGAGGGCTTGGCGGCGACCGACGACCTGTACTCGCACGAGGTCGTGCAGGTGCGGACGGACACGTGGTCGAAGGGGCGCGTGGTCCTGGTCGGGGACGCCGCGTACTGCCCCTCCCCCTACAGCGGCATGGGCATCTCCGGCGGCCTGGTCGGCGCGTACGTCCTGGCCGGCGAGATCAACCGAAGCCCGCACGACCTGGCCGGCGCCCTGGCGAACTACGACCGCACGCTGCGGCCCTTCGTCGACACGATCCAGGCCCAGGTCAAGCCGCGTGTCCTGCGGCTGAGCATGCCCGAGCACAAGGTGGGCATCGACGCGCTCCACTCGGTCGCCGCCCTGGCCTGCTTCCTGCACATCCCCGACTTCGTCGCGCGCCGCGCGAAGGAGGACCGGGGCGGGGACTGGCTGCTTCCGGAATACCCCTGACGGGGGGAGGCTTTCGGCCGGCAGCGGGATCGACGCCCCTTCGCGCGCACATCCGACGGGCTCGGGCGCCGGTTCCTTCGAGTCGAGGTTGCCCGAACCCGAAGCGTGGGCATCGGGTCGCGCCCGAAGGGGCGTTTGCCGCTGGAAAGGTGTGCGTGGGGGCGGGGTTGTCGGGTGGGCCTCGGCCCCGCTCCCCCACCTCGCCACGCACCCCAACGGCGGCACGACACGACTCGTGTTCGGAAACGGATGGGCACCGCCTCGGTCGCGACGGGGCGATGTCCGTGACGTACGTGGGGATTTCGGCTTTCGGGTCGTGCGCTTCGGTATGCGGGGGCCATGGGTGGGTAGGGACCCGAGCATTGTCGGGGCCGATCCGGGGAGACTGCATGACGGCGTTGCCGCGTCGAATACGGCGTCCCCTTCCCCGTAGCGGCGGCATCCTCGACGGTCGCTACCGCCTGGGCCCGCTGTTGGGTGCGGGCGGCACCGCCGATGTCTTCCGGGCCGTCGATCTGCGCCTGCGGCGGGAGGTCGCGGTCAAGGTCTTCCGACCGGGCGTGTGCGCGGTGACGGCGGAACGGTTCTGCCAAGAGGCGGTGTTGCTGGGCCGGTTGACACATCCTGCCCTGGTCACGGTGCACGATGTCGGTTGGCACGAGAGTTGCACGTACGTGGTGATGCGCCTGATCCGAGGCGTCACCCTGCGCGAACACATCCTGGACGGCCCCCTGACCGGCGACCGGGTGGCGCGGCTCGGCGCGCGGCTGGCCTCGGCGTTGGAGCACGTACACGCGGCGGGCATCGTGCATCGGGACGTGAAACCGTCCAATGTCCTGATCGGCCCCGGCGACGCGCCGTACTTGGCGGACTTCGGGATCTCGCGTCTCGTCGACGAACCCACCCGTTCCACTCCCGGCACCGTGGTCGGCACCGTCGCGTATCTCGCACCCGAGCAGATTCTCGGTCGGGGTTCGGGGCCCGCGTGCGACGTCCACGCCCTCGGCCTGGTCCTGCTGGAGGCGCTGAAAGGCGAACGCGAGTATCCGGGAGCCTCCCTCGAAGCCGGCCTGGCTCGCTCGCTGCGCGCACCGCACATCCCGTCCTACGTTCGCGGCGAACTCGCCTCCGTGATCGAGGCGATGACGCGAGCCGATCCCGCGACCAGGCCCGATGCCGCCGAGTGCGTGCGTCTGCTCGACGCCGCCGCGTCGTCGTCCGCGCCCACCGCCGGCACGCCGCGCGAACCGGTGCTCGTGGCCGGCCACGCGTCCGTCGGCGAGGTGCCTCCGTCGACCTCGACGCCGGCCGCGTCCGGTACGTCGGCGGTACGGCGGATACGACATCGCCTGCCCGTCGCGGGTCTGGTCGCCGGCCTCGTACTGGGTGCGTGTGCGGCGACCATGTCGGTCCTCGACGACCACGCCGCCCCGGGCACGGACGACGGCCGTCCGGCCCCGGCCATCGCGCCGCTGCCGCCTGCCACCCAGCCGGCGGCCCCACCCACCGGGACCCCGACGACGGCCTCCTCCCCCTCGCCCTCGACGCCACCCGCGCGCGCGACCGCTCCCGCCGCTCCGCCCCGGGCGACGACCCACTCCGTCGGCGACCGGGTGTCCGCGTCCGCGAGCGGCGATTCCCCGACCCGGGGCCCGAACAAGCAGCCGAAAGGCGACACCAAGCCCAGGAAGAACAGAAATGAATCCGGCGGACCTCCCGGCAAGCCGGAGCGGTAGACCCGCCACCCGGCGGATTCCCGACGACCCGACCTCGCCGACGCAGGCGTGGACCGTGTCCGTCCGTCACGACCGCGGGGCAGGGGCGCGTCCCGCTGCCAGCGGTGCCACCCGAGCCGGCGGCCCGGCTGCCGGGTTCACTGCCGATGGTCCACCGGACCCGTCGCGGGTCGGGAGGGTGGCGGATCGCATCCGGCACTAACGTGGATAGGACGATGACCGGCGCGGAAGCTCGGACTGATCCTGCGTCTCGTGTTCACGCGGTCACGGAGGAGCCATGACGGATGCCGAGAAACCCGACCGGGCCCCGGGAGTCGGTCACGGCCGCAGAAGCCGTCCCGGGGAAGCCGAGAGCCCCGAGGTGCAATCGCTACCGGTGACCCCCGCCCAACGCCGGCTCGCCCGGCTGGCCTTCGCGGCTGCGCTCGGTGTCGTGGCGATGCTGATCATCGGCGGTTTCCGGAGTCTGTCCGTGCTGATCGTGGGTGTGCTCGGACTCGCGGTGACGCTCGCGGCGCTGTGGGGTTTCCTGAGCAACCGAAGCCCGCTGCGCTGGGTCTGCCTCACCCTCGCCTTCGCCTTGCCGATCGCCGTGATCGTCTTCTACATCGCCCGCCACCAGTTGTGGGAGATCGTGGTGACGCTGCTCCTGGTGGCACTGGCAGTGGCTGCCGCCAGAGCCGCACTGATCCGGGCCCGGCCGCCCCACGGCATGCCCGAGCGTGAGAAGCCGTCCCCGGTCCGACCGTTTCTGATCATGAATCCCCACTCGGGTGGAGGAAAGGTCCGACGGTTCGCGCTGGATGACAAGGCGACCGCGTTGGGCGCCGAGGTGGCCCTGCTGAATGGTCCCGGCCGGGTCGATGTCGCCGAGTTGGCCCGAAGGGCAGTGGTGAACGGCGCCGATCTGCTCGGGGTCGCCGGCGGCGACGGCACCCAGGCACTCGTCGCCGCCGTCGCCGCCGAGAACGGCCTCCCGTTCGTCGTCGTCTCGGCGGGCACGCGCAACCACTTCGCGATGGACCTCGGGTTGGACCGGGAACGGCCGGACGCCGGCCTCGACGCCCTGCGTGACGGCGTCGAACTGTCCCTGGACCTGGGGCTGATCGGCGAGCGAACCTTCGTCAACAACGCCTCGTTCGGTGCCTACGCCGAGGTCGTGCAGAGCCCGGCGTACCGGGACGACAAGCGGGGCACGATGCTTCGGCTGCTTCCCGAGATGCTCTCGGGCCAACGCGGCCCCCACCTGGTCGTCCGGATCGACGACGAGGTGGTCATCGAGGGCCCACAGGCACTACTCGTCAGCAACAACCCGTACGAGTTCGGTGGTCCGACCGAACCGGGCCGGCGGGCCCGCCTCGACACCGGCCTGCTCGGCGTCATCGCGATCACGGTCGACAACGCCGAGCACGCCGTCGAACTGCTTCGTGGCAGCCGTGGCAGGGGACTGCGCACACTGGTCGCACACGAGGTGCTCGTCGAGTCCGACGCCCCCCGGATCCCGGTCGGCATCGACGGTGAGGCCGTACTCATGCCCACCCCGGTGCGCCTGTCGATCCAACCGCTCGCACTGCGGGTGCGGGTGCCACGCGAACGGCCGGGCGTGCCACGGCCGAAGCCTCCGATCGACTTGGCGCTGCTGCGTCACCAAGCACTGGCCACGGCGCGTCTCGCCTCGACCCGTCACCGGGACCGGGACCGGAAGTGACGGTCCACCGCGAAACGGACGGTTCCTCAAGTGGACGGTTTGTCGCGAGGTGGCGGTCTATCGCTTTTCCGTGGACTCCTGATCACCACTCGGTGACCGTGTCTCGACGGACCTCGACTTGGACTTGGACTTCGACCTGGGCGCCGCTGCTGCCGCGGCCTGCGCGGTCGGCCACTTGAGTTCGATCTCGAGTTCGACCTCGCCCTCGCCCACTTCCACCTCGACCTCGCTGCGCAGTTCGTCGGGAACGTGCATGCTCAGCACGCCCGACCCGAGCTCCAACTCGACGTCACCGCCGCTCATGAGCGCGGCCGCGAGTGCGGAGAGCAACTCGGCTGCCTCGGAGCGCGACAACGAGCCCTTCTGCTCGAACTTCAGGTCTTTCATGGGAAAGCCTCCCATCGGCTGCCAACAACCTATGCAGTCGAGTCTGCGCCCCCCGTGGGCCCTGGGCATCCGGTGACCGCGTGCGGCCCGGTGCGGCGCACTGCCGGTCGCTCGACTGGACGCCGCGAGTCGGGCAAGTTCCCATGGAGACGGGGCCGATCGATTCCCCGGCGGGTCCGCGTCGGACCCGCCGCGGCTCCGGGTCGTCTTGCACCTCGATCGTTCCGCCCCGGGTGCGGCCGACCCGACCACACGATCTGCGGAAAGCACCTTCGGTGACGTCTTCGAGGATTCTCGTATGAACGCCCGGCAGGATGAGCAGGCAGCGGTCCGGCATGCGGCGGCGCGGTTGAAATCCGCCTTTCCCTCCGTGGATCCGGCCACCGTCGACGCACACGTCGAGGCGGCCCACGACGCGCTGAGCGATGCCAGGATCCGGACCTACGTCCCGATCCTGGTCGAACGACGCGCCAGAACGATGATCAAGGACGGCGGCACGCCACCTGCACCACCGCCGGCGGACCCCGAGCCCCGGGCGCATGGGTCCACGGCCTGGCACCTCGAGGTTCGGTGAGCCGAAGGTGCACGTCGGGGTGTTGCAGGGCCGACAAGGGACTCCGGCCGATCCGGACGCGGGCGCGCGGGGTCTCGGGCTTCAGCCTCGGATGTCGAATTCCATGTAGTCCACGTCGGTGAGTTCGACCGCGTCCAGGTCGTCGGCTCGGGTGCCGCTTTCCTGGAAGTAGGACTGGTGGAGGCCGGCGGCGACAATGCGTTCGAGGTCGCGTTCGGGGGCGCCGGCGTGGTGGGCGGCGAACAGTTCCTGCGCGTGGGTGGGGGGCAGGGGCTGGGTGATGCGGCGCATGCGGGGGTCGTCGGTGGAGCCGGCGGAGGAGGAGAAGCCGAATCGGGCGCGGGTTTCGACGATCACGCCGCCGGTGGCGGCGGCGCGTTGTTCGGCGCGGCGGCGGACTCGGGGTTGCCACAGGCGGCGGACTTCGGCGTCGATTTTGGCGTTGACGGGGCGGGGTGGGGTTTTGCGGTCGCCCTTGAGGTAGCGCTCGACGGTGCGTTGACTGACGCCGAGGAGCGCGGCGACGGTGCGGGTGCGGCCCTGGTGCTTGCCGAGGAGGAAGCGGATGCGGGCCTTGGTGGATTGGGGGGGTTTGCGGGTGAGGACGTGTTGGGCGGCCTGGTCCAGGCCGTCGCCGATCTTGCCCATGTCGGGTTCCTATTCGCCTTCGGCGACGGCGTCGACGCCGTCCTTGATGTGGCGGGCGGGGTTTTGGTGTTCGGCCAACAGGTGCAGGGCCCATTCGAGGGGGCGGGTGCCCTCGTGTTTGACCATTCCGGGGCTGACGCCGAGGCGGAAGGCGCCGGGGATCGGCTTGCCGTCGGCGGTGCGCGGGAGGACGTCCAGCGGCGAGGGGCCGGCACAGGGGTAGACGGCGCAGTCGGAGAGGACGGCGATGGGGTACAGGTCGGCGGTGGTGGCGAGTTTGCGCATCTTGCGGTGCATGCCGACGCGGGCGTTGGCGATGACGGCGGCGCGGATGTCGGGGCGCCAGGTGGGGCGTTCCAGGGCGGGCCAGCGGTCGCCGGGGCGGTAGCGGGCGCCTTGGGGGCGTTCGCGGAGTTTGCCGATGCCGCCCTTGACGGTGGCCTTGATCGCGGCCAGGACGATCGCGCGGGCCGGGTCGACCTGCTTGTGCTCGGCCATGGCGGTCAGGAAGGCGGCGTCGGTGAGGGCGGGGGTGACCCCGAGGTCGGCCATGGTGGCGAGGTAGGCGTCGCGCAGGCGGGTGTACCAGGGGTCGAGGTAGGCGCCGTGGTCGGGGCGGATCCATGCCTCGAACGGGTCGATGACGGCGCCGAGTTCGGCCGCGTAGGCGACTGTGGGGGTGGCGTACCAGCCGGGGCCGGTGGGGCGCTCGCCGGTCGGGGTGAAGGGGCTGGGCAGGCGGGGGTCGAGCTCGATGGTGGAGAGGTCGATGTACCAGCAGCCGGGCAACTTCTTGTCGAAGGTGGGGGCGTCGATGTGGACCGGGGGGCCCAGGCCGACCGGCAGGCGGCTCGCGGCGGCGAGGAAGGCGGCGTTGACGTCGAGGCCGACCGCGTATTCGAGGTTGCCCTCGTCGTCGCCGACCAGGTGGAGGGGGCGGTGCCAGTCGTAGGCCTCCTCGACCAGGATGTCCGCGCCGCCTCGGGACTGCGCGACGGGGTGCTCGTCCGGGGCCTCCGGCGGCGCCGGGTCCACGGCGTCGGTCAGCGAACCGGCGACCGGGCCGGAGCGCCAGGTCCCGGTGGCGGGCTCCTTGACCGCCTGGGTGGGTGGGCGCAGTTCGGTCATCAGCGCCAGGCCGGCGACGGCGGTGGAGCCGCGGGGGGTGACCACGCGGGAGGCGTAGGTGCCCAGGAGTTCGGCGAGTCGCGGTGCGGGGAGGGTGGCGGCGTCGGCCCAGGAGCGGGTGTCGAGGGCGTCCCAGCCGAGGAAGGCGAACTGCACGCATTGGCGACGGCCGCCGTCGGCGGGGGGTCGGTAGACCTTGGTCCAGGGGGCGAAGCCGCGTCGGGTCAGGCGCCAGTCGTCCTTGGTGATCTGTTTGACGAGTTTGTGGTCCTCGGGCAGGCGCAGGTTGCGGCGGTCCTCCAGGTCGGCGGGCACGCCCAGGCGTTCGGCGGCGGCGGCGGTGACCACGATCAGGGGGTCGGCGTCGCGGCCGGCGCGGTGCAGGCGCTCCGCGCCCAGGCCGGCGTCCAGGGTCCAGGCGACCACGGCGGGCAGCGACTTCGCCGGGCAGGGCAGGGTGCGGCCGTCGGCCAGGTGGGCCACGAGCCGGGTCCGGTCGGTGTCGAGGACCGCGAGCGGGCCGGCCGGGAAGCGGGTGGTGTGCGTCGGGTCCGGGGCCGTGGTGTTCGGGTCCGCGGAGGGGCTGCTCGTGGCGGCCGGGGAGCGACGCGACGTGGCGCGCTTTGGTGCGGGCGCCGGGGCCGTCGGCGCAGCGGTGGGGGGCGTGGGCGCCGGGTGCGCCCATGGGGCGGCGGCGGAGGTGGCCGGGGCGGGGGTCGGGTCGGGCGCGGGAGGCGTGTCCGTGCCTGTCGTGGGGCCGGGCTCGGCGGGCCGGTCGGGTGTGGGTTCGACCGGGGGCGCCTTCGCCGGTTCGGCGGGGTCGGGGGCCGGGTCCCGGTCGGGGGTGGGATAGCGGTCGGCGAGGCCGTCCAGGAGTCGGGCGTACGCCTGGCGTTGTGGGGGGCGCGGGTCGCTGCGGCCGGCCTCCCAGGCCACCACCGTCACCCGCTGGACACCGAGCGCGTCGGCGACCTGCTGCTGGGTGAACCCGGCCGCCTTGCGCAGACGGGCGCGTTCCGCCGGCGACGGGAGATCGCTCCGGGCCTGGGCCAGCAGGGCGTCCACGGCATCGAACAGGGTCGGGGGGTCGGACTCGGACATGCTGCACCTCCAGCCCTGAGTTTATCATGGATCACACTTTGAATCCGACATCAAATTGACATTTCGGGGTGTTCGTCGGGTTCGAACCGGGGCGCGTCGGCCGGACACCGGGCAATGCGCCGGCACACCGGGGAGCGGCCGCCCGGCGCCCCTCGGCGGTCGTCGGCGGTCGGTGGCGGTCGGTGGCGGTCGGTGGCGGTCGGTGGAAATGATGGCGCAGAGCACGCGGGATACGACGCAGGCCACCGCCCCATCGGTCGTCCTCCGCATCGTCGCACTCCTGCGCCGTTGCCGGATTCCGCGCGGACAGGTGCCGAGCCCGGTGGTGGGCGAGAAGGCCGGCTGTCGCGGAACCCGGCTTCCTGCGGCGGGCGTTCACTCGGGGATGGTCGCGATTCGGGCCGGGGGCTCGTCGGGTCGGCACGAACGAGCACCGGCCGACGGCGTGCCGACGGCGCACCGGGCCCGGGGCCGAGCCCGGGCCCGGTGCGCCGACGGTGAGACCTGCCGCGGGGCGGCGGCGGTCAGTGGGTGGTGGCGGGTGCCGGTTCGATGTTGCGCAGGAAGGTTCGCTGGTCGGCGAGATAGCCGTCGGCGAACAGTGAGCGGGGGGCGAAGAGGGCCACGAGGGTGATCTTGAGTTCGGAGTCCTCGAGGTTCTTCTTGACCAGGTCGTGGGTGGCGTTCTTGTAGTGCTTGACCGTCAGGGCGCCGGCGGCGTCGAGCTCGCGGCGGTATCCGGCCTCCGTGTCGGCGACGTCCACGTTGACGTCGTGGTCGGGGAGGACGAGGAGCACCGGAACGCCGCGCAGTGCGGGCAGGTCGGCCGTGACGTCCGAGTTGTTGTTGCGGGAGACGAAGCCCCAGCGGGCCTCGCTCATCGCGCCTTCGGCGCCGACGGTCGCGATGTACCGCCGATGGTCGGCGTGTTCGGCGAGCAGTCGGCGAATCGTGTCGCTCTTCGCCACCTCCCGGTCGATCTCGGCGGGCGAGGCGCCCTTCTCGCGCAGTTCGGACAGCAGGTTGTAGCGGCCCTGGCGGAGCCAGTTGATCGCCGGCGAGACCCCGATGACGAAGCTGATCCGGGTCCGGGCGGCGACCTTCGGCATCACCCAGCCGCCCTGGCTGGCGCCCCACAGGCCGACCCGGCGGCCGTCGATGTCGCTACGCGCGCGGGCCCAGGCGATGGCGGCTGCGGCCTCGTCGGCCCGGTCGTCCATGGACTGCGTCAACCAGTTGCCGGGCGCTCCGGCGACGCCGGGCTTGTGCCAGGACAGCGACGCGTAGCCGGCCTTGGCGAAGGACTCCCAGATCGGCCGGTAGCCGTCGTCGTGGGTCGCGTTGGTCGGACCGTCCCCGTGGACGAACACGACGAGGCCGTGCGGTCCCTTGCCCTTGGGCTTGGCCAGGACGCCTTCGAGGGTGTGGCCGCCCTGGCTGATGGTGACCTTTTCCTCGTCGAGGTCGAAGGTGTTCTGCCACACCACGACGCCGCCGAGGGCCACGACGACGAACATCACGCCGGCCACCGACCAGGCCACGGCGCGGAACCAGCGGCGGCTGCGGAGGCGGGGCTTGGGCGTGGGCGTCCCGGCGGGCTCGGTGGGCTCGACGGCGGGGTCGACGGCGGGTCGGGTTCCGGGCGGGCGCTCGGGGCTGGGATGGGTCATCGGATACTCCCCCTTGGGTGATCGATACAAAAACTATCGCATGCGATACGATCGGTTTACAAACGAGAGATCAGCACGAGGGAGGGGCCGGAGGGGGAGCCCGATTTCCGTACCCTCATGGAGGCCGGCGCGCGGCGACGACGCGCCGATCCGTCATCACTACCGGGAGGCACAGATCACGTGACCGGCCAACCGCAGATCACACCCCGAGTCGAGGTCCCGACCCGCATGCTCGTACACGCGCTGATTCGCGCGGACGGCACCGTGGACGCAGGCGAGTTGTACTCGGTCGCCGGCACGCTCGACATGACCGACCAGCAGGTGCGCCTGTGCATCAAGCGACTCGTCGCCGAGGGCCGATTCACCCACGAGGGCCGGGGCCGCAAGGCGCTGTTGCGAACCACCGCCGACACCGAGCGTTCGATCACGCCGGACATCGACTTCCTGCGGTACGCCTACGAACAGGACGCCGGACGCGCGCCCTGGGACGGCACCTGGCACCTGGTCGCGTTCGCCGTGCCCGAGACCCGGCGGGTGGCTCGGGACACCTTGCGGGAAGTACTCGCGCGGCTCGGCGGCGCCCCCATCCAGGGCGGCCTGTACGTGAGCGCGAACGCGTGGGAGTCCTACGTGGAGGACGAGGTCCGGCGGCTCGACATCCTGGACGGCGTCACGTTCCTCGGCACGGACACGCTGCGGCGCGGCGACGAACGCGACCCCGTCGCACTCGTCGCCGCGCTCTGGCCGCTGGAGGCGATCGCGGCTCGGTACCACCGGCTCGTCGACGTCGCCCAGGCGCGCCTGGATCGGATCCGCGATCCGGCCGGGATCTCCACCCGGGAGGCACTCACCATCGCGGTCGAGATCGCCGCCGAGTTCACGCGCGCCATGGAGCCCGACCCGCTGCTGCCGCCGGAACTGTTGCCGCAGCCGTGGCCCGGCACCCGGGCCCGCGAACTCACGGCCCGCTGTTGGGCGTTGCTGCCGCGCGGCACGGGCGAGGCGGAGCCGAGGATCTACCAGCGCTACGACGGGGCGCTGAGCGACGCGATCCGGCGCGCCGGCGAGGATGCGCAACCGTAGTCGCCCTGCAAAGTTGAATGGTCGTTGGTTCAGCGGAAATCGAGGTGGTTGGGATGGACTGGGGAGTTCTGGCGGAGTTCGCGTTCGACCAGGTGGGCGGTGCGCAGAACACCGTGACACAGGTGGTGGACAACACCGCGGTCCCCGGGGAGGCGCCCGTCGTGGTGACCTCCGCACGCGGGCGCGACGAGTGGAGCAACGGCACGCTGGTGCTCACCACGCATCGTCTGGTGTACGCCAAGGAGGGCAAGCCCACCGTGGCGGTGCCGCTCGCGGGCGTCACCGATGTCGCCTTCGGCACGTCCCGACTCTCGGGCAACGTCGTGAAGGTGACCGCCATCAGCGGTGCGCACAGTTGGGAAAACGTGGCCGACGGACCGGCGTTCGTGGCGAGGCTGCGCGAGGCGGTGACCGGCGCCGCGCTCCGGGAACAGCAGGCGCCGCAGCCGGCGGCGCCATCGGCCGAGCCTGTGGCAGGGGGTGCCGGCGGTTCCGCGATATTGGACGGCCTCGAACGCCTCGCCACCCTGCATCGCGCCGGGGCACTGACCGACGAGGAGTTCACTGCGGCGAAGCGGCGGCTCATCGAGGGTTGAGAGCGCGGCGACCGGTCGACCGGGTCGCCCGGAACGAATGGGCCGGTCGCGGGAGTACGTGGCGGCCGAATGCGGATATCGCCGGGCCCGGGGAGGCCCGAAAGCGCGTGGACCGCCCGTGGGCACTCCCCCGGGCGGTCCACGCTTGCGTGCTTCCGGGCGGAACGGGCCCGGGTCGTTCGGCGGTGCTGCGTTACTCGGCGCCGGCGGCCTTGCGGTAGGTGGCCACGTGGACCCCGGTGCCGCTGGTAACGGTGGAGACGAGTTCGAAGGCGCGCAGCACGCCGTCGCTCGGGTAGATCGTCTTTCCGCCGCCGAGGAGTACCGGCATGATCATCAGGCGGAGTTCATCGGCGAGACCTTCGGCGATGAGGGTGCGGGCGAGCGAGGCGCTGCCGGTGACGACCAGGTCGCCGCCGGCGAGGTCCCGCAGCTTGGTGATCTGTTCCAATGCCTGGTCGCCCGGTATGCGGATGGTGTTGTTCCAGGTCAGATCGTCGTCGGTGAGCGTGTTGGTCACGACGTACTTGGTGATGTTGTTCATGTGGTCGGCGAACGGGTCGCCCGCGCGCTCCGGCCAGGCAGCGGCCATGGTCTGCCAGGTGCTGCGGCCGAACAACATGGCCCCGGTGGTGACGCTCCACTCGGCCAGGGCCTTGCCCATGACGGCCGGGTCGAAGTAGGGATGCGTCCAACCACCGTGGGCGAAGCCGCCGTCGGTGTCCTCCTCCGGGCCGCCCGGTGCCTGTACGACGCCGTCGAGGCTGACGAATTCGGCGATTACGATACGCATTCGGACATCTCGCTGTTCTTCTCGTGATTGCGAAAGCGGGGTTGTCGAGGCGGTGGCACGGGTGCGACACACCGCGCCGTCTCCGGAATTCGTCGCCCCGGGACGTTCTGCTTTTCCGACGCGACAAACGCTAGGATGCATTTACTCCAGCGTCAATCGATCAAGGCCCATATTTCATTGAAATAGCAGGTCAGGGAGTTGGAATTGTTGCAATGAATATGACGTCCCCCGGCTCGTATATTGCAATGACCTACCGTTGCAAGGAGACTGGTTCGACCGAGAGAACGCACGGACCCCAGGAGCGAACAGCCATGCCCGGAGGCAGACTCACCCGCCAGGAACGCCAACAGATCGCCGCAGGACTGGCCGAAGGGCTCTCCTACAGCGGCATCGCCAAGCGCCTGGAACGGCCGACCTCGACGGTCGTCCGCGAAGTGATGCGCAACGCGGGCCCGCTCGACTACCGCGCGGACCACGCCCACCGGGCCACCCAACGGCGGGCCCGCCGCGGTGCGGTCGCCCCCGACTCGCCCGGCAGGTCGGCCGCCGCGGGATACCCGCAGGACGTACGGGAGTTCGCGGTGCGCTTCGCCGCGCTCCTGAACAACCTGGGAATCCCGCGCATGCCGGCCCGCGTGCTCGGCTGCCTGTACACCAGCGACAGCGGCAGCCTCACCGCGGCGGAACTGGTCCTGCACCTGCGGGTCAGCCCGGCCTCCGTCTCCAAGGCGGTCGCCTACCTGGAAGGGCAGTTGTTCGTACGGCGGGAACGCGACGAGGAGTTGCGCCGGGACAGGTACGTGATCGACGACGACGTCTGGTATCGCGCGCTCGTCGCCAGCGTCCGGACCAACACCGCCGTCGCACAGGCCGCGCGCGACGGGGCGGAGATCCTGGGCGAACAGACCCCGGCCGGCCGCCGCCTCGACGACATGGGGGTCTTCCTCGACCGGGTGGTGCGGGACCTGGTCCGGTCGGCCGAACATTGGCGCTCGGCCCGATGAGTGCGGGTCGGCGCGTTGACGCCATGAGGGCCGGCACGGCCTCGGGGGAAGATCCCGGAACACGACAACTCCCGGCAAGGGTGCGGGTGTTCTGCGAGTGGTATCGCTGTGCCGCTCGGCCCCGGGGTGGTTGGGTCAGTGGACTCGGCAGACCCGGAAGCCGATGCCGGCCGTGCGGAGTCGGTCGATGAGCGCGTCGCCCATCGCCGCCGCCGGTGTGACCTGTCCCGAGGTCTCGGGCAGGTGGTCCAGCGCCAGGCACAGGGCCGCCTCGCCGAGCATCTTCGCGGTCTCGTCGTAACCCGGGTCGCCGCCCGAGACCTCGGTGAACGCCTGTTGTCCCCCGCCCGCTCCGACGAACCGGACCCGGAACCAACTACGGCCTCGTTGCTGTTCGTTCGGCCCGCGACCCGGCGCGTACCGGCTCGTCAACCAGGAGCGCACGGGAGGGATCTGCGCGGCGGCCACCAGGGCCGCCGCCCCGATCGGTGCCGCGAGCGCCATCGGCAGGGTCTGCACCGACGCGTAGTGCCGGTAACGGAAGTCGGGGCCGTACCGCTCCAGCGCGGCGGCCGAACGCCCCACCACGATCGGGTCGATCGTGGGCAGCGGCAACGCCCACGCGCCCGTCTCCCGGCTGAACCGCGGTGCGCCCGGCGCGATGCGGACCCGGCGCCCGGCGAGCCCGGGTTCGTGCCGTCGCCGCTCCCGCGCGGCGGCCGTCGCCTGGAGCCCGCGACCGATGACGGACAGGGCCGAGGCGAACGTCCCTCCCGAGATCCCCGCCCGGGTCCGAACGAAGCCGTCGACGGACAACGGCACGTCCTTCGGCAGTTGTCGGACGGTGAAGAACACGCCCAGGTCGTGCGGCAGCGAATCGAAACCGCAGGAATGCACGATCCGCGCACCCGTCTCCTGCGCCCGGCCCGCGTGCCGCACGAACATCCGGTCGACGAACTCGGGTTCACCGGTGAGATCGGCGTAGTCCGTACCGGCCTCCGCGCACGCGGCGACCAGCTCCTCCCCGTACCAGCCGTACGGGCCCACCGTCGACGCCACCACCCGCGTGGACTGTGCCAACGCGCGCATCGTCGCCGGATCGCCGGCGTCCGCGACCACGATCGCGAGATCGGCCGCCCGGTCCGGGAAGGACTCGGCCAGGTCGGCCCGCAAGACCTCCAGCTTCTTCGGGTCACGCCCCGCGAGCGCCAAGCGGCAACCGTGCGGCGCGTGCGCCGACAGGTACCGGGCGGTGAGCCGGCCGACGAACCCCGTCGCGCCGAACAGCGCGACGTCGTAGGGCCGTTGACTGTTCGGGTTGTGGCGCATTCGGGCTTCTCCAGGTGTGGTTGCGGCGACTCGTCGGCCGGACGGGCGTGCCGGCCACGGCTCGGCCGGCCGTTTCATCCGACTCGGTCATGCCTCCCCGGTGCGCGGGGTCCTGCAACGTCGGTTCGCGGTTCGAGACGCCGCCGAGTTTGGACTTGCGAGTCCAATTTTGTCGCTGCACAGTGGCAGCGCGCCCCGGACGACCGGGCGTGCGAGTTCATCCGAAGAACCGAACGATGGAGTGGACCATGTCTATGCGGCTTGAGGGCCGGACCGCCCTGGTGACCGGATCGACCAGCAATATCGGGCGTGCGATCGCGGAGGCCTTCGCCGCCGAGGGAGCGTATGTCGTCGTCTCCGGCCGCAGCGCCGAGCGTGGCCGGGAGGTGGTCGACGGCATCCGCGGCCTGGGCGGTCGCGCCGAATTCGTGCGGGCCGACCTGGACGGAAGCGCGGCCGCCTCGCGGGCACTGGCCCGGGAGGCGACGCGGGTGCTCGGTGGGCGCATCGACGTCCTGGTCAACAACGCCGGCATCTACCCCGGCGACACCACGGCGGCCACCGACGAGAGCACCTTCGACCGGGTCTACGCGGTCAACGTCAAGGCCCCGTTCTTCCTGACCGCTGCCGTCGCGCCCGCCATGGTGGAGGCCGGCGGTGGAACGATCGTCAACCTGGGCTCGTGGATCGCACGATTGGGCATTCCGGTCGGCGCCCTCTACAGCTCCACCAAGGGGGCCATGGAGACCCTGACCCGGGCCTGGGCGGCGGAGTTCGGGCCGCAGGGTGTGCGGGTGAACGCGATCTCTCCCGGGGTGGTGCTCACGCCCACGCCCGGAGAGGTGCACCCCGGCGAGGTCATGATGAAGGGCACTCCCGCCGGACGGATGGGCACCCCCGACGCGATCGCGAACGCCGCCGTGTACCTGGCCGGCGCCGAGTCCTCGTTCGTGCACGGGATCGTGCTCGACGTCGACGGCGGGCGCACCGGTGCCGCCGTCATCGCCGGCTGACGCGAGGGCGGGAGCCGGGAGCCGGGGGCTCGACGAGGGGGCCGGTCACGCCGCTGCGCGGCCCACGTGGCGCAGGTCCGCGATGCCTTGATCGAGGGCGGCGCGCAAGTGTGTGGACCGGCCGGTCGACAACAGGATCGACACGCCCCCCTGGATCGCGGCCAGCAGCGCCGCGGCCCGTACGTCCACGTCGAGTTCGGCGGGAAGCGCGCCGGTCGCCTGGAGCGCCCGGATGCCCGCCGCCAGGCTTTCCTGCCAGCGGCGCAACAACTCGATCACGATGGCCCGCGCCCCGGGGGTCGAGCGCCCGACCTGATGGAACAGCGAACCGAGCGGGCACTGGTCCCCCTGGGCTTCGTAGCGTTCGATCACCACGTCCCGCCACTGCTCCCAGGACTCCCACGAGTCGAGGCGGCCGAGATACGGCTGCTGGTCCTCCAGGACCCGGTCCGCCTCGAACTGGGCCACCGCCACGAGCAGTTCGTCCTTGCCGCTCGGGAAGTAGTGGAAGAGCTGGCTCTTGCTGGTGCCGGTCCGCGCCATGATGTCGTCGAGCGTCGCCGCCACGACGCCCTTCTCCCGCAGTACCGCCGCCGCACCCTCGACGATCCGACTGCGCGTGGCCTGCCCCTTCGCCGTCAACTTCCCGGGCATGCGCCGCCTCCTCGTAATGGACCGAACAGTCCACTCTACTGTGTATCGGCACGAGGTGGACGGCGGGGCGTGGGCGGCGGGGCGCGGGCGGCGGGCGTGGGCGGCGGGGCGCGGGCGGCGGGCGTGAGGGCGGGCGCGGGGCCGGCGGCGGGCGGGGCGGAAACCGGATGGCGGGGGCAGCCCGGCACGGATGGTGGGCGACGAGCGGGCGGGTGGTCGTCGGACGGCCCGGCGCGAGCAGCGAGCGGCGAACGGCGAGCGGCGAGCAGCGCGGAAGGCGGGCGGTGTGGCGCGGGGCGAGGCCGCCGGCATGGTGAATCGCAAGCGTCGCGGGCGGCCCGGCGCGAGCGGCGGATGAGCGAGCGCCGCGCCACACAGGCATCACGGACGGCAGGCGGCGGGCGGCGAGCAAAGCGGGCCGCGCGAGTGTGGTGGCGCGGCGCGGGCGGTGGGCGGCGTGGGACCGGAGGCGCGGCCGCGTGGATGGCGCGGGTGGTCTGCGGCGCGGCGTGCGCGGCGGAGGGTGAGGTGGGCGAGGGGGTGAACGGCCTTTTGTGGGGTGGGGGTTGTGATGTTATCGGCAGGTGTGATTACCCCGGAATGGGCCCACCGGCTACCTTGAGGCCGTCCGACCGGAGCTGTACGAGAACGTCCCGCTCGACGGTGGTTGGTTCGGACCCTGCGGCGGCGCCCGTCCTCCGGTTTCACTCCACTCTCGCCCCCTCCCGAGGAGACGCATGTCCCGTCGCGCCCGCTCGTTACCCGTCAACCTGTTGACCGCCCTCGTCGCCACCCTCGCGTTCGTCGCGCTGGGCCTGGCCGCACCCGCCGGGGCGACCGGCTCGGAGCGGTCCGGAGCCGTTCCGTCGCCCACCGCGCCGCATCGCGGGGTCGTCGCGCAGAACCCGTCCGACCCGCCGACTCCCGGGCGCGACGCGGCCGTTCGCGCCTTCGTCGAGCAACGTGCCAAACTGCGCGCGACGCTCGCCGGCGACGCAGCCGGCACCCCGAACGACGCCGCGACCACCGGCGCGGGCGCGAGCCTGGCGCCGACACACAACTTCTGGGGTGTCTTCCCGCAGCCGGGCACCCACGACGGCATCACCGCGACGCACAGCGTGGATCCCTCGTACAAGGTCGCCAACTCGCAGAACTTCACCTACGCCCCGACCACCAAGGCGCAGAACTCGTGCATGGAGGTGGTCACCGCCTACTGGAGCCTGGGCGCCGAGATATGGGCGTGGGACTGGTGCGGCACCAGCGGCCCCGCCAAGACCCTGAAGGTGGACGCCGACTTCCTGGCGAAGTACACCACCACGGTCAACGGAGTCGCCTCCTACAGCGTGCAGTTGAGCAAGGACGCGACCTCGGGCAACGCATGGTCGTCCTACCTGTTCAACCACCGCACGCAAGCCTGGGAGTTGCTCTTCCGCTCGTCCGGCACCGACCAGAGCGCGCTCAAGTACGGCTGGGACATCTTCGAGATCTACGCCACGGTCAACCCCGCGACCGGCAAGGGCTACTTCTGCAGCGAGGCGCGCAACACGACGTTCGACAGCGCCGACATCAAGCTCCGCAGGGGCGGCACGTGGCAGCTCGCCACCTCCACCGACTCGCCCTGGACCAGTACCAACCCGCGCGGCGCCGACTTCCTGTGCCCGTCGCTGACCTTCACCCGGGCCGCGCAGAACCACCACTGGACGGTGCACCCCTGATCGTCCCCACGACCGGGCGCCGGACGGGTCGGCTCGACCCCCGTCCGGCGCTCCGCCATCTCGGCGGCCGGCTCCGAGGCCGACCGACCCGCCCGGCGTCGCCGGGTCACGTCCGCGCGCCGGCCGGGGTCCCGCTGAAGCGGTGGAAGGAGGCGGCCTGGGCGAGGAGCAGGACGAGGTTGGCGCAGGCGAGGGCGGACCACAGTGCGCCGAGGCCGCCGGCGACGGCCAGGGGCACGGCGGCGGCGACGAGCAGGCCGTAGCAGCAGGCGAACGCCCAGAAGCTGGGCATCGTGCGCTGGAGCCCGATCAGGCCGAATCCGTACACGGCCTGGAGCGCGTCGGCCACGACGACGACCAGGAGGACGGGCAGTTGCCCGACCACCCCGGACCGCAGCCGCTCGTCGTCGGTGAAGATCGACACGATCGGGGTGTGGAAGGCGACGAGCACCGCGGCCAGGATCGCGACGGCGCACAGTGCGACGCCCGCGCCGTGCCGCACGACCCGTCGGGTCGCCATCGTGTCCCGGTTCGCCGCGTGCCCCACGACCAACGGCACACTGGCCTGGCCGACCGCCACCGCGACCGTGAACAGCACATTGACCAGCGAGACACACACGCTGTGCACGGCGGCGCTCGTGGTGTCGATCCGGGCCGCCGCGAACGAAAGGGCGCCCAGCACCGCGAACTTGATCAGGACCGTCCCGGCCAGGGGAAGTCCGATCCGGGCGCAGCGCGCCATCTCGCGGGGATCGGGTCGCCCCGGCCGCAGCCGCCGACCCGCCGAAACGATGGCGCGTCGCAGCGCCGTCCAGCCCACCGCGGCGCCGATCACGCCGGAGGCGAGCATCGCCAGGCCCGCCCCCGGCAGCCCGAGCGAGGGCACCGGCCCCTGGCCCCGGACCAGGAGGAGCGACAACACCACGGCGGTGCCCGTCCCGTACAGCCCCGCGCGCATCACCGCTCTGCCGCGGCCCAGCCCGATCAGGACCGACCCGGCCGACGCGCCGATCGCGGTCACGAGTACCGAGCCGGCCAGGAGGCAGGGGAACGAACCCAGTCGGTCGAGCGTGCCGTCGGGTACTCCGCCCAGGCGACCGAGCAACGGCACGGCCGCGACCGCGCCGGCGCCCGCGCCCCCGACCGTCAGGGCCACCCACAGGCCGTTGCGCACCACGGGCAACAACGCGTCGGGATCCTCGGCGTGCTCGGCCACGATCGGCATCAGGCCGCGAAGCACGCCGGATACGACGGCGCTCACCGGACCGAATACCGCCATCGTCACGGCGAACGCGGCCAGTTCGGCGGCCCCTTGGTGACCGAGCACGGCGGTGTCCACCAACGCCGCGGCCGATGCCGTGATCATCGTCAGATACAGCGGTAACGCGGCCCCGGCGATGCGCGCGAAATCGCCGCGCCCTGCTTCCGGTTCGTTGTCGGGCATGTCTCTCCACGGCTACTTCGTCGCGAAACGTCGTCGGTTCGGGTGGAAACGACGGCGACCCCCGCCGGGCACCCGAAGGTGTCCGACGGGGGTCGCTCGATCGTTTCGCGACGCCTACTCGGTGATCAGGCGATCGCCTTGTAGACGCCCCAGCCGTTTCCGATCTGGACGCGGTCCTTCAGGCCCCCGTACTGCTTGGCGCCGTACGAGAAGAGCTTGCCCGAGGAGTCGCGGGCGATGATGTCGGCGAGGCCGTCACCGTCCATGTCGCCGGGAGCGACGAGGCGGTCGTAGATGCCCCAGCCGTTCCCGATCTTGATCCGGTCACCCAGGTAGTTGTTGCCGAGCCCCGGGTAGACGTACAGGTCGCCGCCCGAAGTGCGGGCGACCACGTCGCCGATGCCGTCGCCGGTCATGTCGCCGGCGCCGATCACCGCGTTGTAGATGTTCCAGCCCTGGCCGAGGAAGATCGGCTGCGAGCTGAGCACCGAGTCGCCGTACGCGCGGTACAGGTACAGGTCCCCGTTGCCCTGGCGGGTGACGAGGTCGTTGTAACCGTCACGGTTGAGGTCGCCGGGGCTGAACGTGGCGGTATTCCCACCCCAGTTCGGCTCCAGCACGTGGCCGCCGTTTTCCAGCGTGTACAGCGAGTTGTTGCCGTCCACCGTGAGCAGGTCCGACGTGTAGTCGGTGCCCAGCGAGTTGAGGTGGAACAGCGGGAAGGTCCAGTCGGTGGTCACCGACGAACGGTCTTCGAACCCGCCCTTGTTGTTGGCGCCGTAGTAGAACAGGGTGTTGTTCGACTCGACGCCGAACACGGCACCCTTGCCGCGCTGGACGGCCCCGCCCATGTTGGCGAACACCGCCGTGTAGTTGGTGTTGTCCACCATCCACACGCGGTCGCCGAACTGGCCGTTGCCCAGCGACGAGTACTTGTACATGCCGCCGGAGTAGGTCCGGGCCAGGACCTCGAACGCACCGTCGCCGTTCCAGTCGCCGCCGGCGACGATCTGGTTGTACGCCTGCCAGCCGAAGCCGATCTGGACGCGGTCCTTGAAGCCGCCGGACCCGTTGCCGTCGTAACGGTAGAGGGTGCCGTCGGGCAGCCGGGCGAGCAGGTCCGATTCGCCGTCGCCGGTGAGGTCGCCGGCGACCGTGACCTGGTCGTAGATGCCCCAACCGTTCCCGATCTTGATCCGGTCGCCGAAGCGCCCGTTGCCCAGACCCTTGTACAGGTAGAGGTCGCCACCGGGCTCGCGGGCCACCAGGTCGGGGTGCCCGTCCCCGCTGAGGTCGCCCGCCGAGGTGATGCGGTTGTAGATGTTCCAGCCCGTACCGATGACCACGTACGAAACGGGTGTGCCGCTGATCTGCGAGCCGGTGTACCAGCGCAGCTCGCCGGTGACGGTCCGGACGATGAGGTCGCCCTCACCGTTGTTGTCGATGTCGCCCGGCAGGAGCGCCGTGTCGATGGCACCGAGCCCGAGCTCGTGGCTGTTGTTCTTGCTGGTACTGAGGAACGTCCTGCCGTTCAGGCCGATTTCGACGATGTCGCTGATGCGGTCACCGTCGACGTCACCCGGGACAGCTCGTCCCGCCGTCAGCGCTTGCGGCGACTGCTTGCCCTCGGGAGCGGCCTTCTTCGTCGCCTTCGGCTGGTACTGGAGCGGGTGTCCCATGTGCCGGTCGACCTGCGATCCGGCGATGCTCGAGTGGTCGATCGGGCCGGGGACCGGCTTCGTCTCGTCCGCGTGCGCGGCGGAGGCGGTGAGGCCGACCCCGAGGCTGCCGACGAGGCAGACGGCAGCCAACTTGCCGAGGTTTCCCGGTGAGAACGGCCGGGAAGGACGGCTGGATGTCTTGAACAAAAAATGAATCCCCTCGAGAGCGTGGCCCTGGAGCGAGGAAAACCGGCAACCGGGGATGGGCCGTGTTCACCGCTACAGGCTGCGCAGATATTAGCCCAGGAGACCGACAAACATACGACTGGTTTTCCTGCCCTCTCGGTATCACCACAGATGGATCCGAGAGACCGAAAAGGAATGAATTGCGCCTTGGCGAAAGGGATTTCGCACGCCGCGCTGTCGATTCCCGGAAGTCGGACGTCGGGTCGGGGACGGACATTTTGCCGCTGTTCGCTCCGGACGCACTTCTCCGGAGGAATTCATCCGCGGCTACGGCCCGATCGCGGGGAAGGCACACGGCGGCGTCCGCGTGAGAGAAATCCACGGGAAGTTCATCCGAAGGTCCCCGACAATCCCCGGAATCACGGCAATCACCGCCCGGTGGTTCGGCGTTCCTCGGGGCCGGTGAGGCGCACCCCGGAGTCGCGGGCGTAGCAGCCGACCGTACGTTGGCCCATCTCCCACTGCCGCGAGTCGGGCAGGAGGAAGTGCGCGTCGCGCGGCGCGAGTGCGATGCCCGACGAGGGCAGGAAGTCGCGGGCCGACGCGGCGCAGCGGGCGGTCGCGAGGGTGCGCAGCGACGTGGGGTCCGGGGTGGGTGCCTGGGAGTCGATCGTGAACAGGGCGTAGATCTCGCCGGTGTGCACGCGGGTGCAGGGGACCACGCGGATGTCGTCGAAGGTGGTGGGCGTTTCCGCCGCGGTCGCGGCGACGAAGCAGTCGCCCTTGGCGGGAACCGCGGCCGGGGAGGGCCGGTCCGGCGGGTCGTCGTCGGTGACGGCCACGAAGATCAGCACGATCAGGAAGAAGACGATCATCGCGGAGTTCATCGCGATGGCCGTCCAGGCCAGCCAACGGCCGCGCTCGCGGGTGTGTTTGATGCGTTGGAGCGCGACGATGCCCAGGGCCAGGCCCACCGGCAGGAACGAGCAGACGAAGCCGATGATGGGTGCGAGGACGGCGAGCAGGTTGTACGGCGGTTTCGGCGCGGTCTCGCTCGCCCCGGGTAATGGCCCGGTCTCGGGCGGCGCGCTCGGGTTCGGTATCTGCGCCATGACGGTTTCCCCCTGGTGCTCGCGGCAGTGAAGCCCCGCACTTTAGCGCGGGCGCGCCGGGCACCCACCGGCCGGCCGGGTGAGGCCGGCCGGCCGGTGGTCGGGGTCAGGCGCGGCGCAGGTGGCCGGCGCCGTCCAGGCTCCTGGTCTTGATCAGGTCGCTCACGTGGGTGACGAACTCGTCGAGTGGCATGGGGACTTCCTCGCCCGCGCGGTTGCGGACGGTCACCGTGCGCTGTTCGGCCTCGCGCCTGCCCACCACCACGATCAGCGGGATCTTGCGGGTGATCGCGGTGCGCACCTTGGCGTTCATCCGGCCGTCGCTGCCATCCACGTCGGCCCGGACGTCCGCGTCCAGCAGGAGGTTGCGGATCTCCGTCGCGTAGTCCATCAGCTCGTCCACGAGGGGGATGATGCGGACCTGCTCCGGCGCGAGCCAGACCGGGAACGCGCCCGCGAAGTGCTCGGTCAGGTAGGCCGTGAAGCGTTCGTGCGAACCCAGCGGGGCGCGGTGGATGACGACCACGGGCTTCTCGGTGCCGTCCGAGTCGTGGTAGGTCAGCCCGAACCGTTGTGGCGTGTACAGGTCGACCTGGTTGGTGGAGGCGGCGAACTCCTTGCCGGTGACGGCCCGGATCATGAAGTCGACCTTGGGGCCGTAGTGTGCCGCGCCACCGAGGTCGATCTTGTACGGGATGTCGGACTCCTCCATGGCCTCACGGGTGATCCGCTCGGCCGTCTCCCACATCGGCTCGTCGTCGTGGTACTTGTCCTTGTTCGCCGGATCGCGCAGCGCGAGCACCATGTAGAAGTCGGTGATGCCCAGCGTCCGGTAGTAGTCCGCGTGCATCCGCATGACCTCGAGGAACTGGTCCTTGGCCTGCTCGTGCGTACAGTAGATGTGCGCGTCGTTCTGGGTGAAGCCCCGGGTGCGCATGATGCCGTGCAGTTGGCCGCTGCGTTCGAACCGGTACACCGTGCCGTACTCGGCGATCTTGTAGGGCAGGTCGCGGTAGCTGTGCGGCCGGGCCTTGTAGACCATGTGGTGGTGCGGGCAGTTCATCGGCTTGAGGTAGTACTTCTCGCCGTCGATGTCGATCGGCGCGTACAGGTCGTCCGCGTAGTACGGCAGGTGCCCGGAGAGGTAGTACAGGTCTTCCTGCGTGATGTGCGGAGTGACCACCCGCTGGTAGCCCAGCTTGTGTTCGGTGCGGCGCGCCCAGCCCTCCAGCTCGTCCCGGATGATCGTGCCGTTGGGCAGCCACAGCGGCAGGCCGCGGCCGATCTCCTTGCTGAACGCGAACAGGTCCATGTCCTCGCCGATGCGGCGGTGGTCGCGCTTGGCGGCCTCCTCCAGCATCTTCAGGTGCGCCTTCAGCGCGTCCCTGGTCGGCCAGGCGGTGCCGTAGATCCGCTGGAGCTGCGGGTTCTTCTCGCTGCCGCGCCAGTAGGCCGCCGCGCTGCGCATCACCTTGAACGCCGGGATCAGCCGGGTCGAGGGCAGGTGCGGGCCGCGGCACAGGTCGGACCAGCACACCTCGCCGGTCTTGGCGTCGACGTTGTCGTAGATGGTGAGCTGACCGCCGCTGACCTCCATCACCTCGTCGGTGTCGACGTCGCCCTTGAGGTCGATGAGTTCGAGCTTGTAGGGCTCGGCCGCGAGTTCGGCCTTGGCGGCCTCCAGGGACGGGAACGCCCGCCGCTGAAAGCGCTGGCCGGATTTGATGATCTCCTGCATGCGCTTCTCGACCCGCTCCAGATCCTCCGGCTGGAACGGGCGCTCGACGTCGAAGTCGTAGTAGAAGCCGTTCTCGATCGGCGGGCCGATACCGAGCCGGGCCTCCGCCCACAGGTCCTGTACCGCCTGCGCCAGCACGTGCGCCGTGGAGTGACGCAGTACGTTCAGGCCGTCCGGGCTGGACAGCGCGACCGCCCCGACCTCGACCTCGACGTCCGGCGTCCAGTCCAGGTCGTGCAGCACGCCCTCCCGGTCGCGCACGGCGACGATCGCGTTCGGGCCCGCCATCGGCAACTTGGCCGCGGCCACCGCGTCGGTGCACGTCGTCCCTACCGGGACCACGACGATGCGTTCGGTCTCACCGACAGGTAGGGATGCAGACACAGGAACTCTCCTCACGGATCACACGATCACAGGATCAACAGCGGCGCAAAGATCTCACCAGCAGTGTCAGTGTAGTCACTCCACTCACGCCGCTGTTGACGATCACCGCCTACCGGCAGGCCAGTTCACGCGGTGCCCGGGTGCGCGAGCACCGGGTTGGCGAGGGAGCCGATACCGTCGATGTGCACCTCGACGGTATCGCCGGGGTGCAGGGCTCCGGAGCCGGCCGGGGTGCCGGTGAGGATCACGTCGCCGGGCAACAACGTCATCAGCGCACTGCAGCGCGCCACCACCGCGGCCACGCCCCGGATCATCTCCTTGGTCGAGCCGTCCTGCCGCAGTTCGCCGTCGACCACGGTGCGCACGGCGACGTCGGCGGGGTCCAGGTCGGTTCGGATCCACGGTCCCAGCGGGCAGAAGGTGTCGAAGCTCTTGGCCTTGGTCCAGTGTCCGCCCGGTTGGCCGATGTCCCATGCGGTGACGTCGTTGGCGCAGGTGTAGCCGAACACGACCCGGTCCGCGTCCGCCTCCGGCACGTCGCGACAGCGGCGGCCGATCACCACGGCCAGTTCGCCCTCGAAGCGCACCTCGCTCGATTCGGCGGGCAGCAGCACGGGTTCGCCGGGGCCGACCACGGCGGTGGAGGGCTTGAGGTTGATCACCAGGTCGGGTGTCGCGGTCGCCGGGTCGCCGTAGTTGCGCCCGGCCACCAGCACCTTGCTCGGCAGTACCGGCGCGAGCAGTCGGGCCTGCGGCAACGGCACGCTCTCGCGGGTGAGGTGGTACTCGCCGAACGGATCGCCGTCCAGCAGCCGGGCCAGTTGCGCGTCCGGGTCGACCAGGGCGGGCCGGGGTCCGCGATCGGTGTCGATGCGTGCGATCAGCATGGGGTGTCCTTCGGGCGGTGTTCGGGGGCTGCGCGGTGGTCGGGGGCCGCGCCGTGTGCGGGCGCTGGGCCGGGCTCGGGGGCCAGTTCGTCGAGCAGCAGTTCGACGCGGTCGCGTGCCTGCTCGGCATCGGCGTCCGGGGAACCGACCTCGGGGTCGAAGTTCGGGTCGAGGAAGACCTCGGTCAGGCCGGTGTCCGCGAGCGCGGCGACGTCGTCCCTGATCTTGGCGGCGGGCCCGCCCAGCGGCGACTGCCCGCCGGTGCCGTCCGGGCGCAGCCGGATCGGGGCGCGAAAGACGAACCGCAGCGTGTCCGGGTCGCGCCCCGCCCGTTCGGCGGCGTCGCGAACGACCGCGATCGAACGCCCGATGGACGCCGGATCGGTCCTGCCACTCGCGATCCAGCCGTCGCACCGGCGCCCGGCACGGCGCAGCACGGCATCGGCGTTGCCGCCCAGCAACACCGGCGGGTGCGGTGCCTGGACCGGCTTGGGTTCGAAGCGCACGGGTGGCACCCGGTAGAACGGGCCCTCGTGTTCGACGATCTCCCGGGTCCACAGCGCGTGCAGGCAGGCGAGGAAGTCGTCGGCGCGGCGGCCCACGCCGTGCGCGGACACGCCGGCGGCGGCGAACTCCTCGTCGGCCCAGCCGTTGCCGACGCCCACGTCCAGCCGTCCGGCGGACAACACGTCGAGGCTGGTGAGCTGTTTGGCCAGCACGGCCGGCGCGTACAGCGGCATCACGAGCACCGCGACGCCCAACCGGATCCGGCTGGTGTGCGCGGCGATGTACGCCAGCGTGATCAGCGGGTCGTGCACGCTGCGGCCGGCCTCGCCCCAGGAGCCGTCGACCGCGCCGAACAGTCGCTGGTAGGTCCACAGCGAGTGGTAGCCCAGCCGTTCGGCGGTGCGGGCGATGTGCGCGATCTCGGCGGGGCCGGCCCACCCGCCGGAGACCGGTGCGGCGAATCCGATCCTCACCTCACGCCTCCGCCGGGCAGTGGTGCAGCACCAGGCCCAGTTCCCGCAGCGTGGTGAGGAATTCCGCGTCCCGTTGCAGCCAGTGGTGCTTGATCTGGGCGCCCGCGGTGCCGCTGCGGAACCGCTGCTCGCTGACCTTGAGGAACGCGCCCGGGACGAGCGGCAGGACGCGCAGCGGCTGAAGTCGGCCGCTGCGGCGCTTGTCGGCGTATTCCACGTTGACCTCCTGCAGCACCTCGTCGATGCGGCGGCCGGCGGTCGCGATGTCCAGGGGGGTCCGCGGGTCCGTCCATTCGACCGCGACCAGGTAGCCCGGCGGTGTTCCCCACTGGGGGATGCCGGAGAAGTCGGGGCGCGGGCCGGCGCCCAGCACCCTGGTCACCGCGACGTGGACGTCGGATTCGGTCAGCTTCTCCCCGGTGAACGAGATCTGGAAGCCCGCGCGCCCGAGGAACTCCAGGCGTGGTGTGACGCCCACGAAACCGGCGACGCGGTAGACGTCGCCCACGTCGTAGCGGTGCAGACCGTTGGCCTGGCTCATCACCAGCCGGTAGTCGACGCCCTCCTCCAACTCGTCGTAGCCCAGCGTGGGGGCGTCGGCGGGCAGCGCGCTGCCGTCGCACAGGTCGGGCCACGGTACGAACTCGAAGTGGCCCTGGTTGATCGCGAGCGGCCCGGCGGAGGGGTGGTTGTCGACCGGGAGCGTGACGATGCCCTCGGTGCCGGTGGTACTGAACGGCAGGGTCGCCACGCCCGGCGCGAGTTGGGACAACCAGGGTCGGTACAGCGCGGCCGAGGCCGAGTTCCAGCACACCAGCAGCCGCAGGTTCGGCCACAGGTCGGTCAGGCGCGGCCCGCCGGCGCGGTCGAACACCTCGGCCAGTCGGCGGGCGAGGGCCTGGTCCGCGGCCCGAACCGAGGGGCGGCCCTCGTGCAGTTCGCGCACCAGCCGCTCGCCGTTGTGCCGCAGTGTCTCGGCGAGCAGCACGAGCTTGGACGGGTTCACCGAGACGATCAATTGCAGGTCGTGTCCGGCCAAGCGCAGCAGTTTGGTGTACAGCGATTCCGCCAGCGTGGATGCGTCGGGGTCGCGGGGGAACCAGTCGGCCGAGCACCACGGGGGAATCCAGTCGCCGGCTTCCTCGGACAGCGGGCGCTCGGTGATGCTGTAGACCGGGAAGCCGTGGTGGTGGTCGTGCACCGGTCCGGGCTCCCAGGACAGGTCGAGTAACTCCTCGCCGGTGAGCCGTTCGGTGCCCAGCCACTCGAAGTACAGCCCCCACTGCGCGTACAGCGCGGGCCCTCGGTAGTTCCGGCGCCAATGGCTCGTGGTGGGCACGAGCTTGGCGTGGCCCGTCGTGCCGGAGGTGCGCAGGAAGGCGTACGGGTCGTCGGTGGTGAGGACGTTCGGCTCCCCCGCGAGTTGCCGGCTCACGAATGGCGACAGCTCGTCGTAGTTGCGGATGGGGACCGCGTCCTTCCATTCCCGTTCCTTGCGGACCCGACCGATGCCGTGTTCGCGCCCGAACGCCGTGTCGGCCGACACGGCGAGCAGGTCGGCGAACACGGCGTCGACCACGTCCGCGGGTTGTTCGCAGATTTTCCGCTGCATCGCCAACGCATCCTGTGTCCTTTCCAAGAAGCGTTGGTGGAGCACGGTTTTCCACACAGCAGCCACGACGTCCCCCATGGATGAGGCCAGTTCACGTGATGTTGCGGCGGTCGACGGAGCCCGCGTCAGTCGACCCGGACGACGACCTTCCCGAACGCCCGCCGTTCCTCGAGTTCGGCCACCGCCTCGCGGACCCGGGAGAGTGGGAAGTCGGCGTGGACGACCGGTTCCAGCTCCTTGGTGGTGACCAGTTCGAGGACCGTTTCGAGGTCGTGCCGGGACCAGGCGTTGGAGCCGAGGATGTCCACTTCCCTGGACCAGAGGTAGCGCAGGTCGGTGGTGGCCTCGAACCCGGTGGTGGCGCCGCAGGTGACGATCCGGCCGCCGCGCCGCACGCACCGCAACGAGGTCGGCCAGGTGTCCTTGCCCTGGTAGTCCACGACGACGTCGACGCCGACGCCGCCGGTGATCTCCTTGACCCGGGCCCGCACGTCCTCCCGGCCGACGTCGATGCTCTCGCCGACCCCGAGTTCGCGCAGTCGGGCGAGCTTGTCCGGCGAACCGGAGCAGGCGATCACCTGCGCACCGGCGCGGATGGCGAACTGTACGCAGGCCAGGCCCACTCCGCCGGTGGCGCCGAACAGCAGCATCGTCTCGCCGGCCCGCAGGCGCGCCCTGGTGAACAACATGCGGTGCGCCGTCGCGTAGGAGATCGGCAGCGCCGCGAACCGGGTCGGGTCGCCCCGGTCGTCGGGCAGCGGGATGGCGTTCTCGGCGGGGGCCACCACATACTCGGCGAGACCACCCCAGTGGTGCTCGCCGAGGATGCCCCGCCCGATGATCGGGTCCAGCAGGACCCGGCGGCCGACGAGTTTCTCGCCCACCTCGTCGGTGGCCTGTTCGACGATCCCGACGACGTCGCCGCCCGAGACGTGCGGCAGCTCCAGCCGTACGCCCGGCAGCCCGCGTCGCACCAGGATGTCCAGGTGGTTCAGCGCGCATGCCTCGACCCGCACCCGGAGCCATCCCGGGCGGGGAACCGGGCGCCGGATGTGGCCCGGTTGGAGCCGATCCGGTCCTCCCCACGCGTGGATGATCGCCGCCCGCATCAGGTCTGTCACTGCGTCAACTCCTCAGGAGGGAGGGGCGCCCCGGCGTCCGCCGGGCAGGGCCTACGGGCCCGTCACCCCGCGGATGGCCTCGGTCACCGTGCGGATGAGGAAGCGCAGGTCCTCCGGGCTCATCGAGGGCGACGGCAGCATGGTGATCACGTCGCCGGGTACGGCGTTGACCAGGACGCCGGAGTCGCGCGCGAGGGTGCAGATGCGTTCGACGATGCGGTCCCCGGGCGGGAAGAGTTCGCGGGTGTCGCGATCGGCGACCAGCTCGATGCCGGCGAGCAGCCCGAGTTGGCGGACGTCGCCGACGTGGGTGAGTCGGCGGACCGGTTCGAGTTCCTCGGTGAGGACTTCGGCCAGGGCTCGGGCGCGGCCGAGCACGTCCTCCTTCTCGTACAGGTCCAGGCTGGCCAGCGCGACCGCGGCGCCGAGCGCGTAGCCGGAGTAGGTGCTGCCGCTGAGGAACACTCCGCCGCGGAACGCCTCGAAGATCTCCTCGGTGGCCAGGGTGGCGGACAGCGGCAGGTAGCCGCCCGTGAGCGCCTTGCCGACGGTCAGCAGGTCCGGGCTGACGCCCTCGGCCGCGCACGAGAACGTCGCTCCGGTGCGCCCCCAGCCGGTGAGGACCTCGTCCGCGATCAGCAACACCCCGTGGCGCCGGGCGATCTCCGCGACCTTGGCCAGGTGGCCCTCGGGCGCGGCGATCACGCCGGCCAGGGCCTGGACCCGGGGTTCGACGATGACCGCGGCGATCCGGCCCTTCTCCCGGACCAGGATCTCCTCCAGCGAATCCGTGCAGTCGATCGCGCAGTCCGCCCTGGTCCTGCCGATCGGGCATCGGTAGCAGTTGGGCTGGTGGAAGGACAGGGAGGGGTACAGCAACGGCTCGTAGGTCTTGCGGATCATGTCGACCTGTTCGGTGTTGACGCCGCGCAGGCTGATCGTGCCGAGGGTCTCGCCGTGGTAGCCGTTGGTCATCGAGACGAAGGTGGAGCGTTCCGGTTCGCCCTTGGCCACCCAGTACGCGTAGGCCGCCTTCAACGCCGTCTCCACGGCGGTCGACCCGGATTCGGCGAAGAACACCCGCTGCAATCCGGGCGGCGCCATGCCCGCGAGCCGGGCGGCCAGTTCCACCGCGGCCGGATGCGAGACGCGGTAGAGCGTGGTCTCGCCCGCCTTGCGGGCCTGCGCCACCAGGGCCTCGACGAGTTCGGGGCGGCCGTGCCCGTGCAGGTTCATCCCCATCGAGGAGCGGCCGTCGAGATAGCGTTTGCCGTCCGGGTCGATCAGCCAACATCCGTCGGCGCGTTCGACGACCAACTGGTCCTCGGCCATCCAGGCGTCCATCGGCGTCCACGGGTACCACATGTGGTCGCGATCGAGCCTGCGCAGCCGGTCGACATCCGTCTTGTCCACTTGGAGCCCTTCCGTGTTCGGGTGTCCTGTCGGGTATTTCGACGGTCGGGGGCGGGGCGGGGGGGGGGGGGCGGGGGGGGGGCGGGGGGGGGGCCGCCCCCGGGGGGGGGGGCGGGGTCGCGGGGCGTAGCGGCGGGGGCGTGAGGAGGTGCACCACCGCCGGGGGGTTGTAGAAT
>NZ_JBIRRX010000025.1:0-4822 GCF_044333915.1 Embleya sp. NPDC020886 | reverse complement strand
CTTGGGGCCTCTCGCCCGGGGGCCGCCCGGCTTCCTCGTTTTTTGCCCGCGGGGGGGGGGGCGGGGGGGGGGGGGGGGGGGGGGGCGGGGCCACGCCCGCCGTTCGGCTGTTACCAGGTGACGCGGAGCTGACGCGGCCCGTAGGACAGCGCGTCACCGCGGAAGGGGATGTCCTCCTTGGCGACGTCGAGCCGCAGGCCGGGCAGCCGCTCGGCCACCGCGCGCAGCGCGACCTCCAGTTGCACCCGGACCAGGTGCTTGCCCAGGCACGCGTGCGGCCCGTGGCTGAACGAGAGGTGGTTGCCCGCCGCGCGGTGGATGTTCAGCTCGTGCGGGTCGGGGAACAGGCGCGGGTCGCGGTTGCTGGTGTCCAGCAGCACGATCACCGCGTCCCCCTCCTTGATCGTGTGGCCCTCTATCTCGATGTCCGCGGCGGCGACCCGCTTGGTGGCCCGAGCGATCGTGTAGTAGCGCAACATCTCGTCGATCGCGCCCGGCCACAGGCTGGGGTCGGCGCGCAACTCCTCGGCGACATGCGGGAATTCGGCGAGCGCGAGCACCCCGAGACCGAGCATGTTCGCGGACGGCTCGTGCCCGGCGACCAGCAGGAACAGTGCGTTGTCCACCAGGTCGGAGTCGTCGAGCACGATCTCCTCGGACGCCTTCGCCTTGCTGATCAGCCTGCTGAGCAGGTCGTCCCCGGGCTGCTCGGTGCGCTGCTGCATCAGCGTCTGGACGTAGCCGCGCAGTTCGATGACGGCTTCGAGGTTCTCCTCGCCCCGGTCCATCTCGATGATCTGCTCGGTGCGTCGCTGGAAGTACTTGCAGTCCTCCTCCGGGATGTCCAGCACCTTGCAGATGGTCTGGGTGGCGACCGGGAAGGCGAATGCCTCCACCATCTCCGCGCCCGGTCCGTTGCTGACGATCTCGTCGACGATGCGACCGAACGCGTCCTCGAAGAACGGGCGGACCGCCTCGGCGTGCCGGGGCGTGAAGTCCTCCGCCACCATCCGGCGGGCGATGTCGTGCTCCGGCGAGTCCATGTTGAACAGGTGGCGGCTGAACTGACCCCGCTCCTTCTGCAGGGCTTCGCGCTGCGAGAAGGACGGCACCAGGGCGGGGTTGTTGCTGATCCGGCGGTCGGCCAGCAGGCTGCGCACGGACTCGTGACTGGCCGCCAGCCAGGCCGCGCGGCCGTCTTCCATGTTGAAGGGGCAGACGCCCCCTCCTTCGAGCAGCTCCAGGTGCTCGGTCGGGGGGAGGTCCGGGACGGTGCGACGGACGGGGAATGAAGGCATTCGACGAACTCCGTTTCCAGATGTTGGATTTGTTGTCGTTTCCTGCGGGGGGCGGATCACCGCATGGGGATCACCCCCGGCGGGTGGGCGCTGTGCTCGGCACCGGCTCGATGGGCGGTCGTGACCAGCCAGTCGTGGACGACGTCGGCGGTCCGCGGCGCGTGCTGCTCCATCATGGTGAAGTGGTCTCCGGGCACGTCCGTGCCGATGTGCGGCAGGTGCCAGCGGGCCTGCCACTGCCCGTCGGCGGGCATCTGGGGCATCGGGTCCCCGGCGCGTACGTGCAGCACCGGGACCTCGACCGGGCTCGGCGTCCAGTCGAAGCTGAAGTAGCGGCCCATCGCGGTCAGCCATGCCTCGCCCAGCGCCTCGCCGGTCCGGCCGTCGCGTTCGCGTTGCCCCTGCTCCATGGCGCCCTGGATGCGGGTCATCACCTCGGTCTGCTCCGGCGCGTAGGTGTCCAGCAGCACCAGCGCGGCGGGCGGTCGGCCCAGGGCGGCGAGGTGGACGGCCAGCGCGTGCGCGGCCAGGCCGCCCGCGGAGTAGCCGAGCAGCACCACCTCGTCGTGCTCCGCGAGGGCCCGCGCGTGGGTGGCGAGCAGCACGTCCAGCGTCGCGGGGATCGGCTCGCCGGTCACGAAACCGGGCTCGCGCAGCGCGAACACGTCCCGCCGGCCGCGCAGCGCGGCGGCGAACCGGAGGAACTTGTGCGGGTCGGCCTTGCCCAGGTGCGAGGGGATGCAGAACACGGGTGTGTCCGTGCCGCCGGAGGACAGTCGCAACGGCGGCACGTCCAGGTCGTCGGGATCGCGGTACGCGGACCGGAAGTCGGCGACGGAGCCCAGCAGATCGATGAATTCCAGCCGTCTGCCGTGCCGGTCCGCCTCGTGCCACAGGTCGTCCAGGCTCGCGGTGCTCCGAGGGCCGGCCGGGGCGGTGGCCGCGATTCGCTCCCGCAGGTACTCGGCGAGGGCGGCGGGTGTGCGCTGTTCCAGGGTGAGCATGGCGGGCAGCGTCAGGCCGGTGCCGGCGACGAGCCGGTTGCGCAGCTCGATCGAAGTGAGCGAATCGAAGCCGAGGTCGAGGAGTTCGTGGGCCGGGTCGATCCGCGCGGGGTCGTCGTAGCGCAGTACGGCGGCGATCTCCGCACGGACCGCGTCCAGCAGCACCCGGGACTGTTCCTCGACGGGGCGCCCCGCCAACCGGCCGAACAGATCCGGCTGTTCGTCCCGAGCGGGGGTAACGACCGGGCGCGCGTCGGGGAGTTCGTCGAGCAGACGGTGTCGGGCTCCCGCGGCCAGGCGGGCCCAGTCCACGTCGGCCACCACGACCGGGCCGTGGGCCCGGGCCAGGGCGCGCACCGCTTCCTCGGGTGCCAGCGGCGTGAGGCCACTGCGGCGCAGCCGGTCCTCGACGACCCGGGTGTCCGCCATTCCGCCGCCCGCCCACGGCCCCCAGGCCAGCGAGGCGGCGGGCAGGCCCTGGGCGGTGCGGTGCGCCGCCAGCGCGTCGAGGTAGGCGTTGGCGGCGGCGTAGGGCGCTTGGCCCGCACCGCCCAGCACGCCGGCCAGGGAGGAGAAGAGCACGAACGCGTCGAGGTCCGTCTCGCGGGTGAGTTCGTGCAGATGCCGCGCGCCGAGCAGCTTGGGCCCGAGCACCCGGTCGACCTGTGCGGGGGTGAGCGAGGCGATCACGCCGTCGTCCAGGACGGCGGCCGTGTGCACCACCGCGCGCGGCTTGTATTCGTCGAGCAACTCCCGAAGGGAATCGCGGTCGGTGACGTCGCAGCGAACGATCGTGGCCCGAACCCCGCCGGCGATCAGGTCCGCGTGCAACGCGCCGGCCTCCGGGCCGTCCGGGCCGCGCCGGCCGGCCAGCACGAGGTGTTCGGCGCCGTTGGCCGCCAACCAGCGCGCGACGTGGCCGGCCAGTGCGCCGGTCCCGCCGGTGATCAGCACGGTGCCGGTGGGCGACCAGCGTTCGGCGGTGGGGCCGGTGCGGAGCAGCCGCCGGGCGAACACACCGGCCGGGCGGATGGCGATCTCCGGCTCGTCGCGGGCGAGCAGTCGGGCGCACAGGAGGCGGGCGGTGTGGTCCGTGAGTTCGGCGGGCAGGTCGATCCGGGCGGCGCCGAGTTCCGGATGTTCCGCGGCGACGGCTCGGCCGAGGCCCCAGAGGGTGGCCTGTTCCGGGTGACGCACCGGATCCGAGTCGCCGACGGCGACGGCGCCGCTGGTGAGTATCCACAGCGGTACGTCGGTGCCTGCGGCGATCAGGTCCTGTACGACGCGCAGGGTCGCCCGCAGACCGCCGTCGGTGGCGGTGGCGGTGGCGGTGGCGGTGGCGGTGGCGGTGGCGGTGGCGGTGGCGATCGTGGTGCCCGGACCCAGCAGGGAGACGATCCCGGCCGGGTCGGTGTCCGCGAGCCCGGCGACGTCGTCGGCCCGGAGCACGGTGGCGCCGTGCTCGGTCAACGCCCGTTCGACGCCGTCGGCGAGCGGACACGCGTGCGCCGGGCGGATCAGCAGCCAGGTCCCGGACAGCGCGGACGACGGCGTGTCCTCGACCAGCGGCGTCCAGCCGATCCGGTAGGTGCGGTCGGCCGACGGCGCACCCGGGGTTTGCAGCGCGACGGCCGGAGTGGCCCGTTGCATCCAGTAGTGCCGGTGTTGGAACGCGTAGGTGGGCAGGTCGGTCAGGGTCGCGGCGGTCCCGGTGAACAAGCGGGACCAGTCGACGGGGTGGCCCGCGGTGTGCAGGTGCGCGAGCGCGGTCACGGCGGTGTGGACCTGCGGTCGGTCCCGGCGCTGGGACGCGGTGAACGACGCGTCGCCGATGGTCTGCGGGCCCATCGCGGTGAGCACGCCGTCGGGGCCGATCTCCACGAACCGGGTCACGCCCGCCGCGCGCAGTCGGGTGACGTGATCGGCGAACCGCACCGGCTCGCGCACGTGATCCACCCAGTACCGGGCCGAACACACCTCCTCGGCAGTCGCGGCCATCAGGATCTCGGGCTCGACGAACGCCACGTCGTTCACGACGGTGGCGAACTCGTCCAGGACCGGATCCATCAACGGCGAGTGGAAGGCGTGACTGACCGTCAGCCGGTTCGTCTTGTGCCCCCGCTCGCGCAATTCGTCCGCGATCGCGACGACGACGTCCTCGACGCCGGAGATCACCACCGCCGACGGCCCGTTGACCGCCGCGATGCCCGCCTCCTTCTCGCGGCCCTGCAACAGCTCGACGACCTCGGGCTCGGTCGCCTGGACGGCGAACATCGCCCCGCCCGCCGGGAGCGCCTGCATCAACCGGCCGCGCGCGGCGACCACCCGACAAGCGTCGTCCAAGGTCAGCACTCCGGCGACGTGCGCGGCGGCCAGCTCGCCGATCGAGTGACCGGTCACGAAGTCCGGCCGCACGCCCCACGATTCGAGCAGCCGGAACAACGCCACCTCGACCGCGAACAACGCGGGCTGGGTGAACCCGGTCTCGTCCAACCCCACCCCGTCGAACACCACGTCCCG
>NZ_JBIRRX010000024.1:0-89620 GCF_044333915.1 Embleya sp. NPDC020886 | reverse complement strand
ACACGAAGTCACGAGCGAGGGGCCACTTTTTTGTGGAGGAGCCCGCGACGGAACAAAAAAGTGGTGCCTCGCGAGCCGGCGCCAAAGGCGCCCAAATAGAAGCAACGCCGCACCGCCGAAAGCCGCCCACCCGCCCGCTCCGCCACCCCTACCCCCCACCTCTACCCCCCCACCACCCCCACCGCCGTCTCCCGGGCCCACCGGTAGTCCGGCTTCCCCGCCGGCGTCCGCGGCACCTCCGCGACCGTGACCAACTCCCTCGGGATCTTGTACCCCGCCAACTGCTCCCGCGCGTGCTCGGCCACGTCCTCCGCCGTCAGCGTGTGCCCCGGTCGCAGCGAGACGACCGCCGCCACCCGTTCGCCGAAGCGGGGGTCCGGGACGCCCACCACGACCGCGTCGTACACCGCCGGGTGTGCCTTGAGCACGCCCTCGACCTCTTCCGGGAAGACCTTCTCGCCGCCGGTGTTGATGCACACCGAGCCGCGGCCGAGCAGCGTCACGTCGCCGTCGTCCTCGACCCGGGCGAAGTCGCCGGGGATGACCCAGCGCACGCCGTCCGGGTCGACGTGGAAGGTGTCCGCGGTCTTGACCGGGTCCTTGTAGTAGCCGATCGGGATGTATCCGGTCCGGGCGATCCGGCCGCTCTCGCCCACGCCCACCGGGCGCAGGTCCTCGCCGAGCACCGCGGTCCTGGGCTTGAGCGGGAAACGTCCGCCGGGGGTCTGCGAGCTGCCCGCACCGAACTCCGAGGCGCCGAAGCTGTCGGCGATGTACAGGCCGGGGACCAGCCGGGTGAGCTGGGCCTTGACCGACGGGGAGAGCAGCGCGCCGCCGGAGCCGATCACCTTGAGCGTCTGCACCCGGTGACCGCCACCCTCCAACTCGTCCGCGATCGGGCGCGCCATTGCGTCGCCGACCAGCATCATCGTCACGCAGCCCTCACGTTCGACGATGCGCAGGATCTCGGCCGGGTCGTAGCGCAGCCCGGTCCACAGCACCGCGGTGCCCGCGCTGAACAGGGTGATCCAGGTGACCCACTGGCCGTTGCCGTGCATCAGCGGAGTGGTCAACATCTGGACCAGTGGGGCGCCCTCGGCCTTGGCGGCGAGCAGTTCGGGATCGGCGATCGGCTCGCCACCGAAGTTCCCGCCGCCCATCGCCGAGCAGAAGATGTCGTGCGAGCGCCACTCGACACCCTTGGGAAAGCCGGTGGTCCCCCCGGTGTAGACCATGTACCGGTCCTCGGGGGAGCGCTGCCCGAAGTCCCGGGCACCGCTCTCCGCGGCAAGCGCCTTCTCGTAGTCGACGCTCCCGTCGAGCTGCTCGTCGACCTGCCCATCGAACTCGTCCGAGAGCACGAACACGTGCGCGAGCCCGGGCGCCCCGCCCCGCACCGCGGCGACCTTGGGCAGGTACCCACGCTCGACGACCAGCCCGGTCAGGTCCGCGTTGTCGACGATGTAGCGCAGTTCGTCCTCGACGTAGCGGTAGTTGATGTTGATCGGCACCATGCGCGCCTTGAACGCGCCGATCATCGCCTCCAGCCACTCGGCCCGGTTGCGCGAGTAGATGCCGATGTGCGCGCCGGTGGCCAGCCCCGCCGAGACGAACGCGTGGGCGACCCGGTTGGACCGCTCGTCCAACTCGCGGTAGGTCAGTCGGACCTCGCCCGCGACCAGCGCGAGCCGATCCGGACAGGCGTCCACCACGACCTCGAACAGGTCCGCCAGGTTGAATACCCGCTGGGTCATTGTCAGTTCCCTTCCGCGACGATGCCGCGCAGGCCGTCGGCGCCGAAGACCGGCTCCAGGAAGGCCCGGAAGTCCGGACCCCGGCGCAGGTGGTGGCCGCCGTCCACGTTGATGTTCTGGCCGGTGATCCAGGTCGACTCGGGGCCGACCAGGAAGGCGGCGAGCGAGGCGATGTCGTCGGCCTGCCCGACCCGGCCGAGCGGCGTGCAGGCCAGGTAGTCGTCCAGCACCGGGCCGCCCTGGGTGACCGCGTCGACCATCTCGGTGGCGACCAGGCCGGGCAGGATGCTGTTCACCCGGACACCGCTCGCGCCGAGTTCGTCGGCGGCGAGCCGGACCAGGTGGTCGATGCCGGCCTTGCTCACGCCGTACGCGCCGAACCAGCGATGGGTCAGGGTCGAGGCGATCGAGGAGATCGCCACGAACGAGCCGCCGCCGCCCGCCGCCATCAGCCGAGCCGTGTGCTTGAGCACCAGCATGGTGCCGGTCAGGTTCAGCTCGACCGTCTCGCGCCACTTGTCCGTGTCGAGCGAAGTCAGGGGCCCCATCGTGGTGTTGCCACCCGCCGAGGCGACCACCGCGCGCAGCGAACCGAGTTCGGCCGCACTCGCGACCGTCGCGCGGACCTGATCCTCGTCGGTCACGTCGGTCACCGCGGCCGCGATCCGTACCCCGGTCGGCGCGATCTTCTCCAACTCGGCCACCGCGCCGCGCAGTCGGTCCGCACTGCGGCCGGCGATCAGCACATGCGCGCCGTCGGCGGCGAACCGTCGCGCGCAGCCCAATCCGATCCCGCTGCCCCCTCCGGTCACCAGGGCCACCGTGTCCCGCAGCGGCAGGTCGGCACGTGTCACCGGGCATCTCCTTCGAACGTGGTGGGCACGTACGCCGCACCGTCGGTCGGCCACATCGGTGCCGGTACCTCGAACCCGATCGACGCGCCCCAGGTGTTGCGATACGCCACCTCGTGCGCCGACGTCCGGGGCGCCACGCCCCACGTGCCGGTCGGGTAGCCGAACGACACGCAACACGCCATGTGCCAGCCCTTGCCGGGCGGCACCCCGAGCACCTCCAGGACCGCGTCCCGATGCGAGATGCCGAGTACCGCGGTCAGCGCGCTGCCGACCCCCTCGGCGCGCGCGGCCAGCATCGCGCTCCAGACCGCCGGGAAGATCGAGCCGCCGGTGGGATCGTGCCGGGCGAAGCCGAACATGAACAGCGGGACCTGCTCGAAGTTGTCCGCGAGCCACTGCGACGAGCGCCGCACCCGGACGAAGGACCGGCTCTCCGCGCTGTCCGGGTCCGCCTCGGCGGCGGCCACGCGCGGTGCGTACAGGGTCTTCCACAGGCTGTCCATCGCGTCCCGGTACAGCGGACCCAGTCGACCCTTGACGCCCGGGTCGTCCACGAGCAGGAAGCGCCAGCCCTGGGTGTTGCCGCCGCTGGGCGCGCGTACCGCCGCGTCCAGGATGCGGGCCTGCACGTCGTACTGGATCGGATCCGGCGCGACCCGGCGCATCGCGCGTGTGGTGTACAGCGCTTCATGAAGTTCCATCTGCTCCCCTGTCTCGTCCCTGATCCCTGTGCCTGATCCCTGATCCGTGATCCCTGGTACCCGTAGCCCGCAAGGGCGGTGACGCGAAGTCAGACGATCGCGCCCGCGTCCCGCAGACGCTCGATCTCGGTCGTGCCCAGTCCCCACCCGGCCAGCGCGGTGTCGGTGTCGCCGCCCTGCGCGGTGGGCCCCGGGTGCACCGGCCGGGCCGGCTCGGCGGCGGGCGTACGGGAGAAGCGCGGTGCCGGGGCCGGTTCGGGCAGCCCGTCGGCGTGCAGGAAGGTGCCGCGCTCGACGTGGTGCGGGTGCGCCGGGGCCTCGCCGGGGGAGAGCACCGGCGCGAAGCAGGTCTCGGTGCCCTCCAGGAGCGCACACCACGCGTCCCGGGTGCGGCCCGCGAACACCTCGGCGAGCCGGGCCTTCATCGCGGGCCAGTGCGCCCGGTCGTGCTGCTTGGCGAAGTCGGCGAACACCGGGTCCTCGGCCAGCCCGAGCCGGTGGATCAGCTCGGCCCAGAACCTCGGCTCGATCGCGCCGACCGCGACGTACCGGGCGTCCTCGGTCTCGTACACGTCGTAGAACGGCGCGCCGCCGTCGAGCATGTTGGTCCCGCGCGGGCCGAGCATCCCGGCGGCGCCCATGGTGAACCAGGTCGCGCCCAGCGTCGCCGCCCCGTCGATCATCGCCGCGTCCACCACCTGGCCCCGGCCCGAGCGGCCCGCCTCCAGCAGCGCCGCGACCAGGCCGAAGGCGAGCAGCAGGCCGCCGCCGCCGAAGTCGCCGATCAGGTTGAGCGGAATGCTCGGCGGTTGGCCGGCCCGGCCGATCGGCTCCAGCATCCCGGCCAACGCGATGTAGTCGATGTCGTGCCCGGCCGCCGACGCGAGCGGCCCGCTCTGGCCCCAGCCGGTCAGCCGGCCGTAGACCAGCCGCGGGTTGCGCTCGGCGACCACGTCGGGACCCAGACCCAGGCGTTCCATCACGCCGGGCCGGAACGGCTCGATCAGCGCGTCGGCGTCGGCGAGCAGGCGCAGCGCCAACTCGACCCCGTCCGGGTGCTTGAGGTCGACCGCGATCGAGTGTTTGCCCCGGTTCATCGGATTGCGCGGCGGCTTGGTGAAGCCTTTGCGGGCCTCGTCCGCGCGATCCACGCGCAGCACCTCGGCGCCCAGGTCGGCGAGCAACATCCCGCAGAACGGGCCCGGCCCGAGGCCGACGAACTCCACCACGCGAATGCCTGCGAGGGGTCCTTTTCTGGCGGTCACGGCGTCTCCGGCGATCGATCGGGCCCCGAAATTACTGAAACACGTTCTCACTTAATCTGACGAGACGTCAGACTAGACTTCCGTCTCATCGGTAGGCAAGATCACCGCGGAACGAGTCGGCGCACCACCTCGGACCCGGCGCTCCCCGCGCCGGACCCCGCGCCGGACCCGCACCCGGCCCGCCGCACCCATCCCGAAGCGCGACCCGACAGGACAGGCTCTCTCGTGGCCGAACCCCGCATCAGCTCGACGATCACCCTCACCAGATCGCTCACCCGGGACCAACAGGCCCGGCGCGAGCGGCTGGTGCGTGCCGCGTGCGACCTCGCCCTGGAGGGTGGCTACGCGGCCGTGACGATGCACGACGTCGCGGACCGCGCGGGGGTGGCCCGGGCCACCGTGTATCGCTACTTCACGTCGAAGAACCACCTGCTGAGCGAGGTGTCCGCGCTGTGGATCGGCGAGCTCGCCGACGAACTCGCGGCTCGCCCGCTGCCCGCGGACCCGGCCGGCCGACTGGCCGCCCTGTTGTGCCGCATCGTCGAGGTCAGCGCGGAGAACCGGCTGCTGACCGAGGCCGTGGTGCAGGCCGCGACCGCACCGGACGCGTCCGCCGGCCAGTCGCAGGAGACCTTCCACCAGAGCATCCACCGGATCACCGGCCTGGCCTTCGGCGACACCGCCGACGGCGAGGACGGCGCCGACCCGGCCCGGCGGCGCGACATCGAGACGGTGCTGGGCCACGTCCTGCTCTCGGGCCTGGTGAGCCTCACCGCGCGGGGCCGCGCGCTCGACGAGGTGCAGGACCTGATGCGTACCGCCGTCCGACTCTTCGTTCCGCTCCCCACATGACCATTTCGGAGGCTTGCCATGACGGCTCCCACGACCCGCGACATCCACCTGCTCGACCGGGACTGGTACGCCGGTGACCCCTTCGCCGACTACGCCTGGCTGCGCGAGCACGCACCCGTCTACTACAGCGAGCGCGCCGGCGTCTGGGGCCTGAGCCGGCACGCCGACCTGGCCTGGGCCGAGCGCAACCCCGAACTGTTCTCCTCGGCCAAGGGCTCGCGCCCGCTCGGCTACCCGCAGCCCTCGATGATCGACTCCGACGACCCGACCCACTACCGCCGTCGCAAGCTGGTCTCCAAGGGCTTCACCCCCCGGCAGATCGCCGCGATGGAGGATCACGTCCGGGACATCGTGACCTCGCTGATCGACGCGATGATCGCGGGCGGTCGCAGCGCCGACCTGGTCCGGCAGTTCTCCGCGCCGCTGCCGATGACGCTGATCGGCGAACTGCTCGGGGTCGGCGCCGAGCACCGCGACCAGCTCCAGCACTGGGCCGACGTGATGGTGATGCTCTCCGACGGCGGCGAACTCAGCCACAAGGCGGGCGAGGCGTTCACCGAGTACGTCGCCTACACCACGCAGGTGATCGAGGACCGCCGCAAGACCCCCTCGGACGACCTGATCGGCATCCTGGTCGGTGCGGAGATCGACGGCGAGAAGTTGAGCTTCGACGAACTCATAGGCGAATCCCTGCTGTTGCTCGTGGGCGGCAACGAGACCACACGCAACGTGATCTCCGGCGGCATCGCCGCGCTCCTGCGCAACCCCGAACAACTCGCCAGGCTGCGCGCGGACCCGACGCTGATCCCCTCGGCCGTCGAGGAATCGCTGCGCTGGGTGTCGCCGGTGGTCAACATGGCCCGGCATACGACACGTGACGTGGAGCTGCACGGCATGGTGATCCCGGCCGACTCGATCGTGATGATGTTGTACGGAGCCGCCAACCGCGACGCCGAGGTGTTCACCGAGCCGGAGCGCTTCGACGCCTTCCGCACGCCCAACCAGCACATCGCGTTCGGCACCGGGCCGCACTTCTGCCTCGGCTCCTCGCTGGCCCGGCTGGAGATCCGGGTCGCCTTCGAGGAACTCCTGCGCCGGCTGCCCGACCTGCGGTTGGCTCCGGACGCCACCCTCGCGCACGGCCCGTCGTCCTTCATCCGCGGCCTGATCGCGCTGCCCGTCGAGTTCTGAGCCGCCCGTCGGCCGTCGGTGCGCCGGCCCGGACCCCACCCGAGGGAAGCGCCTCGGATCCGGTCCGGTCCGGCCGCCCGGGACCCCCCAAATGCGGACACCCGCGTATTCTCTGGCCAACTGCCGGACGACGAGGGGGATGTCCTGTGAAACCGCTGGAGCCCGAGGATCCGCGGCAGATCGGCGGCTACCGGGTGCTCCGCGTGCTGGGGGCGGGCGGCATGGGTCGGGTCTACCTCGGGCGCAACCGGGGCGGTCGGGTCGTCGCGATCAAGGTGGTCCGGGCCGAGTGGGCGGACGATCCCGGCTTCCGCGAACGTTTCCGCCGCGAGGTGGACGCCGCGCGGCGGGTCGGCGGTGCCTGGACCGCGCCGGTGCTGGACGCCGACACCGAGGCCCGCACGCCGTGGGTGGTCACCGGGTACGTCGCCGGCCCCAGCGTCTACGAGGCGGTGTCCGGGCGCGGGGCGCTGCCCGCGGAGACCGTGCGCACGCTCGGCGCGGGCCTGGCCGAGGCGCTGGTGGCGGTGCACGACGCCGGTCTGGTGCACCGGGACATCAAACCCTCCAACGTGCTGCTGTCCCTGGACGGGCCGCGGGTGATCGACTTCGGCATCTCGCGCGCGATGGACGCGTCGGTGCTCACCCGGACCGGGCACACCGTCGGATCGCCCGGCTTCATGTCGCCCGAGCAGGTCGACGGGCGCGACATCGGGCCGCCCAGCGACGTGTTCTCGCTCGGCTCGGTGCTGGTGTTCGCCGCGACCGGTACGGGACCGTTCGGCGAGGGCAGCGGACAGGCACTGATGTACCGGATCGTCGCGCAGGAGCCGCGCCTGGACGATGTGCCGGTCGCGCTGCGCGAGATCGTCGGCGCGTGCATGGCCAAGCACGCGGCCTCGCGCCCCACTCCCGCCGAGTTGCTCGCCGCACTGGCGCCGGAGGGTACGACCGACCTGGTGGCGGGCAACTGGCTGCCCGCGGACCTGACCACCGCGCTGTCGCGACGCGCGATCGAATTGCTCGAACTCGACGACGACGGCGCGCCGGACGCGGGCTCGTTCGTGTCCGCGGGCACCGGCGCGCCCACGTGGGACGACCGCTCGCGCGCGGCGACGGCGCCGCCCCGGCCGGAGGACGTGCCGCCGGGCCCCGCGACCCCGCCGCCCTGGGTCCCCGCGCCCGCCGCCGCACCCTTCGCGGGCGTGGCGGCCGAGACGTACGTACCGCCGCCGACCCCGGCGCAGCGCCCGTGGTGGCGCCGCCGCTGGGTGTACCCGCTCGTCGCCGTGTTGGTCGCGGGCGGCGTCACGTTGGCGGTGCTGCGGCCGTGGGAAGGCGACGACGGCGGCTCGGGCGCCGCCGGGCGCAGCTCCGACGAGGGGCGCCGGTCGCCGGTGACCGGCACGGACCCGAAGGCATCCGGCGGACCGAGCAGCAGCAGTTCGAACACCACCTCGCCCCCGACCGGCTCGACCGCACTGCCACAGACATACGTGGGCACCTGGTCCGGGTCCGCACGCTCCGACTACAACAGCGCCTCCGAGATCACCATCACGCTGACCGGCGGAAAGGTGGGCGACAAGAAGGTCGGTACCAGCCGGCTCACCGCCACCGGGCAGCTCGGCGAGAAGGCCGACTGCGAGGCCGATCTGGAACTGCTCTCGGTCTCGGCGGACACCGGCCTCCGGTTGACCAGCCACCTGACCCGCAACTCGGGCTGCGTGGACGGCGACGTCGAACTCAAGTTGACGCCGCCCACCATGTCCTACGTCTCGCCGGGCAACGGCCTGCTGACCTCGACATCGCGGGGCACCCTCACCCGCAAGTCCGGATGAGCCCCGCACCGGCCGGGAACCATGGCGCGCGGCCCGTACGTCAAACTGAACACCTGTCGAATGCGGAACGGCCTGTCGGGCCACGAATGCCCGGTCGAGTGGGGAATGGCGAGTTCGGACATGCGGCACAGCCCTGAGCACGCGGACGACGACCACGACGACGTGGAGCGACTCGACGAGCGTTTTCGGGAACTCGTGGTGCAGCTCGCCCCACAGGTCCCGCCGCCGCCCGTCGCGGGCATCCACAAGGTGGTCCGCCGCCGACGCCTGCGCAACCGGGTCCTGGTCGGCGCCGCCTCGCTCGTGCTGCTCGCCGGCGGGGCGACCGTGGTGGGACTCGTATCCACCGACGACGGGCCGCCGCACCGGGCGGCCGCCGCGCCGCCGCCGGCGGCGAGCCCGGTGACCAGTACCACCCCGGCGGCGCTGAGCGACGCGCTCTTCCCGAGTGCGCAGGAGTTTCCGGTGGTGGCCGGGGTGTACGAGAACTGGCATGCCACCGAGACCCGGACCGCGCTGACCGAGAACCTGGGCCCGTGTGCGACGCAGACCCTCGCCGGGCTCGGCGCGGTGGAAGCACAGGAGCGGGTGTTCAACCACGACGGACAGGGCGGCGGCCTGGTCCGCCTGGTCCGCTACCCGGACGAGCGCACCGCCGCGGTGGCGGCCACCGACGTCACCGGCGGCCTGGCGGGATCCTGTCCGGACAATCAGCCCAATCCGGCCGCGGACGGCCTGCCCCTGATCAAGGCGTTGGACAAAGAGGGCGACGTGTGGCGCACCCAGGGCGTGATCAACGGCAACCTGGACCAGTACGTGGACTACGGCATCGTGCGCAGCGGCCCGGTGGTGGCGGTGGTCCAGGAGACCGTCATCGACCCGCGCGGGGTGCCCCCCACGGATGGGTTCCTCCGATTGGTCGCCGGCCTCCGGGATCGCCTGGGAAAGAACGGATCAGGGCCCTGATGTTCCGAATTCAAGGCTTTCGCCTTCTCCCGTTCACCGGGCATATCCGGGCGGGTCGGGAGTGCTGCAAACGGGTGAGCGACCGGGCAATTCGCCACCTGGCAATTCGCCAGCCGACATCCACGGGTTTCATACGGATGGACGTGACCGGATTTCGCTTGCGACGGAGCTGTGGCGCTAAGCTGTGCGCGCGCCCTCGAAGCCGGTCAACCCGCAGAGGTGACGACCCTGCACGGAATCATCCGGCTGTCGGCTTCCCTATTCTCATCAGCCCTTTTCCGGAGGCAAGCCATGGCGGAGTTCGAGCCGCTGGGACGTTCGTGGCGCAAGAGCAGTGCGAGCGCGGCGACCAACTGTGTCGAGGCCAGGCTGGGTGACGAAGTCCAGGTCAGGGACTCGAAGGCACCCGTGTTGCGACTCGCCTTCGGGGACCGATCGTGGGGAGCGTTCCTCTGTGCCACCGGTCGACTTTCGGATTGACGAACTCTTTGTCGGCGACGGCGCCAGTGATGTCCCGACGACCGACCGGGTTCCGACACGCAAGGCGGCCTGCCTGACGGCAGGCCGCGAGGGATATGGGCACGAGGCCCGGAGCGGGTTGGTATCCGTTATCCGATGAGAGTGAGCAGTCCGGCGGCCCGGAGCGTGTAATAAAGCGCTCCCGCTGTCACCGCGGCCACGGCTACCAGCAGAAAGATCACGCGAAGCATCCTCTCGAAGTCGTCCTGCACGAGTTCACCCCCTTTCTTCGATCAGGCGTCCTTTCTTGCCGACGGTGTGTACCGTGCAGGGGCGGGGGGACGGCGATTGCGCCCTCAACTGTGATTGTGCATGGAGATGCCTGCTTCCGCCAGAGTGGGTCGAGTCCCCTATACGTGGGTCCCATGCAAAAAAGAACGAGTTGCCCCGGTAAGTCATAAAATCTGACCCTCGGAACAACTCGTTCGAAGCCTCGCAGTGGCCGCTGCGAAACCGTGCTGCTCATCGACATCGAGCAACGGATACCCATCTGTCATTATGCGCAGGAACAAGCAATCAGCCAAGTGGCTCTTGGGATGTATTCAACCCGCATCCTGGCTGCGCGCGTGCAGTCAGCCGGCCTGCTGCCACTCTGCCCTCGGCAGATCCGCTACTCGACCGGATCACCGGGGTGGGGATGGTGCGGCGAGCCGGGGGCGAAGCGTTCGAGCGCGGCGTCCAGCAGGGCCGGTGTGTGCTCTCGCGCGGCGAGCTGTTCCAGACCCCAGAAGGTCTCCAGGTAGGACAACGGCGAGACCGTCGGCGGGTCCTCCGGGTTGCCCTCGCGAATGATGATGTCACCCGACGGGTTTTCGATGAACAGGACCGCCTCGTCCGCGACGTCCTGGAACTCCATGAGCTGGTAGGCGATTCGGGCCCGCGAGTACAGGCCGGACGAGAACGGCACCACGCGCACGGTGATGTTGGGCCACTCCGCGTACTCGCGGATGCGGCGCATCTGATGGCGCATCACTGCCGGGCTGCCGACGGTGCGGTGCATCACGCTCTCGTCGACGATGAAGTGCAGCGTGGGCCCGTCCGGGCGGATCAGCCGCTCCTGACGCTCCATCCGCAGCGCGACCGCCTCGTCCAGGGCGGTGTCGTCGGGCGAGGTCACCACCCGGAGCACCTCGTGGGCGTACTCCTCGGTCTGTAACAGGCCGGGAACCAGGAGGGGTTCGAAGTTGCGGATGACCATGGCCGAGGATTCGTAGCCCAGGAACACCTTCGCCTCGGTGGTCAGGATGTTCCGGTACGCGTACCACCAACTGCGTTGTTTGGACGCCCTGGCCATGTCGATGAACTCGGCGACGCGGTCGGGTTCGACCACCCGATAGTGCTGGAGCAGTGCCTTGAGGTCGGTGGTGGAGATGTTGACCTGGCCGGTCTCGATCCGGATCAGCTTGGACAGCGACCAGTCCATCTCCAGTGCGACGTCCCGTTGGATGAACCCGCACCCCTCGCGCGTCTGACGCAGGAGTGCCCGGAGCCTGCGCCCCTGGAACATCGGGTCCCGTGTACCCATCGGCCGCCCCCCAAAGGCTGTCGGCAGCGATCTCGCATCTAGCGAGGGCGCAGAACGGGTGGTGCACAAACGCCACCCGGAGAACAGCATCCCGTCGAATCGGCCGACCCGACAAGCCCCCGCATCGATGTGCGACCGGCGGATCCGACGCCCCGTCAGCCGACGAGGCGCCGGATCCCCACACGCGAAGCCGATCGGTGATCCCGGGGGCGGTCAGCCCTCCAGGGCGTAGGACTCGGCGCCGTCCGGGCCGACCGAGTTGGCGCCCTGCAGGGTCACCCGCTGCATCGAACGGCGCATGCCCGGGGGCACGTCCGTGGGCACCAGGTGCACCGTCGCGCGGTTGTCCCAGAATGCGATGCTGCCCGGCTGCCAGCGGAATCGCACGCTGAACTCCGCGTCGGCGATGTGCGCGTAGAGCATCTCCAGGATGTGCGCGCCCTCCTGCCGGGACAGTTCGAGGATGTGGCTGGTGAAGTTCGGGTTGACGAACAGCACCTTCTCGCCGGTCTCCGGGTGCACCCGCACCACCGGGTGCACCGCGCGCAGCCCCTCCCCGAGGAACTGCTTGGCGAGCTTGCCCGGCAGTTCGCCGCGCTTGATCGGCAGCGTGTTGTGGTGCACCGCGTGCAGGCCGTCGAGCAACTCCTTGAGCGGGTCGGACAACTGCTCGTAGGCCAGCGCCAGGTTGGCCCACTGGGTGTCGCCACCGTAGGGCGGCACGATCACTCCGCGCAGGATGGACGCGGTCGGCGGGTCGGGAATGAAGGTCACGTCGGTGTGCCAGCGGCTCTCCACGAAGCTGCCGCCGCCGCCCATGCCCAACTTCTCGTTGTCGAGCAGCAGGATCTCCGGGTGGTCGGGGAACGCGGCGGGCAACGTCGGGTGCCCGGGCGCGAGTTCGCCGAAGCGCAGGCCGAACGCCTTGTGCTGCTCCTGGGTGAGGTGCTGGTCGCGGAAGAAGACCACCTTCCACTTCAGCCAGATCGCGCGGATCTCGGCGACCGCTTCGTCGGTGAGCGGCCGGGTCAGGTCGGCGCCGAAGATCTCGGCGCCGATGTTCCCGGCCATCGGCCGGACCTCCAGGCCCAGTGCGGCGGCCGAGGCGGGGGTGGGGTCTGCATAGGTGGGCTGGTCGATGGTGCTCGTCATGGCCGAACCTCCGGAACCAAGGGGGTCCCGCGCCGGGCGGGACCTAGCGGGATTGTTCGAGAGCGGCCTCGGTCCGGGCGGAGACCGGGGCCAGGAAGAGGGCGACGGCGGTGTCGGTCAGACTCGCCAGAAAGACCTCCCGATCGGTGGGGGTGCGCCGACCGGGGTGGTGCAGCGCCATCTCGCGGTCGGCGAGTGCGTGCGTGAGGTAGGACGACAGCAACACCCAGCGCTCGTCCCGGATGCGCACGGGCACCTCGACCAGCAGGTCGAGCATGCGCTCGCGCACCGTATGGATCCCGCGCGTCCACTCCTCGCGGGCCAGGTCGCGCACCGCGGTGCCCTCCACATAGGCGGCGTGCAGGCAAAAGCGCAGGTACCAACTGGGCTTGCCGGGCTCGCCCAGCGTGTCGGCGAGCGGGTACAGGAACGCCTCGATCAGACCCCGGGCGTCGTGCCCGTGCCCGGCCCGGTCGAGTTCGTCCAGCATCGCCAGGCGCCGAGCGTTCACCGGCTCCATGCGATGCCGAAAGACCGCGTCCACCAGGGTCTCCTTCGACCCGAAGTGGTAGCGCGCCGCGGCGGTGTTGCGCTGCCCGGCCTGGGCACCGATCTCCCGCAACGACACCCCGTTGATGCCGCGCTCGGCGAACAGCCGTTCCGCCGCCTCGATCATCAAAAGGCGTGCGCCGGCACCGCGGTCCGACGCCGAAGCGCCGTGCGTCCCTGTCATGGACGCACGTTAAACCGCGCGGGTTAATAACTCAAGTGGGTTAATCGAACGAGGGTCGGCACCGACACTCCGGGACGGCTGCGGCTACGAATGCATCAGGCAGTACAACTGGTGCCCGGCGTGGTGCAGTTCGCGGGCGAACTTGGTCCAGTCGTGCAACATCCGATACAGCAGATACGCGTCGCGCGGCACCCGGCGGTCCGGGAACGTCGACCAGATGAAGGCCGCCGCGCCCAGTTCCTCCTCGGTCGCGTTGCGCAGCACGTCCATCAACATCGGCGGCAACTGCATCACCGCGTGCGCGGGGTGCAGGACGACCAACTCCAGCGGTGGCGTCGCGTCCTGCGGGGTGTCCCCGAGCAGCGACAGCACCATGGCGCTGACCGTCTCCGGTTTCACGAACGACACGTAGGAATTGCTGGGGCGTTCCACCGTGTCGGTCGGATCGATCAGCGGAGGCACCCGCGCCGCGGTCGCGCGATCGGGTGCGCCGAAGTACTCATATGTCACGCCCACGTGTGCACCGCCCGACCGAGGTCGGCTCCGTGACACGTGCGCACACCCGTGGCGCCCGACGCCATCGCTCCCTGCTCGCTTGTCTCGGTCTGATCGGTGATCGAGGGGACTCGTTGAAGATCGTCGCAGGTCATCCGGGCATTCCGTACCGCGGTTGGGTAACAGGTGTGCACCACTCGGAACCGGTCCCGCCCCGGCATGCGTCAGGACTCCCGGCCAGGCGGCCCGCCCGAGAAGGTCCGGCCGAGCGACATGTCGTTCAACGCCTTGACGAATACGCCCGTTCGCACCGAACCGGCGGAACGCGCGGTGATCTTCACCACGTTCGTGCCGACCACCGCGGCGCGCACGTCGGTCAACACCGTGCTCCACGGCACCCCCTGCGCGGTGCTGCCGCCGCCGGTGAACACGACGCGCAGCCGCTCGGCCTCGGCCCGGGCGGCCGGCTCCGACCCGGTCGCCACGCACAACACGTCGGTGCCCGGCGCGCCCGCCTTGCCGGTCACCCCGACCGCGATCCTGGGCCCGTTCGGGGTCTCGCCACCGGCGGCCCGATCGGTGATCACCGCGGCCAACGGCTTGTCCAGGCAGTCCGCCAGCGCGCGCTCGGTCGGGTCGGCGCCGAGCCTGGTGCCGCCGCGGGTGAGGTCGGCGCCCTGCAGCGTCGAGCCGTAGCCGATCTGTCGGTCGGCGATCCGGATCACGTTGAAGTGGTTGTTGCCCAGCGGCAGTTTCTGGGCCAGCGCGTCGTCCAAGCCCAACTCGTTGTCTCCGCGCAGCCGTTGTGCCTTCGGCTCGGCGGGATCCGGCTTGGCGCCCAGTGCCTGGAGCTTGCCGAGCACGGTCTTCTTGTCGAAGCCGCCGACGAACACCCCGCCCTGGTACGGCGGTCGGCCGGCCGACCACGCCTCGCGCGCCTTGTTCGGGTCGAACCCCAGGGCCGGTGCCACCTGTTCGCGCAGCCCGCCCAGATCGGGCGAGCCGATCCCGAGCAGCGTGCCGTAGGGCCCGGTGGCGGCGGTGCCGCCGTTGGCCTTGGTGAGCGCGGCCGTGTCGGCGTACTCGAACCAACCCCGGGTGGACGCGTCGTCCCGCACCGCGTCCAGCGCGCCGCGCAGCCCCGTGGTACCGCCGTCGTCCGAGTCCTTGTCGCCGCAGGCGGCCGTCCCGGCCAGCAACAGCAGCGTCGCGAGCACCGGTCCGAGACCGCCGGCTATCCGGTGGTGTCGCCCGGACCGCCCACTCCGACGTGTTCTCGCCGCCACGCGCGCACCCCGATCGTCGTGCTGCACCCCGCCGGACATGCCTCACCCGTGGGCACGGGTCCGGGTGGTCCGATCATACTGCTCCCGGCCCCCGGTTTCGGTTGCCGGATCCCCGGGAACCAACGCGAATCCGTGCACACCCTCCCCGGCGCCCATCCGGTCGGTCCATTCGGGCACCGCGGCGCCCCTCCTTCGGCACCCGTCGCGCCGCGCCGCCGGGGGCGACGAGGGTGCCCGGTTTGTTTGAGAGCATGGCCGGGTGAGCTCTGTCAACGAGAACCCCGCACCCGCCTCCGCCGCCCTGTTCGCGCGTGCGCGGGCCGTCACCCCCGGCGGGGTCAACTCGCCGGTGCGCGCCTTTCGCGCGGTCGGCGGCACGCCCCGCTTCATGGTCTCGGGCCGAGGTCCGTATCTGACCGACGCGGACGGCCGCGAATACGTGGACCTGGTGTGCTCCTGGGGACCGATGATCCTCGGCCACGCCCACCCCGCCGTGCAGGAGGCCGTGCGCGAGGCGGTCGCGCGCGGCACCTCCTTCGGCACCCCCGGCGCCGGCGAGGTCGAACTCGCCGAGGAGATCGTCTCCCGGATCGCCCCGGTCGAACAGGTCCGCCTGGTCAGCTCCGGCACCGAGGCCACCATGTCCGCGCTCCGCCTCGCCCGCGGCTTCACCGGTCGGGCCAAGGTGATCAAGTTCGCCGGGTGTTACCACGGTCACGTGGACGCGCTGCTGGCCGCCGCCGGCTCCGGCCTGGCCACCTTCGCGCTGCCCGACACGCCCGGGGTGACCGGCGCCTCGGCCGCCGACACGATCGTGCTCCCCTACAACGACCTGCCCGCCGTCGAGTCGGCGTTCGCCGTGCACGGCGACGACATCGCGTGCGTGATCACCGAGGCCGCGCCCGGCAACATGGGCGTGGTCACCCCGCGGCCGGGCTTCAACGCCGGGCTCAAGGCACTGTGCGAGCGGCACGGCGCGTTGTTCGTCTCGGACGAGGTGATGACCGGCTTCCGGGTGTCCAAGGCGGGTTGGTTCGGCATCGAGGGTGTCGTGCCCGACCTGCTGACCTTCGGCAAGGTGATGGGCGGCGGCTTCCCGGCGGCGGCCTTCGGCGGACGCTCCGACGTGATGTCCCGGCTGGCCCCGCTGGGCCCGGTCTACCAGGCCGGCACGCTGTCCGGGAACCCGGTCGCCACCGCGGCCGGCGTCACCACGCTGCGGCACTGCACCGACGCGGTGTACAAGCACCTGGACGGGGTCTCGCTCGCGCTGCGCACCGAGGTCTCGGCCGCGCTGGCCAAGGAGGGTGTGGCACACACCGTGTCCACCGCCGGGAACATGTTCTCGATCTTCTTCACCGATCGACCGGTGCACGACTACGACCAGGCACGCACACAGCAGGCGTTCCGCTTCTCCGCGTTCTTCCACGCGATGCTGGACGCCGGCGTGTATCTGCCGCCGAGCGCGTTCGAGGCGTGGTTCCTGTCCGCCGCCCACGACGACGCGGCCGTGAACCGTATCCTCGACGCGCTGCCGGCCGCAGCCCGCGCCGCAGCGAGTGCCCAGGAGAACTGACGATGGCTCAGAAGCCGCAGACCAATCGCGATGTGACGATCGTGCACCTCATGCGCCACGGCGAGGTGCACAACCCGCACGGCATCCTGTACGGCCGCCTGCCCGACTACCACCTGTCGGAGCTGGGCAACAAGATGGCCGAGCGGGTCGCCGACCATCTCGCCGGGCGCGACATCACCCACGTGGTGTCCTCGCCGCTGGAGCGTGCCCAGGAGACGGCCGCGCCGATCGCCGGCCGGCACGGGCTGGAGATCGCCACCGACGAGCGGCTGATCGAGGCGGAGAACATCTTCCAGGGCAAGACCTTCGGGGTCGGCGACGGTTCGCTGCGCAACCCGGGGCACTGGAAGCACCTCACCAACCCGTTCAAGCCCTCGTGGGGTGAGCCGTACATCGAGCAGGTGGTGCGGATGATGGGCGCGCTGGGCGCCGCCCGGGACGCCGCGCGCGGGCACGAGGCGGTCTGCGTGAGCCACCAGTTGCCGATCTGGGTGACCCGCTCCTTCGTCGAGCGGCGGCGGTTGTGGCACGACCCGCGCAACCGGCAGTGCTCGCTCGCGTCGCTGACCACGTTCACCTACGAGGGGGACAAGATCGTCTCCGTCGGCTACAGCGAACCGGCCCGGGACCTGCTCCCGGCCAAGCTCGCCGGCAAGGCGCAGGGCAAGAGCTTCGGGGCCTGACGCAAAACCGCGAATTCGGGGCATGGCGCCCCATTTATTTGGGACGAATCGGGATGAACTGAAGAAGTGTCAGCGGCACGACGGACCCCGCGTGGAGCGGTCGTGGAGGCATGCGAAACTTTTCACATGCTCACACGCCGCCTGCCTCGTCGTGCCGCGCTGCTCACCGCCGCGGCCCTGCTCGCACTCTCCGGCTGCGGTGGGATGAGCGCCGGCGGCAAGAGCGGCGGCGACGGCAAGGGCTACGTGGACAGCGACAACAGCGGCATCGCGCGGGCCGCGGTGGGCGCGCGTACCGCCGCCCCGAAGGTCTCCGGCCAGACGCTCGAAGGCAAGGACATCAGCCTCGCCGACTTCAAGGGCAAGGTTGTGGTGCTCAACGTCTGGGGCTCGTGGTGCCCGCCGTGCCGGGCCGAGGCCGCCGACTTCCAGCAGGCACACACCGAGACCGCGGACAAGGGTGTGCAGTTCCTGGGGATCAACACCCGCGACGCCACCCAGGACAACGCGCTCGCGTTCACCGACAGCAAGGGCATCACCTACCCGAGCCTGTGGGACCCGGACGCGCGCGAGATCCTCAAGTTCACCGGCAACCTGAACCCCAAGGCCATCCCCAGCACGCTGATCATCGACCGTGAGGGTCGGATCGCGGCCCGGGTGCTGCGCGCGGTCACCATCGAGGAACTGCGCTCGATGATCGACCCCGTGTTGAACGAGCCGGTGCCGAACGAGAAGGCCTGATCGAGGTGCTGGTCGCAGCCGAAGGAATGAACAACACGGTCTACACCGGGTCGCTGCTCGCGGCCCTGCCGATCGCCCTGCTCGCGGGGCTGATCTCGTTCTTCTCGCCGTGCGTGTTGCCCCTGGTGCCCGGCTACGTCAGCTACGTCACCGGGGTGTCCGGGGCCGACCTCAAGGACGCCCGGCGCGGCCGGCTCTTCCTGGGCACCCTGCTGTTCGTGCTCGGCTTCACCGCCGTGTTCGTCTCCATGGGCGCGGCGTTCGGCTACTTCGGCGAGACGCTGCTGAGGCACCAGGCGATCATCACCAAGGTCTTCGGCGCGATCACCATCGTGCTCGGGCTCTCCTTCATGGGTGTACTGCCGGGCATGCAACGCGAGTTCCGGCTGCACCAGCGACCGGCCGTCGGGCTGGTCGGCGCACCGCTGCTGGGTGTGGTGTTCGGGATCGGCTGGACGCCGTGCATCGGCCCGACCCTGACCGCGGTGCTCAACCTGTCCGTGAGCGAGGCGAGCGCCAACCGCGGCGCCCTGCTCACGGTGGCCTACTGCCTGGGCCTGGGCGTGCCCTTCCTGGTCACCGCGCTCGCGTTCCGCAAGGCACTCGGGGCGTTCGGGTGGGTCAAGAAGCACTACGTCTGGGTGATGCGCCTGGGCGGCGGCATGCTCGTACTGCTCGGCGTACTGATGCTCACCGGTGCGTGGGATCACATCATGCGCGAGCTGCAGTCCTGGGCCGGGCAATACACGATCGGAATCTGATGAGCCAGACCCGCACCGACGACGACCTCGAACGGGACGACGACCTCGCGCGGACCTCGGACGCCGAGGAGCGAGCCGATGCCGGGATGTCCACGGCGCCCGCGCAGGACGACGGCGACGCGGAGATGCGCCAACCGCAGTTGGGCGTGGTCGGCTGGCTGCGCTGGTTGTGGCGGCAACTGACCTCGATGCGGGTCGCGCTGATCCTGCTGTTCCTGCTGTCGGTCGCGGCCACGCCGCCGACGCTGATCCCGCAGCGGCCGGTCAGTCCGATCAAGGTCAGCCAGTATTTCCGCGACCATCCCGACCGCGCGAAGATCATGGACAAGTTCCAGCTCTTCGACGTGTTCTCGTCGTGGTGGTTCGCCTCGATCTACATCCTGCTGTTCGTCTCGCTCGCGGGCTGCATCGTGCCGCGTTGCTGGGCGCACGCCAAGACGGTCCGGGCCAAGCCCCCGCAGGCACCGCGCAACTTCGCCCGGCTGCCCGCGTACGCGCGCTGGGAGACCTCGGCGGACCCGGACGCGGTGCTGGCGGCGGCACGGGGTGCGCTCAAGAAGCGTCGCTTCCGGCTGAACCCGACCGCCGATTCGATCGCGGCGGAGAAGGGCTACGCCCGGGAGACCGGCAACCTGCTGTTCCACATCGCACTGTTCGGCATCCTGGTCGCGTTCGCGCTGGGCAGTCTGTACAGCGTCAAGGGCGGCAAGATCGTCGTCGAGGGCGGCAGCTTCGCGAACGTGCTCACCCAGTACGACGACCGCCAGTTCGGTGCGCTCGTGGACGCGGACAACCTGGAGCCGTTCGGGTTCCGGCTCAAGTCCGTCGATCAGACGTTCCAGCCGACCGGCGCCAAGCGCGGCGAGCCGAGGTCGTTCACCGCGCACATCGAGTCCTGGTACGGCCACGAGGGCAAGGACAAGTCGGGGACGATCAAGGTCAACCACCCACTGCAGGTGGGTGACACCAAGGTCTTCATGATCGCCACCGGCTACGCGCCGGAGGTGACCGTACGCGACGCCAAGGGCAAGATCGCCTACAAGGGCCCGACCATCTTCCTGCCCCAGGACGGCAACCGGACCTCGACCGGCGTGATCAAGGTCCCCGACGTCAGCGTCGGACTCAAGCAGTTGGGCTTCGACGCCCAGTTCCTGCCGAGCGCGCCGATGGACCCGGACGGCAACCTGCTGGTGGACCCCAGGCGCGGTCCGATCTCGGTGTTCCCCTCGCTGCTCAACCCGCGGTTGATGATCAGCGGCTACGAGGGCGACCTGGGCATGGACTCGGGCATCCCGCAGAACTACTACGCGCTCAAGGCCGACAAGATGGCCAAGTTCATGGACGGCTCGGACGTGTGGCGCAAGGCCCTCAAGGTCGGCGACACCGTGCAACTGCCCAACGGCGCCGGCAGCATCACCTTCGACGGCGTCAAGACCTGGGCCAACTTCCAGGTCGCCAGCGAGCCGGGCAAGGGGCTCGCGCTGTTCAGCGTGGTGGCCGCCATCCTCGGGCTCGTGTTGTCACTGTTCGTCCGCCGCCGCCGGATGTGGGTGCGTGCGGTGGAGGGCCCCGACGGCCACACGGTCGTCGAGGTCGGCGGGCTCGCCCGCACCGAGGGCGGGGGCCTCGGCGAAGAGGTACAGGAGTTCGTGGACGCGTTGCGCGAGGCCGCGCCGGCGAACTCATCCGGCACCAAGGTCAAGGAGTGAGCGTGGGCGTCAACGAGAACCTCGCCCAATTCAGCAATGTGCTGATGTATTCGGCGATCGCCGTCTACCTGATGGCGTTCTTCGCCTATTGCATGGAATGGACGTTCGGCAGCAGCGGAGCGGTGGCCAAACGCTCGGCCGACCTGTCGGTCGAGGTGCTGGAGCCGGCCGCCGTGGGCGCGGCCGGCGGGGTCGCACTGGCCGAGCGGCCGGTGGTGGTGCTGCGCGAGGGCGGGCACGACGGCGCCGGTGCGGACGACCGGGGCGACGTGTCGGGCGGCAGCGAACGCGCCGACCGGATCGGCCGGGTCGCGGTCTCGCTGACCGTGCTGGCCTTCCTGCTGCAGGCCGGCTCCGTGCTCACGCGCGGCATCTCGGTCGAGCGGGCGCCGTGGGGCAACATGTACGAGTTCTCCACCTCGGTGTCGCTGGTGGTGGTCGCGGCCTTCCTGGTGCTGCTGTGGAAGTATCCGGTGCGCTGGCTGGGCCTGTTCGTCACGCTGCCGGTGCTCACCACACTCGGCGTCGCGGTCACGCTGCTCTACACCGACTCCGAACAACTGGTCCCGGCGCTCGACTCGTACTGGTTGTGGATCCACGTCGCGTCCGCGATCGTCTCGTTCGGCGCCTTCCACATCGGCGCGCTCGCCTCGATCCTGTTCCTGTTCCGGCAGGGCTACGAGCGCCGGCAGGCCGACCCGGCCGGGGCCAAGCCGGGCCGCTTCGACGACAAGCTGGCTCGGCTGCCGAGTTCGGCCTCGTTGGACAAGACCGCCTACCGGGTCAACGCGATCATCTTCCCGCTGTGGACCTTCGCCATCGTGTGCGGCGCGATCTGGGCGGAGAACGCGTGGGGCCGCTACTGGGGTTGGGACCCCAAGGAGGTCTGGTCCTTCATCACCTGGGTGGCGTACGCGGCCTACCTGCACGCCCGCGCCACGGCGGGTTGGAAGGGCACGAAGGCGGCGGCGGTGTCGCTGGTCGCGTTCTCCTGCTTCCTGTTCAACTACTACGGCGTCAACATCTTCGTGAACGGCCTGCACTCGTACGCGGGCGTCTGAGCCTCGGTCGCCTCGAACGGTCTGCCCCGTCGCCCCCTTGCCGGGGCGGCGGGGCAGCGCCGTTTCGAGGCGAACTCGGCTGCTGCCGGGGCTCGTCAGGGGTAGAGGTTGCGGCCCTCGCTGATGTCTCGGTGGTAGTCCCGATCCAGGATCATTTCCCATTCGAACTCGTGGATGGCATTGTCGTCGCCCTTGAACTCGACGGGCCCCATGCTCATCGCGAAGCGCCCGTCGGCGTAGAGCATCGGGCGTTCCTCGCCCTGCTCGGAGTAGCGCTCGACGTGCCGGACCGTCGGGCCCTGCGGTGTGGTGAAGTCGATCAGCGTGATTGCGACCCAGTAACCGCCGGCGTTGTCGTCGAGGAGCGGCACGGTCACGACCGAGCCTCGGCCGTCGTCGACGACGGCCTTGGCACCGTAGGACTTGAAGCTTCCGCTGCCGTTGGTGATCGCGCTGTAGGCGCAGATCAGCACGTGGCCCTGGAGGTCGGGGCGGGTGATCCGGATCACCTCGCGACCCGGGCTGCGGGCGTCGCCGTCCAGGTGGATGTACGGCTCGGCGGTCGTCGAGCCGAAGTCGCGGTAGTAGACCGCGCCCCTGGTCGGTATTCGTTCGTAGCTCGGCGGCACCGCCTCGACGCGTGGCACGAACAGTGCGTACAGGTCGAGGTCCGCCTCGTCGAATTCGTTGTACCCGGCGCCCCCGTTCCATTCGAGTGCCGCCGTGATCACCAGGTCGGGGTCGCCGTCCCAGGGCAGGGACACGCTCTGATTCTTGGTCAGCTTGATGGCGCCGAGCGACGGCTTGGTCATGTTCGGCGGGGTGGCGACGTTCGGGGCGGGGGCGTGCGGGGTCGCCGGCGGATACGACGTGGTGGGTACGGATGTGGTGATCGGTGCGGGTGCGGGTGCGGGTGCGGGTGCGGGTGCGGGTGCGGCTGCGGCTGCGGGTGCCGGGGTGGGGGTCGGCTGCGTGGGGGCGCTCGGGCGGCGACGCAGCCGGGACAGGGCCCGTGATATCGGGGAGGCGGGTGGGGTGGCGGGTGCCGGGGCGGGGGGTGGTGCGATGGCCGGCGGTGGGGTGAACCCGACGGGGGCCGGTGTGGGCGCCGGTGTTGCGAAGCCGGTGGCGTACTCCGGAGCGGTTGCGGCGGCCGGGGGTGTGGCGAACTCGGGCCCCGGGGTGTGCTGTTGTGGTTGTGCGGCGGGTGGGGCGAAGGCGACGGGTGCCGGCTGGGCGGCGGGGGCGGCGAAGCCTGGGGGTACTTCCGTCGCGTCGGGGATCGCGAAGCCCACCGCCAGGTCGCCGGCCGTCGGCGTGTCGTCCGGCTCCTCGGCGACCTCGATTCCGAAGTCCGTGGCGATGCCCGCGAGACCGCTCGCGTAGCCCTGCCCGACCGCGCGCACCTTCCACGCGTCCGCGCGCCGGTACACCTCGACCAGGACGGCCGCGGTCTGGCCCCGGTTCAGGTCGTCGGGCCGGTAGAGCGTCCCGCCCACGACCGCCTGCAGGCCGTGGACGTCCGCGAGGGTGTCCGCGCCCGTTTCCCCGTCGGCCGCGACCACCACGACCAGGCTCGCCACGTCGGCGGCGACCGCGCTCGTGACCACGGTCAACCGCCCGCCGTCGGCGAGTCGGACCGCACCGTCGGGGCTCGCGGGGTTGTTCCAGAACACGAAGTCCGCGTCACCGCGCACCAGATGATCGGCAGTCAGGAGCAACGCCGAGACGTCGACACCCGCACGCCCCTCCCACGACACGACGACCTCGACTACCTCGTCGCCGAGCGGCGCGTTCGCGCCCGTCGTCAACACGACACGCGTCATCGATGACCAACCCCCCAGAGTCGACACGGTCCCCCGCCGAGACCTTATGCGGCGATCCGCCCTGTGGCTTCGGCCGGCGCGGATCGGTACCGGATCGTGGGCATTCTCAAGGCGACGAAGGGTCCCTGAAGTGCGGGAAGTCCGCCGGCCGGAGCTGTGGGAGCCGGCCCGGTCCGACCGTCCGCACGGGCCCCGGCTCTCCGCACCTGGGCCCGCGCGGAGGCCGCTCACCCGGTGGCCTCGTGCGCGGCCCGGGTCAGAATCGCGGCGACTTCGGCCACCGCGGGGCGAGCGGCGGCGAGGGTGTCCGCGTCCGTGACCATTCGTTCGAGCTCGCGCAGTCGCCGAGCCCGGGCAGGCACCCGCCGCAACGCGACGAACACCGCCCAGCGATGCAGGAAGGCCCGTATCGGAGCCGTGCTGTCGGCCCGCACGGCCGCTCGCCAGGTGGCCCGGAAATCCTCCTCGAACCGACCCGCCGCCGCCGGGTCGAGCGCAACCACCGCCGCTCGCAACGCCTGCTCGCACACCGGCGGAACGGGGAACAACGGCGCGTCGGCCGAAGACCCGGGGCCGTGGCGGGGGTCGGTCCTCACGATTGCCCTTGCCTTCCTCGGATCGGATGGCCGACGGACGGTCGGCGGCTCAGTGATCACACCCCCAGTGGATGGGGCGGAGGGCGGTGCCGACGGCGGCTTCGGTGATGTGGTGCATGTTCTCCAGGCCGCGCAGGTTGAACAGGTGTTCCGCGCTGAGCAGTCGGGCGTGCTCGGGTGTGGTGTCGCCGACGATGAACCACGATGTCGGGCCTTCCTTCGGAGTCAGCCACCCGCACTCGTGGTGCGGCCACTCGACGCCGAGCGCCCGGACGATGGCCAGGCCGCGGCCGTGTTCGAGCAGGCGGTGCGGCGGCCGATCGAGGCCGACCTCGCGGAATTCCACGCACAGGACGGGGTGGCCATCGGCGAGCGCACCCGTGATGTCGAGTACGTACGAGGTGATCGCGGCGGGCGTCTCGCGAAGCGCCTCGACCACCAACTCGGTGACCATCAGCCCGACATAGGTCCGCCGATCCCCGCCGATCCCGATCCCGTCGCACACCTCCCACACGAGGTGCCGCGCGGTCCGCGCCGACTGCGCAATCGCGGGCAGCGATCGCGACACGGTGACGGGGGATTTCACGACCACGGGCACCGTCGACGTCTGGGCCTCTCCGAACGATGGCGAGAGCGCCTCGCATATGGCCCTCGCCCGAGCAGACACCGGGGCGAACTCTGCGCTTGGGGCTGCTTCTTCTTCGGCGGTAGACGCCTGGTTGAGCGCATAAATCAGACCCATGGTCAGGAACTCGGCCTGAGCCTTGGTGAGCGTCAACACAGGGGTATCGGAGCCGCTGAGGTCTCCGTCTTCTTCGTGGACGATGAGGGGGACCGTGATCGTGCCGGTCTCATGGTGTCGGCGGGCCAAGAGTACGTCTGGTTTGAGGGCGAATCGGATGACATCGGTCATGTGTGTCACCTCAACCTTGGAGTCGGTGCGGTGATGGCGAGCCCGAGAGGGCCGGCGAGATGCTTCAGAAGCGTCATTGCTCGGGCCTCGGACAGTTCTTCGAGACGTGGGCAGTGCATGGACCCGAACGCAAGAACGAGGCCATATTCGGACGGGCGGCTGACGAATACGCGCAAACCTTCGGTTCGAGCGGACGACGGTTGGACCATCAAGGCGCCTCCCGATTCGACCATCACTGAAACGACCAGGACGGCTACCCTTCGTGCCCGAATGCTCACGTTACTCCTGCACGCGTGCACCTTCAACCGTTACAGATGCACGCGTGCACCATTCACATGGTGGCGATACGTTACGACGACGCGGCAGACTGTTGCCGAAAATTGGGGGTGCCATGCCGGCCAGACCGACGATCCGAGCGCGACAACTGGGCTCTGAACTGCGACGACTCCGCGAAGCTGCGAACAAGTCGACTGATGAGGCTGCGGCTCACCTTGAGTGCTCGCGGCCGAAGATCTCGCGGATAGAGACCGGATCCGTCGCCGCACGACCGATCGATGTCCGAGCGCTACTCGATATGTACGCGGTGCACGACGCTGCAACTCGCGATGCTCTGCTCGAATTGGCGCGCCAGAGCGGTCGACGTGGATGGTGGCGCGACTACGGTGACACTCTGCCGAAGCCGTACGAGGATTTTGTGGGGCTCGAAGCCGAGGCGTCCTACATCCGCACCTGGCAGACGAGTTTGATCCCCGGCTTGCTCCAGACGGTCGACTACGCCCGAGCAATCACGGCTGCGAACCCGGCCTCCACCACCCCGGAGACGGTCGAGCAACTCGTCAAAGTCCGCATGGAGCGGCAGAACGCCGTCATGAACCGGCCCGATCCACCTCGGTTCTGGGCGGTGATCTGGGAGCCGGCGCTCCGGGTTCCTGTCGGTGGTCGTGACGTGATGCGTGCCCAACTCGCGCACCTCTCCGAACTCGTCGCACGGCCGACCACCACTGTCCAGGTCCTGAAGACGAAGAAGGGCGAAATCGCCTGTGTGGCAAGGCCATTCGTCGTCTTCGCGTTCCCACCGCCCGCCCCCGATGTGGTGTTCCTTGAGAACCTGACATCGTCGAACTACCTGGAGGGCGAGAACGAGGTTGCGGACCACATCCTGACCTTCGACTACCTCCGGTCATCAGCGGAGAGCCCTGCTGATTCCCTGACCTTGATCAACCAGGTCATCGCCGAGCTTTAGGAGCGAATCGAATGCAGCCCGACATCGCCGGCCCTTTCCGCAAGTCCTCGCGCAGCGGCCCCACCAACGACTGTGTCGAAATAGCGCCCACAGCAAACAATGGGATGGCGATCCGCGACAGCAAGGACCGTGCCGCCGGCATCATTCGCGCAGGCCGGGGGCCCTGGTCGGCCCTGATCGCCGACCTGAAGCGCACCTGATCACCCGAAGGAAGCCGCCCCACCCGAAGGCGAGGCGGCTTCCGGTGCGGCCACGTACTGGTCGACGGTCTCAGGTGGGGCGGTATGTCGGCGCGGCAGCCACCGAACCTCTTCGCCGGCCGCGAGGTTCGCAGCCGGGGTCGCCTCGTGCTCGTATCGGATGTAGTCCCCGATCGGCTCGGACACGATCCGGGCCCTGCGCACTTGCGCCCCATGCACGATGGCCGAGCCCACCAGGGCATGCCACGCCCGATCAGCCGGGCCGCGATCGTACGCAACCCCCGCCCGCCAGGCCACGAACGCCGGGGACGTACCGGCATAGTCGTCCCGCATCTCCAGGTGCCAGGCCCGCTTTCGAACCGAGCTCGACAACTCGTCGAGCGTCGGAGTCGTCACCGGTGCCGTCCACCTCCGGGAAGAACCGCAATATGCGAAGCGGGAGTTCGGATCGCGTCCTCCCCGACGCGAAGGAACACCTTCACCGAGTGCGCGGGGCCGGCCGCCCGACCCGCCACCTGGTTGCGCGAAGTTGCGCGCCCGCGCGATCGGAGCAACCGGCCTCGACTCCACCGGCTCCCGCCGTTGCGCAAGCCCGCACCCGAGCCCGAAGACCGGCCTACGGCCGCAGCCCCCGCACGCCCAGATCCAGCAGTGCGCAGACGAACAGGGCGATGCCGATGAAGCCGTTGGTGGTGAAGAAGGCCCGGTTCAGCTTGGACAGGTCGTCCGGCTTGAGCAGGGAGTGTTCGTAGACGAACGCCGCGCCGACGATGAGCAGGCCCAGCCACCAGAAGAAGCCCGCGCCGGTGAGGGCGCCGAACCAGATGAACAGCAGCGTGGTCACCACATGGGTGATCTTCGAGGCGTTCAGCGCGGCGGCGATGCCCCACTTGGCCGGCACGCTCTTGACGCCGTGCGCGCGGTCGGCCGCGACGTCCTGGCAGCCGAAGATCAGGTCGAAGCCGCCGATCCAGGTGCCCACCGCCAGGCCCAGTACGACCGCCTGCCACGACCACGAACCGGTGATCGCCAACCACGCGCCGATCGGGCCGATCGCCTGCGCGACCCCCAGGATCGCGTGCGGGACGTTGGTGAAGCGCTTGCCGTACGGATAGATCACCATCGGGATCACCGCGACCGGCGCGAGCGCCAGGCACAGCGGGTTGAGCAGCGCGGCGGCGACCAGGTAGAAGAACAGCGCGACCAGCGCGCCGACCCACGCGGTCCGCACCGACACCGCGCCGGTGACCAACTCCCGGGTCGCGGTTCGCGGATTGCGCGCGTCGATCTCGCGGTCGATGATCCGGTTGCAGGCCATCGCGAAGGTACGCAGGCCGACCATCGCCACGGTGACCAGGAACAGCTCCCGGTAGTGCAGTCGTTCGTTCGTCTCGTACATCGCGGTGAAGGCCGCGATGTAGGCGAACGGCAACGCGAACACCGAATGCTCGATCAGTACCAGGCGCAGGAACGCCTTGACCCGGCCCACCTCCGAGGGTGCTCCGGGGGCGGGTAGCGCGGCGGACGTCACAGTCCGTATTCCTTCCAACGACGAGTCACCTTGGCGGCGGTCTCGGGATCCGACACGACCATCTCCGGCCAACCGCCGTCGCGCGTGTAGCCCTCCTCGGGCAGCTTGCGGGTCGCGTCGATGCCCGCCTTGCCGCCCCAGAACTGCTGGTACGACGCGTGATCGAGGTGATCCACGGGCCCCTCGGTCAGCAGCAGGTCGCGGGCGTAGTCGGTGTTGCCGAACGCCCGCCACGCGACCTCGTGGTAGTCGTGCACGTCGCAGTCGGCGTCCACCACCACGATCAGCTTGGTCAACGACATCATGTGCGCACCCCAGATCGCGCTCATCACCTTCTGCGCGTGCTTGGGGTACTTCTTGTCGATCGAGACGATCGCGCAGTTGTGGAAGCCGCCCGCCTCGGGCAGGTCGTAGTCCACGATGTCGGGCACGATGATCTTGAGCAGCGGCAGGAAGAAACGCTCGGTCGCCTTGCCCAGCGGGCCGTCCTCGGTCGGCGGCCGGCCGACCACGATCGACTGGAGCAGCGGCTTCTCGCGCATCGTCACGCAGTCGATGGTCAGCGCCGGGAACGGCTCCTGCGGCGTGTAGAAGCCGGTGTGGTCGCCGAACGGGCCCTCGGGCAACATCTCGCCCGGGGTCAACCAGCCTTCGAGTACCACCTCGGCCTCGGCCGGGACCTGGAGCGGCACGCTCACGCAGTCGACCATCTCGATCCGCCGACCTCCGATGAAGCCGGCGAAGAGGTATTCGTCGATGTCCCCGGGCAGCGGCGCGGTGGACGCGTACGTCACCGCCGGCGGGCAGCCGAACGCGATCGCCACCGGCAACCGCTCACCGCGCTTGGCGGCCACCTGGTAGTGGTTGCGGCTGTCCTTGTGGATCTGCCAATGCATGCCGATGGTGCGCTTGTCGTGCCGCTGGAGCCGATACAGACCCAGGTTGCGCACCCCCGAGTCGGGGTCCTTGGTGTGGGTCAGGCCCAGGTTGTAGAACGAGCCGCCGTCCTCGGGCCAGGTGAACAGCGCCGGGATGGTGTCCAGGTCGACGTCGTCGCCCTTGAGGACCACCTGCTGACAGGGCGCGTCCTTGATCTTCTTCGGCGGGATGTGCGCGACCGAACCGAGCTTGCCGAACGCCTCTCGGATCCCGGTGAAGCCCTGCGGCAGCTCCGGCTTGAGCAGGCCGCCGATCTTGTCCGACAGCTCGTCGTAGCTGCTCAGCCCGAGCGCCATCAGCATGCGCTCGTCGGTGCCGTAGACGTTCATCGCCAGCGGCATCGAGCTGCCCTTGACGTTTTCGAACAACAGCGCCGGGCCTTTGGCCTTGTTCACCCGATCGGTGATCTCGCCGACCTCCAGATGCGGGTCGACCTCGGCGCGTACGCGCTTGAGTTCACCACGCTTCTCCAGTGCCTTCAGGAAAGCGCGCAAGGTCCCGTATGCCATGCGTGCCAGTATCCGATACGGACTCGCCGCGGCCGCACGCGCACCCGGCCGGTCGGGCTACCTTGGTCCCCCCGTGCCGAGCAGGGACGCGCACGGACGAGCAGGAGGGGTACATGCTCACGGTCGCTTCGGAATTGCGTTCGGTGGTCGTTCACGCCGTGGGGGCGGTGTGTGTACGAAATTGCGAGGTGGACCTGCCGGCGGGCCCACCGGGTCCGGTCCGGGTCCGGGTCACCGGCTTCCCGCTCACCGCGTACGGCGATTGGCTGCGCGCGCGGGTGGTCGGCGGCGGCGCGGGTGTCCGGGTCACCGACATCCGGCCCGTGGTCGACGTCGAGGTGGTCGAGGAGCGGGACCTGCCGGGCGTACTGCTGGACCTGGAGGCGGCCGAGTCGCGGGTTCGGGCGTTGCGTGCGCAGAGCGAGCGACTGGCCGGCGAACTGGCCGAGATCGCCGGGCTGGAGGCCGTACCGCCCTCCGTGCGACGGGGTGATCCGCCGCGCCCCGCACCGGTGACCGCGCTGCTGGAGCTGGCCGCGTTCGCCGACGAGCGGGCCCAGGCGCTGTACGAGCGCATCGGCACGTGCGACGAGCGGTTGCGCGAGGCGATCCGCGACACCGAGGTCTACCGGGCGCGGCTGAACGCCGCGTCCGGGGCGCAGCGCACCGAGCGGGCCCAGGTGTTCGGCACCGCCGTGGTCACCCTGGAGCACACCGGCGAGGCGGGCGCGGTCGAGCTGGCCGTGGAGTACCACGTGCCCGGCGCGCGCTGGGCGCCGATGTACCAGTTGCGGCTGGACGCGGCGATGACCGGCGGCACGCTGGTCATGCGGGCCTGTGTCGCGCAGCGCACCGGCGAGGACTGGACCGGTGTGCGGCTCGGCCTGTCCACCGCCGACCTGGCCCGCAGCACCGCCCTGCCCGAGCTCAAGTCGCTGCGCCTGGGCCGCCGGCAGACCGCGCCCGCGCACGCCGGCTGGCGCGAGCCACCGACCGGCCTGGCCGAACTGTTCGCGGGCTACGACGCGAGCCGGGCGCGGCGCCCGCGGCCGGCCGCGGCCAAGGAGTCGTCCGAGGTACGGCGGACGAGCGCCGCCGGCGGCGCGTTCGCGGCGGAGGAGGTCGCCGATTTCGACCTGAGCCTGCCGGCGGCCCCGATGCCGGTGACCTCCCCGGCCCCGCCGATGGCGGGCGGCTACGGTGCCCCGCCGCCGCCCCCGCGCCCCGCCCCCGCGGCCCGGCGCGCCCGCCGGATCGGGGCCGCCGCGCCGGCCGCACCGGCCGCGCCCGGCGGTGCGTTCGAACTCGCCCGCTTCGACGCGGGGGCCGACGAGGACCCGATCGCGCAGAGCGCACCCGCGCCGGTGGAGCAATACGAGCCGGGCAGCGACCTGCTGGACTACGCGGCCCTGGAACTGCGCGACGCCGACGACGCGGCGACCCGGGGCCGGTTGCGCCCCGCGCCGTACGCGCCCGGCGGGACCGCGCTGGAGTACCGCCGGCGCGCCGACACGGTGACCCGACTGGCGCTGCCCGAGCACGCACACGCGCCCCGCGACGCGGCCGGGTCCTTCGACTACCGCTTCGACACCGCGGCGCCGGCCGAGGTGGCCGCCGACGGGGTGTGGCACACCATCCCGGTGTGCGAGATCGAGGTCGGTCTCGACCCCGAGTTCGTCTGCGTGCCGGCGCTGGACGACGCGGTGTTCGGCACCGTCGTACTGGCCAACGCTTCGGCACACGCGCTGCTCGCGGGCCCGGCGGACGTCTCGGTGGCCGGCGAGTTCCTGATGACCGTGCCGCTGCCGACGCTCGCGCCGGGTGCGCGCGAACGGGTCGGCGTGGGCGTGGTGGAGAGCGTGCAGGTCTCGCGCAACGCGCACATGCGCGAGTCGACGGCGGGTCTGCGCGGCGGTACGGCCGTGCTCGACCACCGGATCGAGATCGAGGCGGTCAACCACCTCGGCCGGTCGATCCGGCTGGACATCCTGGAGCGGGTGCCGGTCACCGACGACAAGGACGTCAGGATCGAGGAGCACGCCGGCGCGCCGCGCTGGGTGGAGGACACCGAGTTGCGCGACGGGCGACACGTCCCGGGCGCGCGGGTGTGGCATGTCGAGCTCGCCGCCGGCGAGCGGAAGAACCTGACCGGTGGCTACGAGATCCGGATCCCGGCAGCGAAGGCCGTGGTCGGCGGCAACAGGAGGGTCTGACGGTGACTCAGCCGACTCTGCAACAGGGCACCCCGGCCGAACGCAAGCCGGAGGCGCTGCCGATCACGGCGGTGACCTGCCTGGAGGACCGGGCCCAGGTGACCCGGTCCGGCCGGATCGAGGTGACCGAGGGCGTCCAGCGGGTGCTGGTCGGCCCGGTGACCCCGCTCGCGGTGGACCGGTCGCTGCGCGTGGAGGTGGTCGCCGACGACGGCACCGCGACCGCGATCGACGCGCGGGTGATCCGCGAATACACCCCTCGCCCGGCCACCGGCCCCGGTCCGGACGCCTCCGAGCTGCGCCGACTCGTGCACGACCTGGAAGAGCGCGGCGTCGCGCTGTCCCGGCACTCGAACCGGCTGCACACCCGGCTCACGCTGATCGCCCAGGCGCGGACCGAACTGCGCCGCGACATCGCGGAGCAGACCGGCTTCGGCACGGCCGAGCCGGAGCGCTGGGCCGCCGAGCTGGACCGGCTCTCGGCCGAGACCGAGGAGCGGCACGCCGAGCTGCACGTCCTGGCCGACGAGCAGTCCTCGGTGGAGCGCCGGCTGCGCGATGCGCGGGCGGCGCTGAGCGTGGCCGAGCAGGAGCCGAGGGAGCTGACCGCGACCGTCGAGGTGGTGATCGAGGCCGAGCTGGCCGGTTCGGCCGAGCTGCGGGTGGTGCACCTGGTGCCGTGCGCGCTGTGGCGGCCCGCCTATCGGGCCACGCTCGCGCCGGATCGCCGCTCGATCGAGGTGGAATGCGACGCGGTGGTGTGGCAGCGCACCGGCGAGGACTGGGCCGGCGTCGCACTGTCCCTGTCCACGGCACGACCCACCCTGGCCGCCCGCCCGCCGAGCCTGGTCGAGGACCGGCTCACCCTGCGCGAGCGCACCCAGGTGGAGAAGAAGCAGGTCGAGGTGGATCTGCGCGAGGAGGAGATCGCCGCGGTCGGTCGGGTCGCGGGCGGTACGGCCGAGTTGCCCGGGGTCGACGACGGTGGCGAGGTTCGGGTGTTGGCCGCGCCGACGCCGGTGGAGGTGCCCTCGGACGGGCACCCGCATCGGATCCGGCTGACCACGTTCACCACGACGTGCGAGCCCGAGGCGGCCTGCTCGCCCGAGTTGTCGCACTTCGTGAGCCAGGTGGTGCGCTTCGCCAACGACGCCGGTCACGCGCTGCTCGCGGGCCCGGTGGAGTTGGTCCGCGGCAGCGGGTACACCGGGCGCGGGCAGCTCGACTTCGCCGCGCCGGGCGAGGAGGTCCGGTTGCCGTTCGGCAGCGAGGACGACTTCCGGGTGGTGCGCGAGGTCACCGAGTCGCGCAACACGGCCTCGCTCACCGGACGCACGGTGGTCACCCGTACGGTGACCGTCTTCCTCTCGCACGTCGGCGCGCCGGACGCGGAGCCGCCCGGGGCGGTCGTGTTGCGCGAGCGGGTCCCGGTGTCCGAGGTGTCGGCGGTCGAGGTCAAGGTGCGCGGCGACCTGTCGGAGCCGGCGCCGGACGCGGTCGACGAGCAGGGAATCGTGCGCTACGACGTGCGTTTGGCGGCGGGCGAACGGCGTCGGATCACCCTCGTGTACGAACTGCACGCCTCGGGCAAGGTCACCGGCTTGTGAGCCGTCCGGTGTTCATGGAGCCGACCGTCTACGCTGGATGGGAGACGCATCCGAGTACCGAGCGCCGAGTAACTGCCTGGGAGACCGCCACATGATCAGGGTCCTGCTGTTTCTGCTGCCCCTGGCCGTCGGGATCTACGCGTTCATCGACTGCCTGACCACCGATGAGCAGAAGGTCCGCAGCCTGCCCAAGATCGCCTGGGTCTTCATCATCCTGTTCTTCTGGCCCGTCTTCCTGGGCCCGATCGGCTGGTTCGTCGCCGGGCGCCCCAAGCGCGAGTACACCCCCGGCGGGGTCGGCGGCTTCGGGTTCGGCGGGCGTGGCCAGGGACGGCAGATGGCCCCGGACGACGACCCCGAGTTCCTCGCCTCGTTGAACAAGGACAACCGCAAGCCCAGCGAGCCGAGCGCCGCCGAGGATCAGGCGGAGATGCTCAAGCGCTGGGAAGAGGACCTCAAGCACCGCGAGGACGACCTGCGCAGCCCCGACCAGGACAACCCGGAGGGGCGGGCGAAGGACAAGGACTGAGCCGGATTCCTCGGCGATCCGACCGGGCGGGGCGCATCGGCGCCCCGCCCGGTTTTCGTATGTGCCCCTCGCTCAGGTCGCGGCGGCCACCTCGGCCGCCGCCTCCGCGAGCAGCCGGCCGGTCTTTTCCAGCGTCTGCCCGTCGGTGCGCGGCGCGAAGCCGCGCAGGCTCAGGATCAGCACCAGGTCGCCGTCGCCGTCGTGCACCGGTGCGCTGATCGCGCCCGCCCGGTAGTCCCGCTCCGGTTCCAGCTCGTCGATCTGTCCCCCGTCGGAGCCGCCGATCTCGGCGGCGATCTCCTCCAGGAGCGTGCGCAGCCGGGCCGCCGAAGCGCCCGCGCCCAGCGTGTCCAGCCCCTCCAGGTGCTCGTCCAACTCGCCGAGCGTCGCGCCCAGGCGCGTCTCCACGTCGGTGACCAGCTCGATCGCGAAGCCCCGACGCCGCGCGTTGTCGATCGCGCGCGCCATCCGCGCCCGCGCGGCCGGGTCGTGCGCCTCGTCGAGCCAGCGCCGGACCGTCTGTTCGTCCGCCCAGGGCACGTAGCCGATGCCCAGCGGCGGGGTGATCGGCGCCTGGGCGCCGACCCGCAACCGGTGCACCTCGGGCCCCGGCGCGCGGACCACCTCGGCGATCGCGACGTGGTGCTCGCCGGGGGTCATCGCGAGGCAGGACAGTCCGGTGTCGTCGCGCAGCCGGGCCATGATCGGGCGCGCGACGTCGAGCACGCCGAGCCCGCGCGCGGCGGCCCGGCCGACCGCCACCAGCGCCGGACCCAGTCGGTAGGTGCGCCGGGTCGGATGCCGGATCAACCACCCCAGCGAGGTCAGGCTCGCCAGCATCGGGTGGCACGTCGCGGGGCTCACCGCGAGGTGGCGGGCGATCTCGGACAGGGTCAGCCCCTCGGCCGGCCGGTCGGCGATCGCGTCGATCAGGGAGACGAGTCGGTCGGTCTGTGGTGACGGTCGTGGGGCCATGTTCGGCACCCTACTGGATCATTTCGCATAGTGCGCATATTGACTCGCACAATGCGCAGCCGTACGGTCGGCCCACGTTACCGGGGAGGCTCATATGTACGACCTCAAGATCATCAACGCCACGATCGTGGACGGCACCGGCGCGGATCGTTTCGTCGGCGATGTCGGGATCCGGGACGGCCTGATCGTCGCGGTACGCCGACACGACGGCCCGGACCCGGCGCTCGCGGGCGAGGCGACCGAGACGATCGACGCGGCCGGGCAACTGCTCACGCCGGGCTTCGTGGACATCCACACCCACTACGACGGCCAGGCCACCTGGGACGAGGTGCTCGACCCGTCCACCTCGCACGGCGTGACCACGGTGGTCTCCGGAAACTGCGGGGTCGGCTTCGCACCGGTGCGACCGGGCCGCGAGGACTGGCTGATCCGGTTGATGGAGGGCGTCGAGGACATCCCCGGGACGGCGCTGGCCGAGGGCATGACGTGGGGCTGGGAGACGTTCCCGCAATACCTGGACGTGCTGGAGGAGCGCACCTTCTCCGCCGACATCGGCGTCCAGGTCGCGCACGGCGCGGTCCGGGCCTACGCGATGGGCGATCGCGGCGCGCGCAACGAACCGGCCACGGCCGAGGACATCGAGGCGATGGCGGTGATCGTCAAGGAGGCGATCGAGGCCGGCGCGCTGGGCTTCTCCACGTCGCGCACCGTCGCGCACAAGGCGATGGGCGGCGAACCGGTGCCCGGTACGTTCGCCACCGAGGACGAACTCTTCGGCCTGGGCCGGGCGATGGCCGCAGGCGGGCGGGCCGTGTTCGAGCTGGCCCCGACCGGCTCGTCCGGCGAGGACATCGTCAAGCCCGCCTCCGAGGTGGCCTGGATGCGCCGGCTGGCCGCCGAGATCGGCATGCCGGTCTCGTTCGCGCTGCTCCAGGTCAACGCCGCGCCCGAGCTGTGGCGCGAGCTGATGGCCGAGTCGCAGGCCGCGAACGAGGCGGGTGCGCAACTGCATCCGCAGATCGCGGGCCGTCCGTTCGGGATGCTGACCGGGTTCGGCACCCGCAACGCGTTCAGCAAGCGACCGACGTTCCGGGCGATCGACGACCGGCGGATGGCGGGCGAACTGGACGACGCGGCGTTCGCCGCCGAGTTGGCCCGGCCCGAGGTCAAGGCGGCGATCCTGGCCGAGGCCGACCTGCCCAGCGACCCGAACGTCCCGGGCGACTCGGTCAACCTGGCGATGCAGTTCATGCTGGACCGGATGTACCCGATGGACGCGGTCCCGGACTACGAGCCGCTGCCGGACCGCACGGTGGTGGCCATCGCCCGGGCGCGCGGCGAGGACCCGCTGTCGACGCTGTACGACCTGCAACTGGCGGACGACGCGCGGACCACGCTGATGGTCCCGATGTTCAACTACTCGGACGGCGACCACGAGGCGATCCGGGAGATGCTCACCCACCCGGCGAGCGTGTTCGGCCTGGCCGACGGCGGCGCGCACTGCTCGATGATCTGCGACGCCTCGCAGCCGACCTTCCTGCTCACCCACTGGGCCCGGGACCGCACCCGCGGCGAGCGGCTGCCGCTGGAATTCCTGATCCGCAAGCAGACGATGGACACCGCCGCCCTCTACGGTCTCTCCGACCGCGGCGTGGTGGCCGAGGGCAAGCGCGCCGACCTCAACGTGATCGACCTGGACGCACTCACGCTGCACCGCCCGCGGATGGTGCACGACCTGCCGGCGGGCGGCGGGCGCATGCTCCAGGCGGCGACCGGCTACGTGGCCACGATCGTGGCGGGGCAGGTGACGCGGCGGGCCGGCGTGGACACCGGTGCGCGACCGGGGCGGTTGGTGCGGGGCGCGCGCTGAGATCGCACGGGCGGGCGCGGGTGTGCGGGGCCTGTGGGCTCCGCATCCCCGCGCCGTGTCGCACCCGGGGCCTACCAGGTGACGGCGTCGTCCATCGACTGCTGCCAGTACGTGACCTTGAGCGAGCCGTCGACGTAGGCCCCCTTCGCGGGCAGCGACGGGTGGGCACCCGAACCGACGCTCTCGTTGCCGGAGGGACCGTGGAAATACACGGTCAGGGAGTTCTCGGTGTGGCCCTCGCCGCCGCTGCCGTCGGCGGCGGACAGATTGACGGAGGCGTAACCGGACTCGCCCGGCTTGAGGGTGACGACCGCCTGCGGCTTCGACTCCTCGATGACGGGCGGCACCGACTGCGCCTCGCCGAAGCGCACGGCCGGAGAACCGTAGAGGTAACACGTCTTGCCGCCGGTGTTGGTGACGGTGAGCAGCATGTGGTTGATCGGCCGATTCAGCGGCGCCGCGACGGTCTTGGTGTTGGACCCCTCGCAGGTGACCGCGCCCCCGGAGTCGGGCCGACCGGCCGGGCCCTGGGTGGTGGCCGGGCCGGGCTTGCCGTTCGAGGACGAGGGCCGCGAGGCGGGAACGGACGCGGCGGGCGACGCGGCCGGAGGGCCCGACGCGGCGGCCGACGGAGCCCCGGGCGGCGTGCTCGCGGCCGGGGCGAGGGCCTTGTCGTCGCCCGTGTCGCACCCGGTCAACAGGAACGCGGCCAGCGCGACGGAGGCGGCGCCGACGAGACGGGTGCGGGAGGTACGGATGCCGAACATGCGGTCGATCCCCTTCGAGCTTCGGGTGTGCTGCCGGAACGACCCCGAGCCTGCGCCGCAACCCGTCCCGGCCACCACAGCCGACCCACAATCGGGGACACCGGAACAACGAAACGCCCTCTGACCAGGGACGACACAACCACCCTGGAATGCCGGAATGGAACGCGAGGCAACCTCGTCGGCGCGGCTTCGGCGGCATCACGCGGTTCGTATGCGCCCTGCGGGACCTGCGCGTGCCGGGCTTCGGCCGTAGCCGGAACGGCCGCCGCGTGAACGACCGGACCCGGGAGTACGACTCGACGCCGAGCACGTGGTGGGCGGACTCGCCCGGGAAATCCGGGTTGCTGTAGGCGACTTGGCTCAGGGGCCGGCCGACGTCGCCGTCGGGCGCCGGGTCGGCGGCGTATCGGAGGGTGCGCTGCGGCTTCGGGGGTTGCGTCGAACTGCGAAACGGGCCTGCCCTGTTGCCCCCAGGGAGCAACGGGGCAGGCCCGTTCGAAACGGTGGTGACTCACGCCCCCGAGTGCGATCCGGGCGCGAAGGGGGCGGTGTCGGTCAGGCCGTCTTGTCCTCGCCGAACATGTTTTCCAGGCCGCCGCCGAAGGTCTTCAGGAGGCCGTTGAGGTCGACCGTGTCGCCGGGGGCCGGGGCCTTGGGGGAGACGCCGCCGGGGAGCTTGGTGTACTTGAGGTCGAGGGTGACCTCGTTGGTGCCGTCGCTCTTGTCGTCGGCGGTGAATCGCACCGGGAACGGCTTGCCGTTGGCCGCGACGTACATCGTCACGGTCGTGCCGTCCTCGTCCTTGGAGATCAGCGGGATCACCTTGATCCCGTTGATCTCCGTGGTCGGGCCCTTGGTCATCGGCGGCTCGTCGGACGAGTCCGCGGGGTCGCCCGAGTCGGAATCCGAACCGAACAGCCCGTCCAGCGACGGCGTGCCGCCCTTGAGCAGGTCCTGGCCGAGCTTGCCGGCCTCGTTGCCGCCGATCTTGATGTACTTGCCCTCGACGAGCTTGGCGCCCTCGGCGAACATCTTGGTGAACTGCTCGCCCAGCGCCTTGTCCTCGGCCGACTCGGGTGCGCCGGACGACGACGCGGCCTCGGCCCGCTTGCCCAGGTCCAGGACGGTCTGGACGGTGCCGGGCGCGATCTTGATGTACGTGGTCTTGTCGACCGCGATCAGCTCGAGTGCCTTGTCCTGCAGGGTGACCCGGCCCTCGGCCTGCTCGGCGGTGCCGACCCGGATGTCCACGCCGATCGGGAGGTCGTAGATCTTTCCGGTGCCCTCGATGCGCAGGTTCGTGAGGTCCTTGAAGCCGGTCTCGGCCTGCTTGGACAGCGCCTCCACGGTCAGGCCCTCGTTGGACGGACCCTTCGGGTCGAGCGCGTCGCCACCGGCGGCCGCGGGCTTGAGCGGGTCTCCCGAGGAGGACTCGCCACAGCCGGCGGCGAGCAGGACCAGCGGAACGGTCAGGACCGCGGCGGATATCCGAAGCGAATGCACAGGTGAACTCCCGATCGAGGACGAGCAAAGGCGTGGTGAGGAAGCCTGGTAAAGCGTCTACCGAAATGGTATGCAGTCGCGTCCACTGCATTACCCGATGGGCAGGTCGGCGGGCGAGAGCTGTGACACATCGCGTCGACGGCGGAAGGCGAGGGCCGCCACCACGCCGCCGATCAGCCCGAACAGGTGGCCCTGCCAGGACACTCCCGCCGCGAGCGGGGTGATTCCCATCGCGAACGAACTGCCGTAGAAGCCCAACACGCCGAAGCCGATCAGCACATCCAGCACCCGCCGATCGGCGAACCCCCGCACGATCAGGTAGCCGAACAACCCGAAGACCAGGATGCTCGCGCCCGCCGTGTTCGTGTTGTCCGGTGCGGTCAACCACACGCCGAGGCCGCCGATCACGGTGATCGTGAGCAGTACGGCGAGGAAGCGGGTGATCCCGCGCAGCGCGGCCAGGAAACCGAGCAACATCAGCGGGAAGGTGTTGGAGACGATGTGTCCGGTGCCGAAGTGCAGGAACGGCGCGCTGAGTACCTCCGGCAGTTCGTCCGCCCGCCGAGGGGTGACGCCGTGGGTGAGCAACGAGTCGTCGGTCGTGTAGTTGATCAGTTGCACGACCCAGATCGCGCCGACCAGAACTGCGGTGACCAGGGCCGCGTCGCGGACTCCCGACACGGATATGCGGGACATGCAGACCCCTCCCCTGCGGTTGGCAGTACCGCTACGAAGCCACAATAGGAGCCATGGACGAGGAGCGGGACAGTACGGGACGACGTCCGTGGATAGTCGGCGTATCGGGAGCCTCCGGTACGCCGTACGCCGCGGCGGTGCTGCGCGGGCTGCTCGACGCGGGCGAGCAGGTGGACCTGGTGGTCAGCCGGGCGGCCCGGTTGACCCTGCTCGACGAGACCGGCATCGCCTTCCGCGACGCGCACTGGCGCGCCGACCTCGCCGCGTGGACCGGGCTCGACGACGCGTTGCTGGACCGCGTCCGCTACTGGGCGGCCGGCGATCTGGGCGCGGGACCCGCGAGCGGGTCGTACCCGGCCAAGGGCATGGTCGTGGTGCCGGCCAGCACCGCCTCGGTCGCGGGCATCGCGATCGGCCTGTCCAAGGACCTGCTCCAGCGCGCCGCCGACGTCACCCTCAAGGAGCGTCGCCCGCTCGTCCTGGTGCCGCGCGAGACCCCGCTCACCGGCACCACGCTGCGCCACCTGGTCCGGCTCGACGACGCCGGCGCGGTGATCCTGCCGGCGTCCCCGGCCTTCTACGCGGGCGCCCGGGACGTGCAGCGCCTGGTCGACTTCGTCGCGGGCAAGGCGCTCGACGTACTCGGTGTCCCGCACACCCTCTACCGACGGTGGGACGGCGAACTGGGCGGCGCCCGACGCGAGGCGGCCGGGTGAGGCGCGGGCGAAGACCACCGGTCATCACCCTCGCCCGGAGAGACCGAACGCGAAGACGCCACACCCGGCGAGACCACACCCGGCGAGACCGAACTCGGCGAGACCGAACCCGAGGACACCGAACCCGGAGAGACCAAAAAGGCCCCCGTGGTGACGGGAGCCTTGGCGGTCTTGCCGGATCTGCCGGGCGATCAGCGCCCGGACTTGCGGCGGCCGACCAGACGCTTCACACGCTTGAGCGTGTTCGACGGTTGGGTGGCACGTGAGCGTTCCGCAATGGCATGCAGTTCCTGCATGTGTGCGCGGGCCATCTCCAGGGTGTACACGGTGTCGTCTCCCCACGAATCGTCATCGGAGGCTTGTAGCTCCCGATGCCTTTGATTCTAAGGGTTAGAATCAGAATCGTCCAATGAATTACAGGCTTGACCCGGGTTTGCACCTTCGCCATGTCGCAGACCCCTGAACGCCCCCCGCTGGACACCATCGATTACCTGGAGGAAACGGACATGGATGCCGTCGACCGCAAGCTGATCCAGGCGCTGCGCGGCAACGGGCGGGCCTCGTACGCCGAGCTGGGCCGACTCGTCGGCCTGTCCGGCCCGAGCGTCACCGATCGCATCAACCGGCTCGAACAGGCCGGCGTGATCACCGGCTACCGGGCCTCCGTCGACCCGGTCTCGCTCGGTCTGGGGGTGACCGCGCTGATCGGGATCCAGCTCTCCGACGCGGCCGACCACGACGACGTCAGCCGCCGACTGCGCGACCTGGACGAGATCGAGGACTGCTGGTTCATCGCCGGCGACGACTCGTTCATGCTCAAGGTCCGGGTCTCGGACATGGAGGGGCTGGAGAACGTGGTCCGGCGCCTGTCCGGCACCCGCGGCGTGGCCCGCACCCGCACCACCGTGGTGCTCTCCACCAAATGGGAGTACCGCGCGGCCGAGCTGCCCGAACCGACGGAGTAGCCGCACGGTCGGCGTGCACGACGGTCCGCGAGCCCACCGCACCCCCTCGACGTGCCCGGATCCCCTCGTAGGGTGGCGGACATGACGAACCTGGTGACTCTCGAAGACCTTCGGGCCGCACGCGAACGCATCGCCGGCACGGCCGTACGCACCCCGCTGCTGCCGTCCCTGCACGGTGACGCGGACCGACCGCTGTGGCTCAAGCCGGAGAGCCTCCAGCCGATCGGCGCGTTCAAGATCCGCGGCGCGTACAACGCGATCGCGGCCTTGACCGACGCCGAGCGCTCGCGCGGGGTCGTCGCACACTCCAGCGGCAACCACGCGCAGGCCGTGGCCTACGCGGCCCGCCTGTTCGGTGCCCGAGCGGTGATCGTGATGCCGGACACCACACCGACCGTCAAGATCGAGGCCACCCGCGCGCTGGGCGCCGAGGTGGTCATCGTCACCCCGGACCGGCGCGACACCGCCGCCGGCGAGTTGGCCGCCGAGCACGGCTACGCGTTCGTACCGCCCTACGACGACGCGCGGATCATCGCCGGCCAGGGCACCACCGGCCTGGAGATCGTCGAGGACCTGCCCACCGCGGACACCGTGCTGGTCCCGGTCAGCGGCGGCGGCCTGATCTCCGGCATCGCCGCCGCGGTCAAGCTGACCAGCCCGGGCACCAAGGTGATCGGCGTCGAGCCGGAACTGGCCGCCGACGCGGTCGAGTCCTTCCGTACCGGCGTGCGCACCGCGTGGTCCACCGCCGACACCTACCGCACCATCGCCGACGGCCTGCGCACCACCTCGGTCGGCGTGCTGCCGTTCGCGCACATCCAGGCGTACGTGGACGACATCGTCACGGTGACCGAGGAGCAGATCCGCGAGGCGATGCGCTTCCTGGGTCGACGCGCCCGGCTGGTCGCCGAACCCGCCGGCGCGGTGGCCGCCGCGGCCTACCTCTTCCGCAAGGACGCGCTGCCCGCCGGCCGCGAGCACGTCGCCGTGGTCAGCGGCGGCAACGTCGACCCGGCACTGTACGCCGAGGTGATGGCCTGAGCGGACGCCCGGCACACCGGGCGTAACCTCGTACGAGCCGTGCAGCGGCAAACGAGAAGATCTAGAGGGAGTGCCGACACATGGACGCGGGCCTGCGCAAGGAGATCGAGGACAAGGTTTTCGCCGGGGAGCGCCTCAGTCGTGAGGACGGCATCGCGCTCTACGCGAGCGACGACCTGGCGTGGCTCGGCTGGCTCGCGCACCACGTGCGGACGGTGAAGAACGGCGACAAGGTCCACTTCAACGTCAACCGCCACCTCAACATGACCAACGTGTGCAACGCGTCGTGTGCCTACTGCTCGTTCCAGCGCAAGCCGGGCGAAAAGGACGCGTACACGATGCGGATCGAGGAGGCCGTGCGGCTCGCGAAGGAGATGGAGCCGGACGGGATCACCGAACTGCACATCGTCAACGGCCTGCACCCCACCCTCCCGTGGCGCTACTACCCGAGGTCGCTCAGCGCGCTCAAGGAGGTGCTGCCGAACGTCGCGCTCAAGGCGTTCACCGCGACCGAGATCCACTGGTTCGAGAAGATCTCCGGCCTGTCCGCGTCGGACATCCTGGACGAACTGATGGACGCGGGCCTGGAGTCGCTCACCGGCGGCGGCGCGGAGATCTTCGACTGGGAGATCCGGCAGCACATCGTGGACCACGACACGCACTGGGAGGACTGGTCGCGGATCCACCGGCTCGCGCACTCCAAGGGCCTCAAGACCCCGTGCACGATGCTCTACGGCCACATCGAGGAGCCCCGGCACCGGGTCGACCACGTCATCCGGCTGCGCGAACTCCAGGACGAGACCGGCGGCTTCCAGGTCTTCATCCCGCTGCGCTACCAGCACGACTTCCACGACAGCAAGGACGGCATCGTCCGCAACCGGCTCCAGGCCCGGACCGAGATGGCCACCGGCGCCGAGGCGCTCAAGGTGTTCGCGGTCTCCCGGCTGATGTTCGACAACGTTCCGCACGTGAAGTGCTTCTGGGTCATGCACGGCCTGGCCACCGCGCAACTCGCGCTCAACCACGGCGCGGACGACCTGGACGGGTCGGTCGTGGAGTACAAGATCACCCACGACGCGGACGACTTCGGCACGCCGAACAAGATGACCCGCGACGACCTGCTGGAGCTGATCCGCGACGCCGGCTTCCGCCCGGTCGAGCGCAACACCCGCTACGAGACGCTGCGCGAGTACGAGGGCCCGGACCCGGCCCGGCGGGACGTGCCGCAGCCGATGAAGCTCTGATCTCGCACCGGCGACATCGGTAGGGCACGGGGGAGGGCGTAATGGGGGACACCGCGCGTGCGGCCGCCGCCCGATTCCTGCGGGAGGCGGGGACGGCGGGCGCATCGGCCCTGCTGCGGCTGTATCCGCTGTGGCCGGCGACCTGGACGAATACGAGGACGACGACCGTCCACCGCCGCCGGACGCGTGGTGCCAGGTGCGGATCGGCGCGTTGTCCGGGGACATCGACCCGGTGCCGGCCGCGCGCGACGGCCGGGTCCGCGGTTGGTATCGCGACGTCGACCCGGAGCCGTTCGCGGTCGGCACCGGTCCGTCCACCCTCGCCTTCGCGTCGTGGATGATCACCCGGGTCCGGGCCCACGACCGCGAGTTCGCGCTCACCCGCGACTACGACGGCCTGGCCGAGATCATGACCGCCGTGCCGGGCACCCTGGATCCGATCACGGTCGAGGGGCCCGCCCCCTACCGGCCGAACGTGTTCGACGATCAGCCCGGAGGGCTGCTGTATGGCTGACGCGCTGCGTATCCCGCTCACCCGGACGGACGCCGAGGAGTGGTTCGCCGAGGTGATCCGGTACGACCTGCCCGAGGTCGGGCACGAGCCCACCCGGCGCTTCCTGGCCGAGGTCGGACTGCCGCGCGAGGCCGCGCTGATCCGGTTCGATCCGGGCGGCTTCCGGGACGGACTGATCGTGCTCGGCGCGTACGGCTCGCCGCGTACCTCGCCCCGGGCGGTGCTGCTCGACGGCGGGACCGGTCGGGTCTTCGCCGAGGAGCGGTCGGCCCACGGCCGGGAGCCGATGTCGATGGACGTGTCCACCCTGGTGCGCAACGCCGGTCTGGTGGAGGCGATCCGGACCGGTCGCGGCCCGGTGCGCACCGGCGAGGAACTGATCGATCTGCTCGGCGAGACCGAACCCGAGCTGGATCCCCGGAACTCGTTCTGGCACACCTCCTTCGCACTGTGGCAACTGCGTCGGGCGGCGGTGCCGGGCGAGGGCCTGGCGGTGCGGATCACGCCCGAGATGCTCGACCTGGTGTACGAGAACGAGTTCTCCGGCTACGAGGAACAGCACCTGCCGGCCGCGATCGTGCACGAGCCGACCCGACGCTTCCTGCTCGACATCGGGCTGATCGACGCGTGGGCGTACCTGGACATGCGCAGCGACGACAAACCGCTGCCGACCCTGGCCGAGTTGATCGCCGAGCGCCGGGCGGACTGGGACGACGAACCGGAGCCGCCGCCGGACGCGGAGCACCTGGTCGTGCTCGGCTATGTCAGCGAGGACGGCGACCTGCTCGTGGACGGTCGTACCGGGGTGGTTCGGCGCTGGTACACCGGTGCCGACGAGCCGGGGATGGACACGCTCAACACCGATCTGTCCACGCTCGCCTTCACCATGTGGGTGATCGGGCGGATGCGCCGGCAGGGCGAACGCTTCGGGATCCGCATCCACGACGTGTGGGAGCCGATCGTGGTCGACCTGCTGTCCTCGGTCGATCCGCTCGCGTGGGCCGAGCCGAGCAGTTACTGGGAGAACATGATCCTGGACGGCGTCCACGGGCTCGGCCCGTGACGCGTGGCGGGGCCCGGCTCCGCGCTCCGAATCCGGGATGCTTGACTGGAGGGGACGGCCCGACTCGCGTCGACCGCCACCCGTACGTACCGCTCTGGCCAGGGGAACCGAAGGTGACCATGTCGAATCCCACGCTGCGTTACTCGCTCTACCGACTCGGCATCTTCGCCGCGCTGTTCGCCGTGGTCATGGTCGTGTTCGGGCTCTTCGACCTGGACGGCAGAGGGAACATCTTCATCGCGATCGCCGTCGCGGCGGCCGGGTCGGCGGTGATCAGCTACAAGTTCCTGAACGCGGAGCGGGACGCGATGTCCGAGGCGCTGTACGAGCGGGTGCAGCGGGCGAAGCAGCGGATCGCCGAGGACAACCGCGCCGAGGACGAGGCGGTGGCCGCCCCGGTCACCCGGATCGCCAAGGAAGCCTCCTAGGCTGCCGAGTTCGCGAGCCTCCGAGCCTCCGGGCCCGGGATTTCGTGGGGTTTCGCCGCCTTGTCGAGGTCGGGGAAGCCGCTTAAGCGAGGTGTGGCCGGCGGTGTCCGTGGGTGTCCGGCGGTGTCCGTTCCGTAATTCTTTGCGTTTATCGGTTTAGTGTCGCTATCCTCACTCTCATGTTTGGTGCAGGCGACACGCAGTTGACGGACCCGGCGGTGGGTTTCCCGCTCGTGTCCCGTCGGCACGTCGACCTGGGCCGTTGCGCCACCGCGCTGTGTTGCGGCTGACTGCCGCCGTGCCCCCGTCGGGCTGACGCCTTCACGCTCGTCGCCCCCGACCGCCCGCACGCCGGCCTCCTGCGGCCGTTCTGCGCGAAGTCTCGGTGTAACGCTTCTTCGTAGTTCTTCCTGTGGGCACTTTCGTGCCAATTGATGCGCAGGTCCACGGCCGCTCCGTACCGCCACCCCCGTCCCCACGGTGCCCGTTCAGGAGCCCTGCCTTGTCTGCTGTGGATTCACTCAAGTCCCTGAAGAGAACCCCCTTCTCGGCTCAGATCGCCGCCGGCCTCGTGCTCGGTGTGGTCCTCGGCTTCATCGCCAAGGAGTACAGCGTCTCGTGGCTGACCGAGACGCTCGACCAGATCGGCACGATCTTCGTCCAGTTGCTCAAGCTGGCCGTACCGCCGCTGGTGTTCACCGCGATCCTGGTCAGCGTCGTCAACCTGCGGAACGTCAACAACGCCGCGCGGCTGGCCGCGCGCACACTGCTGTGGTTCCTGATCACGTCGCTGATCGCGGTGGCGATCGGCCTCACCATCGGCCTGATCACCAACCCCGGCGACGGCTTCAAGCTGCCGGCCGACCCGGGCAAGGCGCCGAAGACCAACGGTGACTGGCTCGACTTCCTCACCGGCATCATCCCGACCAACATCGTCACCGCGTTCTCCGAGGTCAAGGTCCTGCAGATCGTCTTCCTGGCGGTCGTGCTCGGCTCCGCGATCCTGTCGGTCGGCGCCAAGGCCGAGCCGCTGGTCAAGGGCGCCGAACTGGTCCTGGAGATCATCCAGAAGGCGCTGTGGTGGGTCATCAAGCTGTCCCCGCTGGGCACGCTGGGCCTGATCGGCACCTCGGTCGCCACCTACGGCTGGGACCTGATCAAGCCGCTGGGCACGTTCACCGCCGACATCTACATCGGTTGCGCGCTGGTGATGTTCGTGGTCTACCCGCTGCTGCTCGCGCTGGTCGGCAAGGTCAACCCGCTGAACTACTTCAAGGGCGCGTGGCCGGCCATCCAGCTCGCGTTCGTCTCGCGCTCCTCGGTCGGCACCATGCCGGTCACCCAGAAGGTCACCGAGCGCCTCGGCGTCCCGAAGGACTACGCCTCGTTCGCGGTGCCGTTCGGCGCCACCACGAAGATGGACGGTTGCGCCGCGGTCTACCCGGCGATCGCCGCGATCTTCGTGGCCGAGGTCTACGGCGTGAACCTGGGCATCAAGGAATACCTGCTGATCGCGTTCGTCTCGGTGATCGGCTCGGCGGCCACCGCCGGTCTCACCGGCGCGATCATCATGCTGACCCTCACGCTCAGCACGGTGAACCTGCCGCTGGCGGGCGTCGCGCTGCTGCTGGCGATCGACCCGATCCTGGACATGATGCGCACCGCCACCAACGTGGCCGGGCAGGTGGTCGTGCCGATCCTGGTCTCGGCGCGCGAGAAGACGCTGGACCTGGAGATGTACAACAACCCGCGTGACCTGGAAGCGCCCGACGAGCCGGCCGCGCCGCACGTCCCGCTCCAGAAGACGGCGGAGCGCGAACCGGTCTCGGTCTGACGCTCCCGCTCGACAGGCGCCCCCGATCCCCTCGTGCCGAAGGGGTCGGGGGCGCCGTCGTGTCAGGACGCGGGGACGGCGGGCGCGGTCGCGTCGCCCGCCGGGTCCGGGTCGGCGCCCGGGGTCGCGCCCGTGTAGCGCCGGGCCAACCGGCGGATGTAGGCGACCAGTTCGGGCGGGTCCTCGACCTCGAAGTCGGCGTCCAACAGGCTGATGTAGACGGCCAGGTTCTCGATGCTGGACGCCCCGGTCTCGAACACGCAGGTGTCGTCGTCGACCACCGCGAACGAGCCGAAGGCCGGTGGCACCCGATCGGCCACCGAGGCGATCGGCGCACGCACCAGCACCCGGGCCCGGACCTGGCCGCGCGCGCTCTCCACGCCCTGGTTCACGAAGGCCGCCACGTCGCCGTCGGCGGGCAGTTCGCGCGGCGTGAAGCGGGGTCCGTGCGGCGGGCGCGGGGTGATCCGGTCCATCCGGAAGGTGCGCCAGTCCTCGCGCTTCATGTCCCACGCGACCAGGTACCAGCGGCCCATCCGGTGCACGAGCCGATAGGGCTCGACCACCCGCGAGGTCTCCTTGCCGTCGTGCGAGCTGTAGCCGAAGCGCAGTTGCTCGTGGTCGCGGCAGGCGCCGGCCAGTACGGTCATCACGTCCATGTCCACGGCCGGACCGGTCTGGCGAACCGGGACGGTGTACTTCTGCAGTGCCTTGACCCGGCGGTGCAGCCGGGACGGGAGCACCTGGTCGAGCTTGGTGAGCGCGCGCAACATCGCCTCGTCCATGCCGTCCACGACGCTGCCCGCGGCGATCCGCAGGCCGACCACGACGCTGACCGCCTCCTCGTCGTCCAGCAGCAGCGGCGGCAGCGCCTTGCCGGCGCCGAGCCGGTAGCCGCCGACCACGCCGCGCCGCGCGTGCACCGGATAGCCCAGGCCGCGCAACCGCTCGATGTCGTAGCGGACCGTGCGCCCGCTCACGCCGAGGCGTTCGGCCAGTTCCGGGCCGGTCCAGTCGGGCCGCGTCTGCATGAGCGAGAGCATGCGCAGAAGTCGCGCCGAGGTTTCCAACATGAGCCGCAGTCTGCCGGCTTCGGCCGACCGAAACAGGAACGAATCCTGCCTCTTTCGGATTTAGCCTCGGAGACGTGGAAAACAGCGGCGAGAAGACCCTCGCAACCCCGATCTCCCCGTCCTCCGTAGGCCCCAGGCAGCGCTGGCTCGGACTTCTGGCGGTGCTGGCCGCCACCTTGATGAACCTGCTCGACTCCAGCGTGGTGGGCGTCGCGGCGCCCGCGATCCGGGCGGATCTGGGCGGGGGATACGCCAGTATCCAGTGGATCGCGGCCGGTTATACGCTCGCGCTCGCGGTGGGGCTGCTCACCGGCGCGCGGCTCGGCGACATGTACGGCCGCAAGTTCATGCTGATGGTCGGCGTGGTCGGCTTCGTGGTGCTCTCGGTGGCCTGCGCGCTCGCCTGGTCGCCGGAGACGCTGATCATCGCGAGGGTGCTCCAAGGCCTGCTGGGCGCGCTGATGATTCCGCAGACCTTCGGCCTGCTCCGGGACCTGTTCCCGCCGGCCGAGATCGGCAAGGCGTTCGCGGTGTTCGGTCCGGCGATCGGGCTGTCCACGGTGCTCGGGCCGATCGTGGCGGGTGTGCTGGTGGACGGCGACCTGTTCGGCACCGGGTGGCGGATGATCTTCCTGATCAACATCCCGCTGGGCGCCTTCGCGCTGCTGATCGGCCGGCGCACGCTGCCGAAGGTGGCGCCGAGCGAGGCGGGCGGGCGGCTCGACGTGGGCGGCATGCTGATCGCCGGGGTCGGTACCTTCATGCTCGTGCACCCGCTCGTGCAGGGTCGCGAACTGGGCTGGCCGACCTGGTCGTTGATCGAGTGCGCGGTGTCGCTGCCGGTGCTCGGCGCGTTCGCGGTCCACCAGTTGCGGCGCGAGGCGGCCGGTCGGGTGCCGCTGATCAGGCTGGGTGTCTTCCGTCGGCGGTCGTACGCGTCGGGCGTCGGGTTCGTGATGGTGTTCTTCGGCGCGATCGTCGGGATCTCGATGGCGATCGGCCTGTTCCTCCAGCTCGGCCTGGGCTACACCCCGACCCGGGCGAGCCTGACGATGGGCGCGTGGGCGCTCGGCGCGTTCGTCGGCTCGGGCTTCAGCGGGGTGACGATGGGCAAGCTGGGGCGGCGCATCCTGCACATCGGGCTGGCCGTGATGGCGGCGGGCATCACCTGGATGTACCTGGTCTTCGACCACGCCGGGGTGGACGTGGGCACCGGCGACCTGCTGCCCGCGCTCGGGCTGTTCGGGCTCGGCATGGGGATGATCTTCGTCCCGGTCTTCGACATCATCATGGGCGAGGTCGAGGACCACGAGGTCGGTTCGGCGTCCGGGGCGCTCGAATCCCTCCAGCAGCTCGGTGCCTCGCTGGGCATCGCGGTCCTGGGCACGGTGTTCTTCGGCGTGATCGGCGCCCAGGCCACCCACAACTTCGACGACGAGGCTGCGCCGAGGCTGCGCACGGAGCTGACCGCGGCGGGTGTCCCGGTGAGCACGCAGGACGCGATCGTGGCCGGGCTCCGGGCGTGCGTGGACGACCGGGAGAACGCCACCGACCCGGACCGGCTCCCGGCGAGCTGCACCACCGTCCCGGTCACCCCGGCCTCCGCCGAGGCGGTCGCGAAGGCGGGCGCCGACACCCACGTCCGCTCCTCGGTCGACGCGGTCGAGCGCACGACGCTGCTGGCCCTGGGCCTGACGGCGGTCGCCTTCGCCCTGGGCTTCCTCCTCCCCAAGCGAGCCCGGGAAAACCAAGCCCCCGTCCCGGACCCGTCCCCCACCCACCACGAGCCGGCCCTGGTCTGACCGCGGCCCCACCCCCGATCGGCGCGGCGCCCCTCCCCGGGGCCCGCGCCGATCGCCGTTTCGACCCGGACTCGGCCCGCCGACGGCGACCGTCGCCGGGTGCTCGCGGTGCCGCGCTTCCTCGAACGCGGCCGAGCGCGGCTCCACATGCGGGGTCACCGCACGCCCGCTTCCCGAACCACCGTGTTCCGGGGTTGTCCGGGGCTCGTTCGGACACCGGGCGAAGGCGCGCGAGAATGGTTGTATGACAACGCCCGTCCGGCTTTCCGCGATCGATCTCGTCACGTACACCCCCGGTCTGGCCGCGTTGCTCGTGGACGCGGTCGAGGACGGGGCCGGGGTCGGGTTTCTCGCGCCGTTGCCGATCGACGCGGCCGCCGAGTGGTGGGCGGCCCAGGGGACCGAGATACGCAGCAATCGCACCGCGGTCTGGGTGACCGCGGACCACGAGGGTGTCACCGGGACCATCCAGCTCCGATTCGCCGGCATGCCGGACAGCCGGCATCGCGCCTCGGTGTTCGGACTGCTGGTCCACCGGCGCGCCCGAGGCAACGGGATAGCCCGCGAACTGCTGTCCACCGCAGAGCAGTTCGCCGCCGCGGCGGGCCGCAGCCTGCTCACCCTGGACGCCCGGACCGGCAGCGACGCGGAGCGGTTGTACAAGAGCGCCGGCTGGGTCGAGTCGGGCGCCATCCCCGCCTATGCCGCGGACCCGTCGGGCGTGCTGCGTACCAGCACGCTCTTCCACAAGTACCTGGGCTGAGCCGGACGGGTTACCGTTGGAGGCGATATGACAACCAAGACCTCCAAGGGCGCCAGGCCCGAGCCGCTCGACGCCCGCCTGGACGCGATCGGCAAGCTGCCCTCCCGCGCCAAGTTCCACCTGCCCGGCCGGGAGCGTACGGTCGCCGTGACGTTGGGCGAATCGGGTGTGCGCTGGTACGCGTACGACCTGGTCGCGCGTCGCCTGGGCCCCGCGAAGCCCAGCAAGGAAGGCCGGCAGACCCCGTACCGCGGGCACCCGGTGTTCGTCGCCCAGCACGCCACCGGCACCTGCTGCCGGGGCTGCCTCGAAGAACTGCACGCCATCCCCAAGGGCCGGCCGCTGGACAAGGCCGAGCTCAACTACGTCGTCAACGTCATCTGCCTGTGGCTGACCCGCGAGATCGGCCCGGTCGCCAAGCCGAGCGGTCGCGCGGCCCGCGCCCCGCGCTCGGCGATGCCGACCATCCCGGAGAACCCGACGGGCTCCACCAGGTCCACCCGCGCGACCCGCGCGGCGCGCTCGCGCTGACCATCGTCCGGGCCGCTCCCGAGGCTCGTCCTCAGGAGCCGCCCGGCCCGCTCGGTGCGGGTGCCGCCGGAGCCGGGCCGCCCGAGGGCGGGTCCGTCAGGGGCAGGTCGGCGGAGAAGGCACCCCACTTCCCGTCGGGCAACTGGCCGCGGATCTTGAGCACATGCCCGGCCACCGGCCGGTCGCCCAGCGGAAGGCTGTACCGCGCCGTCCCGGGCGGCGGGGCCACGCCCCACATCACCGTGGTCAGAAACTTCCCGTCCAGGTAGACCTCGTAGCTCGCGACCGTCCCGTCGACGTCCGGCGGTGTCCAACTCAGGTCGACGTAGGTGCCGTCCTCCGCGCTCCGGGGCACCGCCCGCAGCCCCGTCGGCGCGGTGTCGCGACCGTCCCCGGCGCCCTGCTCGGTGACCACGGTCACCGCGTTGCTCTCCGGCGACTTGTTGTCCGCCGCGTCCCGGGCGGTGACGGTGAAGCGGTACTCGGTGCCCGGTTGCAGGCCGCTGACCACCGCCGTGGTCAGGCCCCCGGCGACGCTGTGCACCCGCACGCCGGCCTGCCAGATGTCGTAAGCGCTCACCCCCACGTCGTCCGTGGCGGCCTCCCACGCCAGCGTCGCGCCGGCGGACCCGCGGGCCTGCCCGCGCACGTCGCGCGGCGCGGTCGGCGGCACCCGCTCGCCCTGGGCCACGGACAGCGTGGTGGCCGGCACCGCCGCACTGGCCGGTGACACGTTCCCGGCCCGGTCCCGCGCCCGCACGGAGAACGAATACGCGGTCCCCGGGGTCAGCCCGCCGACGTCGACCATGTGCCGTCCGCCCTTCACGTCCAGCACCTTCGCGTCCCCGCGATACACCTCGAAGACCGCGACGTCCGGATCGGCGCGCCACATCACGTGCACCGTCACCGAACTCGACGCGAGCGCGCTGACCTCACCGGGCACCGCCGGCGCCGAGGTGTCCTTCCCGTCCCCGGAACAGCCCACCGCCCCCAGCGCAACGACCAACCCGGCCAAGCCGATCCATGCCATTCGTCGCGCCACGATGCCTCTCTCCAACGAGAGCAAATTGGTCTAGACATATATGACACAGCATCCGCCCCACGAACAAGAGACGAAGCATCGCGCTTCTCGATCATTCGGTCTTCGGGGCTACTTGCTCAGCGTGTTGGCTCCCACGATGAACAGTCCGAGCAGCATGTCCACGCCGCCGACCCGGCAGGCCGCGGCCCAGCTCCGGCCGGCCACCCGGGCCGCCGACAGGCCCCAGCCGAACAGGGTCGCCGTGTTCAGGAGCAGCACCACCTCGATCGCGGCCTCCTCGCCCCACCACCCCGCCCGCGCGCCGAGCAGCGCGGCCACCGTCGGCAGTACCGCGGCCACCAGCGGCCACTCGGTCAGCACGGACCGCGCGGTGCTCGCGGCGACCGCCGTCGGGTCTGCGGTGCGGTGCGCGATGGCATGCGCGTAGCCGTGCGCCGCGGCCGACGCCAGCGCCGCGAGCAGCACCCACAACGCGTCGTAGCCGGGGTTGGGCACCCCGCTGTCCTGCGTCAGGGCGGCGGCCATCGCACTGGCCAGCACCGTCCCGTACACGCCGCCGAACAACAGTCGCTGCACGGGCTCGGCCCGCCGGCCGGGCGCGCCCGATGCACCGGAGCCGCCGAAGCGCCTGGAGCCGCCGAACAAGATCCCACCTCCCGAAGACCCACAAATCATGTCATTTCGGAAGGCGAGGCAGGGCGCCGGGGCGACTCGACCCGTCGGATTCGGGTGGCGGAGCACTCCGGAGTGCGCCCGCGGCCCCCTCGCCCGGTCAGGCGCCGGGGGTGTCCTCGTCGCCCTTGGCCGCTTCCCGCGCGGCGAGGGACGGGCGGGGGGTGTCGGCCGGCCAGTTGCTCTGGTTGACGTTCACCCGCTTGAGCTGCTTGTTCATCGACTTGAGCAGGAGCCAGGTGGCGACCGCGATCGCGGCGACCACCACGAACCCGAGCAGGCCGGGCGTGACCTTGCTCTCCTCGACCGCGAGCTGGAGCGCGAGCGGTGTCATGACGAACTACCTCCTGGATGGGAACCCCTGGTGAACAAGAGTGACATCCGATCGGCAGGACGTATGCACCGAGGGCCCGGAGAGAAGTTCCCCGGGCCCTCGTTCGGACGATTTCCCGACCGTCAGTGCCGCACGCCGACCCGGACGCCCGCGAACAGGTCGTCCTCGGGCAGGTCGGTGTCCACCAGCGAGCGGACCAGTTCGTAGTCCTCGGTCGGCCACACCTCGCGCTGCACCGAGATCGGCACCCGGAACCAGAAGCCGTCCGGGTCCACCTGGGTGGCGTGCGCGATGAGCGCCCGGTCGCGGGTCTCGAACCAGTCGGCGCACGGGATGCGGGTGGTGATGTCCCGCTCGTCGCGGTCGCCCCACCGCTCCAGCCACTCGCCGTACGGCGACTCCAGGCCGCGGCTGAGCATGCCCTCGTGCAGCGCCTCGATCCGGGCCCGGGAGATGCCCTGGTTGTAGTACAGCTTCAGCGGTTGCCACGGCTCGCCGGAGTCCGGGTACGCGTCCGGGTCGCCGGCGGCGTCGAAGGCCACCATGGTGATCTTGTGCGTCTGGATGTGATCGGGGTGCGGATAGCCGCCGTTCTCGTCGTACGTGGTGACCACATGCGGACGGAACTCACGGATCAACCGGACCAGCGGCTCCGCCGCCTTGTCCACGTCCAGCACCGCGAAGCAGCCGTCCGGCAGCGGCGGCAGCGGGTCGCCCTCGGGCAACCCCGAGTCCTCCCAGCCCAGCCACGCCTGCTGCACGCCCAGGATCGCGCGTGCCGCGTCCATCTCTTTGCGGCGTACCTCGTGAATATTGGCCTCGATCTCCGGGTTGCCCTGGAGAGCGGGGTTGAGCACCGAGCCGCGTTCGCCGCCGGTACAGGTCGCGACGAGGACCTCGGCCCCCTCGGCGACATAGCGCGCCATGGTGGCCGCGCCCTTGCTCGACTCGTCGTCGGGGTGCGCGTGCACCGCCATCAGCCTCAGCCGATCGTCACTCACCGGAACGTCGCTCCTCATCCGTGCCCCGTGTCCCAGCCGCCGGGTCGTACCGCCGGGACCTGTCGAGGGCCGCTCTTGCACCGGACATATAGTGGCCGATAGATCTCGCTCGGGCGCAAACCCGAACCCGTCCCGCAGGAGACCAGGAGACCCGGTGAGCGCAACGCCCGTCACCCGTTACGGCAAGGGCGCCACCCGAAGCGATCGCAAGCTGCGGATCGCCTTCGCGGTTTTCATGGTCGTGCTGGTGGCCGGGACGGTGTGGATCGGCCTCGATGTGGCGAACCCCGGCGTGCGCGGGTCTATTCCGAGCTTCAGGGTCACCTCGGATTCCTCGGTCGAGGTCCGGGTGGAGATCCGCAAGGACGCCGACAAGGAAGCCGTCTGCGTACTGCGCTCGCGCGATCGGGACGGCGCCGAGGTGGGCCGCCGCGAACTGCGCTTCGCCAAGGGCGACAAGCGCATCGAGCGCACCGAGACGCTCCAGACGGCGGGCCGGCCCAACACCGCCGAGCTGGAGGATTGTCACACCGTCGGCTGATCGGCCGGCCGGGTGCCGGGCAGGGGCCGGCCGCCCGAGCCGCCGGATGCCGCCCGAGTCCGGGTGACTGCCCGAGACGTCGGGAGATTGTTACTCTCGAAGCTTCGTCCCCTCACGACCCGAGGTGTTCACACCGCGGACGGTGAGGGGGCGCTGGTATATGTGACCCCTCCCGTGCCGCCCGGGCTCGTCCCGAGGGCCCGTCGGGTCGCGTGTACCTCTTTCGTACGCACCGTGTACGCAACCCTGTCGCAGACCTACGAGGAGCACCCCGTGACCCAGACCAGCGAAAGCGTCACCTGGCTCACCCAGGAGGCGTACGACCGGCTGAAGGCCGAGCTGGAACACCTGTCGGGTCCCGCCCGTTCCGAAATCGCCGTGAAGATCGAAGAGGCCCGCCAGGAAGGCGACCTCAAGGAGAACGCGGGCTACCACGCGGCCAAGGAGGAGCAGGGCAAGCAGGAGCTGCGGATCCGCCAGCTCATCGGCCTGCTCCAGAACGCCAAGGTGGGTGAGGCCCCCGCGGACGACGGCGTGGTCGAGCCCGGCATGGTCGTCACCGTGATCTTCAACGGCGACCGGGACGACCCCACCACCTTCCTGCTCGGCTCGCGCGAGGACGCCGTGAGCGACGTGGACGTCTACTCGCCGCAGTCCCCGCTGGGCAAGGCGATCAACGGCAAGTCGGTCGGCCACCAGGCCACCTTCGCGTTGCCGAACGGCAAGAGCACCAGTGTCGAGGTCCTGGCGGCCAAGCCCTACAAGGGCTGAGCAACGACCCGAAGCGGCCCGCGCTCCCGGTATTCGGGAGCCGGGCCGCTTGCGTTCTCCCGGGCGAGGCCCGTGCTCAGCCGGTCGCCCGGAGGTACTTGCGGACCGCGAGCGCTCGGAAGAGCACGATGATCAGGGCCGACCAGAGCAGCGAGGCCCAGACCGGGTGCTGCATCGGCCAGGCGTCGGACTGCACGACGCCCGGGTTGCCGAACAACACCCGCGCGGCCTGAACGGTCGCGCTGAACGGGTTCCATTCGGCGATGTGCCGCACCCAGGGCGTCATCTGGCTGGAGTCCACAAAGGCGTTCGAGATGAACGTGACCGGGAACAGCCAGATGATCCCGCCCGAGGTCGCCGCCTCCGGGGTTCGTACGGACAGCCCGATCAGCGCGCCGATCCAGGTGAAGGCGTAGCCCAGGAGCAGCAGCAGGCCGAAGCCGGCCAGCACCCGCCCGGCGGTGGTCGGATCGGCCGATCCGGTGCGCCAGCCCACGATCAGCGCGACGACCGCGAGAACGAGCATCGTGATGGCGGTCTGGACGAGATCGGCCACCGTGCGGCCGGTCAACACGGCACCGCGCGCCATCGGCAGCGAGCGGAACCGGTCGATCAGCCCCTTCTGCATGTCGTCCGCGATGCCGGCGGCCGATCCCGCGGTGGCGAACGTGACGGTCTGCGCGAAGATGCCCGCCATCAGGAAGTCTTTGTAGACGTCGGCGTCGGTACTGCCACCGACGTTCATCGAACCGCCGAAGACGTACGTGAACAGCACCACGAACATCACCGGCTGGATGACGCCGAAGAGGATCATCTCCGGAATCCGGGTCATCCGAATCAGATTCCGGCGGGCGATGACCAGGGAATCGTGGATGGAGCGCGCCACATCGCCGCGGGCGGCGGGTGCCAATGTCTTCGACGCGAGGGTTGTCGTCTCGGTGCTCACCGGCCCTCGACCTCCAGTCCGGTCGGGTTTCGCGGCGCGGCCGCGGGGGTCTGGGTCGGCAGGGCCGTCACGGCCGTTACTGCCATCGCTGCCATCACTGCTTCACCGCCTTGGCACGGCCACGCTGCGGGCCGTCCTCGCTCGGGTGCTCGTCGTCCTCGTCGCCGGTGCCGGTGTTGCTCTCACCCTCTGTGGCATGGCCGGTCAGCGAGATGAACACGTCGTCCAGGGTGGGCCGGCGCAGCCCGATGTCGTCTATCTCGATGCCACGCGCGTCGAGTTCGCGGATGATCTCGGCGAGCAGCTTGGCGCCGCCGGTGACCGGGACGGTGATCCGCCGCTGGAGCTTGACCACGCCCAACTCGCCCTTGCCGAACGAGGTCAGCATCTCGCTCGCGTCGGCGAGGCGCTCCGGATCGTGCACGACCACCTCGACCCGCTCGCCGCCGACCTTGGCCTTGAGCTGGTCGGCGGTGCCGCGGGCGATCACCTTGCCGTGGTCGACCACCGCGATGTCGTGCGCGAGGTGGTCGGCCTCCTCCAGGTATTGCGTGGTCAGCAGCAACGTGGTGCCGCCCGCGACCAGTTCCTCGATCACCCGCCACAACGCCATGCGGTTGCGCGGGTCGAGCCCGGTGGTCGGCTCGTCCATGAACATCACCGGCGGGCTGACCACGAGCGCCGCGGCCAGGTCGAGCCGGCGGCGCATGCCGCCCGAATAGGTCTTGGCGGGTCGGTCCCCCGCCTCGGACAGGTCGAACTGGGTGAGCAGTTCGTCGGCCCGACGCTTGGCGTCTCGACCGCTGAGCTGGTACAGCTCGCCGACCATCCGCAGGTTCTCCCGGCCGGTCAGATACTCGTCGACGGCGGCGAACTGGCCGGACAGGCCGATCGAGCGGCGGACCGCGTTGGGGTTCTTGAGCACGTCGTGACCGGCCACCACGGCTCGCCCGGAATCGGGTTCGAGCAAGGTGGTCAGCACACGTACGCATGTCGTCTTGCCTGCGCCGTTCGGTCCGAGCAGGCCCAGGACGGTGCCCGTGGGCACACTCACGTCCACGCCGTCGAGCGCTCGGACCGAGCCGAAGGTCTTGACGAGACCTTCGGCGACGATCGCTTCCTGCATATCGGTGGATCACTCCTCGTGCGGATGGGGCATGGGGGCGGGCCGATCGATTCAGATCTCCACCATGCGCCCAACGCACCGAGCATGCGACCGTTTTTCTCCGGAAGCGTAACTCTGCGTATCCGGTCGACGGCGCTTCCGTGATCGCCCGCTCGTGCGTCGACGACCCCGACTGCCTCTCGGCCGCGTCCTCCGTGGACGGACATGGCTTGGCTTGCCAGCCAAGCACACGGCACCGACAATGCGACGACGACCCCGAACGGCCGACCCGGCGATGCTCTCCTGCGGGCGCGGATCGGCACCGGCCCCGGCGGCTCGACTCCCGTCGACGGCTCGGCGCTCGCCGACGGTTCAGCTCTTGCTGACCGTGTACCCCGCGCCGTACAGCGCCTCGACCACGGCCGCGCAGTGGCTGCGGCCCTTGGTCTCCAACTGCAGGTCCACGTCCGCCTCGCCGACCCGCAACGTCGCGTCGGTACGCACGTGCGACACCGCCGCGATGTTGGCGTCGGTCTCCGCCAACCGGCCCAGCAGGGTGGCCAACGCGCCGGGGCTGTCCGGAATGCGCACCCGCAGCGACAGGTAGCGCCCGGCCGAGGCCAGGCCGTGCCGGAGCACCCGCAACATCAGCAGCGGGTCCACGTTGCCGCCGGACAACACCGCCACCACCGGGCCCTCGATCGGCTCGTCGGACTCCAGCAGCGCCGCCACCGACGCGGCGCCGGCGGGCTCGACCACCAGCTTGGCCCGCTCCATGCACAGCAGCAGGGCCTGCGACAGGGATTCCTCGCCCACCGTGCGGATGCCGTCCGTGTGCTCGCGGATCAGCGCGAACGGGACCTCGCCGGGGCGGCCGACCGCGATGCCGTCGGCCATCGTGCCGAACGACGGCAGCGACACCGGTGCGCCGGCGGCGAGCGAGGGCGGGTACGCGGCGGCCGACGCCGCCTGGACGCCGATCACCTTGACGTCGGGGCGAAGTGCCTTGACCGCGACGGCGATTCCGGCCAACAGGCCGCCGCCGCCGGTGCCCACCAGGATGGTCTTGACGTCGGGGCACTGCTCCAGGATCTCCAGGCCGACGGTGCCCTGACCGGCCACCACGTCGCGGTGGTCGAAGGGGTGGATGAACACCGCCCCGGTCTCGTCCGCGTACGCGCGCGCGGCGGCGAGCGCGTGCTCGACGTTGTCGCCGCCCAGGATCACCTCGGCGCCGTACGAGCGGGTCGCGGCCACCTTGGGCAGCGGCGCGCCGGCCGGCATGAACACGGTGGACGCGACGCCCAGGGTGCGGGCCGCGAGCGCGACGCCCTGGGCGTGGTTGCCGGCGCTGGCCGCGACCACGCCGCGGGCGCGCTCGGCCTCGGACAGACCCGCGATCCGCACGTACGCGCCGCGAATCTTGAAGGACCCGGTGCGTTGCAGGTTCTCGCACTTGAGGTGGACCGGCGTGCCGATTCGGTCGGTCAGCGCCCGACACGGCCTGATCGGGGTCTCGCGAATGACGCTCTCCAGCATCTTTCGCGCGATGCGGATGTCGTGGAGGGTCACCGTGGCCGGGGCTGGGCTGCTCATACGCCGAGTGTCGCACCAACCGCCCGTGCGGATGCGCCGGGTCTCCTTCCGCCCCGGTGGTCCCGGGAGTTCAGGAGCCGGCCGGGTTGCGGCTCTGCCGGCGCTCCATCGAGGCGTTGAATCGGGTGAGCAATTCGGTGAACCGCTCGCGGTCGTCCAGGCTCCAGCCCGCGCAGATCTCCGCCATCAGGCGCTGCCGGGCGTTGCGCACCTGGTGCAGCCGATCCCGGCCCTCGGCGGAGAGTTCGAGCAGCACGGCGCGGCCGTCGTCGGGATTGGGCACCCGATCCACCAGGCCCTGTTCGACCAATGGGGTGACCTGCCGGGTCACCGTGGACGAGTCGATCGTCATCGCCTGCGCGAGGGCCTTGACGCCCATCGGCCCGCCCGTCTCCAGCCGGCCGAGCAGCAGGTAGGCCGCCCGGTCCATCGAGTTGCGCAGTTCGCCTACGGCACCGAGCCGGGTCTGCTCGGCGCGGCGCGCGAACAACGCCACCTCGTGCTGCAGGCGGTCGTAGAGCGGGTCGGCAGAGCCGGTGGGGTCGTCATGGGCCTGGTCCGCTGTCATCGCCGCTCGTTCGTCGATCGGATGTGGTGCTCCGAAGGATATTGCGCGGACCAAGATCGGCGGGCCCGACCGCTCGATTCCACCCCCCTTCGAGGGCCGCACGTTTTACCGTGGCGACAACGAAGTGTGGTGTCGTCGTCGCGCCCGGTGGGGGATCGGCCGGCGGCGACAGCCGACAGGGGCCGACATGTCGCGATACGCGACTACCCGAACAGGTGTGGGGCAGCAACACAAGTGAGCGGCGACGGCAACGGGCCGGCCCCAGGGCATCCGCTCGGCAGACCTGCGGGAGGGACCGTGCACAGGCGCGACGCTCGCGAGTTCGATCTCTTCGTGCAGACCGTCGGCACCCAACTGTTGCAGGCCGCCGACCTGCTCACCGGCGACCGCCGACGCGCCGAGCGCCGGGTCGAGCGGGCTCTGGCACATGCGTGTGTGCACTGGAACAGATCGCCCGGCCAGGATCCGGTCCGCACCGCGTGGCGGGCGCTGATGGCCGGATACCTGGACCCCTGGCGGCCGGGGCCGCGCGGCTATCGGGGCGAACTCCCGGACGGGGGCGAACCGTTCACCACGCTGGATCGACTCGGCCGGGTCGAGCGGGCCGCCGTGGTGCTGCGTTTGTACGCCCGCCTGGACGAGTACGACGCGGCCGAGGCGCTGGGGTTGCCGATCGAGACGGTGGCTCTCGCGTGGCGGCGCGGGATGGCCCGGATGCCGGCCGCCGACCTGCCGGCGCCCGATCGCGCGCGGTCGGTCGCGAGCGCGGAACCGATCCGATGAGCGTGACGGCGCCGACGCCGGGGGCGGCGGACCCGGAGGAGATACCCGAGCCGCCGCGGTTCCCGTACCGGCCGCTGCCCGCGAACCTGGCCCACCGGGTACGGCGGCGGGCGTACCTGCACCGGCTGCGGCACCTGCTCGCCTCGGGCCTGTTGGCCGGTGCGGCGATCGGGGGGTGGCTGGCCACCCCGGGGACCGGCGGCGGAGGCGGGTTGCCGCCGGCGCCACCGGCCCCGACCCCGCTGTGGCCGGTCGAGAACGAGACGCCGCGGTCGCCGCGGACCGACGTCGGGCTCGGCGGCGCGGTGTGGATCGGCGACGCGGGTCCCGAATACGGTTCGTCGTGGTGTCTGGGCAGTGTGACCGAGCCGAGCGAACCGACCGCGCCGGGCGCGCCGATCTGCCACTTCCTGCCGACTCCCGGCCGGCTGGACACGATGGCCCTGGACCCGGGCGTGTACGCGCCGACCGGGCGGCGCCTGGTGGTCGCGGTCCTGGTCGGCCAGAGCATGCCCGCCCCGGCGGTACGCGGCGAACTGCGCGAGGCCGCCGGCGCGCAACAGATGCGCCTGGACCGCCCGCCCGGCCTGCCCGGCGTCGCCTACCTGTGGGCGTTCGCCACCGACACCCCGGTCTCGATCACCGTCTACGACGAGACCGGCAACCTGGTGACCGCGTGCTCGGCGTGCTCGGAGACGACGCGTTAGGCAGGCCGGTCGGAGGGTCAGCGCAGCGCCTGCTCCAGGTCCGCCAGCAGGTCGTCGGCGGACTCGATGCCCACGGACAGCCGGACCAGGTCGCCGGGCACCTCCAGCGGCGAGCCGGCCGCCGACGCGTGGGTCATCCGGCCCGGGTGCTCGATCAGCGACTCGACGCCGCCGAGCGACTCGCCCAGGATGAACAACTCGGTCCGGTTGCACACCTGTACGGCGGCATCCTCGCCGCCGTCCACCCGGAACGACACCATGCCGCCGAACGCCTTCATCTGCTTGACCGCGACGTCGTGTCCCGCGTGCCCGGGCAGCCCGGGATACAGCACCTCGCGCACCCTGGGGTGGCGCGACAGCAGGTCCACGACCCGCTCGGCGTTCGCGCAGTGCCGGTCCATCCGGACCCCGAGGGTCTTGAGACCGCGCAGCGTCAACCACGCGTCGAACGGCGCGGGCACCGCGCCCATCGCGTTCTGGTGGAACACCAACTCGGCGGCCAACGCGGTGTCGTTCACCACGAGCGCGCCGCCGATGACGTCGGAGTGCCCGCCCATGTACTTCGTCGTGGAGTGCACCACGACGTCGGCGCCCAGCGTCAGCGGTTGCTGGAGGTAGGGCGAGGCGAACGTGTTGTCCACCACGAGCAGCGCCCCCGCGTCGTGCGCGACGCTCGCCAGCGCGGCGATGTCGGCGACGCCGAGCAGCGGGTTGCTCGGCGTCTCGCACCACACGAGCCGGGTCACGCCCGGCCGGATCGCGGCGCGCACCGCGTCGAGGTCGCCGGCGTGCGCGGGGGTGTGGTCGATGCCCCATCGGGAGGCGACCTTCGCGAAGAGTCGGAAGGTGCCGCCGTAGGCGTCGTCCGGGATCACCGCGTGGTCGCCGGGTGCGCACAGGGAGCGCAACAGGCAATCCTCGGCGGCCAGACCGGACGCGAAGGTCAGTGCCCTGGTGCCGTTCTCCAGGGCCGCGATGCACTCTTCGAGCGCGGTACGGGTCGGGTTGCCGGAACGGCTGTACTCGTAGCCGCCACGCAGCCCGCCGACGCCGTCCTGCTTGTACGTGGACACCTGGTAGATCGGCGGAACCACGGCCCCGGTCAGCGGGTCGGGTTCCTGCCCGGCATGGATCGCCAGGGTCTCAAAGCCGTGCGATTGGGTCATGACCGGAACGTTAGTCGCCCGGACGGGCGGGCGCTGACGCGTCACTCGGGCGAGGGCGCGCGTTCGGGCGGACACCGCTACCGGCGCAGCAGACGGTCCAGCATCAGGCGGGCCGCCTGGGTGGTGCGGGTGCGTACCTCGGGCATGCGGTCGGCGGCGGGGGCGCTGAAGTAGGCGGACATCACCACGGTGTCCTTGCGCAGCGTCAACACGACGTACGGGTACGGTCCGCCGCCGCCCTTGGGGTACATCAGGCCCTCCTCGGCGAACACCTCGTCGGCCTCGGCGAACGGGGGTTGCTCGGCGCCGGGGGTGTCCTTGGCCTGGGTGCCGTCCGTGTAGGTGCGGGTCGGGCAGCGGTCCTTGACCTGGTGCGCGTTCTGGACCTGCTCGTGCGCGCCGCGCACGTCCTTGTGCACGACCACCGTGGTGCTGCCGCTGGAGAGCACCTTGGTCTGTGCGGTGTCCGACAGTTGCACCTGGCGCACCCACTGGCCGGTGATGCTCGGTGCCAGCGGCACGGTCTGCTGGGTGCAGTCGGCGGCGTAGTCCGTCCAGGTCTCGCCGGCGAACTCGTAGGTGCCCTGCTTGGCGAAGCCGGTACCCCAGTCCTCCGGGGTGAGGGCGAGCGAGGCGGCCAGGGCCTGGGCCTGTTCCGGGGTGCGGCTCGGCGGTGCGGACGTGGCCGGCGTGGCGGACGGACGGGTGGTGGTCGGGCCGGGGCCCTTGACCACCGGGGAGGTGCCGGTGGGCGCGCCGTTCGGGGTGATCGCGAACGGGTCGTCGCCGCCGTCGGCGCAGCCCGCGAGCAGCAGGACGCCCAGCACCGGACCGATCGCGCGAACCGCCGCCCGGTTTCCGCCGCCTGCGCGTATGGCGCCCGTGCGTATGCCGCCTGTGCGTATGCCGGTGCCTTTGCGTATGCCTGTGCCATACATGCCGACGACCCCCCGTGAAGCGTGGAGCCCCATGGTAATCAGCGTGGTCGCGCCGGGTCAGCGCAGTTGCGTCCGGGTGCGCACGACCATCCTGGCCAGTGCGTCGATGGCCTGGTCCTTGGCCGACTCGAAGGTCTTGTCGCCTCGGTCCACGACCGCCGCGGTGAGCACCATCTGGCCTTGACGGGCCGTCACCCATACGTACTGGAAGGGCGATCCGCCGCCCTTGGCGAACCACTTGGCGCGCGCCAGGTGCACCTCGTCGATGCCCGGCACGGTCAGGTCGTAGACCTGGATGTCGTTCAGCTTCTCGTCTCCGACGAGCACCTGGTTGGGGCAGCGTCGGCCGTCGGCGATACCGATCCGCATGTCGGTCTGCGCCGCCGCGGTGCTGGAGTAGACGGTCGCCGAGGACGTCGCGAGCGTCTTGCTCAGGTTGTCCACGCTCGGTTGGCCGTCCGGGATGTACACGTAGCGCGACAGGGTCGCGAGCGCGCCCGCCGTGGTGCCCTGGACGACCTGCTTGCAGTCGGTGCCGGTGACCACCCGATCCAGGCCGCCGTACTCGTAGTTGCGCTCCTGGGGGACGTAGGTCGGACCCCAGTCCTTGGGCACCAGGGCGACCCCCGCGACCAGCGTCTTGGCCTGCGCGGCGCTCAGTTGCACATCGGCGCGGGTGGTCGTGGTGGGGCTCGGGGGCGCGCTGGTCGTCGGCGGCGCGGAGGTGACCGGGTCGAGCGGGGGAGGCGGCGGCGGACCGGGCCGATCCGTACTCGCGCTCGCACTGGGCGAGTCGGTCGCCCCCAGGCCGAACGGACCGCTCTTGGACGAACCCCCCTGGCACCCGACCACGAGCGCACCGCTCACGATCAGGGCCGCCCCCACCGCCGTCACCCGCATCATGGAATGCCCCCGATTCCCAACGTCGCCTCGACCCCATTGAAGCCGCTGCCGAAGCCTCTCGTGCGCGAACGCCCGCACTGCGGGCCCATTTCGACGCGATCCACGACCTCGGCGCGGCCGTCGTTCCGGCCCTGGTCGGGGTCTACGCGGGTTCCGTGTGAATTCCATGGGAGTGGGACCGACGGACGACGGCTCGGCCGGACCGCGGGCTTCGGCTGTGAGGTACGCCTAGCGACGTGTCCCGTCGCCGCAGAGGCGGAGGGCGCTCTCCAGGCACAGGGTTGCCGCCTCGTCGGTGGTGACCCGGCCGGCTGCCAGTTGTGCCGCGGCGGTGTGCTGGAGGGCGATGACGGCGTCGGCGAGCCACCCGGCGGGGAGGGCGGCGTCGAAGTCGCCGGTGTGTCGGCCGCGTTGGATGAGCCGTTCGAGCCGGCGGGGGACGACCTCGGAGAGAGCGTTGCGGTTGGGCTGCGGAGCGCCGGGCGCGGTGGGGTTGAGCAGGAGCGGGTGGCGGCGCAGGAACTGCCATCCGGCGTCCAGGAACCGGGCCAGCGCGTCGGCGGGCGGGGCGCTGTCGAGCCCCGCGGCATCGAGCGCGGCGAGGTATTCGGCCGCCGCGGCCTCGACGAGGGCGACGACCAGGGCGTCCCGTGACGCGAAGTGCGCGTAGACGGTCTGGCGGGTGACGCCGGCCGTGGCGGCGACCTCCTCCATGCTCGCGTCGGGGCGTTCGCCGAGCACGACGCGGGCCGCGTCGAGGATGGCGTCGATGCTGCGCCGGGCATCGGATCGGCGGCGCCGCGGTGCTGCGGCGGCTTCGGGCGGGTCGATCATTCCGAGAATCGTAGGCCCCGACTCACAACCTTGACTCTTTGTAAGAGATAACCAATTCTTACAGCATGTCAAAATTAAGCTGGGATGAAGATCGTCCGGCGATCGAGGTGCGCGGCCTGGTGAAGACCTACGGGGAGCAACGGGCGCTGGACGGCCTCGATTTGACGGTTCGGCGCGGTCAGGTGTTCGGCTTCCTCGGACCCAACGGGCGGGCAAGACCACCACGATCCGGATCCTGGCCACGTTGACCCGGCCCTTCGGCGGCACCGCCCGGGTCCTCGGTCACGACGTGAGGACCCGGGCGAACGCGATTCGGGCCCGAGTGGCGGTGACCGGCCAGTTCGCCTCCCTCGACGAGGACCTGACCGGATACGAGAACCTGCTGATCCTCGGCCGACTGCACGGCCTGTCCCGGTCCGCCTGCCGCCGGCGCGCCGACGACCTGCTCGCCGCGTTCGACCTGACCGGTGCGGCCGGCCGCCCGGTCGGCGGCTACTCGGGCGGCATGCGCCGTCGGCTCGACATCGGCGCCGGCCTGATCGTGACTCCCGACCTGCTGTTCCTGGACGAGCCGACCACCGGCCTCGACCCGCGCAGCCGCAACCAGGTGTGGGAGCTGGTCCGTCGGGTCGCCGCGGCCGGCACCACGGTGCTGCTCACCACCCAGTACCTGGAGGAGGCCGACCGGCTCGCCGAGCGGATCGCGGTCGTCGACCACGGCCGGGTCGTGGCCGAAGGCACCAGCACCGAGCTCAAGTCCCGGGTCGGATCGGGCACCCTGCAACTCCGGCTCCTGGACGGCGAACAGCGTCCACAGGCGCTGCGGATCCTGGCCGACGTCCTGGACGGCACGGTCCGCCCCACCGCCGACCCGCTCGCCCTGACCATGCCGCTCTCCACCCGGCCCGACCCGACCGACACCGGCCGGCTGGTCGGGCACGCGATGACCCGGCTCGCCGAGGCCGGGGTGGGCGTCGCCGAATTCTCCCTGGGTCGGCCAAGCCTCGACGAGGCGTTCCTCGCCCTGACCGGCCACCGGGCCGATTCCGGCGCCATCGACCAGGAGGAGCCGAACGGATGAGTACTCCCGCCCTCTCCACCGCGGCGCAGGCCGATCGACGCGCTGCTCGCCGCCGGACGCGGACCCGGCCGGGCCGGGGCACTCGTCGCCTCGGCCACCTTCGGCAGGCGCGCCGTGCTCAAGCTCCGGCACGACCCCAAACAACTCGTGGACTCGGCCGCCATCCCGATCCTGTTCACCGTGCTGTTCACCTACCTGTTCGGCGGCGCGATCAGCGGCTCGACCGACGACTACCTGGAGACCCTGTTGCCCGGGGTGCTCGGCGTGAGCATCGCCGTCGTCACCATGTACGGCGGTGGCCGGCTCGCCCAGGACGTGCGCAGCGGCGCCTTCGACCGATTCCGCCAACTGCCGGTCTGGCGCGGCGCCTTCGTGCTCGGCGGCCTGCTCGGCGACGTCGCCCGCTACCTGTTCGCCTCGGCCGTCTCGCCGCGGTCGTCCTGGTCGTCGCCTTCGGGCTCTCGCTGTCCCTGCTGTGGGCCGGGGTCGCGCCGGCCGTCCGCGACCCCGCCGTCGTCCTGGGCATCGCCAACGCCGTGCTGATGCCGCTGTCCTTCGCCGGCAACGTCTTCGTCCGGCCGAGCACCATGCCCGGCCGGCTGCAAGCCTTCGTCGAGATCGACCCGCTCAGCCACGTCGCGAGCGCGGCCCGCGCCCTGATGGGCGGCACCGGCGGCACCGGCGAGATCCTCTGGTCCCTCGCCGCAACCGCCACCCTCACCCTCATCTGCGGCCCGATCACCCTCCACCTCTACGGCAGACGGGACCGACGACGAATCCGGCCCGACCGCGCCGACGCGCCGGGGGTTGCCGGCTCCGGCCGGGGTCGGCACGCGAGGATGGCGGTATGCCGAATCGTCTTGCGGGATCCACGTCGCCCTACCTGCTCCAACACGTCGACAACCCCGTCGACTGGTGGCCGTGGGGTGAGGAGGCGTTCGCGGAGGCCCGTCGTCGTGATGTCCCGATCCTGCTCAGCGTCGGGTACAGCGCGTGCCACTGGTGTCACGTGATGGCCCACGAGTCCTTCGAGGACGAGGCCACCGCCGAGATCGTCAACGCGAACTTCGTCGCGATCAAGGTCGACCGCGAGGAACGGCCGGATGTGGACGCGATCTACATGGAGGCCACGGTCGCGATGAACCACGGCCAGGGCGGCTGGCCGATGACCGTGTTCGCCACGCCCGACGGGGAGCCGTTCTTCTGCGGCACCTATTTCCCGAGCGAGGCGCGCCGGGGGATGCCCTCGTTCCGGCAGATCATGTACAAGATCACCGAAGCCTGGGTCGACCGCAACGACGAGGTGCGCCGCACCGGCCTCCAGGTCGCCACCTCCCTGGCCGCCCCGCGCGACCTGCACACGGGCGGCGAGGCGCCGACCGCCGAGGATCTGGACCGGGCGCTGACCCTGCTCGCACGCGACTACGACGGTGCGCGCGGCGGCTTCGGCGGCGCGCCCAAGTTCCCGCCGTCGATGGTGTTGGAGTTCCTGCTGCGGCACCACGCCCGGACCGAGTCCGAGGCGGCGCTGGAGATGGCCCAGGAGACCTGCGAGGCGATGGCCCGGGGCGGCATCTACGACCAACTCGGCGGCGGCTTCGCGCGGTACTCGGTGGACGAGGCGTGGGTGGTGCCGCACTTCGAGAAGATGCTCTACGACAACGCCCAGTTGATCCGGGTATACACCCACCTGTGGCGGGCCACCGGGAGCGAGTTCGCCCGGCGGATCGCGCTGGAGACGGCCGACTTCGTGGTCGGCGAACTGCGGACCCCCGAGGGCGCGTTCGCCTCCGCGCTGGACGCGGACAGCCCGGACCCGGACGGGAAGTCGGTCGAGGGCGCGTTCTACGCCTGGACCCCGGCGCAACTGGTCGAGGTGCTGGGCGAGGCGGACGGCGCGTGGGCGGCCGAGGTGTTCGCGGTGACCGAGGAGGGCACCTTCGAGCACGGCATGTCCGTCCTGCAACTGCTCGACGACCCCGAGGACGTCGAGCGACTGACCGACGTACGGGCGAGGTTGCTGGCCGCCCGCGCGGAGCGGGCCCGGCCGAGCCGGGACGACAAGGTGGTGGCCGCGTGGAACGGGCTGGCCATCGCCGCGCTGGCCGAGGCCGGCACCCTGTTCTCCCGCCCCGACCTGCTCGACGCCGCGCTCGCGGCGGCCGACCTGCTGCTCGCGGTGCATCTGGGCGGCGACGAGGACGACGAGCTGGGCGACCGGCTGGTACGCACCTCGCGCGACGGCCGGCCGGGGCCGAACGCGGGTGTCCTGGAGGACTACGCGGACGTGGCCGAGGGTTTCCTCGCGCTGTACGCGGTGACCTCGGACGACGCGTGGCTGACCTTCGCCGGCGTGCTCGTGGACGTGGTGCTGGGCCACTTCGTGGACGAGGACGGGGCGCTGTACGACACCGCCGACGACGCCGAGGAACTCTTCCGCCGACCGCAGGACCCCACCGACGGCGTCACCCCGTCGGGCTGGACCGGCGCGGCCGGCGCGCTGCTGGGCTACGCGGCGCACCTGGGCTCGGAGGACCACCGCGAGGCCGCCGGCCGAGCGCTGGGCCTGGTCAAGGTGTTGGCCGCGCAGGCCCCGCGCATGGTCGGCTGGGGCCTGGCCGTCGCCGAGGCGTGGCTGGACGGGCCGCGCGAGATCGCCGTGGTCGGCCCGCGCGACGACGACGCGACCTGGGCGCTCTACCTGACCGCGCTGATGTCCACCGCCCCCGGCGCGGTGGTCGCGATGGGCGACCCGGCCGAGGAGTCGCCGATGCCGCTGCTGCGCGACCGGCCGCTGGTGGGCGGCCGACCGGCGGCGTACGTATGTCGGCACTTCACCTGCGACGCGCCGGTGACCGATCCGGAGCAACTGGCCGAACAGGTGCTGTCCAAGGCGGTGGCCCGGGCCTGAGACCGGCGCCCGCGCCGCCGCGGCCCCGGCGCCCACGGGCCGGGGCCGCACCGAACGACCACCGACATCACGGGTTGTGCCGCAGCCCCGTCTCCAACAGGGCGAGGGCCCGGTCGACCATGGCGACCAGGTCCCCGGTGCAGCCGGCGCGTGCCCACGCCATGATCGCCTCGGCCATCGCCGCGTTGATCGAGGCGGCGGCGACGCGCAGTTCCAGGTCGTACGGGGAGCGCCCGGAGCGGGCGGCGTACGCCTCCGCGATCAGCGTCCAGGACGACATCTGCTGCTCGTAGGTGCGCCGCCGCAGCGCCGGCACGTTGAGCACCAGCGTCATCCGGGTGGCCATTTCCGCACCGTCCACCCGGATGATCTCGCGCAGGACGTCCAGCACCCTGGTGCGCACCACCCGGAGCATGCTCATGTCGTCGGGTGCCGTCCGCAGGATCTCGATCAGGAGGGGGTCGTACTCGTCGGTGAGTACGACGTCCTCCTTGCTCGGGAAATAGCGGAAGAAGGTACTGGGCGAGATCTCCGCGGCCTCGGCGATCTGGTCGACGGTGGTCGCGTCGTAGCCGTGCTCGCGGAAGAGTCGATACGCCTCCCGGCGAATCGCCTGCCGGGTCTTGATCTTCTTGCGCTCGCGCAACCCCGCGGGCGAGCCGGGCAGGTCAGGGATGGAGGACTCCTTCGCGGTCATGCGTCGATTCTCCCGGTTCACCGACACCCGGCGCGGACCCCGGTGCGGCGACGGTGCGCCGGGGCAGGAAGATCGCCACCGCGACGGTGAACACCAGCGAGGCGATGCCACAGATCAGCAGGCTCAGATTCATGCCGTGTACGAACGCCTCGCGGGCCGAGTCGAGCAGCGTCGGGTCCGCGCCGTGGTCGGACACCTTGACCGCGCCGCCGATCGAATCGCGTGCGGCGTCGGCGACCGGGCCGGGGCGACCGGCGGTGTCGATCCGGTCCAGGTAGGCGGAGGCCAGCACACTGCCCAGGATGGCCACCCCGAGCGCGCCCGCCACCTGGCGCAGGGTCTGCACCAGGGCCGATCCCATCCCGGTGCGCTCCGGCGCCAGGTTGGCCATCACCGCGTCCATCGAGGGCACCAGCGACGTGCCCAGACCCAGCCCGGTCACCACGAGCCAGAAGGCGGTCCGCCCGTACCCGTCGTCCGCCGAGCCGGTCGCGCCCAACAGCAGCCCGCAACCGAGCACGAACAGGCCGCTGGGGATGACCACCTTGTAGCCGAACCGCGCCGCGAGCCGGGTGCTGGTCAGCGAGGCCACGAACAGCCCGCCCAGCAGCGGCAGCAGCCGCAGTCCGGTGCCGAACGCGTTGTGGCCGTCCACGCCCTGGAAGCGCTGCGGGACCAGGAACAACACGCCGGAGATCGCGAAGGACGGCACCAGGGCGGCGATGGTGGCCCACAGGAAGTTGCGGTCGCGGAAGAGCCCCAGGTCGATCATCGGCTGCCGGGCCCGGGTCTCGCGCACCACCACGCTCGCGATCAGCAGCGCCGCCGCGCCGAACAGCGCGAGCACGCGGGTGTCGGCCCAGCCCCACTCGGGCGCCTCGATCAGCGCGAAGATCAGCGTGGTCAGCGCGGCGACCACCAGCGCGGTGACCGTGAGGTCCACCTTCGGTGCCTCGGGGGAGCGCGAGACCGGCAGCAGGAAGACGCTGACGAGCAGGGCCAGCCCGACCATCGGGATGTTGATCAGGAACACCGAGCCCCACCAGAAGTGCTCCAGCAGCAGGCCGCCCAGGATCGGGCCCAGCGGGATGCCCAGGGCCGTGCTCGCGGCCCAGACCGAGATCGCCTTGCCGCGCTCGGCGGCCGGGAAGAGCGCGGGCAGGATGGACAACGACAGCGGCATGATGAACGCCCCGCCGATGCCCATCAGGGCGCGCGCCGCGATCACCCCTTCGACCGAGCCGACCAGCGCGCCGACCACCGAGCCGACGCCGAAGATCGCCAGCCCCACGAGCAGGAAGCGACGCCGGCCGTAGCGGTCGCCGATCAGTCCGGCCGGGAGCATCAGCGCCGCGAACACCACGATGTACGAGTCGGCGATCCACTGCAGGTCGCCCGTGCTCGCGCCCAGTTGCTCGCTCAGCGTCGGCATCGCCACGTTGATGATCGTGGTGTCCAGGCCGACCACCAAGAGCCCGACCACCAACGCGCCCAACGCCCACCACCGCCTGGGGTCGGGCGGAGCGTCGGCTTCGGCCGGGCGATCCGACCCCTGCTGCGTCGCATTCATGACAGTCCCCATCTATTGATTGCTTCTGCCTTCTGACAGTAGCTTTCAAAATCGAGTGACGGTCGATTTTCTCGGCAAAGAGCAGCCCAAGCTCGGGGGAAAACCCGGAAAAGCTCGAAGGCCCGCAACTCCGAACGGAGCGGCGGGCCTTCGAGGCGACGAGCGGGAGGGGATCAGTCCAGCGCGACCAGCGCGACGGCGACGAAGTGGCTCGCGAAGGCGAGCAGTGTGAAGGCGTGGAAGACCTCGTGGAAGCCGAACCACTGCGGCGAGGGGTTGGGTCGCTTGATCCCGTAGACCACCGCGCCGAGGCTGTAGAGCACGCCGCCGACGATCACCAGGACCACCACCGCGACGCCGCCCTCGCGCATGAACTCGGGCAGGTAGAACACCGCCGCCCAGCCCAGCGCGACGTAGATCGGGGTGTAGAGCCAGCGTGGCGCACCGATCCAGAACACCCGGAAACCGATCCCGGCGAGTGCCCCGATCCACACCACCCACAGTAGGATTTGGTCGCTTTTGCCCAGCAATAGAATGGTCAACGGGGTGTAGGTGCCCGCGATGATCAGGAAGATGTTGGCGTGATCCAGCCGGCGCAGAACGGCCTCGCCGCGTGGCCCCCAGTTGCCTCGGTGGTAGACCCCGGAGGTGCCGAAGAGCATCGCCGCGGTCAGTGCGAACACGCCGCAGGCGACGCGGGATTTGGCGTCCCCGGCCAGGGCGACCAGAACTATGCCCGCGGCGACCGCGAGGGGAAAAGTCCCCGCGTGGATCCAGCCGCGCAGCTTGGGTTTGATGGGCGTCAAGGGCGCCGGGAAGGCGTGCGCGTCCACACTCATGTCGCCGAGTGTACTTACGCCCACGTAGGTTACTGGTAAGTACAAAGTGAGACGCATCACGGGAGATCTTGTCCCGGAGGGGCGCGAAAGCGCACGTCTTTGGGGTTTTCGGTCCGGTACGGGGCACAACTTCCAGGTGGGGCCCTGTCCCGGGCGGTTCTGCGCCCGGCCGACCGGATAAAATCCCCGCAACCCTCAACCCCGACGCCGGGGACTCGCCGTCCCAGGCGCGAAATGGAGCGATCGTGGCCAACGAGGTCCCGACGAAACACAGGCAGCTACTCGACTGGGTGAGTGAGATCGCCCGGCTGACTCAGCCCGACCGGATCGAATGGTGTGACGGTTCGGACGAGGAGTACCAGCGCCTCGCCGACCTCCTCGTCGAGAAGGGCACCTTCCGCAAGCTCGACGAGAACAAGCGCCCCAACAGCTACTACGCGACCTCCGACCCTCGGGATGTCGCGCGCGTCGAGGACCGGACCTACATCTGCTCCGAGAAGGAGGAGGACGCGGGTCCGACCAACAACTGGATAGCCCCGGCCGAGATGCGCACGAAGCTCGGCGGTCTGTTCGCCGGCTCGATGCGTGGCCGCACGATGTATGTGGTGCCGTTCTGCATGGGGCCGATCGGCTCGTCGCTGGCCGCCTACGGGGTGGAGATCACCGACTCCGCCTACGTCGCGGTCTCGATGCGCACGATGACCCGGATGGGCCAGGCGGTGCTCGACTTCCTGGGCACCGACGGCGAGTTCGTCAAGGCCGTGCACACCGTCGGGGCCCCGCTCGGCGAGGGCGAGGCGGACGTGCCGTGGCCGTGCAACAGCGAGAAGTACATCACGCACTTCCCCGAGGACCGGGAGATCTGGTCCTACGGTTCGGGCTACGGCGGCAACGCCCTGCTCGGCAAGAAGTGCTACGCGCTCCGGATCGCGTCGGTCATGGCGCGGGACGAGGGCTGGATGGCCGAGCACATGTTGATCCTCAAGCTCACGCCTCCCTCGGGCGCCGAGCCGAAGTTCATCGCCGCCGCCTTCCCCTCCGCGTGTGGCAAGACCAACCTCGCGATGCTCCAGCCGACCATTCCGGGCTGGACGGTGGAGACCGTCGGTGACGACATCGCGTGGATGCGGTTCGGCGAGGACGGCCGGCTGTACGCGATCAACCCCGAGGCGGGCTTCTTCGGTGTCGCGCCGGGCACCGGCGAGCACACCAACGCCAACGCGATGAAGACCATGTGGGGCAACTCGGTCTTCACCAACGTCGCGCTCACCGACGACAACGACGTCTGGTGGGAGGGCATGACCGAGGACGCCCCCGCGCACCTGGTCGACTGGAAGGGCAACGACTGGACTCCCGAGTCGGAGACCCCCGCAGCCCACCCCAACGCGCGGTTCACCGTCCCGGCCGCCCAGTGCCCGACGATCGCGCCCGAGTGGGAGGACCCGAAGGGTGTGCCGATCTCGGCCATCCTCTTCGGCGGTCGGCGCGCCAGCGCGGTGCCGCTGGTGACCGAGTCCTTCGACTGGCAGCACGGTGTCTTCCTCGGCGCGAACGTCGCCTCGGAGAAGACCGCCGCGGCCGAGGGCACGGTCGGCGAGCTGCGTCGCGACCCGTTCGCCATGTTGCCTTTCTGCGGTTACAACATGGGCGACTACATGGCGCACTGGCTGGACATCGGCCAGGCCACCTCGGCGGACAAGCTGCCGAAGATCTACTACGTGAACTGGTTCCGCAAGGACGCCGACGGCAAGTTCGTCTGGCCGGGCTTCGGCGAGAACAGCCGGGTGCTCAAGTGGATCGTCGAGCGCCTGGAAGGACTCGCCGACGGCGTCGAGTCCCCGATCGGCGTACTGCCCACGCGTGAATCCCTGGACCTCAAGGGCCTGGACCTCACCGACACGGAGCTGGACCTGCTCCTGACCGTGGACCGCGAGATCTGGAAGCAGGAGGCCGCACTGGTCCCCGAGCACCTGGAGAAGTTCGGCTCGCACACCCCGCAGGGCCTGTGGGACGAGTACAACAAGCTGGTCTCGCGACTCGACGGCTGAAGCTGACTCGACGTCAAAATACCGGTACGCTCCGGGCCCGGCGGGATCTCTCCCGCCGGGCCCTCGGCGTTCGGAAAGCCACCCTCGGATGAGCGCGCGACACGCCGTCCGCGAGCCGACCTTCACCGCATCTTCACGCCCGCCCTCCGCCGCGTGACGTCGAGCGGGTGTCGGACGGGAGTAGGGTTTTCGGCGCGGGTGATCACGGACGGAGGAGCAGGTGGACATGGGCCTGCGGGACCTCGCATACGGCGCATACGGCAAGCGCATCGAGGCGTCGCTCGACCGTACGGTGATACCGCGTCACGTCGGCGTCATCCTGGACGGCAATCGCCGCTGGGCCAAGGCGTACGGCGAACAGGTGGCCGAGGGGCACCGCAAGGGTGCCGACAAGATCCACGAGCTGCTCACCTGGTGTGAAGAGGTCGGTGTCGAGGTGGTCACGTTGTGGCTGCTGTCCACCGACAACCTCAATCGGCCGCCGGAGGAACTGGCCGATCTGATGGTGATCATCGAGAACGCGGTCACCGATCTGGCCGCCGCGCGCCGCTGGCGGGTACACCCGGTCGGCGCACTGGACCTGCTGCCCGAACACACGCGCGAGGTGCTCAAGCGCTCCGAGACCGAGACCGCCGACCTGACCGGAGTGTTCGTCAACGTCGCGGTCGGCTACGGCGGTCGGCACGAGATCGCCGACGCGGTCCGCTCGCTGCTCGTGGAGCACGCCGGCAAGGGCACCTCGATCGAGGAACTGGCCGAGGTGCTGGACGTCGAGCACATCGCCGAGCACCTCTACACCCGCGGCCAGCCCGATCCGGACCTGGTCATCCGAACATCGGGTGAACAGCGGTTGTCCGGTTTCCTGTTGTGGCAGAGCGCGCATTCGGAGTTCTACTTCTGCGAGGCGTTCTGGCCGGACTTCCGCAAGGTGGACTTCCTGCGGGCGTTGCGCGACTACTCGGCCCGGCATCGCCGCTACGGCGCCTGACGCCCGGTCACCGCCGCCGTTCACGACCGGGTTTCCATCGGCATGTGATCATCCGGTTTGTGTTGGCGGTGCCCTGGACGGGAATAACCCCGTCGGGCCGGCGCACATCCTTGTGGGCCGGTGCGATATGTGGGTGACACCCCGTCACCTGCCCGGGAGGCCCTTCCGTGCTCTACATGCTCCACAGTTCACGGCGACAGGAGGGCCGGGCACCCGGCCTTCGGGCCGGGGCCCGGACTCCGAGCGATCAGGGCGCACGGTGCGCGTGCCCTGAGAGGGGGCGAGGCACTCCGTGGCCACGATCCAACGCCGTGCTCCGCAGCACCGGACGTATGTCCTCGACACCAGCGTGCTCCTTGCCGATCCGTCGGCGCTCTTGAAGTTCGACGAGCACGAGGTCGTTCTGCCCGTCGTCGTGATCACCGAGTTGGAGGCCAAACGGCACCACCCGGAGTTGGGCTACTTCGCCCGGCACGCGCTGCGGATGTTGGACGAGCTTCGTACGCAGTACGGGCGCCTGGACGCCCCGGTGCCGATCGGGGATTCCGGCGGCACCCTGCGGGTGGAGCTCAATCACATCGACGCGACCGTGCTCCCGCCCGGATTCCGGCTGGGCGACAACGACTCGCGCATCCTGGCGGTGGCCAGGCACCTGATGGCCGAGGGCCACGATGTGACGCTGGTGTCCAAGGACGTGCCGATGCGCGTCAAGGCGTCCGCGGTGGGACTGAACGCGGAGGAGTACCGCGCCGAACTGGTGAACACCTCGGGCTGGACCGGAATGGCCGAACTCACGGTCGATTCCGCCGACATCGACGCCCTGTTCGAACACGATCGCACGCACATCGAGCAGGCCGTCGACCTGCCCTGCCACACCGGACTGGTGCTGGTCTCCGAGCGCGGCAAGGCGCTCGGCCGGGTCACCGCGGACAAGCGGGTGCGCCTGGTGCGCGGCGATCGGGACGTGTTCGGTCTGCACGGGCGCAGTGCCGAGCAGCGGATAGCGCTGGATCTGCTGCTCGACCCGGAGATCGGCATCGTGTCGATGGGCGGCCGGGCCGGTACCGGCAAGTCGGCGCTGGCGATGTGCGCGGGCCTGGAGGCGGTGCTGGAGCGCAACCAGCACCGCAAGGTGATGGTCTTCCGTCCTTTGTACGCGGTCGGTGGTCAGGAACTCGGCTACCTGCCCGGCACCGAGAACGAGAAGATGAGCCCCTGGGCCCAGGCGGTCTTCGACACGCTGTCGGCGGTCACCACATCCGACGTGATCGAGGAGGTCGTCGCCCGCGGGATGTTGGAGGTGCTGCCGCTCACCCACATCCGCGGCCGGTCGTTGCACGACGCGTTCGTGATCGTGGACGAGGCGCAGTCCCTGGAGCGCAATGTGCTGCTGACCGTGCTGTCGCGGATCGGCAGCAATTCGCGGGTGGTGCTCACCCACGACGTCGCGCAGCGGGACAACCTGCGGGTCGGTCGGCACGACGGGGTGGTCGCGGTGGTGGAAAAGCTCAAGGGACACCCGCTGTTCGCGCACGTGACCCTGACCCGGTCCGAGCGCTCGCCGATCGCGGCCCTGGTGACCGAGATGTTGGAGGACCTGCCCGGCTGACGGATGCCTGGTGAGGGCCCCGGAGGGAGTTGTTCGGCCGGCCCCGTCGGCGACGTCTCGACTGCTTCGAGACGTCGACGGCGGGGCCTTGCCGTGTCCGCATATTCCGGGTGGAAACGGTCTGCAGCGGAAAGGGAAAAGCCTTTGGCCTTCCCGGAGTTGTGATGTTCGCCACGTCTTCGAAAATTGCTTCCGAATGTTTGGCTGAGGCAGGCTGCTGGACTTGTAAGACCCTCGCGTACAGCGCTGCCCGACGACTCGACACATGACCTGCTGTACGCCGCCCGCCACACGCGCCGGACCGATCGTTCGGCGCGAGGGCCGAAATGCTCCCTCCGGGAGCGTGGGCAGACCGGGGGTTGGACTCGTACGCCGCTCGACCGCGGTGCGCGCCTGTCGGAAGGAACGTGTGTGAGCCGGATCTCGGTTCGGGGGATAGCCGTGGCATCCGCCACCGCTGTCACGGCCGTTGGCGCCGTGGTCGGATTCAGTGGCACGGGAGTTTCCGCGTCCGCCGACGCCCAGACGGTAGACGAAGCAAGCACCACGAAGCTTCTCGAGGTTCCTGCCGCCCCTGCGGCGCAGCAACTGAGCACCGGGATCACCCACCAGGCCGACGCGCAGACCGCAGCCTACGACGAGGCGCAGCGCGTACAGGCCGAAGAGGCCGCCCGGGTCAAGGCCGAGCGCGACGCCGCCGAAAAGGCCGCAGCGGAGAAGGCCGCGGCCGACAAGGCGGCGGCGGACAAGGCCGCGGCCGACAAGGAGGCCGCGGACCGCAAGGCGGCCCAGGAGCGTGCCGCCCGCTCGGACAACCGCGGCGCGGTGGAGAAGGTGTCGGCGTCCGCCGCCGACGCCCAGGCGATCGCCAAGTCGATGATGAGTTCGAGCGCGTACACGTGCTTCAGCAACATCGTCACGAAGGAAAGCGGCTGGCGGGTCGACGCGACGAACAAGTCGTCCGGCGCGTACGGCCTGATGCAGGCGCTGCCGGCGAGCAAGTACGCCACGGCCGGCGCCGACTGGCGGACCAACCCCGAGACGCAGATCAAGTGGGGCTTGAGCTACATGAACGAGCGCTACGGCAGCCCGTGCCAGGCGTGGACGTTCTGGCAGAGCCACCACTGGTACTGAGTGGGCCGCGAGTCGCACGACTCGCCCATGAACGCGGGTCGAGCCCCGCACGCCGGACGGCGTGCGGGGCTCGATCGTGTGCGGTGCCGGTAGGTGGGCGTCAGATCCGCTCGATGATCGTGCCGGACGCGTTGGCGCCGCCCGCGCACATCGTCACCAGGGCGAACTGCTTGTCGGTGCGCTCCAGTTCGTAGAGCGCGGTGGTCAGCAGTCGGCCGCCGGTGGAGCCGACCGGGTGGCCCAGCGCGATCGCGCCGCCGTTGACGTTGACCTTGTCCAGGTCGGCCTTTTGCACCTGGGCCCAGGAGAGCACGACGGACGCGAACGCCTCGTTGACCTCGAACAGGTCGATGTCGGACATCGTCATCCCGGAGCGGGCGAACAGCCGCTCGGTCGCGTCGTTCGGACCGTCCAGGTGGTAGTGCGGGTCGGCGCCGACCATCGCCTGCGCGATGATCCGAGCGCGCGGACGCAGGCCGAGCGCGCGTGCCTTGTCCTCGTCCATGATCAGCAGCGCCGCGGCGCCGTCGGAGATCTGCGACGAGTTGCCGGCGGTGTGGATGCCGTCGGGCAGCACCGGCTTGAGGCGGGTCAGGCTCTCGATCGTGGTGTCGCGCAGACCCTGGTCGCGGTCGACCAGCACGGTCTCGCCGGTGGGCTTGCCCTCGGCGTCCAGTACGGGTGCCTCGACCGGGACCACCTGCGAGGTGAACCGGCCCTCGTCCCACGCGCGCTTGGCGTTGGCCTGTGAGCGCACGCCCAGGGCGTCGACGTCGGCGCGGGTGATGCCGCGGTTGCGGGCGATCCGCTCGGCGGCGGTGAACTGGTCGGGCAGGTCGATCGCCCAGTCCTCCGGCTTGGACTTCTGGCCGGGCTTGGCGGTGTGCCCGAGCGGGTTGCGGCTCATCGACTCGATGCCGCATGCAACTCCCGCATCGATGGCGCCGGTCGCGATCAATCCGGCGATCAGGTGCACCGACTGCTGGGCGGATCCGCACTGGCAGTCGATCGTGGTGCCACCGGTGCGGTGCGGCAGGCCGGCGTACAGCCAGGCGTGCTTGACGATGTCGCCGGACTGCTCGCCGGCCTGGGTGACACAGCCGCCGATCACCTGGTCGACCAGTTCGGGGTCGATCCCGGCCCGCTCGATCAGCCCGCGCTGGACGGCCGACAACAACTGCACCGGGTGCAGGCCGGCGAGCCGACCGTTGCGCTTGCCGATGGGGGTGCGCACGGCTTCGACGATGACGGGGTTGCCCATGGGGTCGCTCCTAGCGAGTCCTGCGTGGCCGGTCTTCGGGGCCGGTCCACGGATGGCGACGCATTGATCCAGCCTGATCTCACCCTGCCCCAAGTGTATGACTAAGTCAAGGATATGATGGCGCGGGGTCGGGTGCCTCGTTTTCGGTCCCAGGTGGTATCCGGAGGGCTCGAAGGCTCGTTGCGACTGTCGTCGTGCCCGCATCCGATGCGCTTTGTACTCGTTCGCACTGCGACTCGGGTGTGCGGTCGGGTGGTGCGGGTGGGGCTCGTGGGGCTAGTAGGGACTACCGGAACGTGATATTCCGCATGGGATTCCCAGGCGTACTACGCTTGGCGTCGTGTTGAGCGATCGAGCGGGTGCGGAGCGTCACATCAAGCCGCGAGCGGATCGACGCGCGGAGATCATCAGACACGCCTGTGCGCTGTTCGCCAAGCGGGGCTACGGCGCCACGACCGTCCGGCAGATCGCCGAGTCCGCCGACATGCTCTCGGGCAGCCTGTACCACCACTTCCCGTCCAAGGAAGCGATGTTGCTCGAAGTACTCGACAGCTTCTTCGCCGAAATCATGAGCCGGCAGCGGGCCACCGTCGAGCGTGGCGAGGAGCCGATCGCCACGCTGCGCGGCCTGTTGCGGGACAGCCTCGAAGTGATCGGCAACAGTCCCGACGCGGCGATCGTGGTGGTCGGCGAGTCGCGCCGACTCTCCCGCAGCGAGGGCTTCGTCTGGCTGTCCGACCGCACCGCCGAGGCATCCACCCTGTGGGGGCGGGTGTTGCGCCGGGGCGTCGAGAACGGCAGTCTGCGCCGGGACCTGCACCCCGTGTTGTTGTCGCTGATGTTGCAATCGGCAGTGTGGGGGATGGCCCAGTGGTATCGGCCGAGCGGCCGCTACGACCCGGACGCGGCCGCGGGGCGTCTGGTGGACGTGTTCGTGCGCGGCATCGTGCGGCCCGGGCGGCACCCCTCGCAGCGCATCTGCAACCTGCTCGGGCCGGCGCGCTACGCGGTGCCCACGCTGCGTCGGGTCGGCCCGATCGAGGACGCCCGGATCGAGGCCGAACGGCGGATGGCCCGGGTGCCGCCGCAGGCCGACGCGCGCACCCGGATCCGGATCGCCTCCAACCTGCTCTTCGAGCAGGACGGATACGCGAGCACCACGGTGCGTCGGATCGCCGACCTGGCCGGTGTGCCGGTCGGCAGCCTCGCGCATCACATCGGCTCCAAGGAGCAGTTGCTCGCCGAGCTGCTCGGCGAGTTCCTCGGCGATCTGCGTACCGCGTTCGACAAGGACGCCGCCGCGCAACCGGCGCCGGTGGAGCGGCTGGGCGGTCTGATCGGGCGGACCGTGGAGGCGCATGCCTATCACGGGGTCTCCACCGTGCTGGCGATAAACGAGGTGCGCGGCGACGAACTCCCGGCCGGCCGGCTGACCTCGCAGCGGGCCAAGGTCGCCGACACCTGGACCGGGGCGCTGGTGGCCGGGATCCGGTCCGGCGACTTCCACCCCGATCTGGATCCGGCGTTCACCCAGCGGGTGTTGCGCACGGCGATCTCGACCGGGAGCCGGATATATCGCGGGATGGGTGTGCGGGACGCGGTGGGGTTGTATCAGGAGGTCGCGCTGGTCGGGATGGGGGCGGCGCGGTGAGCCGGCGGCGTGAGGAGTCGGCGTTCGGTGGGTGGTCGGGGGTCGGGTCCGGGGCTGGGTCGGGCTCCGGGGCCGGGGCGGGGTCCGGGCCGGAGTCTGTGCCGGGGCCGATTCGGCTGCGGCGGGTGACGCGGTTGCAGGGGTTGACGCGGTTGTGGTGGGCGACGTGTGCGTTGTGGGTGACGCGCTCGCGGTGGGCGATTCGGTCGCGTCCGGCGGGGCGGTCGCGGGCTCGGCGGTGAGGGGGGCGGGTTCGGGGAGTTCGGGGGTTGGGAACTTGGGGAAACGCGTGAGAGCCCGCCCCTGGAATTCACCGGGTGGGGCGGGCTCTCACGGGTGCTACCGATGTTGCGGTATAGCGGGTGTCTCGGGTGTTCGCCGGGGCGATCAGGGCGTGCTCAGCCCTGGTCGGTCTCCAGCGTCACGCCGACCGCGTGGATTACGGCGGCGATCTTGATCGCCTCCTGGATCGTCTCGCGCGGCACGCCCTCCTTGCGCAGGACCTGCTCGTGCGACTCCAGGCACCGGCCGCAGCCGTTGATCGCCGAGACGGCCAGCGACCACAGCTCGAAGTCGGCCTTCGGGGCACCCGGGTTGGCCATCACGTTCATCCGCAGACCGGCCCGGAGGTTGCTGTACTCCGGGTCGCCGATGAGGTGCATCGAGCGGTAGTAGATGTTGTTCATCGCCATGATCGCGGCAGCGGCCTTGGCAGCGGTGAACGCCTCGTCGGACAGTCGGCTCTTGGCCTCCGGTTCGAGTTCGGCGAGCACCTTGGGGCTACGCGTGGCGATCGCGCAGGCGAGCACCGTGCCCCAGAGCGTCTGCTCGGCGAGCTTCGAGTTGCCCACGACCGAGCCCAGGTTGAGCTTGAGGTCCTTGGCGTACTCGGGCAGTGCGGCCTTCAGGACGTCGAGACCCATGGATCAGGCGTCCATCAGCTTGGCGGCGTCGAGGGTCTCGCCGCCCTTCTGCCAGTTGCACGGGCACAGCTCGTCGGTCTGCAGCGCGTCCAGGACCCGCAGCACCTCGTCGGGGTTGCGGCCCACCGAGCCGGCGGTGACCATGACGAACTGGATCTCGTTGTTCGGGTCGATGATGAAGACCGCGCGGTCCGCGACACCGTCGGCGTTGAGCACACCGGCGGCCGAGGACAGCTCGCGCTTGAGGTCGGAGAGCATCGGGAACGGCAGGTCGGTCAGGTCCGGGTGGTCCTTGCGCCAGGCCAGGTGCACGAACTCGGAGTCCACGGATACGCCGAGGAGCTGCGCGTCACGGTCCTGGAAGTCCTCGTTGAGACGGCCGAACGCGGCGATCTCGGTCGGACACACGAAGGTGAAGTCCTTCGGCCAGAAGAAGACGACGCGCCACTTGCCGTCGTAGGACTTGTTGGTGATCTGCTCGAAAGCCTTGTCCGCTTCCAGCGACACAACGCCGGTGAGGTCGTACTCGGGGAACTGGTTACCGACAGTAAGCACTGAATCTCCTCCGCGAAGGGCCGGGAAGGCAGGTTCACCATCCCGGTCGGACGTACGTTGATGACGATGTCACAGGAGAATTGATAGATGAAATAAGCAATGGCTCAACCATTGATCGTGATCGCCTATCAGTGGGCGGGGGCGGGAAGTGCCCAGCTCAGCGCCACGCCCGCCGGTTCGATCGCGGGACGGGGCGCGAACGGCAGGCGGACGAGGAGCTTACGCGCCGTTTCGTCGAACACCGAATCGGGACATTGGGATGATCTTGCGATCGGGGCGGCTCGGGGGTGGCCGGGGCGGTTGGCGGGGGAGTGGTGGGGTCGGGTGGGGGAGAGGGGCGGTCACGGGTCGTGACCGTGGTCATGGTCATGGTCGGTGTCGGCGTTGAGTTCGGCCCCGGCGGACTCCGGTGGCGCGGCGCGGCCGTTCCCACGCCGAAGCGTCGTGGTAAGTCCCCGCCGTTGAAGGGGTGTTGCGGGGTGATTGCGCTCGCCGATGCCGGAACCCGGCAAGCGTGGAGAGGGTGGGCGGATGTGTGCCGAGGAGCGGGTGAAACACCGGCGAAGGACACCGCTTTCGCGGCCGACCATGCGGCCGTTCCGGCACTTGGAACCCGACGACCAGGCGGAGTACGAGTTCCTGTGCACGTGGCGGGACAGCCTGGCCAGGCAGGTCGGCAGCCCGCTGTCGGAGAGTGTTGACAAGATCATCGCCATGATTGGCGTACGTACCACCCCGCCGCGGCCGGTCGACATCGCCGCGGTCTTCCCCGCGCTGGCTCCGCTGGCCCGCCCGGCGGTCCGGTTGCACCCGCGTCCCGGGTCTCCCACGGTGCACGACAGCTCGATCGGCGGACCCCTGCTGTGGCCCGCACAGGAACCCTGGCGGTACTGCCGCATCGAGCATGACGGCCTCCACCCCCTGGTGCCCGTGGCCCAGTTGTATGCGCGGGACATACCCCTGTTGCGGCCGCCCGGGCGGACCGACCTGCTGCAGGTTCTGTGGTGCCCTTCGGAGCACGCGCCGGACTCGAGCATTCCGATCGAGTTGTCCTGGCGGACCGCCGCGGATGTCACCGCCGTGTTGGCCGCGCCGCCCGAGCCGTTCGACGCGGACGAGGACCTCTACGTGCCCGAGCCGTGCGTGCTCGCGCCGGAGCAGGTCACCGAGTACCCCGATTTCCTGGAACTCCCCGAGGAATCGAAGCAGCAGATCACGGACCCCGCGCCCTGGCGGGCGGCGGGCATCGTGGTCGACGACGCCTACCCGCAGGAGTTCTATGACAACGCGCTGTCCCACGCCCCCGGTTGGAAGATCGGCGGCTGGGCCCCCTGGGGACTCACCGACCCCATGCCGCGGTTCTGTGTGGCCTGCGGTACGGCAATGACGCCGCTGCTGACCATCGCTTCGTCCGAATGGCACCCCAACAGCACGAGTTGGATCCCGTACGAGGACAGGGTGTCCGGCGTGTCCGAGGACAGTTGGTGCAATCCGCCCGAGATCACCGTGCTGGACGCCAATCACCTCCAGTTGTACGCCTGCCCGGCGAGCGGAGGCCACCCGCACGTCGACCTGGTCCAGTGAGGGACCGCGGGAGGCCCGGAACCGGGTGGCGGAGGTCCGCCCTCCGCACCAACGGCGCCCGTACCGGGTGACGAAGGGATCCGGCCGTCCCTCGGCCGGATCCGACGGGGCCAACTTTCACAACAGGCCCTGGAGCCTGTCCGACCGAGCGATCACGGTTGTGGTCCGCGAAGCCACAGGACCGGCGAGGCGAGGACGACGCCCGTCCTGTAGCGGGCGGTGACCTCGGCGTGGCGTGTCGTATGCCTGTGACCCACCACAATGCGCTGCTGTCCGTGGAGGGACGCCGACGGCTCGCGTCGAACCTGCGGAGCGGCCGGCGGGAGTCCCCGGTGGGCCCGGCCCGAGGCGGGGTGCATCGGAGGCCGGGGAGGGGACCCGGCCGCGTCCGGATCCGGGGTGTGCACGAAGTCCCGGTAGCGGCAGGGGAGTCGGCGGTGCGGTCAGTCGCTTGATGCCGGGCCCGCCCGCGCCCGTGCCTCCGGGGCCCCTCGGGCTCCGCTTCCGGGTCGAGGGAGGCGGGCCGTGTCGTCGTTGCCGACGTCCGACGCCCTCGTCGAACTCAGGGTCCGGCGTCAGAAGATCCTCGACGAAGAAGACGTCGAGACCGTGGCGACCATCAGCGCCGGACTGCTCTACGCGGACACCGGTGGCCCGGCGGTGCTGCGTGAGCAACTGCGGCATGTCGTGGCGGTCATGGAACGGCCGAACGTCGAGGTTCGAGTGACCCCTTTCAGTGCCCAGCGGGCGATTCTCACCGGGGGCATCGTCCTGCTCGACTTTCCGGCGGGGATCGATCCGAGTGTTGTCTATGCCGAGTACGAAGCCGGCATGGACACGAGGGATTCCGAGATCGACGTGCGTCGGTTCCGTCGCCTTTTGAATCACTTGCACGACAGCGCACTGTCTCCCGAGGACACCAAAAAGTGCATCGCTACAAGGTTGGAAGATTTGTGAAACCTGAGCAGATACCCGCGACTTGGCGCACGTCTTCGTACTCCGGAAGCTCCGCAAGCAGTGAGTGCGTCGAGGTGGCACCGTTGGTGGATACGGCTACTGTGCTGACCGACGAATGGGCGCCGATCCTGCGAGCCGCGCCTCGGCACCTTTTGCGCACGCAACGTCGCGACCATCGAGGTGGACCCGGACGTTGCCCACGCGGCCCGAAAGCGGCTCGCATCGGCAGGCTTCGAGCCGCGGTGCATCGTGGGCGATGGTCGGGCGGGGCATGACGACCTCGCCCCGTTCGATCGGGTGATCGCCACCGCGTCGATCGGCCACGTTTCACCGGCCTGGATCGCGCAGACACGACCCGGCGGGGTCATCGTGACGCCATGGGGTCCGTTCTACGGCGGCGAAGGAATCGCCCGCCTCGTAGTCGGCCGAGCTCGGCAGCGGGCCACTTCGTCTCGTCCTCGGCGTTCATGCGCATGCGCCAGGAACGCAAAGTCGAGCCGCCGCGGTCGCGCTACCTGGCCAACCCGTGGCCCGCCGCCGCAGAACGTGCCTCGACCACGCTGTCGCCCGACGATGTCGGCGACTGGATCGCGATGTTCGCCATCGGCGTGCAAGTCCGCGACATCTTCCTGGACATCACCGACGGTGGAACCAGCGGCGACGAGCCCTACCGCTTCTGGCTCTTCGACACGGACGTCACGAGCTGGGCGACCACCGACTACATCCCCGGCGCCGACACCTTCGAAGTCGCCCAATCCGGCCCACGCCGTTTGTGGACCGAACTCGAAACCGCCTGGCGCTGGTGGCACGACCAGGGCCGCCCCGACTTCCACCGCTTCGGCCTCACCGCCCACCCGGACGGCACCGAACAGGTATGGCTGGACGACCCGGACAACCCCGTCCCGACCAGCCGGAGCCGCGGTGCTGCCGGGTCCGTTCAGCCGATGTAGCGGAAGGCAAAGGAGATCGTGATGCTCCCGGTCCCCCGCACCGGGAGATCGGGCCGACCCGCGACTTTGACGCCGACTGCGTCGCGAAGTACGGGTGTTGCGTTCCGGGCGCGCGCCCGCCGTCCGGCCGGGAGCAGCCCGGGGGTGCGTGCGGCGCATGGCTTCGCGAGGACACCTCACGGTTTGCTTCCGGCGCATCGGCGTCACGGTGTCGTCGCGGCCGGCCCGTTCCGAGTGTATGTCGGGGCGCGGGTGTGGTTCACAACACTCTTCCGGGCGTGCGGTTGGTTCGGGATGATCGCGGGATGTTCGTCGGTGGGGGAGCGTTACAACAGGGGCCTGGTCCGACGGGGCTGTCGGTGATGAGTACCGACGCGATTCCGGAACCGGAACGGTTCGGCTGGTGGGCCGAGTTGGTCGGCCGTCACGTCATGGCGGTGTCCATCGACAGCGCTTACACGGCGCGGTTCCGCGGCGACGCCCAGGCCGTGGAGACGCCGGACGGCCAGGTGGCCGCCTTCGGTTTCTCGCCGATGACGGCCCGCCGTTCCGCCGTGCAGATCCGCCGGTACGACCCCGAGTGCTACTACCTGGTGCTGGTGCGCGGCGGCCCGATCCGGTTGACGCAGGAACGCCGTACCGCGTGCCTGGAGGCAGGCGGGATGACACTGTTCTCCACTTCTCATCCGCTGGACGTCGACTTCGTCGACGTCGGTCGCCGGTCCCGGCTGACGCTGATCCGCCTACCGCGCGCGTCGCGCCCGCCAGCCGGCAGGAGCGCCGACCGGTTGCTTGGCGAACCCCTCTCGACTCGCGCCGGGCCGGGCCGCCTCCTCGCCTCCTATCTCGCACAACTTCCCGAAGCCGCGCACGGTAGCGCCCCCGGCGACCTGGCCCGTATGGCGGCCATCGGCGTCGACCTCGCGGCGACCGTCGTTGCCTCCGGCCTCGACACCCACGACGCCCTGCCTCACGCCACCCGCAGGGCTGCACTGCTGGCACGCGTCCACGCGTTCATCGACCGCCACCTGGCCGATTCCGAACTGGGGCCGGCCGCGATTGCCGCGCACCACCACATCTCCGTACGGAGCCTGCACGAACTCTTCCGCGACGAACCGGAATCGGTGGCCGCATCGATCCGGCGGCGCCGTCTGGAACGTTGCCACGCCAACCTGGCCGACCCGGCGCTGCGGCACCGCACGATCGGCGAGACCGCCGCCCGCTGGGGGCTGCGTCCCGGCGACTTCAGCCGCGCGTTCCGCAGCGTCTACGGGGTCCTGCCGCACGAAGTCCGGCCGCATACGCGAGGCCCGGGCCGATAGCCCCGCCCCGGTCGCCCGGCAGGCGAACCGAGCGGGCCGGTCACGATCGTCGGACCCGCCGGTGGTGTGCGCGCAATGCGGACGAACGCTGCGCCGAACGCGGATGACCAAGGTGTTCCGGCCGGGAGAGGGTGGACAGGCGCCATGAGAAAGGGGGCGCGGGGCACGGGAATCGGGCGGCAACCGAGGATTCCGTGCGGTGATCAGCCGGCTCAGGGACGGGGGATTGCCCGGGCGTGCCGAGCATGTCCGGGCAATCCCCCACCGGTATTGCCCGAGCGTGCTTCCGCCCCAGCCGTACCGGCAATGACGGAGGAGTACACATGAAGCGTCGCAGGATTGCCCGCTGTGCGGGAGTCACGGCCGCCGCAGCCGGCCTGGCTTTCGGATTCACCGGCCAAGCCACGGCCGCCTCACAGTTCGCATTGACCTACACGAACTCCAACATGTGCGTCGGCGGTGAATCGATAACCAACGCCGACGCGTTCTCTTCGGGATATACGTACGGCTACAAGCGAAACAGCAACGGCACCTGCACGCTCGTGAACAGGCCCACGGGCGTATTGTCGGTCGAGAAGCACTTACTTGCCTACGATGCGCCCGGTAACGTCTGGTTCACCTGCGCCACGGAAGGCCCGGCCCGAAACGGCGGCTCCGCCTTCCGTGTCGGGATCGAAAGCCACTACCGCTGCGGTGGGAACCTCTGGCACGCCACGTTCACGGCCGCCTACGGATGGGACGGCTCCGCTTGGCGCGGCGCCTGGGTCGGCTCGAACAACGAGTGGGTCCCCGCGTTGAACCTCTCCACCGCCCCCAGCAGCCCCCCGGCAGCGCCGAAGACCAACGCGGCCGACGCCATCAAGCGCGGCGAGGTACGCCTGGGCAGCCCCGGCGGCCCCAAGACCACCGCCGCCCAACTCCAAAAGCCCCCCACCGTGCGCGGCGACGCTCCCGTCGAAAACCCTCCTTCCGGCGGCACCTACACGGTCCGGACCCTCACCCGCTAGGCCCCGTCCCGACGGCCTCCGCGCCGGAACACCCCGTGGGTCCGCAGCACCGGCGCTGCGGACCCACGGCGGGTGACGGCGGGGAGGCGGCGGAAGCCGGCCTGTGTCCGGGTGCCGGGCCGAGTCGCCGGAGGGTGCGAACGCGCGGGCGGCGCCCGGCTTCCGTGGCGCGGGGTCCGCAGTCCCGGGCGAGCCGTTCCGGCAGTCTGCGTGTCCGGGTCCCGGCCGGGCTGCCGCCTGGCAAAATCACGGCATGGAACGCGTGCTCGGAATCGGTGGATACTTCATTCGCGCTTCGACCCCGGCTGCGTTGGGCGCCTGGTACCGGGATTTCCTCGGCCTGGATGCGGACGAGCACGGCGTATGGCACCAGGAAGCGGGACTCACGGTCTTTGCGCCCTTCGAGGCCGACACCGACTACTTCGCTTCCCGCTCCCAACAGACCATGCTCAACTTCCGCGTCCGTGACCTGGACGCCATGCTTGCGCAGCTCCGCGCCAAGGGCGCCGACGTAGCCGACGAGACCCAGGACATGGAAGGCGTCGGCCGCTTCGGCTGGGTAACCGACCCCGAGGGCAACCGCATCGAACTCTGGCAGCCGGCGTAACGGGCGGACCACGCACGCCGATCGGCCTTGGTCACGCTTCTTGGATCGGAGGAGATGGCGCCGCCGTGCGTGCCGTGGATCATGGCGGTGGGCGTGGTGACTGCGCTTCGCCGACTGCGTGGGCTCGGTTGGGGTGCTGGGGCTGGGGCTGGGGCTGAGTGGTGGCGCTGAGTGGTGGGGCGTTTCGCGGCTTGCGGGTGGGTGTTGGTGGGGTTGGGCGCGGGTGGCTTTGTGCTAAACGGTCGGCGTGGATTGGCGGAGATCGGCCCGGTCCCACGGTCACCGGCGGCCGGGAGCCCTGGGCTCCCCGGCGAGACGCGCGCGTTGCCTGCGGGGAAAGGCGCTGGCAACGGCGGAGCGGGAGGGGGGCCCTGAGGTGCCCCGCGTTTTCCGGACGCCTTGTTCGCTGTCCTTTTATGCGGCGAGTCCGAGCTCGTGGTGGTTTTGCAGGGCTTCGAGTGGTGTG
>NZ_JBIRRX010000023.1:0-92975 GCF_044333915.1 Embleya sp. NPDC020886 | reverse complement strand
ACACCACTCGAAGCCCTGCAAAACCACCACGAGCTCGGACTCGCCGCATAAAAGGACAGCGAACAAGGCGTCCGGAAAACGCGGGGCACCTCAGACCACTCCGGGGCAACTCGCCGACTTCGCCACGGTCCTCGCTGCGAACTGGGACCCGCCCGCCGCCAGGGTGCGCCGGTTCTTCGCCGACGCCGACGACTTGGCGTTCACCGCCGACTGCCCCGCCCGCTACCTGGTCGGCTACGTCGACGGCCGTCCCGTCTGCTCGGCCGAGGTCTTCCCGTACGCGGGCGTTGCCGGGATCTACAACATCGCCACGCCTACCGCCGCCCGCCGCCGCGGCTATGGCGGCGCCATCACCCTGGCCACCCTGCACACCGCCCGCGACGCGGGCTACGAGACCGCAGTGCTGCAAGCGTCCGCCGACGGCGAACCCGTCTACCGCGCCGCGGCTTCACCGCCTGCGGCCACTTCACCGAGTACGCCATCATCCCCTGACCGGTCACAGCAGCCGCCCCCGCTCCTCGCTCCCGACATACCCTCGAACGAAACCCGCCGGACGGGGACCGGCCGCAGGAACCGGGCCGGGCTGCCGGTGACGGGAAGGGGCGCCGTCCGCTGCGCGGCCCCCTCGGCATCCAACAGCCCGACCTTCGTGCGAGGGGGATCCCCTGTCCTCCTCGCCCGGCCCGCAATCTGGAGAACGCCCGCATCGCCGACCGCAGCATCGTCCTCGACTTCGAGAAGCGGTCGTTTCATCCTGGTGTCGTTTCGGTGTGGTGGAGTGGGTGCGCGGGGAATCCGTTCCTGCGTGCGCCGAGGACGATCGCGAGAGTCGGTAGCAAAAGCGCGAGGGCGCTCCAGCCGAGGTAGCTCGCTCCGGGGCCGCCGAGCAGGAGTCCACCGAGGATGCCGCTGCCGGCGATGCCGGTGTTCCAGCCGGTCACGAGCAGGGATTGGGCCACGTCCCCGGCCGCACCGGCCGCTTCGGCGACAGCGGTCTGTAGCAGGGTCGCCGTGCCGCCGAACGCGAGTCCCCACAAGGCCGTGCCGACGAAGACCGGTACGGGGGAGCCGGTGAAGACTCCCAGGAGCAGAGCCGCCGTGGCGAAGAGGGCGCAACTGGTGATCATGAGGGTGCGCAGGTGCCGGTCGACGAGTGCGCCGGTGATCCAGATACTCGCCAACGACAGCACTCCGAAGGTGAGGAGGACGGCGTCGACCCGGTCCGCCATGCCGAGCGAGTCGAGGAAAGGCGCGATGTAGGTGTAGAGGGTGTTGTGCGCGAGTACGAAGGTCAGCGTCACGAGGAGTATGGGGGCGACACCCGGGATACGCAGAGTGCGGGCGAGCGGGAGCCGGGACTCCTTGGGCCGTCCCGGGAAGTTGGGAACGGTAACGACGATCCAGACGATCAGTCCCAGAGTGGCCGCGGTCGTGAGTCCGACGGCGAAACGCCAGCCGACGACTTTCGCGAGGAATGCGGCGCCGGGTACACCGACCGAGAGCGCGACGGGAGTTCCCGCCATCGCGATTGCCATGGCCTTGCCGCGTTGTTGCGGGGCGACCATGCGACGGGCGTACCCGGCGAGCAGGGCCCAGAGCAGTCCCGCGACGACACCCCCGATGAACCGGGAGGCAAGCGTGAGGGGGAAGTTGTGCGAGAGGGCCGTGATCGTGTTGGTCACAGCGAATCCCGAGATCGCGGTCAGCAGCAGGTGTCGGCGCGGCCAGCCGATGGTCGCTCGCGTCAGGGGGAGAGCCGACAACAGCGCACCCAGGGCGAAGGCCGTGATCGTCTGACCGGCCGCCGACTCGCTCACCCCCAGGTCGTGGCTCATGGCGGGCAGTACTCCGGCGGGCATCGTCTCGGTCAGGAGAGTGATCAATCCTGCGGTGCCCAGTGCCAGCAGCCCCGAGAGGGGAAACCGTGGGACAGGGGTGGCAATCGACGTGGTGCGATCCGTTCTTGGCATGGCCATACGATCAAGGGATGACATTAATGTCAGGGTCAAATCGATGACTTGCGCCGTTCGTGGGGGAGGTTTGCGGGTGAGGATCGGTGAGCTGTCGAAGCGCACGGGTACGCCGGTGCGGATGTTGCGCTACTACGAGGCGCGGAATCTGATCGTGTCGGAGCGTCTGCCCAACGGATACCGGGACTACGACGACTACGTGGTCGATCGGGTCCGCCAGATCAGGGGTTTGCTCGACGTCGGCCTGCCGACGAGGATCATCAGGCAGATTCTGCCGTGCCTGGACAGCCCTCGAACGATTCACATGCCCTATCTGACGCCGGACATGGTTGCCACCCTCGAGCAGGTACGCGATCGCATGGCCGAGAAGATCGAATGCCTCACGAAGAATCACACGGCCATCGGCGACTACCTCCGCGCAGCCGGTCTCGACGCCGAAGCAAGCTGACGGCACGCCTCGGACAACAGACCGGGCAAGGCCGTCCCCTTCGGATCACCTCGCACCCGGAGAGCCCGGCGCGAGCCCCCATCACGTGCGCGGTTTGACCGAGTCGGCGATGTCGACGATGGCACGGGAAATCGCGTCGAGTTCGGGCTCGCTCACGCCTCCCGTCCCCGCAGCGAGATTTTGCATGTAGATTCCGTCGATCGCGCCCACCGCGTAGCGTGCCAGCAGCGTGACGTCCCTGTCCTCGAGGTCGACCGCTCGCGCGAGCTCGTCGGCGAACGCGCTGATGAAAGCCTGATAGCTGTCGGCCGCGTGTTGCTCCTTGTGCTTGGTGCGCAGCGCCCACAGCAGCAACTCGTACTGGGCGATGGCCAGTTCCCGCTCGGTTCGCAACAGGTTCTGGAACCGGCCGATCAGTGAGCGCACGATCTCCCGGCAGCTGTGGGCCTGCGCCGATTCGGGGCTCGATTCTATGATCCTGGTGCGCAGCGCGTCGTCGACCGCCGCGTAGATCTCGCCCTTGCCCTTGAAGCTGTAGTGCAACGCGGCAAGGTTCACTTGGGCTTCGTCGGCGATCCGTCGGGTGGTCGCGGCGGCGAGCCCGTCACGAGCGATGACCCGGGTGGCCGCCTCGACGATGCGCGAGTGCCGTTCCGCCGCCGTCAGGTATCCCATATCCCCACCATCGCCCCCTGTTCGTCCTGGTCACCACGCCGTACGAGCGCGACGGCCAGGTTATCCGGGCGGCGACGGATACCGCGTCCGCCCATGTGCCGACGGCATGGCGCGCGGGTCGACCCCGCCCTGTTCGCCACCCGCTCGGCGGGCCGTGCCGCGTGGTCTCGGCGCCGATCGTACGCACCTATTGACGGAATCCCGACCCCCACTTTAATGTCAGTCACCTGACTCTAGTCAGTCGACTGACTGGCATTGGATATGTGACTGCCCTCCTCCTCGCAGCCAGTCGCCCGCAGCGTTCCGCTACCCACCGGTCCGCGGGGATGCCGGCGACCCCCTCGTCCGCGCAGTCCCCGCTCCCGGCCGGGACACCAGAGAGAAGGCCCCATGACCGACACCCGAGCGGCGGCGGATCCGCGTCCGCCCGTCCCGGACGGCATCGACGAACCCCTTCGTCCCGCTCCGACGGTGACCACCGAAGCCGACCCGACGCCGATCGTGCGGGCCGTGGCGACCCGGATCCGCGTGGCGCTGCGCAGCGCCGGCGGTCGCGGCGCCCTGTACCGCCTTCCCGGACCGGGCCCGATCGTGCTGCGTTCGAGCGTCGACACCCAGCGCGTGACGCTGACCCGCACCGCCGAGGGCCTGCACCTGGACACACCCGCCCCCGCCACACCGGCGACGACGCTGGACGTCGACCCGTTCGCCCTCACCGTGTCGTCCGCGAACGCCGACGCGCTCGCCATCGAGGCCGTCTCGGCCCTGGTGAACCCCGAACCACCGGCCCTCGCCGCCGCCGGCCGCGAGTTCTGGGCGCTGTCCGCCTCGCTGCCCGGCATGCCCGGCCTCGTCCTGCACGCCCTCGACACCGGCGAGGTGGTGCGCGTCGGGCCCCAGGAGCGGCCGTACGAAATTCACGGCAGCGACCTGGATCTGCGCCGGTTGACGGCCGGGTTCGACTGGCTCGTGCACAGCGTGCGGGCGGGCCGGTTCGCCGTCGACGGGACGCACCGTCAACTGTCCGTGGTCACCGGAGCCTCGATGAAGGCGGTCTACGATGTCTGATTCCCCCACCGTCGCCGAGCGGATCGACGCCGACGCAGTACGGGTGTACCGCGCGCAGACCGTGACCCTGGACGGTGTGCTCGTCGGAAAGCACCTGTCGCCGCGGAAGTTCGTCTCCGGAGCGGAGTCCGGGTGGGGCTTCGCCGACGTGGCCCTCGCCGTCGACCTGGCCAACAGCGCCCAACTCGGCTTCGATTTCGGCGACTGGCGCGGCGAGATGCGCGACGTGATCCTCAAGCCCGACCTTGACACCCTCGCCCCGGACGCGGCGCTGCCCGGACTCGCCTCGGTGATGTGCGATCTCGTCGACAGCACCGGCACTCCGCTTCCCGTGTGCTCACGATCCACGCTCAAGCGGGTGATCGGGGAACTCGCCGCGCTGGGCTACACCGGCAGGGCCGCCGTCGAGATCGAGGCGACCGTCTTCGAGGAATCCGTCGAACAGGCCAGAGCCCAGGGCTTCAAGAACCTGCGTCCCCTCGGCGGTACGCACGGGGGCATCTACGTGCTCAGCCGCTCCAGGGACTTCACCACGCTGCTGGACGCGATGGCCGCGCGCATGGACGAGGCCGGCATCCCGTGGGAGGGCTGGGCCGACGAATCCGCGCACGGCCAGATCGAGATCAACCTGCCGCCCACCGACCTGCTCACCGCCGCCGACCTGTACGTGCGGACCAAGCAGGTGATGCGCGAGGTCGCCTACGAACACGGGCGCACCGTCACGTTCATGGCCCGCTGGTCGCCGGACCAGTACGGTCAGGGCGCGCACATCAACCTCTCCCTGCGACGGGACGGCGAGGACGTCTTCGTCGACCCCACCTCACCCGGGCAACCGTCCGAGACGATGCGGCACTTCATCGGCGGTGTGCTGCGCACGCTGCCCGCCGCAAGCTCCTTCCAATACCCGACGGTCAATTCCTACCGGCGGATCGTCGAGTTCGACGGGCCGCCGACGACCGCGACGTGGGGAGTGGACAACAAGAGCACCGCGGTGCGCGCGATCTGCGGTTCGGCGAAGCTGACCCGCGTCGAGTACCGGGTGCCGTCCGCCGACGTCAACATCCACCTGGCGATGGCCGCGTTCCTCGCCGGCGGGGTCATCGGGCTGCGCGAGCGCGTCGATCCCGGCCCGGCCTGCACCGTCATGGCCTGGGGCATGCCCCAGGGGGCGCCGCGGCTGCCGGCCACGTTGTCACAGGCCGTCGCGGCGCTGGCCGCGGACTCCGAGCTGACCGAGATCCTGGGCGCCGAGTTGGTCGACTACTGGATCGGCACCCGCCGTTGGGAATGGCTCCAGTTCCACACCACCGGGGGAGACCCCGAGGCCGGCGTCTCGGACTGGGAACTCGAGCGCTACTTCGAACACGTGTGACCCCACAAAGGGGAGGACCCCGATGAGGGCCGCAGTACTCAACGCCGCCCCCGGTCGGCTCGACGTCGAAGACCTCGAACTCGACACACCCGGCCCCCGGGAGGTCGTGGTCCGCACCGCGGCGGTCGGTCTGTGCCACAGCGACCTGCAGTACATCGACGCGCACTGGTCCACCGCCCTGCCCGAAGTCCTCGGGCACGAGGCGTCCGGCGTCGTCGAGGCGGTGGGCACCGAGGTCACCGCCGCGGCTCCGGGTGATCACGTGGTCACCTGCATGACGGCCTTCTGCGGGCGCTGTCGATACTGCGTCGAGGGACGGCTCACTCTGTGCGTCGACCATGCCAGGCTCCGCACCCGTCCGCGCCCGGCGTTGCTGAACCATCGCGGTGTCGCGGTGGGAAGGATGGGCGGGATCGGTGCCTTCGCCGAGACGATGCTGGTGCACGAGAACAGTGTGGTGCCCATCGGCCGAGACATCCCCTTGGACCGTGCCGCCCTGCTGGGTTGCGCCGTGATCACGGGAGTCGGCGCCGTTTGGCACAGCGCTCGGGTGCGGCCCGGAGCGACCGTGGCCGTGATCGGTTGCGGCGGCGTGGGGCTGGCCGTCGTTCAGGGCGCCCGTCTGGCGGGCGCCGGCCGGATCATCGCGGTCGACATCGACGAGCACAGCCTGGAGCAGGCGCGTCGGCTCGGCGCGACCGCCGGCGTGAACGCGAGCACCGAGGACGTCGTGGACGCGGTACGGCGCCTGTCGTCGGGCGGCGTCGACTACGCGTTCGAGGCCATCGGCCGGGGCGCCACCGTCGAGCAGGCGTTCGCCGTGCTCGCACCGGGCGGTGTCGCGACGGTGCTGGGCATGGTGCCCGACGACCAACCCCTGCGCATCACCGCCTCGGAGCTGTTCTTCCGGGAGAAAAGGCTGCAGGGCTCGCTCTTGGGCTCCCATCACTTCCCCGCCGACATCCCCCGCCTGACCGAGCTGTACGCGCAGGGCCGTCTCGAACTCGACGGCATGATCTCGCGGCGGATCGGCTTCGACGACCTCGAATCGGGTCTGGCGTCCCTGCGTGAGGGAGGGGTGAACCGTGTCGTCGTGGAATTCGCCTGAGCGGCCGCGACGGCCGCTGATCGGGATCACCGGTCGGCGCGCGAGCGCCGGACGGCTCGACGTCGAACCCCGCTATCGCACCCGCGAGTTCGACATGCACTACGCGGACTTCGCGGTGCGACTGGCCGAGACGGGCGCCGTCCCGGTGCAACTGCCCTATGAGGCGGTCGGCCGGGACCTCGTGGATCGGCTCGACGCTCTCGTGGTGTCCGGAGGCCAGGACGTCCACCCCGCGACGCTGGGCATCGACGCACCACCCGCCGATCCCGACAGCGATCCCCGCCGAGACCTCCACGAGATCGCGTTGATCACCGACGCGATCGAACGGGGGATGCCACTGCTCGGCGTCTGCCGAGGACTGCAGATCCTCAACGTCGCGCTCGGGGGCACGTTGATTCCCGACCTCGCCACCGGCGCGATCGACCACCGATCGCCCGGAAGGGGGGTCGCCGACGAAACCCACGATGTCCGGTTCCGGGCCGGGTCGACCATGGCCGGGATCCACGGAGATCGAACCCTGGTGAATTCGCTGCATCACCAGGCCGTCGACCGGCCCGGCTCGGGACTGACCGTCACCGGGTGGGCCCCCGACGGCGTCGTGGAAGCCGTCGAGCTGGGCGGCGCACCGGTGGTCGCCGTGCAGTGGCATCCCGAGTGGCGCAAGCACGATCCGATCTTCTCCTGGCTCGTCCGCGCGGCGGCATCGGCGCACAAGGAGGAACTCCATGGAACTGCGTGAGTATGCCCACACCGACGCCACCGGGCTCAAGGACCTGCTGGACCGGCGCGAAGTCACCCCCGGCGAGGTGTTCGACCTGGCGCGCGCCGCGATCGAGCAGGTCGATCCGGTGCTCGGCGCCGTGGTCGGGGAGGTATTCGACGAGCCTTTGGCCTACGCGTCGTCGGGGCCGTTCGGCGGTGTTCCCTTCGCCGTCAAGGACCTGCTGTGTACGGCGGCGGGGGTGCGGAACGAGAACGGCAGCGCGTTGATGGCCGGACACGTGTCGCCGCGCGACTCGCACCTCATGGCGCGCTGGCGGACGGGCGGGCTCGCCGTGCTCTGCCGTACGAGCACACCGGAATTCGGCTTCAGCGCGACGACCGAACCGGCGACGCACGCTCCCACCCGCAACCCCTGGAATCCGGACCGCGTGGCGGGGGGATCCAGCGGCGGATCCGCGGCGTTGGTGGCCGCGGGGGCGCTTCCCTGGGCCCACGCGAACGACGCGGGAGGATCGATCCGTACGCCGGCCGCCCTGTGCGGTGTGGTCGGGCTCAAACCCTCGCGCGGTCTCGTGCCCCCCGGTCCCGACGCGGACGAACCGCTGTTCGGCCTCACGGCAGAGTTCGCCGTCACCCGAAGTGTCAGGGACGCCGCGGCGCTGCTGGACTTGGTGCACGGAAGCGCGCCGGGCGACCGCTACCACCTCCGGCGCCGAGCTCCGGGTGAGTTCGTCGCCGCGCTCGGGCATCGGCCTCGCGGCCTGCGGGTGGCCGTGTCCACGGGCTCGCCGGACGTGCGCGCCGACGCGGCCGTCGCAGCCGAGGTCGCCCGGGTCGCCGGGTTGCTGGAGGAGTTCGGCGGGCGCGTGGAATGGGCGGAACCGGTGGTCGACGACGAACGCCTGCGCGATCTCCACTTGACGTTCTGGTCCGCCTCGATCGCCGACACCCTCCGAGCGCTGACCGGCGGGCAGGACGTGGAGGACGCGCTCGCGCTCGTGGAGACCGCGACCGCGGCGATGGTGCGCCACGGGCTGTCGCTGCGGTGGCAGGACGTGTCCCGAGCACGCGCCTACCAGAACGAACTCACCCGCTCCACAGCCGACTTCCTCGACGGGTTCGACCTGGTTCTGTCCCCGGTGACGCGATCCACGGCCTGGCCGATCGGTGAACTCGACTCGAACCGACCCGGCATCGACGCCCGTGGCTGGGTGGACACGCTGTCGCGATACTCGCCGTTCACCGCCGTCCACAACGTGACCGGTCGGCCGGCGATCTCGGTGCCCACGGGCATGTCCGCGGGACTGCCCGTCGGGGTCCAACTGGCGGCGGCACCGGGCCGTGAAGACCTGCTGCTGGCCGTGGCCGCGCAGCTCGAAGAGGCGGCCCCCTGGCACGCACGCGTTCCGCCCGTCCACGCGGGCGGCTCCCGGGCCGTGCCGCGGCCGGGCCGCCCCGCGGCCGAGAACCGAGCCGAGAACCGAGAAGGCGAGGGACGATGAACACCCGAGACGAGTGGACCCGGTTCGCGTCGGCGCTCACCGTGCCGTCCGCGATGTGGCTGGACGGACAGTGGTGCGACGGCGCCGACGGCGCTCGACACGACGTCGTGTCACCTCACACGGGGAAGGCCGTCGCGAGCGTCCCGATGGCCACACCCGCAGTGGTCGACCGGGCCGTCGCCGGAGCGCGTACGGCATTCCGGGACGGGCGATGGTCCCGGATCGGCGCCCGGGAGCGGGGCGCGGTGCTGCGCCGCTGGGCGGATCTGATCCACCGGCGCCGAGACGAGCTCGCCGCGCTGATCACCCTCGAGATGGGGAAGCCGGTGATGCAGGCACGCGACATCGAACTGCGCGCCGTCGAGGCGACGTTTCGCTGGTACGGCGAAATCGCCGACAAGTTGCTCGACGAAGCCCCGCGGGGCCTGACCGACGCCGTCGCGCTGGTCGCCCGCGAGCCCGTCGGGGTCGTCGCCGCCATCACGCCGTACAACTTCCCCCTCACCCTGAGCGCTTGGAAGATTGCGCCGGCCCTGCTCGCCGGCAACAGCATCGTGGTCAAGCCCGCGACCCAGTCGCCGCTGTCCCTCCTGCGACTGGCCGAGCTCGGCTCCGCGGCGGGCCTTCCCGACGGCGTGCTCCAGGTCGTCACCGGTGCCGGCGCCGGCACCGGGTCGGCCCTCGCACGGCACATGGACGTCGACTGCCTCACGTTCACCGGATCTCCGGAGGTCGGCAAACGGTTGCTCACCTACTCCGGGGAGTCGAACGCGAAAGCGGTGCACCTCGAACTCGGCGGCAAGAGCCCGCAACTGGTGTTCGCCGACGCGCCGGACCTCGCCGAAGCCGCGAGAACCGTAGCCTGGGCGATCACCTTCAACGCCGGCCAGATGTGCACGGCGGGCTCCCGGCTCCTGGTCCAGGACACCATTGCCGAACGGTTCGTCGCGGACGTGATCGCCGAGATCGAGAACACTCCGATCGGCGACCCGTTCGACCCCTCGACCCGGATCGGCCCGGTCGCGAGCGCACAGCACCGCGCCGACATCCTGGCGCACGCCAGGACCGCCGTCGCGCAGGGAGCGACGCCGGCGCTGGGCTCCCTGAAGGCGCGGGAGGGCGAGGGTTCGTACCTGGATCCGATCGTATGCACCCACGTGCGGCCCGAGCACGACCTGTTCCGGCAGGAGGTGTTCGGATCGGTCCTCGCGGTCACGACCTTCACGGACGCCGACGAGGCGATCCGGCTGGCGAACGATTCGCCGTTCGGACTCGGGGCCGGCCTGTGGACCTCGAACCTCTCCCGCGCGCACCGCCTCTCCCGGGAGCTCGACGCCGGACTGGTCTGGGTGAACTGCTACGAGGAAGGGGACCTTTCGGTGCCCTTCGGCGGTCGCAAACTGTCCGGCCACAGCGTGGACAAGAGCATCCACGCCCTCGACAAGTTCACGTCGACGAAGACGACGTGGATCCGTCTCTGACCGAAAGCGCACCATGACAACCAGCGACAATAGCGGACACATCGCGATCATCGGGACGGGATTCTCCGGTCTGTGCATGGCGATCGCGCTGAAGAGAAAGGGCATTCACGACTTCACCCTGTTCGAACGCGCGGACGACATCGGCGGCACCTGGCGCGAGAACACCTATCCCGGCGCGGCCTGCGACGTGCCCGGCGTCCTGTACTCGTTCTCGTTCGCACAGAACCCGAACTGGACCCGGATCTACCCGCCGTGGGACGAACTGCACACCTACCTGCGGTCGGTCGCCGAGCGATTCGACGTCCTGCGGCACATCCGATTCCGCACCGAAGTGTGCGAGATGCGCTTCGACGAGCGCACCCTCACCTGGGATCTCCAACTCGCCTCCGGTGAAACCGTCGACGCCTCCGTGGTCGTCAACGGCTCGGGCGGGCTCAGCCGACCCTTCATCCCCCGGTTGACCGGCCTGGAGTCCTTCGAGGGCACCATCTTCCACTCGGCCCGGTGGCAGCACGACCACGGCCTCGCCGGCAGACGTGTCGCCGTGATCGGCTCCGGCGCCAGCGCCATCCAGTTCGTGCCCGAGATCGCCCGCCGCGCCGACACGCTGTACGTCTTCCAGCGCACGCCGCACTGGATCATGCCCCGCGGCGACGCCCCGCTGTCCGCGGCCACGCGAGCGATGTTCGCCCGCAGTCCCGCCCGGCAGCGACTGCGACGCTGGCGCACCTACTGGGAATTCGAGTCCCTCGCCCGGGCCTTCCTGGGAAACCGCAAGCTGATCGAGCGATTTCGCGCATCCGCCCTCGAATACCTGCACGCGCAGGTGCCGGATCCGCACCTGCGAGCGAAGGTCACCCCCGACTACGACCCCGGCTGCAAACGGCGGCTCGTCTCCGACGACTGGTATCCCACGCTCCGTCGCGCCAACGTACACCTGGTCACCGACACCATCGCCGAGATCCGACCGCACGCTGTGGTCACCTCCGACGGCACCGAACACGAAGTCGACACGATTGTCTTCGCAACCGGGTTCACCCCGACCGACTTCCTGGCCCCGATGAAGGTCTTCGGCCGCGACGGCATCGAACTGCTCGACGCCTGGCGGGACGGCGCCGCGACCAGACTCGGCATCGCCACCTCGGGCTTTCCGAACCTGTACTTCCTCAACGGACCCAACACCGGGCTCGGACACAACTCGATCGTCTTCATGATCGAGGCACAGGCCCGGTACATCGCCTCGGCGATAAGCCGCACGCGTGAGGCCGGCGTCGATGCCGTCGACCTCGACCGCAAGGCGCAGACCCGCGACTACGCATCCACCCAAAAACGCATGCGGCGAACGGTATGGGCGTCCGGCGGCTGCACCAGTTGGTATCAGTCCGCCGACGGACGCATCGACACTCTCTGGCCGGCGACCACGGTCGAGTACTGGCTGCGCACGAAGTTCTTTCGCATGTCGCACTACCGCCGACTGACCACACAGGAAGGCCGATCCACATGAACGTATCGCTTCTGGGCACCGGGCTGATGGGATCCGCGCTCGCCCACGCACTGCTACGCAACGGCGTCCGGGTGACCGTGTGGAACCGCACACCCGCAAAGTGCGCGCCCCTCGCCGACGCCGGCGCGGCCGTGGCCGAGTCCGCCCGCAGCGCGGTGCAGGCGAGCCCGGTCGTCGTCATCAGCCTCCTGGACTACGACGTCGCGAGATCGGTTCTCGCCGAATGCGGTCCGTTGACGGGCAAGACCATCGTCAACACGCCCACCGGATCCCCCGACGAGGCGACCTCGCTCGCCGCGTGGATCGAGAGCGAGGGCGCACGGTATCTCGACGGCGCCATCGCGGCCTACCCGCAGGACATCGGAACCGAGGCATCCGCCGTCAACTACTCCGGATCCGAGCAGGCGTGGGAAGAGCTTCGCGACCTTCTCCTGCCCCTCGCCGCCCAGTCGCGATTCGTCGGAACCCGTCCCGGTGCCGCGAACGTGATCGACGCCGCGATGGCGGGCGCGTTCTTCAACGTCGCGCTCGGGGCCTTCCACGAGGCGGCCGCCTACGTGCGAGCCGAAGGCGTCGCGGTCTCCGAGATGCGCCACATCCTCCACCTGTGGACCGGCAAGCTGCTCGAACTGCTCCAAGAGGCCGTCGACACGTTCGAGACCGGCGACTACACGACCGACCAGGCGACGCTCGACGTCTACGCCGCCGCCACGAAGTCGTGGCAACAGTCGATGCTGCGCGCGGGACAACGCGCGGCCTTGATGACGGCGAACCTCGAAAACCTCGAACGCGCCCGCGCGGCCGGATACGGCCACCTGGGTCTCTTCGCCCAGATCGAAATCCTCTCCACCCCGTCCGACACCACCGACCGCTGAAGGACACCTCATGACCACCGCGACGAGCCTGGCCACCTTGCCCGGCGCCACCACCACCGTCGACGAGGTCGTCGACATCATCCGCCGCGACGGCGGCGTCATCGTCGACGGCTTCCTCGAGCCGTCCGTCCTCACCGAACTGCGCCGCCAACTGGAGCCGATCCTCGACGGGACCCGATGCGGCGACGACGCGTACTTCGCCGGCACGAACACCCGACGCGCCGGCGGACTGTTCGGCCGACTCGACGTGATGCCGCAGATCGCCCTGCACCCCCTGTACCACGGCGCCGCCAAGAAGATCCTCCAGAAGCCCGTCCCGATCTGGGCCGGACAGGACCGGATCGAGATCGTCCCGGACATCCAGATCGGCGTCACCCAGGCCATCCGCATCCATCCCGGGCAGGGCGAACAGCCGCTGCACCGCGACGACTCCAGCTTCCTGTGGCGGCACCCCGACTACGGCCGCGAGGGACGCGTGCAGATCATGGTCGCCGTCAGTGACTTCACCGCGGACAACGGCGGCACCCTGGTCGTCGCGGGCAGCCACCGATGGGACGACGAACGCCCGCCCCGACGCGAGGAGGCCGTCTCCACGCGCATGCGCGCGGGGTCGGCACTGATCTGGATCGGGTCGACCTATCACGGCGGCGGCAACAACTCCTCGGACGCCCCGCGGACCGGTGTGACCATGGCGTTCGACCTCGCGTGCCTGCGCCAGGAGGAAAACCAATATGTGTCGATCCCGCGAGAGCGGCTGCTCGGCCTGTCCGAGGAGATCCAGCGGCTGCTGGGGTGGGGCTCCGGCGCGAACCTGATGGGCTACGTCGAACGCGACGGCCAGATGGTCGACGTCCACACCCTGCTCGCGGACGAACCCGTCGAACTGCCCACCGTGCGCTGACCCGGGTTCGCACCGGGAGCGTCCTTGCGTCCTCCTCCGAAGGAGTCCTCCGTTGAGCTTCGCCAGTCCGCATCCGGACGTCGACATACCCGAAGTACCCGTCCACCGGTTCCTGTTCGGAACCTTCGAGGACGGTCACCTCGACAAGCCCGCCCTCATCGACGACCCGACGTCCTCGATCGTCACCTACCGTCGACTCCTCGACGAGATCGAGGCCGTCGCGGGTGCGCTGGCCGGCAGGGGCCTCGGATCGGGCGACGTGGTCGCCATCCACGCACCGAACAGCCCCTCGTTCGCGGTGGTGCTGCACGGCGTCCTGCGCGCCGGCGGCACCGCCACCACGATCAACGTGCTGTACACCGCCGGCGACATCGCCGCCCAATTGCGCGACGCGTCGGCGAAGTTCCTCGTCACCGTCGACGCACTCCTGCCACAGGCACGCTCGGCCGCCCATCTGGTCGGGATGGCCGTGGAACGGGTGATCGTGCTGGACGGGGCCCCCGGGCATCCCTCGCTTCGCGAACTGCTCGACCAGAGGTTGTCGGCACCGGACGTGGTGATCGATCCGCGCACGCACACGGCCGTGCTCCCCTACTCCTCCGGCACCACGGGGCGGCCCAAGGGCGTCATGCTCACGCATCACAACCTGGTCGCCAACGTCTGTCAGATCGCGAAGCCGACCGGAATCAGGGACAGCGACCGAATCCTCGCGGTACTGCCGTTCTTCCACATCTACGGACTGACAGCGCTCCTGAACGCCGCCCTGTACCACCGGGCCACGCTCGTCACGATGCCGCGGTTCGACCTCGCCGACTTCCTCGGCGCCATCGAACGGCACCGTTGCACCTATCTGCTGATCGCACCACCGGTCGCTCTGGCACTCGCCAAGGACCCGTCGGTCGATCTCCACGATCTGTCGAGCGTGCACACGATCTGTTCGGGCGCGGCACCGTTGGACGGGGCCCTGGCCCAAGCGGTGGCGACTCGACTCGCGTGCCGGGTCTACCAGGGATACGGGATGAGCGAACTCAGTCCGGTGAGCCACACGGTCGGCGTCGACGAAGACGCCCCGGCCGACTCCGTCGGGAGACCGGTCGCGAACACCGTCAACAAGATCGTCGACCCCGAGACGGGAATCGAGGTGGCGCTGCCCGAGAACGGCCGCAGCGCACCGGGCGAACTCTGGGTCAAAGGACCGAACGTCATGGCCGGGTATCTGGGAAACGAGGCCGAGACCCGCGCGACGATCGACGCCGAGGGTTTTCTGCACACCGGAGACATCGCCGTGGTGGACTCCGACTCCACGATCTACATCGTCGACCGACTCAAGGAACTGATCAAATACAAGGGCTACCAAGTGCCTCCGGCCGAACTGGAGGCGGTTCTGCTCGGCCACCCGATGATCACCGACGCCGCCGTGATCGGCGTACCGACCGAAGCGGGAGAGGTACCCAAGGCGTTCGTCGTGCGTGGGCACGGTGCGGAACTCTCCGAGGATGCCGTGATGTCGTTCGTCGCCGACCGGGTCTCCCCGCACAAAAAGGTGCGCCAGGTGGAATTCATCGAGGCCATACCCAAGTCGGCTGCGGGAAAAATCCTGCGAAAGGACCTGCGGGCCTTGCACCGCGGCTGATTCTCCGCCCCAGGGATTGCCCGCTTGCCCGCCGTGACCAGGAGGGCGGCAAGGGCTGCGCGGCCTCCGAGGTGGGCGATCAGGGCCACGCTGACGGTGTCCATGGCGAGATGGGGCGGTGCGGCCTCGGCGATGGCGCATCTGCCGAAGAGGAGGAGGCTCACCGGTGGTCGCGCATCCATGAGGAGAAGGCGTCCGGGCCCGTTCGGGATGGGCACGGCCGGTCCCGATGCGAAACCGGCCGACGGGCGTCGGGGTGAGGTCGGAGCGGTAGATGCTTGCGGGCAGCAGGAGAACGCCGGCCTTCCTTGACCAGGCGGGTGCAGGCCTCGACGCCTTCGGCTCCCGGATAGCGCGGGTACGCGGCGCAACCGCCGCCGGGGCCTGCCAGTCGAAGTGCCCGGTGAATCGGGCGAAGAACGCGTCGAACTCGGGGAGGTTCGCGGCGATCAAGGCCCGGTTGCGTTCGAGGATGACGGTGCGGGACTTGAGGGCGATGCGGGCCAGGACCTCGCTGGGCGCAGCGTTGGTGTAGTGCTTGGCCTGTTCCGGGGGCGAGCGCAGGTCGGGGTCCCGGCAGGTGATCCAGCCGATGCGTAGTCCGGGCGGATCCAGGGACTTCGAGGTGACGTTCAGGGGCAGGGCACGTGGGGACAGGTCGGAGGTGTTGGCGGGCGTGCGTCGGGGTCGCGCTCGAGGCCGCGACAGACCTCGTGCCGCGCCCGTCGCACAGTCGGGCCGGTGCGGTGAAGTCGGCCGCGTCGACGACCTTGCCGGTGGGGTTGTTGGGGAAGTTGACCGAGACGACGCGGGTGTCGGGGCGGATCGCGGTGCCACCGCCTCCAAGTCCAGGTCCCAGTCCGCGTCGAGGGCCACTTCCGTGATGTGGCCCAGGGCGAGGGGAACGGTGTCCGACGTCTGGTAGTTGGGGGTCACGGCCACTGCGTGGTCGCCCGCCCAGCAGGACGTTCATGGCACTGCCACGGGAACGAATGGTGTGAGCGAGGCCGATTCCGACGCCGTTCCCGCTGCGTTCGTCGCCGCCGCGGCCTTGACCGCCTACGTGTGTTTCGCGTCGAGGAAGCGGGTGAGCAGTAGGCGCAGTGTCGGGGCCTGGTCCAGTGGTGCGAAGTCGGGGTCGGTCGCGCCGCGCGCGAACAGGCCGTCGATCTGGGCGGCGACCCAGGTCGCGGCTCTGTCCGGGTCGAGCGTGTCGTCGATTCGCCCGGCCGCGGCGGCGCGGCGAAGCAGGTCGGCGATGCCGGTGCGCAGTTGGCGATCGTTGCGGGCGACTAGGGCTCCGATGTCCTCGTCACGGCGGGCCTCCGCAGCGGTGTCCAGGGTCAGGCCCGCGTAGGTGGGGTCGGCGGCCAGGCGCACCACCGAGTCGACCAGGCCGAACAACGCGACCAACGGGTCCTCTCCGCGCGAGAGTTCGGCGAGATAGGCCGCAGTCTCGGCGCCCTCCTGCTCGATCAGCGCGACGATGATCGCGTGCTTGCTCGGGAAGTAGTGGAAGACGTTCCCGGGGCTCATGCCGGCGCGGGCGCAGATGTCCGCCGTCCGGGTTCCGTGGAAGCCCTTGTCCGCGAAGCAGGCCGTGGCGGCTTCGAGGATCTGGCGGCGTTTGGCGGCGTGCTTGACGGGGTCGACTGTGCGCATGGCGTGCTCACATTACCTCGGTGACCGATGTTGGATGTGACCGGAATAATAATAGACCAGTGAGTCGATTAAACAATCGAGGCGGCCGCCAAGGCCAAGGGCCTGTTGCGAAAGTGCTGGGCACAGCCGCTCATTGGCGGCTGCGACCAGCACGTGACGGCGCACCGTGAGCCGGCTCATAGTGCCGTGCGGTCAGACCGGACGACGGGAGACACTGGCGCGGTGAATCAGCTTCGGGAGATTGCGGGATTGGCTGGCGGTGTGGGGCGGGGATCTTATCGGTGCCTACCTGCACGGATCTTCCGTGCTCGGAGGCCTCAAACCAGCCAGCGACGTGGACGTACTGCTCGTCTCCCGAAGGTCGATGGACAAGCGGGAACGACGGGCGCTATTCCGATCTGGTCCGGGCCGGCGTGGCGGGCATTCCCGATTTGCTTGACGACCTCGAGGGCGACACCCGCAACGTCCTGCTGACCTTCGCGCGCGTCCGGACCACGCTCTCCACCGGCCAGATCAGGCCGAAGCCGCCGGCTGGGCCCTCGCCCAACTCCCTCCTGAACACCGCGCCGTGCTTGAGCACGCCAGACAGCTCTACCTCAACTGCCACTACCGCGAGGAAAGCTGGAGCGAGACGCTGCAGACACAGGTCCGTCCGCATGTGGACCACGTGCTCGCCGAGATCGAACGGCTGAGCACCCGGGGCCAGCGGACATAAGGACCACTCTCAAGGCCCCGAGCACCAAGAGTGTTTCCTGTGCTGGTCACAGCCACTCGTTTGTGGCAGCGACAAGGACAGTCGCCTCGTAGCGGACGGCGAGCTTGTCGTATCGCGCGGCGACAGCACGGTGTCCTTTGAGGCGGTTGGCGCGGCGGTCGGCGGCTCCTTCTGCAGGTCGCCCTGCTTGCGGGCCCCAGCCGCATGCTGATGAGCGCGACAGACCGTGGAGTCGATGCTCAGGTCCCACACGATCGCCCCCTCCGCATCGGCCATGGACTGGAGCCGGGTCAGGATCCGGTGCCAGGTACCGTTCCGCTGCCACCGGCGGAACAGGTCGTAGACCCGGCCCCACGGTTCGTGCTCGACGGGCACGTCCCGCCACGGAACAGCAGTCCGGATCCGGAACCGTATGCCGTCGATTGGCCGACGCCGGGACCAGACGGGTGGCCACCCCGTCTTGGCACCCTTCGGCAACACCGGCTCCAGCACCGTCCACTGCTCTTCCGTGAGATCTTCCGCCCCCATGAACCGTGATCATCCACAGCCCTCAGACCCACATTCGATACACGGCCAAGGACGCCCTTCACGACCGACTCCCGCGGGCGCGGCCACTGCGCCCTTCCGTGCGCCGCACGAGTCCGACTTCACGCTCACCAGCCGCAGCGCGGCGGAACTCGCGGTGGCGGGCGTCGGAGTGGCCGGGCCGACCGCCGCACACGAGCTACGCAAGGCCGGCCACGATGCGACCACGCTGGACGCCCGTCTGCGGATTGGCCGTGGCAGTCTCACGGTCCGCGGCGGGCATGCCGACCGACAAGGACAGTGTGACGCGGCGGGCGGGTTTCCCGTCCGGCCGATACTTCAACACCGGACGCGCGATCCGTCCGCAGTGGTTGGGCCAGACCGACGACCCCCCGCTTCCGGAGTGTCGGCGGACGGAAGCCATGTCGACAGGGAAGTTGCCCGCGCTCGTCCGGCGAGCGCGCTGTTCAACGGGACAGGGGCCCGGTGCGGACGTGTATGCGCTCGCCCTGGCCACCCAAGAGGCCGAGGACCTCCACGGCCGAGCCACCGAAGGGACCGAACCAGTGAGGCAAGCCGGTGTCGAACTCGACGGCCTCGCCCGGCTCCAGGACCAGCTCGCGGCCGCCCAGGACGAGCCGGACCCGTCCCGACAGGACGTACAACCACACGTGCCCCTCGTGCGTGCACGGCTCGGGCCGATTCTGGGAAGCCGGGATGACCAACTTCCACGCCTTCAGGGGGCTCGGGCGGTCGGTCAGTGAAAAATGGGCCCTGCCGTGGTGCACACGAGGCCTGGTGTGGATCCGGGACTTGCCCGACCCCACGGGCCCGACGAGTTCGTCCAGCGGCAACCCGTAGGCCTGCGCGATCGGCAACAGAACCTCCAGGCTCGCGCGTCGTCGGTCGGATTCGAGCCTGGACAGGGTGCTGATCGAGATCCCCGTTGCCTCGGCCAGTGCGGACAGGGTCAGGCCACGTTGGGTTCTGATGCGACGCAGCCGCGGGCCGACCTGTGCCAGCGTGATGACGATAGGGGAGGGCTCGTCCATGCGTCGCATTCAATCCATTCACCGCCGAGGAGGGCAAGGAATGTTGCCGATACCGCAAACGCCGGGGTGCCGGGGGCGGAGGCGACGCGTGATGGGGCGATCCCGGGCCCGAAGCCCACCGCCTACCGGTCCGCCGCAGGTTGCACCCTCGCCTCCCGCAACACCCCCGCCGTACACGAGGCGATCACACACAGAACGCCACCGGCAGCAGCAACGCGATGCTCAACGGCATCACGTGCGTCATCGGCCCGATAACAGTGGGACCGGCCGATACCCCGAGATAGCCGATCCCGGCGACTCGGGCGCCCCCGCGGCGGCCCGGTCGGTGTGCCCCGCTGCACTGAACAACTGCGGCACACAGCCGGACAGGCCAATACCCGCGACCGTCCAGCCGACCAGCGGCAGCGGAATCCCCGTGCCAGCCGCAGGAGATTCGCCGGTGCCGCGGCCTGCTGGGTCGCGCCGTCGAATGACACCGGCGTTCCGTCCCGACCGGAGTTCGACCATCGCGAACCTGGTCTGCTATCCCATCCGCCCTTGGATCGGCGCGCTCGCTTGGCCGCCGAAGGGGTTGAGCTTCACGGTCGAGTCGCCGATGGGGCCGAAACGTTGGGAGGCGAGGTGTCGGACTCGACGGCCCCGCCCGGCTCCGGAACCCGCTTGCGGTTGCCCAGGACGAGCCGTCCCCGCCGGACGGGACGTCCCTCCACACCCAATTCTTGTCAACACCGCTCGGGCGGGTTCCGTGACGCCGGGATGACCGACCTCTACTCCGTCAGGGCGCTCGGGCGGTCGGTCAGGGAAATCTGAGCCCGGCGTGGTGTATACGAGGCCTGCTGCAAACCCGGGGCTTGCCGAACCGAGAGACCCCACGAGTTCGTCCGGCGGCCGACCTGTGCCGGCACGGTGGCCAGAGGGGAAGCCTACGTCGCGAATTCGATCCGACCCTCCTGACACGCAACGAAGTTCGCTGGTACGGCAAGACAGGGGCCGACAGGCCGGAATCCGGCCGACGCCGCGCGAGCCTTCGAAGTTGCTCTCGTGGATCGCCCAGTGCGAGGCAACGGCGGGTGCGGCCGCTGCTCGCCCGAGTTGTCGCGGTTCATTCGGAGGGGTCGGCGACGTTGGTTGTTGCGAGAACCGCAAAGAACTTTGCCGTTGGTGCGATCGGGGAGGCACGCTCGTGGCGGAGGTGATCGCCGTGAGTGACACGACGAACGATGTACGAAACGCTCCCGACGCCGACGCCGACGGGTACGACGTGGTGATCGTGGGTGCGGGTGCGGCGGGGCTGAGCGCCGCTCTGGTGCTGGGTCGGGCGCGCCGCCGGGTGGCGGTGGTCGACGCGGGTGCGCCGCGCAACGCCCCTGCGGCGCACGTGCACGGTTTCCTGTCGCGGGACGGGATGTCCCCGGCGGATCTGCTGGCGGTGGGTCGGGCCGAGGTCGCCGGGTACGGGGTGGACCTGTTCGAGTGCCGGGTGGACCAGATCGACCCCGGTTTCCTCGTCCGGTTGGACGGCGGCGCGGTGCTCAAGGCTCGGCGGGTGGTGGTGGCCACCGGACTGCGGGACGAGCTTCCGGCGATCCCCGGTGTGCGGGAGCGGTGGGGCAGGGACGTCTTGTTCTGTCCCTACTGCCACGCGTACGAGGTACGCGACCGGCCGATCGCGGTGCTCGGCACGCACCCGGGGGCGGTGCGGCACGCCCTGCTGTTGCGGCAGTGGTCCTCCGATGTCGTCTTCTTCGCCCACACCCTCGATCTCGACGCGGGGGAGCGCGAACAGCTGGCCGCGCGCGACATCGTCGTCGCCGACGGCACGGTCAAGCGGGTGGTGGTGGAAGCCGACCAGGTGCGCGGTGTCGAACTGGCCGGGGGCCATGTCTTCCCCCGCGGCGCGGTCTTCGTCGTTCCGGAGATGGTGCCCCGCGACACCCTGCTCACCGGCCTGGGCTGCGAGCGCGACCCGAACGACTGGGTGAGCACCGACGATGCGGGCCGCACCAGCGTGTCCGGGGTGTGGGCGGTCGGCAACGTCACCGACACGAAGGCGCTCGTGATCATCGCCGCAGGACAGGGCGCCGCGGCCGCGTTCGCCCTCGACCACGACCTCGCCGCCGAGGACGTCGAGCGGGCCGTGGACAACCACCGCACCTCCACCTCGACCCGCACGCGTCACAGCACCCCGCGGCCGATACCCCAGGTCGCCATCCGCGACTGAGCTCCCGCTCGTCTCCCGCCACATCGCCCGGGCCCATCGGCCCTCACACACAAGACACGAACCACACGCCGCAAGGAGAACGTCATCATGGCAGCGAGGCCCCACGGCTCCGTCGACAGCGTCACCGAACGGACCTTTCCCGTCCGCGTACTCCAGGCGGAGCGGCCCGTCCTGGTGCAGTTCTGGGCCCCGTGGTGCGGGCCGTGTATCAGGATCACTCCCGTCGTCGAGGAGTTGGCCACCACACAAGCGGGCGCCCTGGACGTCGTAAAGATCAACGTCGACGAGGAGCCGGCACTGTCGGAGCAGCACGGGATCTCCTCCATACCGGCCTTCGTGGTCTACGTCGACGGCGCCCCTGTCAAGGCGTGGACGGGCGCGGCTCCGAAGCCCGTCCTGGAACGACACCTTCGCCCCTACCTGGCATAAGGAACGGGAAGGGGACAACCGCTCCATCGACGGTCGGTCCCGTCATCGGGTGCGCCTCCGCTTTTCGGGCGCGCGCCGACGTCGGGAACACGAGCAGGGTGCGCGGGACGGTGATTTCCGCACCGACAGATCCGTGGCGTGGTTCCAGGCGGAGCCGCCGAGCGAGGTCGGACGGATGCAGTTCCCAAGAAGCGGGCCGGCATCCACCGTGGCATCGTGCCCGATCCTGTAGTACGAGGTCCGAGTCGGCGGCGATTCGAGAAACAGGCCGTCGATCGGGTGGCCACCCACCTCGCGGTCCGGGTCGGATCGGACGTGTCGTCGATCCGACCCGGCGACGTGGCGCTGCTGAGCCGAGAGTGGAGAAGCACGCGCGGCGGGCGAGCCGATGATTGTTCTTCGGCCGGTTCGGCGGACTCGCCGGCGAGCGGTTGACGGAGTCGGGTTCGAGAGCGTTCGGACAGCCGCGCCTGTTCACCCGTCGATCAGGGATGTATGTTCCTCCGTTGCCGACTGTCCGAACCCGCCGCGGGCGGCGCCTGCTCGGTGCTCGGTCGTTCCTTCGGTAGCCAGTGGAGGGCGAACCACAGTTCCATTCGAACGTCCAAGTCGTGCAGGTCCAGGTCCAGCAGATCGCCGATCCTCGCGACGCGTCGGCGCACGGTGTTGCGGTGCAGACCGAGCGCGGTTGCGGCGCGGTCCCAACTGCCGTGGTGCGCGAGCCACGTGCGCAGGGTTTCGAGCATTACGTCGTAGCCGGGCGAGGGGGCATCGACCAGCGCCGCGAATCGGGCGCGCGCCAGGGCGGTCGAGTCCGCCGCCGGGACGAGCGAGTGCACGCTCAGATCCCGGTCCTGCTGCCGCCGGGACGGCACCCCAGCCGCGAGCGCGTGCCGCAATGCGCGCTCGGCCTGATTGGCTGCCACCGCGAGGTCGGCCGTGGTGGACGGTGCGCTGAAACCGAGCGTCCACCCGAGCCGATTCGCCGCCGCCGGATCCGCCGTCGGCGAGCCGGGCGTAACGGGCACGAGCGCGTACACGTCGCGCCCGCGCAGATCCAGATACGACGTGGCCAACGCGGTACCCAACGCGGCCAGTTGCACGGAGCCGGCGTCGGCCGCGGACTTCGCGGACACCGACCCGACGACCTGGTGGGCCGCCGTCGAGCGACGGCTGTCCGCGGTGTTCGCCCTGGCCCAGACGGCGGGACGGGACCTGGCCGCCGCAGGCGGGGGACGGATCGTGCACGTGCTCGACGCACGCGGCCTGACGGGGGAGGCGGGCGCCACCATCGACGCGACGATCGGGTCGGCGACGATCGTGCTGACCAAGTCCCCGGCTCGGGAACTGGGCCCGGTGGGCCTCGCGGTCAACGCGGTGGCAGTGGCGGCACCACCCCAGGACGGGTTCACCGAACCCACACCGCACCACGTCGCCCAGACCATCGCCTTCCTCGGCGACCCCCGCCTCCCGTCCCTGACCGGCCAGATCCTCCCTTGCACAGGCGGTACCGTCCGAACCCGCGCATAGCCCGCTCTGCGGACGTCCCACATCCCGCGCTCGGGACCTCAAGCATCCATCCGACGTCGCGGTTCCGCGGGCCGGCGCCGCCCCCGGTGGCGGCCGGTCCGCGCTACCGCATCGTCTGTGCCCAGATCACCACCTCGCCGCGTCACCAGCTCTCGGGAAACACCCCGGCCGGCCACCACCGTCCCGGCCGCGCCGCCGGCGATCACGCTTCCGGACACCAGTGACCTCGGGCCGGCCGACCGCCCCGATTTTCGAGGGCAACGACGAGGAGGCGGACGGTTTCGGCAGCCTCCGCTCCCGCCGGTGGTCGCCGCCCGACCCGATCCCCATGTGCACTGCGTGCCCGAGGCCCACCCGTGAACTCCTGTTCACGGGTGGGCCAAGGTCGCAGCCCATCCACACCCGGACGCGGTCCCGGACGAAGCGCTCTACCAGGTCCCGCCGCTCCTGCCGTTCGGCACCCTCACCACCGCCCCCGTCCGTCCCCCGGCCCGACCGGCCGGCTCTCAGCCCTCGGTCGGCGGTTTGATACGGCTCGACACCGCCACGGCCGCCAAGGCGAGCAGCGCCGTCAGTCCGAACGTCACGCCGAGCGCGGTACCCATGCCCGCGCCGTGGTCGTGGGTCAGGGCGACGGCGCCGCCGCCGAGGCCGCTGAGCGCGGCGACGGCGGAGGTCTGGGACAACTGGAGCGCCCCACCGGTGCGGCCCTGTTGGTCGGTCGGTGCCTGGGCGAGGACCGCGGCGGAGGCGGCGTTGTACGCGATGCCCATTCCGAACCCGCCGATCGCCCAGCCCAGTATGGCCACCAACGGCGGTACGGCGTCGACCAGTACGGCGCCGGCCAGGATCGCGATGCCGAGGAACAGCACGACGCTGCCGACCGCGCTGTGCGTCGGACGAAGCCGCGCGCCGTACCGGTCGTCCCAGCGCGCCTGGAGCGCGGAGCCGGCCACCCACGTCAACGCGCCCGCGGACAGCCCGAATCCGGCTTCGACGGTGCTCAACCCGCGCAGCTCGGTCAGCCCCAGGGGAAGGAAGGTGTCCGCCCCGAAGTAGGCCCCCGCGAGTAGCCATCGCATGGCGATCCCGGCCGGCAGACCGCGTCGGGCGCGTGTGGTTCCGGCCGGAGTCAGTGCGCGATAGGAGAGCACGGCGACGACCGCGCCGACCGACGCGAGGAGCAGCACCGGCACCAACGAGGCCAACTCGAACGCGACGATCATCAGCGCCATCCCCAAGGCGAGCACGAGACTCGATGCCAGGTCCCGAAGCCGCCGCCCCGTCGTGTTGCCCGCCTCGCCGGCCGCGTCCGCGGCCCCCGCCCGATCGCCCACCGCTTCCGGGGCATCCCCGCTCGCCCCCGGCGCCGTCGAACCAGCCGAGCCGCCCAGCGCACGGAGCGCCGGCAGCGTCAGCAGGGCCGCGAGCGCGATCGGAATCGGCAGGAGGAGAAACAGCGAACGCCACGAGAGCCGATCGGCGAGCGTACCCGCGATCACCGGACCGATGAGCGCGGGCAGTGTCCACGCCGAGGAGGTGAGTGCCACCATGCGTGCTTGCAGGTGATCAGGGTAGGCCCGGCCGATCACCAGGTAGGCCAGACCCATGATCGCGCCGACCCCCAGCCCCTGGACGAACCTGCCGACCACGAACACCCACCACGTGGGCGCGACACCGGCGACCACGCAACCCGCCGCCAGCAGGGCGAGGGCCACCGCGAGCGGCCGGCGCGGGCCCACGCGGTCTCCGGCCGCACCGGCGACGACCGCGCCCAGGATGCTCGCGAGCATCAACGCGGACAGGCCCCAGCCGTACGATTCCATTCCGCCGAGCCGCCGTGCGATGTGCGGCATGATCGCGACGACACCCATGGCTTCGAACGCGACGAGGCCCACCGAGATCAACAACCCCGACGACAGCGCCCGATGTCCGCGATCCCACACCGCCGCGCGCTCCGCAGGGTCGGGGGCAACGCCGCCGCCGGTGATCGCCGGCGGCTGGGCCGTTCCCGATCCCGGAGGCGAAGCCGTCCCCTCTCCCTCCGTCCGACGGAGCCCCGCGGGCATTCCCATGCATGTCCCGTCCGTTTTCGGTTCGACTGTCGTTGGCGGCATCGGGTCGCGCCGCAGCTCGGCTGACAAGGTCGACTCCAGGTCGTGAATTATGTTCCGTTGCGGAACGGAACGATAGTAGCTCCGCACTATACTCGTGACCATGGCCAGCTCCGGTACCCGACTGATCCCGACCAATCGGGGCCGCCCCCGCGACCACCGCATCGACGAGGCAGTCCTCGCGGCCACCATGCGACTCCTCGAGGAAGGCGGCTACGCCGACTTCACCCTGGAGGCGGTCGCCGTACGCGCCGGCACCACCAAGCCGGCCATCCGTCGCCGCTGGCCGTCGCGCCGCCACCTGATCGTCGACGCCCTCCTGGCGACCATGGGGGACACCCCCACCCCGGACACCGGGTGCACCCACTGCGACCTCATCGCCGGCATCGCGACCCTCACCGCCACCTTCGCCGGCCCCGGCACCCGGCGGGTGTGGCCCGCCCTGGTCGCCGACATCGCCGCCGACCCGACCCTGGCCGAAACCTTCTTCACCCGCCTCTTCGACCCCCGCCGCGCCGCCACGGCCACCGCCCTGCGCCGAGGCATCGATCGCGGCGACATCCGCCCCGACGCCGATCTCGACCTACTCCTCGACCTGCTGGCCTCGACCACGTACTACCGGGCGCTCTTCGGCCACCTCCCGATCACCGACACCCTCGCCGAGGACATCGTGATGATCGTCATGTCCGGCGTGGCCACGCCCTCCTGGCGGGCGCAGTACGAACGCCCACACGTCCACCCCTGAACCCCCACCGCCGAGAACCGCCTTCCGCCGCCGCCCCGGGGGAGGTGGTGTCCGAACGTTCGGGCATGTCCGTGAGCGGCGCGCAGGCGCGGGAGAGCCGGGTTTTCGAGATGACATTCAGGGACGGGGCACGCGGGGGCGGATCGGCGGATCCGCTCCCGGACGGCGTCCGGTCGGGGCGCTGAACCGGGCGTCGGCGCGGCGGGCGGCAACGCTCCGCCCGACGCCGAGCGTGGTTCGCGGACACGACCGGTTCGGGTCGTTCAGGAACACGTCCTGCGCGCCCCGACGCTCGACGGCGAATTCGCGGTCGGGGGTGGCCGCCGAGAACCGCTGCCACCCCCGACCGCAGGAGCACCCGCGAGCACAACCCCACCGCCGACCGCGACGCGACGCTTCGGCAGGCGACAACCGAGGCGCCCGCAGGGGCGCTACCGCTCCTCCCGGAGCCACTGGTCGAAGGTGGTCGGTGCGATGCGGGCGCCCTCGCCCGGGAGCAGCACGTCGCCGGCCATCGACGTGTCGAACACCGACGACCAGGTCGGCACGAGCCTCACCGTGCGCCCGCGTGCCTCGTTGGTGCGCCGGGCCATGTCCACCAGGTCCTGCGGTTCGGGCCCGGCCACGTCGACGTAGCGTCCCCGGGGCTCGCCGACCGCGATCTCGGCGAGGACGTCGGCGACGTCCGCAGGGGCGATCGGCTGGACGAGCAGCGGCGCGACTTCGGCGACCCCGTCATGTTCGGTCCAACTCGTCACCGTCGCGGCGAAGTCATGGAACTGGGTGGCCGGGACGATGGTCCACGGCACCGGCCCCGCGGCCACGAGGCGTTCCTGTTCGCGCTTGCCGAAGTGGTGTGCGTTGCCCTCGTTTCGACCGACACCCGCGATCGAGAGCAGCACGTGGTGGCGGACGCGGGCCCGCTGTTCGGCTGCCAGCAGGTTCCGGGTGGTCGTGCCGAAGTACGCCACCGTCCCGGCTCGGTCGGTCACCGGCGCGTTGGTCGCGTCGACGACCGCGTCGACGCCGGTCAGTGCGTCGTCCAGCCCGTCCCCGGTCGACAGGTTCACGCCGAGCGAGCGGCTGATCCGCACGACGTCGTGCCCGCACTTCGCGAGGGCTGTGGCGGTCAGGGCCCCGATGTTCCCGGTCGCGCCGGCGATGGCGATGCGCATGATGATCTTTCCTTCTCTCGTTTTGATGTGTTCCGATGTATCACGGACCAAGAAGGCTCCATGAAATCTGTGATGCCGCCCGTCGGTTTTCCGACGGCGCCGATCCGGCGCACCCTTGGGCCCTTCGCCGAAGTGGATTCTCCTGGTCACAGCCGGAACGGGAGGGATCCGTGGGCCGGGCCCCGGCGGGGTGTGGTCAAAGCCGGAAGGTGCTCACGACGAAGGTCTGTCCGGCTATCGACGGCCAACTCGCCCAGCTTTCGTCCGCGGCAAGGGCGGGCGCTTCGGCTCCGTTCGGCAGGCCGACGGCGGTGGACATCACGCGTAGTGGCAGGGCGCCCGTGCCGCGGACGCGGATGACGACGTCGATGCCGTCGGCGGGCGGGGCGGCGTAGCTGAAGCTCCATGACCAGCCACCCCCCGGCCGTCCGCCACCGGCAAGCTTCGCGCCCTCGACGGTGGCGTCGAGGATCTCGTGGGCGCCGGTGTCGGCGTGGACCTCGATGGTGTGGGCGTCGGCGGGGGCCTGGATACGGACTCGGATCGTTCGTACGCCGTCGGCCTCGACGACCGAGGTGTTCCTGATCGACGGTGTGTCCAGGGGTGCGGTCCTGGCCGCTCCGTTCGCGAGTGTCACGTCGCCGAGCGAGGGGACGCGGTCGTCGTAGCGTGCCGATTCACCGGTGAGGAGCCTGCCGACGGTGGGCTGGGAGGTGTCGCCGAGGCTGACCCAGGTGGCTTTGCCGGTGTCGGCTTCCAGGACGTATCCGAGGCTGACCGGTCGAGGCTCGTCGGCGCTGTACCCGTCGAGGGCCGTACCCACGACCAGCGTGCCCGCAGCTGCCACCGCCACCGCGAGCATCCCGACCGTGACCGCCCGGCGTGGGGGAAGGGGCTCCAGGAGACTCGGCAACAACGCTGCGAGCAGTACCGCGAGGACCAGCGGCGCGGCGATGAGTGCCAGCCCCAGGGCGGGCAGCAGCACGAGCACGACCGGCAGGACCAGTGCCACGACCGGTACGGCGGTGAACGCTCCGGTCACGGCTCGCCATGGGGAGTCCACACCGGTGAACCTCAACGTCACGCCCACGACGACCGTCCCGATCAACGCCGGCCAGGTGAAGAGGTAGGCGCCCTGGGGCAGCAGCACCGCGCAGAGCACCGCGAGCAGCGCGAACCAGCCGAGCACACCCGTCACGACGTCCAGAGGCGACGCCTTGCGGCGGGTCCAGCGGTACCAGGCGACGATCAGCACCAGGAGCAGCAACGCCCCGCCCCACGCGTACCGGCCGAGGTGGTACACGCTGCCTTCGCCGAGCGCGAAGTCCGGTCGGGCCAGGCTCAGTACCCACCATCCTGCCGAGCCGAGGACCGCCGCGCCGATCAGCGTGAGCGGGAAGGTCGCGGCGGCCCGTCCGACTCCGGTGGGGGAGAGCCCACGGCGCCGGCCGAGCCACAGCAGCACAGGCACGCCCGGGAGGGTTGCCAGGGCGAGGGGCAGGACCAGCCATGCGGGGTAGGACACGATCGTGTCGAACAGGGAGAAGTACGTGGCGTCCGGACCGGCTTGCGAGAGGTCCGTCCCGCCGAGCTGTCGGACCGCTGCGAGTGCCGCTTCCCCCATGTCCTGCACGCTCGCGCGGTCGAGCCGGGCGATGTCGTCGTGGGCGGTGTGGTAGTGCCCGGAGCCTTCCATGAAGGCGAAGTTGAGCCCTCGCATGCCGGCCTTTTTGAAGGCTGTCAGGTCGGTGTCGTTGGGCAGTCGGTCGTAGATCGCCGCAGAGAACGACGTGGTGAACGCGCCGGAGGCTCGCACGGCGGGGACGAGACCGGTGCCCGCCATCTGGAACATCACGACGGGCCCGGAGGGACCCCGGCCCTCCATGTTCACCACGACGGTCCGCGAAGGGTCGGCGGCTCGGTCCGTGCCCGCCTCCGCGTCGACGAACGCCCGAGCGCCGAGCAGTCCTTGCTCCTCGCCGTCGGTGAACAGGATCTCGAGGTCGTTGCGGAACTGCGGTCCGGTCTTGAGCGCGCGGGCGATTTCGAGGATCGCGGCGACGTTGGCACCGTCGTCGGAGGCGCCGGGGGCGATCGGCACGGAGTCGTAGTGGGCGACGAGGACGACCCGGCCGGTGGGTTTCCTGCCGGGGATCGTGGCGTGGATGTTGGAGACGGATCCCACGACGGCCGGGGCGTCGTCGGCGTGGGAGGGCGCGACCCGGGCCTGGACCTCGGGATTGAGTCCCAGCTTCCGCAACTCGCCGACGAGATAATTCCGTACGTCCGACTGTGCGGACGAACCCGTCGGGTGCGGGACCTTCGCGATCGTGTCGAGCCGGGCGACCGCACGGTCCGCCGAGAAGCCGCCGACGGGGGCGGAGGTCGGCCGGGGCCCGGAGGTACGCAACGGCAACAGGGCCGCGACAGCCGTCAGGAGCAGCAGCGCAAGGGCGGCCAGGGCCGGTATTCGCTTGCGCATCGTGGTCGGGACCTGCACGGATGAACCTCCTGGCAGCAGTGGGGCGGAAACGGGGCTCCGCTCGAGGAACGCGCTTGATGCCGTGCCACCGCGGACCTGGCCGGCAGGCATCGGGTCTCCGAGCCGATCTCGGTCGCGCCGGCTGCGGGGAGCGCCGGGACGGCCGGGCACGACGAGGTTCAACCGGGCGAGGCTCGGCAGGGAAGGATCTGCGGTTTCGTTGAAGGGCGCGCTTCGGGGCGGCGCTCGACCCCGGTTGCACGGGAGCGCCCTCCGGATGGCGCGACGTCAGCTTGGGAAGGGGACCTGCGGCATCGGCCGAGGGACGTCTCGGGACGTGCGGGTGGTCGTGTCGTGGGTGTCCACGGCCTGCTCGAGGTCCTGGTCGAGGGCGAACGCCGCCGCCGCGCCCTGTATCGCCGCGGTGATCACCAGCGCTTTCGGGTCGGCCACGTTGCCGACCGACCACATACCGAAAACGCCGGTCCGGCCCGCGGCGTCGGTGCGCGCCCAGCCGTCGGCGGGCCGCTCGCAGCCCGGGCCGGTGAGAGGCGTGTCGTGGGGCACCGTGTCCGGGACGACGAAAACCGCGCCGCGCGGGAAGACCTGGCCCTGAACCAACTCGACGCCGCGCAGCCGGTCGTTCTCGGTCACCAGGCGCTTGACCGTTCCCTCGGCGACGGTGACGCCGTGCGCCTCCAGATCCCGGCGATCGCGCGGGGCAAGATCCCGGTCGTGGGGGAAGTAGACGACGTCGTACGACCATTGGCACAACAGCAGGGCGTGCCGCACCGCGCCCGGATGGGTGCCCAACACACCGATGGGCCGATCGCGTATCTCATGTGCGTGGCAGTGGAGGCAGAACAGTACGTCGCTCCCCCAGAGTTCGCGGACGCCGGGGATGGCGGGCAGTTCGTCGCGCAGCCCGGTGGCCATCACGATTCGCCGGGCGCCGATGGTTGCGCCGCCGTCCAGGTGGACCAGGAAACCCGGATCGATCCGGCCGATCCTGCCCTCGATCAGGTCCACCCCGTGTCCGCCGATTTCGGCACGGCCCACGGCGAGCAGGTCGGCCGCGGCCATGCCGTCCCGGGAAGCGAAGCCGTGCGTGTGAGCGGCGTTGCGCGTGTTGCCGTCGTCCACCACCGCAACCCGCCGCCGAGCCCTGGCCAACAGCAGCGCCGTGCTCAGTCCCGCGGCACCGGCACCCACGACCACCACGTCGTACGCGCCGTTGTCGGCGGGGATGATGCGTACATCCTCCGTCGTATTGCCCACGGCGGTCACCTCCGCCTCGAGCGTGCACCGAGGATCGCCTCGTTGGCAAATGGGTTTGCTATTTTCGCAAAGCTTATGTTTGCGGCGCGGTGCGGCCGGAACGAAGGTCGCCGAACACGGCCTTTGGTTCGATTGCGGCGACGGCACGGTCGAGAGAATCCGGGAACGTCCGACTGCCGGGCGCGGAACCCGACTTCGCGTGTCGCGAGAGTCGATCGGCGCGTTGGTCGAACTGTTCGAGCGGGGGATCGGCCCGCAGGAGCGGAACGCGGCGATGCCGGCTTGATACACGTGGGTGTGCCCGCCGCGGTCTCGACGGCTCACGTGGGTTCCGCGCCCAGGAAGCGGGTGAGCAGCAGGTGTAGTGTCGGGGCCCGGTCCAGTGGTGCGAAGTCTGGGTCGGCTGCGCCGCGTGCGAACAGGCCGTCGATCTGGGCGGTCACCCAGGTCGCGGCCCGGTCCGGGTCGAGTGTGTCGTCGATTCGTCCGGCCGCGACGGCGCGGCGGAGCAGGTCGGCGATGCCGGTGCGCAGTTGGCGGTCGTTGCGGGCCGCGAGGGCTCCGATGTTCTGGTCGCGGCGGGCCTCGGCGGCGGTGTCCAGGGTCAGGACGGCGTAGGTGGGGTCGGCGGCCAGGGCCACCGCGGCGTCGACCAGGGTGAAGAGTGCGGCCAACGGGTCTGCTGTGCTTCCCGGTTCGGTGAGGTGGGCGGCGGTCTCGGTGCCTTCCTGTTCGAGGATCGTGGTAATGATCGCGTGTTTGCTCGGGAAGTAGTGGAAGAGGTTTCCGGGGCTCATGCCCACGCGTGCGCAGATGTCGGCCGTGCGTGTGCGGTGGAATCCCTTGTCAGCGAAGCAGGTCGAGGCGGCCCTGAGGATCCGGCGGCGCTGGGCGGCGTGCTTGACGGGATCGATCGTGCGCATGGGGTGTTCATCTCTTGTTGGATGCTCGTTCCAGTTGACGCGTCGTGGGGGCGCCTGCCCTAATAATAGACCGACGGGTCGATCAATGAATCTATGGGCTCGTCCGATCATCGATGCCCTCGTCGCAGAGGAGAGACGTACATGAACCATTCCCGAGAGTTCGGCCGGCCGACCAGCCGCCGAGGATTCCTGCAGACCGTGGGTGCGGTGGGAGGCGCCGGGGCGGCGCTGTCCGCGATGGGCGCGTTGGGACTCGCGCCCTCGTCGGCGAGCGCCGCCGCGCCGCCGTTCCGTGCGCCGCGCGCGTCCGACTTCACGCTCACGGGCCGTCGTCCGGCCCGGGTGGCGGTGGTCGGTGCGGGTGTGGCCGGGCTGACCGCCGCGTACGAATTGTGCAAGGCCGGCCACGAGGTGACCGTGCTGGACGCCCGTCCGCGGATCGGCGGGCGCAGTCTGACGGTGCGCGGCGGCGACACGCTGACCGACATCAAGGGCGTGACGCAACGGGCGAGTTTCGCGCCCGGCCAGTACTTCAACGCCGGACCGGCGATGCTGCCGCAGTGGTCGGTCAGCACCGACTACTGCCGTGAACTGGGGGTGCCTCTGGAGGTGTTCGCGATATCGAACACGAACACGTTCGTGTTCGATCCGAAGAGCTCCGACAAGCCGAGGTTCCAGACCGCGCGGGCGGACGCGTACGGCGTGGTCGCCGAGTTGTTGGCCAAGGTGACCAACCAGGGCGCGCTCGATCGCGAGCTGAGCGCGGCCGACAAGGAACGTCTGCTGGGCTTCCTGAAGACGATGGGCGACCTCGGCGACGACTTGGTCCACCAGGGCGACCCGCGGCGGCGCGGGTTCGCGGTGAACCCCGGGGCCGCCGGAGCACCCGGCGTGCCGCTGCCGCCGCGAGGTTCGCTGGACCGGGTGTTCACCGAACAGTTGTCGCGGCACTGGTACCTCGACGCCGGGTTCGACATGGCGTCGACGCTGCTTCAGCCGGTCGGCGGCATGGACCGCATCGTCGAGGCCCTGGCCGACCACATCGGCCGCGGGCGCATTCGATGTGGGGTCGAGGTCACCTCGATCACCGACGGTCCGCATGGGACGCGACTGGCGTATCGCGGGTCCGCGAGCGGCGTGCTCGACGTCGAGTACTGCATCGTGACCACGCCTCCCCGGGTGGCCGCGCGCATCGCCGGACTGCCCGCCGAGGCGACCGCCCTGCTGCGGGGCTTCCTGGCGGAGTTTCCCGGCAAGATCGGCCTGGAGTACCGCAATCGATGGTGGGAGGACGACTTCGCGATCCACGGCGGCCTCACCTCCTACGGCGAGGACGGGTCGCTGTGGTACCCCTCCTCCGACTACCGCGGCGAACGCGGCGTGATGGTGGCCTACTTCGAACGCGCGGAGACCACGATCGAGGGATTGCCTCCCGCCCAACGGGCGGCCGAAGCGGTGAACCGCAACGTCCGTGTCCACGGCGCCAAGGCCCGTACGGAACTGGCGAGTTCGCTGTCGGTGATGTGGGGACGCGAACCGTTCATCGAAGGCGGCTGGCAGCCGGCCGACACGCAGAACAACGGCGTGGTCAACACCCCGCGCTTCCGGCCGCTCACCGAGCCGACCGGACGGGTCTTCTACGCCGGCGACTGGCTCAGCAACATGCTGGGCTGGCAGCACGGTTCGATGGTCTCGGCGCGCAAGGCGGTCGAGAAGGTACACGCCCGCGCCCTGGCGACATGAGGCGCGCCGCGATGCGGCGTGACGTCCGACCCCGCGCGACGCCGACGGACGGGACCAACCGATGCGGGCCCGACTCGTGGCGTACGGCGGGACGGTTCCCATCCGCCTCAAAGATGACCCGCTCATAGCCCGTGGGTTGACGTCCGTGACGAACCCCGCTCATAAATTCGACTGACTGGTCGATCTACTATTCGTCCGTCCTCCGGGACGGGCCGAGCCCGCGTCTCGATCGAGGCGCGGGCACCACCGATGGAGAACCAGATGAGTACACCCCGCCACACCCGCGGCGTCCCCGCAGTTCGCCCACCCTCCGCTCCGGTTGCGCCCTACGCCGCCGTCGCCACGGGTCTGCGCAAGGTCTACGGCGAGGGGGAGACGGAGGTTCGTGCCCTCGACGATGTGTCCGTCGGCTTCCGCAGCGGCGAGTTCACCGCGATCATGGGCCCCTCCGGCTCCGGCAAGTCGACGCTCATGCACTGCATGGCGGGTCTGGACACGATCTCCGGCGGCTCCGTGCGGCTCGGCGACATCGAACTCGCGTCGCTCGACGACGACGGGCTCACCCACCTGCGGCGCGACAGACTCGGGTTCATCTTCCAAGCGTTCAACCTGCTGCCGACGCTGACCGCCCTGGAGAACATCACCCTCCCGCTGGACATCGCCGGACGACACGTTGATCCCGAGTGGCTGGACAAGGTCGTCGAGACCGTCGGTCTGGGCGACCGCCTCGACCACCAACCCGCACAGTTGTCCGGCGGCCAGCAACAGCGCGTCGCGTGCGCCCGCGCCCTCGCCGGACGCCCCGAGATCATCTTCGCCGACGAGCCGACCGGCAACCTCGACTCGCACTCGGGCACCGAGGTCCTGAACTTCCTGCGCGCCTCGGTCACCGAGTCCCGCCAAACCATCGTGATGGTCACCCACGACGCCGTCGCCGCCTCCTACGCCGACCGCGTCCTGTTCCTCGCCGACGGACGCATCGTCGACGACATGGCCGAGCCCACCCCCGACAGGGTCCTGGAGCGCATGCGCCGCTTCAACCGGAAACCCGACGAATCCGCCGCCGTCTCCGCCCTCCCCCTCTGAAGGACGCGACCGTGCTTCGCACTTCCCTCCGCAACCTCGTCGCCTACAAGGTGCGGCTCGCCCTCACCGCGCTCGCGGTCGTCTTCGGCGTCGCGTTCGTGGCGGCCGTCCTGGTCTTCGGCGACACCCTCAAGCAGGCCATGACCGAGGCCGCGCTGCGCGAACACCGCGGTATCGCGGTCGACGTCCGCGGAACCAAGTACGCCCTCGAACACCTGCAGACCCCACCCCTGGACGAACCCCTCGCCGCCAAACTCCGGGCGCTGCCCGGCACCGCGTCGGTCACCGGCCACGTCACCGGCTTCACCGCCGTCGTCGACCGCAACGGCAAGCTCGTCCGCAAGAAGGCCAACGCGACCGGCGCCAACGCGGTACCCGACCGCGACGGCAAGGACCCGCGCTACACGCTGACCGCCGGCCGCCTGCCCGCCAAGGCAGGGGAAGTCGCGCTCGACACCGAGACCGCCAAGGCCGCCGGATACAAGGTCGGCGACCGCATCCGCATCGTCGCCCGCGGACCCGTCCTCGACGTGAGCGTCGTCGGCGTCTTCACCACCGACAGCGCCGCCGTCGAGGCCGGCGGCTCACTCACCCTCCTCGACACCGCCACCGCCCAGGAGCTCTACCTCGAACCCGGCGTCTACGGCGAACTGCGCCTGAACGCCAAACCGGGCACGTCGCAGGAGCAACTGCGGGCCGCGGCAGCCCCGTTGATCCCCAAAGGCGCCGAAGCCCTCACCGGGGACACGCTGCGCCGGGACGACCGGGACAAGGTGAACAAGGAGATCGCGTCCCTGCGCACACTGCTCCTGGTCTTCGCCGGCATCGCCCTGTTCGTCGGCAGCTTCATCATCGCCAACACCTTCGCCATGCTCGTCGCCCAACGCACCCGCGAACTGGCGCTGTTGCGCGCCATCGGCGCCACCCGCAAACAGGTGACCCGATCGGTGATGTTCGAGGCCCTCGCGGTCGGCGTCGTCGCCGGACTCGCCGGGTTCGTCATCGGCATCGGCCTCGCGGTCGGCCTGCGCGGCATCCTCAACAACATCGGCGCCGACCTCACCCCGGGACCGACCGTCGTCACCGGCGCAACCGCCCTGTGGAGCCTGGCCGTCGGCATCGGCGTCACCCTGCTCGCCGCCTGGCTGCCGGTACGCCGAGCCGCCAAGATCCCGCCCGTCGCGGCGCTGCGCACCAGCCTGCCGCCCAGCACCTCCAGTCTGCGCCGGCGCAACATCGCCGGTGTGCTGACCCTCGCGCTCGGCGGGATCGTGCTGCTCGCGGGCATCAAGGGCTCGGCGACCGGCAACGCCAAGGTGTTCACCGTGATGGGCGGTGCGGGAATCGTCCTGGTCGGCATCATCGTGCTCACCCCGCTCATCGCCACGCCGGCGGTGCGGCTGTTCGGCGCGCTGCTGCAACGCGTGCATCCGGTCGAGGGCCGGCTCGCGTACCAGAACGCGGCCCGCAACCCGCGGCGCACCGCCGCCACCGCGTCCGCCCTGATGATCGGCATGGTGCTGGTCACCTCGCTGACCATCTTCAGCACGTCGCTCAAACAACTCGTGGACCGCACCCTGTCGAAGGGCATCACCGCCGAGTTCGTGCTCAGCTCGTCCTCCGACGGGCAGACGCTCACCCCGGAGATCGCCGCCACGATCGCCAAGGTGCCCGGCGTCACCGCCGTCAGCCCCGTGCGCGAGGCACAGGTGACCGTCGACGGCAAGGAGCACAAGCTCACCGCCGTCGACCCGGCGAACGCGTTCTCGGTACTCGCGACCAGGTTCACCCAGGGCGGCCCGCAATCCCTGGCGACGGGACTGCTGGTGTCCAAGCAGACCGCCGACGACCGCAAGTGGCGCATCGGGACGCCCGTTCCCGTCACCTTCCCCGACGGACAACAGACCCGCCTGCCGATCGGCGGAATCTACGACGAGGCACCACTGCTCGGTGCCCTGACCGTGTCGTTGCAGACGCTGTCGCCACACATCGACGTCGTCGGCGACGACTTCGTCCTCGCCAAGGTCGCGCCGCGGTCCAAGGACGGCATGCGGGACGCGCTGCGCAAGGCCGTCGGCAACAGCCCGGCCGTCAACGTGCAGACGGCGAAGGAGGTGCGCAAGGACTTCAACAAGCTCTTCGACATCATGCTCAACATCGTCTACGGGCTGTTGTCCATGGCGATCGTCATCGCGGTGCTCGGCGTGGTCAACACGCTGGCCATGTCCGTCTTCGAACGCACCCGCGAGATCGGCATGATGCGCGCCATCGGGCTCGACCGGCGGCGCACCCGAAGGGTGATCCGGCTCGAATCCCTGATCATCTCGCTCTTCGGCGGCCTCCTGGGCGTGCTCCTCGGCCTGGTCGCCGGGGTCGGCGGAGTGAAGGGCATGGCCCGCTCCACGAAGGACCTGACCGTGGTGATCCCGTGGGACAGGATGCTGCTCTTCCTCGTCCTCGCCGCGATCGTGGGCGTCCTGGCCGCGGCCTGGCCCGCCAGTCGCGCAGCCAGGCTCGACGTCCTCACCGCGCTGCGCACCGACTAAACGCGCGGCCCCGGCTCCGACCACCGGCCGGAGCGGTCAGCACTCGTTGCTCCGTCAACTCAGCCGACACGCATGTGTCGAGAACGGAAGGTGAAGATCATGGATTGGGGTGACCTCGCAGAGATGGCGCTCGACCAGATGGACCGGGCCAACACCGTGACGCGGGCCATCGACGACACCGCCATACCGGGGGAGACTCCGATGCTGGCGACCTCCGCCCGCGCCCGGCAGGAATGGAGCAACGGGACCCTGGTGCTCACCACCCATCGTTTGGTCTACGCCAAGGAGGGACGGCCCCCGGTGGCGGTGTCCCTGGCGGGTATCACCGACATCACGGCCACGCGGTCCCGGCTCACCGGGAACGTTCTCAGGGTCGTCGCCTTCAGCGGTGCGTACGGATGGGAAAACGTCGTCCGGGCCGAGACGTTCGTCGAAACGCTGCGCGAAGCCGTCGCCACCGCGATCACCGCGGCCGCGAACGCGGCCCAAAATGCCGGCGAGGTCTCCCCTCAACGACCCGACGGCTCGGCGATACTCGACGAACTCGCTCGTCTCGCCGTCCTGCATCGCCACGGCGCTCTGACGGACGACGAGTTCATCCAGGCCAAGAGGCAACTCATCCGGGGCTGACGACACGCGAGCGGGCCGCGACGTACGCGACGAGGAGCGGGGGTCGGTTCTGATCGCGGCTCTCCGCTCCTGCTGTCGGCGAAGGGTGTCGTGTCGGCAGAGGAGCGGCGTGGTCGGCGCGCCGGCGAGTCGCCCGGCGGTATGGACAGGAAACCTGTCACTGGTCCCTGAGCGACACGGACCACGATCCCCGAACACTGTTCGTCCAGCGGGCATGGGCCCCTGGTGCCAGTGATAGGACTGCCAGTGGCGGTCGACGTCGGTCGCGGTGGGTCCAAGCCGGAGAGTTGGATGGTGCACTCCAGCGCCAGGCGGTGCGCCCGCTGGGGTCACCGACTGTGCCCGGACAACCACCGCCGCACAGTGCGTTCGTCGAACACAACGCCCAGGCCCGGGCGTCGCGCCTCCGCGTCCAGACGGGCGGCGAACGCCCGGGCGGAAGACCGCCCGGGCGCACCGAACGCCGCGCGATGCTCAAAACGATCGTCCGCCGGGTCTTCGACGACGTCTACCAGACGTACGGCTACCGACGTGTGCACGCGCAACCCGCCCGCCTCGACATCCTCGCCGGGCATCGGAACCCGGTCGCGCCGCCCCTTCCGATGCGACGACGACCAGGGGCCGGTTGCGGTGGGAAGCCACCACAAGGACCTCGGTGATTTAATGCACCACTGTTGACAACGTTGGTGTCACGTCTCCAGGATGTGGGGACCGGTACGTGATCGACAGGAGCCGCCATGGTGGACAACAGGAGTGGGCCCGGCAGGCTTCTTCGGGGCGCCGCGGCAGCGGCCGGCGCCGTCGGCGCAGGAGCGGGCGCGCTCTGGCTGTGGCGGCACCACGGCGAACTCATCATGCGCCGCCCGATCAACGAGTGGTCCTTCACGCACATGGATCGGCTGCTGCCCTCGGTGACGGTGCCGCGCAGCGGGCCGGTGCTCACACTGCCGGAGCGTCCGGTGGACCTGACCGGACTGACCGTGGATGCCGCCGGGACCGAGCACAGCGTCGCGGAACTGCTCGCGCGGACGAACACCACCTCGTTCCTGGTGCTCCACCGAGGCGAGATCGTGCACGAGTCGTACCCCGGTCGCTTCGCCGCGCCCGGCGTGCGATTCCAACTGAACTCGGTCACCAAGTCGGTCACCTCCCTGCTGCTGGGGATCGCCCTCGAGGAAGGCGCGGTCATGGACTTGGCGGACCCGGTGACGGCGTACGTCGACCGGCTGCGCGGCTCCGCCTACGACGACGTCACCGTGGAATGGCTGCTCGACATGTGCAGCGGCGTGGGCGACCTGGAGGACTGGACGAACCCGGACAGTCTGATCAATCGCTTCGAGAAGGCGGTCACCGGCGGCGGGTCGCTGCGCGACGTCGTTGCGACGGCGCCGCGGACCGCCCCGGCGGGTACGCGGTTCAACTACTCCACGGTCGACACGCAGGTGCTCGGCTGGGTCGTCGAGGGCGCCACCGGCCGCACGCTGGACGCGTACGCCGCCGAGAAGCTGTGGAGTCGGATCGGCGCCGAGCACGACGCGTACTACTGGCTCACCCGGGGCCGGCCGCGCACCGTCATCGGCGGCGGGTCGCTCAACGCCACCACCCGCGATCTCGCCCGCGTCGGCCTGCTCGTGGCGGGCGGCGGCGAACTGCGCGGCGAACGGATCGTGCCCGCGGCGTGGGTCGAGCGCGGCCGCGGCCGCGGCCTTGCGCATCTGGAGGTGGGCACGCTCGGCGACAGCGGCTATCCGCACTACGGATACGCGAACCAGTGGTGGACGCTCGGCGGCGCGCGGCGCGCGTACACCGCTGTCGGAGTGTTCGGGCAATACCTGTACATCGACCCCGAGGCCGAGGTCGTGATCGTCAAGACGGGCGCCTGGCCGACCGCCGACGACCCGATCCGTGACGCGGAATCCGTCGCCACGATGCGCGCGATCGCGGACCACCTGTCCTCATCCGACCCACGGCCGGGGCGTCCCTAGCATGGTCGTCATGACAGCGAGCGCGAAGCCCAGGTCCCCGGGGCGCCCCCGACGCACGGCGGCATTCCTCAATCCCGACCTGATCCTGGACACCGCGATCGCGGTGATCGAACGGGACGGCCCGGACGCGCTCACCTTCCGCCGCCTCGGCGCGGATCTGGGCGCCGACCACACGTCGGTGCTGCGGCACTTCGGCAACAAGGACGACCTGCTGCTGGCCCTGTCGGCGCGGCTGATCGAGGACGCGCTGCGCGACTTCGCACCGGCCGAGCACTGGCGAGCCACCCTCACCGACCTCGCGCGCCGCATCCGCGACGCGTGCCTGGCCCATCCCGCCGTCGCCGTCCTGGTGGCCGCGCGGACCTCGCGCCGGGATCCGGAGTTCCGCGCCGCCGACACGGTGGTCGGCGCGCTGTTCGAAGCCGGGTTGGAGGGCCGCGAGGCTGCCATGTACTACCGGGTCCTGGCCGACCTCGGACTCGCCATGGGCGCGTTCCAGGCCTCCTACCTCGCGATGGACAAGGAAGCCCAGGAGGGCGACGAACTGGCCTGGCGGCGCGAATACCTGGCCGCCTCGCCGGCGCGATATCCGAATCTGGCTCTGGTGGCCCCCTACCTGGCCGACCTCGACGACGAGGACCAGTTCGACACCGCGATCGAACTGATCCTGGACGCCATCGAGTTGCGCGCCCTCCGCGCCCGAGGACACGAACCGACCGCCCGCCCGGGGCACGCCGGCCGGTAGCCGCGCGGCGCGGCCCGGCCGCGCGGTTCGGATACGTCGGTTGCAGCAGCCCGTTCCGCACCATTGTTGACAACACCGGTTGGCCCATCAAGGAGGCACCCATGGCCGAGGGGTTCCATCCCACCACCGCAACACCCGCCTCCGCCGCGAGCGCCGCCCCGGGCATCGACGGCTGCAAGGCAAAAGATGCGGAGACCGACGCCCTGCGATCCGACGCCCCCGTGCACGACAGGCACGCCGACACAGCGGGCAACGCCCTGACCAGACCCGTGCTCGCGGCACTGTCCGCCGGCCTCACCCTCGGGAGCGCCGGCGGAAACCTCATGCCGGAACTCCTCTCCGACTTCAGCGGCAGCATGCACCTCGGCAACACCGAGGCCGGCGTGGTCGCCGCCGCGCAGCTCCTCGCCACGGCCGTGACGTCGATCGGCCTGTCGCGACGCGCCGACCACCCGGGCCGAGCCCGGCTTGCGCGACTGGGCGCACTCGCGGCGGCCATCGGCTTCGCCGCGTCGGCACTGGCCGGGAACGCGGCGCAACTCACCGCGGCGAACGTGATCGCGGGCGCCGGACTCGGCGCCCTGATGGTGGCCTCCACCGCCGGCATGGCCTCGGTGGGCGACCCCGACCGCACCTCGACCGTCACCGTGCTCGGCGCGACGGTGATCACCGCGCTACTGCTCATCGTCCTCCCCGCGGCCAACAGCGCAGGTGGCAGCGGCACGGGATTCCTCGTCCTCGCCGCATGCTCCGTCCTCGTGCTGCCGCTGTGCGGCCGGCTCCCGGAACGCCCCGTCGCCGCCGCGCGGGACACGTCCGCCGCGCGCAACCCCGGGGCGCCACTCCTCGCGGGGGTGGCCCTGCTCGCCGCGACCGACCAGGGCGCCTGGTCGTACACCGCGGTGCTCGGCGAGGATCACGCCCACATGAGCACATCCGCGGTCTCCACCGTGCTGGCCGCCGCAGGGGTGATCGCCTTGGCGGGCATCGTGGCCGGCTCCGCGGCGGCACGGCGATACGGCCGCTTCGCCGCGCTCTCCGCTTGCGTGATCGTGGAGGCCGCGGCCAAGTGCACAGTCGCGGCGTCGAGTTCGCCGACGGCGTACGCCGCCGCCACGATCGTCTGGCAGGCCGGCTACCTCGCGGTACTCGTCATCCTCCTCGCCGCGATTGCCGCCGCCGACCCGTCGGGCCGCTGGATTGCCGCCGCCACCGGCGCTATCGCAGTGGGAACGGCCCTGGGGCCGCCGGCCACGGGAGCACTGCTGGACGCCATCGGCTACACGCCGCTGGGCGTGGCCCTCGCCGCCGCAACCTTCATCGGTGCCGCTCCTCTGCTCCACATGATCCGCGCGAGCCCGCCCGCCGGCCATGACGTGTCGGCTCTTCGGAAGTTCTGAACTCCTTGAACCGAAAACAGACTTGCCCCACTGTGTCGTGCAGTCTCTCTCCGCAGACCTGGCTCACCTCCGCTGGAAGCGCCTCGATCGCCCGATGTCCCGATGGCTTCTCGCCGCCTGGACGAGAGCGGCCCGATCCTCGCGGCTGTCGAGCGGGACTGTAAAACGTTCGGCTCTGTCTCACATTCGGGATGCCGTTGGTGATCTTGAGGATTTGCCTCTGTTCGCCATGCTGAGTACTTGGGTGAATGCTGCTTCGCTGGAGAGAAGGCGAACTGCGGCGAGGGGGCGGCTGTGTCGATGGGTTCGGGTTCGAGGGCAGGTATCCCGGTGCGAACCCTTGAGGTCGCACGGGTGGCCAACCCTCGTGGCACCGCGGCGATGTGGGTGCGGGATCGGCTCTCCGGGCACAGTCGTGTCGAACGCCCGGCCCGCGCAGGTGCCCGGCGGCGTGTCCTCGACGTTGACTCCGACCAGCAGACAGTCCTTCTCCGGTCGGCGCGACCGTAGTTCCTCGACCGTGCGGCACAATGTCTCGAAGCCGATCGGGTCATAGCGCACGGCGCCGGCGCCGTAGAGAATGACGCGCGCCGACCTGTTGCGTTCCGTGTCGCTCCCCATGGTGACGTTCGCACCATCGCGCAGTGAGCCGTCGGGCCCCGCCGCATCCGGCCCCCTCACCCCGGATCCCCGCGCAGGAGAATAGGGGTACCGCCCGCACGCCGCCGGGCACGGCAACGAGACGCCGACGCCAGCCCGAGCGGTTCGCCCGCCCGCACCACCCTCGGACATCACTCCGAACCTCACACACATCCGGCCTCACGTCCACCTCGCGCCGAGCCCCACCCCGGCCCACCGAATACCCGTCGCACCGGAGGCCGCCTGCCCCGTCGCGCTTGGAACGACGCGATCCCCGCCACCGTCCGGCGCATGGCCGCAGCCACACCGACTTGATCGGCCACAGGCACACCTGACGCCACGTCCGCCTGACCACACGCGTGCAGCCGACGACAGTCGTTACCAACGACGCGCGCCGGTCCGCGTCCTCGCCCTGCTCCAGGTGTTCCGCCGCGCGCCGCGCGCCGCGCGCCGCACGGCCTCGGCCGCGGCGCGCAGCAGCGCCGCCTCCGGTGCGACACGTTCCTGCTCGTCCATGGGCCCGTCCGCCGGCGTCGAATCCCTGTGAGCGGTTCAACGACCCGCCGGCCCCGGGGCCACGGGCCGGCGCGCCGGCGTCGTGCCGCGTCGCAGGTCGTCGAGGGTTGTCCGGACTCGGCCGCGCTCGCTCGAACCGTGCCGGCGCACCATTGCCGGCGGCATCATTCGTCCGGCCGGAGGCGACCCCCCTCGTCGACGCACGCGTCGTGGATCTCGGCGTCCGGGACCACGCCGTCGTCGGTGTACGTGGGCGGGATGACGCCCTCGCCGACGACCTCCTCGAAGTAGAAATCACCCTGGAAACGCCCGAACCATCCCACCGCGGTCCTCCCTCTCCCCGGGCCTCCGCCGCGCCGAGGGACACGACCGGCAGACCTCGCACATCCACCCAGTCCGCGCGAACTCCCGAACACAACGCGAGGTTTCGACAACATGGAGTCACCGACGATCGAGGGGGACACCCATGGGTACGTGCCAAAGGTCGACGAAGGGCAACACCGGGAAGACCTGCGGGCGCAAGGCCAGACCCGGCGAGCGCTACTGCGGCAGGCACTCCGGCGGCAAACGCCTCGGCGGATCGCGATCGCGAAAGAAGTCCGCCTCCGGCGACGGCGGCGGCGGCCTGTTCATCCTGGCGATCACCACGCTGGTGATCCTCGCCCTCGGCATCTGGACTTGACCACGCCACCACGGCCGATCGATTGCCCTGGCGGGTGGTTTCAAATGTCCGATGCCGTATGAGGTGGCGATCACGGAACCACCGCCGGGGGGCCCGCACCTGGGTGTTCGGCCTCGCGGTCGCGGCTTCGAGGCCGACGCCGCAGGTTCAGTCGATGAGGGCGTCGGTGCGGTAGCGGCGCACCAGGTGGCCGTCGGTGTCGAGCCGGAACGGTCGCAGTTCGGTCGTATCGGTGTCCACGGCGTCGGGTGTGTCGCGGACGGTACAGTGCTGGGCGAGCCATCGGCTCGCCACCTCGCGGTCGGTGCCGAAGGGCCTGTAGGCGTGGACGTATCCCACCGCGCCCAGCTGCACTTGCAACATGGTCATGATCTGCCCGTACTCCAGGGGGTTCCGGCGTCGGCGGCTGCGGACCGTGGCGGCTACGCATTGCAGGCAGTGTGGATCGATCGGGGCGATCCACAGGCGACGGCCCAGCATCACCAGCTCCCTCAGTCGGGTCCTCCCGGGTGCGGTGCGCGGCGTCGGGGCAGGCGTCGCAGCCCTTGGCGTCGACCCACTCGGAGGCGACGACGGCGTCGACCGGGCCCGGGCCTGCCGCGCGGTGAGTTCGTCCGAGCGTGCGGTGAGTTTGCGGATCGCGTCCTCAGGGCCGCGGGTTCCGGGACGGCGCAGGATCGCCAGAGCGGCGTACTGCTCGACCGACAGTTCCTCGGCGGCCCGCGTCGGGATGCAGGTCGAGGGCACGTGACGGGCCTCGGGCTCGTCCTCGTGGATCCATTGCCCGCCGGGACGTTCGGGACGCGACGCCACCAGGCGCACACAGTCATCGTCCGCCTCCGGGAGCGCGGCCGCGGCGTGGAGTTCGTGATGCCCTCGCGGAACCGGTCCGGGTCCGGGCCGCCGGGGCCGAAGGACCGGGGATCCATCAGCGTGATCCGGCCGTCGGTCTGCATCATCGTCAGCCGGTCGCTGTCGAGCATCATGTCGAGCACGACTGCGGCCTGGGGGAACGAGCCGCCGTACCGCGGGCCCGGCGTCTTCAACCGGCGCCACAGATCACGGGCTTCCGCAGGCAGGTGCGGGTCGTCGGGGAGCGTGCCGTCCCAGTCGGCGTGCGGGACGTTGTACCAGTCAGGTAGAGCCCGCCCGGCGGACGCAGACGACTCAGGTCACAACCCGCGGCCTGTTCCCGAACGGAGGGTCGCGGGCGCGCGGAGGTCTTTCGGGCCTTGGGCTTCTTGGGCATGCCGAGCCCCCGGCCTGGGAGGCGATCTTTCGAACCCGCTTGGCGACCGGGACGAACCCGGGTCGCTGTGGATCACCGACCCCACCCTGCGAGGCCACCGACAACCCCACCCCCGTGGACGCGTAAAGCGCCTGCGCCTGGCTGAAGAGCTCCTGCGACTCGGCCCGGTCCGATGTGGATTGTGTCTGTGGCCGGCCGGGGGCTTACCCGAGCACGGTGATGCTGAGCGAGCCGGCGTGCAGGGTCTGGGTGCTCGGCTTGAGCACGGTGGCCAGCCAAGGGCTCTCGTCGGTGCCGGAGTTGGGGACGTAGAGCGGGAAGTCGCTCCCGGCGATCATCAGGGCGAGCCGGTGGCCGGGGCGGACGCGGTAGCCGGTGTGGCCGAGATCGAGGCGCAGTTCGCCGCGATCGGTGCTCTGCGCGTCTCCGCGCACGATCATGCGGGCGGTGCCGTCGGGGGCGACGTCGAGGAGCTTGGCGAGCACGTCGAAGGTCGGCGCGGTGCTCTCCGCCTCCAGCGTCAGTTCGACGGGGCCGGCCAGGTCCAGCGGCTCGGTGCGCACGGGGCCGGAGAACAGCAGTACGTCGTCGCGGTCGGCGACGGCCTGCTCGTCGGGGTGGAAGCGCAGTTGAATCCACGTCATCGGCAGGGTGGAGGGGACCAGTGCCTCGGGGTCGTACCGCCAGTCGACGCTGGAACCGGACGCGTCGGGCTGCTCACTCAGACTGCCGCCGGGGGCCGCGCCCGTCGCGGCCTGGGCATCGGCCAGGGAGAGCGAGACGGTCCGCGCGCCCTCGGGGGGCCACACGTCGGAGGTCCGCCAGCCGACGTGGCCGAGGTGCCAACGCACCTTGGGCAGGATGTCCAGCGGTTTGGTGCCCTTGAGGAAGACGTCGAAGAAATCGAGGGCGGGACCGAGGTAGGAGTCCAGTGACTCCTCGCTCATGCTGTCGTCGGTGTGAGGTGCGTCGTGGAGCGGGTAGCCGTTGTGGTCGCTGCTGCCCGCCGACAGGTACTGGACGGCGGCCCAGCCGGGGCGCTTGGCGAGCTGGGTGTAGTCGTACATCTGGGCGGCCCCGATGTTGTCGTACCAGCCCACGCACTGCAGTACGGGCACCGGGCGTGCGTCGTAGGGGTGGACCGTGCCGTACGCGTCGACCGGGACGGGGCGTGGCACGGTCAGGTCGAAGGCGGACGAGCGGGCGCCGATGGCCTCGAAGGCCTGCTCGAAGGCGTCGCGCAGCGGTCGTGCCGAGTAGTCGGGCTCGTACTCGTAGGTGTCGCGGTCCACCCAGTGCGACGCGAGGTAGAGGGCGCCCTCCATCCACGGGACGCGCCGGATCGACGGGTCGCCGGGGTTCATCACGTGCGGCGCCCAGGCCGTGGAGGTGACCCGGGGGACGATGGCGCGCAGCGCGGGGTGCCGGCCGGCCACCGCCGCCCACTGGGCGAACCCGTAGTACGAGTCGCCGAACATGCCAACGATGCCGTCCGACCACTCCTGGTTGACGATCCACTCGATGGAGTCGTAGCCGTCGTTGACCTCGCCGCTCCACGCCGCGGTCTCGCCCTCGGAGCGGAATTTGCCGCGGACGTCCTGGACGACGAGCGCGTAGCCGCGGTTTTTGAAGCGCTCGGCGACCGTGTCCATGAAGACGAAGCTGCTGTTCTTGTCGTAGGGCAGGCGGACCAGGACCGCTTGCACCGGCCCGTCGCCCTCGCCTTCGGGGAGGTAGACGTCGGTGGCCAGGCGCACGCCGTCGCGCATCCGCACCATGGATTGGCGGGCGGTCGACGGCACCGGCGCGGCGGTGACCCGCGTGAACTCGAAGGACATGACTTCCCCTGACTGTCGAGCGGCTTGGACGGGCGGGCATGCACGTGCCACCGGTCGCGCCCAAGGATGGTGAAATATCGCTGTATTACGTGGTTTTTCGGTTGACTCAGCGCACCGCGCCCTCGGCGTGGAGGTCGGCCAGGTCCTTCGGGGTGCAGCCGAGGGCGGTGAGGACTTCGTCGGTGTGTTGGCCGAGTTCGGGGGGCGCGGTGCGGATGGTGGTGGCGGTGCGGGAGAGCTTGAGGGGGGATCCGACCATCGTGATGGTGCCCGCGGAGGGGTGGTCGATCTTGGCGATCATGTCCCGGGCCAGGACCTGAGGGTGGGTGAGGGCCTGGTCGACGGTGTTGATGGGGCCTGCGGGTACGCCGACGTCGGCGAGGATCTTGCCCCACTCGTGGGCTGAGCGTTCGGCGAGTGCGGCTTCGATCAGCGGCAGGAGTTCACGGCGGTTGCGGACGCGGTCGGGGTTGGTGCGGAACCGGGGCTCCTCGGCGAGGTGGCCGAGGCCGACGGCGGCGGCGAAGCGGCGCCACAGGCCGTCGTTGCCGACGGCAACCATGAGGTGGCCGTCGGCGGTCGGGAACGCCTGGTACGGGACGATCGTCGGGTGGGCGGAGCCGTAGCGCGGCGGGGTGTCGCCGGTGACGAAGTAGCCGCCGGCGACGTAGGTGAGCCAGGAGATCTGGCCGTCGAGGAGCGAGACGTCCACCCACTGGCCCGCACCGGTGCGGTCCTTGGCGCGCAGGGCGGCGAGCATGCCGATGCAGGCCCACATCCCGGCGGCGAGGTCGGCGGCGGCGACGCCGACGCGTACCGGCGGGCCGTCCGATTCGCCGGTGACGCTCATCATGCCGGACAGTGCCTGGGCGATCGCGTCGTAGCCGGGCTCCTGGGACATGGGGCCGGTCTGCCCGTATCCCGAGACCGAGACGTAGACGATGCCCGGGTTGATCTCGCGTATCTGTTCGTAGCCGAGCCCGAGGCGGGCGGCCGCGCCGGGGCGGAAGTTCTCCACGACGACGTCGGCGGTGGCGGCCAACTCCTCGACCAGCTCCCGGCATTGCGGGTTCTTCAGGTCGACGGCGATGCCGCGCTTGTTGCGGTTGACGGTGTGGAAGTACGCGGCGTCCGCGCCTTGGAAGGGTGGGCCCCAGGCGCGGGTGTCGTCGCCGCCTTCGACGTTCTCGACCTTGATGACGTCTGCGCCGAGGTCGCCGAGGATCATCGTGCAGAAGGGGCCGGAGAGGATGCGGGACAGGTCGAGTACGCGCAGCCCGGCGAGTGCTCCGTCGTTCTCGAGCCAGGGCGAGGTCGTCCCGGGGACAGGCATGTGTACTCCGTTCTGAAGGGCGGCGGGGCACGGGCGCGCTCGCGGGGTCGCCGGGGCGCTCCGCGCCGCTCGCCGGTCCTGCGAGCGTGTGCGGGGGCGTGTGCGGAGGCGGATCGGGTCCGGGAATGCGGAGGTCGCGAGATCGCGGCGTCAGGACGTGGGGTTGGCGAGCTGGAAGGCGTAGGCGATCCGCAGGAGTTCCAGGTCGCCGGCCGGTCGGCCGACGAGCTGGATCCCGACGGGCAGTCCGTTGTCGGTGTATCCGCACGGCACGGAGATCGCGGGCAGGCCGGTTGCGCTGATGTAGTACGCCGAGCGCATCCAGTCCAAGTAGCCGGTCTGGCGGACGCCCTCGATCTCGTCGGGCCACCGTGTTTCGACCGGGAAGGGCGGCACCTGCGCGACGGGCAGCGCGAGGACGTCGAAGTCGTCGAAGAATCGGGAGACTTCGGCGTACAGCCGGATCCGGTGCCGCTCCGCCCGCGCGAGCTCCGGCCCCGACAAGCCGAGTCCGGCGTCGATGTTCCACAGCGTGTCGGGGTTGAGCGCGGCGCGGTCCTCCTCGCCGAACCATTGCGCGTAGTACCAGGCGCGCCAGGTGCGGAAGGCTTCGTCGGCACCGGTGAAGTCGGGTTCCCGGTCCTGGACGAAGCAGCCGAGCCCCTCGAAGACCGGGCGCCCGGCGGTGTCGAGGACGCCCGTGACGCGGTGGTCGACCGGGAGGCCGCCCAGGTCCCTGCCCCAGGCGACCCGCAGGCCCCGCATCGGGTGCGGCGTCAGGTCGCGAAACCGCGCTCCGTCGCCGGGCCAGGACAGCGGACTCGCCGGGTCGTGGCCCGCGATGACGCTGAGCATGAGCGCGACGTCCTCGACCGTGCGGGCCATCGGTCCGTCGACGGCGAGTGTGCACCAGTCGCCGGACGCGGGTACCAGGCCCGCGCTGGGCCGCAGACCGACGACGCCGCAGAAGCTCGCCGGGTTGCGCAGCGAGCCGCCCATGTCGGTGCCGCTCGCCAGTGGTGCCATGTGTGCGGCGAGCGCCGCGGCGGAGCCGCCGCTGCTTCCGCCCGCGCTCCGGTCCGGGGCGTACGGGTTGCGGGTGACGCCGAAGACGGCGTTGTAGGTGTGCGAACCGGTGCCGAATTCGGGGGTGTTGGTCTTGCCGAGGGTGATCGCGCCGGCCTGCTTCATCCGGGCCACGATTCGCGCGTCCCGCGTGGGGACGTGGCCGGCGTAGATTGTGGATCCGTACGTCGTGCGCACGCCCGCCGTGTCGTGCAGGTCCTTGTAGACGACGGGGACGCCGTGCAGCGGACCGGGCGTGACGCCATGGGCGAGTGCCCGGTCCGCCCGGTCCGCGTCGGCCAGGGCCTGGTCGGCGGTGAGCGTGACGATGGCGTTGATCTCGGGGTTGACCCGTTCGATCCGGTCGAGATGGTCCTGCACGGCCTCCCGGCTCGACACGTCGCGGCGGCGGATTCGCGCGGCCAGTTCGGTCGCGGTCAGCCGGTGGAGACTGGACACGGTTCTCCTTGTTCGATCACCTTGCGCAGGCGCATCACTTCCCGACGGGCGTCGATGCCGGCCGCCCCCACGACCTGCCCCTCGCGCACGAAGCACGCGAGCGAGGGGCCGATCATGCGGGTCTCGGCACCGGGCTGCCAGGACCCGAGCGCGTGGATCTTGTGCTCGTACTGGTCGGACCAGACGTAGCCCACCGGTGCGTACGGCGCGGCCTGGCCCAGCAGCGTCCGCGCGGCGGCCATACCCTGCTCCACCGCGTTGGAGTGGTGCTCCGAACGGGTGACCCCCAGGCGGGGGTGTCGCCAGCGGGCCACGTCGCCGGCGGCGACGACGCCGGGGACGCCGGTGGCGCAGGTCTCGTCGCACACCACGCCGTCGTCCAGTTCCAGGCCCGAGGACGCGAGCCAGCCGGTGACCGGCGCGTTCCCCACGCCGACGACGACCACGTCGGCGTCGACGCGGGTGCCGTCCGCGAGCATCAGGCCGTCGACGCGGATGTCGCCGGTGACGTCGACGACGGCGGCGCCGCATCGGACGTCGACTCCGTGGTCGCGATGGATCCGGACCATCAGGTCGCCGAAGGACGGGCCCAGCGCCCTGCTCATGAGGGTGGGGGCCGCCTCGACGATCGTGACCTCCAGGCCCAGGCCGCGGGCGGTCGCCGCGACCTCGGCGCCGATGAATCCGCCGCCGAGCACGGCGACGCGCGGGGATCCCGCGAACTCGTCGGCCAGGCGACGGGCATCGGCGGCGGTGCGCAGGGTGTGCATGCCCGCGAGGCGGGGCAGCGCCGCGGGCCAGCGTGGCCGCGACCCGGTGGCGATGACGAGGCCGTCGAAGGGGTGGACGGTCCCGTCCTGGGTGTGCACCTCGCGCCGGCCGAGGTCGAGTCCGGTGGCGGTCGCCCCGAGGTGCAGCTTGATCCCGAGCGCGGCGTAGGAGTCCACCGGCCGCAGGCTCAGCTCCTCCTCGCCGCAGTGTCCGGCGAGGAACCGCTTGGACAGCGGCGGCCGGTCGTAGGGCGGCTCGGTTTCGGCCGACAGCATGGTGAGTTCGCCTTCGAAGCCGGCCGCGCGCAGTTCCTCGGCGGCGTGTACGCCGGCAAGTGACGCCCCCACGACGAGGATTCGCTCAATCATGGGGCGCCACGGCCAGTTCCATCCCGTCCAGTTCGGGACTGAAGGTGATCTGGCAGGCCAGTCGGGACTGTGGGCTGCGCGACTCCAACTCGTCGAGCATGTCCGCCTCGTCGGTGCCCGGCGCCTTGAGGGCGCCGAGCCACGATGGGCTCACGTAGACGTGGCAGGTGCCGCAGGCGGCGTTGCCGCCGCACATCCCGACGACTCCGACGCGTGCGGAGCGCAGCTCGGGCATGAGCTTGACCCCGTAGCGGACCGGCACGGTCCGGGTGTTGCCGTCGGCGGCGGTCACGTGGGCTTGTCCGGTCATGCCTCGACCACACGCAGGTTCCGCGCCACCTCCACGTGGTTGCTCGACACGTCGTAGCCCGTCTTGGTCAGATGCGCGGTCATCTCGTCGAGCGAGGCGATCCACGTGTCGGGCTGCGCGGTGAGGAACTCCAGGTACTTGTCGAGGAAGCGCAGCCGCATCGGGCGTCCGATGATCTGCGGGTGGGTCGTGTAGATGCAGACGCCGCCGAGGTCCTTGATGCCGTAGTACTCCTCGCTCCATATCGAGCGGACCTCTTCCGAGGTGCTGATCTTCTTGTTCCACGACTCGGTGTCGAACCACCAGTGCACGGAGTCGTTGGTGGGCCACGAGGTCGGCAGCTCCAGGACGCGGGTGCCCTCGTGCCAGTACGGCCGCACGTCGGCCATCATGTTGGTGCTGTAGTTGTAGCCGTGCTTCTCCAGCAACTCCAGGGTGTGCACGGTCAGTTCGAGCGAGGGGGCGCGGTAGCCGGTGACCTCCGCGCCGAACGAGGTGAGGATCTCGTGGCCGCGTACCAGCTCGCGCTCCTCCTGCTCGCGGGTGAGCTTGGTGGGCGAGACATGGCTGTAGCCGTGGTTGGCGAGCTCGTGGCCGGCGGCGACGATGTCGCGGACCCGGTCCGGCCACACCTCGGCGACGCGGCCGGGCACGAAGAACGTGGCCCGCAGGCGGTGCTTGTCGAGCAGCTTGAGCAGCTCCGGAACGGCCACCCGGCCGCCGTAGGTGCCTTGCGACAGGACGCCGGGCTTGCCGACGTTGACGCCGCCGGACTCGTGGAGCCACAGCTCCTCGGCGTCGAAGTCGATGGTCAGACCGACGGCTACCTGGGCGTTGTCAGGCCACATGGGGACTCCTTGAAGAGACACGGTTTGTGCTGAGGGACGTCTGAGGGCGCCGTTTCAGATGGCGCGGAGAAGGCTCTGCATGGCGTGGTCGAGGTGGGCTTCGACCGCCGCCCGGGCGGCGGCGGGGTCGCGGTCGGCGACGGCCTGCGCGATGGCCCGGTGTTCGGCGATGACCTGCTCGGCACGCCCGGGGTCGTTCCGCAGGTTGCTGTTGCCGACCCGCAGGGGGACGTCTCGGGCCAGGGCGTATGCCTTGCTCAGAAGGCTGTTGCCGGTGGCCACCACGATCCGGCGGTGGAAGTCGTCGTCGGCGGCGGAGAACTTGTCGTCCTCGCCTTCCGCGAGCAACGCGGCCTGCGCGTCGACCATCTCCAGCAGTCCGGGGCCCAGGGCTCCCGACGCGCCGGCCTGCTCGACGGCATAGACCTCGATCAGCCCCCTGGTGACCAGGACTTCCTGGATCTCCTTGGCGCTGACCGGGAGGACGAGGGCGCCCCGCTTGGGGTAGAGGCGGACATGGCCTTCGAACTCGCAGCGCAGAAGGGCTTCGTGGACCGGTGTCCGGCTCATGGCCAGCGACTCGGCGATCTCACCCTCGCTGAGCATCATGCCACCGGCGTAGGTGCCGTCGAACAGACGCTCGCGAATGTGTGCGTAGGCCCGCTCGGGGGCGGACAAGCCCCCGCTTCCAGTTCTTGTTGACGACATGCATGGAAGGTATATGCATGCCGTCGCCAAAACAATACAACATGAGTATTGCCTTGCGGGCAACTTGCATGGAAGATGAGCGGAACTTGCAGACAAGAGAGGTGTTCATGACTCTCACCGAGATCTTCGACCGGTTCGCGCCGGATTGCAGTTCGGTGCCCCAATCGGTCTTCGGCGACGCAGCGGTCCTGGATGCGGAGCTGACCCGGATCTTCACCAAGACGTGGCTCTTCGTCGCGCACGAGTCGGAGGTCGCCGAGGCCGGCGACTACGTGACCCGCCGGATGGGCCGCGACCAGGTCATCGTCGCCCGCGGCGAGGACGGGCAGGTCCGGGTGATGCGCAACGCCTGCACGCACCGGGGCACGCTCCTGTGCAAGGCGACACTGGGCAACACCTCGCACTTCATGTGCCCGTACCACGCCTGGACGTTCGACAACTCGGGACGCCTGCGCGGCGTCCCGGAGGCCCGACCCTCCTACGGTGGCTTCGACAAGCCCTCGCGCGACCTGCGCCGCGCCCGGACCGAGGTCTACCAGGGCCTGGTCTTCGCGACCTGGGCCGAGGACGGGCCGTCGCTCGCCGAGTCGCTCGGTGACATCGCGTGGTACCTCGACGCGCTCCTGGGCACCGCGACCGGCGGCTGGGAGGTGGCGGGCCCGCCGCAGCGGTACACGATCAAGGCGAACTGGAAGCTGAGCTGCGAGAACTTCGGCGGCGACGGCTACCACCTGCCCTACACCCACCGGGTGCCGATCGAGTCGGGCCTGTTCGGCGAGGACGAGGAGGGGGGCGAGGTCGGCAAGCCCACCGGGCGCGTCGTCTGGACCCCGCAAGGCCACACCGCGCGGGTCGGCTACCTGCCGCCGGAGTACGCCGAGCCGCCCTACCCCGGGTATCCCGAGAACCTGCGGGACGACTTGGCGGCGAATGCCGGGCCCGAGACGCTGAGCGTGCTCGCCAACTCCGACGTGGTGCACGGCAACGTCTTCCCGAACCTGTCGTTCATCCAGACGGCCATCACCTACACGGGTGACGAAGCCGAACCCGTCTCCTTCACGGTGCTGCGCCTCGCCCAGCCCGTCACCCCCGACACGACCGAGCTGTACAACTTCGCCCTGGTGCCGCGCGGCGCCGACGAGGAGTGGAAGCAGAAGTCGGTCGTGGCCTGCGTGCGTACCCACGGCGCCGCCGCGGTGCTCTTCGAGGGGGACGACGTCGACAACTTCACCTGCGTCAGCGTCACGGCGGACGGGGCGCTCGCCCACGACACCGACCTGGACTACTCCCTGGGCACCAACCTGCCCAGGCCGGATCCCGACGACTGGGCCGGGCCGGGGGAATCGGTACCGCACGACCACAGCGAGTACACCCACCGGGCCTTCTACGGCACCTGGCTGCGGTACATGAAGGACACGAAGGAGGGGGCGTGACCCTCACCGAAGCGATCGGGCAGTTCCTGTACGAGGAGTCGGCGGCGCTCGACGAGGCCCGGTACTCCGACTGGCTCGCGCTGCTCGCCGACGACTTCCGGTACGAAGTACCGCAGCCGATCACCCCGCAGAGCCCGGACGAGGAGCAGTACTCCAGCCGGATGCCCATCTCGCGCGAGTCCAAGGGCTCACTGCGGATGCGCTTCGACCGGGTCTCCTCCGAGTACGCCTGGAGCGACCGGCCGCGGCACTTCCTGCGCCACTTCGTCTCCAACATCCGGGTGTGCCCGCTCGGCCCGGACGAGTGGGAGGTGCGCAGCAACGTTCTCGTCGCCAGGTCGCGCTCCAGCGAGGAGAACACGCTGGCCACCGCCGGGCGCGTCGACGTCCTGCGCGGCGACCCGGAGCGCGGATTCCTGCTGGCGGCCCGCACGGTCCACCTCGATGTGGAGGTGCCCAGTGCCGGCCAGCTCATCCCCGTCTACTGACGCGTCGAGCCCGGGCCCGGACGGACCCGAGCTGCGTCTCGCCAACGAGTTCGCGAGCATCCGACTGCGCAAGGTCCGCTTCGGCAACGCATCCCGCATCGAGGTGCGCTCCGAACGCCAGGACCGCACGGTCCTGCTCGACCCCATGGCCCTCGATGCCATCACGCGACTCACCCCCGACCAGATCTCCCGCATCCTCACCCTCGTGACGGAGAACGACCGATGACCGTCCGTTCCGTGCGCCACGTCGCACTCCGGATGCCGAACCCCGACGCCTCCGGTTCCTTCCTCGGCGACGCGTTCGGGCTCGTCCCCACCGACGCCGGCCTCCGCGGCACCGCCGACGCCCGCCCGCTGGTGAGGCTGAGCGAAGGCCCGGCGCTCGGCATCGACCACATCTCCCTCGGCGCCGCGAGCCGCCGCGCCGTGGACGACGTCGCCGCCCGCGTCCAAAGGCTCGGGCTGCGGCTCGTCGAGGAGCCCGGCGTCGACGACGAAGGGGCTTACCGCACCCGCCTTCGCGACGGCAGCGGGCTGCTGCTCGAAGTGGCACACGCCGACAAGGCCCGGCCCGACCCGGTTCCCCACGTGCCCTTCCTCGACCGGCCGATGCTGATCAGCCACGTCGTGCTCAACACGCCGGACCTGGAGGCGACCGCGGAGCTGTACTGCGAGCTGTTCGACTTCACCGTCTCCGACCGCTACGGCGACTACATGGTCTTCCTGCGCTGCAACCGCTACCACCACTCGGTCGCGCTGGGCCAAGCCGAGCACACCTCGCTCAACCACATCGCGTTCGAGGTCGGCAGCATCGACGGCGTCATGCGCGACTCGGCCCGGCTGCAGGGCCTGGGCAGCGATCCCGTGTGGGGCCCGGGCCGACACGGCCCCGGCGACAACGTCTTCTCGTACTTCGGCGACCCCAACGGCGTGGTCGTGGAGTACACCTCCGCCCTCGAGGTCTTCGACGAGGCCGATCCCCGTGAAGCCAAGGTCTGGCCGATGGACGACCCCGAGCAGGACAACGTCTGGGGCACCGGCGACCCGTCCGACGAGGGCATCGCGCTGATGACCGGCGCGCCCGACCCCTACCTCCAGCCGTAACGGTGCCCGGCACCAAGCCGTGACGGTCCCATCCCCGGGCCGTGCGCGGCCCCTAGCAAGGAGTACTTGATGAAGTTCGAACCCGGTCAGGCACGGGCGTGGGCCCAGTCCGAGCTGCGGGGGGTGGCCGGCTGCCTCATGCCGACGTTCACCGGCGATCTGAACAACCTCAACGAGGCGGCCATCCGGCACGACGCCTCCCTCGAACGCGAGCTCGGTTTCACCGGCGCGCTGCTGGTCTCCGAGTGCGGCACCACGCCGACGGAGTTCCGCCGCTTCATCGACATCGTCGTCGACGAGGTCGGCGACGACATGGTCACCATCCTCCAGGCCTCCGAGCCGACACTCGCCGACACCCTCTCCCTGGTCCGCGACGCCGAGGCCGCGGGCGTGGACCTGGTCCTGATGTCCTACCCGCTGACCTTCTACCCGCAGAGCCCGGACGAGGTCGTGGAGTTCACCAAGACCGTGGCCGACGCCACGAACATGGGCATGGTGGTCTTCGCCCTCGACATGTGGAACTTCGAGCGGCTGCACCCCTCCGGGTTCGCCCCCGCGTGGCTCGAGGAAATGGTCGACACCATCCCCAACGTCGTGGCGATCAAGAACGAGATCGGCTACCCGGGCATCTCCGGCAACGCGCAGGTGTTCAAGCAGTTCCGCGACCGCGTGCTGGTGGCCGACCCGATGGAGATGAACTGCGCGGCGTGGATCCCGACCTTCGGGATGCCGTGGATGGGGACCTCCAACTACGAGTACTACGGCCCCGAGATCCCCCGGATGTTCGAACTGCTCCAGAACCCGGAGACGTTCGAGGCGGGCATGGACATCTACTGGCGGCTGCACCCGGCCCGAGGGGTCGTCTCGTCGGTCGGCAGCACGGCCGTCGCGGGCGCGAACCTGGTTCACCGCATGCAGTGGAAGTACCAGGGTTGGCTGAACGGGTTCAACGGCGGCCCGGTGCGCTTCCCGCAGATGCGCATAGACGACGGCCAGATGCGCGCTCTGCGCCGTGGGCTGGTCAACGCCGGTCTGCCGGTCACCGGCGACGACGACGCCGAGTTCTTCGTCGGGAGGCACCCGAAGTGATGCGTCTGATCGATGCCGTGGACCTGGCCGCCCTCGTGTCGCTGGACGACACGCTCGCCGCCGCGCGCGAAGCCGCGATTGCCCGAGCCGAAGGCCAGGTCGTCAGTGGACGACTGCAGTTCGCGTGGGCCGGCGGCGAGTCCGGCACCCGCTTCCTCGCTGCGGCGCTGCCCTCCCTGGACCTGTTCGGATACAAGCAGTTCCACTGGATCGGCAGCGGTGTCCGGTACGCGTGCCACCTGTTCCGCGCCTCCGACGGCGTGCCGATCGGCGTGGTCGACGCGGCCTCGATCACCACGCTCCGCACGGCGGCGACCGCCGCCGTCGGGGTCGAGTGCCTGTACGGGCCGCGCCGTGCAGGCGTGGTCGGTGTCATCGGTTCAGGCGCCGAGGCCCAAGCCGGCCTGCGCGCCCTCACCCGGGTGGTCGACGTTCCACAGGCCCGGGTGTTCAGCCGCAGGTCCGAGAACCGCGAGGCCTTCGCCGCGCGGATGAGCGAGGAACTCGGCATCCCGGTCCACCCGGTGGCCTCCGTCCGCGCGGCGACGGACGGCGCGGACCTCGTCTACTCCGCCACGGCGGCGAGCAGCGTGGTCTACGGGCCGGACGACCTGGGCAGCGCCTTGGTCGTCGCCACCATCGGGTCCACCGCACCGGACCAGCGCGAAGCCTCGGGTGAGCTGTTCACCCGGGCCGGGCGCGTGGTCATCGACACCGAGGACGCCCTGGAAGAGTCCGGCGACCTCATCGAGGCCGCCCTCGATCCCCAGGCGTACGAACTGCTCGGCGCGGCGCTGGCCGCGCCGCCCCGCCCGGCGCAGCCGTACAGCGTGTTCAAGTCCATCGGCAGCCCCGAACAGGACCTCGTGCTGGCCGCGCACATCCTGCGCCGCGCCGAGGAGCGTGGCGTCGGTCGGCTCGTCGCGCCCGTGACGAGCCGCAAGCAGAACCTCTGATCCCGGTCGCGCCGTCGCGCCGGCGCCCAGTGGCCGGCGCGACCGGTGACATCCCGCACATCCTTCTTCCTGGAGACGTACACGTGACACCCACCGATCTGTATATCGGCGGCCGTTGGCTTCCCGCCGCCTCCGGGCGACGGATCGAGGTGGTAGACCCCGCCACGGGCGACACCATCGCCTCGGTCGCCGCCGGCGACGTCGACGAGGGGCTCGCGGCGGTCGCCGCGGCCCACGACGCGGGCCCTGCCTGGGCCGCGACGCCCCCGCGGGCCCGCGCGGAGATCCTGCGTCGTGCCTTCGACCTGATGACGGCGCGCGGCGAGGAGATCGCCGACCTCATCGTGGCCGAGAACGGCAAGTCGAAGGCCGACGCACTCGGCGAGGTCGCCTACGCCGCCGAGTTCTTCCGCTGGTACTCCGAGGAAGCCGTCCGCATCGACGGGGACCTGCGCACCGCCCCGGCGGGCGGCAACAAGATCCTGGTGCTGCGGCAGCCGGTCGGCGTGGCCGTGCTGGTCACCCCGTGGAACTTCCCCGCCGCGATGGCGACCCGCAAGATCGGTCCGGCGCTCGCCGCGGGCTGCACGGTGGTGCTCAAGCCGGCGTCCGAGACGCCGCTCACGGCGCTGCTCGTGGCCGAGATTCTGGCCGAGGCGGGCGTGCCCGACGGCGTGGTCAATGTCGTGGTCGCGGAACGCAGCGGCCCGGTCGTCTCGGCCATGCTGCACGACCGGCGGGTGGCCAAGCTGTCGTTCACGGGTTCGACCGAGGTCGGCCGCATCCTGCTCCGCGAGGCCGCCGACACGGTCGTGAGTTGTGCGATGGAACTGGGCGGCAACGCCCCGTTCGTCGTCTTCGCCGACGCCGACCTCGACGCCGCGATCGAGGGCGCGCTGATCGCCAAGATGCGCGGCGGTGGCCAGGCCTGCACGGCGGCGAACCGCTTCTACGTCGAGTCGTCGATCGCGGACGACTTCGCGGCACGGCTGACCGCCGCACTGGCCGACCAGGAGACGGTGCTCATCAGCGCGGGCGCGCGCGACCGGGTGGACGCCCTGGTCGCCGACAGCGGCACGGTCCTCACCGGAGGAGCGATCCCGGCCGGGCCCGGATTCGCCTACCCGGCAACGGTGTTGACCGACGTCCCCGCCGACGCGCCGATCCTGCGCCAGGAGATCTTCGGCCCGGTGGCCCCCATCGTGCGGTTCGACTCCGAAGCCGAGGTCGTCGCAGCGGCCAACGACACCGAGTACGGGCTCGCGGCGTACGTCTACACCGGCGACCTGGCCCGCGGCCTGCGGGTCGGCGAGCAACTCGACTTCGGCATGGTCGCGCTCAACCGCGGCCTGGTGTCGGACCCCGCGGCGCCGTTCGGAGGGGTCAAGCAGAGCGGAATCGGCCGCGAGGGCGGCCACGACGGGCTCCTGGAGTTCCTGGAGACCAAATACATAGCCACCTGTTGGTGACAGGAGATCTCATGAGACGTATCCACGCGTATGCGGCGCTCATGGCCGCCTGCATGATCGTCACCGCCGGATGTACCGGCAAGAGCACCGATGGTTCGGGGAACGGCGGCGGTTCCGGCGCCGACAAATACACGGTCCTGACGCCCGCGGCGTCGCGTGACATCGACAGGGTCGTCTGGAACCTCCCTTACGGCGAACCGGCATCGGTGGACTGGGCGAAGGCCTACAGCTACTCCGAGAACACCGTCGTCGCCAACATGTGCGAGGGCCTCTACCGCCTGACTCCCGACTTCAAGGTCGTACCCGCGCTCGCGGAGTCCACGACCAACCCCGACCCGAACACTTACGTCTACAAGATCCGGCAGGGCGTCACCTTCTGGGACGGCTCGCCGCTGACGGCCGACGACGTGGTCTACAGCCTGAGCCGGCACCTCGACCCCGACGGCGGCTCCTTCTGGGCGACGTACTACGACAAGGTCGAGTCGATCACCAAGACCGCTCCCGACCAGGTCACCGTGAAGCTCAAAGAGCCCGACGCCATGTTCGACCGCTGGATGGCAACACCCGCGGGCAACATCGGCAGCGCGGCCTACACCAAGGCGGCCGGCGAGAAGTTCGGCACGGCCGACGGCGGGCTCATGTGCACCGGCCCGTTCAAGCTCCAGTCCTGGACGAGCGGCAAGTCGATCACCATGGTCCGCAACGACGCGTACTGGGGGCACAAGGCCAAGGCCAAAACCTTCGAGTTCTCCTTCGTCGTCGACGAGGCCGCGGCCACCAACGCCCTGCTGACCGGGGATATCGACGGCACCTATGACGTGCCTCTGTCCGGCCTGGCGCAACTGCGCACCGGCGGCGCGGGAGCGCTGTACCTGGGCAAGACGCAGGCGACGCTGACGCTGCTGCCCAGCGAGAAGAAGTCGCCCCTCCAGAACCCGAAGATCCGGCAGGCGCTGCGCCTGGCGATCGACTACAAGGGCATTGTCGAGCAGATCTACAAGGGCACAGCCGTCCCGCTGCGCGCCTACGTCGGCCCAGGCACCTGGGGCTACGCGCCCGAGGCGTATTCCGCCGCCTACAACGCGCTGCCGGAGGCGCGGACCGACATCGAGGCGGCCAAGAAGCTCGTCCAGGAAGCCGGTTCGCCCAAGGAAGAGATCGTCATCGCCGCGGTCTCCGACTTCCCGCTCTACTCGCAGATGGCCACCGTCGTCCAGGACGCGGGCAAGAAGATCGGGCTCAACGTCCGGCTCCAGGGTTTCCCGACCTCGACGTACACCACGTTCTTCTTCGAGAAGGACGCGCGCAACCAGGTCGACGCGTTTTTCACCACCAACTACACCGACATTCCCGAGCCGCTGCAGATGTACGGCAGCTTCCGGGCCGGCGACTTCTACAACTTCGGCGGCTACGACAACGCCGAGGTCACCAAGAAGTTGAACGAGGCCGTACGGACCCCCGACGAGGCGGCCCGGGCCAAGCTGGTGATCGAGGTCCAGGCGCAGATCAACGCCGACTCCTCCGTGCTGCCGATCGTCGAACCGGCGAACCGGCTGTTCCTGGGCAAGCGGATCACCGGCGCCCCGGCATCGTTCGTCTACCTCTACTACCCGTGGGCAGCCGATGTCGGAGCTCGGTAAATTCTTGGCCCGCAAGCTGATCGGCCTGGTGTTGACTCTGTTCGCGGCGAGCTTCGTGGTGTTCGGTGCCACGTCGCTCGCCCCGGGCGATCCGATCGCAGTCCTCACCGGAGGACGGCCGGTCGCCCCGGACACCCTGGCCTCGCTGCGCGCGCACTATCACCTGGACGACCCGTTCCTCAGCCGGTACTGGCAATGGCTGACCGACCTGCTGCACGGCGACCTGGGGCGGTCGATCATCAACGGGCAGGACGTCGTGGACCTGATCGGCTCCAGGATGCAGACGACGGTGCTGCTTGTCGGCTACGCGACGCTGCTCATCCTGACCGCGGGGATCACGCTGGGCCTGGTCGCCGCGCTCCGCAAGGGGCCGATCGACAAGGCGATCATGCTGGTGACCACGGCCGGCATGGCCGTACCCAGCTTCCTCACCGCGATCGTGCTGATCATCGTCTTCGCCACCGGACTGGGCTGGTTCCCCGTCTTCGGCCCGGGCGACGGCCTCGCGGACGAGCTCTGGCACCTCACCCTGCCGGCGATCGCGCTCGCAGTCTCCGCCACCGCGCTGGTCGCCCGGCTGACCCGGGCGGCCATCCGCGAGGAGTTGGGCAAGGAGCACGTGGAGACGGCGGTCAGCCGGGGCATCCCGCGCCGGCTGGTCATCCGCCGGCATGTGCTGCGCAACGCGCTCGTCCCGATCACGACGGTCTCCGGGCTGACCGTCGCCGGCCTCGTGGTGGGGTCGCTGGTCGTGGAACGCGCCTTCACCCTCAACGGGGTCGGCGCGTTCCTGATCGAGTCGGTCGCCAAGTCCGACTTCCCGGTGATCCAGGCGATCGTCCTGCTGTTCGTCGCCACGTTCGTGATCCTCAACACCGTCGTCGACGTGCTCTACAGGCTCATCGACTCCCGGATCGACCCAGGGGGCCGGACATGACCGCAATTGCGCTACCAGGCAAGGCTGCCGGACGTTCCGGGGCCGTCGCCCTCGGCATCGTGCTCCTGCTCGCCGTAGTCGGACTGCTGGCCCCCTGGCTGGCGCCGCACGACCCGGACGCCATCAACCTGATGGACGCCTTCCAGGGGAGTTCGGCCGAGCACCTGCTCGGCACCGACGCGTCGGGCCGTGACCTCGCCTCCCGGTTGATCTGGGGCGCGAGGTCCAGCCTGGCCGGACCGCTGCTGGTCGTCGTGCTCGCCACCGTGCTCGGCGTGGTCATCGCGGTCGCGTCGGCCTGGCGCGGCGGATGGCTGGACGCAGTGGTCTCGCGGTGCCTGGACGTGCTGTTCGCCTTCCCGGGCGTGCTCCTGGCGATCCTGGTCGTCGCGTTGTTCGGCGCCGGCCTGACCGTCGCCGTCGCGGCACTGGCGATCTCGTACGTGCCGTACATCGCCCGCATCGTCCGCGGCGCGGCGCTGAGCGAGCGGAGCCGGCCGTACATCATGGCGCTGACGATCCAGGGGGTCAGCGGGTTCGCCATCTGCCGGCGGCACCTGATCCCCAACCTGATGCCGCTGATCCTCGCGCAGTCCACGCTGACGTTCGGCTACGCGATGGTCGACCTGGCCGCGATCTCTTTCCTCGGCCTCGGCGTGCAGCCGCCGACCGCGGACTGGGGCGTGATGGTGGCCTCGGGCCAGCCGTCCATCATTCAGGGCTTCCCGCAGGAATGCCTGTACGCCGGCGCGCTGATCGTGGTCGTGGTGGCCGCGTTCAACCTGCTCGGCGACCGCCTGGACGAATGGACCCGGTGATGCTGGAGATCAAGAACCTGCGGGTGCGGCTGCGCGTCGAAGGCGAGCAGCGCACCGTCATCCACGACGCGTCGCTCACGATCGGCGCGGGCGAAGCCTTCGGCCTGATCGGCGAGTCCGGATCGGGCAAGTCGATGACCGCCCGGGCGGTGGCGCGTCTGCTGCCCGAAGGCGCGGAATGCATTGGGGAGATCGCCTTCGACGGGAAGGCGGTGCTTGCGCTCCCGGCGGACGAGCTGCGGCAGTACCGCGCCGCCGACGTCGCGATGATCTTCCAGGATCCCCGGGCGTCCATCAATCCGGTGCGTACCGTGGGCGACTTCCTCACCGAGGGAGCCAGAACCAACTTCGGCATGCGGCGGCGCGAGGCCGAGGACAAGGCGGTCGCCCTGCTCGCCGAGGTCGGCATCGCCGACGGCGGCCGGCGGCTGCGCCAGCATCCGCACCAGCTCTCCGGCGGCCTGCTGCAACGCGTCATGATCGCCTCGGCGCTCATGGGCGACCCGAAGCTGCTGCTGGCCGACGAGCCCACGACCGCGCTGGACGTGACGACCCAGTCCGAGGTCATGGGCATCCTGCACCGGCTGCGCGCCGACCACGGCGTGGCGATGCTGTTCATCACCCACGACCTGGAACTCGCGGGCGCCGTGTGCGACCGGATCGGCGTGATGTACGCCGGTTCGATCGTCGAGACGCTGTCCTCGGCAGAGCTCCACGAGACGGCACGCCACCCCTACACCCGCGGGCTCCTGACCTCGCGCCCCAGCCTGACCGCGACCGCCCGGCGGCTGCCGGTCATCGCGGGCAAGCCGCTGTCGGCGTTCGAGGTGGAGGACGGATGCGCGTTCGAACCGCGATGCCCGCACGCGATCGCCCAATGCCGGGAGACCGCGCCCGACTTCGTCGACGGCGTGCGCTGCCATCGGGCGGGAGAGTTGTCATGACACCGATCCTCGAGGCGCACGGGTTGCGCAAGACGTTCGGCGCGAACGTCGCCGTCGCGGACGTGTCGTTCGCGCTGGCCCGCGGCGGCTCACTGGGCATCGTCGGCGAGTCCGGCTCGGGTAAGACCACGACGGCACGCATGCTGGTCGGACTCGAGACGCCCACTGACGGGCGGATCGTCTTCAACGGCGAGCCGCTGGGGCGAGCGCGATCCACCGCGCGGCGGCGGGAGCGCGCCCGAAAGATCCAGATGGTGTTCCAGGACCCGTACAGCTCACTCGACCGGCGTCAGACCATCGCGTCCTGCCTGGACGAGGTCCTCAGGGTGCACTTCCCGATGTCGGCGGAGCAGCGGGCCGCCCGGGTGAGCGAACTCGCCGACCTGGTGGGCCTGGACGACCGCATGCTCCGGGGTCGCCCCGGTGCGCTGTCGGGCGGGCAACGACAGCGCGTGGCCATCGCGCGAGCCTTGGCCGCCGAGCCGGAGGTACTCATCCTCGACGAGGCCGTCGCGGCGCTCGACGTCTCGATCCAGGCCCAAGTGCTGAACCTGCTCGCCGACATCCGCGAACGCACGTCCATCAGCTACATCCTCATCTCGCACGACCTGGCCGTCGTCCGCCAGATCACCGAGGAGGCCATCGTCATGTACCAGGGTGCCGTTGTGGAAAGCGGCCCGACGGCCAAGATCCTCGACGAGCCGCAGCACGAATACACGCGGCGGCTGCGCGCCAGTGTCCCGGGACCGGGCTGGGTGCCGGGCAAGGCCCTCGCATCGGGAGGCGCCGCGTGATCGGGCACCCCGTACCACCGGTGGACTGGCAGGCTCGCACCGGCGGCAGTGCGATCTACGCGGGAGACCTCGCGCTGCCCGGCATGCTGATCGGCGGCGTGCTGCGCAGTCCGCACCCGCACGCCCGGATCACGTCGATCGACGTCTCGGCGGCCGTCGCGCTGTCGGGCGTGGCGTGCGTGCTGACCGCCGACGACCTGCCGGACCGCCGCTACCTGGACTACGGCGGACCGTACGCGGACCGGTACCCGTTGGCCCGGGACGTCGTGCGACACGTGGGCGAGCCCGTCGCGATCGTCGCGGCCCAGACGCGCGAACAGGTGGACCGGGCACTGGCCTTGATCAAGGTCGGGTACCGGCGGCTGCGGGCGGCGCCGACGGTGGCCGACGCGCTCGCCTCGGGCGCGCCGTCGATCCACCCGGGCGGCAACCTCGCCTCCGAGACCCGGCAGAGCCACGGCGACATCACCGCCGGCCGTCGCGCGGCCGTGCATGTCGTCAAGGGCCGATACGTCTCGCCGAAACAGGCCCACGCGATCATGGAGCCGCACACCGTCGTCGCGCACTGGACCGGCGAGCGACTGGAGATGTGGGCGCCGTCCCAAGGCCCCCGCGCCATCCACGCCGACCTGGCGCACGTGCTTGGACTCGACCCCGAGCAGGTGCACCTCAACGAGGTGGCGGTCGGCGGCGACTTCGGATCTCGCGTCGACATCTCGCACCTGGAGTCGTTGGCCGCGTCCCTGAGCATGAAGACCGGGCGACCCGTGCGCCTGGGCCACGACCGCGAAGAGGAGTTCGCGTTCACCAAGTCCCGCCAATCCTGGGACATGGAACTGGAGTTCGGTGCGGATGCCAACGGCGCGGTCACCTACCTGGCCGCGGACTTCGTCAGCGACAACGGCGCCTACAACATGGCCGGGCCCAGCGAGATCCACTACGGGGCAAGCGCGCTCGGGTCCGCGTACCGGGTACGCGGCTACGAGGCGCACGGGCGCTGCGTGTACACCAACAAACAGCCCCCGTCGTCGTTCCGCGGCGCGGGCGGCTACCCGCCCAACTTCGGCCTGGAGATCATCGCCGACGAACTCGCCGACGCGGTGGGCATGGACCCCATCGACTTCCGAATCAAGAACGCGGTCGGCGAACCCGGCGAGACCGCGGTCACCGGATGGCACGTCAAGTCCTCCCGGCTTGTGGAATGCCTGGAGACCGTGCGCCGGGAGATCGACTGGGACGCCAAGCGCGCGGCGGCCGGCTCCGGGCGCGGGGTCGGGGTCGCGGCGACCATCCACGTCACCGGGCTGCGGAGGGAGGGCATGGTCGAGTCCGGCGCCGCGGTGGACATCCTCGGCGACGGCCGGGTCCGCCTGCGGACCGGCGTCGGCGATCCCGGAACCGGTCAGAAGACCATGCTCGCCCAGGTGGTCGCCCACGAACTCGGCGTCGAGCTCGACCGGGTGGAGTTGGTGACCACCGACACCGAGCGCACGCCGCACGACACCGGCGCGGGCGCCTCGCGCGGCACGTTCGTGTCGGCCCACGCGGTCGGCAAGGCCGCACGTGCCGCCGCCGCCGCGCTGCGCGACTTGGCGGCGGCCAAGTTCGCGTGCGATCCGGGCGAGGTGACCCTCGCCGACGGGCAGGCGACCGGTCCGGGAGGCGGCCTGCCCATCGGTGACCTGGTCGAGGTCCTGGAGGGGGAACTGAGCGTCGAGACCGAGTACGTCGGCGACTTCGAGGACGACGACGGCACAGGCGGCGGCGACATCTCCGCCACGTATTCGTTCGCCGCCCACGCGGTCGAGGTCGACGTGGACCGGGCGACCGGCGCGGTCACCGTCGTCAAGGTCGTCGCCGCGCACGACTCCGGCCGGATCCTGAACCCGTTGACCGCGCGTGGCCAGGTCGAGGGCGGTGTCGTCATCGGCCTCGGCGCCGTGCTCGGCGAGGAACTGATCTTCGAGGGCGGGCGGGTGGTCAACTCCGGCTACGCCGACTACGCGATGCCCAGGGCCGCCGACGTGCCCGAGATCGACGTGCACTTCGTGGGCTCCGACGATCGGATCGGCCCCTACGGGGCCAAGGGTCTGGCCGAGATCACGCTGTTGCCCACGGGCGCGGCGCTCGTCAACGCGGTCGGCCACGCGCTCGGCACCCGTGTGCGGGAGACACCGCTGACGCCCGATCGGATCCTGGGAGCGCTCGGCCGAAGCACCCCGGTCCGGCCGGTGTGGCGCAGGCCGAACCGCTGGTGGGTCGGCGCGATCCGATGGGCCTACCCCAGGGGCCTGCACGCGGTCCTGCACCGATTCGGCACCCGCTTGGCCCGGCCGCCGCGGACCGGCCCGATCGACGCCGTCCACCAACCGTCCACCGTCGCCGAGGCCGCGACGCTGTTGGCCGCGAACAAGACGGCGAAGGTCATCGCCGGCGGCACCGACCTGCTGGTCGCGCGAAAGCAGCGGCTGGTGGCCCCCGAGGTGTTGGTCGACCTCACCCGCGTCCCCGGACTCGGGCGCGTCGTGGTCGACGAGGCGGGCGACCTGCACGTGGGCGCGGCCGTCACGCTGGCCGAACTGGAGCGGTCCGACGCCGTCGGCGCGGCGCTGCGGGACACGGCCCGGCAGATCGCCTCGACGCAGATCCGCGGCATGGCGACCGTGGCGGGCAACCTCCTCCAGGACAAGCGCTGCTGGTTCTACCGTCACGGGTTCGACTGCTACAAGCGCAGCGGACCCGCGTCACCGTGCTACGCGGTCCTGGGCGACCACCGGTTCCACCACGCGGTCATCGACGGTCATCGCTGCCAGGCGGTGACCCCGTCCGACCTCGCGACCACCCTCACCGCGCTGGACGCCGTGGTGCGCACGCAGACCCGCGCCCTTCCCGTCGCCGAGTTGTACAGCGGCCCCGGGGAGACGGTGATCGGCCGGGACGAGATCGTCATCGCCCTACGGGTGCCGGCCGCCGCGCGCCGACGCACGACGGTCTTCGCGAAGTCCCGACTGTGGGACGGCGGATTCGCGACCGTCTCGGCGGCGGTGTCGATTGCCGCGGATCGCTCGCAATGCCGGGTCGTGCTCGGTGGCGTGGCCCCGGTGCCGTATCGCGCCCACGAGGTCGAACGCCTCGTCCTGGCCGGCGCGGCGCCCGAGCACGCGGCCGGCGCGTGGACGCGCGATGCGCACCCGTTGCGCGACAACGCCTGGAAACTCGACGCCGGGACGGGCCTGTTGACCCGTCTCCTGGAGGAAGCATGCGCCTGATGGTCAACGGCACCCCGCACGAGGTAGACGCCTCGCCCGGGGACCGCCTGCTCGACGTGATCCGCGGGCCGCTCGGCCTGACCGGCACCAAGGAGGCCTGCGGCGTCGGGGAATGCGGGGCGTGCACGGTGCTGGTGGACGGCCGAGCCGTCGTGTCCTGCCTGACCCTGGCCGTCCGTGTCTCGGGCGAGGTGACCACGGTCGAGGGCGTGGCCGAGGCCGCCCCGGGGCTGTGCCGCGCGTTCGCCGAAGAAGGCGGGTTCCAGTGCGGGTTCTGCACGCCCGGCCAGGTGGTAGCCGCGTATGGCGGGGCGGACCCGTCCGGCAACATCTGCCGCTGTACCGGCTACGCCGGCATCCTGCGCGCCAGGGAGTCGGCATGCTCCTGAATCCCACGGAACGCGACCGGCTCCTGCTGTTCACCGCCGCCGAACTCGCCCGCGCCCGCCGCGCGCGCGGGCTGCGCCTCAACGTCCCGGAGGCAACGGCGCTCATTGCCGACACCGTGGCGGAAGCCGCCCGCGACGGACTGCGGCTCGCGGAAGCGATCGCGGCGGGCAGGACGCTGCTGGGGCCCGACGACGTGCTGCCCGGTGTCGTGGACGTCGTCTTCGAGGTCCAGGTCGAGGCCGTGTTCGACGACGGAACCCGGCTCGCCGTCGTCACCGATCCGTTCGGCGTCGAGGGCGGATCCTGGGTCGAGGAGGCCGAGCAGGACCCGGTCGTGTACGACAACGTCGTGTCCGTCTCGGTGACGAACTCCGCGACGGTGCCCATCAGCGTGACGTCGCATTTCCACTTCTTCGAGGTCAACCCGAGGCTGCGGTTCGACCGGGCTGAGGCGTACGGCAGACGCCTGGCGATACCCGCCGGCGCCACCGTCCGCTTCGATCCCGGCACGAGCCGGACGGTCGACCTGGTCCCGATCGGCGGGGAGCGCGTGGTGATCGGCTTCGCCGGCCTCGTGGACGGGCCGCTGGACGCGCCCGGCGCGTTCGAACAGGCCCTGGCGAAGGCACTGGCCTGCGGATACATGGAGGAGGAACAGTGATCCACGGCCCCCGCAAAGGCGACCGCGTCCGGCTGGGCGACTCCGGGCTCGTCGTGGAGGTGGAACACGACTCGCAGCGGCCCGGCGACGAATTCCTCGCGGGCTTCGGCAAGACCGCCCGCGACGGCCTGCACCTGAGGGCCAGGGGTACCTCGTGCGACCTGGTCATCAGCAACGTCCTGATCCTCGACCCGGTGGCCGGGATACGCACCGCCTCGATCGGGATCACCGACGGGCGGATCAGCGCGATCGGCCGCGCCGGCAACCCGGACACCCTCGACGGCGTGGACGTCGTCACCGGGACCGGCACGACGATCATTTCCGGAGAGGGATTGATCGCCACCGCCGGAGCGATCGACACCCACGTCCACCTGATGTCGCCACGGATCATGGAAGCGTCGCTGGCATCCGGCGTCACCACCATCATCGGGCAGGAGTTCGGCCCGGTGTGGGGCGTCGGGGTGAACTCCCCCTGGGCTCTGCGGCACGCCTTCGGCGCCTTCGACGCGTGGCCGGTCAACATCGGATTCCTGGCCCGCGGATCCGCTTCCGACCCGGAGTCCCTGGTCCGCGCACTTCGGGAGGGCGGCGCGTGCGGGTTCAAGGTGCACGAGGACATGGGCGCGCACTCGCGCGCCCTGGACACCGCGCTGACCGTCGCCGAGGAATACGACGTCCAGGTGGCCCTGCACACCGACGGCCTCAACGAGAGCCTGTCGGTCGCGGACACCCTGGCCGTTCTCGACGGACGCACGATCCACGCCTTCCACATCGAGGGCTGCGGCGGCGGCCACGTCCCGGACGTGTTGCGCCTGGCCGGCGAGCCCAACGTGATCGGCTCGTCGACCAATCCGACGCTGCCGTTCGGCCGCGATGCGCTCGCCGAGCACTTCGACATGATCGTGTCCTGCCACGGACTCAAGACCGAACTGCCGTCCGACGTGGTCATCGCGCGCGACCGCATTCGGGCCGGGACCATGGGCGCCGAGGACATGCTGCACGAGCTCGGCGTCATCCCGATCACGTCGTCGGACGCGCAGGGCATGGGGCGCGCGGGCGAGACCGTGCGCCGCACGCTGCAACTCGCGGCCAAGATGCGCGGCGGCGAGACCGACGGCCACGACAACGACCGTGTGCTGCGCTACCTCGCCAAGCTCACCATCAACCCGGCCATCGCGCACGGCCTCGCACACGAGATCGGGTCGATCGAGACGGGCAAGATGGCCGACATCGTGCTGTGGGAGCCCGCCTACTTCGGCGCGAAGCCGCAACTCGTCCTGAAGTCGGGTTTCCCCGCATACGGCGTCACCGGCGACCCGAACGCCGCCGTGGAGAGCGCCGAACCGCGGGTGCTCGGCCCGCAGTTCGGTGCGCACGGCGCCACACCTGCGGAGATCTCCGTCGCGTTCGTCAATCAGGGGTTCATCGGCTCCGATCTCCTGCCCACGCGGCGGCGAAGGGTCGCGGTGCAAGGAACACGCGGTATCGGGCTTCCCGACATGGTGCTGAACCGGCGTACCGGCGCGGTCCGCGTCGAGTCCACCACCGGACGGGTCACTCTGGACGGTATGCCGATCCACAGCGACGCCGTCGACTCGGTCCCCCTCAATCGCCTCTACTTCCTGTGAGTGCAAGCATGAGCAAGCGTGTGGCCTTGGTGACCGGCGGCTCGTCCGGCATCGGACGGGCGATCGTGGCGGATCTGACCGCACACGGCTACGACGTGGTGGTGCTGGATCGGGAGCAGCCGGACGGCGACATCGGCGGGGCCGGCTTCGTCCTCGGCGACGTCACCAGCCCGGACGACAACCAGCGCGCCGTCGACACCGCCCTCAACCGGTACGGCGCGCTGCACCTGCTGGTCGGCAACGCCGGGATCCACGACGGCGAGGTGCGGCTGCTCGACCGGTCCGGGGCCGAACTGGCCGCGCTGACCCGGCGGGTGCTCGACGTGGACGTCGTCGGCTACCTGCTGGCCGCCCGAGCCGCCGCCGAGGCGCTGACCACATCACGCGGCACGATGGTGTTCACCCTGTCCGACGCTTCGTTCATGGTCGCTTCGGACCTGGGGGCCGGCATCGCCTACACCGCCGCCAAGCATGCCGCCCTCGGTCTGGTGCGCCATCTCGCCGCGGATCTGGCACCGCATGTCCGCGTGAACGCCGTTGCTCCCAGCGGCATTGTGACCGGACTGCGGGAGGTGGACGGTGTGGAGCTGTTCGCCGAGAACCCCGACGCCATGCGCGAGGAGATTCGCAGCCAGAACCCCCTGGGCGTGGTCCTCAGCGCGGCCCAACTCGCCCCGCTGTACCGCTTCCTGGCCTCGGACGAGGCCTGCGGCATGACCGGCGAAGTCCTGCGCCCCGACGGAGGGTTGTCGGTCCGCTGACTTCCGCGAGGTGCCGTGGAGCCTCGCGGTTCGCCGCCGTGACCCCGAACGGCGCGCCGCCCGTGGGTCGGACGCCGCACGCCCCGGTGCCCTCGAATCCGAACCCCGTGATCGACCCGGATCCATCCTGAGCCTTCCCGAACAACCCCGAACCACCCCGAAAGCTCTGAACCAGGCAAGGACCGCACATGCCCGAGCGGCAGACCGCACGCGACCTCATAGCGTCGATACTCGACCCCGACTCCTGGGCGTCCTGGGACACGCCGATCGTCTCCGCCGGGCTCGACGCGGCGTACGACTGCGAACTGACGGAAGCACGTCTCAAGACCGGTGTCGACGGCGCGGTGCTGACCGGCGAGGGCCGCATCCATGGGCGGCGAATCGCCCTGCTGGTCAGCGAGTTCCGCTTCCTGGGAGGGTCCATCGGCGTGCGCGAAGCCCAACGCATCGTCGACGCGCTCGAGCGCGCGACACGTGCGGGGCTCCCCGTTCTGGCCCTCCCGGCCTCGGGAGGAACGCGAATGCAGGAAGGGACGCCCGCCTTCGTCCACATGGCCGACATCTGCGCGGCCGTGGTCCGCCACAAGCGCGTCGGCCTGCCGTACCTGGTCCACCTGCGCCACCCCACCACCGGCGGCGTGATGGCCTCGTGGGGCGCACTCGGCCACATCACGACCGCCGAACCCGGTGCCCTCCTCGGCTTCCTCGGCCCCCGCGTCTTCGAAACGCTCACCGGGACCGCCTTCCCGGCCGACGTGCAGACCGCAGAGAACCTCTTCGCCCACGGACTGGTCGACGCCGTCGTACCGGCGACCCGACTGGCCGACTTGGTCTCGCGGATCGTCCGCCTCAACGACATCACGCCCGCCGGCCGCCCGTGCCCGCCCGGCGATCACCCCACCCCCGCGGTCGACGCCTGGGACGCGATCCGACGCACCCGGCGGCGCGGACGCCCGGGACTGCGTCAACTCGTCGACCGCGCCGAGGACGTCGTCCCGCTCAACGGCACCGGCCACGGCGAGCGCGAACCGTCGATGTACCTCGGGCTCATGCGCTTCGGCAACGCGTCGTGCGTGGTCGTCGGGCACGACCGCACCGCCGAAGCGGAGTCCGGTCCGGCCGGCCCCGCCGGACTCCGCACCGCGCGTCGCGGGATGCGCCTGGCCGAGGAACTGGGCCTGCCGCTGCTCACCGTGATCGACACCGCCGGAGCGGCCCTGTCGGTGGCGGCGGAGGAAGGCGGACTCGCCAGGGAGATCGCGGCCTGCCTTGCCGAACTGACCACCCTGCGAACCCCCACGGTGTCCCTCCTCCTCGGTCGGGGCACCGGTGGCGGCGCACTGGCACTCCTCCCGGCGGACCGCGTCCTCGCCGCACAAAACGCCTGGGTCGCACCGCTGCCTCCCGAAGGAGCCAGCGCCATCGTGCACGGGCACCCGCTGTACGCGGCCGACATGAGCCGCGCCCAGAGGGTCGGTGCGGAACACCTCCTCGCGTCCGGGACGGTCGATCGGATCATCCCCGAGAGCCCCGACGCGTGCGATGCCCCGCACACCTTCATGGCGAACCTCCGCGTGGTCGTGGAGGCGGAACTGTCCGCCGCGGTCCAGGCGGGATACGACACCGAGCGCCGCACCGCCCGTTCTCGCGGCACGGAAGCGACACACGCGGCCGCCGGTGGCCGAACACCCCGCTGAGCAGGACCGCCGCTGTTGTCGTCCGACATCCGGGGAAGGGCCGATGAAACGTGCGTCACTTGAGTAGCGAACTCGAAGCGTGGTACCGCACCGGAGCGACGTTCGCGCTCGCCACCGTCGTGTCGACACTGCGCAGCGCACCTCGCGAAGTCGGTGCCGTCATGGCCGTGTCGTCGGACGGCACGGCCCTCGGCAGCGTGTCCGGCGGCTGCGTCGAGGGCGCGGTCTACGAACTCGCCCGCGAGGTGATCGAGACCGGCCGTGCGCAGACCGCGAGCTACGGCGTGAGCGACGAGGACGCGCTCATGGCCGGACTGACCTGCGGGGGCACGCTCGAGGTGTTCGTCGAACCGGTGGACACCCTGCGCTACCGGGAGTTCCCCGCCGTACTCGCCGCCCTGCGCGACGACGGCGACCCGGTCGCCGTCGCCACCGTCATCGCAAGCCCCGACAGCCGCCGCATCGGCCATCACGTACTCTCCGGCGGCGTGGGCCCGTTGGCCGCCCTCGCCGACCGCATGCTCGCCGCCGGCAAGACCGGCGTCGTGCACACAACGGACGGACACGAGACCGTCTTCGTCCGCAGCCACCTGCCGCGCCCCCGCCTGCTGGTCTTCGGCTCGAACGACTACGCCAGCGCCGTCGCCGCCGTCGGGTCCTTCACCGGCTTCCGGGTCACGGTCTGCGACGCCCGCGCCGTCTTCGCGACGCAGGACCGCTTTCCGCACGTCGACGAACTCGTCGTCGAATGGCCGGACCGCTACCTCGCGCGTACGCACACCGACCGCCGAACCGCTGTCTGCGTCCTGACCCACGACCCCAAATTCGACGTACCTGTGCTCGCCCGCGCCCTGCGCCTGCCCGTCGCCTACACCGGAGCCATGGGCAGCCGCCAGGCACACCGGGACCGCCTCGACCGACTTCGCCAGGCAGGCGTGACACCCGGGGAACTCACCCGCCTCCACTCACCCATCGGCCTCGACCTCGGCGCCCGCACCCCGCAACAGACCGCCATCGCGATCCTCGCCGAAATCATCAGCGCGACCCAAGGAGGCACCGGCGCTCATCTGTCCCACACCACCGGTCGAATCCGCCGAGACGGAGCCACGGCGAGCTGATTTCCGGGGCCGCATCGTGGGCCGAGGACGCACAGCGGAACACGGTTTTCCTTATGACGGGCGCGGACAGATGGCGAGATGGAGATCCGCGCGGCGTGTGATTCGGGCGGATATCCTGCGGGGTCATCCCGGGAGGGAACGGGAGGGCGGGAGCCCGGCTTACGTGCCGACGGTAGGGGTGCCCGCGTCGATGCCGAGCATTTCGGCGGAGAGGACCACTTCGTCCATGGCGCTGGTCGCCACGATGTGACCCTCGGTCGCCAGGATCCGGTCGAAGTTGGCCAGGTATTCGCCCGGCGTCGCGCTGCCGGGATCGGGGGAGAGGTAGCCGGGCGCCACTCCCAGGAAGACTCGCGCGGCGCGCCCCGCGCCCACGGTGAACGTCTCGCCGGTGCACGGGGCGTTCTCGTCCGCGAGCACCGCGACGAACGGCGCGACGTATTCGGCTTTGAAGAAATGTTCGAGGAGGCCCCGCAGTCCGTCGTCGGGGATCTCGGCGGTCAGCCGGGTGTACGCGGTCGGCATGATCGCGTTGACCTTGATGTCGTGGGCCGCGCCGTCCTGGGCGAGGGCCCGGGTCAGGCCCAGGACGCCGGCCTTTGCCGAGATGTAGTGGCTGGTGTGGGGGATGCCCAGGACCGATGTCGACGACGAGTTGACGACGCGTCCGTATCCCTGCGCTCGCATGATCGGCCATGCGGCGCGGATCATCTCGACGGTGCCCCAGTAGTGCACGTCGACCATGCGGCGGAACTCGGCGTCGGGGATGGCGTCGATCTCCCCGCCGCCGGAGATGCCCGCGTTGTTGACGAGGATGTCGACGCGGCCCCAGGTCTCGACGGCGGCGCCGATGACGCCCGCCGCGTCGACGGTGATGTCGCGGGTGTCCGCTTGCGCGGTGCCGCCCGCCGCGCGGATCTCGGAGGCCACCTGCTCGGCCGCGCCCGGGCCGTTCGCCCCGGCCGAGTCGTCGGCCGGCGGTTCGCCGTGGCTGCCGCCGCCGAGGTCGTTGACCAGGACGCGGGCGCCGAGCCGGGCGAGTTCGAGGGCGTAGCCGCGGCCGAGCCCGCCTCCGGCGCCGGTGACCACGGCGACGCGATTCTCGAAGTCCATGTCTGTCTCTTCCTGTGTCGACGGGCCTGTCGGTGGGTCGGTGTGCGGTCGCGCCGAGTGGCGCGGTGGCTCAGTGGACCGTGAGGCCGCCGTCGATGCTGACGATCTGGCCGGTCATGAAGCTGCCCGCGTCGGAGGCGAGCAGCAGGGCGAGACCGGTCATCTCCTCGGGGTCGGCCATGCGCTTGAGCGGGGCCGCTTTGGTCATGCGTTCCTGCATGTCGGGTGTCGTTTTGAGGACCATGTCAGTCTTGACGGTGCCGGGCGCCATCGCGTTGACGCGGACGTTGTGGACGGCGAGTTCGCCGGCCATCGTGCGGGTGAAGGCCACCAGCGCGGACTTGCCCGCCGCGTACAGGCCCTTGCCTTCGGCGCGCGTGAACACGGCGGCGCTCACCACGTTGACGACCGACGCGCGACCACTGGCGATCAGGTGCGGGAGCGCGTACTGGACCAGGAAGACCGGGCCGCGCAGGTTGACCGCGAACGACTTGTCCCAGGCTTCGGGGGTGATGTGCCCGACGGGCTGGGCGAGTTCGTTGGCGGCGTTGTTGACGATGATGTCCAGGCGCCCGAAGCGCGCCACGGTGGCATCGACGAGGGCCTCGAGCTGGTCGAGTTCGCCGAGGTGGGTGGCGACGGCCATGGCCTGCCCGCCGGCCGCCTCGATCTCCTCGGCCACGGTCTTGCAGGCGTCGGCCTTGCGGCCGGCGATCACGACCGCGGCACCGGCGCGGGCGTAGGCATGGGCGATGGCGCGGCCGATGCCGCGGCTGCCGCCGGTCACGATGGCCACGCGGCCGGTGAGGTCGAATCGGTCGGTCACGAGGTCACCTGTTCGTCGGTTGGTCCGGGGTCGGTGCGGGGTGCGGCGTCGAGGCCGGCCCCGGCGGCGGCGTCGCGCCAGCGTGCGGCGAACCGCTCCAGGAGCTCACCCAATTGCTCGCGTTCGGCGGGGTCCCAGTCGCGGACCGCCCAGGCGATGTCGGCGAGCCATGTGTCGCGCACCCGGGCGCGCAGACGCAGGCCGGCCTCGGTGACGCGGAGCAGGCTGGCCCTGCGGTCGGCGGGGTCCGGACCGCGCGCGACCAGCCCGGCGACCTCGAGCGGCCGGACCTGGCGGCTGGCCGTGGACTGGTCGACGCCGAGGCGCACCGCCAGTTCGCTGACGCCGAGGGAGCCTTCGCGTTCGAGGACGGACAGGATCGACAGTCCGGACTGGTGCAACTCGACGCCGGCGACCGCCAGCAGCCGGTTGCGGTAGCCGGGCAGCCGCGCCATGTCGGCCACTTGGCCGACGAACGCTTCGATCCGGCGCACGGCTCGTTCATCTGACATGGCGTCAGTTTTGCATGCATCAGTACATGGATACAAGGCATTCGGGATGATCGGATCCGACTTGCGGGCTCGGTCGCGGAGGTGCGGAGGGTGAATCGCGTCGGCGGGTGAGTCGCCTGAGGGGCGCGTGGGCGGTGTGCAACATATCCCGGGAATCCGGCTCCGGACGGGAACCGGAAATCCGATACCCGAAATCCGGTGCGCGACAAGTTCCCCGGCCGGAGATCTTCGGCCGAGGAACCCGTGTTCGCCTCGCGTGCCGCGACGGTAATTCAAACCGCTTTCATGATGCCGCTTCGAGCGGCGCGGAATTCAGGTCGGCTAGTGGCTCAGTACGGTGAGCACCGCCTTGGCCATGGCGCTTTCACCGACCGCGTTCGGGTGGAAGGGAAGTGCGGGTGAACCCGGTATCAGGCCTTCGACCCACCGTTGGTCGGAGCACACGTCGTGGCCCTTGCTCGGAGTGGCCGTGTCGACGTACGTCGTGCCGTTCGCGGCTGCGGTGGTGGCCAGCATGCCGTTCAATTGGGTGATGATGCCGCGCAGGTACGCGACGTCGCCGATTGCCAGCGGCTGGCGTCCGAAGCACGTCCACTCGTTGTCCGGAAGGACCGACGGGTAGCCGACGAGGACGATTTTCGCCCCCGGCGCCTTGGTGTGGATCGCCTGGAGGGCCGAGGCGAGTCGCGGTGCGGTCGCCGTGATGGCGGCGGCGAGGGTGTCGTTCTCGTACACCCATGACGCTGTGCCGAAGTCGAAGTGCCGGTCGGCGTATTGGTTGTGGCACGGAGCACCGAGCGGGTCCGACCCCGATACCAGGATGCACTTGAGAATGACTTCGACGACACCGAGCGGGGAGTCGCTGAGGTCGTTGCCGCCGATGCCGAGCGTCACCAGGTCGGTGTCACTGTCGACGGCATCCAGCTGTGGCACCGGGGATACCTGGGATGCCGTCAGATCGAGGACCTTCGCACCCGCGCAGGTCGCGTCACTGTAGTCGGCCACGCCGAGCGAGGCCGCGACGACACTTCCGAAGTTGTGGTTCGACCGCAGGCACGCACCGGCGGACACATCCGGTATGCCCGCGCCCGCGGCGTACGAGTCGCCGAGCGCGGTGTACTTCGAATAGGACGGCGCACCCTGCGCGGTGGCCGGCCCGGTCAGGACCGTTGCGGCGAGTAGCGCGGCACTACCGAGTAGAACGGGGGATCTTTTCAGGATCGTGCGGAGCACAATTCCTCCCGGATGACCTTCATGGGGATCTGTTTGTAGTACCGGCCGGTAAGCTACTGCCGAGTCACCAACATGTCCAGAGATACGGAAAGTAGATCTCCGGTTGATTCCCATGATTACTGCGGCCTTTTCCCACATGCCGATCCGTGTGAATAATTCAATTTACGGGCATGGCGAAATCGATATTGCCGCCCTCTGTCGCGCATTCGATCCCCACCGTCGCGGCACGGCCCCAGGTCCCGTGCCGCGACGGCGGCCCCCACGGCATCTACGCCGGCGTGCGGTCGCCCTGCTCGCGCACGAGCCCCGGCTCGGTGCCGGTGGTGGTGCACCACCGGCGGAGCATCAGAGGGTGAGTGTGGTAGTGATGTGCGGGTCGGCGGCGTGCCTGCCGATGGCCAGTCGGTAGGTGCCGGGCACCGTGGTCCAGGCGTTCGCCTCGGTGTCCCAGCGCTCGAGGGTCCGCGGTGTGACATGGACGCGGACGGCCTCGGTGGCACCGGCGGGGACGTCCACGGCGGTGAATCCGATCAGCCGGAGTGGTTCGGGTGCGCCGAACAGCGTGCCGTCCGCGGGTTCCAGGTACACCTGCACCACCTCGCGGCCGTCCCGCGTGCCGGCGTTGGTGAGTGTGACGTCGATGGTCAGGCCGCGGTCGGCATCGCCCTCGACCTGGGCGTCGTCGTAGCGCCAGTCGGTGTAGCCGAGTCCGTAGCCGAAGGGATAGGCGGGCTTGGTGCCGTGCCGTGCCCACAGGCGGTAGCCGATGGTGTGGCCTTCGGTGTAGTCGATTCCGCCGTCGACGACCTTCGTCGACAGCAGCGGGACGTGCTCCTCCTCGGCCGGGAACGTCGAGGGCAGCCGGCCGCCCGGTTCGACCCCGCCGGTCAGGACGTCGGCCAGTGCCGCGCCGCCTTCCTGGCCGGGTAGCCACGCCCACAGCACCGCGGCCACCCGGTCGCGCCACGGCATGAGAACCGGTGCACCCGCGTTGACGACGACGATGGTGTTCGGGTTGGCCTCGGCGATCCTGGTCACCAGTTCGTCGGTACGGCCGGGCAGTGCCAGGTTGCTGCGATCGAAGGATTCGGATTCGATGTCGTCGGTGGTGCCCACGACGACGATCGCGACATCGGCCGCGGCGGCGTCGGCGATCGCCTCGATGAGTTCCTCGTCGTCGGACAGCCGCGGGGTGCCCCAGCCCATGCCGATCTTGCCGAACAGGGTCTCGACCACGCTGTGGAAGACCAGCTCGATCTCGACGGGCACGCCGGCCCGCGCGTCGACGTCCAGGCGCCGCAGCGGCGGGCGCAGCAGCATCGCGCCCATGTCGGCGCTCTCGGCGGCCGAATGGATCTCGTGGGACACACCGTCGACCGTGAGCGTGAACGCGCCGGCGCCGACGACATCGATCAGGTGGGTCCCGTCCACGACCGGGGTGAGTCCGGTGCGCATCGCCACGGCGGTGGTGCCCTCGACCAAGGTGCCCGGCCAGAAGACCATGCCGGGGTCGAGGCGCACGGTGGTGTCCAGCACGGTGCCGTCGGCGGCCCGGTATTCCAGGCCGACGCCGGGCTCGCCGGTGGTCGGGTCGACGATGGCGTCGCGGGGCAGCGCGGGGAGGTACCGGTGGGTGAACGCGCCGGACCGTACCGTCAGTTCGACGTCGGGAGCGAGGGCGGCTCGCAGTCCCTCGGGGATCCCGACGATGTGCTCGGGGTTGACGTGCGCGGAGCCGCCGCCCTGGGCGGACAGGCGTACGGCGTTCGGGCCGATCAGGGCGACCCGGCGCAGCGCCGAGGCGTCCAGGGGAAGCGCTTGGGCACCGTTCTCCAGCAGCACCATGGCGCGGGCCGCAACCGCGCGCAGTTGCGCCGTGGCGTCCGCCGGAGTGCACGTGTGGCTTCGCGCGACTTCCTCGTCGAGCACACCGACGCGGGCGGCGAGCCGTAGGACGCGCAGCACCTTGTCGTCCAGGACGGCCTCCTCGACCCGGCCGTCTCGGACCGCCTCGACAAGTGGTTCGAGCCACTGCGCGGTGGGGCCCGGCATGGCGACGTCGGTGCCTCCGAGGGCGGCGGGCTCGGTGGAGCGGACCGCCGTCCAGTCGGAGATCACCACGCCGTCGAAGCCCCACTCGTCCTTGAGGACGTCGTTCTGCAACCGGGAGTTCTCGGTCATCGACGCGCCGTTGACCGAGTTGTACGCCGACATCACCAGCCACGCGCGGGCCTCGCGGACCGCCGCCTCGAACGGCGCGAGGTAGACCTCGCGCAGCGCGCGCTCGCCGACGCGGCTGTCGTAGGACATGCGTTCGTCCTCGGAGTCGTTCGCGACGAAGTGTTTGATCGTCGCGGCGACTCCGGTCGACTGGACGCCCTCGACGAACGCGACGGCGGTCCGCGAGGTGAGCAGCGGGTCCTCGGAGTAGCACTCGAAGTGCCGTCCGCCCAGCGGGGTGCGGTGCATGTTCACGGTCGGTGCCAGCAGGACGTGGACGTCCTTGTCCAGGGCCTGCGTGCCCATCAGCCGGCCCACTCGGCGTGCCGTCTCCGGATCCCAGGTGGCCGCGGTCGCGGTGGGGCACGGGAACAGCAGCGAGGTCTCGTGCTCGCCCATGCCGGTGCCGCGCACTCCCGCCGGGCCGTCGGACATGCGCAGCGCGCGCAGTCCGATCTGCGGCAGTTCGGCCAGCGACCACATGTCGTGGCCGGCGACCAGACGCACCTTGTCTTCGAGGGTGAGCCGGCCCAGCAGGGCGGTCAGGTCGTGGGCGTCGGCCGGGTCCGACGGGATGAGGTGGTTCATGTTCGACTCCATGGCATGCGTGTCGGTGCCTTGCCCGGCTGCTGCGGAACAGTCGGCCGAACGATCAGGGGAGCAAGCGGCCGAGCGATCAGGAGGGCACCGCGATGAAGCGGTTGGTGCCCGGCTCGTACGCCTGCACCCGGAAGGGGAGCGCGCCGCTCGGCGTCTGCCGTGCGTACGTCGCGTCGTCCCGGTAGTTGGGCAGGCGGTACTTCCCGAGGCCGAACCCGGCCTGCTGGAAGCTGTTGTAGTTCAGGTCCTTGCCGGCCTTCCCGGCGATCGACTTGAACAGGGAGAGGTTGATGCAGGCCGTCTGGACGGACCCACCCGGCGTCGGCAGGCCGGGGGCAACGGTGGTGGGGTCGACGAGCTTGCCGGTGAGCGAGGGGTCGGCCTGCTCGACGGTGTGCACGCAGTCCACGATTTGCGGTTCCGTCCAGTCCAGAACGGGGTTGACCACCACCGAGCCGGTGAGCGTGCCGAAGTCGTGCCGGCCCTTGTCCTGCGTGTAGCCCGAGGGGTTGAGGCTGAACAGCAGGCGCGGCCGCCAGTCCGACTTCTCCAGGATCGCCGGTATCTGCGAGGCCGCGCCGCCGGTCAGCAGGATCGTGTCGGCGCCCGCGGTCCGGGCCTTCTGCAGGAGGACGGTGCCCTGCTGCTGGGTCGCGGCCGGGTCGCCGACGGTCGACGCGAGGTATCCGGTGGCGACGGGCGTGACGCCGTTGCGCTTGAGCGCGGGCAGGAGGATGTTCTCGGCGTCCGTCTGCCCCTGGGTATCGGCGACGACGGCGACCTTCCGGTCCTTCAGGTCGCCGTGCGCCGCGAGCGCGTCGACGGCCTTGGCGGAGGCGTCGCCGTCGATGTCGGTGAACCAGGGTGCCTGGGCCTGGGCGTACAGCGCGGCCGGCATGGCCCCGCCGATCAGCGCGGTCTTGTGGGCCTGGACGTAGCACGAGGTCTGGTCGGCGATGGGCAGCATGCCCAGGACCGCGAAGACCTTCTCGTCCTCGGTGAGCTTCACACAGGTCTCCTGCGTGGAGGCCGGAGCCAGCAGGTTGATCTTCGCGAACACCGGGACGATCTTGCGGTCGTTGATCCCGCCCGCGGCGTTGAGCTTGGCGATCAGCGCCTTGTAGGCGACCTCGAAATCACCCGCGTCGAGGTTGACGAACGGCTTGAGCGCGGCGAAGTCGGGATAGACGACGCCGATCCTGATGCTGTCCGCAGCGACCCCCGGCGCCACTGCCGAGATGGCCGGAGCGTTCGAACCCGAGGGGGTGGTGGGCGACTTCTTGTCCTCGACGGTGCAGCCTGCGGCGGCTGCCGCCACGCACAGCGCGGCCAGTATCGAGGTGGCGCGTCGGGCGGTCGGACGGATACGTCTGGTGGAGGTCATGCCGGTGGAGTCCTTTCGGAGGGCGGAGCACAACTGGAGGGCAAAGCACCAGAAGGCGGGGTGTGACAGGCGGCGGGACCGGCTCAGGTGGGCACGGGGTCGCTGCGTTCGATGGCGCGTTCGTCGGTGCCGAGGTAACTCGCGACGACCTTGGGGTTGTTGCGCACGGCGGAGGGCGCACCGGCGGCGATGACGCGGCCGGTCTCCAGGCAGTACACGCGGTCGCTGATCCCCATGATCAGCGGCATGTCGTGCTCGATGATCAGCATGGACGCGCCGAGTTCACGCCGGATCTCCACGATGAGCGGGCCGAACGCCTCCGTCTCGCGCTGTGCGACACCGGCGGTCGGCTCGTCCAGGCACAGCACGCCGGCGTTCAGCGCCAGCAGCCCGGCGAGTTCGACGATCCGCCGGGTGCCGGTGGACAGATCCCCGATGAAGGCGTTGGCATATCGACCGAGGCCCAGGAAATCGACGAGGTCGTGTGCCTCGGCCTTCTTGGCCCGCTCCGCCTTCAGCGACTTGGGCAGCCACAGCGCGGACGACAGCAGTCCGGTACGCCCGCGCGCCTCCAGGGCGATCTGCACGGTCTCGGTGACCGTGAGTTCGGGGAAGAGCGTCGCGGCCTGGAAGGTGCGGCCCAGGCCGGCGGACGCGCGGCGCGCGGGCGCCAGTGTGGACACGTCCCGGCCGAGGAGTTCGATGGTGCCGGTGGCGGGGACGAACCCGCCGATGGCGTTCATCAGCGTGGACTTGCCGGCGCCGTTGGTGCCGATCAGGCCGACGATCTCGTTCGGCATGACCTCGATCGCCACGCCGTCGACGGCGGTGACGCCGCCGAAGCCGACGCGGATGTTCGAGGTCGCCAGCACCGGCTTCCCATCGGGCAGCGGTGCGCGCTTGGCGGGGGTGAGCGAAATGGGGACGGCGCCGACGGTTTTCGCGGGTGCCGGGCCCAGACGTTGTTCGGCCCAGGAGAGCACGGCATCGCGCAGCGCGTAGCCGATCTGGACCAGACCGCCGGGGAAGTACAGCAGCAGCATCAGCAGGCCGAGGCTGGAGGCGAGCAGCGGCACGATGGAGTTGCCGGGGAAGACGGCGGGCAGGCCGATCACCCACAACGATCCCCATATCGGCCCCGAGGTGGCGCCGAGGCCGCCGATGACGACGACGGACACCAGCATGAGGGAGTCCGCGCTGCGGAAGTACGCGTCGCTGTAGGGCACCGTCTGGAGCGCGCCCGCCAGCAGCGCTCCGCCGAGTCCGGCGACGCCTCCGGCCAGGGCGAACGCCCGCAGTTTTACGCGCACCGCCTGCACGGTGTACGCGGACGCGGTCGCCGGGTTGTCGCGTACCCCGATCGTGGTCCGGCCCACGCCCGTGCGGCGCAGCCTGCCGGTCACCGCGAGCACGGCCACGAGCACGGCCAGCACCACGTAGTAGTAGGGGCGTTGCGCGGTGACGTCGACCCCGAAGACGTCGGTGCGCGGGAAGGACGCGGCGGTCCGGGTCGGACCGTCGTGGAAGAGGTCCTGGGTGTAGACCCACTGCTCGCAGGCGACCGCGAACGCGAGGGTGCTGACCGCGAGAAGCAGTCCGCGCACGCGCAGTGAGCCGGCGCCGATCACGGCGGCGAGCGCCGCAGTCAGCAGCGCGGCGGTGCACACGGCGGTGGGGAACGTCAGGCGCTGGACCACGAGGACGTTGCCGCCGCCGATGTCCAGCCGCAGTCCGCGCGAGAGCGATGCCGCGGTCAGTGCGCCGATCCCGGCGAACGCCATCTGCCCGAGGGAGAGTTGCCCGGCCCAGCCGGTGAGCACGGTGACCGAGGCGGCGCAGATCGCGTACGCCAGGATGGTCGTGTAGAGCAGTTGTTTGGACGGCTGCGTCACGAGCAGCGGCACGAGGACCGCGATCAGCCCGACGAACGCCAGGCCGAACCGCTCCAGGTTGCGCACCCACCACAGCTCTTGCAGGCGGACCGGGATCGGACGGACCTTGGGCGCGAAGGAGAACGTCGACGCCTCGGTGTCCCGGCCGCGCCCCACGACGAACACCGCGACCAGGACGAGCGCGAAGACGACCACGTCGGTCAGGCCGGGCCGGTCGATCCAGTTGAACTGGACGACGGATTCGAGGGACCCCAGGAGCACCCCGGCGACCAAGGCGATCCGGAAGGAGACCATGCGGGCGATCACCGCGGCCGCCAGCGCCCTCATCAAGGTGGTCATGCCCAATACCGCGGGGGAACCGACCGATCCGGTGCGGCCGGAGATGAGGATCAGGCAGATCGTCGCGACGAGCCCGGCGATCGCCCACACCGCGGTGGACACGGCCTTGGGGCTGACGCCGTTGAGCCTGGCCAGGTCCGGGTTGTCCGCCGAGGCCTTGACCGCCTTGCCGAGTACGGTACGGGCGAGGAACCAGCCGAGTACGACGGCGACGAGCGGAACGACGACGAGCACGGCGAGTTGGGTCGCGGTCACCTCCACGCCGGCCGGACTCCACTTCGCCGTGGACCACACCGGATACCTGTTCGCGGCGTCGACCTCCGGATACGCCATCACGATCACCAGTGCCAACTGCGCGACGCCGATCGTGGCGACCAGCAGGATCACGCGGGGCGCGGCGAACAGGCGCCGCACCACGACGAGGTCGACGACCGCGCCGAACGCGGTGCCGACCACGAGCGAGATGGCCAGCGCGATCCAGAACGGCACGCCGTAGCGCAGGTTCAGCAGGGCGAACAGCGCCGAGCCGACCAGGCCCATGTTGGCGACGGCGAAGTTGACGATGCGGGTCGAGCGGTGGACGAGGACGATGCCCATCGCGAGCAGGCCGACGACCATGCCGTTGACGACGCCGTCGAAGGCGAGTTGCCGGGTGAGCTCGATCATGGTCAGCCACCGTCCTTGCCGAGGAACACCGCGCGGGCGAGGTCGTCGCGTTCGGCGAGTTCGCGGGCGGCACCGGTGAACCGGACCTGCCCCTTCTCCAGGAAGACCGCCCGGTCGGCGATCGCCAGCGCCACATTCAGGGACTGCTCGACGATGATCATCGTCATGCCGTCCGCCTTGAGGCGCTCGACCACCGCGAGGAGGTCCTGGACCACGACGGGGGCGAGGCCGAGCGAGAGTTCGTCGATGAGCAGCACCTCGGGGTCGTGCATCAGCACCATGGCGAGGGCGAGTTGCTGCTGCTGGCCGCCGGACATGCTGCCCGCCCGCTGGGCGAGGCGGGCGCTGATGTCGGGGAACACGTCAAGCACGTAGGCGAGCCTGGCGTCGCGGTGCGCCCGGCCCCGATCACGGAGCCCGAACGCGGCCATCTCCAGGTTCTCCGCCACGGTCATGCCGGGGAAGGTGCCCTTGCCGCCGGGCAGCAGGCGGATGCCGTACCGGCCGCGCTGCTTGGGCGCCACGTACGTGATGGTCTTCCCGTTGAGCCGGACCACGCCGCGAGAGGGGGTTCCGAGGCCGCAGATCGCCTTCAGGATCGTGGACTTGCCGGCGCCGTTCGTCCCCAGGAGCGCGAGGACTTCGCCGCGCCGGACTTCGAACCCGACACCGAACAGCACCTGCACGTTGCCGTACTCGAAGTCGATGTCGTTGACCTGGAGCACCGGAACCTGCTCGGGGTCCTGGGCCTGGCGGTCCCGCTCCGCGAGCTCTTCCCGGAGTTCACCGACGACCAATGCCAGGTCGTTCTTGATGAACGAGGAACTACGGATCAGCATCAGGCCGCCCACCAGCGTCGCCGGGACGCCGATGACCAGTGCCGCCGCGCGCGCGTCGTACGAGTCCAGGATGAGCGCCGACAGCAGCGAGCCGCCGGTCGCGCCGATGAAGAAGATGTAGATCGCCGCGAGCGCCGTGCCCAATCCGCGCAGTTGGTACGGGGACACGGACTGCATGACCGGGCCGATCATCGCGAACGCCGCGGACAGCAGGACGAGCGGCAACATCTGCGCGATGACGAACGCCGGCGCGGTCGGCATGAACCACTGCACCGGCGTCAGCGCCGCCACCGGCAGGATCAGGTAGCCGACCAGCCTCAGGGCGCGCGCCGGGTCGGTGCGGTAGAGCCTGTCGTAGCGGGGGCCGACGAACGGCAGGACGGCCAGCACGCCCAGGCCGCCGAGGGTGCCGTACACCCCGCGCTCGAAGGTGCCGAGCCCGAAGTGGTCCTCCATCCACAGGTTCGTCAGCACCGGTCCGGTGAACAGGCCGAAGCCCATCGCGGCGAACGCCAGGATGACCGTTTTGGTGGTGCGGATGCGCATCAGCCGGGCGAACGCCGCCTCGATCGAGATCGGCATCGGCTTGTCGTGGGTGATGACCTCGCCGAGCACCGCCTTCATCTCGTGCTGTCCGCGCGGGGGTTCGGGCAGCCGGAAGGCGTACAGCGCCACCAGCGCGGTGGGCACGCCCAGTACGAAGAACGCCCAGCGCCAGCCGTCGTCGCCACCGGCCACGGCGGCGATCCCGCCGACCGCCAGCGGGCTCAGCACTCCCGCGAGGCGGCCCGCCATACCGGTCGCCGCGGCGATGCGGCCCCGCACCCCGATGGGGTAGGTGTCCGCGTTCAGCGAGCCGTGCACCGGCAGGGTGCTCGCCTTGGCCACCCCGACGCCCAGCCGGGCGAGGAACATCAGGAACACGTTCGCCGCCGTACCGCACGCGAACACGCAGGCGGCGAAGGCCAGTCCGGCCCATCCCGCGACCTTGCCGCGCCGGTACCGGTCCGCCAGCCAGCCCATCGGCAGCGCACCGAGCACCAGGAACGCGCCCGACCCCGCCGACAGAAACACGATCGCGCCGTCGCTCATCCCGAACGAGTCGCGGATGTCCGGGGCGAGCACGCCCAGCGTCGCGGTCTCCAACTCGTCGAACGCAGACAGCGCCATCAGCGTCAGGAACGTCGCCGACCCGCCCGCGGCCAGGCCCCGGCGGAGGGTCAACCGCTCGCCGCCCACCCCGGGCAGCAGATCGTCGGCGAACAGCACCTCACGTTCGGCCTCGGCCGCCTGGGTACGTTCCGCCTCGGCATCGACGAGTTCGGCGGCCAGGCCCGCGGCGGAGCGGCGCTGTTCGCTCCGCGGCGCGACCGCCTCGGTGGCATTGTCCCCGGTGGCGTCGTCCACCGTGCCGCTCACCGGCAACACCCGTACCGCGCGGTCCGGTTGCGCCGAGCCGCCACCTGCGGGCGCGCCGGATGGCGCGATCGCGGGCCGTGCCGCCCGGGGGACGGATCAGGCGCAGGGGGAAGGAAGGTCGTACGCATCGGGCATCCTTCGCGGCTCGGAACGGTCACCACACAGACGAACCCGCAGGCGTGACACCCCCGACCGCGCGTATGCGGCCGTGACGTCTCCCGGTGCGGAGCCCAATTGTTTATTCCAGATTAAATAAATGTCCAGACCCTGAAGGGGAGGACTTCTCGGGGCCGTTCAGGCACGGCGCCGCGTCGGGGTGTGCCGACCACCATCGCGGCCGAGAACGCCAAACGCCCTGCAGGCATCGGGCCTGCAGGGCGTGTGGTCGACTCCCCCCGGGGGAGCAGCCAGGCGGGTCGGCGGGTCGGCGTCCGGAGGATCACCGCGTGGGCGGGGTGCGGGGATCCGCCGCCGTGGTCGGCCGGGTGGGTCGCTCAGCTCTCCGCGTCCACCGAAACCCAGAAGTCCGCCAGCGCCTTCGCGGTCTCCTCCGGTTGTTCCTCGTTCGGCGTGTGCCCCGCGTTGGCGATCACCACGTGCCGCGCGTTCAGGTTCCGGGCCATCTTCGCCTGCGTCGCGGGTGTCCACGGCATGTCGTTCTCCCCGTACATCACCAGGAAGCGCACATCCGTTTGTGCCAACACTTCCACCCGCGACGGCTCTCCCAGCATCGTGCGGATGATCCCGATCAGGTTCGCCTTGCGCGTGTGGACGAGCCGGTGCTTCAGCCATACCTGCGAGCCGTGCGCGAGTCCGGCCTTCCTCAGTTGGCCGCGCATGAGCATCCACAGCAGCGACGTCCCCCCGATCCGCAGGATCCACACCAGCGGCCCGACCATCTTCGCGCCCGCGAACTCGGTGTTGCCCGGGCCTGTGCCGAGCAGCGTCAGGCTCCGCACGCTCGACGGCGCGTCCGCCACCGCACGCTGCGCCACGATCCCGCCGAAGCTGTGTCCCAGCAGGTGCACGGGCGCGGTGTCGACGGCCGCGATGACCTCGGCCAGTTCGGCCGCGAAGGCGGTCACGTCGTACTCCCGCCACCGGGTCGGGCCGGGTGACTGGAACTGGCCGCGCTGGTCGTACGACACGACGCGATACCCCTCGGCGGCCAACGGCTCCAGCATCGGCAGGAAGTCTTCCTTCGAACCGCTGAACCCGGGCACCAGTACTGCGGTGCCCCTCGTCTCGACGCCTTCGGGCGGCGTGATCTCCAAGGCCGCGAGCGGCCCGCCGGTCGTGCGCAGTTCGATCCGCCGGGCGGACTCGGGCAGCTGGGTCGGGTAGAGCGATGGGTCGGCAGCGGTGGCCATGGGCACTCCTCGATCTGACACATGCGGCTCCGGAAACGGCGCTGAAACGAGTCAGCGGCCGGGAGGCGTCGAGTGTAGAACCACCAAAAGTGCAAGGGAAGACTCGGCCCGCACGTCGAGGAGGCTCGGGCCGCTCGGCGGGGCCGCTGGGTTCAGCCCCGGCCGGGGTCGACAGGCGAAGGCGCCAGACCGGCGAGTGCCGCGTCCAAGTCGAAGGCGAACTGCGCGTCCGGGTCGTAGCCGCCATGACCTGCGGCGCGCATCAGCGGCAGGGCGTCCGGCTCATCGCGCAGAATCTCGCTGATCGTTGCCCGATGCGGCTCCTGCCCTTGGGCGCGCAGCATGAAGACCGAGCGAACGTTGATGTGCACCAACTCGCCGATCAGCGTCACGCACCGCCCCGCGACGACCGGGTCGAAGCCCGCGTCCACCAAGACCTCGTGCAGCCGCTCGATCTGGTCCAACTGCCGCCGCCCGGCCGGTCCGCTGAACGCGAAGTACTCCGCATGCCCCGGCAAGGTCAACGACGCGTCGCGGGTCGCGTAGGCGAACGCCCGCAGCCAGGTGCGCCAGTCCGCGTCCGGCGCAGGCATCCACGACTCGTCCAGTACGCGCTCGATCCGCGCCGCGGCCACCAGCGCCGCCAGCGAATCGCGGTCGCCCACGTGGTGGTAGAGATTCGGCGCGTGCACCCCCAGACGGTCGGCCACGGCCTTCATGCTCAAGGGCTCGCCGGCCGCGTCCAACTCCAAGGCAGCCTGCACGATGCGGTCGCGGTCGATACGTGCCGGCCGTCCACGTCCACGTCGGCCGCCGCTCATGCTCCGACCTCCCGCAATGTGTTCTCCCGCAAATCTCCGGGGCAGCCGCCACCGGCGCACCGCGAGTGGGAATCTTCGGCGAGATTCTTTCACGGGCGTGCGATCGGGCGCCGCGCGGCCGGGCGACCGCCGCGGATCGTCGTGGCCGGTGGACCCGCCGGTCGGAGCGCCTCCGAGTGATTCCCCGCGGCCGTCCGCGAGTTCGGCCCCGGCTCCGCACGCCCCGCCGGCGGCGCGCGGGTATCGACGAGCGGTCGCCGCCGACGTGCATGGCTCCACCCGATCGGTTTCGCTTGCAACCTTTGTTACCCGGTGGTACAAAATCCGAGCTGATGCGATTCAGCGGTGTGGCTGCGGTGCCGCGACGTATCGATGCCCCCCGTGCGGGGGCGCTGGATTGCCGGCTTCCGGCACACCGGCGTGCGCCGGTTCGTTCGGCGCCATACCGAAGGGCCCCCATGTCACGAACCCGTACCGCCGCCAGACTCGCCGCCATGGCAACTGCCGCGGTGACGGCGGCAAGCACCCTCACTGTCACGTCCGGCACGGCCTCGGCTGCCACCGGCTCGTGCGCCGACATCGACGTAACCTACGCCATGGGCACGCAGTTCGGCCCGTCCGAACCATCCGACCCCGACCCCGTCTACGACGCCCTCGTCGCCGCAATCGACACCCGCCTCGGCGGCACCAAGACGGTCTCATACCACCGCGTGAACTACCCTGCCAGTCTCGAGCCTTGGTCCGCGTCCGTCGGCAACTGGGACCTCGTCCGGCACATCGAAGCCCAGGCCGCTGCCTGTCCGAACCAGAAATTCGCCGCGGTCGGCTACTCACAGGGCGCCAACGTCGTGTCCAACTCCGTCGGTGTCGGCAGCCTCGGCTCCCTCACCGGCGCGCCCATCGTCGCCGTGATCCCGGCAAACATCGAACCCCGGGTCGCAGCGCTCGTGCTCTACGGCAGCCCGCAGCGCGGAATACCGCTGTACAAGCCCACCACGATCACCGGCACCTACCGGGCCCGCACTCTCGACGACTGCGCCACTGGCGACCCCGCCTGCGGAGGAGGCGTCGACCCGGCTGCCCACCTGTCCTACTCCCGACCCGAACACAGCGTCCCCGCCGCGGACTTCATCGCGGTACGCATCTGACCGACGCCAAGCGTGCCATCCGCCGGGTCTCCGCACCGCCGGGGACCCGGTCACCAGGTCGGGATCACCACGCGTTCGGCCGACGCCGAACGCGACCTCGGACCCCGCCCGGCCCCAAACCCCCGTTCTCATGCCCATTGCATGTCGAGTGTGGTCGGGTCGCCACGCGGGCACCTGCCACCGCGCCACGTCCCGACACGGCGACCCGATGGCGTGAGGTGCTTGCCATCGGGTGGTGCCGCGACGACCGCGCTCGCTCCCGTAAGGGACGGATTTCGGTAAAGCGGCCCGTGTGGTGGCCCGATGGTGCCCGTTGGCCATCGTGGCGGGCGAGCCCTGCGGCGCGGGGCGTGTCGGTTGCCGCCGCCTGCCGCAACCGACACGATCCCGATGCCCAAGCCCCGGGCAACGACACCACCACCTCGCTCGCCCCAGCCCCTGAACGCACCACCCCGGCACCCCCGTCGCACCGTCCGACCCGGCGGACGGCGCCGGCAGCGATACCGGCACTGCGCCCGCGGCTGCCGGATTCGTTCGGCCTCGACGTCGACGACAGGCCGTCGCCCTGGCGCCACCTCGAGGACGGTGTGCACGCATGCCTCGGACTTCTTGCCGCGCATCCCAACGGGGTGCGCGGCAAGAAGATCGCCTACCACCCGAACCCGCTCGCCGCCCCGAGGGCACCACGCGCAAAATGGCGAACCCGTTCACATCCACCCACCTACTCCTGAACGAATCAAGGCAACAACGGCGTGGTTCTTCGCCCGTTCCGGCGACCGCCACCACCTGCACTCCCGGGAAATCACCAGCGGCCGGCGGAATTCACGACACTCCTGCGCGATGTGGTCGACGCGAAGGACTCCGATGCCCGGGCCGCGCTGCGCGAGCGCGCACTCGACACCTACCGCGGCCCCTTCCTCGAGGGCTCGACCTTCCCCTTCGCCGACACACCGCGAAGAACCGGCCCATCGGGCCATCGACACCCGCCACCCTCGTCCTGCAGAGCGACCCTGCGGTGGGGGAGTATCAGGCCTCGCCTCCGGGCCGTTTCCGCAGGTCCCGCAGGAGTCGGCCTCGACCGACGACGTCGCCGTGTGCCCGGTCGGTCTTCCGAACTCCCGTGCGAGCGTGAGTGCTTGGGTGGTTGACTGATGTGGAACGGTCGTGACGGCGCGGGCGGGGAAAGGCACCGGCAGCATGAGGTTTCGCCGGTCCGCCTCGGGCGCCGTTGGTGTGATGTCCTTGCCGCCGCGTCGATCGATGCGCGTCCACGCGTTCGCGGCCGTCTCTCACGAGCGACTGCTCCTGCCGCTCGCCGGGCGCGCGCCGTCGGTCCGGGGCGGTCGCGTTCGACCCTGCACGGCGCGTGGTGCGTTGCCCGCCCGCCTGACGATCGCCGCTCGGCCGATGTCGAATCGTTCCCGTGGGAGGAGACCAGAGTGATCCATTGCCCGCGTTGCCGTCAGGTCGATCAGGTCGTCAAGGTCCGGGCGTTGTCGAGCGGGCGCGCGTGAGTTCCCCGCTCCGGGAGGAACCGATGGCCGCAGCGAGCAGTCCGCGGGTGCCGGTTTCCACCAGTGCGACCAGCCGCAGCGTGGGATAGCCCGCCCAGCCGTTGGGATTCCTGCGCAGCCCGAGCCACGTGCGATTGGCCTCGGTCTCGGGGACCTTCAGCGAGTTGCAGCCGTCGATCGCGACCGTGCGCAGCCCGCGATAGCTCACGCCGGGCGTTCGGGGGCCGGCGATCGGCCTGGCCAGCGCGTCGAACAGGGCCTTCATCGGCGCCGGCCCCCGTCGGCGCCGTAGGTCGCGCAGGGCCTTCTCCGACGGTCGGGGCACGTCCAGGTCGTCCAGTCCGGCGACCAGTTTCGCCCACACCCGCAGGTATCCGATGCCGGAGAACAGTCCCAGGCCGAGCAGGAAGTACACGCCCACGCGCGAGGGCAGGTCCCGCAGTCGGCGTTCGCGGGTCCTGGTCTCCTCCAGGACCGCGTCCACCAACTCGAAGGGCACGTAGCGCGTCAACTCTCCGAGGTGGCCGGGCGCGAACACCCCGGCCGCGACCCGGACGGTTCGTGACACGCCCACCATGGCGGTGCGATCAACGGATTGCAGAGGCAACGAGACTCCCAATGTGAGTGGTTGTTGGTTGTGGGGGGTGTGGGGTGGGGTTTCGTGGTTGTGTCGGGATGGTTGTTCCGGGCGCGGGGCCGGCGGGGTGGGTTTCGGGGTGTGGGGTGGGTGTTCGGCGGGCTCGGTGGTGTGTGTGAGCTGGGGTTTTCGCACTTGTAATGGGTTTCGCGGGTGTTGTGGGATGCGTTGAGATTTTGTGCGGTTCGAATGGGGATGCCTCAGGGCGCAGCGG
>NZ_JBIRRX010000022.1:38158-152061 GCF_044333915.1 Embleya sp. NPDC020886 | reverse complement strand
AACGCCTCCACCGACCGCCCCGACAACACCCACGGCACCACACCCACGACGGACCCCGCCGCCGCGTCACCCGACACCACACCCGACACCGACTCCCCATCCGGCGGCGCCTGCTCGACGATCACATGCGCGTTCGTCCCGGAAATCCCGAACGACGACACCCCCGCCCGCCGCGGCAAACCACCCACCGTCGACCACGACCGAGCCTCCGCCAACAACCGCACCCCACCCGACGACCAATCCACCTCGGGGGTCGGCTCGTCCACATACAACGTCCGAGGCAACACACCGGCCCGCATCGCCAGGACCATCTTGATCACGCTTGCCATGCCGGCGGCGGCCTGGGCGTGGCCGATATTGGATTTCACCGACCCCAGCCACAATGGCCGATCGGCCGGCCGCCCCTGCCCGTAGGTCGCCAACAGCGCCTCGGCCTCGATCGGATCGCCCAGCGCCGTCCCGGTCCCGTGCGCCTCCACCACGTCCACATCCGACGGGGCAAGCCGCGCGTTCGCCAACGCCGCTCGGATCACCCGCTGTTGCGACGGACCGTGCGGTGCCGTCAACCCGTTCGACGCGCCGTCCTGATTCAGCGCCGAACCCCGCACCACGGCCAGCACCTCGTGGCCGTTTCGCCGAGCGTCCGACAACCGCTCCAGCACCAACACACCGACGCCCTCGCCGAAACCCATGCCGTCGGCCGAGGCCGAGAACGCCTTGGATCGCCCGTCCGGCGCCACGCCCCGCTGCCGGGAGAAGGCGACCGGCAGTTGCGGCGTCGACATCACCGTGACGGCGCCGGCCAGGGCCAGTTCGCACTCCCCCGCCCGCAACGCCCGCGCGGCCAGATGAATCGCCACCAACGACGACGAACACGCGGTGTTGACGCTGATCGCGGGCCCTTCCAGGCCCAGTGCGTAGGACACCCGGCCGGACAACACGCTGCCGGAGGCACCGGTGGCGAGGTAACTCTGCGACCGTTCGTCGGCTCGCAGCAGCAGGGTGTTGTAGTCCTGCCAGTTGGTGCCCGCGAACACGCCGGTCCGGCTGCCCTGCAACGACCGGGGGTCGATCCGGGCCCGCTCGATCGCCTCCCACGAACACTCCAGCAACAACCGCTGCTGCGGATCCATCGCCAACGCCTCACGCGGCGAGATCCCGAAGAAGCCCGCGTCGAACTCCCCCGCGTCGTAGAGGAATCCGCCCTCGCGGACATACGACTTGCCGGGGGCGTCCGGGTCCGCGTCGAACAGGTTCGGCAGGTCCCAGCCTCGATCGGTGGGAAATTCCGACACCGCGTCCACGCCCGCGTCGAGCAGTTCCCAGAACTCCTCCGGCGAGCGCACGCCGCCGGGCAGCCGGCAGCCCATGCCCACGATCGCGATCGGCTCGCGATCGCCGTCCTCCAATTCACGCACCCGCTGCCGTGTCTCGTCCAACTCGGCACTGACACGTTTGAGGAAGTATCGAAGCTTGTCTTCGTGTGCCATGGGAAACCCACCTTCGGTGTCTGCATGACCGGGGAAAGCTCAGGAAATGCCGAAGCGTTCGCCGATGAGGGCGAACATCTCCTCATCGCCCGCCGATGCGAAACGGTCGGCGACCGTGTCCCCGGCATCGCCGCGATTCGCCCGCCTCAGCCGCTCCAGCAGGGCTTCCACACGTTGCTCGATCTGCTTCGTGGCAGCACCGGCGGCCAGCAGCGGCGCCAATGCCGCATCGGCCTGCTCGATGGCGGCGAGTACTCCGACGTCCGGGCCGGCATCGGATCCGAACAGCACGCCGTACAGATGACGGGCCAGCGCGGCCGGCGTGGGGTGGTCGAAGGCGACCGCGGCGGGCAGGTACCGGCCCGTGACCTCGTTGAGCCGATTGCGCAACCGAACGGCCGCCAACGAACCGAGGCCGACATCCTTGAACGCCACCTCGGCCTGGATCGCGTCCGCCGAGCCTTGTTCGAGCGCCTCGGCGGCCGTGCCGCACACCAGGTCCACCAGGGCGTCCATCCGCTCGGTGGCCGAGCGCGTCGCGATCTCGTCCGCCCAGGATCGTTCGGCGTCGTCGGTGAAGTCCACGAATTTCGGGAGATCGACGTGCTGGGCGCGCGTTCCGGCGAAGGCCGGCGACCAGTCGACGTCGACGCCTCGGACAAACGCCTCGGCCACCGATGTCAGCACCCGGCGGGTACCGCCCTGCTCCCGTCGCAGCGTGCCCAGTACGGCCACGTCCCGGATGCCCAGCTCGGCCGCGGTGTCCTCGATGGACATCGCGAGCAGCGGATGCGGGCTCACCTCGACGAACGCCCGGTGCCCGGCTTCGAGCAGGGAACGAATGGCTTGATGGAACCGCACCGGGCTGCGGGTGTTGAGGTACCAGTAGTCGGTGTCCAGTGTCGCGGTGTCCCGCTGTTCGCCGTCCACGGTGGAGTGGAACGGGATGGCGGAGGTCACCGGCGAGACCGGACGCAGCGCCTGGAGCAGGTCTTCGCGCAGCACGTCGACCTGGGAACAGTGGCCGACGGTGTCCACACCGGGAATGCGCTTGGCGTACACGTCCTGGGCGGTGAGCTCGGCGACCAGTTCGTCCAACACGTCCTGCGGACCGGACAACGCCACCGAACGCGGCCCGTTGACCGCGGCCAGTTCCACCGTGTCCGGCCACGACGCCAGTCGGCGCCCGATCTCCTCGGCGGAGGTGCCGACCGAGATCACCGTGCCCTTGCCGACCAGGCGTAGCCAGGCCCGGCTGCGGCGGGCCAACAACCGCGCGGCGTCGCGCAGGCTCAGCCCGCCGGCGACCTGAGCGGCGGCGATCTCGCCGTAGCAGTGCCCCACCACGGCGGCCGGCTGCACACCGTAGGAGCGCCAGACCTCAGCGAGCGAGACCATCGTCGCCCACAGCGTGGGTTGCAGCACGTCGACGCGGCGCAGCGGTGGTGCGCCGGGCGCCTCGCGCAGCACGTCGAGCAGCGACCAGTCGACGAACTCGGCGAGCGCGTCCGCGCAGGCGTCGACGCTGTCGCGGAACACCGGTGAGGTGTCCAGCAGTTCGGCGGCCATTCCGCTCCACTGGGAGCCCTGTCCGGGGAAGACGAACACCGGGCGCCGGGCCGTCGTGGCCGTGCCCCGCACCAGGTTGGGCGCGCTGCCACCGGCGGCGAGGGCCGCCAGTCCGCGCTGCAACTCGGCCCGGTCGCCGCCCAGGACGACTGCGCGCCGACCGGCGGACGGTGTGCCGAGCAGGGTGTGGCCGACGTCGGCGGGTGAGCCGGCGCCGGTGTCCGGGTAGGCGGCCAGAGCGATCGCCTTCGCCCGTAGGGCCTGCGAGCTCTGGGCGGTCACCACCCAGGGCAGTTCGGCCCGGGTACTCGCGCCCGTCGGGTCTTCCAGCACGACGTGCACGGTGGTCCCGTCGGCGCCGGACTCGGTCACGCCTGTGGCCTGCGCCGGCCCGGTCCGCTCGGCGAGCACCGCGGCGAGCACGCCGGCGATACCCGTCGTCGGCTGGGCGGCGACGTCGTCGGACGTCCGGCCCGCGGTCGCCCGCGCCGCGCCGATCACCTGCTCCCGGTGGTCGGGCGAACCGCCGTGGCCGACGGCCGAGCCGCGCACGATGGCGAGCACCGGGCCGCTGCCGGGCGGTACCGCGCTCTCCCGTGCGATCAGCAACGCGCTTACATCGTCGTCGAGTTGGGCGCCGACCAGGGCGAATGTGCAGTCCCCCGCCCGCAGTGCCTGGGCGGCGAGGTGCAGCGCGAGCAGCGCGGGTGAACCGGCGCTCAGCGATATCGATGGTCCGGTCAGACCGAGATGGTTCGCGACCTGTCCGGCGGCCCCTGCTCCGTCGGCCATGCCCGTGACCACACCGGTCCGGCTTTCCCGCAGCGCCGCCGGGTCGATTCCCGCCTGTTCGACGGCTGCCCGGGCGGCTTCCCGGAGGTGCCCCGTCGCATCTTCCGCATCTTTCGCGGGAGCGCGGGCACCGTCGGTAGATCGGCTTCCGATGCCCAGAATGACAATCGGTTCGGAATTGTTCCACGCGCGGAATATCGGTAACTCACTATTTCCAGAGAAGGCTAACGAGCCTTCCGAGGCTAAATCGTCCGCGACCCGCGTCTCGAACCCGGCCGCCGTCAACTCGACCCACAAATACGACAGTGAAGGCACATCCCCCGTGATCCCCTTCTTCAGATCGAGCCGGGATTAAAAGTTGACATCCCCATGCACGACCGAGCAAGTTTCCGACCGATTCAGGCTTGACCCGCAGCGGCCTCGGTCAAACAGGGCCGGCAGTGTGACGTGGGTCATATGCTCACCGCCGGAGCGATCAATGCCCTTACCAGCAAGGGAAGTCCGGCATCGTGTCCGGAGCGTGAAGAACACGGAAACCTAAAATTAACGTAAGCATTGACAGCGACAAGATCTTGTGGGAGTCGCGCGTACGAGCCGTCGTCAAACTCCACCATTGGCTTCCCCGGGCCCCGGTGATACGGTCGCCGGGAGGTGCCACCGGATATCGATATCGGGTCGGGAAAACCGTTCGCGGATGTTCCCTCGACCGTCGAGCAGAATCCGGTGATTCGATATCCCGCGAAGGTTGATTCGGCGCCCGTGATCATGACCCGGGCACGCGTTGCAGGGGGGACCTTGAGTGAATGGCGCGGGGCCGCTGGCCGGCATCACCGTGGTTACGGCGGGCCATGCCGGCGCGGCCGCACTGCTGGGCAGGCTGCTCGCCGATCTCGGGGCCCGAACCATGCCGGTCGGCGAACTCCCGGCGCCGGTGGGCGGGTTCGAGCGGTGGCTGCGTGTCGGTGCCGGGCCCGCCGCGGGCTGGGTCGATACGGGCCGGCTGCTGGATCGGGCCGACATCCTGGTCTGCGACCGACCCGGTGGTGAACAACTCACCGCACTCGGCCTGGGCCCGCACGAGCTGCTCGCGGCCTATCCGGAGCTGATCACGGTACGGCTCAGCGAGTTCGGGCTCACCGGGCCGTTGCGCGACACCCCGGCCACCGAACTGACCCTGCAGGCGCTGGCCGGTGTGACCGCGGCGACCGGTTCGAGCCAGGACCCGCCGATCACCACCACCGTGGGACTCGCCGCCCGCACCGCCGCGTTGTCCGGGCTGATCGCCGTCACGGCGGGCCTGATCGGTCGGGCCCGCGGCGCCGGGGGCGACTACCTGGACATCGCCGAGTTCGACAGCCTGCTCACCCACGTCGGCACCCTCCTGCCGAGCGTCGCGCTCACCGGCCGACCGCCGCAGCGCGCCGGCAACCGACACGGGATGGTCGCCCCGTGGAATTGCTACCCGTGCCGCGACGCGCCCATCGTCATCTGCACCATGACCGAGGCGATGTGGCGACGGCTCGCGACGGCGATCGACCGCACGGAACTGATCGCCGACCCACGCTTCGCCGACACCACCGCCCGGGTCCGGCACGCCGACGAACTCGACCGCGTCATCGCCGCCTGGACCGGTCGGCACGATGCGGACGACGTGGTGGCCCGGCTGCGTTCCCAGGGCATTCCGGCCGCCCCGGTGGCCACACCCGAGGACGTCCGCAACGGCCCGGCCGCTCGGCGCCGAGGCTTGGTGACCGGACCGGATCGCGCACCGCAGAGCCCGCTGCGCTCACTGGTGCCCACCGCGCGCACCACCGGCTCGTTACCCCGGCAGGGCCGCCTGTGGGAACCGATTCCGCGCGGCAGCCCTCCCCTGCACGGGATCCGGTTATTGGAGTGCGGCTCGTACACGGCCGGGCCGCACGCGACCAGGCTGCTGGCGCAACTGGGCGCCGACGTACTGAAAGTCGAACCGCCGCACGGTGAGGGCTCCCGGCGCCTGGCCCGGCGCGTCGGCTCGGTCGGCTACCTGTACTTCGTCAACAACGCGGGGAAGCGCTCCTGTCGGCTCGACCTGAACGACCCCGCGGACCGGACGAGATTCGACGAACTGCTCGGCACCGCCGACATCGTGCTCACCAACCTGGCGGCCGACACCCTCGCCGCCGCCGGCATCGCCCCCGAACAGGTGCTGGACCGGTACAACATCGTGCACTGCGCGGTGACCGGCCACGGCCTGGCCGCCGCCGATCGCAGCATGGACACGGTGATCCAGGCCGAGTCCGGGACCATGCACCTGGTCGGCGGCGGCACCGGCACCCCGCTGCGTACACCGGTGTCCAGTGCCGACGTGCTGGGGGCGTTCCTGGCCGCCGCGGCCGCCACGGTGTCGACCTACGTCCGGCTGCGCACCGGCGCCGGCGTCGGCGCCGACGTGGCGTTGTTCGACGCGGCGGTGTGGGCGACCCAGGACAGTTGGTTCGTCGACGGCCCCGTACCCACCCCACGACTGGTCGAGGCCCGGGACGGGTCGGTGCTCGTCGATACCGCGCAACCGCTGCCCGAGGTCGGGGGCCCGGTGGCCGCGATCCTGGCAGCCGCGACCGCTGCGGGCCTGCCCGCCGCCCCGCTGCACGACCTGACGCAGGTGGTGCGGCATCCCCAGGTCCTGGCCCGGCGGATGATCCTCGCGCAGTCGTACGCGGACACCCCGGTGCTGATCACCGGCAACCACCTGCGCTCGCTGTCGCGGGGCGCACCGGCACCGGACCTCGCGCCGGTGGACCGGAACGACCCCGCCTGGCTCACACCCACCACGACGAAAGGGCAACGATGAAGGTCTACCAGGCGCTGGCGGACGCGCTGGCCCGGCACGGCGTGGACACCGTCTTCGGTCTCATGGGCAACGCGAACCTGCTCTACCTGCCCGCGTTCGCCGACGCGGGAGGGCGGTTCGTGGCGGTGACCCACGAGGCGGGTGCGGTCGCCATGGCCGACGGCCACGCGCGGATGTCCGGCGGCATCGGCGTGGCCTCGGTGACGCACGGTCCGGCGTTCACCAACACGCTCACCTCGCTGGTCGAGGCCGCCCGCAGCCGCAGTCGGGTCCTGTTGATCACCGGCGATCCGCCGCCGGTGCCCAGCCACTTCCACCACTTCGACATCGCGACGGTCACCGCCGCGGCGGGCGCGGGCTACGAGCGGGTCTACGAACCGGCGTCGCTGGTCCGGGATCTCAACCGCGCACTCCAGCGGATCGTCGCCGAGCGGCGGCCGGTCGTACTGAACATCCCGATCGCCTTCATGCAGGCCGAGGCGGGTGAACAGGCGCCGGTGGTGCCCCCGGTGGCCCCGCCGACCGCGGCCGCACCGCAGCCGGACACGCTCGATCGGGCGCTGGGGCTGCTCACCTCGGCGAAACGGCCACTGGTGCTCGCCGGGCATGGCGCGGCCACCTCCGGAGCCCGCGAGAGCCTGATCGCCCTCGCCGACCGCATCGGTGCGGCGCTGGCCACCACCGTGCTGGCCAAGGAGATGTTCGCCGGCCATCCGCGCGACATCGGCATCTTCGGCAGCCTGTCGCACGGCGTCGCGAGCGAGGTCATCGCCGACTGCGACTGCGTGATCGCCTTCGGCGCCGGCCTGAACATGTGGACCGCGCTCAACGGCGACCTGCTGCGCGGCAAGCGCATCGTGCACGTGGACATCGACCCGGCCAGGTTCGGCTCGTACACACCCGTCGACGAGGCGGTGGCCGGGGACGCCCGCCTGACCGCGGCGGCGATGGACTCGCTGCTCCGGGAGGCGGATCACGCCGGAAATCGGCGCTGGGCCGAGAAGATCGAGCAGGCGATGGCCCGCCACATCCCGCAGGCCGACTTCGTGGACCGTTCCGGGACGGACACCGTGGACATCCGGTCGGCGATGATCCGGCTGGACCGGATCCTTCCCGCGCGGCGCACGGTGGTCAGTGACATCGGCCGGTTCAATGTGGGCGTCTGGCCCTATCTGCGCGTCGCCGACCCGCTGCACTTCACCACCATGGGCGGGTTCGGCTCGATCGGACTCGGCCTGGCCGGCGCGATCGGCGCGGCACTCGCGGGCAACGACCGGCCGGTGATCGCCACCGTCGGCGACGGCGGCTTCATGATGCACCTGTCCGAATTCACCACCGCGGTGCGCGAGAAGTTGCCGATCGTCGTGCTGGTGCTCAACGACGGGGCCTACGGCGCCGAGCACTACAAGCTGAGGAACCACGGCTACGACCCCGCCCACTCGGCCTACGCCTGGCCGGACCTGGCCGCCCTGGCCACGACCATGGGCGCGCGGGCGCTGACCGTCCGCAAGATCGAGGAACTCGACGCGGTCGGCGAGTTCGTGCCGACCCTCGACGGCCCGCTCCTGGTGGACGTCCGGCTCGACCCGGACGTCAACATCGTCCGGTACTGAGGAGGGGACATGGCCGGCACCGGCACCCTGATCGCCGACGACGGACTCGCGCTCGCGTTGCACCGGTGGACGACGCCCGACTCCGTCGCGGCGCTGTTCTACATCCACGGCATCCAGAGCCACGCGGGGTGGTTGTACGAGACCGGACCCGAGTTGACCGCACGCGGCATCGACGTCTACGCGCTCGATCGCCGAGGTTCCGGTCGCAGCCCGGGAGAACGCGGGCATCTCCCCTCGGCCGAACAGGTCTTGGACGACTACACGCGGGCCGTCGACGCGGTGGCCGACGAGGTGGGTGATCGGCCGCTGGTCGCCCTGGGTCAGAGCCTGGGCGGCAGCGTGCTGGCGGCGCTGTGGTGCAGCCGGGCGTTGCCGGTGCGCAAGCTGGTCCTGTGCGCGCCCGCGCTGGGACAACAGCGCTCACGCCACGATCCGGCGGCGCTGGCGGAGCGCCGCGACCGGTCCGGATCCGCGCCGCAGGAGGTCGGGCTGGCCGACCACGCCTACACGGACCTGCCCGAGTACCTGGCCTTCCTGGCCGCCGATCCGCTGATGTTGCGGCGGATCACCGCCGCCACGCAGGCGACGCTCGTGCACCTGGAGGATCGCTACGTCCACGGATCCCCCCACGGCGAGATACCGGTCGAGGTGGCGATGCCCGCCGAGGATCCGATCATCGATCTGAGCGCCGCGCGGGCGCAGTTGCGGCGGCTGGCGCCCGCGGCCGAGGAGCGGGTCTTCGATACCGGTGTGCACTACCTGGAGTTCAGCCGGGCCAGGACCGCGTATTGGGACTGGCTGGCCGACCGAATCCGGGAGGGTCGGTGATCAGCCGGGTACGCCTGCATGTCGCCACCGTGCCGATGGCCACCACGTTCGACCACGCGGGTGCCTCGCGCCGCCGATCGGAGTCCGTGCTGGTCGAGTTGCACCTGGGCGACGTGTGCGGCTGGGGGGAGGGAGCCCCGCGCGACTATGTCACCGGCGAGACGACGGCCGGCGCGATCGAGGCCGTGCAGCGTTGTGACCCGGCGGCGCTCGCCGAACGCATCGACTGGCATTCGTTCGACGCCACCATCGCCTCGATCGCCGCCCTCGACCTGCCGAGCCTCGTCGCGGGTCCGTCGGCCGCCGCCGCGGTGGAGATCGCGCTGCTCGACGCGGCGTGCAGACACTTCGAACGGCCGCTGGCCGAGGTGTTGGACATCGCGGCCGCCTGGGACGGGGCGAACCTGCCCGCCGGGCTGCGCCGCAGCGGTCCGGCGGCGGTCAGCCTGGTCATCCCGCTCTCTCGTGACGTCGCCTCGACGTTGGACGACCTGACGCCGCAGGCCAGGGCGTCGCTGCGGCATGTCAAGATCAAGGTGGCGGACCCGGGCGCCGCCGTGCAGCGCCTGTCCCGGGCCCGCGACCGGCTGGGCGCGGACACCGGGATCTCGTTGGACGTCAACGGCGGTTGGTCACCGGAGCAGGCCGAGCGGATCGCGCCGGAACTCACCGACGTGGCCTGGGTCGAAGAACCCCTGCGGGCCCGGTCGTGGCCGAAGTTGGCCCGGCTTCGACGGCGCACCGGCCTGCCGATCATGCTCGACGAGTCGTGCACCGACCTGGCGGACCTGCGCACCGCCGCCGAAGCCGACGCGGCCACCCACATCAACGTGCGGCTGTCCAAGTGCGGCGGGTTGTTCGCCTCGGCCCGCCTGGCGTTGCGGGCCCGACAGCTCGGCTTGGGCTGCCAGTTGGGCGTGCATGTCGCGGAGGTCGGCCCGTTGTGGGCGGCGAGCCGGGTGCTGGCCACCGGTTGGGGGCTGTGGCAGACGGTGGAGGCGGGTCGAGGCGACGAGTGGTTCCCCGAGCCGCTGACCGAACCCGCGTTCACGGTCGACCGGACCGCGCATCGCGTGGCGGCGTTGGCCGGGCCCGGCACCGGCATCGAGCCCACCGAGAACCTGCTGCGGCACACCCGGTGTCCGGCGACGTGGCAACCCGACAGCGGCTGGCGGAGGACATGATGGTGGCGGCACAACGGCGAGTGGCGCTGGTCGCGGGAGCAGGCAACGGCATCTGCGCCGAGGTCGCGCGTGGCCTGGCCGCCCGGGACATGCGACTGGTGCTGTTGGACCGGGACGCGGAGGCCGTGCACCGCGTCGCGGCGGAGCTCGGTGGGCGATTGGCCTGCGATCCGCTGGTGGTCGACGTGACCGACGCGCGGGCGCTGGAATCCGCGGTGGCCGCGCTCCCGAAGGATTGCCGGCCCGGTGTCCTGGTCAACGGCGTCGGCGGTGACACCCGACCGCGACCGCTCACCGAGTTGACCGAAGCCGATCTCGAATACGCCGTCGCGCACAACCTGACCGGCGTGTTCACCCTGACCAGGCTGTGCGCCCCGGCGATGATCGCCGCCGGTTGGGGGCGCATCGTCAACCTCGCGTCGGTGGCGGGCCGCACCTACACGCGGTTCAGCAACGCCGCGTACGTCGCGGCCAAGGCGGGCGTCATCGGGTTCACCAAGCAGTGCGCCTTCGAGCTGGCCCCGCACGGCATCACGGTGAACGCCGTCGCGCACGGGGTCATCGGCACCGATCGTATTCGCCGGGCCTGGCAGGACAAGCCCGCGCAGTGGACCGCCGACCGGGTCAGCCATATCCCGGCCGGTCGATTCGGCACCGTGGCCGAGGCCGCGAGCATGGTCTGCCATCTGTGCGGTGAACACTCCGGCTACACCACCGGCACGGTCATCGACGTCAACGGCGGACTGCACATCTGATGATCATCGAACGGAGTGGCCAACCGATGAGCCTGGAACTGAACGACCGCGTAGTGCTGATCACCGGGGCGGGCAGCGGGATCGGCCGGGCGGCGGCCCGGCTGTTCGCCCGGCTCGGCGCGCGGGTCGTACTGGTCGGACGCAATGCGGACGCGCTGCACGAGACCGCCGACGGCCTGCCCGCCGCCGATCACCTGGTGGCCGAGTGTGACGTCGCCAACGAGAGCGGCATGGATGCGTGTGTGGCCGAGACGATCGCCCGATTCGGCCGACTGGACGGGGCGTTCAACAACGCGGGCACCTTCGGCGCGTTCGGCCCGCTGCACCTGGACACCGTCGACAACTTCGACAGCGTGGTGGCGACCAACCTGCGCGGGGTGTGGGCCTGCATGCGCAGCCAGATCGGGGCCATGCTGCCCAACGGTGGCGGCGCGATCGTCAACTGCGCGTCGGTGGCCGCGCACATCGGCCATGGACAGAGTCCGATCTACTCGGCGACCAAGCACGCGGTGATCGGGCTGAGCAAGTCCGCGGCGCTGCAGTACGCGGGGGACGGGATCCGGATCAACGTGGTCAGCCCCGGCTCCACCGACACGCCGTTGTTGCGCGACCTCTACCCCGAGGCCGACGCCCTCGCCCAGCGTGCCCGCCGAGCCCCGCTGGGCCGGCTCGGCTCCTGCGACGACGCGGCCAACGCCGCGGCCTGGCTGCTCAGTCCGTTGTCCGGCTACGTCACCGGGCAGACCGTCGTGGTCGACGGCGGTGTCACCGCGGGCGCGGCCGTGGTCCGTGACGAACACGCGAATCGCGGATGACCGCGCCCGAAGGGCCGGGTTCCGACATGGCCGACTACGTGATCGTGATCACCACCGTGGACGAGGAGGCGACCGCCGCCCGGTTGTCGCGGTCCGCCGTCGAGGCCGGTCTGGCCGCTTCCGGCCAGGTGACCGGCCCCGTGGCCACCACGTACCGCCACCTCGGGGCGGTCTGCGACGGGGTCGAGTGGCAGGTGATGTTCCGTACCACCGCGCGGAGAGCGACCGAATTGGCCGCCCACCTCATCGAGGAACACCCGTACGCCGGGCCCGAAGTGATCGCGTTGCCCATCGAGTTCGGGCCGCGACCGTACCTGGACTGGATCACCCGGGCGACCCGGCCCGCCGGTTAGCGGCGTCTCACGCCCGGGCGGTCGGCCGGAGTGCGGAGGCGAAGTCGCGCAGTTGCCGGCTCGACGCGGGCAATCCGACGCCGTCCAGGAAGCGGGCCTGTTCCCGCGCGGCGAAGTCATAGATGTCGACCAGGTGTTCGTCGATCAGCGCCCGCGCCCGGTCCGCCGACTCGATGCCTTGTTCGCGCCAATCGACGCACGCTGCGACCAGTTCGGCTCCGGGGTGTCGGGCCGCCGTGTAGTACCGGGCGGCGGCCCGGTTTCCGGAGAGCACTCCCCGCTCCAGTGTGTACAGGATCCGGACCGGGAACATCACCGCCTTGGTGACCGCGCGTCGACCCGAGTCGACCAGTCGTTCCCCGTCGAGCAGCGTCTCGATGTAGGCGCGCCGGTGGAACTTGGCGACGAAGAACGTGGCTCCGCAGGCGACCAGATCGAGCGTGGACGGCGGTGTGCACACCGATCGACGGTCCGTGCCGAAGAGCAGTCGACCCGATTCGATCAGGTCGGCCCGGTCGATCGCCGGGAACCGGCCCGATTCCTGATTCCGCTCCAGACACTCCCAGGTGTCCCAGAACAGCGAGAGTCGGTCGGCCAGGGCTTCGAGTTCGGTTCCCGAGCACCGGTCCCGGACGTCCTCCTTGACCTGCGCCATGACCGAGGTCGCATCGTGCGCGTCGTCCCGCAGGACGAAGGCGACGTCCACGTCGCTGACCGCCGCCACGAATCCCCCGTGCGCCAGGCTGCCGATCGCGAAGCCCGACTCCACCGCGGAGACCAGGCGTTGCCGGGCGGCGTTCACGGCCAGTATCGCGACTCTTTCGCCGAGGTCGGCTTCGGCACGTTCAAGCATCCTGGCTCTCCCTGGTCTGTGCACCCGACGGGACGACTCCACAACCACCGGCGGCCGATAGCGCGCTGCCCGGCACCATGATCAGCACAAGATCGTTCCGGCCGCGGCGGCAGGTGGGCGGTATTGACCGCCCCCGACGGCCGGGCTAGCTTGTTTGGGATCAAATGATGAGCCGCGGCGCGTGTCGCCTCCGCCCCGCCGTCTTCATCGGCCCGTCACCGCCCCGGCACCGCCCCGGCACCACTCCGGCACGAAACAGAAGGAGAGGATCATGGATCTGCGCCACTGGCTCGAGGCCGCCGTGACATCGAACGAGCACTGGTCCGAAGGATTCGGCCCCTACCCGGGCCATCCCGCATTGGCCGTGGACGACGCGCGGTTCGCCGCCGCCTTCGCGACGTTCACCGAACGCCTGGCGGACAACTACCCCTTCTTTCACCCGCGTTACGCCGGACAGATGCTCAAGCCACCCCATCCGGCCGCGATCGTGGGCTACCTGACCGCGATGCTGATCAACCCCAACAACCACGCCCTGGACGGGGGGCCCGCCACCGCCGAGATGGAACGTGAGGTCGTCGCGCAGCTCGCCGGCATGTTCGGCTACGACACCCACCTCGGGCACCTCACCACCAGCGGCACCATCGCCAACCTCGAAGCCCTCTTCGTGGCCCGCGAACTGCACCCCGGAAAGGGCATCGCCTACAGCACCGAGGCCCACTACACGCACGGACGCATGTGTGGCGTCCTGGGCGTGGACGGCCACCCCGTCGCGGTCGACGATCGCGGGCGCATGGACGTCGACGCGCTGGAGCGGTTGTTGCGGACGGGGCGGGTCGGCACCGTGGTCCTCACCGCGGGCACCACCGCGCTCGGCGCCGTCGAACCGATCGACCGGGTGCAGGCGTTGCGCGAGCGATACGACGTGCGGATCCACGTCGACGCCGCCTATGGCGGGTTCTTCACCCTGCTGGCGGGCGCCGACGGCCCCGAGGGGCTGCCCGCGGCCCCGTGGCACGCCATCGCCCGGTGCGACTCGATCGTGATAGATCCGCACAAGCACGGCCTACAGCCCTACGGGTGCGGCGCCGTCATGTTTCGCGACCCCTCGGTCGGCCGTTTCTACCTGCACGACTCGCCCTACACCTACTTCACCTCCGAGGAACTGCACCTGGGCGAGATCAGCCTGGAGTGTTCGCGCGCCGGCGCCGCGGCCGCCGGCCTGTGGCTCACCTTCCAGGTATTGCCGCCCACCCGCGAAGGACTCGGGCAGGCCCTGGCGGCCGGCCGCCGCGCGGCACTGCGGTGGGCCGACCTGATCGAGCAGTCGGACTGCCTGGAGCTCTACCAGCCCCCGGAGTTGGACATCGTCGGCTACTTCCCGGTCACCTCCCCCAACACCCTCACCCGGATCGACACGGCCGCCGCCCGCATCCTGCACGAGGGCATGACCGACACCGAGGACCCGGTCTTCCTGAGCACCCTGCGCATCGACGCCGAGCGGCTGATCGCCCGCCACCCCAAGATCACCGCCGACGCCGACGGTGCCCGCATCCTGCGCAGCGTGCTGATGAAGCCCGAATCCGAGGACTACGTGCACCACCTCCACCACCGCCTGGAACGCCTCGCCCGTTCGTGAGCGCCCCCACCCACCCGAACCGGCTCCCGGTATCGACGTGCCCGGCATCCCACTCGGCATCCCACTCGACATCGAAGTAGTTATGCGCATAACGTTATCCGCATAACCTTTCCATCGAGGAGAGCCCGTGGACTTCGAGTACGCCGACACCCTCAACCAGGCCATCCGCCTGCTCAGCCTGCGCCATCGAGCCAGGGCCTCGGCCCTGCTGGCCCCCCTGGGCCTGCACCCCGGCCAGGAGGCGCTCCTGCTCGAACTCGCCCGCACCGGCCCGATGATCCAGGCCCAGCTCGGCGAGGCGCTCGGTTGCGAACCACCCAGCATCACGCTCATGGCTCGCAAGCTGGAGGCGGCCGGCTACATCCGGCGCACGCCCGACCCCGCCGACAAGCGCGCCGGCATCGTCGAACTCACGGACGCCGGCCGGGCCTTGGCCGAAGAGGTCAAGCAACTGTGGTGCACACTCGCGGCGGAGTCCGTGGCCGGCCTGCCCGCTCGGACCGTGGCGGAACTGCCCGACATCCTCGCGGCGGTGACCGCCAACGTGGACACCAGGCGCCCCCGTCACCCGCACGGCCGCCACGCCGGCGCGACCGCGGAATCGGGGCCGGCCGGCCGGGTCGCGCAGAGCGTGGCGTCGGCCGGTGACTACGAGCCGAGCGGGTCGGCGTGGGTCCGCGAGCACGTCGAGCAGATCGTCCGCACCGGCACCACCGACGGGGTCACCATCAAGGGCCTGCCCACCGTGCTGCTCACCTATCGCGGCGCCAAGACCGGCAAGGTCCGCAAGACGCCCGTGATGCGCGTCGAGCACGACGGGCACTACGCGGCCGTCGCGTCCAAGGGCGGCGAGCCGACCAACCCCCAGTGGTACGCCGGCCTGGTCGCCGAACCGGCCGTCGAACTCCAGGACGGCACGACGATCCGTGCGTACCGGGCGCGCGAGGTGTTCGAGGCCGAAAAGGACCTGTGGTGGCGCCGGGCGGTGCAGGCGTACCCGGACTTCGACACCTACCAGCGCGGCACCGACCGCCGCATCCCGGTCTTCGTCCTCGAACCGACGGACGCGGACGTACCGGCCGACGACGGCATCGAAGCCTAGCCGCGCCGCCACCGCCGAAACGCAATTCGCCGGAAAATCCGCCGACTCATCGGTTGTTGACTTGTTCCGGGTCGGGCGAAACGATGCGGGGTCGACTCGGACGACGAAAGGTGAGTGCACATGCGATCCCACGTGTATCGCGTGATCGGCAGTGTCGGACTTGCGCTGGGTTTAATCCTCGGCGCCACCGGGCCCGTATCGGCGGATCCGCTCGCGGCGCCGGACGGCTTCATGCAGATTGCCGCCCATCCCGATGACGACCTGTTCTTCATGAACCCCGAGCTGGTGGAGGGCATCCGGGCGGGCGCGCCGTCCACGACGATCTACCTCACCGACGGCTACCAGCAGGACAGCCCGCATGTCCGGCAGCGGGGCGCCATGGCCGCCTATGCGGCGATGGCCGAGAAATGGGGCTCGACGTGGACCGGTTCCTCGATCGCCGTGGCGGATGCGCTGGCCGAGGTGTACACCCTGGACGAGCGCGACGATATTCGGCTGATTTTCCTCAACCTACGTGATGGCGAATGTCTCCTCCCACTGCAAAACGGTGATGTCTCGGATTGTGTCACCAGCAATCCGGCATCACCCGAAACCGGCGTCGACGACCGTTTCACCTATCACCGTGACGATATCGCCACCGCTGTCTACCAGTTGATCCGCGAATACCGGCCGGCATCCCTGCGGACGATGGACGCCTTGCCGGACAATCGTTATCGGACCGGCGACGCCCTGCACGATCATCCCGACCACGTCGCCTCCGCACGCTATGCGAACGAAGCGGTGGCCCGTTACAGCGCGTCCGAGAGCGCCCGGCTGTTCGTCACGTCCTATCGGGGCTACAACGTCGAGGCGGGTCCGAACAACCTCGCCGCCGACGACCTGTACAACAAGCGGGCGGCCATCACCGCCTACACGGACATCGCGACCGGGGCACGAGGCAACGATGACTGGCGCGATCCCGCCCACGAACGATGGTCCAGGGGCTCGGATTGGGTCGGTCGCAACGCGGACGGCACGCTTCAGGCATTCGCCGTGATCGGCGAGAAGGTCGTCACCTGGCGACAGTCCACCAACGGCTCGTGGGGCTCCGCACAGGAGTTGCCGTGGCCCGGTGGTCCGCTCGCCCCGGGCCTTTCGGTCGCCCCCAATTACGACGGGCGGCTGCAACTACTCGGCCGGCGGCTCAACGATCACCACATCGTGACGATCCATCAGACCTCGGTCAACGGGAACTTCGCGGCGTCGTGGAGCGACTTCGGCAACCCGAACGACTACCTGGGCGTGGTCAATCGGCCTCAGGTCGGCACCCCGATCATGGTCCGCAACGCGGACGGCCTACTGCAAATCTTCGTCAAGAACGGCGGGGGTGGCGTCAGCACCGTCTACCAGACCGACCCGACGAACGGGTGGTGGGATCTCGATTGGAAGGACATCGGCGGGACCGGGGTGCAGGACGGGCTCAGCGCGGTCCTGAACGACGTCGGCCACATCGAACTCTTCGCCGCCACCCTCGGCGCCGGGAGCAGCCGGGAAGGGCGGCTGGCCACGTGGTACCAGACCGACTCCAAGGGCACGTTCGCCCACAACCCGTACCTGGTGGCCGACAACGTGGCAAGCGCTCCCAGCGCGATCGTCGGCGGCAGCGGCCAGATCCGGGTCTTCTACCGGGCGGCCGACACCGGTGACGTCGGGGTGGTGACCCAGCTCAATGTCGCCGGCGCCTGGCAGCAGACGACGGGCAACCTGGGCAACACCGGCGGAACCCGCAAGCCACTCGTCGCGTCGGGCTCGGACCGCCGGATCCTGCTGTACACGCGCAACGACGAGTCGGGCATCACCGTGAACTGGCAGACCGGTTCCGCGTCCGGATCCGGTTTCGGCGGTTGGCAGCGGATCCCCGCCACGGTCATCGACTCGCCCGCAGTGGTGGCCCGCGCCGACGGACGTCCGGCCATGTTCCACATCGGCACCGACGGCATGTTGTACTTCGCCCACCAGGACGCCGGATCCCCCGACGCGCCCTTCTCCGCGTGGAGCCTGATCGGCTGAACGAGCGCCGCGACCGACGAGGGAACTCGGCGCGGCCGGCCGAAACTTCGCGCACCGCCGTCGAGAAATGCCAAGCTGGGCACACACGGTCCGAACCCGGTGACCGATGGTGCGGCAAGGGGAGTGCGATGAGCGCGGATACGGACGACTGGCTCGATCTGGCGGACGCCATCGAGCTGTTGCGGGTCCAGGTCGCCGAGGCCCAGCGCCGCAGCGCCGGGGCCGACGTGCGATTTCGTCTCGGCGAGATCACCGTCGAGTTCGGGATGGAGTTGACCCGGACCAAGGGTGCCGGGGGCGGCCTGCGGTTCGGGGTGGCGAGCCTGGAGGGGCGCGGCGAACGGGCGGCGAAGGCGACACATCACGTGACGGTTCGGCTGGATCCGCGACGCGCGGACGGCTCGCCGGTGGACACCGGCGCCGGCGAGTCGGCGGGGTATCCGGACTCCGCCGATTTCTGACCGCCGGTGATCGCGGATCCGGGCATCGGTTCGTTCCGAGGGTGGAGGCCGAGTGTTCGGCGATGACGACGAACGGCTGATCGCGGCTCGGCTCGACGATGCGATCGTCGGCGAACTGGTGCGCATCCGTATCCGGGACACCTATCTCGGGACCGGGTTCCTGATCGCCGGGGACACCGTGCTCACGTGTGCGCACGTGGTGCACGGGCACTCGACGGGGCTGTCCGTCGCGCTCGCGGGCACCTGGATCGAGGTCGACGTGGTGCGCTCGATCCCGCCCGAAACCCCGGGCGGGATCCACCCGTTCCCCGACCTCGCCGAGCTGCGGCTGCGTACCCCCGTCGAGAGCATCGGGGTGTGGCTCGGTGAGCGGCCACCGTTGCGCGGCGACGAGGTGGCCGCCTACGGGTACAGCCGGGAGAGCCTGGAGGGTTTGAGCCTGCCGGAGACCCTCGATCTGGAGGTCGCGGGTCCCAGCGGCCGCTTCACCCGGGTCAAGAGCGATCAGGTGCTGCGCGGGTTGAGCGGCTCCCCGGTGCTCGATCCGCGCACCGGCCGGGTCTGCGGCGTGCTCAAGTCGTCCCGGGACGTCGACGACGAGCGCGGCGGCTGGTTGATCCCGATCGGCGCCGTGGCCGCGCACCTGCCCGAGTCGGTCCGCCGCAACGCGGACGCGCACCGGCCGGGCACCCGGTGGCGCGACATCGCGGTGCTGCTCGACGCCCGGCAACAACGACTGTTCCGGCGCCCCCGGGAACGACGTAGGACGGGCGAACGGCCCGCGACCCCGGCCCGGTTGCTGGCCGGCGACGTGATGCCCTTCGTGCCTCGGCCGGAGGTCGACGCGCTGTACGCGTGGTGCACGGGCGAACCGGAGCTGGCTCTGCGGTTGTTGCACGCGCCCGGCGGCGCCGGCAAGACCAGACTCGCGGCGCAGCTCGGTCTCCGGCTTCGGAACGAGGGCTGGAACGCCGGGTTCGTGGCGCCGGGTGCGCCCGCCGATCCGGCCTGGCAGGCCGAACTCGTCGCCGCGTTGGCGGTGCGGATTCCGGTGCTGGTCGTGCTCGACTACGCCGAGGGCCAGGTGCCCGACATCGCCGCGTTCCTGGCCTACCTGGACGACCACCTCCCGGAGGGTTCGCGGCTGCGGATCCTGTTGCTGGCCCGATCCGTCGAACCGCTGTGGCAGGCACTGAGCACGTCGACCGGGATGCCCGCCGACGCGGACGAGAAGGCGCTCACCGGCCGACTCGACCCGGGCGGGTCCACCTCGCTGGCGACGTTGGCCTTCGACACGTTCGCCGCGCACCTGGATTGCCCGTGGTTGCGGGCACCGCGCACCCTGGACGCCCGGGCCGCCGCGGCGGATTCGCCGTTGAGCGTGCTGGCGCTCGCGCTGGACGCGGTGTTGACCATGCGGCAGGGCGACACCTGGATCGAGACCGACGATCCGCTGACCCGCATCTGCACGCACGAGTTGCACGCGTGGTCGAGTGTGCTCAAGGGCCAACTCCCCGTGGGCTCGGTGCTCACCGGGACGCTCGGCACGCTGGTCTCGGAGGGGCTGTTGCTGGTGCCCACCCTGGCTCCGGGGCGGGACCCGGACGCCTTGACCGAGTTGTTGCTCCGGGTGTGCCGGGCGGCGTTCGCGCGCACCCCGGAGCCGGACGTCGCCGCGGTGTACACGTGTCTGCGGACGCTCTATCCCGGCGAGGACGAGGGTGTCGCCCCGATGGAGCCGGATCGCATCGGCGAGATCCTGATGCGTCGGGTGTTCACCTCGACGGTCAGTTCCGGCAATGTCGTCGGGTATCTGGCCGCGATCCTGGAGACCCCCGATGCGGCGCCGATCGGCGCTCGGGTGGCCACCGCCGCGCGCACGATCGAGGTGTTCGCGCGGGCCCGGGGTTGTACCGGGACCGGGCGGATCGAGGCGCACGACGCCTACCGTCGAATGGACGCCGCCCTCGGCGCCGCCGCGGCCGACAACCCGGCCGTGGTGTTGCCCGCGCTCGTGGTCGCCGGCGAGGCGTTGCCGCACGTGGAGCCGCTGGTCGCGCTGATGACCCCGCTGCTGGAAACCTGCGACCCGGCGGTCCTGGGCGCGGTCGAGGAGCGGCTGCCGGAGTATCCGTCGGGCCTGTCCGCCGCCGCCGCGGTGACGTTTCGCCGCCTGCTGGGTCCCGGGAGCGCGACGCTCACCGTGCCCGCCCAGGCGGAACGGCTGCGGCTGCTCTCGCGATTCGCCCTTCGGCTGGGCGATCTGGACACCCCGGGCAGCGGCGAGGACGCGTTGGACGCGGCCCGTGAGGCCGCGGCGCTGGCCGACGACCTGTATCGGCGCACCGGGCGATACGCCGGCGAATACGCGGCGGTGCTCAACAACCTGGCGCTGCTGCTGCATCGCGGCGGCGACCTCGGCACCGCCTTGGCGCACGCCGCGGACGCGGTCGAACGGTATCGAGGACTGCTCGCCGAAGCGGAGGCGACCGGCGACGACGTGCTGTGCTCCCGGCGCCGACTGGACGAGGCCGCGGCGTTGAGCACCCTCGTGTCGTTGCGGCTCGCGGACGGTCAGGTCGCCGCCGCGGTCGAGGAGGCGTCGCGTGCGGTGACACTGTGCATGCGGGCGCGGCCCGGGGCCCGGCACGACGACACGTTCGTGACGTGTCTGGAGGTGCTGATCGAGGCCAGATTCGCGACCGGGGAGGGCGCGGTCACCGCGGCGACCCGGCTCGTCGAGGTCCTGCGGATCCTGGCCGAACGGCAGCCCGGTCGGTATGCGGCCCGGCTGCCCGAGGGGTTGCACACCCTGGCCCGCGCCCTGGTCCGGGCGGACCGGGAGCGCGATGCCTACCCGGTCATGCGGGAGGCCGTCGCGTTGCGTACCGCGTTGCCGACGGAGGCGTCGCAGCGGGTGATGACCCAGCGCGCCGACCGACAGTACGCGCTGCTGCGAGCGTTGGCCCAATTGGCGGGTCGCCACCGGGAGTTCGAATCCGAGCAACGGATCTGGTTGGCACGGCTGCCCGCGGAGCACGATCATGACGCGTGATACGTGATGCGTGGCTCGTGAACCGAGTACCCGCGGACCTCGGATGGGAAGGGTGAGGGCGACATGCCGATCGACCAGGAGACTCCGGGGTCCCCGGCCCCGATCCGAAGGCAACGGGCGGTCGAGGTGTTCGGCAACCGCTACGGTCGGCTCTACAACGACGACGTGTTGTCGCCGGGCGGCCGGGCGGGCAAGTACCTGCGCTGGCAGTGGTCGCATACCGGCGTGGTGGTGGTCGCGCGGGGCCCGGCCGGTATCGCGCTCGTTCCCACTTACCGATATCCGCTCGGCGCGGCCTCGTTGGAGTTCCCGCGGGGCGGTTGCGAGGCGGGTGAAAGCCCTGCGGACGCCGGCGCGCGCGAACTGCGCGAGGAGGCCGGGCTGATCGCGGCGACGACCCGCGACATCGGCCTCCTGCACGCGGAGACGGGGCTGATCGAGAGTGCCGTGCATGTCGTGTCGGCGACCGTGCTCGGCGGGCCGGCCGAGGTGGCCCGGCCCGAGACGATGGAGTCGGTGGCCGAACCGGTGTGGGTGTCCCACGAGGGCATGTTGGACCTGTTGGGGCAGGGCAGAGTCACGTGCGGGGTCACGCTCGCGGCGTTCGCGCTCGTGTTGGCCGCCGACCGGTCGCCGAGCGATCCGTCATGACTCCGCCCCCTCCTCCCGTTACACCTGTTGCGCCTCGTCCGCCCTGATTCAGACCATCACGCGTTCTCGCGGGTCGAGCTGCGACACCGGCAGCCGAGCCGGCTGTTCGGGCTGTTCCTCGTCGGTGCCGGTGACCACGGTCATCGACAGGTTCGGGGAGCCTTCCGCCGCCGGCATCGGCTCCGGTGTGCTCCGGACGGACAACTCCGCGCCGAAGCGGGCGCTTTCCCGGTCCTCGTGCAGGTGCAGTTCCATCTCCCGGCGTTCGGCGCGCAGCCGGGCACCGGCGAGGTCGTCGGAATGGGCGAACAACCGGGTGAATGCCGACGACATCCAGGCCGCGAACTCGCCGGCGGCATCACCCAGCAGCGCGGTGTCGGGCGCGAGGCCACGACGCAGCGCGCCCAACTCGCCGACCAGGGCGGTGCGCGCGGGCTGGTCGAGAGCTTCCAGGAGCACGTCCACCGGGAGCCGGGCGAGCAGGGTCTCGTCCAACATGGCCGAGGGCAGGCCGCTCAGCCGCAACACGCGGTGGCTGCGCGACTGCGGCAGCAGGTCCGGCAGATCGCGCGGACTGGCCAGGCCGGCGTCGAGCACTTCGGGCAGGGCGTGTCGATAGGACTCCCCCGCCCACTTGTCGACCTGGGTCAGTGCCGACACCACGTCCGCGCTCGCCTCGGGGAACCCCGCGCGGACCGTGGCCAGTCGGTCCCTGAGCGCCTTGTAGTCCAGGGGCCGCTGCTCCTGGGCCCACGCCCGCAGGTCGCCCAGGACCGCCCGTGCGTCCCCCGTCCGCGCCTCCGCGCCGGCCTCGACCCGCAGCAGCACCCCGGCCTTGAACGCGGCCGAGACCATGACGCCGTCGTAGTCGACGGCGTGCTCCCGGGTGAGATCGTCGAGGAAGGCGGCATAGCCCGGTTCGGCCGCGTTCTCGACCCCCTTCGCGGCCAGTACGTCGCGTAGTTCGCGCAACGTGCTGCCCAGCCGCCGGGCGACCCGGATGTGCCCCCGGTCGAGCAGCGGGGTCAGGTCGGACAGCGGCGCGGACGCGGCCGGCGGGAGCGGGTCGGCCAGCGGGGCCACGTCCCGGAACGGGCGTTCCCCTCGGACCCGTTCGGCCTCCTCGGCCGAGAGCAGGGAGCGAAAGTACTTGTTGTTCAGGCTCTGCGAGTCGCCGATCAGGAGCGTGTCGGCGAACAGGACGTGCAGGACCACTCGTGCGCGCAGATCATCGATCTTCTCGACGGGTGAGGACGCGTGCGGATCGACATCGGACAGGTAGATCCGGTCGTCGAGCGTGGAATCGTCCGGCATGGTTGCCACCTCCGCGTGATACGGGATGTGCAGAGAGCAAACGTAGCAACGATTTTCGGCCGCCACAGTGAATTCCCGTGCGATGACACACCGTTGCCGAGGGCTGCGGCGGCACCCGCCGGAAGGGCGGGACGATCGGCCCGGACGTGCCGGCGGCCGGGGTGCGGGACGGTACCACGTCCTGCACCCCGGCCGCGGCACGTGCTGCGACGGATCAGCGTTTCATGCCGCGCTCGATGGCTTCGATGATCCTCGGGCGCAGTTCGGCGGCGCCGATGATGGCATCCACCGAACCGACCTCGACCGCGCGGCGGATGTCGTGGGCGCCGTCGAACTCGGCGGCCACCTCGCCGAGCTTCTCGGTGCGGACCGCGGACTGTACCTCGGCGAGGCGGGCGCTCAACGCGGCGCGCTCGGCGCCCACGGTGGTGGAGATCTGCGTCTGCAGGTCGGTCACCCTGGGGTCGGTGGCGGTGCGGTTGTTGACCTCGCCGGAGAAGACGACGGCCGCCGCCGGGGCGCCGCCCAGGACCGAGGCGAAGGAGCCTTCCAGGGCCAGCACGGTCATGTTCGGGTTGAGCGCCTTGGAGAAGACCACGAACGCGCCGCCGTGGTAGCGGGAGATGACGCAGAAGACGATCGGGCCGTCGAAGTTGACGACGGCTCGGCCGATTTCGGCGCCGTACTCCAGTTGCAGCTTGCGCATCGACTCGGGCGAGCCGTCGAACCCGGACAGGTTGGCCAGCACCACCAGCGGCCGGTTGCCCGAGGCCGCGTTGATCGCCCGCGCGGTCTTCTTCGACGACTGCGGGAACAGGGTGCCGGCGGTGTAGGTGTCCGGGCCGTCGGTGGGCGGGAAGCCGCGCCGCGGTACCGCGCGGGATTCGATGCCGATCAGGCAGACCGGCCAACCGCCGATGTGCACGTCCTGGACCGCGGAGGTGTCCGCGTCGGCCATCCCCGCCCAGCGCTCCAGCACCGGGTGGTCCTGGTCGGACAGCGCGCGCATCACGGTGCGGATGTCGAACGGCTTCTTGCGATCCGGGTTGTGCTCCGCCGAGAAGATCCGACCCACGGTGGTGAAGTCGCTGTCGACGGCCGCGTGCGGGAAGTCGCAGACGTCACGGTCGATCGGGTCGCTCGTGTCCGCCTTGCGCGGCGCGTCCTCGCCGGGTGCGACGTAGGTGTGGTCGTAGTGCGCCATCAACACGTCGCGCGCGGCCGGGAGGTCGGGCGCCCAGTACTGGGCCTGGCCGTTGGGCCCCATCACCCGGTCGTAGCCGCCGATGCCGAAGTTGTCCTCGGCCGAGACACCCCCGGAGAAGTCCAGGGCCTGCTTGCCGGTGAGCACCATCGCCGAGTCCGGCGTCATCACCAGGATGCCCTTGGTGTGCATCAGCATGGTCGCCTCGGCGTTCCAGTACGGCTGGGCGCCCACGGTGATCCCGGCGACCACGATGTTGATCTCGCCGCCGTCCTGGGTGAACGTGACGATGCGCTTGAGCGCCGCCGCCACCCAGTCCATGTTCTCGGTGCCCGAGGTCATCGAGATCCGCGCGCCGGAGGACAGCGCGAACCACTCCACCGGCACCCGCAGGCGCTCGGCCAGGTCGAGCGCGGCGATCACCCGGCGGCACTCCGGCTCGGACAACGCGCCGAGCGACTTGGTCGGGTCGCCGAGCAGCAGGACGCGGGTGACGCCCTCGGGGTGGCGCTCGGTGGGGGTGGCGACGACACCGGTCACGATCGCCGCGGTGTTGCGCCCCTTGGCCCGGTCCACCGGTACCAGCGCGCCGGCCTCGTCGAGGTCGTGCTCGACGAAGGTGCCGTGCCCGCCGGTGAGCATGCCGGTCAGTTCGTACGGGTAGACGTTGCCGCGGCGGGCCGCGCGCAGCACCTTCTGCCGGTAGCCGTCCAGCGGGCGTACCAATTCGGTCGACGGTTCGCCGACGTGCAGGCTCGCGCCGTGGCCCGGGTCCAGGGTGATGGTCGCGGCGATCTCGGTCAGTTCGCCGCTGCCGGTGCGCCGGCGGGCCACGAACTGGACCTCTTCGAGTCCGGCGCCGGCGGTGGTCGGCAGGATGCGCTGGACCAGCGCGTTGAGTTCGTCGGCGGTCAGTTCGGTCGACGGCCAGACGTACATCATGATGCGGTTGGTGTCGAAGCGCTTGTTCTGCGGCCGTTGCGCCTGGATGTTGCGAATCGCGTCCAGGCCCGCGGTGATCGCGTCCTCGACCGCCGGCAGCGCGACCAGTCGGCCGTCGGTCTCGCGCAGCGGCGTCAGGTCGCGGACCTGCCCCATCGCGATCAGCCGCTCGTCCGCCGGGTTGCTCTTGGCAACGGCCTTGAACAGGTAGATCTCCTCGTCGGCCGAGGGCAGCCGGGTGAGGTCGAACTCGCGCAGCCGCTGGAGTTGCAGCCGCCGGGCGATCTGCGGGTGCAGCCCGCGGATCAGCCGGTCCTCGGCGAGGCCGGACCCGTCCGGGCGGAAGGTGAAGTGGTGGTGCATCACCGCGCCGCTGGTGCCGGCCACGGTGGTGGTGATCCGGCGCACGCCCGCCGGCAGCGGTTGCTCGGCCAGCAGTCGGCCCAGCCGCACCGCCATCTCCTCGGCGTCCGGCTGGTCCTCCCAGGTGAGGTAGAGGTCGGCCACCAGGGCGTGTTCGGCCACGTCGGCGGCGAACGCGTTGACCGCGCCGATCGCGTCGGGCAGGGCGGCGATGTCGACGGCGGTGGTGACCACCAGGGTCGGGCCGGCCGCGCCGCTGTGCTGGGCGGTGACGAACCGGCAACCCGCCTGCTCGCGCACGGTGACCTCGGCGAGCCCGCGATTGCCGTAGTAGCGGCGGGTCAACACCTCCAGGAGCGGCGCGTGGTCGCGGCCGGGCCGGCCGATCCGCTGGCCGATCAGCCGGACCAGTGGCTCGGAACCGGCCACCATGGTCTGGATGCGCTCCGCCCGGTCCGGCGCGTCCGGGTGCTGGTCCAGGTGCCGCAGTTCGTTGCGGACGCCGGCGTAGACCTTGGCCCGGTTGCGGCGCAGCAGCGGCTGGGCGAACCAGCGGAAGACCACGCCGCGGGCCAGGTCCGACACCGCGGGGAAGCGCACCTGGGTGGCCTCGATCAGGTGTTCCAGGGTGAGTCCGGCGCGTTCGCTGAGCGATTCCACCGGGGGTGCGCCGGCCAGCCACTGGCGCAGCAGTTCGGACACCAGCGCGACGTCGGTCGACATCCGCTGCTGGGCCAGGAAGATCCGGAAGATCGCGGCTTCCAGCTCGGGCGTGCGGTCCAGGTCGGTGATCCCGTAGTGGCCCAGCGCCCGCTCCAGCTTGATCCGGAACGCCTCGGTGAGACCGGCGCGTTCGGGGTCCAGGCAGCGCAGGTAGCTGTGGAAGTACTCGCGGGGGCTGTGCACCGGGCTGTCCGGTTCGACGTCGAGTTCGCCGCCCGGCTTGTTGCGGCTCAGCTCCGACAGGTCGGCGAAGACCTTGAGCAGGTCCACCTCGCCCGGCAGCGGCCGGCCGCCGAGGTCGGCCCGGGCGGCCAGGTACTCGGACAACACCCGCTTGTGGTCCTGCGGGTCGACGTCGAAGCCCAGGAGCAGGCTGCGCAGGTCCTGCAGGCCGCGGTCGACCCGCTCGGCGGCGGAGGCGGGGATCGCCTCGGTGGGCAGGTCGACCTCGATGCTCTCGCCGGCGCCCGGGCCTTCCTCGGCGGCGCCCTCGCTGCCTTCCTCGGCGAGCGGCTCAAGCCGCATCAGCGGTGCGCCGGTCTCGACCTGGCTGCCCACCGACACCGGGCATTCGCGGACCCGGGCGCGGAACGGCGCGCGCAGCACCGTCTCCATCTTCATGCTCTCCAGCACCAGGATCGGCGCGCCCGAGGCGACCTCGTCGCCGACCGAGATCGGCGTCGCGACCACCAGCGCGGGTGCGGGAGAGCGGACGACGCCGCCCTCGTCGCGGCTGATCCGGTGGGTGACCCCGTCGACCTCGACCAGGTGGGTCGGGCCGTGCGTGGCCGAGACCAGCCGGAAGCGGTGTCCGTTGACCACGATCCGGCCGCTGTGCGTGTCGAACCGCTCGACCTCGACGTCGGCCGGGTGCGCGGCACCGCCGCCGCCGAAGATCGCGACGCGGAATCGCCGGTCGCCCACCCGGGCCACGCTCACCCGGTAGCCGACCCCGCGGAGCTTGAGATCCAGCGGCCGGCCGCTCTCGTGCTGCACCTGCGGGCGGCCGCCGTGCGCGGTGGAGATCAACCGCTGCCGGCTGATCTCCTCCTCGTCCTGGTATGCCTCGATCGCGGCCGCGGCCAGCGCGATCGCGGAGTGCCGGTGGGTGACCAGCCGGCCCTCGGCGCGGACCCGGTCGATCCAGCCGGTGTCGGCGCTCGCGTCGATCACCTCGGGCTGGTCGAGCAGGTCGAGCACGAAGCTCTTGTTGGTCGCGCCGCCCTCGATGATCACGGTGGTCTCGGCCATCGCCCGGCGCAGCCGGGCCAGGGCCTGGTCGCGGTCGCGGCCGTAGGCGATGATCTTGGCGATCATCGAGTCGAAGTCGGCCGGGATCCGGTCGCCCTCGCTGACCCCGGTGTCCACCCGGATGCCGGGGCCGGCGGGCAGCGCCAGGCGCGTGATGCGGCCGGGCGAGGGGGCGAAGTCGCGGTCCGGGTCCTCGGCGTTGAGCCGGGCCTCGACGGCGTGGCCGAGTTCGGCCGGCTGCGGGCCGGTCAGCCTGCCGCCGCCGGCCACGTGCAGTTGCAGGCGGACCAGGTCGGTGCCGGTGGTGATCTCGGTGATCGGGTGCTCGACCTGGAGTCGGGTGTTGACCTCCAGGAAGGCGAACAACTTCTCGCCGGGGTGGTAGAGGAACTCGACGGTGGCCGCGCCGCGGTAGTCGACGGCGACGGCGAGCCGCTCGGCGGACGCCTTGAGCTGTGCGGTCTGTTCCGGGTCCAGGACCGGCGAGGCGGACTCCTCGATGATCTTCTGGTTGCGCCGCTGTACCGAGCAGTCGCGGACGCCCAGTGCCCACGCGGTGCCCTGGCCGTCGGCGATCACCTGGACCTCGACGTGTCGGGCGCCGGTGACCAGGCGCTCCAGGAAGAGCACGCCGGAGCCGAACGCGCGTAGCGCCTCCTGGCTGGTGCGCAGGTAGGCGTCGGTCAGGTCCGCGGCCGAGGCGACCATCCGGATTCCGCGCCCGCCGCCGCCCGCGGTGGCCTTGAGCATCAGCGGGTAGCCGATCTCGTCGCCGGCGCGCAGCGCGTCCTCCAGGGTGGCGACCGCACCGCGGCTCCACGGCGCGACCGGGACGCCGACCTCCTCGGCGAGCAGCTTGGCGCCGATCTTGTCGCCGAGCCTGCGCATCGCCTCGGCGCTGGGCCCGACGAAGGTGACGCCGATGCGCTCGCACAGTTCGGCGAACGCCGGGTCCTCGGCGACGAAGCCCCAACCGACCCAGGCGGCGTCGGCGCCGGTCTCCAGGAGCGCGCGCTCCAGGACGGCGTGGTCGAGGTAGGGGCGGGCCGAGGCGGGGCCGAGCGGGTAGGCGAGGTCGGCCTCCCGGACGAAGGTCGCGTCGCGGTCGGAGTCGGTGAAGAGGGCGACCGTCTCCACTCTCGTCCCGGTTTCCGCCGAAAGATCCCGGACGGCGTGGATGAGCCGCATTGCGGCCTCTCCACGGTTGACGATCGCGACACGACTGAACACCGGCTGAGCCTCCCAAGTACCCACGTGCAGAAGGCGACGCCCGGGAACCGGAGCGTCGCCTGCACCTATCTATACCCTGCTTGGTTACCGACGAGTACACCCATGTCCTGGATCGAGCACGCCGGCGCCGATGCGTTGTAGGTTTCCCACAAAAAGCGACCCGAGCCACACCGCACAGCCGCCCTTTCGGGCATGGTCTGCGACAACCGGACTCGGCACCCTTGCTGTTCACCCCGGTGAGGCCCGGAAACTCACCGGGCGGCGGACGCCTGGTCGATCACCACCACCCTGGCCCACTCGGGGGGCGTGTCCGGCACATAGTCGGGATCGTTCTCGATCCACGACCGGGGCACCTGCCGGGGAAACAGGCCGACCACCGTGCGGCACGACGGTCGCGAGCTCGGCCAGCTGGTCTGGCCGTCGGTCAGCACCACGACCACGTCCGGTCGGGGCTGCGCGCGCAGCGCCTTGGCGAAGCCGGTGCGCAGATCCGTGCCCCCGCCGCCCACCAGCGGGATGCCCTCGTCGCGGCACAGCGTATGCGCGATCGTGGCGGCCGCATCGCAGGGCACCACCGTGATCAGGTCGCGACGCCCGCCCACGGCCCGGCAGATCGCGGCGACCTCCAGGAGCGCGCTGCCCAGTTCGGCGTCGCTGACCGACCCGGAGGTGTCGATGATCACGGTGACCCGAGGCGGTTTGCGCCGCAGGCTGGGCAGCACGACGCCGGGCAGGCCGACCGAGCGTCGGGACGGCCGTCCGTAGGTGTAGTCGTCGCCCGCACCGGCCCCGGAGGTCGCCGAGCGCACCGCCCCGCCCAACAACTCCCGCCACGGCTGCGGCGGATGGAACGCCTCCTCCGCCCAGCGCCGCCACCCCATGGGCACGCTCCCCGGACGGGCGGTGATGCCCTCGGCCACCCGGAACCGCACGGCGTCGCGCTCCTGGACACTGAGGCCGTGCGCGCCGTCCGGCCCCCATTCCCATTCGCGTTCCAGCCCGTCGGCACCACTGCCGCAGTCCAGCCAGGCCAGGTCCTGGGTACACGGCCCGAGCCGAAATTGGCGCAGATAGTCCTCCATCGGTTCGCCGTCGCGCAGACTCAGCATCTCCGGCACGACGGCGCCCTCGGGTCGGACCAGCCCGTCGCCGAAGGCGTCGTCGTTGATCTCGCAGTCCGCGGCGATGTTCATCCGCAACCGCTCCCCCGGGCCGGCCGCGTCGTGCTCACGGGCGAACCGGTCGCTGCGCCCGTGGTGGTCGCGCAGCAGATGCGACACCTCGTGCACCCAGACCGCGGCCAGTTCCTCCTCCGGCGTGCGGTCCACGAACCCCGGCGACACATAGCACCGCCAGTGCCGGTCGACCGCCATCGTCGGTACGCTCCGCGACTCGACGGTGTGCAGCGCGAACAGGGCGGTCGCCAGGTAGGGGCGGGCCCGGGCCGCGTACAGCCGGGCGGCGAAGAGCTTGTCGAGGTCCAGCGGTCGGCGCGGGCGTACCACCGGTGCGTTCGCGGTGTTCGCCGTCGCCGGTGCGTCTGCGGTCATCGGGCCGCCTTCGCCTCGTGCGCCCCCGTCCGGGCGGCCGTGCGGTCCGCTCGCCGGGAAAGGGACACCACGCCGGCGAGCCGCTCGATCGAGGCCGGGACCTCCCAGTCCTGGTGACGCAGCGACGCGAGCGTGGTCGCCGGGACGACCACCAGGTCCGGGGCGCCGGTCTCCATCGCCCGGACCAGGAGCGACCAGGCCGCGTCCCACCGGGCCTTCTCCGGCCGGTTGCGAACCGCGTCCACCACCCCGTCGAGCACCGCTTGGCGCAGATCTCCGCGCTCGGGAAGCACGGCGCCGGCCGGGTCGGCGAGCAGGTCCTCGGGATCCGGAAGGTCCATCCGGTCCAGGCCGGCCAGCAACTCCAGCCCGGGACCATCCCCCACCGTGCCCCGGACCAGCATGGAGAGCACCTCGCGGGAGGAGCCGGCCGCGGTCGCGAAGGCGATCAGGCACAACGCCATCTCCCAACTGCGCGGCGACGGCCAGGCCCCGCCCCGGCGGGACTCGCCGGTCGGCAGCCGGTGCACGAGCGTGGGACGCGCGGCGAGCAGCCCGCACACGGCCCGGCGGGCGAAGGCCACCGCCGCCGGCAGGTCGGTCGGGTCCAGGTGCGGCAGGGTCGCCAGCGGCCAGGTGCCGCCGAGCCCGCGGACCACGACGTCGTGATCGTGCGTCCACTGCAGGTGTACGAATCGATTGGCCAGCGGTGGGCTCAGTTCCCAACCGTCGGCCGCCGAGGAGCGCGGATTGGCGGCCGCCACGATCCGCACCCCGGGCGGCAACTGCAGGGCGCCGATCCGCCGTTCCAGGACCAGGCGGAGCAGGGCGGCCTGTACGGCGGGTGTCGCGGTGGACAGTTCGTCCAGGAACAGCAGCCCTCGACCGGCCCGTACCAGGCGCACCGCCCAGTCCGGCGGGGCCATCGGCACACCCTGCTCGGCGGGGTCGTCGCCGACGATGGGCAACCCCGAGAAGTCGGACGGCTCGTGCACGCTCGCGATCACCGTGGTCAGCGGCAGGTCCAGGGACGCGGCGAGTTGGGTCAGCGCCGCGGTCTTGCCGATGCCCGGCTCGCCCCACAGGAGCACGGGCAGGTCGGCGGCCACGGCCAGGGTCAGGGCCTCCAGTTGGGTGTCCGGACGCGGTTCGGTGTCGGCCTCGCGCAGGAGGGCCGACAGGCGGGCGGCGACGTCGAGTTGGGGGGCGATGGGGGGCGGGCCGGGCGTGGGACGGGGTGTACCGGCTTCGGTGGGGCGGGTGTTCGGGGCGGGCGGGCGGTACGGGGTGTATGTGGACATGCGTGGGATCACCTTCGGGTTCGGGTGCGGGCAGCCGGGATCGCGACAGCGCACGCGCGGCCGCGGACCGACGTCCCGGGGTGGGCGGCGGTCGTCCTGCGAGGTATGTGGGGAGTACGGGTGTGCGCGTCGAGGTCTCGGGTCAACGCGGCTTCGAATGGCACGGACAGGTGCGGTGGCCGCGCGAGTGGCGATGGTTCACCGGGACCCGGCGGGCTCCGGCGTCCATCAGGCCGGCCCTGAAGAGTCCGTAGGTGACCCGGCGCAGCGCGGCCGATTCGAGTTCGTCGCGCAGCGGGCCGCTGCGCAGCACCGCGTCGCGACCCAGCAGGCCCTCGACGATGGCCAGGGCCCCGGCGGTGTCGCCGTGGTCCAGGCGTTCGCGGACGCCGGCGAGGGCGTGTGGACGGCGATGCGCCTCGTCGATGACCTGTAGGCACGGCAGCGGCGTGCCGGTCAGCGCGGCGAGCAGTTCCTCGCGGCGGATCTCGGCCGGGTCGTGGTCCAGCGGCGCCAGTACTCCGTCGACCAGACCGATCCGATGCCGGGCGCCCCGGCAGTCCACCACGTGCGGTCGGGCCGCCCGGTCCGCGACGCGCGCCGGGCCGGCCGCCGCCCGTTCCGGTGCCAGTGCCGCGGCGACCAGTGGGTGCAGCCGATCGACGTCGATCGAACCGGCGCGCAGCAGCGCCAGATCCGGCGCCACCCAGGTCGCCGCGTCCGGCAGGATCGGCATCCCGGGGGCGTCGCCGGCCGTCGTCGAACCGAGCCACAGCGGGCGCGGCCCGAGGTCGTCGCCGTCGGCGGCCGGATCCAGCAACAGCCGATGTCGGCCGTCGAGCCGTATCCGGACGCTGCCGGCGGACCGCCCCTCGGCCCGGAGCACGATCCGCGCCTCGGCCGCCCAGCGGTCCACGGCGCAGCGGTGCGCGTAGGGCAGCGTGGCGAGCGGGTCCGAATCCGGATCCGGGTCACGGCCCGGGGCGCAACGGCCTTCGGTGGGCGGGCAGTCGGCTCCGGAGCGGACCCGCAGTTCGGCGCTCCTGCGGGCATCCCACAGGTGGCGGTGCAGGTCGAGCCGGAACCGCCGGTTGGGATGCGGGTGGGGGTAGGAGCGAGGCAGGGCCTCGGCCCGGTCGGGCGATCCGTCCCACAGTGCGAGGCTGATCCGCTGACCGGCGTCCGCCCACGCGGGCGGGGTCCTGACCACCAGGTACACCGGACTTCGGCCGGCCCGGCCCTCGTCCTCGACGTCGTACCGGGCCAGGGCGATGGTCAGCCCCGGTCGCAGCAGTCCGTCGGGGGCGACCCTGGGCATGTGCCAACGCAGCAGATCCGGGGCCAAGTGCCGCAGGTCGTCGCGCAGTCGGGCCGCGAGGTCCCGGCCGTGCGTGCGTGCCACCGAACGTGGCTGTACGTCGATATCGATGCCTGCGGCGGCGCATGCCCCGGCCCAGTCGCCGGCATCTCGGCGAGCGGTCGCAGTCTCGATCATGGAGGGCGGCACGGCGAACTCGCGCACGCGCAGCCAGAAGGAAGGTTTGGAATCCCTGTTCGCGATCCGAGTGAGCATCAGCACTCACCTTGCGCGGACGGGACCCCCATTTCGAAACGAGGAAGAGTGATCATCGCCGGAAAGCCTATCGCCCGCGCCTGCGTTGCGCCAGGCACCCCCGGTGCGTCCGGGGTTCACCTCGCCCACCGCAGGGCGGTGTCGTAGTCGGCCGCGGCCAGGACGCGGTGGCGCAGGCGTTCGTGGAGGGTGTTGCGCAGGGTGAGGATGCGGGGGGCCGTGGAGCCGGGCAGGAGCGGGCCCCGATAACGGTCGAGGAGGGTGTCGATGGGGGTGCCGGGGCTGGACAGCGCCCGGTCCAGGTCGAGGAAGTCGGCTTCGACGGGGCCGATCAGGCGATAGGGGTCGGAGGCCAGGCGGTGGCCCAGGATCGAGCGCAGTCGGGCGAGTTCGGCGCGGCTGGTGGCCGGGCGGCCGGTGGGGCCGTATACCGCGTCGGCGATGGCCCGGGCCGTCATCCCGCCCGGTTCGCTGAGCAGGGTGATGACGATCTCGGCGTGGCGCGGGGTGAGTTCGTGCGTGGTGCCGGCGATCTCCAGGCGGGCCCGACGCAGGCCCAGCGCGTGGAACCGCAGCGGGGCGGTGGTCAGGGCGCCGGCGCCGGCGTCCTCGGCGATCAGCAGGAACAGGCCGCCCGCGGCGAGGCGTTCGACCAGCACGGGCTGCCCGTCGGGGAGCAACATGCGACCCTCGGTCGGCGGTCCGGGCAGGTGCTGCGGGAGCCAACCGGGGGGATCCGAGCGCACGATGCGGCCCCGGGGGTCGGCGATCGCGCTGCGGGTGCCGAGTCGGCGGGCGATCCGCTCGGTGTAGCGGCTGCCGACCCGCACTTCCTCGCGCAGCCGGATGGACTCCAGTTCGGCCTGGGCCAGTCGGCGGGCGGTGTCCAGGAGGGGTATCGCCAGTGGTTGCCAGTGCTGTTCGGGGCAGGTGAAGTCGAGGGTGCCGAGGAGTTCGCCACTGGCCGGGTCGTGGATGGGCGTGGCGGTGCAGGTGTAAGCGGTGGCCGCGGACAGGAAGTGCTCCGCGCCGAACACCTGGAACGGCCGGCCGGTCGCGAGCGTGGTGCCGACTCCACTCGTGCCCGCCGCGTCCTCGCTCCACAGCGCCCCGGGCAGAAGGTGTACGCGCTCGGCCGAGCGCAGGGTGGCGCTGTCGCCCTGGACCCACAGCAGGTGCCCTCGCGCGTCGCTGAGGAACAGCAGTCGGCCGGGGTCGGCGGTGAGGCCGCCCAGCGAGCGGCGCAGCAGCGGCCAGATCGGGCGCAGCGGGTGTTCCTGGCGATACCGGGCCAGTTCGTCGTCGTCGAGGGTGACCGGCGGGAGATAGGCGTCCGGCGGCAGGCCGTGTCGGCGCGCGCGCGACCAGGAGGCCCGGATCGGGTCTCGTACGCCCCGCGCCGATCCACCGCCCAGGGCTCGATCGCGCACCTTCGGTCGTAACGCCATGTGGCCATCATGCCGGCGCCGGGTGAGGTTGCCCGGGCCGGCCGGGTAAGCGGAATCTGCAACGTTGCTGCAACCCCCCTCGGCGCTCTGGTGGAAGTGGTGCGCGCTCGCCCAGACTGCGGTGGCGCGGGTCGGCGACTCGGCGGCCGAGAGTGAAGGAGAGACGGTGCCCTATCTGGAGTTGTCCGACGCCGTTCCGCTGTACTACGAGGAGTACGGCGCGGGCCGGCCGGTGGTGTTGCTGCACGGCTGGACCATGAACGGCACCTTCTGGGCGGGCAATATCGCCGCCCTGGCGGCGGAGCACCGGGTGATCGCCGTCGACTTTCGCGGGCACGGGCGGTCGGGGAAGACGCCCGAGGGGCACTCGTTGGCGCAATATGCCCGTGATGTGCGGGAGTTGATGCGGGCGTTGGATCTGTCCGAGTCGACGCTGGTGGGCTGGTCCATGGGCACCTCGGTGATCCTGTCCTATATCCGGCAGTTCGGCTGCGACGGACTGCGCGGCGTGGTGTTCGTCGATCAGTCGCCGCGCTTCATGGACGCTCCGGGCTGGGAGTTCGCGTTGCAGGGTGGCTATTCGGCCGCGGATCTGGCGGTGTTCGCGCAGACGGTCCGATACGCCCGGCCGCTGGCGATCAAGCCGTTCATCCAGGCGTGCTTCGCCGAATCGCCGGCGGCGGAGGCGGTGGACGCGGCGTATGCGGAGACCACCCAGACGCACACCTCCTCCGCGTTGGAGGTGTGGATGGACATGGCGCATTCCGATTGGCGGTCCGTGCTGCCCGAGGTGAAGGTGCCGACCCTGCTCGTCTACGGTGAGCGCAGTCGGATCTTCCCCGGAGACCTGGCGGGATGGCTGGCCGGGGTTTTGCCCGACGCACGGGTGGCGAGGTTCTCTGCGAGCGGGCATGTGCCCTTCGTTGAGGAACGCGAGCAATTCGACGCCGTCGTCACGGATTTCCTCCGCCACTGACCTCCCGGGGCAGTGCGGAGGAAGCTGCGGGACCGCCCGGCGGGTATCCCCGCCTCGCCCGATTCGGGCGGCCCGCGACCCGCGATTTCGCGCGTCGACAGTCGGGAAGGCCGATGATTGTGATGCCTGACCAGACACCGGGTGGCAGTCCTCACGGCGGCTGCCCGGCGGACGCGCGAGCGGCGGTCGTACGGACATCGGAGACGCGGACGTCAGGCACACGGGGGCCGGACGTACGGGGACCGAGCGTGCGACCGCCGGCGTGGGTGCCTGCGGCCAGGGCGCCGGTGCCGACGGAGGCGACTCCGCCGGCGCCGGCGCCCCGGTCCCGGTTTTCCGCGTTGCGGACCGATCTGCCGCATCCCGCGCGGATGTACGACCACTACCTCAACGGCAAGAACAATCTCCCGATCGACCGCGCCGCCGCGGCGGACGTGCTCGCCCTGGCGCCGGAGGTCCGGCAGATGGCGTTCGCAAATCGGGCGTTCCTGCGCCGCGCGGTGTCGTTCGCGGCCGGGTGTGGGATCCGTCAGTTCCTCGACATCGGGGTGGGGCTGCCGGCCGCCGGCGACACCTACGAGTGCGCGGTGCTCGCGACCGAGGAGGCGCGGGCGGTGTACGTCGACAACGATCCGCTGGTGCTCGCGCACGCCCGCGCGTTATCCACGCGGCCCGGGCGGGTGCGCGTGGTGGAGGCCGATCTTCGTGATCCCGGCGCGCTGTTGCAGCGGGCGGGCGGTCGGTCCGGGTTGGACTTTCGCCGGCCGGTGGCGGTGGTGCTGGCCGCGGTCCTGCACTATCTGTCGGACGCGGACGATCCGCGGTCCGTGGTGGGCGAGTTGATGGCGGCCATGGTGCCCGGGAGCGCGCTGCTGCTCTCGCACCTGGCCGCCGATCTGCGTCCGGAGGCGGCCCGGGCCACCGCCGAGACGTATCGGCATTCGGCCGCCCCGCTGTTCCCGCGCCCCCTCCCGGAGGTATGCGCGCTGTTCACGGGGTTGAGCCTGGTGAACCCCGGGGTGGTCCCGGTCGCCTCCTGGCGGGCCGACCGCCTGCCGCGTCCGCACGCGGACCGCCAGTGGATGTACGCGGGGGTCGGCCGCAAGTAGCCGGACGACCCGGCGGTGGCGGACGCGAACTCCCCCTTGGCGGTGGCGGGTGTTCAGGGGTGGCGGTGCGGGCGTTCGTGCTGCGCCCGCCAGGCGGGCGTGGCCACTCCGGACATGACGATCATCACGATGTCCTCGGCGAGGCTGTCGGTGATCGGGAGGTGGCCGAAGAGCGCTCGATAGTAGGTGGTCGAGGCCAGGAGGTCGAGGAGCAGGTCGAGGTCGGTGTCGGCGCGGATGTCGCCGCGGTCGATGCCGCGGCGCAGCGCGGCGGCGGTGGCGGCGCGGCGGGGCTCGAACAGGCGGGTGAAGAAGGTCTCGGCCAGGGCCGGGTCGGCGGCGATGTCGGCGACCAGGGCGGGCCACACCCGACGGGTGCCGGGGCCCGCGAACGCGGTGGTGAGCGTGGCGATGCCGGCGATGAGGTCGCAGTGGGTGCAGCCGGTGTCCGGGGTGGGGGCTTCGCCCATGGCGGCCACGAGGGCGTCGACGACGAGGTGGCGACGTGACGCCCAGCGGCGGCGGATGGCCGGTTTGGTGGTGCCGGCGCGTGCGGCGACGGCCTCCATCGTGAAGTCGGCGTAGCCGCCTTCCTCGAGCAGTCGCATGGTCGCGGCCAGCACCGCCTCGTCGATGCGGTGGTCGCGGGGACGGCCCCGACCGGTGGGGATCAGTCGCGTATCGGAGCCGGTCATGGTCACGAGTATAGATCGGGTCTAATATCGTTCCGTTCCGGAACGGAACATAAAACGACGAAGACCTGGGAGCCGACCTTGCCAGCCGAACGGCAGCGCGAACTCGAACCGACCGTCGACGCGACGAAGGCCGACGGCACGCCTCGGCCGGATCCGATGGGCGCTCCGCCCGCCCCGTCGGGAACCGATACCGCCGCGCCGGCATCCGCCGATGCCGTCGGGCCGGTGGACGGCGCCGATGCGACCGACCGTGCGGGGGTGTGGGACCACGGGCATCGGGCGCTCTCGGCGGGACTGTTGATCTCGGTGGGGCTCGTGGCGTTCGAGGCCATGGGCGTCGTCGCGATCATGCCGCGCATCGCACGGCGGCTCGGCGGGCTGGAATCGTACGGCTGGGGTCTGTCCGCGCTGATGCTCGCGAGCATCCTGGGCGCGGTCGCGGCCGGTACGGCCGGTGACCGGATCGGGCCGCGTCGACCACTCGCGGTGGCCCTGGGGTTGTTGGCGGCGGGGTGTGTGCTCGCCGGCGTGGCGCCCACGTGGTGGGTGTTCGTGGCCGGGCGGTTCGTCCAGGGGCTGGGCGTCGGGGCGATCATGGGGTTGGCGTATCTGGTGATCGGTCGGGCCTATCCGGCACATCTGCAAGCCCGCATGGTCGCGCTCACCTCGTCGGCGTGGACGCTGCCGGCGCTGATCGGGCCGGTCGTGGCGGGCACCCTCGCCGATCGACTGTCGTGGCGTTGGTTGTTCCTGCTGTTGCCGATTCCGATCGTGCTCGCGGGTCTGCTGACGCTGCCCGCGCTCCGTACACTCGCCGGTTCGGGCGCTTCGGGTGCTTCGGGCGGCTCCGGTGCTTCGCGCCGCTCCCGTGCTTCGGGTGCGAGGGGCCTGCGGCGGCTTCCGGATCCGGTGTCGAGTCTCGTGCTCGCGCTGGGGACCGGGTTGATGATCGTGGCGTTCGAGTTCGGGTCGGCGGTGTCGATGGTGCTGCTCGCGTCGGTCGGCGCGGTCGTCGCCGTGCTCGCCTATGCGGCCCTGACCCCCGCCGGCACCACCCGTGCCCGACGCGGGCTGCCGGCCGGGGTCGCGATGCGCTGGCTGCTCGCGGGGGCCTACTTCGGCGCGGACACCTTCCTGCCGCTGGGGCTGACCGAGCTGCGCGGGTTGAGCACCGTCGAGGCGGGACTGGGACTCTCGGCGGGCGCGCTGACCTGGGTGGCGGGCTCCGCGCTCCAGGCACGCTGGGACGATCGCCACGGCGCGCGGCTTCGCCCGACGCACGGTGCGCTCGGCAGCGCCGTGTTGTTCCTCGGCATCGCGATCCTGGCCGGCGCCGTACTGATCGACGCCGTGCCCCCGTCGGTGGCGGTGGCGGGCTGGGCGATCGGCGGACTCGGGATGGGCATCGCGTACAACGCCGCCTCCGCGGCGGTCCTCGCCCAGGCGCCGCCCGAGGAACAGGGCCGTACCGGCGCGGCGCTCCAGTTGTCCCAGACCTTCGCCGTCGCCGTGCTCAGCGGCCTCGGTGGTGGCGCGCTCGCCCTGACGCACGACCGCGGCGCGGGGATGGGAACCGCGCTGGGCGTGACCTTCGGGCTGACCGCGTTGCTTGCCTTGGTGGCCGCGCTGGTGTCGAGCCGGATCAAGGCGCCGGCCGGCGGATGAGGGGAGGCGGATCGGGGCTGCCGCCGCGCCGAACCGGGTTGCCGTTCGGGCGACTTCGTCATCGACCGGCCGACCCGGTCCGACGCGGCGGCGGGGCTCAGCGGGCCGGGAGGTCGAAGCTCCAGCCCTTGGCGTGGTACTCGGTGATCAGGCGGTCCACCGCGTCCACCGTCTGTTGGCGGTCGCCGCCCGCGTCGTGCAGGGTGACCACGCCGGTCGGGGTGATGCCGTCGCGGAGGCGTTGCAGGAGCACGTCCACGCCGGGCAGTTCCCAGTCGCCGGGCATCAGCGTCCAACTCAGCGGGCGCAGGCCCAGGTTCGCGGCGACGGCGGGCGACTGGCCCCAATTGCCGTACGGCGCACGGAAGTAGGGGATCTCGACGCCCGGAACGGCGGTCCGGATCCGGGCGTTGGTCTGCTGGATGTCCGCGTCGATGTCCGCCGGGGAAACGGTGGTCAGGTCGCGATGACGGTAGGTGTGGTTGCACAGGGTGTGGCCGTCGGCGACGATCGCGCGGACCGTCGCCTCCTGCCATTCGACCTGCTCGCCGACGACGCAGAACACCGCCTTGACCTGGTGCTTCTTGAGCACCTGCAGCAATTGAGGGGTGAATTGCGGACTCGGCCCGTCGTCGAAGGTGAGCGCGACCCGGTTGCCGGGCCGGGCGGTGGTGGTGATCAGGGCCGGGCTCACCGGGCCGGCGACGGGAGCGGTGGCCGCCGCGGCCAACCCGGTGGTCGGCGTCGGCGCGGCCGTGGCGGCGGGCGACGCGCTCCAGGCCGTGGCGACGCAGACCAGGGCGGCGACCAGGGCCGCCGGACGGCGGCGGCGCGGGCGGGACCGAAGGCGGGTGGTGCGAGTGGGTGTCATCGGGGTGGTTCCTTTCGGCGGAGCGTTGGTCGTGGTGCCGTGGAACAACCGGGGGTCGTGGCGCGGCGGACTCCGGGGCCGGGAAGGGCTTCGCCGTCGGCGTTCGGTCATACCGGGGAGGCATTCGATATCGGCCGTACATCTTTTGGACTTTCGGCCGACACGTATTGCACCATCACCCGAGGCAGGTCGAATGGTTTATCGCCTGCAGGTACTGCCGCCTCGCCCACGATTGCGCGCGGAACATCGACTCGGCGCTGCGGACCTCGATCCGAGAATGAACCGTTCGTAAACGGAACCTCGCCGGAATGCGCACACAGCGGAGCCTTTCGGTTCTGTCGCCACCGGTCTAGACCTATGCTAGCCATCCGTGATTCGAGGATGACCGTGTGGAATCACACCTGCTCACACGCTTGACCGGATGATCCGATCTCGATCATAATCGTGCACGACCACAACCAATCGATCAGCGAAGCGGTGACGCAGGAACGTTTCCTCGCCTGTCCGACGCAAGCCTCGGCGCCTGGGGAATCGGTGGACCCTCGCAGATCCCACGGAAATCAAGCCATGCCTTGAATATCGAGCCAAGGCATCATCGACCACGGCACACCCGACAAGTCCGCGGCGGGGAATCGGCCCGGGAAAAGGCCCCGCCTCCCGACCACGAAGTGGCGGTGAGGCGAGGCCGCGGGAATACGTATTACCGGGCGCGGGCAAACCGCGCCGGCTCCCCCGTCCTGCCGTGGGTCAGATGCCGAAGGGGGCCGCGTAGTGCACGGTGCCGCCGGGCAGCGGGTGGTCGGCGTCGAAGGCGAGGGCCATCAGGGACTCGTCCGGGACCTCGATGGTGAGGCCGATGCCGTGGGCCGAGGCGCGGGTGAAACCGAACCTCGGGTAGTACGCCGGGTGCCCCAGGACGACGACGTGGTGCTCGCCCAGGTCCTCGGCCGCCCGCAGGGCGGCCCGAACGGCGGCCGAGCCGACGCCGGTGCCCTGGTACTCGGGCAGCACCGCGACGGGTGCCAGGGCCAGGGCAGGCACATCCTCGATGTGACAACGCGTCAGCAACGCGTGCCCGATGGGCCGGTCGTTCGCGTCGGTGGCGACGATGGACAGGCCCGGGATCCAGGACGGGTCCGCGCGCAACGCGTCGACGAGATCGGCCTCGGCGGGCGTCTCGAAGGCGCGGGCGTGGATGGTGTGCACGGTCGGAATGTCGGCGTCGGTCTCGACGCGCGTGAACCGGGTGTCGCTCATGATGGATGGTCGTCCGTTTCGATGGGTTCGGATCGGCGGCCGCCCTGCGAGCTCACGCGCAGGCGAGGGCGGGAATCACAACGAGGTCAGGCCACGGCCCGGGACGTGAGGGTGATTCGGGCACTGCACACGGCAGTGGCCTTGCGCGCGGTCATCAACCCCACCTCCTCGTATGTCTCGATCCGAACCGAACACGAACAGGGACGAGTCTAGCGGGCCTCGTCCGCCGCCGGGCGCGATCGCATCGCGTGTGCGACGCCATCGCGCCCGGCGTCCGGATGGCTCACCTGGTGAAGATCTTGTTGCTGGTGCCGTTGTCGATGATGTCGGGCTTGCTGCCGTCGGCCTTGACGCCGTACATCAGCAGGTGGTTCGAGCCGGTCACGGTGATCTTGTCGGCCCACGCCACCTCGACGGTGTGGTCGGCACCCGAGATCGTCATCTCGCGGCAGAAGCCGGTCAGGGTGACGTTGATCTCGTTGCCCTCGATCCGCACGTCCTTGCCGGTGCAGTCGGCGGTCGGCTGGGCGCCGGTCCCGGAGATGACCAGCGCGTCGCGGTGCGTGTTCGGCGCCGCCGGCGTGGTCTGCGGCGTCGTGGCCTTGCCCGTCTTGGGCGCGCCGGTGGCCGAGGTCGACGGCGGCCCGCTCGCGGCGGCCGGCACCGGTGCGTCCGTCCCACTCCCGGGGGCGGTCGGGGCGGCCGAAGGCGCCGAGGAGCTGCTCTTCTTCTCGACGCCGGCCTCGCAGGCGGTGGTGCCGATCGCGACGGTCGCGGTGATCAGGATCGCGGGCAGTACGGTACGGATACGCATTTCGAGTCTCTCCCCCAGTTTCGCCAGGCCGCTTCGGCCTGTGCCCTCCACGCTAGGGACCGCGTGTCGCGCCGGTGTGGCAGGCATCTACCAGCTCTGCGACATCACCGACACGGTCACGAGGTGGGCAGCCGCAACCGCACGACGGTGCCCGACTCGGGCATGCTGCGCAGTTCGGTACGACCGCCGTGGCGATGCACGACCGCCTGCACCAGGGCCAGGCCCAGCCCGCTGCCCGGCGTCCCACGTGCGTCGCTTCCGCGCACCAACTCCTCCCAGACCGTGGGGAGTTCGTCGGCCCGGATGCCGCGTCCGGTGTCCGCGACCTCGACCAGCACATAGCCGTCCTCGGCGAACGCGCGCAGTTCGATCGCGCAGCCCGGGTCGCTGTACTTGACCGCGTTGCCGACCAGGTTCTCCAGGGCCAGCTCCAGCAGGTCCGGGTCGCCGGCGAGGGTGGGCAGCGGCCAGGGCACGCGGGGTACCGAGACGCTGATCCGCCGGTCCGCGCCGCCCGGCAGATCCCGACCGGTCTCGCCGGCGGCGTCCAGCAGCACCGCGACGTCCACCGCGACGCGTTCCAGCGGGCGTGATTCGATGTCGGCGAGCTTGCGCAGGTCGCCGGTGATCCGGGCCAGCCGGGCCACCTGTTCCCCCACGCCGGCCAGCGGGCCGTCCGGGTCCGAATCGGCGCCGCCGGCGGCCAGGTTGGCCAGGCCCAGGCGCATCGCGGTCAACGGGTTCTTCAGTTCGTGGTCGAGTCGGCGCAGGAAACGGTGGTGCTCGGCCGCCGCCTCGGCCCGGGCCCGCTCTGCGGCTCGGGTGATGCGTTCGCGTACGTCGATCACCACCACGACCGCGCCGGCCGCGAGCAGACCGAGCACGAGCACGCCCAGGACCGGGGCGAAGCGCACGTAGACCCGCCGGTCGTCGCCGAACACGGCGGCGGCCACCAGCGCGGCGACGAAGGCCGCGACCACCGCCGCCGTCAGGCCGATCCGGCGCCGGCGGCTCATTCGGCGGCCTCGACGCGCGGCACGAAGCGGTAGCCCTCGCCGGTGACCGTCTCGATCCAGCGGGGCGCGCCGGAGTCGTCGCCGAGCACCCGGCGCAGCTCCGCGACACGGTTGTCCACCGCCCGGGTGGTGCTCGCCGACTCCCAGCCCCACAGCACCTCCATCAACCGCTCCCGGGAGAGCAGTTCGTCGGGGTGGGTGACCAGGTAGTCGAGCAGCGCGCCGGCCTTCGGGGTGAGTGTCAACTCGCGATCGCCCAGCCACGCGCGGCGCGCGGTACGGTCCACCCGAAGCGTCCCGGCCCGCACCACCCGGGCGCCGGCCAGCGGTGGCAGGCCGCGGCCCGAGCGGCGCAACAACGCGCGCATCCGGGCCACGAGTTCGTACGGGTCGAAAGGCTTGTTGAGGTAGTCGTCCGCGCCTTCCTCCAGGGCCATCGCCCGCTCCGTCGACTCGCCGACCTGGGTGAGCAGGATGACCGGGATCCAGGCTCCCAAGCGCCGGATCCGGCGCAGCACCTCGCGCCCGTCCAGCAACGGCATGAGCACGTCGAGCACGATCAGATCCGGTATCGGCTCGGCGCTGCCGGCGGCGAGCGCCGCCGCGCCGTCGTGCACGATCCGTACGTCGAACCCGGAACGCTCCAGCAGCGGCCCCAGTTGTGCGGTGATGGCGACGTCGTCGTCCGCCAGCAGCACCGCGGGCCGCCTCGCCTCGTCCATGGACACCCGTACCCCACCCCCGTCGGTCCGGGACGAGGATAGGGGAGGCGGAGGCGTCCCCGGGCGGGAAACGTCCGGCCCCGGGACCGGACGCGCCTCAGCCGTTCGCCGCGCGTGCCTCGATGGCCTCGATCAGGCTCTTCGGGCGCATGTCCGTCCACGATTGTTCGATGTAGTCGAGGCATTCCCCGCGGCTCGCCTCGCCGAAGGCGACCGTCCACCCGACCGGCGGCACGGCGAAGACCGGCCACAGCGAGTGTTGTCCCTCCTCGTTGACCAGCACCAGGAACCTCGCCTCGGTGTCGTCGAAGGGATTCGTCATCGTGTCGTCCGTTCTCTCGGGAATCGGCGACGGCTCGGGGATCGGCCGCGCCTGCCGGCTCGATGGTGCTGCGGACCACTGTGGCCGACCCGTCCGGGCGGCATCAAGGGCGCGCGCCCGTCGACCTTTCGGATGCCGCCGCCGCGACCGGGCAGCGCCGCGCCGCTCCGGACGGCGTGCCAAATCGCCGCGTGGCAGCGGGCGTTGCGCGGATACCATGGTCGATCGCGGCGAGCCGGCCGGTTCGACGCCCGCCACGGTCGGGACACGTACGCTCGGGCCGGCGCGGCCCGGGAGCGGGATCCCGTTCCCGATGTCGAACGGAACTCAGCGACCATGCCCTACCTGTACGCCAATGGCATCCGTCTTTCCTACGAGCGCTCCGGCAGCGGGGAAAGTGTTCTTCTGATCATGGGTTCGGGGGCCGCGGGTCGGGTCTGGACCATGCATCAGACACCCGCGTTGCATCGTGCCGGCTTCGAGACGATCGTCTTCGACAATCGGGGCATCGCGCCCTCGGACGTGCCACCGGGGAAATATTCGCTCGCCCAGATGGTGGCCGACACCAAGGGCCTGATCGACGCGTTGGATCTGGCTCCGTGCCGTCTCGTCGGGCTCTCCCTGGGCGCCCTGATCGCCCAGGAACTCGCGGTGCGCCACCCGGAGTCGGTGCACAGCGCGGTGCTCGTCGCCACCCGGTCCCGGGCCGACGCCCTGCGGCGCGCGCAGACCCTCGCGGACCGGGCCCAGACCCGGGCCGATGCGCCCGTGCCGGCCTCCTATCGCGCGTTGAACACCGCGCTGCTGATGTTGTCACCGACCACGCTGAACGACGACGACTCGGCCGCGACCTGGCTGGAGGTCTTCGAGTTGGCCGGCGACCCGGACGGCTCGGGTGGCCAGGCGTGGGTGGACCTGGACATGGATCGGCGGGAGGAACTGCGCCGGATCACCGTGCCGTGTCGAGTGGTGGCGTTCGCCGACGACCTGGTGGCTCCCGTGCATCTGGCCGCCGAGGTGGCCGACGCGATCCCGAACTGCGACCTGGTCACGATCGCGAACGCCGGCCATCTGGGCCACCTGGAACGGCCCGAGGAGGTCAACGCGGCGATCGTCGAGTTCCTGCAGAAGTACTGAGCGGGATCGAGGCGTTCACCCGGTCGTCGGTGGGTCGCGCGGCGGCGGCCGGTGCGAGGGTCGGCGGCGACCGGAGACCGTGAACAACACGCCGAGCAACATGCCGCCGACGACGCAGACCACGACGCCGGCTCGGGTGTTCAGGAGGAAGGCCAGGACGATCGCGGTGGCGTAGAGCATGGGGGCGGTGACACGCACGGTGCGGTTCATGGCTGCCTCAGTGGAGCGTGCGGGCCGAAAGCGGCCGGTCGGCGGATCGGGCGGTGGTCGTGCAGTCGTGCACCGGCCGGCCGCTGCCGTGCCAGACGGACAGGGCGTAGGCGCTGAACGGGTAGTGCACCCGCGCCTGCGGCACGGTGACCCGGCCCCGGATCGAGTCGGCGGGATCGGGGTCGGCGCCGGCCGACTCGTCGTCGGCCGGCGGCACGTCGCCGTGTTCGCGCAGGATGGCCCACAACGCGCCGGGCACGGCGAACTCGTGGTCCTCGGCGACCTTGTGGATGCCGGCCCGGAACACCGCGGCGGCGGCCAGGTCCAGGCCGGTCACCCGGTCCAGGTCGGCGCGCTCGGGCAGCCGGGCCGCCGCGACCGGGTCGGCGCCCAGGTGTTCGTAGAGGAAGTCCACGGCCGCGTGGGCGTGTTGCCGGGCGCGCTCGGGGTCGCGCACCATGCGGTGCAGGATCGCCTGGTAGTGCATCTCCTCGTGGATCGTCTCGGTGCCCAGTTCGGCGTACAGCGCCTCGCGCGGGAAGGTCTCGGGCGTGCGCCACGAGCGGGTGTAGTCGGCGAACCAGTAGGCGGCGATCGGGTCGGGGTCGCCCGCGCGCAGGTGTTCGCCGAGCGCGGCGACCAGGTCGACCGTGCGGGTGCCGGTGGTGTGGGCCAGCACGCGCAGGGTGCAGCGCAGCAGGCACTTGTGGAACAGCGTGAGCGGGATGCGCAGTTCCATGCCGCGCAGCCAGTCCTCGAAGTCCATCCGGGCATGCCCGGTGACCACGTCCGCGATCAGGTCGGTGTTGCCGGGGTCGCACGGCAGTCGGCGGGTGGTCAGCGCGTGCTCGTCGCGGAAGCGCGCGTGGGTGTAGTCGGTGTTGTTGAGCAGCAACAACGGGTAGACCACCGGAGATCCGCCGGCGGCGACCGCCTCCTCGACCCCGTCCAGGTGGGTGGCCAGCGACTCGCCGGGCAGGCCCCAGATCAGGTCGGTGTAGGTGGGGATGCCCCGATCGCGGAACTGCCGTTGCATGCGCCGGTAGTTGTCGACGCGGATGTTGGTCCGGTTGGCCAGTTGCAGCACCTCGGCGTCGAACGACTGCGCGGACAGCGTGATCGCGCCGGTCAGCCCGGCCCCGTGCAGGATCGAGGCGATCTCCACGACGCGCCCGTTGGTGTTCTTGGCCCAGTTGGTCATCACCAGCAGCCGTTTGCCGTGTCGCGCGCACAGCTCGACCAGATGCCGGGCGATCTCGGTGTCGCGGGGCAGGATGCCGAAGTTGGCGTCGGCGATGAACAGTTGGGTGCCCTGGCCGACGTTGGCGACGATCCGGTCGAGTTCGGCGCGGATGCGATCCAGCGAATACCGGCGGACCTTGGAGTTGGTCGCGCCGCCCCAGTAGCAGAACGCGCACGAGTAGGGGCAGCCCCGGTTGGTCTCGTAGACGATCATCCGGGACGCGGCCAGGTCCCGGTCCGACCACACCCGCGGGTCGAGCAGGGCGGAGGGGAGCGCGTCCAGGTCGGTGACCCGGGGCGCGTCGGCGGTGTCGATCGGGCGCCCGTTCGGTCCGGGTCGGCTGATCCCGGGGATCCGAACCAACGCGGCGGCCGGTTCCGGGTCCGTGAGCGGGGCGTCGGGGTGCGCGAGGAAGGCCCGCAACAGGTCCCGGAAGCGCAACTCGCCCTCGCCGTGCACGAGTACGTCCACCCAGGGCGCCTGGGCGAACAGCTCGCGCTGCTGGTGGGTGACGTCGTTGCCGCCGACCACGATCCGGCAGCGCGGCCAGCGCTCCTTGACTTGCCGGGCCAACTCCAGGGTGCGTACCCGGTTCCAGAAGTAGACCGTGAAGGCGACCACGAGCGGATCGTCGAGGCCCTCCGGCACCGCGAGCGCCCCCGCTCGGGAGCCGCCCTGGAGGTGCACGTGCTTGTGGAAGGTCACCGCGGCGGCCACTTCGGGGTCGGCTTGGGCCGCCGCCTGGAGCTGCCCGAGCACGGCGCTGTAGCGCACGCCGGGCATCACGGTCAGCTCGACCAGATGAACCTGCCGGCGGCGGGCCGATGCGACGGGCGACGACGACATTCGGGGTCTCCTGACGCGAGGGGGCGGCGGGCATGGTGCGGTGCGGTGCGGGTCAGGTGACCGAGAGCGCGTAGTCGCCGTAGGCGATGAGCTGTACGCCGGTGCCGGGCGCGGCGGCGGGCGGGATGTGGCTGAGCGAGACCACCAGTCGATCGATCACGAACTGCGGCGCCTTGGCTCCCTCCGGGCTGCCCGCGAGCGCGGCCTCCCGACTGCCCGCGTCCAGCGGCACGCCGTCCTTGCCGCCGGCCGTGGTCATCGTGTCCCGTACCTGCACGGCGGTGAAGGCGAGCACGCCGCCGTCGCGGGTGCGCAGCAGGAACGTCGGGTAGCGGGGCCCGTCGGCGGGGATGCCGCGCTCGATCAGGCATCCCTTGGCGCGCAGCGCCTGCACGCCGGCGGTCCAGCCGCCGGTGACCTGCCCGGTCAGCGTCTTGGTCGGCGACAGTGGCACCTTGGGGTCGCGTTTGCCCTGGGCATAGTCCTGGTAGGCGCGACCGAGCGTGGCCGGGTCGGCGAGCAGCGCGGCGGTGTCGGTGACCGCGGGGGCGCCGCCGGCGGCGTCCTGTTCCAGTTCGGGGATCTCCGAGCGGTCGGTGACGAACGGGTAGTAGGCCACCTTCCACGGCGCGCTCTCCCGGTCCTGGACGAACAGCAGGTACTTGGGCGACGGGGAGACCGTGTCGGACTGGAGCAGTTGGGTGATGGCGACGAAGAACTTCGGGTAGCCGGTCACTCGGGGAAAGACGAATCTGGGGTGCACGTAGCCGGTCGTGGGGACCACGATCGCCTGGGACTTGGCCACCTGGAGTCCGGCCTTGCTGCCGGTGGCGGCGGGCGGCAGCTCGATCGTGTCCACCGCGGCCGGATCCAGGCTCGCGTTGATCCGGGTGTTCGCCGCGGCGTATTCCTGGAGCAGTCGGCCCGCCTGTTCGACGCTCACCGGGGGCGGGGCGCCCTGTGGCTTGGCCGGCTTGGGGTCGGCGGGCGTCTCGCCGCAGCCGGCCAGTGCGGCACCGGCGAACAGCAGGACGGCGGCGAGCACGGCCGAACGGCGGCGGACGCCCGAAGTCGCCCGGCGGGCGGGGCCGGGCGTCGAGGTCACGCGCGCCGACGACGGGCGCGGTGCGCGCACATCCGGCGCGGCTGGTCCGGGCATGTGTCTCCGCCTCGGGTCGGTGGAACGGGGCGGTTCCGACGCCGCGGGAGGACGACTCCCGAGGCGGCGGAACCGGGTGTGCGGGTGAATCAGGTGTGCGCACCCACGTTCGGTCAGGTGCTGGTGCAGCACGGCGAGCACGAACAGCTGTACGCGTCGCCGCCGGCGACCGAGTCCAGGTCGGCCTCGGACAGTTCGCGCGTCTCCAGCAACGGCGAGTCCAGCACCCACAGTTCGTACCGACCGGTCTTCGCGCCCTCGGTCCAGGCGCGCACCTGGGCCTCCAGGTCGGGCTCGCCGCCGGCCTCACGAATGATGTCGATCGTGGCGCCGGCGGGCAGTTCGAAGCCCATCTCCGCGAGGGCGGCTCGCGGGTCCGCTTCCAATCGTGCCGCGTAGTCGTCGTCCGACCACGCCGAGGTCAGCACCTTGGCGTAGAAGCCGACGAACGCGGCTCTTTCCCTGGGCTCCACGCGAGCCCTCCTCTCCGCGACGCCGGTGGGGCCGACTGCCGGCTCAGGTGCAGCAGCAGCACGGGGAACAGCAGCAGCAGTACACGGTGCCGTCCGGGTTGTCCGGCGTTTCCAGGCCACCGCCGGCGACCGACTCGAGGTCGGCCTCGGAGAGCTCGCGCAGCTCGATCTGCGGCGAGTTGGGCACCCGCAGCTCGTACGAGCCGGTCTCGGCGCCGCCCTCCCACAGCTCGACCTGGGCCTCCAGGTCCGGCTCGCCGCCGAGGTTGCGCACGATGCGCACCGTGGCGCCGGCGGGCAGTTCCAGGCCGTGCTCGGCCAGCGCGCTGCGCGGGTCGTTCTCGAGTCGGGCCGCGTACTCGTCGTCCGACCAGGCCGCGGTCAACACCTTCGTGTAGGACCTGACGAACGCGGCCCTGTCCCTGGGGTCCATCCGAATCTCCCTCACTGGAATCCGACTTCGGGTCGCGCAGCAAATTCCGCGCCGATTCGCATCGGTCCGGAATAACGGTGTCCCACCTGTTCGGCGCCCTGTGCACGCCGGTTTCGGATCGACGTCGGCTGCGATACCGGAAGCATGCTGAGACCGCTGCGGCGCGTCAATGCCCGAATTCCTAATTGCCGGATCCCCTGCTTAGGACCCCCCTCCCCCACCCCCGGACCCCTGCCTCCCGCAGGTCAACGCGACCGTCCGGCAGGCTAGTCGAGGCACCCCCCAACGTTAGGAAACACCCTCCGATAGACATCCGCGGGGCACCCCCATACCCGAGTGCGCAACCACCGCAGAAACAGCGGGGAATCGCCGAAACGACCTTGTCCGGGCGCCTTGGCGGCGACTAAGAATTACCGGCAGCAGCCGTCGACAGCCGCTTGTTCGATTTCGACTACGCCGGGAGAGAATTCGTGGACCTGCCTCGTCTCAAGGCACATCTCGTCGCTCGCGCATTCGGTTCCGACCGGGTCTTCCTCGTCTGCGAGGACGGCCACTACCTGGTCCAGGGCAAGGCGGTCACCGCCGTGCTGCCGTACCTGGACGGGACGCACACCATCGCGGAGATCGCCGAGAAGCTGGCCGAGCGCTTCACGATGGGTGAAGTGGTCTTCGCCGTCTCCAAGTTCCAGCGCTTCGGCCACCTGGTGGACGGCGCGGTGGGCGAGGACCGGGCCGTCGCCGCGGCCTGGGAGGGCCTGGGACTGGACACCGCGACGGCGCTGCGCCGGCTCGGCGCGGCGCGGATCGAGGTGGCCGCGTTGGGTGCGGTGGACGCCGCCGCCGTGGTCGCCGCGCTGCGCGAGATCGGCGCGACGGTGACCCCGGTGACCCCGGCCGAGGTGGGCGCCGACGTGGCCGAGGGGCGGCACGGGCCGGACCTGACGGTGGTGCTCACCGACGACTACCTCGACCCCCGGCTGAACGCGATGGACGCCAGGTTGCGCGCCGCGGGGTTGCCGTGGCTGCTCGTCAAACCGACCGGGGCCGAGGTGTGGACCGGCCCCTACCTGGTGCCCGGGCGGACCGGCTGTTGGCACTGCCTGGCCCATCGGCTGGCCGGCAACCAGCAGGTGGAAACCTTCCTGCGGCGCCGCGACGACGGCACCGTCGCCGACGACCCGATCCGCACGTCGCTGGCCGCCACCGCGTGGTCGGTGGGGCTGTCCGCACACCTGGTCGCGGCGACCGCCGCCGAACTGCTGGCCGGCGGCCGCTCCGAGTACGAGGGCGTCCTGGTCTCGCTGCACGTGGCCGGCCGCCGGCTGGAGCAGCACCGGCTGATCCGGCAGCCCCAGTGCCCGGGCTGCGGCGACCCCGCGCTGCTGCTCGACCGCGATCCCAGGATCGAACTCGCCGACCAGCCGGTGGTGTTCGACGACGAGGGCGGGCACCGCACGATGCGCCCGGACGACACCTTCAACCGCCTGGAGAAGCACATCGGCCGGTTGCTGGGTGCGGTCAGCTCGCTGCGCCTGCTCAACAACGTCGACAACGGCGTCACCTTCAGCTACGCGGCGAGCCACAACTTCGCGGTGCCCGGGCGCAACATCGCGATGTTGCGGCGCAACCTGCGCGGACAAAGCGGCGGCAAGGGGCGCAGCGACGTACAGGCACGCGTCAGCGGGGTGTGCGAGGCGATCGAGCGCTACTCGGGTGTCTGGCGCGACGACCGGTCCACCGAACCGGGCTCGTTCGCCGAACTGGGCCCGGACCTGGCGGTGCACCCCTACGACCTGCTGCTGTACTCGGACACCCAGTACGAGACGCGCGAGACGTGGAACCGGGAATCGGCCGGCCGGCTGCATCTGGTGCCCGAGCGTTTCGACGAGGCCCGGCGCCTGCACTGGTCGCGCGCGTGGTCGCTGACCGAGGACCGGCCCCGGCTGGTACCGGCCGGGTACTCCTGGTTCGGCCACCCGGACCTGCACGAGCACTTCTTCTGCTTCAGCGACGGCAACGGCAACGCGTCCGGCAACACCCTCGAAGAGGCGATCATGCAGGGCCTGTTCGAGAGTTGCGAGCGGGACGCGGTCGGCCTGTGGTGGTACAACCGGGCGCTGCGCCCGGGCTTCGACCTGGACTCGCTGCGCGAGCCGTACGTGGACACGCTGCGCGAGTTCTACGCCGGGATGCAGCGCACCCTGGAGGTCGTCGACATCACCACCGACCTGGGGGTGCCCACCTTCGCCGCGGTCTCGCGGCGCGTCGATCACCCGGTGGAGGACATCCTGCTGGGCTTCGGCGCACACCTGGACGTGCGGATCGCGGTGTTGCGCGCGCTCACCGAGGTCAACCAGTTCCTCCCCGCGGTGATCAACCGCAATCCGGACGGCACCACCAGGTACTGGGAGGACGACCCGCACACGCTGGCCTGGCTGCACACCGCCACCGCCGAGCGGGAGCCGTGGGCGTTGCCCGCGCCGCACCTGCCGGCCACCACCCTGGCCGGCTACGGCACGCTGCACAGCGGCGACATCGCGCGCGACATCCGCGACACGGTGGACCGGCTGCGCGCGGTCGACCTGGAGGTGATCGTGCTCGACCAGTCGTTGCCCGACCTGGAGTTGCACGTGGCCAAGGTGATGGTGCCGGGGTTGCGGCACTTCTGGCGCCGACTGGGTCCGGGCCGGATGTACGACACACCGGTGCGGCTGGGCTGGCTCGACGCGCCCACGCCCGAGGCCGAGCTCAATCCGTACAGCGTCTTCTTCTGAGTGCACCGGGTGGCCCGCGGGCGCGGCCTCGTCCCGCGCCCCGGGCCCGCTCCGGTCCGGCCTCGCGCCGCCGGACCGGCCGCGTCCGCTCGCCTCGGCGCGCCCCCGTTCCGGCCCGATCCGTCCCGGAGGTTCCATGACCAGCCTCGGTATCCCGCCCGCGGCGGCGGTCGCCGCACCCGCCGAGTCCACGCCGGTGGAACGCATCGCCCTGCACCCCGGTGTGCGGGTGCGCACCGCGGCGGACGGCGCGACGTTGTTGTTCCTCGGCCCGCGCGGGCTGGGGCTGGGCGTGCTCGCGCCGGGCGTCGCGGCGGCCCTGGCGCTGCTCGCCGCACACCCGTGCGACGAGGACGACCTGCACCGGGCGGTGCTCGGGTGCGACGGCGAGGCGGCGTTGCTCAAACTGCCCGTGCTGCTGCGCCGGTTGCGCACGGGCGGGTGGCTGAGCATCCACCTGGAGGTGGCCGGCCGGCCGCTGCTGACGTTGCGGCCGCTCGCGCCGTCCTCGCCCCCGGCCGCGCGCGGCGCCGCGGTCGAACGAAAGCGGCTGCGGCTGTCCCGTTTCGCGGTGCTGCGGCGCGACGGCGAACACGCGGTGCTGGAGTCGCCGTTGGCCCCGGTCGCCGCCGAACTGCCGGATCCGGCGCTGGCCGCGCTGCTGGCCGGCCTGCCGCACCGGCTCGACGGGGCGACGCCGGGCATCGAGCGGGCGCTGGACCTGCTGGCCCGGCACGGCCTGTTGGTGGATCCCGAGGCCGAGGACGCCGACCCGGACCGGGCCCAGTGGTCGCCGCACGAGTTGTGGTTCCACGGCCGCACCCGGGCGGGGCGGCACGACCTGCCGTACGGCGGCACCTACTGGCGGGCCGGGTCGACCGAGCCGCTGCCCGCGGTGCGCCCGCCGTTCGCCGGGCCCGCGATCGAGCTGCCGCGCCCGGACCTGGACGCGCTGCGCGGCACCGACCCCACCCTCACCGAGGTGTTGGAGGGCCGCCGCTCGATCCGCGCGCACGACGACGCGGCGCCGCTGACCCTGGAGCGGCTCGGCGAGTTCCTGTACCGCTCGGCCCGCAATCGGGCGATCCTGCACGAGGAGCGGCAGGAGATCGGCGACCGGCCCTATCCCTCGGGCGGACGCTGCCACGAGTTGGAGCTGTACCCGCTGATCAACAACGTCGAGGGCGTCGCGCCCGGGCTCTACCACTACGACCCGCAGGGGCATCGCCTGGAGCGCGTCGCCGAGCCCGGCCCGGCGGTGCACCGGTTGTCCGAGGTGGCCCGCGCGACGTCGTTGATGGCCACGCCGCCGCAGGTGGTGCTGGTGGTGAGCGCGCGCTTCGGCCGGGTGATGTGGAAGTACCAGACGATGGGCTACGCGCTCGTGCTCAAGCACGTGGGCGTGCTCTACCAGACCATGTACCTGGTCGCCGCCGCGATGGGGCTGGCCGCGTGCGGACTCGGCGGTGGCGACTCCGACATGTTCGCTCTGGCCACCGGCAATCGCTGGGAACACGAGGGCAGCGTCGGCGAGTTCCTGCTCGGCACGATCGGCCCCGAGCCGGCCCGCGGCGAACCGGAACACCCCGAGCGGGCCGGCCCGGCGGGAGGCCGCGATGCACTTTCGTCGTGAGGCGCTGGAGGCGCTGAAGGCCCCCGAGGAACTGGACGCGCCGATCCGGCTGGCCCGCCCCCGAGCGTGGGCCCTGCTGCTGGCACTGGCGCTGCTGGTCGGCTGCGCCACCGTGTGGTCGGCGACCGGCACGCTGCCGCGCAAGGTGCGGGTGCCCGGCATCCTGACCCACCCGCTGGGCGTATCGCGGGTGCAGAGCCCGCAGACCGGCCTGGTGTCCAACCTGTTCGTGGACTCGGCGACGTTGGTGCCCAAGGGCACCCCGGTGTTGTCCGTGGTCGACCAGCAGGGCGCGACCCAGATCGTCCGGGCGCCGTTCGCCGGCCGGGTGATCGGCGTCCTGGTCTCCAGCGGCCAGTACATCGCGGTGGGCACCACGTTCATGACCGTCGAGCGCACCGACGCCAACGACGACCGGCTGCTGGCCACACTGTTCGTCTCGCCGCGCAGCGCCGGGATGTTGCGGCCGGGCACCCACGTGGACGTGTCCGTGCAGTCCGCGCCGTCCCAGGCGTTCGGGCTGCTGCGCGGCCGCATCACCGCGATCGACCAGTTTCCCTATACCGCCCAGCAGGTGGCCGACTTCCTCGGCGGCGACCAACAGGCCGCGGCCCGGTTGTTGTCCGCCGGGGGCGCGGTCCGGATCACCGTCGACCTGGAGACCGATCCGCGCACGCTGAGCGGCTATCGGTGGACCAACAAGTCCGGTCCGCCGTTCCGGATCGACTCGCAGACCCCCATCACCGGCTTCGCCCGCCTGCCGGGCGAACGCCCGCTCGATTGGCTGCTTCCTGGATGACCACCACCTCGTCCCCGCCGGCCGGGGCACCCGCCGAGCCGCCCGCCCCGGCCGAGCGCGGACGCCGCGAGTCCGGCGACCGTCCGACGTCGGTCCGCACGCCCACGGTCATCCAGTTGGAGGCCGTCGAGTGTGGTGCCGCCGCGTTGGCCATGGTGCTCGCCCACTTCGGCCGCCATGTGCCGCTGGAGGAGTTGCGGCACGCGTGCGGCGTCTCCCGGGACGGCGCCAAGGCGGCGAACCTGCTGCGCGCCGCGCGCGCGTACGGACTGATCGCGCGCGGCATGCAGATGGAGACCGCGGCGCTGCTGCGCGGCCGGCCGCCGGCCATCCTGTTCTGGCGGTTCAACCACTTCGTGGTCTACGAGGGCCCGGCCCGCCGGCTGGGCCGTCCGGTGATCCGCCTCAACGACCCGGCGCAGGGCCGACGGGTGGTCACTCCCGAGGAGTTCGACGCCGCGTTCACCGGCATCGTGCTCACCTTCGAGCCCGGCCCGGACTTCCGCCGCGGTGGGCATTCGCCGCGGCTGCTCACCGATCTGCGGGCGCGCTATCGCAGCAGCGGCGGCGCGCTGCTGTTGGCGTTGCTGGCCAGTCTGTTGCTGATCCTGCCCGGGCTGGCCACGCCCGCGTTCACCCGGGTGTTCATCGATCGGGTGCTCACCGGCGGCGACCACTCGTTCCTGCCCGCGCTGCTCACCTCGATGGGGTTGGCGGCGGCGGTCACGATCGGGCTGACCATGCTGCAGCAGACCCATCTGTTGCGGGTGGAGTCCGCGTCCTCGATCCGCAGTTCGGTACGGGTGGTGCGGCATCTGCTGCGGCTGCCCGTGGTGTTCTTCACCCAGCGCAGCCCCGCCGAGATCGGCAAACGGGTCTCCTCCAACGCCACGATCGCCCAGATCCTGTCCCGCGACGTGGCCACCACCGCGGTCGGCACCCTCCTGGTACTGGTCTACGCCGGCCTGCTGTTGACCTACGACGTCCAGCTCGCCGTGATCGGGGTGGGCGTGGCGATGCTCAACATCGTGGTGCTCAAGCTGGTCTCCCGGATGCGCACCGACACCGTGGCCCGGCTGCGCGCGGATCGCTCCGGGCTGGTCGCCGCCTCGTACAACGGCCTGCAACTGATCGAGACGCTCAAGGCCACCGGCGCCGAGGGCGACTACTTCAAGCGCTGGGCCGGGTTCCAGGCCCGGGTGGTGTCCGGGCAACAACGTCTGGGCGCGCCCACCGCGATGCTGGCCGTGGTCCCCCCGATGCTGGCCGCGGTCGACAGCGGTCTGCTGTTGTGGATCGGCGGACTGCGGGCGATCGACGGGCACATGTCGATCGGCCTGCTGGTCGCCTTCCAGACGCTGGTCACCTCGTTCAGCCGACCGGTGGCCCAACTGGCCAATCTCGGGCCGCGTCTGCAGGACGTCACCGCCGACGTGAATCGGCTCAAGGACATCGAGAAGTTTCCGCCGGCGCCCGAGTTCCTGGAGGACGAAACGGCTCGCCGGGCCCGGTTCGGCAACGGTCACGAGCACACCCCGGTGCTCGCCGGCCGGATCGAACTCGCCCACGTCACCTTCGGCTACAGCCCGTTGGGCAAACCGCTCCTGGACGACTTCTCGCTGCGGGTGGGCCCCGGCGAGCGGGTCGCCCTGGTCGGCGGTTCGGGCAGCGGCAAGTCCACGGTGAGCCGGTTGATCGCCGGCCTGTACGAGCCGTGGAGCGGGGAGTTGCTCTTCGACGGCCGTCCCCGCCGGGACTATCCGCGCGACGTGATGGGCACCGCGGTCGCGTTCGTGGACCAGGACATCTTCCTGTTCGAGGGCACCGTGCGCGACAACGTGACGCTGTGGGACGACTCGATCCCGGACGAAGCGGTGGTGGCCGCGCTGCGCGACGCCGCCGTGTACGACGTGGTCGCGGCGCGCGCCGGAACCATCCACAGCGCGGTGTCCGAGGGCGGCCGCAACTTCTCCGGCGGGCAGCGTCAACGCCTGGAGATCGCCCGCGCGCTGGTCCGCAATCCCAGCGTGCTGGTCCTGGACGAGGCCACCAGCGCGCTGGACGCGCAGACCGAGGCGACCATCGACGACAACCTGCGCCGACGCGGCTGTGCGTGCGTGATCATCGCGCATCGCCTGTCCACGGTGCGCGACAGCGACGAGATCGTCGTACTCGAACAGGGCCGGGTCGCGCAGCGCGGCGACCACCACACGCTCGCCGCCGTCGCCGGGCCGTACGCCGAACTGATCCGCGACCAGTAACCGGTTCCGACCCACCGACTCGCCCACGCCCGGGGCGGACGGCTTTCACCGGTCCTACACCGGGTCGGCCCGACGCCATGCCGACACCGGGCCGACCCGACGCCGTGCCGGCCCGACGGCCGGCTTCGGAGAGCGACACGCCTTGTTCGCCACCCGCGCACCGCCCGATGGAGGAAGCACGATGACCGAGCCCCCGCAGGGCTTCGACCCCGCCGAGCCGCCCGACGAGACGCCGTTGGACCTGCGCGTGCTCGGCGACCGCCTGGGGCCCGAGCCGGCCGGTGCCTTCGCGCTCGTCGGCGCGCACGAGGTGTGGTTCGTCACCGCCGGCATGGTGGACGTGTTCGCCACCACCGAGGAGGAGGGCGGCCGCTGGCAGTTCCTGTGCCGGGTGGGTGCCGGCACGGTGTTGTGCGGGGTGCCCCCGGGCGGAACCGCGATGCTGGGCAAGCCGCTGCCCGGCGGCGTGGTGCGCACCGCCGCGCTGGCCGACGTGCTCACCGCCGCCGCCGGGGACGACGCGTTCGCCGGGTGCTTCGCGCTCGGTCTGGATCGCGGCCTGGGCGCGCTGGCGGACGCGGTGCGCCTGGGCCTGCCGCCGCGTACCTTCACCGCCCTGGAGGCCGGGGACGGCGCGGAGTTGCCCGCCGGCGGCTCGGCCCGCTCGGTCGAGGGCACGCTGTGGGTGCGGGTGCTCTCCGGCTCGGTGTGCATCGGCGGCCCGAACGAGGACACCGCCGAGTCCGACGAGCGCGGGCCGGGCACGGCGGCCCGACCCGGCGCGGCGGCCGGCCCGGACGCCGAGGCGGTGCCCGCGGTCGGGTTCGGCGGCCGGCTGGCGATCGGCGCGGCCGACTGGCTGTACTCCGCCGACGGCGCGTTCGTGCACGTGGTACGCACCCGCGACGTGCTCGCGGAGACCGTGTTCGCCACCGACCTGGCCCGCCACCAGCACACCCTGATGCAGCGCGTGGACGAGCGGCTGCGCGGCCGACGCGGCAACGCGGGTCGCGAGCTGGACGCCCGGCGGCTGGTCGACGCGGAGGCGCTGCGCCGCTCCTCGCGCGCGCTGGGCGCGGTGCTCGACCCCTATCGGCCGGTCCGCCGACCCGGCCTGGACGTGGCGGACCAGGACGACTACCTCGCGGTGGCCCGGGTGGTCGGGCAGGCGGGCGGGGTGCAGGTCACCCGCTCGGGCACCTCGGAGGCCGCCGACGCCCGGCTGGACCCGCTGGAGCGGATCGCGGTGTCCTCCGGCTTCCGGGTGCGCGACGTGCAGTTGGTGGACCGCTGGTGGCGCACCGACTCGGGGCCGCTGGTCGGCCATGTGCGCGCGGTGGACCCGGATACGGACCCGCGCCGCCCGGTCGCGTTGGTGTGGCGGCGGCGGCGCTATCACGTGCTCGACCCGGCCGGCACCGACTGGAAGCCGGTGACCCGGGCGCTGGCCGGCACCCTGGAGCGGCGCGCGACGATGTTCTATCCGGCGTTGCCGGAGCAGCCCGGGGGCCCGCGCGCGTTGTTGCGCTTCGGCGTCCGGGGCAGCCTGCGCGATCTGCTGGTGTTGCTCGGCTGCGGATCGGCGGCGGCGTTGCTCGGCCTGCTGGTGCCGGTGCTGACCGGCAAGGTGCTCGGCGTGTTCGTGCCGCAGGGCGATCGGGCCCTGGTCAGCCGGATGTGCGTGGTGCTGATCGTGTCCGCACTGTTGGCCGCCGCCCTGTCGGCGGTGCAGAACCTGTCCCTGCTCCGGGTCGAGGGCCGGTTCGAGGCGTCCGCGCAGGCGGCCGTGTGGGATCGGCTGTTGCGCCTGCCCACCGGGTTCTTCGGGTCGGTCTCCTCCGGGTCGCTGAGCAGCGCCGCGATGGGCATCAGCGGGTTGCGCGAGATCCTCAGCGGGGTCACCGCGTTGTTCGTGCCCGCGTTCCTGGTCTTCGTGGTCGATCTGGGGCTGCTGTTCTTCTACAGCGTGCCGCTGGCGCTGCTGTCCACCGGGCTCGCGCTGCTCGGCGGCGCGGTGTGCGCGATCGCCGGGTTGCGGCAGATGCACTGGCAGCGCGAACTGGTCGACGAGGACCACCGGTTGTCCGGCCGCATGTTCCAACTGTTGTCCGGGCTGCCCAAGTTGCGGGTGGCGGCGGCCGAGGACCGGGCGTTCGCGTTCTGGGCGATGGGTTTCGCCCGGGGTCGGATGCTGACCGTGCGCACCCGCCGGTTGCAGAACCTGGTCACCGTGTTCAACTCGGGTTACCTGCTGGTCTGCACCCTGGTGCTGTTCGCGATGGCCGCGGGGCCGGCGGCCGGGCAGTTGGACGTCGGCGACTTCCTGTCCTTCAACGTCGCCTTCACCGTGATGCTCGGCTCGATGCTCCAGATGACCGCGAGCGTGACCATGGTGGCCGCGGCGGTGCCGTTGTACGAGGGCGTGCAGCCGGTGTTGCGGGCGCTGCCCGAGGTGTTGGAGTCCAAGCAGCCGCCGGGCGATCTGTACGGCGGTATCGAGGTCAGCCGGTTGACGTTCGGCTATCACCGGGACGGGCCGCCGGTGCTGGAGGAGGTGAACCTGCGGGCCCGGCCGGGCGAGTTCGTGGCCGTCGTGGGGCCGACCGGCTGCGGCAAGTCGACCCTGCTGCGCCTGTTGATCGGCTTCGAGGAGCCGACCGCCGGATCGGTGCTCTACGACGGCCAGGACCTGGCGTCGTTGGATGTGGCGGCCGTGCGACGACAGTTCGGCGTGGTGTTGCAAAACGGCCAACTGTTCGCGGGCAGCGTGCTGCACAACATCTGCGGGCTGCGCAACTACACCCTCGACGAGGCGTGGGAGGCCGCCGAGATGGCCGGTCTGGACGAGGATCTGGGGCGCATGCCGATGGGCATGCACACCGTCCTCAACGACGGCGCGGTGACCCTGTCCGCCGGGCAGCGGCAGCGCCTGATGATCGCCCGGGCGTTGATCGGGCGCCCGCGCATCCTGTTCTTCGACGAGGCGACCAGTGCGCTGGACAACCGCACGCAGGAGGTGGTCACCCAGAGCACCCGCCGGCTCAACGCCACCCGGATCATCATCGCGCACCGGTTGTCCACGGTGATGCAGGCCGATCGCATCGTCGTGCTCGACGCCGGGCGAGTGGTCCAGCAGGGGCCGCCTGATCAGTTGCTGGCCGACGAGGACGGCCTGTTCCACCGCTTGGTGCAACGTCAGATGGCCTGACCCGCACGCGAGTTCCCGCCCACGCCGGTTCACCCCGCCCTGGAGGTCCGCCATGTCCGAATCCCCCGTACGCCGGCGTCCGCCCGGTCCCGCCGACGAACTCGACCTGGCCGGCATCCGCGACGATCCGTTGGCCTTCCTCACCGAACTCGCCACCGAGTACGGAGATCTGTGCAGTCATCGCACCCGGGGCGAGGTGGTGTGGTTCGTCAATCGGCCGGATCTGGTCCGGCACATCCTCAAGGACAACTACACCGCGTGGACCAAGGCGGGCACCCCCGACGACTTCATGCTCACTCCGCTGCTCGGCACCGGGCTGCTGACCAGCGACGGGCCGGTCTGGGAGCGGCAACGCCGTTTGTGCGCGCCCGCGTTCCGCAGCCGTCAGGTGGCGGCGTTCGACACGCTGATGACCGACGCCGCGGCGGATCTGGCCGACACGTGGAGCCGGGCCGCGCGGGAGGGTCGGTCCGTCCGGGTCGACCACGACTTCACCGCGCTCACCCTGCGGATCGTCGCGGACGCGCTGCTGGGCGCGGATCTGGCCGCGGCCGGACCCGGGTTCGGTCGCGCCGTCGACGACATCAACCGCTTCATCGGCCACTTCGACGGCGAGCCGACCGCGCCGGTCGTGGCCGACGCCGCGTTTCGCCGGCTGCGCGGGTCGTATCTGGCCGCGCAGACCTTCCTGGAGCGGGTGGTGGGCATGCTCGTGGCCGCGCGGCGCTACACCGGGCCGCCGCCGGATCGCCCGGCCGATCTGCTGGACGCGATGCTCGCGGCCCGGGACGAGCACGGGGACACGTTCAGCGATCGGGAGTTGCACGATCAGGTGCTGACCATGGTGATGGCCGGGCACGAGACCACCGCCAAGGCGCTGAGTTGGACGGTGCATCTGCTGGATCGGCATCCCGAACACGCGGCGGCGGTCCGGGCCGAACTGGCCCGGGTGTTGGGCGGCCGGCCGCCGCGGGCCGAGGATCTGCCCCGCCTGGAGCTGACCCGGCGCTGCCTGGAGGAGGCGATCCGGTTGTATCCGCCGGTGTGGTTGATCTCCCGGCGGGCCGGCGCGGAGGACGTGCTCGACGGGTTGACGGTGCCCGAGGGCACGCTCGTGTGCATCAGTCCGTGGACGCTGCACCGGCACCCGCGGGTGTGGGAGGCACCGGAGGAGTTCCGGCCCGAGCGGTTCGCCGCGAGTGCCCGGCAGGCCCGGCCCGCGCACGCCTACGTGCCGTTCGGCGGTGGTCCCCGGGTGTGCATCGGCCAGTCGTTCGCGACCACGGAGGCGGTGCTGGTGCTGGGCACCATCCTGCAACGGCTGGAACTGCGCGGTGTCGTCGGCCATCCGGTGGTGCCGGAGGCGCTGGTGACGCTGCGGCCTCGGGACGGGTTGCTGATGACACCGCACCTGCTCGCGGACGGCGGCACCCGGTGAGCGGCGCGATCCACCCCGGCGGCAGCTACCGGCCGCAGACCGAATGGGGCGGGTTGCCGGGCGAGGTGCGCCGGCTGGAGACCCAGGCGGAGCTGAGTTGGGCGCACGAGTGGCGGGTGCTCGCCGATTGGGCGCCGGCCGAGGGCGGGGCGGTGCTGGACGCCGGATGCGGTACCGGGGCGGTAACCCGGCGGTTGCGGGCGCGACTGGCCGACCCCGGCACCCGGGTGGTGGGGTTGGACGCGGACGAGCGCCTGTTGGCGGTGGCCCGGGCGACCCGACCCGTCGAGGGGATTCGCTACGTGGCGGGCGATCTGGCCCGACCGCCGCTGCCGGCCGCGGGGTTCGACCTGGTGCTGGCTCGGTACGTCTTTCAGCATCTGGCCGACCCGGTCGGCGTCGCGCGCTCGCTGGCGGGCCTGCTGCGGCCGGGCGGCCGGCTGGCCGTCGTCGACGTGGACGCCGGCCTGTGGGGCTGCGCCGAGCCGGATCTGTCGGTGTTCTCCGCCGATGCCTACCGTGCGCTGGGTTCGGCCCAGGCGGCGGACGGCGGGGATCGGTTGGTGGCCCGCCGGCTGCCGCGGATCCTGCGCGCGGCGGGCCTGACGGAGGTCGGTGTACGGCCGTTCGCCTACACCAGCGACGAGGTCGGCGGGGTCGCCGCGCTCGCGCCGCAGTTGTCGCCTGAGCGGTTGCTGCCGCTGGTCGAGCGGGGTGTCCTGGGGGTGGCCGCGTACGCTCGGGCGATGGCCGCGTGGGAACGGTTCGTGGCGCTGGACGGGTTCACCCTGCTGCTGGGCTTCGCCGTCGGCGGGCGGGTGCGCTGAGCCGCGGCGCGCCGGGCCGTCTCCGGTCCGGCGCGCGTCGGCCGAGGGCCGGGGTGCCGGACCCGGGCCCGGTCCGGCGGATCCTGGTGGATCGGGCCGCGTCGTCCGGTGCGGTGCCGGGCGGCGCGGCCCCACCGCCGGACCGGGCCTAGTTCGGCGCCAGGCGGGTGGACAGGGCGGAGCGGCCGGTGATGCCCAGCTTGCGGTAGACGTGGGTCAGGTGCACCTCGACCGTGCCGCGGGTGACGCACAGGAACTCGGCGATGGCACGGTTGGTGTGCCCGGCCGCGGCGAGTTCGGCGATCTGGCGTTCCGAGGGAGTCAGTGAGCCGGGACCGGACAGGCTGGTGCGGCGCAGTCGGCCGCCGCAGGCCAGCAGGTCCTTGTGCGCCCGCTCCACCAGCAGGTCCCAGCCGCACTCCTGGGCCAGGCCCATCCCGCGCCGCAACGACTGTCGGGCCGCGGCGGCCTGCCCGGCCAGCGCGTGGACCCGACCCGACTCGACGAGGGACTCGGCCAGTTGCAGTCGGGCTCCGGAGTTCTCCAGGACGGCGACCGACTCCTCCAGCAAGCGGGCCGCGACGCGCGGGGGTTCGATCCGGGCCCGGTTGCGCAGCGCCTCGCCGATGGTGGCCGCCGCACCCCAGCGCCGGGCCGTCTCCAGGCCCTCGTCCAGCAGTGACACCGCCTCGTCGCGTCGGTCCAGTTCGGTCAGCGCCAGGCCCGCGCCGCCGCGCCAGTCGCTCGACGCCGGGTTGACGATGCCCAGTTCGGCCAGTCGGCGGCCGCATTCCAGATAGTCGGCCAGTGCTCCGCGCAGGTCTCCCGTCGCATGGCGACATCGCCCGCGCACGCCCAACGCGGTGGCCCGCGCGCGCGGGACGCCCAGTGCCCCGCGCAACATCACGGCGGCGGTGTCGTATTGGCCCAGGACGACCCGGATCCGGGCCAGTTGCACCCGGGTGAGCTGGGCCAGTGCGGACAGTTCGGGGCCGCGCGCGAGTCGGCTGGCGGTGCGCGCCTCGGTCAGCGCCTCGGACAGGTTCCCGGCCCGCAGCGCGATGTCCGCGCACAGGCAGTGGGCGACCACGGCGGGCAGGCCGATCCGCGAGTGCGCGGGCCCGATCGCCGCGCCCGCGGTCAGACCGGCGGCCCAGGTGCGTGCCTCGTCCAGCCGGCCGGCCCAGGCCAGCACCACCACGCTGCGCAGCAGCAGCAGCCCCGAGGCGCTGCCTCGGGCCGGCTCGCCGGCGAGCGCGCGTTCGATCAGGTCCAGCGCCACCGTGCTCGGTTCGGCCCGGCACGCGCTGTCCGAGGCCAACGCGGCGAGCAGTTCGCGTTCGCCCGCGGTGACCCCGGTGACCTCGGCCGGGAGTTGGGCGCCGTACCGGATTTCCCGGGTCGAGGGGGCGCCACCGGGTGCCGCCTGGTGCATCACCGCGCGTAGCCGCAACCGCAGGTCCGGGTCGGGGCAGTCCTGTGCGGCCAGTTCGCCCAGCCGGGACGCGGCGCCGTGGGTCGGGCGCATCACCGATTCGACGCAGTCGCCCTCGCGCAACACCTGCGCATGGCACAGTTCGAGGATCGCCTCGGCGCGCTCGACCGGATCGGTGAGCAGCCGCAGTGCCTCCTCCAGATGGCGACCGGCGGCCTCGGGTGCGGTCGGCACCTCGGCCCGGCCGAGCAACACGAGCAGCCGCGCGCGGTGTTCCGGGGCCGGGTCGTCGCGCAGCGCGCGCCGGGCGTACTCGGCGCAGCGCAGCGTGGCCCCCGTCTCCAGCGCGATGCGCCCCGCCTCGTAGAGCACCGCGCCCGCCCAGGCGTGGTCGTCCGCGTCCAGCGTGTCGATCCGCAACAGGTGGTCGGCGACGCGCGTAACCGGCGCGCCGTAGTCGCCCAGCCGGCGGGCGGCCCGCAGGTGCCGATCGCGCAGCAGTGCCTCCGGGATGGTGTCGTGCACGGCGTCGCGCAACTCGGGGGTGCGGAACATCAACCGGCTGCCCGCCGGCGCCCGGCGCAGCGCGCCGATCCGGACCAGTTCGGCCAGCGGGCCGTCCAGCCGGTCCGGGCCGGTGCCCAGCAGGTCGGCCACGATGTCCAGGTCGGCGCCGTCGCCGAAGAGCGCGGTGGTCCGGGCCAGCGCCCGGACCCGTTCCGGTTGGCGGGCCAGTCGGGTGGTCACCGCCGCGGCCTCGATCCGGGCGGCGATCCGGCGGATGTGGTCGGCCCGGGTCAGCCGGGGCCTGCCGTCGACGTGGCCGGCGACACGGGTGATGCCCAGTTCGGGCGGCAGCCCGGCCTGGAGTTGGGCCTCGATCAGCCGGGTCAGGTATTCGGGCACGCCGCCGGTGACGTGGTGGCACAACCGGACGAAGGGGTCGTCGGGCACGCGCCCGGCGTAGGCCCGTTGGACGAGTTCGCGGGCGCTGTGCACGGAAAGCGGACGCAGCGTGGTCTCGTGGCAGGCGGCCTGGGCGCCGATGTCGTCGAGGACGTCCCGGGCCGGGAGGTCGTCGTCGGTGCGCACGCCCAGGACCACCAGCAACGGCAGCCGGGACAGGCGCCGGACCAGGTAGGCGAACCAGCGCAGCGAGGCGTCGTCCATCCACTGCGCGTGGTCGGCGACGATCACCCGGGGGCAGCGGCGCACGGCGGGCAGCAGTGCCTCGTAGAGTTCGTCGAAGAGTTGCCGATCGTTGTCGGGGACGGTGTGCGGCAGGGCTCGGCGCAGTTCGTCGAAGCGGCCGTCTCCGGGACTGTCCGTCGCGTCGTCGAAGCCGGTGAGCAACTGGCGCAGCGCGGCGAAGGGTTCGTGCGCGTCGCGGTGCTGGCAGGAGACCAGGATCGGCGCGGCGCCGGCCCGGCGTTGCCGGTCGGTGAACTCGACGAGCAGTGCGCGGCACCACATCCCGGACGGGGTGCGGATGATCACGGCGCGACCACCGGCGCCGGTTCGCGAGGCGCGTGCGTGCGCCAGCAGATCGGAAAGTTCGGATACCCGCTCCGGTTCCACTGAAGCGTTCCCCTTCCCCCGGGCGCGGCCCGCACCGCGGCGCTGTGCGGGGAGATGACAGCGTTGCTCGTCGGGAACGCCGCCGACGGCTCCCCGCGGGGCCGGTGCGGTGTGTCGCGATCGGGGACGTGGGGTGCCGCCGTCCCGTCCTGGTCCGGTCGTGCGTTGGTCGATCCGGTTCGTACGACGCCGCCCCCCGTGGTCGGGTTCCCGCGGTCGCGGAACCGCGGTGTGGGGCACGCCGATCAGCTCTGTCACACCGTCAGCGGGTTCCTTGTTACGCCATCGTGGCGGCCTGCCACAAGCCCCGATTGCCAACTGTGCGCAAGGATCTTGTGACCATCCGTCGAACGCCGGGCAACTTCGCTCGGGGCTTCGGCAAACCCCTGGATTTCGGCTGAATCCGGCCGCCGGCGACCGGATTCGAGGGGTCGCGTCGGCGAGTGGGCGCCGGGGGCACGGGCACTCTTTCGAGGGACTTCGCTCCGGGATTCCCGTGACTAGGCTTCTCGTCGGTTCCATGATGCAAATGCAGGTGGCTTTGCACGACGGCGGTCGCGTCCGTGATCGCGCCGTGGCGGCCACGAGCGGGCGGGATCGGGAGGGAATGATGAGCATGCGTGCCGGCAACGGGGATCCGGCGGACTCGTTCGGGTCCGTGACGTGGGTGAAGAGCAGTGCGAGCACGGCCGAGGGCAACTGCGTGGAACTGGCCGCGCTGCCCGGCGGGGAGGTCGCGGTCCGCAATTCACGGTTCGCGCGGGGACCCGCGCTGGTCTACACGCGAGCCGAGTTGGCCGCGTTCGTGGCGGGTGCCAAGAGCGGCGAGTTCGACTCCTTGATCGACTGATCCCGGCGGTTCGGCCGGACCGCGGCCGACCGGATCGACGGACAGGCGGGTTCCGAACTCGGGATAATGGGGCGTCGACATCCCATTCCTGGAGCCCGCATGTCCGCCGACCGCCCGGCCCGCGCACCGTCGATCGCACCCGTGGTGTCACTGACCCAGCAGAGCAGTCCGGCCGCCGCGGTGAAGGTACTGGGCGCCACACTGCGCAAGTTGCGCCTGGACAACGGCAAGGGACTCAAGGACGCGGCCGAGGCGATCCGGGCGTCGATGTCCAAGATCAGTCGGTTGGAGCGGGGCGAGAGTCCGCCGCGGGCCCGGGACGTCTTCGACCTGGTCCGCTTCTACGGCGTGCACGACGAGCAGTCCCTCTCCGAAATAGAGGAGTTGCTGAAGAAGGCGCTGGAGCGTGCCTGGTGGAGCCACTACAGCGACGTGTTGCCTGGCTGGTTGGCCCGGTTGATCGGCATGGAGGACGCGGCGGCCAAGATCGACACCTACGAGGTGCATGTGGTCCCGGGCCTGTTGCAGGTGCCCGCCTACACCCGCGCGATCGTCCGGACGGGGCTGCCCCGGGCGGATCGCGAGGAGGTCGAGCGCCGGATCGAACTGCGGCGACAGCGACAGGCGTTGCTCGCCGACGAGCGCCGGCCGGACCTGACCGCGCTGCTGGACGAGGGCATCCTGCGGCGGCCGGTCGGCGGTCCGGAGGTGATGGCCGAGCAGATGCGGCACCTGCTGGCGGAGTCGGCCCGGGACCGGATCAACATCCGGGTCGTGCGCTTCGACCGGGCGGCCAGCATCACCCCGCCGTCGCCGATGACGTATCTGCGCTTCGCCTCGGGCGGCCCGAGCGAGATGATCTACCTGGAACAGGCCAACAGTGCCACGTACTTGAGCAGGCGCACGGACATCGACGCCTATCGGGAGATCCTGCTGCGGCTCTGGGCCGTGGCCGAGGACCGCCAGTCCAGCCAACGCATGTTGCGCGACGCCGAGCAGCGCTTCACCGCGGCCGGCCGGGACCCGGACGATGCCCGGGCCCTGCCTTAGGCCGCACACCCGTCCCGCCGCGCCGGTTCAGGAAATTCGGCCCAGGCCGCCGTACTCGATCCACTCCTCGGTCTTCTGGCGCACGGTGACATGCGAGTCGGGCCGCCAGGTGGACACCTCGACCAGGCCCGGCTCCAGGATGGTCAGTCCGTCGAAGTAGCCGTCCACCTGTGCGGGTTCGCGCACGCGACCCCAGTTGTTCCCGGTCGCCTCGGCCATGAAGTCGCTGACCCCGTCCCGAATCGCCGGGTCGTCGCTGACCAGTTGGCAGATCACCATGAAGCTGCCCGCCGGCAGCCGCTCGGCGACCCGGCGGATCATCGCGGCGGGCTCGGCCGACTCGGGCAGGCAGTGCAGGACCGACACGAACAGCGCGGCGACCGGCTCGTCGAGGCGGATCAACCGGCGGACCTCGGGGTGCTCGAAAATGCCTTCGGTGTCGGTCATGTCCGCCTGGATCACCGCGGTGTTGTCGTTCTCCTCCAGCAACATCCGGCCGTGCGCCAACACGATGGGGTCGTTGTCGACGTAGACCACCCGGGCCGCCGGGTCGACACCCTGGGCCACCTGGTGCACGTTCTCCCGGGTCGGCAGACCCGATCCGTGGTCCAGGAACTGCCGGATCCCGTATTCGGCGGCCAGCACCCGGACCACCCGCTGCAGGAACGCCCGGTTGTTGAGCGCGAGTTCGCAGGTGCTCGGGACGATCTTGAGCAGTTCCTCGCAGGCCGCCCGATCGGCGGGGTAGTTGTCCGTGCCGCCGAGGTACCAGTCGTACATCCGGGCCGCGCTGGGTGTGTCCACGTCGATCTCGGAAACGTGTTTCTCCCCGTGCCCCATGCCGCCCCCTCGATGTCGCGCCCGCGGGTGCGCCGCCACCGTCCCGACGCCCACCGGCCATGCTAGGCGCGCGGGTGCCGCGGGGGCAGGTACTCGTCCCGGAAGCACCCACACGTTCGCGGCGCGAAACGGGGTGCGCGGGGACACGGCGGAGGGAGAAACGGGTCGCGCGCGAGGGAACGCGCGACCCGCGCCCTCTCATCGCTCGTACTGCCCGGGCCCGATCTCGCCGGCGGGGCCGCGGCCGAGGGCTTTGACCACGTCGGTGGGCAGGCTGCGTTCGGCCGACACCAGGTGCGCCGCCACCTCGGGCGGCTCGGCGCCCATCAGGTCGGCGGTCGCGGTGAGCGTCAGGCCCAGGCGATAGTGCAGCAGCACCGCGTCCGCCTGCGGCCACGGCAGCGCGTCGTGCAGGGGGTTGGACACGGGCCCGGGCGAACCGGTGACCGCGCGGCCCAGAATGCGCCAGGCCCCGGCGGTCGGCTTCGGCCCCCGCAGGATGTCCGGCCAGTTCGTGGCCAGTTCGGCGACCGCCGACTGCACGGCCCGTTCGCCGCGGATCGGATCGCCCACCCGCAGCCGGGCGTACTGCGCCCAACGCGGGCGGTACAGCAGGCAGAACGCGGCGAAGTCGAGCGGAGCACGGGACCGCCCGACCACCACGACGCCGGCGACGCCGGATCGCCCCGAGGCCGGATCACGGGACATCGGCACCACCGGACCGGGCCGGCGCGTCCCGATCCACGTCACCGGGCCGTGCGGCCGCCCCCGGGTCCACCTCGCCGGCCCGGCTGTGCCCTCCCGGACCGGGCCCGCCGAGCGCGCCGAACGCCAGTCCGCCGGCCGGGAATCCGGCATCGCCGAGGCGGATCAACACGCCGTAGTGCACCTGGGTCCACAGTCTGCGCACCACGTCCGGATGCGCCCCCAGGCGTTCGGCCAGGACCTCGGCGCCGGCCCGATCCGGGATCAGTGCGCCGGCCAGGATGCGCGCCGGCGCATCGGCGGTCAGCGGCGGCGCGCCGAGCAGCTCCGGTGCGGGTCGCCCGGCGGCCAACCACAACCCGCGCAACATCGCCGCCAGCAGCTCGACCAGGTCGCGCAGTTCGCGCCGGATGCCGTGATCGATGCCCCGCGAGCACTCCCACAACGCCCGCAACTCGTGGGCGTCGCCGCCCAGTTTCCCGACCAGCGTCTCCACCACCGGCCACGACGCCCACACCTCGCCGGCCAGGATGCGATCCAGGAACCCCTCGCTGATGCCGGCCTGCCAGGCCAGGTCGGCGACGGTGATCCCCTCGACCCGGCGCAGTTCGCGCAACGCGGCGGCCAACCGCTCCCCCGCGTATTGCGCGCTGGACAGGTCCTCGTCGTGACCGGCGTCCGCGCCGGGATGCGCCCGGGCACCCAACCGCGCGGCCAATTGCGCGGACCACTGCGGGCGCGGCGGGATCCGCGCGGCCGGATGCGCCTCGCCCACCACCGCCCGATAGCGCCGGGTCTCCCCGCTCAGCCGATCCGCGTACGCCAGGCGCACCCGCAGCGGCTCGCGGGTGCGCTCGGCCTCCTCCAGGGCGCAGGCCACCCGGCGCAGGATCGCCACGATGCCCGCCTCCAGGCCCTGCGGGTCGGCCGGGTCGCTCGGATCGCTCGGCTCGATCGGGCCGAGCGGGTCGTCCGGACCGACCGGCGCCGGCGCCCCACGTTCGCGTTCGCGCGCCCGCTGCGCCCGCCGTCGACACGTCGGATCGCAGTACAGCCGCTTGCGGCCGGTCGCCATGCGCTGGGCGAAGCGCCGCCCGCACGCCGCGCACCTGGTGATGCCCCTTTGGGCGTTCATTCCCTGTTTCTCCTTCCGGTTCCGGGCGAGGCGATCACGGAATCCGCCGTAGGGCGGTGCACACGCACCGCGCCACCGGCGCCTCGGCGCTCGGCCGGAGCTGGACATCCGCAATCTCCGCACTCTCCGTCGTTTCCTCGGAGGGAAACCACGGCATGGTGCATTCGGGAATCGTCGAGGGGTGCTGGGACAACTCTCCGGCGGATAATTCGATCAACATCCGTGATTCCTTGATCGTTGTTCCCGACGACCCCGGAGCGATGCTCGCCATCCGGGGTCGTTCGATGTTCCGGAAGCTACTCCCAGACTTTCCCGGACATCAACGAATCCACGGAAATGCAAATGCGCGGCGCCCGCCTCCGCGCTCCCGAACCGGTCGAGGACGTCCTCTCCGACCGACCACATCGACCGGTCGACGCACCGGGAACCGCAGGTCCCGAGGCACAAACGCACATACGCCAACGAGACTCGATCGGAAAACGTCAAAGCCTCGGAACGGCCCCATTTCCACGCCCATCATGGAGAGGACGGGCCCGGTCGTCGAATCCACCCTCCCGAGTGACACCCATGCAATTGCATATGCAAAAGGCCGACCTCCGCCCGGATTCGAAAATGCCGACAATACCGACACCCTTCTCGCCCGCGACGCTCCCGCGTCCGCGCCGGCGCATCCGCACACTCGGAACCGACCGCCCGCGCACAACCCCCGGAAAACGCGCGGACCCGACGGCGCGGACCGGCGGCCCCGGCAACCGATCGCGGCCCGACACGCCCATACACCGCAGCCGGCCGATCCACACGGGCCTGGCACAATGGTTCGGGAATCGGTTCGATCGCGCCGATCGACGCAACCTTTCGTTCGGAGCGTGCCGACCGAACGGCGTCCAGGGATAAGGAACCACCCCCGTGAGCGAGAGTCGACCCGCCGAGGGCCCGCCGACATCGAGCCAGGACTTGGCGCACAACGCCCGAGTCTGGAACCACTGGTTGGGCGGCAAGGACAACTACCCGATCGACCGCAAGGTCGGCGACCACGTCACCGACATGTTCCCCTCGATCGGCGAAGTCGCCCGGGCGGACCGCGTCTTCCTGGGCCGCGCGGTGCGGTTCCTGGCCGGCGAGGTGGGCGTGGACCAGTTCCTGGACATCGGCACCGGGCTGCCCACCGCCGACAACACGCACGAGGTCGCCCAACGGGTGAACCCCGCCGCGCGGATCGTCTACGTGGACAACGACCCGCTGGTGCTCGCGCACGCCCGCGCCCTGCTCACCAGCACCCCCGAAGGCGCCACGGACTACATCGACGCCGACGCCCACCACCCGGACACCATCCTCCGGGCCGCCGCGGCGACGCTGGACTTCGAGCGGCCGGTCGCGGTGATGTTGCTGGGCAGCCTCAACTTCATCCTGGACACCGACGAGGCGGTGGACATCGTCCGCAAACTGATGGCCGCGGTGCCCTCGGGCAGCCACCTCGTGGTGACCCACCCGACCACCGAACTGGGCGGCGAGGGCAACGTCGAGGCGATGCGTTTTTGGAACGAGAACGCCAAGCCGCCGATCACCGCGCGCAGCCGCGCCGAGTTCGAGCGGTTCTTCGAGGGCCTGGAGCTGCTCGAACCGGGCATCGTCTCCTGCGCACGCTGGCGCGCCGCCTCCCCCACCGACGAACTTCCGCCGGTCGTACCGCAGTTCGGCGCGGTCGCCCGCAAACCCTGAGCACCCACCACGGCACCGCCCCGAACCCGCCACCGAGTGGCCGCTCCCACGGCCGCCCGGTGGCGGGTTCGCTCGCGAGAGATGCCCGCGCCCCCTACTCCGTGCGCAGCCCGTCCGGGCGCATCAGCCGCCACAGCGGCGGCAGGCTCAGCGCCGTGACCAGCAGCACCACCCCCGCGCCGATCCCGATCATCGACGCCATGCCGGTCCAGTCCACGGTGAACGGCCGACCCACCATCCCCAGCAGCGCGGCACCCAGCCCCACGCCCGTGCCCGCCGCGAGCACCAGGCCCAGGGCGACCGGAACCGCCGTCTGGTACAGCACCGACCAGCTCAGCGTGCTGCGCCTGGTGCCGAACGCGACCAGCACCGACAACAACTTCCGCCGCTCGCGCAGTTGCTCCAGCATGGTCACCAGCAGACTCGCGCCGATCAGCAGCAGCACCACGGCCGTGCCGATGAACAGCGCCGTGCGCACGTTCGCGAACCGCCGCGACTCCTGGGTCCGGGACAGGTCGTAGACCGTGGACAGCGGATCGACCCGGGCGGCGGCGTTGCGGACCAGGTCCCGAGCGTCCGGGACGGTCGGGTCGATCTGCACGTCCATCGAGTAGGTCAGTTTCCTGGTCGCCGCCGCGGGCACCGCGCCCGGCGTCGCCAACACCCCGTCGTAGCGCGTCCCGTGCGCGTCGGCTCGACCCGGCACGGTCGGCGCGGCCGCGGGAATCCGCCACGGCGTGCGCGACGGGGCCGCCCCCACGATCATCCCGTAGGCCGGATCGATGACCACCTGCCGACCGGGGGTCGGCCGCATCTCGCCGACGACCCGGTCCGAGGACCCGCTCGCCTCGATGATGAACGCGTCACCGTCGGCGCAGCGCTCGATCCGGGCCAGTTCGCGCAGTGCGTCGCACGTCCCGATGGTCAGCGTCGTCCCCTCGGCCGGGTTGTCGCCCCGATCGCCGATCCGGGTGCCCGAGTGCCCGAAGGCACTGCGCACCCCCTTGGTCCGGCGGATCCCGTCGGTGATCTCGGTGACCCGGTCGCTGCCGATCAACCCGCTGGACGACACCGACATCTGCGCCCGGGCGGTGTCCTGGCCGGTGTCCCTGACGTAGTCCTTCTCGATGCCCATGAAGAGCATCTGCAGAGCGATCGCACCGGCCACCGCGACCGCGATCCCGTTGACCGAACGGGACGCCGCACCGCTGCCCAGTTGCAGCCGACGCACCGCGAGTTGCCACGACACCCGGCCCGCGCCGAGTCGGGCCACCATCGCCTCGACCAGCCACGGCAACAACGCGGTGACCCCGAACAGCAGGAGCACCGTGCCGCCGATCACCTGGAACCGGTTGAACTCCCCGGCGTCGGCGCCCCGACGGATCAACGGGAAGAGCAGGGCCACGCCCACGACCGGCAGCAGCAACCGCCACCACACCCGGCGCCGGGCCGGGGTACCGGTACGCACCACCCCGAGCGGCTCGATCACCACCGAACGCAGCGCGAACAGCGTCACCGCGACGGCGGCGGCAGGCACCGCGAGCACCACCAGGACGACCAGCGGCACACTCGGATCCAGGTCGCCGGGAAAGATGCTCAGGTCGAACGCCGCCGCCGCGCCGGTCAGTTGCCGACCGATCAGGAAGAAGCCGAGCCCGAGGACCAGCCCGAACAACGATCCCGCGAGCGCCTCGCCGGCCGCGATCCATCGGGTGGTCCGGGCATCCGCACCGACCAGCCGCAGCGCCGCGAGCCGCCGGTCGCGCCGGTCGCCGCCGAACCGCACGGCCGTGGCGATCAGCACCGCAACCGGCATCAGCAGCACCACGAACATCACCACGACGAGCAGGAGCAGCCGGGGATCCAGCTTTTCCGCGGGGAAATCATTGCCGAACGCGGTGATCCGGACCGCCGTGTTCGAGTCCCCGGTGAGGGCGTCGCTGCCGAGGTAGAAGGTCAGGTCGTCCGGACCGATCAGGCCCCGGTCGGCGATTTTTCCGGCCGTACGGTAGGGCAGGCGCTCCTTGAGCAGCGCGCCCCGCTTCGAGGCCAGCAGGTCGGCCAGGGCGGGCGAGACCATCATCTCGCCCGGGGCGGGCAACCGGCTGAGCCCCGGCGGGACCGGCGCCCGGGGCCCCTCCGCGCGAAGCGCCCGGCCGCGGATGTCGTCGCCCTTGTAGGTGGTGTCGATCGTGGCGACCAGCAGGGTGTTCTCGGCGGCCTGCTGCGCCCGCCCCGACAACTCGTCCCGACCACGCCCGCGGTCGTCCCGCGCGCCCAGCGCCCCGGGGATCGCGGTGGTCAGCAGCAGCAGCGCCACGCCGAGGCCGACCCCGATCGCGGTCAGCAGCGTTCGGGTCCAACCCTCCCGGCCGCCGGTGACCGCGAAGCCGGCGCCCATCCTCAGATCGCGGAACACGTTCACGCGGCACGCGCCATGTCCCGTGACCGGCCGTCGCGGACGACGATCTCCCGGTCGGAGTAGGCGGCGATCCGGGCCTCGTGGGTGACCAGCACGACCGCGGCCTTGGTGGTGCGGGCGGCCTCGATCAGCAGCTTCATCACCCGTTCCCCGTTCAGCGAGTCCAGCGCACCGGTGGGCTCGTCGGCGAAGACCACGCGGGGGCGGATCACCAGGGCTCGGGCCACCGCGATGCGCTGGCCCTGGCCGCCGGAGATCTCCCCGGGTCGTTGGCCCGCGAGGTCGGCGACCTCCAGGCGCTCCATCCACTCCCGCGCCTTCGACTCGGCCTCCCGGCGCTTGACCGCGTTCAGCCGCAGCGGCAGCGCGACGTTCTCCAGGCAGGTCAACTCGGGTACCAACTGGCCGAACTGGAAGACGAAGCCGAAGTCGCTCCGGCGCAGTGCGCTGCGCCGGGCGTCCGACATGGCGGTCAGGTCGCCGCCGTCGTAGCGGATGGTGCCGGAGTCGGGGCGGACGATGCCGGCCAGACAGTGCAGCAGGGTGGACTTGCCCGATCCGGACGGACCCATGATGGCGACGATCTCGCCCGCGCCGATGGTGAACTCGGCACCGGCCAGTGCGGGCGTCGCGCCATACGTCTTGTGCAGCTCGTGGCCGCTGAGCAGGGCGTCGGTCACTTGCGGAGCTCCTGGGTGAGTTCGCCGAGGCGGGCGGTGGTCAGTTCCAGCCAGCGCAGGTCGGCTTCGAGGTGGAACAGCGCGTGGTCGCAGATCAATCGGTCGCTGAGATCGCCGTCGAGCTTGCGCCGGGTGAGGTCGCGCATCATCCGCAGATGTTCGGCGCGTTGGGTGTCGAGGATCTCGTTGGCGTCCCGGCCGGTGAGCAGCGCGAGCACGACCTTGGTGTAGAGCGTCGACTGGAGGTAGGGCTCGGGCTTCTCGGGTTGGCCGAGCCACTGCTCGACGTCGGTGACGCCGGCGTCGGTGATCGAGTAGCGCTTGCGCTCGGGCCCGCCGCTGGTTTCGAGGCCGTCTATCTCCACGAGCCCGTTCTTCAGCAGCCGCGACATGGTCGAGTAGACCTGGCCGTAGGCGAGCGAACGATCCCGGCCGAAGCGTTCGTCGAAGCTGCGTTTGAGGTCGTAGCCGTGGCAGGGCCCGGACTCCAGGAGTCCGAGCAGGGTGTGTCCGATTGACATGCGGAGGACTATACACACCAGGTATACCTGGTGTGTATAGCGGGCTCGACGAGGTCGGGACGCTCCGATCGACGGGGGCGGGAGGCCCCAACGAAGAGGGCGCGCCGCCCTGTCGGCGACGCGCCCTCGACCTGATCGATGCACTTGTTCGGGCACGCGAGCCGGGTCCGGCGGGCTACGAATCGGCCGGCCCGCCACCGCTCACGCGCCGCCCCGCCGCCGCGGACGGCTCAGAGGCCGAGGCCCTTGGTCACCGCACTCGCCCGGGTGAACACCGACTCGGGCTGCTCGCCCGTGCAGTACTTGTTGCCGGTGGACACGATCCCGATCAGCTTGCCCTTCTCCACCAGCGGCCCGCCCGAGTCGCCGCGGCAGATGCTGCTGCCGGGGTTGTTCGCCGGCGCCTGGCCGCACACCCGGGTGGCCGGGCTGTCCGTGGGGAACGTGTAGGGCGCGCACTCGGCAAGCGGTGCGAGCACCAGGGTGGTCTGCTTGAGCCGCGTGGTCGACACGCCGCCGTCCGTCTTGCCCCACCCGTAGACCTTCGCCTGGTTGCCGACCCGGTAGAGCGCGTCGTCCTTGGCGCCGGCGATCGGCAACGGCTGCTGCTTCAGCGGTCGGTCCAGGTCCAGCACGGCGGCGTCGTAGGTGAGCGTGCCCTGCTCGAACTTCGGGTGCACCCTGCTCTTGGTGACCGCGCGGGTCTGTCCGCCCGTACCCGCCAGGTCCAGCCGCCCGGCGACCACGGTGATCGCGGTCGGGTCGTCCAGGCCGCTCACGCAGTGCGCCGCGGTGAGCACCTTCTTCGGGGCCACCAGCGTTCCGCCGCAAAGCTGTTGGCCGTCCGCGGTGAACAGGGCCACGGCGTACGGCGCGGCGCCGGCGGGCGCGTCGGTGCCGAAACGCACGGCCGAGGCGGGTGCCGCGCAGACACCGATGGTGGCGAGCGCGACGGTCGCCGCCGCGAACATCTTCACCGACGTGCGTCCGCAGGTGTCCTGCGTCTGCCGAGTACGAATCATCTCGCGATCCCTTTCGATCGGACGGCCGTGCGACGTGGGCTCCCGGCGGAGCCGACGGCTCTACTCCCTGCACGCGCGCGGTCGCCCTGCGGATGCATTCCCGTTCGCTCCGGCACCATCCGCCGCCGACGCGGACCCGCACCGAACGGCCCCGACGGACCGCGGCCGGTCCGCCCGCCCGTCAGTCCTCGTCGACGAAGCGGGCCGGACGGGTGTTCGCGAGCTTGATGATGTGGAAGCCGTACTGGGACGCGACGAGGTCGCTGAACTGGCCCGGGCGCAGCTTGACCAACGCCTCGGCGAACGCCTCCGCGTAGTCGTCCTCCTGCCCCCAGCCGAGATCGCCGCCGTGCGCCGCGGACAGCGGGTCCTTGGACCGTTTCCGGGCGATCTCGCCGAACCGGCCCGGATCCCGGGCGAGTTCGTCGAGGATCGCGCGGCCCTCGCTCTCGGTCTCCACTGCGATGTGCAGGGCGTGGTACTCCAGCGCGTCGGACAAGGTCGCTCCCGGGGTCGTCGCCACCCGGCGCGCCCGGGCCGAGCGCGGTCACCGAGTCGTCGATCATGTGGATGATACGGCCGCCACCCGACCGAACCGGCCCGCCCCGGACGCGGCGCGTCGGCCGCGCGAGAACGGCCGGCGGGGCGGCGACCCGCCCGAGTCGGTGCGGGCCGCGTCGGCGCGTTCGGGCGCTACTGCGCCACCGGCTCCGCGAACGCCGCGAGCGAATCCTGGCTCCAGCTCAGCCGACCCTCGGCCAGGTCGACCAACACCGCCTGCACCCAGGCCAGTTCCGCCCCGGTGACCGCACGCAGGTATTCGTCCTCCAGGGTCAGCACCCGCGGCAGGGCGAACCCGGCCGCGTTCGTCGCGTCCGCGTCGAGCGCCGCCAGATCGGCGACGAGCCGGTCCCGACGCCGGGTGAGCAGTGCGCGCGTGGTCTCCGGGGTGAGCAGGGCCAGGAAGGACAGCGCGGCGGGGAACTCGGGGAACTCGTTGCGCGGGGTGTCGAGCATCTCGGCCATCCAGGTGTGGCACGCGATCCGACCCGCCTCGGTGATCTCGTAGACGGTGCGCTCCGGGTACTGCTGATCGCGTTCGGTCTCGCGCACCGCGACCAGGTCGGCCTCGCGCAGCCGATTGATCGTCTTGTACAGCGACGCGCGCTGGCCCACGTTGACGACCTTGTCCTTGCCCCACTGCTTGATCCGCTGCTGGATCGCGTACGGGTGCATCGGCTCGCGGTAGAGCAGCCCCAGCAGCGCCAGGGCCAGCGGTGATCTGCGGAAGGTCGTCGTCATGTGCCTCAGCGTACTGGATGCCCGGAAACTAACTCCAGTGATACTAGTTGCCGAAACACTAGTCGCCATGCCACTATTCATGTATCGGCAGCGAGCGGGGAAATCCGGCCCCGCCGTCGGCCGAGGCGTCACCGTCCGAGAGGAACCGCCATGACCACCACCCCGATTCGCATCCACGCCGACCACACCACCACCAAGCACCTGGGCGACTGGACGACCGGAACCTCGTTCGAGGTCCGCGAGCGCCGCGCCGCCACCGTGCTGGACCTGCGCTCGCCGCGGATCGACGCGGGCGACATCGAGATTCGGGTCGACCTGGACCACGCGATGCTCAAGCTGCTGGTCGCCGACGACGCGGTCGTCGAGCAGGACGGGCTGCGCTGGACCGGCCGCGGCCGGGTCAAGGACGCCGGCCGGCCCACCGCCGCCAAGGGTCGGACGATCCGCCTGGTCGGTCACATCGATCACGGCGAGGTCCGGATCCACCGGGGCGGCGTCGCGGTGTTGTCCGCGATGTTCAGCCGCGCCTGGATCGAGGACGTCCGGCGCGCCCACCGCGACGGCGGCCGGCCCACCGTCGCCGACCCGGCCGCGGCCCGCTGACCCGGCCCCGATGCCGCGCCGATCCGGCGACCGAGGTCGCGACGGGCCCGTCACGACCGATCACGCTCCACCGACTCCCGCCGATCACCCCGTATTTGCGGTGCGGTCGGCGGGTTTCGCCGTTTTCGGCCGGGTCTCCGACACCGACCCCTCGGCGACTTGAACGTGTTCAAAAACAGGTCTACAGTCACGCTCGTCGGCCGGTTTGAACACGTTCAAAAAGGAGCCGGGTCATGGATATGACCGTCGTCACGTACGCCATCTATCTGCTCGTCAGCATCGGGCTCACCATCTGGGTGGCCCGCACCCTCAGCCGCAGCGGGCAGATCTTCCTCCGGGACGTCCTGCACGGCCGGGAGGAACTCGCCGCCGCCGTCAACCACCTCCTGGTGGTCGGCTTCTACCTCGTCAACCTCGGCTTCGTCGCGCTCTACCTCAAGGTCGGCGACGCCGTCGAGAACGCCCGCGAATCGGTCGAGGCACTGTCCGTCAAGCTGGGCACCGTACTGCTGGTCCTGGGCGTGTTGCACCTGCTGAACGTCTACGTGCTGAACCGGATCCGGCAGCGCGGTCTCGACGACGAGGCGTACCGCAGCGGCACCGGCGGGGCGCCCCGCGCGCACAAGATCTCCGGCCGCGACCTGATGCCGCCGGTGGTCCCGCAGAGCACGACCCGCCCGGCGCCCGGGGTCTGATCCCGATGATCGCCGAACCCGTGAACACCGTGCCGGGCCGATCGGAGGGGACGGCCCGGCACGGCGTGTCCGACCCCGAGCCGCCCGCCCCGATCCGCCGACTCACCGTCCTCTACGACGCCGGCTGCCCGCTGTGCACCGCGCTCAGCGACTGGATCGCCCGGCAACAGACCCTGGTCGCCGTCGATCTGCTCCCGGCCGACTCGCCCCGGGCACACAACCGTTTCCCCGAACTCGACCACCCCGCGACCGTGCGCGAACTGACCGTCGTGGGCGGTGGCGGCGAGGTGTGGTCGGGCGCCGCCGCGTGGATCACCGTGTTGTGGGCACTGCGCGCCTATCGCGGCCTGTCCCGCCGGCTCGCCACCCCCGTGGGCATGCCGATGGCCCGCGCCGCTGTACTGGCCGCGGCCCGGATCCGGGCGGTCAGCCGCCGCGAACCCCTGCCGCCCTATCCCTACGCCGACCCCTACCGGGAACCCTGGACGGTGGTCGCGTGTGACGACCGGTGCGAGATCGCGCACTAACCTTGCCTGTCGTGGAGCACGTGGAAGACACCGACGCATCGAACCCGGCCGGCAAGGGCGACCCGCCGGACCGGGGTGGTCGCCCCGGCAAGAGCGAGCAGACGCGGTCTCTGATCCTGGAGACCGCGCTGCGGCTGTTCCGCGAGCGCGGCTACGACAAGACCACCATGCGGGCCATCGCCCAGGAGTCCGGCGTCTCGGTCGGCAACGCCTACTACTACTTCGGCTCCAAAGAACACCTCATCCACGGTTTCTACGATCAGGTCACCCGCGAGCACGTCGACCGGTGCCGGCAGGACCTGCGCGGTGTCCGCGACTTCGGCGAGCGGCTCCAGGTGGTGCTCTCCGCGTGGTTGGACGTCGCCGAGCCCTATCACGCGTTCGCGGTGCAGTTCTTCCGCAACGCCGCGGACCCGGAGAGCCCGCTCAGCCCGTTCTCCGCCGAGTCCTATCCGGTCCGCGCCCAGGTCACCACGTTGTTCGCCGAGGTGCTGCGCGGCTCCTCGCTCCGGATCGACGACGAACTCGCCGAGTTGTTGCCCGAGTTGTTGTGGCTGCACCTGATGGGCATCGTGCTCTTCTGGGTCTACGACCGCTCGCCCGACTGCGCCAAGTCGCGCGCGTTCGTCGCCCGCACCACGCCGATGGTGGAGCGGGTGATCACGCTGTCGCGATACAAGGTCTTCCGTCCGCTGGTACGCGACGCCGAACGCCTGATCCGCGACTACATCGTGCCCGAGGGCGCGGCGGCGGCCGATGCCGACGGCCCGACCGCGGCGCCCGCGGATCGCCGATAGGCCGACGGCGAGCACGCGTACAACTCGGCGAAGGCCGACCGCAGCGTCTCGGTCGTGCCGAAACCGCACCGGCGCGCGATCGCGCTCAGCGGCAGTCGGGTGGACACCAGCAGCCGGGCCGCGGCCTCGGTCCGGGTCACCCGCACATGGCGCGCCGGCGAGGTGCCCGGTTCGAGCCGGAAGAGCCGGGACAGGTGCCGGGCCCCGACGCCCACCTCGCGGGCCAGTGCGGCAGTGCTCAGGTCGGCCTCCAAGTTGCCCGTCACGTAGGCCATCGCCCGCCGCACCAGCGGATGTTCGGGGGCCGGCGCGGCCACGAACATGGACACCTGGGCCTGATTGCCCGGCCGTTGCAGATAGGTGACCAGGCCGCGCGCGGTGTGCCGGGCCAGTTCCGGGCCGTGATCCTCCTCGACGAAGGACAACGTCAGGTCGAGCGCCGCGGTCACCCCGGCCGACGTGGAGATCCGGCCGTCCCGAATGAACAGCGGGGCCGCGTCCACCGTGACGGCGGGCCGGTCGGCGGCCAGTTGCCGGGCGTACGCCCAGTGCGTGGTGGCCCGTCGGCCGTCCAGCAGCCCGGTCGCGGCCAGTACCGAGGCACCCGTGCACACCGATGCCACCCGGCGCGCCGGCCCGGCCGCGCGCCGCACATGGCCGACGAAGCGCTCGTCCCGGGCGGCCCGCTCATGGCCCTGTCCACCACAGATCAGCAGCGTGTCCACCGGGCCCACCACATGCTCCAGCGGAAGGTGCGGGGTCAGCTCGAAGCCGCCGGAGCACGGCAGCGGCCGGCCGCCGAGACCGGCCAGCCGGATGTCGTACGGCGGGTCGGCGCCGAGCGTGTTGGCGGTGGCCAACGTCTCGGTGACACACGCGATGTCCAGCAGCGCGGAGTCCGGGTAGCCGACCACGATCATCCGGCGCGCGTCCGGGCGGAGGTCCATGACCCGAAAACCTAGTGTCCGAAGGACCGGGATCACAAGGATCCGGACATCGTCCTCGTGCCCCCGGCGCGCACGCGCGAGGGTCGGCCCATGACCTCATTCGCCGAGCACGACACCGCCGCTCCCGCGCCCAAGACCATCGCCTTCCTGCTGTATCCGGGCCTGACCCTGCTGGACCTGGTCGGTCCGCTGGAGGTGTTCACCAGCCTGAGCCGGTTCGGCAGCGACTACGAGGTGAGCGTGGTCGGCGCGCACACCGACCCGATGCCCACCGATGCCCCGTTGCGGGTGGCCGCCGACCGCACCTTCGCCGAGGTGCCCGCGCCCTACCTGCTGTGCGTGCCCGGCGGCGAGCAGGCGACCCTGCGCGCGCTCGCCGACACCGCGCTGCTCGACTACGTGCGGACCGCGTCCGCCGCCGCGACCTGGACCACCTCGGTGTGCACGGGTTCGCTGATCCTCGGCGAGGCGGGACTGCTGGCCGGCCGCCGGGCCACCAGCCACTGGTTGTTCCGGGACCGGCTGACCGCCTTCGGTGCCGAACCGGTCGCCGAGCGCTGGGTCGAGGACGGCGACGTGATCACCGCCGCCGGGGTGTCCGCCGGCATCGACATGGCGCTGCACGTGGTCGAGCGGATCGCGGGCGCCGACGTGGCCCGCTCGATCCAATTGGGCATCGAGTACGACCCGGAGCCGCCGCAGGGCCCGATCGACTGGGCCGGCACCGACATCGCCGCGTTCGCGCCGATGGCGACCGCGATCGTCGAGGGCGCGTTGGCCGACCTCCCCGCCCTGCTGACCAAGTTGCGTTAGCTCCGCGGGCTCGGGTGTCGGCTCGACCCCACCGGGGCCGGGTCGGCCCAAGCGCATTGCATATCGTGGAGGTGTCCGCGATCTTCGCCGCGCCGCGCGCCGGCGGCGGTCGACTGCCGGCCGCCGCCCGGGCGGGTGGGGGTGCGACGATCCGGACGCCGCCCGATCGTTCGACCGAGGAGTCGCCTTGTCCGGTGTCCCGCTGTTCCCGCCCACCGACGCGCACCTGGCCGCGCAGATCGGCTTCGTCCTGGAGATCGACCGGCTCAAGGGCGTGGTCCGGCGCAACCTGATCGCGGACGCGTCGCGACGCGAGAACACCGCGGAGCACTCGTGGCACCTGGCCATGCTCGCGGGCACCCTGGCCGAGCACGCCGCGACCGAGGTGGACGTCGCGCGGGTGACCCGGATGTTGCTCATCCACGACCTGGTCGAGATCGACGCGGGCGACACCTTCTACTACGACACGGTCGCCGAGGCGGACCAGGCCGAGCGCGAGCAGCGGGGCGCGGCCCGGATCTTCGGCCTGCTGCCCGCCGAGCAGGGCAAGCAACTCCAGGCGCTGTGGGAGGAATTCGAGGCCCGTGAAACCCCGGACGCCCGCTTCGCCAAGGCGGTCGACCGGTTCCAACCGTGCCTGCTCAACTTCCACACCGAGGGCGGCACCTGGCGCGAGTACGACCTCACCCGCACGGAGGTGCTGGCCAAGCAGGGCAGCACGATCGCGGACGGCTCGCCGTCGTTGTGGACCTACACGCTGAAACTGATCGACGAGGCGGTCGCCCGCGGCTACCTGCGTCCCTGACCGACGCGGCCCCCGGGCCCGATCGGCGGCGGCCGGCCCCCGTGGGGCTGCGCCGATCCGGTCCGGGGGCGAGATAGCCTGCGATCATGACCAGTGACGCATCCTTCACCACCCACGTCACGGAACGACTGGCCGCGCTGCCCGGCGTCGCGGCCGTCGCACTCGGCGGATCGCGCGCCCAGGGCACCCATCGCCCGGACAGCGACTGGGACTTCTCGGTCTACTACCGGGACGGGTTCACCCCGGACGCGGTCCGCGGCCTGGGCTGGCCGGGCGAGGTCTCCGAGTTCGGCGCGTGGGGCGGCGGGGTCTTCAACGGCGGCGCCTGGTTGACCGTCCAGGACCGGGCGGTCGACCTGCACTACCGCGAACTCGCGGACGTGCAGCGGCGGTTGGCCGATGCGCGGGAGGGCCGGTTCGAGGTCGAACGGCTGCTGTTCCACCTGGCCGGCGTGCCCACCTACCTGGTGGTGGCCGAACTCGCGGTCAACCGGGTGCTGTTCGGCGAACTGCCGCGCCCCTCCTACCCGCAGGCGCTGCGCCGGGCCGGGCACACCCGGTGGAGCGACGACGCGCGGCTGACCCTGGACTACGCGGACCGGGCGCATGCCGACCGGGGCCGTCTCACCGACGTGGCGGGCGCGATCGGCCGCGCGACCTGCGAGGCGGCACACGCGGTGTCGGCCGGCCGCGGCGAGTGGGTGACCAACGAGAAGACGCTGGTGGATCGGGCGGGCCTGCGCGGCGTCGACGAGATCGTCTCCCGGCTGACCCCCTCGACACTGTCCACCGCCATCGCCGAGACCGGCGCCCTGCTCGACGCGGCATTCACCGCGAGCCGACCCGGCTGATGCGGTGGGACGCCACGTACCGGCCGACTCGTCGGCCCTCCCACGCACCCTCGGCACGTGCCCCCGCTCGCGCTTGCCTCCCGGACCGCGACGGCGGTTTTCCGCCAGCGATGAGTTTTCCGCGAAGCAATGATTGAGCCATGAACTTGAACCTGAAGAACAAGGTCGTCGTGGTCACCGGTGGCAGCAAGGGCATCGGCCTGGCGATCGTGCGCGGCTTCGCCGAGGAGGGCGCCCGAGTGGTCGCCGGCAGCCGCACCGTCACCCCCGAACTGGCGGCGCTGCGTGAGGAGTTCGACGTACTCCCGGTGGCCGTGGACCTGACTCGCCCGGACGGTCCGGCCGAGTTGGTCCAGGTCGCCGTCGACGCGCACGGCGGGCTGGACGTACTGGTCAACAACGTCGGCACCGGCGCGCCGACCCCCTCGATCATCGAGGTCGAAGACGCCGAGTGGCGGCGGATCTTCGACATCAACCTGTTCAGCGCGGTGCGCGCGACCACGGCCGCGATGCCGGCCATCCTGGCCCGGGGCGGCGGCGCGGTGGTCACCATCAGCTCGCTGAACAGTCACCTGCCGTCCGCGTCGCTGGTGCACTACTCGGCCTCCAAGGCCGCGCTCAGCTCGTACTCGAAGTCGCTGGCCGAGCAGTTCGGCCCGCAGGGCGTGCGGGTCAACACCGTCTCGCCCGGTCCGGTGCGCACCCCGCTGTGGACCGACCCGGGGCAGTTCGCGGACCTGATGGCCGCGTCCGCCGGGACCACCGCGCAGGTGTTCATGGACGAGGTGTTGCCGCAGGCGATGGGGGTGCTCACCGGCCGCGTCTCCGAACCGCAGGAGGTCGCCGACGTGGTGCTGTTCCTGGCCTCGGAGCGGGCCGCGAACATCATGGGTGTCGACTACATCGTCGACGGTGGCATGCACAGGTCGATCTGACGCGGGGTCGATCCGACTCGGGTCGATCCGACCGTCCGTCGGGCCACCGAGGCGATGTCGGCGGCGAGGAGCGTTCCGGGCCCGAACGCTCCGAGTCCGCCGCCGTCGTCTCGGCGGCCCGCACTACGCTCGGTGGATGAGCACCGAGGATGTGGACTGGGACGACGCACACTGGCTCAACCCGCCCGCCGCGGCCCGACGGGTCGGCGCCGCGCTCGTGGTGACGCCGCACGCCGGCGCCGACTTCTGGCGACAGACCTCGTACGGCTTCACCCGGGACACCGGCAGCGCGCTGCTGACCGAGTTGGCCCCGGACACCTCGGTGGAGGTGACCTTCGACGGCGACTTCGACACGCTCTACGACCAGGCCGGCCTGTTCGTCCGCGTGGACGAGCGGACCTGGGTCAAGGCCGGCGTCGAGGTCACCGACGGCGCGTTGCACGTGGGCGCCGTGGTCACCCGGGAGATGTCCGACTGGTCGATCGCGCCGGTGCCCGAGTGGGCGGGCCGGTCGGTCACCGTCCGGGTCAGCCGAGCCGGCGACGCGCTCACCATTCGGGCGCGTGCCGAGGACGACCCGTGGCGCACCATCCGACTGGCGCCGTTGGCCCGGGACGCGGATGCGTTCGCCGGGCCGTTCTGTTGCTCGCCGGAGCGCGCGGGTCTGCGCGTACGTTTCACCCGCTTCGTCGTCGGGCCGGCCGACGCGGGGTTGCACGAGAACCCCTGAGCCGACCCGGCGCGCGGGTCAGGCGCCGTCCGCCGGTGGTGGGACCGTCACGCCGTATTCACGGGCGGCGTGCAGCGCGTCCTCCAGTTCGTCCAGCGCGGGCGACAGTGCGTTCGTATCGTGCGCGGCACTGGCCTCGGACAACACCGCACGAGCCTTGATCACCCGCTCGCGCACCACCCGGACGACCTCCGCCTGGTCGGTCGCCGACTTCTCGTCGTATCCAGCCGTCATCACTTCCTCATTTCCCGCAGCCCCCGCGCGAGCACCCATACACCCCTTGGTGTTCCGACCTGGGAAGCGTTTCAACCGGCTTTGGGGCGCACCGGCGCAAGAAGTGCGTCAGGAAGTGTTTCGGGGAGCGTCCACCTCGACAAAAGTGCGCCCCGTCTCCCGGGCGCTCGCCCGGCCGCCGGTCAGGTCGGTCAGTCGGGCGGTGAAACGCTCCCGGTCCGGCTCCGGCACACACACGTCGATCGCCACCTCGGCGCCGTAGCGGATGTCGCGCACCTGGTGGCCGAGCCCGCGCAGGTCGTTCTCCAGCCGGCCGGCGTGGGTGTGGTCGACGTCGACGGTCAGCACCAGCATCGGCCGCAGTTCGACCACTCCCACGGTGTCCACCGCCTCGGTGACCGCCGAGCCGTACGCCCTGATCAGGCCGCCGGCGCCGAGCATGATGCCACCGAAGTAGCGGGTCACCACCGCGACCGTCTCGGTGAGTTCGCGGCGCCGGAGCACCTGGAGCATCGGCGCACCGGCCGTGCCGGACGGTTCGCCGTCGTCGTAGCCCTTTTCCTGACCGCCCGCGATCCAGGCCGAGCAGTTGTGCCGCGCGGACGGATGCAGCGCCCGGCGGCGGGCCAGGAACGCCTGCGCCGCGGCGTCGTCGCCCACGCGCGCGACGGCGCACAGGAAGCGTGAGCGACGGACCTCGATCTCGACCTCACCTTCAGACTTGATCGTGAGCAGCGGCATGACCAGGTCCTTCGGTCCGAGACGGGTTGACGACCTCACGGTATGCCCCCGGGGCGGCACTGCGGCCCAGGGGCGGGGCCGACCCGACTCGACCCCGTCGACGACGTCGTTTTGTCGATGGATCGTCATGTTCCGGCGCCGCCGAGTCGACCCGGTCGCGACCGGTTCAGGCGGCCCGCGTCGACAGTCGGGTCGACGCGGCGACGAAGGAGCGCAGCAGATTCGTCTCCTGCCCGGCGCGCCAGGCGAGCGTGACGGCCGACTCGGGCAGGCCGGTGACCGGTACGAACGCCACGTCGGGTCGCCCGTTGTAACCGGCGAACTGCGCGCAGAACAGCAGTACCCCCAGGTCGGCGGCGATCAACGACAACGCCTCCTGAAGGGTGCCGGCACCCGGTCCGTGGGTGATCTCCCGGCCACCCGGCGTGGCCGTCGGCGACTGGAGCTCGCGCCAACGCGCGGGCGCGGGGCCGGCGATGTCCACGAACAGGCACTCGGCCAACTCCTCGGCGTCCACCAGGTCCCGCGCCGCGAGCGGGTGTCGGGTGGAGACCCCCAGCACGAGCGGGTCGACGGCGATCACCGGGCCGGTGCGCAGCGCCGGGTCGACCACCGGCAGGGTCACGAACGCCGCGTCGATCTCGCCGCGCAACAGCGGGCCGAACGGATCCGACAGCGGGGTCTCGACCAGGTCGGCGCGCGCCTGGGGATGACCGGCCCGGAAGTCGCCGACCAGGTCCAGCAGGGTGCCGTAGGGCGTGCCGACGAAGCCGATCCGCAACACTCCCTCGATGCCGCGGGCGCGGCCCCGGGCCCGGTCGACCGCGTCGACCATCGCGCCGTACGCGGGCCGCACCTCGGCCAGGAACAGCTCGCCCTGCGAAGTGAGCCGGACCCGGCGGCTGTTGCGCTCGAACAGCCGGGTGCCGATCCGCTCCTCCAGTTGCCGCAACAGTTGACTGACCCGGGCCTGCGACGTGTAGAGCCGCGCGGCGGTACGGGTGAAATGCAGTTCCTCGCTCAGTACGACGAAGCACTCCAACTCGCGGAACTCCACGCTCATCCGCACTCTCCTCCCCCTCGGGCACCCCCGAACCCGCCCACACGGGGTGCGTGCTCGGCCGGGCACCGGACTTCGACCTGCGAGCATAAGCGAGACTTGTGCTCGCATGCGATCTTGGCCGTTGTCGGGGGTCCGGTGCGCCGGCCAGGCTGAGCGGCATGCCCAACCCAGTCGTCGACACCGACTCCACCGCTGCGTCCGCCCCCGACCCCGGACCCCACGACGAGCCCGCTCCCGAGACCGCCGGCGCCCGGTCCTGGCTCGCCGTCACGACCATCGCCGCAGGCACCTTCACCGTGGTCGGCACCGAGATGCTCCCGGTCGGCCTGCTCACCCCGATCTCGCAGGGCCTGCACGTATCCGAGGGCACCACCGGCCTGGCCATGACGCCGGCCGCGGTGGTGGCCGGCCTCGCCGCGCCGCTCGTACTGGTCGCCGCCGGTCGGGTGGACCGGCGGATCGTCCTGGCGGCGATGATGCTCGTGCTGCTCGCCGCCAACACGATCAGTGCGTTGGCGCCGAACTTCGCCACCCTGCTGGTGGCCCGCCTGCTCGTGGGCGCCGCCATCGGCGGCTTCTGGGCGATCGGCGCGAGCCTGCCGGTGCGCCTGGTGCCCGCCCGATCGGTCGGCCGGGCCGCCGCGGTGATCTTCGGCGGGGTCTCGATGGCCTCGGTGATCGCGGTGCCGATCGGCACGATGATCGGCGAATGGGCCGGGTGGCGCGTCGCGTTCGCGGTGATGGCGGGGCTCGCCGCCCTCGTCCTGATCGTCCTGCTCGTGTTGTTGCCACCGCTGCCCGCCGAGCGGGCCGTGCGACCACGCGAGCTGGGCGCGCTGTTGGGTCGACGCACCGTACTCATCGGCACCGCCGGACTGGTCCTGGTGGTCGCCGGCCACTTCGGCGCCTACACCTACATCCGGCCGATCCTGGAGCAGGTCGGCGACCTGGGGCCGGGACCGATCGGCGGGCTGCTGTTCGGCTACGGCGTGGCGGGTGTGCTGGGCAACTTCGTGGCCGGCGCGTACATCGGACGCGCCGCGTACGGCACACTCGCGGTCGCGGCCGGGCTGCTCGCCTGCTCGATGGTGCTGCTCGCGCTGTCCGGGCCCCGGACGCCGGGCACCGTGACGGCGATGCTCGTCTGGGGCCTCGCCTACGGCGCGGTACCGGTGGGCCTGCAGGCGTGGATGTCGCGGTCGGCCCCGGACGCGCCCGAGGCGGCGTCCGCGGTGTTCGTCACCGGGTTCCAGGTCGCGATCGCGCTCGGCTCGTTGCTCGGCGGCATCACGGTGGACGCCGTGGCCACCTCGGCGGTGTTGTGGTTCGGCGGTGCCCTGGCCGCGGCGACCACGTTGCTCGCCCTGACGGCGGCCCGCCGAGAACGCGGCTGAGCGACGCCGGGCACCCGTCCGGCGCGTGCGGCCGGCCCGACACGCCGGCGGACACGTCCGATTCGTTCAAGAACGCGACCACGGGGCCGGCTAGCGTGCGGGTATGACTTCTCGTGCGTTTCGTTTCCACTTCATCGGGCTCGTGGTCGCCGACATGGCCGCGTCGCTCGCGTTCTACCGGGCGCTCGGCCTGGACATCCCCGCCGAGCACGACGCTCTCCCGCATGTCGAGGTGTCGTTGCCCGACGGGCCGCTGTTGGTGCTGGACACGGTCGAGACGGTCCGCTCGTTCGCCCCCGGGTGGACCGCGCCGACCGGCGACCACCGGGCCTCGCTGGCCTTCGCGTTCACCGATCCGGCCGACGTGGACCGGGTCTACGGCGAGCTGGTCGCGGCCGGGCACACCGGATATCTGGCGCCGTGGGACGCGTTCTGGGAGCAGCGGTACGCGGTCCTGCACGACCCGGACGGGAACGCCGTGGACCTGCTCGCGCCGCTGCCGAAGCAGGCTCCGTAGCGCGTCAGCCCGACAGCAGGGTGCGCAGCGGGACGCCGGCCAGGGCCTTGACGTCGCGGGCGAAGTGGGCCTGGTCCGCGTAGCCGGCGTCCGCGGCGACCCGGGCGGCCGGCAGCCCGCCGCGGGCCAGGTCCAGCGCGCGGTTCAGGCGCAGCACCCGGCCCAGCGTCTTGGGCCCGTAGCCGAACGCGGTGAGCGAGCGCCGGTGGAGTTGGCGCTCGCTCAGATTGACCTCGGCGGCGATCGCGGCGATGTCGGCGCCGGCCCGCAGTTCGCCGACCACCGCGTCGGCGAAGCGGGCCGCGTCGGCGTCGTGGTCGCGCAGCCGCTCGGCGGCCAGCCGTTCGAGGAAGGCGGCCGGATCGGCGGCGCCGGCGATGCGTTCGGTCAGCACCCGCACCGCGCGCTCGCCCCACACATCGGCCAGCGGGACCCGTCGATCGCGCAGCGTGTCGGCCGGCAGCCCGAACAGCGCGGGCCCGATCCCGGGCACGCAGCGCACCGCCGCGTAGCGGGCCCCCGACGTGTTCTCGACCGCGTGCGCGAGGGTGTCGGGGCCGGCCACGATCAGTTGCTCGCCGGACCAGATCAGGTCCATGCAGCCGTCCGGCAGCACCCGTTCGGATCCGGCGACCTCGACCGTGCGGGTCCAGACGGTCAGCGGTGCCAGGCGGGAACGACGTTCGGCGTACACGGTCCCAGTATCCCCGCGGCGAAGAGCGCTACCGTTGGGGCGTCAAGGTGCACGGCTCGGACAGGGCAGGGGCTCATGGACATCGAAGAACAGCGTGAGCGGCAGCAGCCGAAGGAATCCGCCGGCGAGGGCGTCGAGCAGGCCGATCGGGCCGCCCGTTGGGGCAAGCTGCCCGAGCGGGTCGCGGCGGCCGACCAGGTCGAGGAACTCCCGGCCGATCCGCCCAACGATCCCGAGTTCGGTCGCAACGCGGACAACGACTGGATGTTGCGCTACACGCCCTGAGGCGGCGACGCCGGCCCGTCGGGAGCCGGATGCCGAGGGTGCAGCAGCAGCGCGGTGTCCGGCGACTCGGCGTGGGCGACGCGGCGCCAACCCTGCCGGGCGTAGAAACGCAGCGCCGGTTCGGCCCGGGTCGAGGTGAGCAGCCGGCACCGGCCGTCGGGCACATCCGCCGTCACCGCGTTCGGCAGCGCGGCGGCGGCGCCGGTGCCGCGGGCCAGGCCGCCGACCGCGAGTTCGTCCACCTCTCGCGCACCGCACAACCACGCCGCGGTCCGCGCCGGGCCCAGGGCCCGGGCCACGTCGCCGTACGAGCGGCTCGTGGGCATCGGTGTCGCGGTGGTCCAACCGGTCGCGAACCCGAGCACGGCGCCGGTGTGTTCGGCCACCGCGATCGCGCCCACGAAGCCCGGTCGACCGCTGTCCGCGGCGAGCCGTCGCGCGTATTCGACGGCCTGTTCCGGGCCCTCGTGCCACGGCGGTTCGGCGAACGCCTCGGCGTAGACGGCTCGGATGCCGGCCGTGTACCGGCTGAGGTCGGCGACGGTGAAGCGGCGGATGTTCGGGTTCATCCGGCCGCCCGGGTGGGTGTCGCCACGGGGTGCAGGCACGCGTACTCCAGGGGCGCGGACGGGTCGATGGACACGTCGAGCGGAGCAGGCGCCGTGCCGGCCCGGATCAGCAGGTCGCCGACGGCGGCGATCATCGCGCCGTTGTCGGTGCACAGCCGGGGCGGCGGCACCCGCAGCGTGATGCCCGCGGCGGCGCAGCGTTCGGCCGCGAGCGAGCGCACCCGGGAGTTGGCCGCGACCCCGCCGACCACGACCAGGGTGCGCACGTCGTGCGCGGTGCACGCGGCGACGGCCTTGCTGGTCAGTACGTCGGCCACCGCCTCTTGGAGCGCGGCGGCGCCGTCGGCGACCGGCAACGTGCCGCCGCCGGCCCGCGAGCGCTCGGCCCAGCGGGCGGCGGCGGACTTGAGGCCGGAGAAGGAGAACGCGTACGGGTCGTCGCGCGGGCCGGTGAGTCCGCGCGGGAAGGCGACGGCGTTCGGGTCGCCCTCGCGCGCGGCCCGGTCGATCGCCGGTCCGCCCGGGTAGGGCAGGCCGAACACCCGGGCCACCTTGTCGAAACACTCGCCCGCCGCGTCGTCGAGGGTGTCGCCGAGGTGGACGATCGGATCGCGGGCGAAGTCGCGCACGAGCAGCAGCGAGGTGTGGCCGCCGGAGACGATCAGCACCACGCACGGGTCGGGCAGCGGGCCGTGTTCGAGGGTGTCGGCCGCGACGTGTCCGGCCAGGTGGTGCACGCCGTACAGGGGCACGTCCAGCGCGAGCGCGAAGCCCTTGGCGGCGGCCACGCCGACCTGGAGAGCGGTGGCCAGGCCGGGTCCGGTGGTCACCGCGACCGCGCCGATGTCGCGCCGACGCAGCCCGGCCGAGTCCAGTGCGGCCCGCACGGTGGGGGTGAGCGCGTGCACGTGGGCGCGGGCCGCGATCTCCGGCACCACGCCGCCGAATCGGGCGTGCTCGGCCATGCTCGTGGCCACCGCGTGGCCGAGCAGCCAGCCGTCCCGGACCAGGCCGACGCCGGTCTCGTCGCAGGACGATTCGATGCCGAGGACGATGGGTGAAGCGGTCATGGCACGAGCTTAGTTGCCGGCACCCGGCAGTTGCGCACTACTGGCAACAGCCGCGAGGATCCGGGCCCGCGCCGCCCGGGCCCGCTCGACCAACCGCTCGTCGCGGATGACCTCGTCGTCGTCCTCGTCCGGCCCGGGCGCCCGTTCGCGACGGTCGATGATCGGGTCCAGGGCGGGCAGGATCGGCGCCGCCGCCGCGCCCATTTCCCCGAGCAGGCGGTAGACGAACGATCCGTAGACGTCGGCCTCCAACAACTGCGGCAGCGCCGCGAGCAGGACCGGCAGGGCGGCCTCCCCGGCGTGCCGCCACAGCGGAACCAGGACCGGCCCGTAGGTCCGGGTCGGGTCCGCCGCCAGCGACCACAGTTCGGCGGAGTGGCGTGCGTTCAGGCCGCCGTGGTCCACGAGCCAGTCGAGCAGGACCACGGCCTGACGTGGACGTCGGACCGCGGGTCCGAGCGCGTCCAGGCGAGCCTCCGCGAGCGCGCGGTCGCCGGTGATCCGGATCAGCGCCAGGGCCACGTGCCGCTCGGGGGCGTCGGCGGCCAGGCGTTCGAGCAGCGGTACGGCATCGCTCGCCGCCGGGCCGAATTCGCCCAGCAGTTGCGCGAGCCGGCCGCGCGGCCAGGTGTGCGCCTCGACGCTCGTCACGTCGGCCAACGCCGCGATCAGCGCGGGCACCGCCGCGGCCGCGCCCGGGAGGCCGGGGTTCAGTGCGGCCAGCGCCGCGGGCAGCAGGCAGCCGCGCTCGCGGAGCGAACGTACGCAGGCGGCGGCGTCGTGCCCGGCCAACCGGCCGAGTGCGGCGTCGCGCAGGGGAGCCGACGGGTCGTCGGCGAAGCCGGCCGCGGCCCGCGCCAGTCCGGGGTGCGTCGTGTCCGTGGCCGTCGTGGCCAGCACCGCGCGCACCGTCGGCAGGGCCCGGCGATCGCCCTCCCGGGCCAGGGCGGCGGCGGCCGGCAGGCCCACGATCGCATCCGCGGTCAGTCGCGCGAGCGTGGTCGCGGCGCTGCGGGTGGCGTGGGTGGAACGGCCGATCGTGTGCACCGCGGCCGCTCGTACGTCCGGGTCCGGGTGGTCGAGCGCGTGCCCGAGGGCTGGCCACAATCGGGCCGGTCCGGCCCGCCAGGTGCGGATCGCCTGGTACCCGAACCCGATGCCCACCCGCGCCGTCGCCGGGTCCGGGGAACGAATCAGCAGGTCGGCCCACAGGTACCAGTCGGCCTCGGCACGCCCGCCGCGCACCAGCGCGGAGGCCAACAGCTCGGCCACGGTCCACCGGACCCGCGAACCCGGGCCGGCCAGCCGGTCGGCCGGGGCCAGGGCACCCCGGATCACCCGCTCCCAGGTGTCGTGCCGCTCGGGTGCGCACAGCGCGAGCGCCGCCAGCCCCGCGCGCAGCCGCACGGCGGGGTCCGGGTGCTCGCGCAGGTGCTCCGCCAGATCCAGTCGGGCGGCGTCCGCGTCCCGAGCCCAGCGGCCGAGCGCGGCCTCCACGAGCGCCAGGCCGGCCACCGGGTCGGCGGGCGGCTCGTACGCCGCGCGCAGCACCCGGTCGAGATCGACGTGTGCGAGCAGCCAGGCGGCGGCGCGGCGGACCCGTTCGTCGGGGTCGGTCGACAGGTGCGCGGCCACGTCGGCGGCGGCCGGCCACCGCTCGCCGTCGTGGCCGACGTCGGTCAACAACGTCAGGGCGCGCAGCCGGACTGCCGCGTCCGGGTCCGCGGTGCGCGCGAACATCTCGCGAGCCGTCGGGCCGTCGCGGTCGGCCTCGATCGCTCGGTGCGCCGCGTCCCCGTAGCCGAAGCGGGGTGCGTCGTGCCCGGACCGGCTCGACGGCACGGTGCTCGGGCGAGGTTGCGGGTCGGTCGGCTCGGCGGCCGGCGTCGGGGCGGTCACGCGCCCGGGCGGTCGCCGCCCTTTCGGTTCGTGGTGTGCGTGGTCTTCGCCAGGTTCGTCATGGCGGCGATGGTGCTCGATCGGGTCCGCGCGGCGCAACCGCTTTCCCGGCCGTCGCGCGGTCGGCGACGACGGTTCGCGACCGCTGGGGGCAGTGCGCAATCGTTCCGAAATCCTTGACAACACCTGTCAGGGACACCTTCGTACGTTGGCCACATGGACTACGACCACATCGTGATCACCGGCGCCCGGGAACACAATCTCAAGGGCGTGTCGCTGCGCATCCCGAAGAACCGGATCGTCGTCTTCACCGGCGTGTCCGGTTCGGGCAAGTCGTCGATCGTCTTCGACACCATCGCGGTCGAGTCGCAGCGGCAACTCGCCGAGACGTTCACCACGTTCATCCGCAACCGGCTGCCCAAGCACGAGCGGCCCACGGCGGACACGATCGAGAACCTGTCGACCGCGATCGTGGTCGACCAGCGCCCGGTCGGCGGCAACTCGCGGTCCACGGTGGGCACGATGACCGACATCCACCCGCTGCTGCGGGTGCTGTTCTCCCGGCACGGCACACCCGGGGCCGGGCCCGCCAACCACTACTCGTTCAACGACCCGAACGGCATGTGCCCGACCTGCGAGGGGCTGGGGCGCACCGTCCGACTGGACCTGGACGCGCTGCTCGACCCGTCCCTGGCGATCCGCGACGGCGCGATCCGACACCCGGGGTTCGCGGTGGGCGGCTGGCAGTGGCAGTTGTACGCGAACCACGACCTCTACCCCACCGACGTCCCGATCCGCGAGTTCACCGACGAGCAGTGGCGACTGTTCCTGTACGGCACCGGCGCCAAGGTGGAGATCGTCAACAGCAACGGCCGGCACCACATCGACTACGAGGGGCTGGTGGACCGGTTCAACCGGCTCTACCTCAACCGCGACACCTCCGCGCTGGCCGAGCGGAGCCGCGAGACGATCGCCCGGTTCGTCGCCGAGGGGGCGTGCCCGGACTGCGCGGGTGCCCGACTGAACGAGGCGGCGCGCGCGTCGCTGATCGACGGGCACTCGTTGTCGGACTACGCGGCGATGGAGATCGGCGACCTGGTCGGGGTGCTCACCGGGTTGGCCGACCCGGTCGCCCGCCGGGTGGCTCGACCCGCGGCGCTCGCGCTGGAGCGGATCGTCGCGATCGGGCTCGGCTATCTGCACCTGGATCGGCCCACCTCGACGGTGTCCGGCGGTGAGGGGCAGCGGCTGAAGATGGTGCGCTACCTGGGGTCGAGCCTGACCGGGATGACGTACATCTTCGACGAGCCGAGCGTGGGGCTGCATCCGCGCGACGTGGTGCGGCTGGGTGATCTGCTCACCCGGCTGCGGGACAAGGGCAACACCGTGCTGGTGGTCGAGCACGATCCGGACGTGATCGCGATCGCCGACCATGTCGTGGACGTCGGGCCCGGGGCGGGTATCCACGGCGGCACCGTCACGTTCGAGGGCAGCTTCGCCGAGTTGCGCGTGTCGGATTCGCCGACCGGGCGGGCGCTGCGCCGGGCCGGCCCGCTCAAGCCGGACTTTCGCCGGCCCACCGGCGTGCTGGAGATTCGCGGCGCGAACCTGCACAACCTGCGCGACGTGGACGTGGACATCCCCACCGGCGTGCTCACCGTGGTCACCGGGGTGGCCGGTTCCGGCAAGAGCACGCTGATCTCGGACGTCCTGGTCGCGGCACACCCGACGGCGGTGGTGGTCGACCAGTCGGGCGTGGGGATCTCCTCCCGCTCGACGCCGGCGAGCTATGTCGGGGTGGCGGACCCGCTGCGCAGGTTGTTCGCGAAGGCCAACGGCGTGGATCCGGGGCTGTTCTCGTTCAACTCGCTGGGCGGCTGCCCGCAATGCCAGGGGCGTGGCGTGGTGCGTACCGACATGGCCTTCATGGATCCGGTGACCACCCGTTGTACGGCGTGCGCGGGGCGGCGGTTTCGCGACGAGGTCCTGGCGTACTCGCTGCGCGGCAGGTCGATCGTGGACGTGCTGGCGTTGACCGCCGAGGAGGCGATCGACTACTTCGTCGAGGAGGCGCTGCGCACTCGGGTGCGGTCGCTGGCCTCGGTCGGCCTGGGCTATCTGACCCTGGGACAACCGCTGAGTTCGCTCTCCGGCGGCGAGTTGCAGCGGCTCAAGCTGGCGAGCGAGCTGCACAGGACGGGCAGCGTGTACATCCTCGACGAGCCGACCACGGGCCTGCACATGTCCGACGTGGACACCCTGATCCGGCTGCTGGACCGGCTCGTGGACGCGGGCAACACGGTGGTGGTGGTCGAACACAACCTGGACGTGGTCAAGCGCGCCGACCACGTGGTCGACCTGGGCCCCGGTGGCGGCAAGCACGGTGGCACGGTCGTCTTCGCGGGCACGCCGGCCGAGTTGGTCAAGGCGGAGGACTCGGCGACCGCCGAGTTCCTGCGGGCGGCGTTGGCCTGCGCCGAACGGGCCCGGACGGCCTGACCGACTCCGGCCCGCGCCGCGCGATCCGCCGCCCGCACGGTCCGCCGCTCGCGAACCGGCGAGCGGCGGACCCTCGGCAGGCGCCCGGGTCAGCGGCCGAGTCCGCGATACCGTCGCACCGACAGCGGCGCGAAGACGGCAATCAGCACGAGCGGCCAGCCGAAGGCCATCAGGATCGTGTGATCGGCGACCCAGCCGCCGCCGGACCAGCCGGGATTGCCGAACAGTTCGCGGCCGGCGCCCGCGCTCGCGGAGAGCGGGTTCCACTCGGCGACCGTGCCCAGCCAACCCGGCATCGTGTCGGGCGAGACGAACACGTTGGACAGGAAGCCCAGCGGCCAGACCAGGATCTGCAGGACCGCGACCGACTCGGGCCCCTTGGCGCGCAGCGCCAGGTAGATGCCCAGCCACAACACCGCGAGCCGCAACATCAGCAACATCGCGACGGCGAGCGCCGCTCGCGCGGGCCCCTCGTGCCACCGCCAACCCACCGCGAGCCCGCAGCAGATCAGCACCGCCAGCCCGACGGCGGCGTGCACCATGTCGGCGAGCACCCGCCCGCCGACCACGGCCGAGTGCGACATCGGCATCGACCGGAATCGGTCGGTGACCCCGCGCGCCGCGTCGCCGGCGACCGCGGTGAAGGTGGATTCGATTCCGAAGACCATCGTCATCGCGAACATGCCCGGCAACAGGAACTCGCGGTAGTCACCACCGCCCGGCACGTCCATCCCGCCGCCGAACAGGTAGCCGAACATCAGCACCATCAGCACCGGGAACAGCAGCCCGACCAGCACCGGCGCGGGCTGCCTGGCCCAGTGCGCGAAGGTACGGCGGGTCAGCGTCCAGGTGTCCGGGAGGGCCCGGCGCAGCGCGGCGCTCATGCCGCCGCCTCCTTCGCGTCGCCCGTGTCGGGTCTGCCCGCCCGGCGCGACCCGTGCGCGTGCTCGACCGGTCGTTCGTCCCGGCGCACGCCGGTGATGGTCAGGAAGACCTCGTCCAGGGTGGGTCGGCGCAGCGCGATGTCCTCGGCCTCGATGCCGGCGTCGTGCAGTGCCCGCACGGTGGCGGTGAGCGCACTCACCCGGTCGGTGATCGCGATGCCCACTCGGCGCTCGTCGGCCCGGACCTCCGGGTTGCCGTTGCCGACGCCGGCCAGGATCGTCGCCGCGGCGCTCAGGTCGAGCGGTTCGCGGACCACCACGTCGATCCGGTCGCCGCCGAGTCGGGACTTGAGCTCGGTGGGCGTGCCGCGGGCGATCACCCGGCCGTGGTCGACCACCGAGATGGTGTCCGCGAGCCGATCCGCCTCCTCCAGGTATTGCGTGGTCAGCAGCACGGTCGTGCCGCCCGCGACCAGTTCGCGCACCGCCTCCCACACCTCGGTGCGGCCCCGCGGGTCGAGCCCGGTGGTCGGCTCGTCCAGGAAGAGCACCTCGGGTGCCTGGATCAGCGACGCGGCCAGGTCCAGCCGGCGACGCATGCCGCCCGAGTAGGTGGTCACCGCGCGTTCGGCGACGTCGGTCAGCGCGAACCGCGCCAACAACTCGTCCGCCCGGGCCCGGGCCGCGCGGGCGCCCAGGCGGTACAGCCGGCCGAACATCTCCAGGTTCTGCCGTCCGCCGAGCACCTCGTCCAATGCGGCGTACTGCCCGAGCAGCCCGATCCGGGTGCGCACCCGCGCCGCGTCTCGCAGCACGTCGAATCCGGCCACCTCGGCCCGTCCGCCGTCCGGACCCAGCAGCGTGGTCAGGATCCGCACCGCCGTGGTCTTGCCCGCGCCGTTGGGGCCGAGCAGTCCGTGCACCGTGCCGGTCGGCACCTCCAGATCGAATCCGTCCAGCGCCCGGGTGGCGCCGCGCGTCTTGGTCACACCTTCGGCGGAGATCGCCAGTGGCATGTGGGCCCCTTCGTGTGTCGCCCGTCGCGTTCGATCGAACCGCACGGGAAGGCGTTCGCGAGCCGACTCCGTACAAGATACGAAGTTGTCTCGTACGCCGTACCGTACGTCATACGGAGTTGGCGCGCAAGAGCTTCCGAGGGCTTGCGGCGCCGTTCGATCAGCCGGTCGATCAGCCGGTCGATCAAGCTTGTCGATCAACTCCGGATGACGTACCGTACGCTCTACGGAGTTTTCGGGAGAAGGTACGTACGTGGCACGAGAGAAGAGTGGGCGCGCCGATCCGGCCCGCACCCTCGCATTGTTGTGGCGCACCGGCGAGGGACCCACCCGCGGCCCCAAGCAGGGGCTCACCGTGGATCGCATCGTGCGGGCGGCCGTGGAGATCGCCGACGCCGACGGGATCGGCGCGCTGTCCATGCGCGCGGTCGCCGAGCGACTCGGCGTGGGCACCATGTCGCTGTACACCTACGTGCCGGGCAAGGCCGAACTGCTGCACGTCATGTTCGACACCGTGCTCGGCGAGTCCGCACTGCCCGACGCGGCCGGGCTCGACTGGCGCACCGCGCTGGAACGGCACGCGCGCGCCGACCACGCGCTCGCCCAGCGGCATCCGTGGGTGGTGCAACTGTGGGGCCCCGGCCTGCTGTTGATGGGCCCGCAGGTCACCGCCCGGGCCGATTCGGCGCTGCGCACCGTCGCCGATCTCGGCCTCACCGAGGCCGAGATGACCCACGTCGTCGGGCTCGTCGACGCGTACGTCCGCGGCATCACCCAGGTCGCCGTCGACGTCAATCGGGACGCGGTCACCAGCGGCGTGGGCTACGAGGACTGGTGGGCGGAGAGCACGCCGTATCTGGAACGGCTCATCCAACCCGCCCGCTTCCCCACCCTCACCCGGGTCTGGGCCGCCGGCAGCTACGAGGAGGCCCCCGACGCGGGCTTCGAGTTCGGCCTGGGTCTGGTCCTGGACGGCATCGAGACCCTGATCCGCTCGCGCCGGCCCGCACCGGCCGTCGCCCCGGAATCCCCCGCACCGCAGGAGTAGCGAACATCGACACCCGCAGCACGCACGCCCCGACCGACCTGATCCGGCACGCCGCCACCTTCGCGCCGGCCGACCCGCCCCGCGCCGGGACCGTCGCGTTCTGGCCGCACGCCGACGGCACCGACACCGTCACCGTGCTCGACGCCGACGGCACCGAGCAGGTCCACCCCGCCGTCCTGGTGCCGGTCGCCGACGCGGTCCGGCTGCTCTCCCGGGCCCGCCGGACCGCCGACGCCCACCCGGCCGCCGCGTTCTGGGGGGCGGCCACCGTGCTCGCCCTGCAACTGGTGGCCCGCGGCCGGATGTTGCCCGGCCTCTCTCCCGGCGACCACGACGCGTGGCGGGCCGGGCCGCTGGACGCCGCCGACGTGGAGCGGGTGCGGGCGCTCGCCGACGCGATGCCGGGTGAGGCCCGGGCGATGCCGACGGGGGGCGGCGCGTTGTTGCCGGAGGCGGCGCCGTTGATCCGGGCCTTCCTGGACGCGGTCGCCGACACGATGCCGCGCACCGCCGCCGCGCCGCGGGGCGGGCTCGCCGGCGCGTTCGCCGCCACCGACCCGCACCGGCTGCCCGAGTTGCGCTCCTGGTCGGATCGAATCGCCGCCGACGTCGACACCGGCGTACGGATCTCGTTGCGGCTGGAGACGCACGACATCGAACACGCGCCGTTCCGGGCGATCGTCCAGGTGCACTCGCTCGCCGATCCGAGCGCGGTGATCGACGCGGACACCCTGTGGACCGGCACCGACCCGCGCTTCGGCGAACGGGCCCGGCTGGACGTGCTGCTCGCGCTGCGTCGGGCCGCCCGGGTGTGGCCCGCGCTGGAGCCGCTGTTGAACGCCGGCGTGCCGGACCGGGTGGTGGTCGGCGACGACGACCTCGGCGCGCTGCTCGGCGCCGCCACCGCGCGCCTGGCCGCGGCGGGGGTCGAGGTGCACTGGCCGCGCGACCTGGTGCGCGATCTCACCGCCCGGGCCGTGGTCGGCGCGCACGACGGGCCGCCCGGCGACCTGCGCGCCTTCCTCGGCGGCGACACCCCACTCGGCTTCGACTGGCAACTCGCCCTGGGCGAGCAGGTGTTGACCGCCGCCGAGATGCACGCGCTGGCCGAGTCGCACCGACCCGTGGTGCGCCTGCGCGACCGGTGGGTGCTGGTCGACCCGGCCCTGATCGCCAAGGCCCGCAACCGCTCGATCAAGCCGCTCACCCCGATCGAGGCGCTCACCGCGGCGCTGACCGGCGGCATCGAGGTGGCCGGCAAGCGCATCGAGGTGGGCACCTCGGCGTGGCTGGACGAATTGCGCGAGCGGCTCGCCGATCCGGACGGCGGTGCCGAGCCGATCGCCGCGCCCAAGGCGCTCGCCGCCACCCTGCGCGACTACCAACTGCGCGGCCTGCGCTGGCTGGACCGGATGACCTCGCTGGGTCTGGGCGGTTGCCTGGCCGACGACATGGGCCTGGGCAAGACCGTCACGCTGATCGCGCTGCACCTGCACCGGCGGGCCGCGGCGCTCGACGGCGCCGACCCGGCCGGCCCGGCGCCGACCCTGGTGGTCTGCCCGGCATCGCTGCTGGGCAACTGGCAGCGGGAGATCGAGCGCTTCGCGCCGGGCACGCCGGTGCGCCGCTTCCACGGCACCGGCCGCACCCTGGACGACCTCGTCGACGGCTTCGTGCTCACCACCTACGGCACGATGCGCCTGGACCGGGCGCGGCTGGCCGACGTGCCGTGGGGCCTGGTGGTCGCGGACGAGGCGCAACACGTCAAGAACCACACCTCGGGCACCGCCAAGGCGCTGCGCACGATCCCCGCGCAGGCGCGGATCGCGCTCACCGGCACCCCGGTGGAGAACCGGCTGTCCGAGTTGTGGGCGATCCTGGACTGGACCACCCCCGGCCTGCTCGGCGGCCTGGCCGCGTTCCGCCGTCGCTGGGTCAAGCCGGTCGAGGCCGATCGGGACGGTCCCACGGCCGAGCGACTGGGCCGACTGATCGCGCCGTTCCTGCTCCGCCGGCGCAAGAGCGATCCGGGCATCGCGCCGGAACTGCCCGCCAAGACCGAAACCGACCAGCCGGTGTCGCTCACCCGCGAGCAGGCCGGCCTGTACGAGGCGGCGGTGCGCGAGGCGATGGCCGGACTGCGGGAGAGCACCGGCATGGCCCGGCGTGGGCACATCATCGGCCTGCTCACCGGGCTCAAGCAGATCTGCAACCACCCCGCGCAATACCTCAAGGAACCCGAGCCCCGCCTCGACGGTCGCTCCGGCAAGCTCGAACTGCTCGACGAGTTGCTCGACACGATCCTCGCCGAGGACGGCTCGGTCCTGGTCTTCACCCAGTACGTCACGATGGCCCGGCTGCTGGCCAAGCACCTGGACGGGCGCGGCATCGGCAACCAACTCCTGCACGGCGGCACCGCGCCGACCCGCCGCGACGCCCTGGTCGCCCGTTTCCAGGACGGCGCGGTACCGGTGTTCCTGCTCTCGCTCAAGGCCGCCGGCACCGGGCTCAACCTCACCCGGGCCGACCATGTCGTGCACTACGACCGCTGGTGGAATCCGGCCGTCGAGGAACAGGCCACCGACCGCGCGTACCGGATCGGCCAGACCCGGCCGGTCCAGGTGCACCGCTTCATCGCCGAAGGCACCATCGAGGACCGGATCGCCGCGATGTTGCGCGACAAGCGGGCGCTGGCCGACTCGGTGCTCACCGGCGGCGAGGCCGCACTCACCGAACTCTCCGACACCGAACTCGCGAACCTGGTCGAGCTCAGGAGCAGCCGATGATCACCGAACCGGCCCGCGTCTTCCCCGCGTTCGCCCCACGCCGCAGCCGCGGTGCCAGGGGCACCACCTGGTGGGGCCACGCCTGGACCGACGCCCTGGAGGAGGCCGCGCTCTCCGGCGAGCCGCTGCGCAAGGGGCGCGCGTACGCCGGCTCCGGTCGGGTCGGCCCGATCACCGTCGGCCCGGGCCGGATCGCCGCGTCCGTGCACGACGCGGACGGGTCGCAGTACGAGACGGCCGTGCACATCGAGCGGCTCACCGACGCGCGGTGGGATCGTTTCCTCGACCAGGTGGCCGCCAAGTCCGGGCATCTGGCCGCGCTCCTGGACCGGGACATGCCGCAGGAGCTGGTCGCGGCGGCCGAGGACGCGGACGTACCGCTGCTCCCGGGCATCGGCGATCTGGATCCGGATTGCGACTGCCCGGACTGGGAGTTGCCCTGCCGACATGCCGCCGCGCTGTGCTACCAGGCGGCCTGGCTGCTGGACGCCGACCCGTTCGTGTTGTTGCTGCTCCGCGGGCGGGGCGAACGGGCGTTCCTGGACGGCCTGCGCGCGCGGGACCCGGGCACCCGGGCACCCGGCTCGCCGGCCGCCGCGCCGGGGGTCGCCGCCCGGGAGGCGTACCGCCCGGTCGACCCGTTGCCCGCCGACCCGCCGCCGGTGCCGGACACCGTGCCGTCGGTGCGGATCACGCCGCCGCCCGGGATCCCGGCGGGCGCCCTGGAGTCGCTCGTCGCCCGAGCCGCCCACCGGGCCCGCGAGTTGCTCGACGAGCGCGGTTCGGGCCCGGTAGGGGGTCCGCGCCGGGCATGAGGGGATTGCCCGGCCCAAAGATGGGGTCGGGTTCCGATATCGCGCCGATTAGCTTGAGGACAGTCCTGTGGTGATCGTCCGCCGGCACCGTCGGCGAAACGGGAGTCCTCCATGCATCGTTTTCCGACTGTTTCCGCACGGGTGACCGAATCGCGCCCCCGGGGTGTGGTGCCGGAACGGGGGACGATGCGCGGGCCGGCCGAACACCCGCCGGCCCGAGCAGCCGCCCCGTCCCGTCGCCGCGACGAGCGGGGTTCGGCGTGACCGCCTCCCCCGATCGGCTCGTCGAGGCACTCCGGGCGTCGTTGACCCGGAACGAGGAACTGCAGGCCCGGAACGAGCAGCTCAGCGCGCGCAACGCGGAACTGGCCGACGGCGCCGGTGAACCGATCGCGATCGTGGGCATGAGCTGCCGCTTCCCCGGCTCGGTGGCCGACCCGCAGGATCTGTGGCGACTGGTCGTCGAGGGCACCGACGCCATCGGGGACCTGCCCGACGATCGCGGCTGGAAGCAGCAGGTGCTCGACCTGGCCGCGACCGGCATCGGCATCGGCGCGCTCCCGCAGGGCGGTTTCATCGATCACGCCGACCGCTTCGACGCCGCCGTGTTCGGCATCGCGCCGCGCGAGGCGCTGGCGATGGACCCCCAGCAGCGGCTCCTGCTGGAGACCTCGTGGGAGGTCTTCGAAAGCGTCGGCATCGTGCCGTCCTCGTTGAAGCGCAGCCGGACCGGCGTCTTCATCGGCGCCACGGCCACCGGTTACGGCACCGGCGTCACGGAACTGCCCGAGGGGGTGGCCGGCCATCTGGTCAGCGGCACCGCCGGCAGCGTCATGTCGGGCCGACTCTCCTACGTCTACGGACTGGAGGGCCCCGCGGTCACCGTGGACACCGCCTGCTCCTCCTCGCTGGTCGCGCTGCACCTGGCCGCCCAGGCGCTGCGCACCGGCGAGTGCTCGTTGGCCCTGGCCGGCGGCGTGACCGTGATGTCCACCGCGAGCATCTTCTTCGGGTTCGGCAGCCAGGGCATGATGGCCCCGAACAGCCGCTGCAAGCCCTTCGCCGCCGCGGCCGACGGAACCTCCTGGGCCGAGGGCGCCGGCCTGCTGTTGCTCGAACGACTCTCCGACGCGCGCCGCAACGGCCGCCGGGTGCTGGCCGTACTGCGGGGTTCGGCGGTCAACCAGGACGGCGCGTCGAACGGGCTGACCGCCCCCAACGGCCCCTCCCAGCAGCGCGTCATCCGGGCCGCCCTGGCCGATGCCGGACTCACCCCCGACCAGATCGACGTGGTCGAGGCGCACGGCACCGGCACCACGTTGGGCGACCCGATCGAGGCCCAGGCCCTGCTGGCCACCTACGGCCGCGACCGGGACCCGCAACGGCCGCTGTGGCTGGGGTCGATCAAGTCCAACATCGGTCACTCCCAGGCCGCTTCGGGCATCGCGGGGGTGATCAAGACCGTCCTGGCGGTGCGCCACGCACACGTGCCGCGCACGCTGCACGTCGACGCCCCCTCCCCGCACATCGACTGGTCCGCCGGGGAGGTCCGGCTCGCCGACGAAGCCCGCGACTGGCCGCCGGTGGACCGGCCGCGGCGCGCCGCGGTCTCCTCGTTCGGACTCAGCGGCACCAACGCGCACGTCATCCTGGAGCAGGCCGATCCGCAGGACGACCCACCGCCGGCCGAGCCCCCGGAGCAGCGTCCGGCCGGGCCGCTCGGCCGCGGACCGGTGCCGTGGTTGTTGTCGGCGGCCACCCCGCAGGCGTTGCGGGCCCGGGCCGGACAACTGGCCCGCTGGTGCGCCGGCGAGGCGCGGCCGGACCCCGCGCGGGTGGGCGCCGCCCTGGCCCGCACCCGGACCGCCTTCGAGCACCGGGCGGTCGTCCTGGTCGAGGACTCGGACCGAGCCCACGAGCCGCTGCACGCACTGGAGTCCGGCACGGCGTCCGCACTGCTGGTCGAGGGGCCCGCCGTGGTCCGCGGCAAGGTGGTCTTCGTCTTCCCCGGCCAGGGCTCGCAGTGGACCGGGATGGCCGGCCGACTGCGCCGCGAGAGCCCGGAGTTCGCCGCCCACCTCGCCGAGTGCGAGCAGGCCCTCGCGCCCTGGATCGACCGACGGTTGACCGAGCTGCTGGACGACGAGGCCGCCCTGGCCCGGGTCGACCTCGTGCAACCCGCCCTGTGGGCGGTACTGGTCTCGCTGGCCCGGCTGTGGCAGGACCACGGCGTGCGGCCGGCCGCCGTCCTGGGTCACTCCCAGGGCGAGATCGCCGCGGCCTGCGTGGCCGGCGCCCTGTCGCTGGAGGACGGCGCCAAGGTCGTCGCGCTGCGCAGCCGGGCCATCGCCGCCTCCTTGGCCGGACACGGCGGGATGGCATCGGTGGCGCTGCCGGTCGCCGAGGTGCAGGCTCGTTGCGAGCGCGCCGGCCTGCGGTTGTCGATCGCCGCCCACAACGGCCCCCGCTCCACCGTCGTCTCCGGGCTGCCGGGGCAACTCGACGCTTTCGTCCGGTCCTGCGAGGCCGACGAGGTGCGGGTGCGCCGGATCCCCGTCGACTACGCCTCGCATTCCGCGCAGGTGGAGTCGCTGCGCGACCGGCTGATCGCGGACCTGGCGGACATCACGCCCCGCACCTGCGCGGTGCCGTTCCGGTCCACCGTCACCGGCGACTGGATCGACACGGCGCTGCTGGACGCCGACTACTGGTATCGCAATCTGCGCCGGACCGTGCTGCTGGAGGAGGGCGTGCGCGCGCTGCTCGCGAGCGGGCACGGTGTCTTCGTCGAAGTCGGCCCGCACCCGGTGCTCACGGCGGCCATCGAGGAGTGCGCCGAGCACGCCGAGGCGGACGCCGCCGTCGTCGCGACGCTGCGCCGAGACGACGACTCGCTGCTGCGCTTTCGCACCTCGCTGGGCGAGGCGGCGGTCCGCGGCGCCCGGATCGACCTCGGCCCGCTGTTCGCCGGGATCGACACCGCGGATGTCGCCCTGCCCACCTATCCGTTCCAGGGCGCCCGCTACTGGCTCTCGCCCGGCCCGAACACGGCCGAACCCGCCGCGCTGGGCCTGGACCCGGCCGACCATCCGATTCTGGGCGCCGCGGTGGAGTTGGCCGACCACGACACGGTCGTGCTCACCGGCACCGTCGACGCCCTCGACCCGCTCGGGCGCGCCGGCGCCGGCGCGGTGCCCACGCTCGGCGCCGGCACCCTGGCGGAGTTGGCGGTGCGCGCGGCCGACGAGGTCGACGCCGGCGTGGCGGACCTGACTCTGGACCGGCCGTCGGTGCCGGCCGCGGACGGTGCCACCCGCATCCAGGTGACCGCGGCCCGGGCCGGCCGCACCCTGACCGTGCATGCCCGCCATCCCGCCGTCGCGGACGGCCGCTGGGTCCGCCATGCGAGCGCCACCCTCACCGCCGCGTCGCCTCCCCCGGCCGCCGCCGCGGACCACGATTGGCCGCCCCGGGACGCCGACCCGCTGCCGCTGCCGGAGCGCGACGGCGGGTCCGACCCGGCGGTGATCCGCGGGTTGTGGCAGCGCGGCGACGAGGTTTTCGCCGACGTGCTGCTCGACACCGACTCCGGTGCGGTGCGCGGCTACCGCATCCACCCCGCGTTGTTGGACGCCGCGCTCCGGGCCTGGCACCTGGCCCGCCCGGCGCCGGCGGACGACACCGGGCACACCCTGTTGCCCACCTCGCTCGGTCGCGTCGCGGTACACGCCACCGGCGCCGACAGCGCCCGGGTGCACCTGCGTCCCGGCGCCGACGGCACGGTCACCGTGACGCTCGCCGACGCGGCCGGGCAACCACTGGCCGACCTCGGCCCGGTGGTGTTCGAGCAGGTGGCCGCCCCGGGGCCGACGGCCGGCGCGGGCCTGCCGCGCGACACGCTGTTCACCGTCGAGTGGGCCCCGGTGACGGTGGCGCCGGAGCCGGTACCCGGGACCTGGGCGGTGCTCGCCGAGGGCCCGGACCGGGCCGGGCTGTCCGCCGCGCTGCGCGATCCGGACGCCGAGGTGTACGTGCACCGCGATCTGGCCGCGCTGACCGCGGCGGTCGCCGCGGGTGCCCGCGTCCCGGACACCGTCGTCGTCCCGGTCGTCGTCGAGGACTGCGGACCCGAGGCCGTCGCGGGCGCGACGCTGGAACTCCTGCGGGCGTACCTGGCCGACGAACCGCTCGCGGCCGGCCGCCTGGTGCTGCTCACCCGGTCCGCGGTCGCCGCGGTCCCCGACGAGGCTCCGGACCTGGCCGGCTCGCCGCTGTGGGGACTGGTCGGCTCGGCCGACGCCGAACACCCCGGTCGGGTCGTGCTGCTCGACACCGACGCTCCCGTCTCGGCCGACCTGCTGCGCGCGGCCCTGGCGGCCGGGGAACCCCGGCTGGCCGTACGCGCCGGCCGGCTGCTCGCGCCCCGGCTCGGCCGGGCCGCCGGCACCCCCGCCGCGGAGCCCACGCCGCTCGACCCGAACGGCACCGTGCTGATCACCGGCGGCACCGGCACCCTCGGCGCGCTGGTGGCCCGCCACCTGGTGCACCGGCACGGCATCCGGCACCTGGTGTTGCTCAGCCGGCGCGGCGCGGATGCCCCCGGGGCCCGCGAACTCGTCGCCGAACTGGGCGAGTCGGGAGGCCAAGTCACCGTCGCCGAATGCGACGCGGCCGATCGGGACGCGCTCGCCGCGGTGTTGGCCGCCGTGCCCGCGGCCCACCCGCTCACCGCGGTCGTGCACGCCGCCGCCGTCCTCGACGACGCCGTCCTGGACGCGCTGACCCCACAACGCGTCGCCGCGGTCTTCCGGCCCAAGGTGGACGCCGCGCTGCACCTGGACGAACTCACCCGCGCCGCGCCCCTGGCCGCGTTCGTGCTGTTCTCCTCGGCCGCCGGGGTGCTCGGCACCGCCGGCCAGGCCAACTACGCCGCCGCCAACACCTTCCTGGACGCCCTGGCCGCCCGCCGCCGGGCCGAGGGCCTGCCCGGCACGTCACTGGCCTGGGGCATGTGGGCGGAACTGAGCGAGCTGACCCGGCGCATAGAGCCCACGGGCCGGGACCGGATGGTCGACGCCGGCTTCGGCACCCTCTCCAGTGCGGACGGCCTGGCCATCCTGGACGCCGCGATCCGCACCGACACCGCGCTGTTCGTACCGCTGCCGACCGACCTCGGCGCGCTCTCCCGGCAACTCGCCGGCAATCCGCCGCCGCCGCTGTATCGCGGCCTGCTCCGTACCCCGGTGCGGCGCGCCGTCGGCGCCACCCGGGGCGAGGACCCGCAACTCGCCGCCCGGCTGGCCGGCGAACCCCCCGCCGAGCGCACCCGCATCCTGCTCGACATCGTGCGCGGGCAGGCCGCGGCCGTGCTCGGTCATCCCACCGGCGACGCGGTCGCGCCCGGTCGGCCCTTCCGCGAGTTGGGCTTCGACTCGCTCAGTTCGGTCGACCTGCGCAACCGGATCGCCGCCGCCACCGGTCTGCGCCTGCCGGTCGGCCTGATCTACGACCACCCCACCCCCACCGCCCTCGCCCAGCACCTGCGCACCCGGCTCACCGGGGACCCGGCCGAGCCCGTCGGCTCGACCGCCCCGATCGCCGACCGCCGCGCGGAACCCGACGGCGAGGACGACCCGGTGGTCGTGGTCGGGATGAGTTGCCGGCTGCCGGGCGGCATCGAATCCCCGGACCGGTTGTGGGACCTGCTGGTGTCGGGCGGCGACGCGATCGGGCCCGCCCCGGACGATCGCGGCTGGAACCTGGACCGATTCGCCGCCTGGAACAGTGCGATGCCCGGCGTCGGCCTGCTGTCCCAGGGCGGCTTCATCACCGGCGCCTCGGGATTCGACCCGGCGTTCTTCGACATCGGCCCGGACGAGGCGCTGGTGATCGACCCCCAGCAACGGGTGTTGCTGGAACTGGCCTGGGAGGCGTGGGAGCGTGCCGGCGAGGATCCGCGTCGGTTGCGCGGCTCGCGCACCGGGGTCTACCTCGGCACCTTCTTCCAGAACTACGTCTCCGACCTGCGGCAGGTGCCGAAGGCGAGTCTGCCCTACGTGTCCTCCGGCGCCGGTTCGCCGTTCGCCTGCGCCCGGGTCGCCTACACCTTCGGGCTCGAAGGGCCCACCCTCGCCGTCGACACCGGCTGCTCGTCCTCCGGGGTCGCGCTGCACCTGGCCTGCCAGGCGCTGCGCCGCGGCGAGTGCGCCTCCGCGCTGGTCGGTGGCGTCACCGTGCTGGCGTTCCCGGCCGCGTACGAGAACCTCGGCGGCATCGCCTCCGACGGCCGCTGCAAGTCCTTCTCGGCGGACGCCGACGGCACCGGATGGGGCGAGGGCGCCGGCATGCTGGTCGTCGAACGCCTCTCCGAGGCGCGTCGCCGCGGCCACCCGGTGCTCGCGGTGATCCGCGGCTCGGCGCTGAACCACAACGGCGCCAGCAACGGACTGACCGCACCGCACGGCCCCTCGCAGAGCCAGGTCATGCAACTCGCCCTCGCCGAGGCCGGTCTCGGTCCGGCCGACATCGACGTGGTCGAGGCACACGGCACCGGCACCCCCCTGGGCGACGCGGTCGAGGCCGAGGCGGTCATCGACGCGTACGGCCGGCACCGTCCCGCCGACCGTCCGCTGTGGTTGGGCAGCGTCAAGGCCAACATCGGCCACCCGCATGCCGCCTCCGGCGTCGTCGGCGTCATCAAGACGATCCTGGCCATCCGGCACGGCGTCGTGCCCGAGGCGTTGCACGCCGCCGAACCACTGCCCGACGTCGACTGGCAAGGCAGCGGCATCGCCCTGGCCCATCGGGCGGTGGCCTGGCCGGAGACCGGGCGCCCGCGCCGCGCCGGGGTCTCCTCGTTCGGCGGCAACGGCACCAAGGTGCACCTCATCCTGGAACAGGCCCCCGACGAACCCCTCGCGGCACCGCCCGCGACGAACGGCTCCGCCGGCGGATCGGCCCCGCCGCCCTGCCTGCTGTCCGCCCGCAGCGCCCCGGCCCTGGCCGCACTGGCCCGCCGGCTGCACGAGCGGCTGGCCGGCGACGACACCCTCACTCCGGCCGACGTCGCCTGGTCGTTGGCCACCACCCGCACCGCGTTCGAGCAGCGCGCCGCGATCCCGGCCCGGGACCGGGCGGAACTCCTGGACGCCCTGGCCGCGTTGGCCGCCGGCGCCGCCCATCCCGCGCTGCTCACCGGCCGCTCGGCCGACGAGGGCGCCCGCCTGGTGGTCCTGCTGCCCGGTGCCGGGGAGCGGTCGGCCGACGCCGAGGCCGCGCTGTATGCCGCGTTTCCGGCCTACGCGCACGCCTGGGACGAGGCCGCGGCCGCCCTCGCGCCGTACCTGGACGAGCCGCTGCCCCGGCCCGGCACGGACGACGAACCGCCCGTCGCCGCGGCCACGTTCGCGGCGCACCTCGCCGGCCACCGGCTGCTGGAGAGTCTGGGCCTGCGCCCGGACGCGCTGGTCGGTCGCGGCATCGGCCGGATCGCCGCCGCCCACCTCGGGGGCTCGCTGACCCTGCGTCAGGCGGCGGCCGTGACCCTCGGTCGCGCCGACGAGTCGCCCGATCGCACGGTCGCGCCCGCGCGCCTTCCGGTGCTGACGGACGACGGCGCGAACCTCGACGCCGAGGCGCTGCTCACCGGCTCCGCGCCCGCGGCCGGCGAACCGATCGAGGCGACCGGCACTTTCGCGGCGCGCGACACCGACCTGGTCGTGCATCTCGGCGCCCCGGACCGGGATCGGCCCGACACCGGCGCGGCGCTCACCCTGCACCTGTACGCGGACGCGGCGCTCGCACCCGGGGCGTTCGCGTCGGCGCCGGCGCGGCTGTACGTGGCCGGGGTCGACCCGGACCACACCGACCTGTTCCGCGGAGTGTCCGCACGGCGCATCGACCTGCCGACCTATCCGTTCCAACGCGAGCCGTACTGGCTGGGCGCGTTCCGATCGAGTGCCACCGACGGAGGGAGCACCATGACCGACGAGCCGACCCGCAAGAAGATCATCACCGAGTACTACCGCCGGCTCAACGCCGGGGACGTCGACGGGGTGGTCGCCATGTTCGCCGGCGACGGATACATCGAGGACCCGCTGGGTGCCCCGGTCACCCGCGGCCACCAGGCGCTGCGGCACTTCTACGACGTCACCATCAACGGGGCCGACATCAAGGACACGGTCAACTCGATCGTCGGCGCGCACGACGATCGGCACGTCGCCGCGGCGGTCACCGCCGACCTGATCAACGTCGAGGACCCCGAGCGCAAGCGGGTCACCGTCGACGCCGTGATGACGTTCCGCATCGACGACGACGGACTGATCGAGGAGGCCCGGACCTTCTGGGGCGCCACCGACGTGACCATGTGACCCGGACCCGGTGCCCTCGGTGCAACCGCCGGCCGGCCGGCCGGCGGTGGGACCCCTGACTTCGTCGGGCACACCCCTGAACCGCCGTTGTGCGCGAACTCCGGACGGGCCCGCGTGGCACAGTCCGATCATGCCTGTCTCCACTACGTCCCGTGCCGAAGCGCGGGCAGCGGGAGGTCGTCGTGCCCGATGAGAATCTGCGCAAACACCTGGTGGTGGAGCACTGTCGCCGGGTGAACGCCGCCGATCTGGAAGGGCTGCTCGCCCTCTACTCGCCACACGTGCGCTTCGAGGACCCGGTGGGTACCGGGTTGCAGACCGGGATCGAGGCACTGCGCGCGCACGCGGGCGCGGCCATCGAATGCCGGGCCTTCGAGGACTTCGGTGTCCCGGTGGCGGCGCAGGACGGCACCACCGCCGCGGTACCGGTCGTCACGACCATGAACTACCTGCCCTGGGGCCCGAATCTGGTGCGCCTGGGGTTCGTGCCCGCGCCGCCCGAGGACAGCGGGCCGGGGACACGCATCCGGTTCGACTACGTCATGGCCGTAACGGTCGGGGCCGACGGCCTGATCACCGGGATGCAGGGCTACTGGGGCCGGTCCGACGTGGTGTTCCTGGGCCCCGAATGACGCGGGCCCGCACTGCCGCGAACGACGACTGGAAGGGTGTGGCGTACCGATGACCGACTCGAAGCGCGCCGTGGTGCTGGGTGCCGGGCTCGCGGGCATGCTGACCGCACACGTGCTGGCCGACCACGTGGACTCCGTGACCGTGGTGGACCGCGACACGATGCCCGACGGGCCCTACCCGCGCAAGGGCCTGCCACAGGCGCGGCACGCGCATCTGCTGATGTCGGGTGGCGCCCGGGCGATCGATCGCCTGCTCCCCGGCATGACCGAGCGCCTGCTCGCCGCCGGCGCACACCGCGTCGCGCTCCCCGCGGATGTGGTGTCGCTGACCGCGTACGGCTGGCAACAGCGATTTCCCGGCGACCAGTTCATGATCACCTGTAGTCGGGAGCTGCTCGACTGGACGGTACGGGACACCGTGCTGCGCAATGCACGGATCACCGTGCTCGACGGGATGGACGTGCTCGCCCCGCTGACCGAGGCCGGGCGGGTGACCGGGATCGGCCTCCAGCCGCGCGACGGCTCGGCGGGACCGAGCGAGTTGGCGGCGGACTTCGTGGTCGACGCCACGGGCCGCGGGTCGCCGGCCAAGAAGTGGCTGGCCGATCTGGGACTTCCTCCCGTGCGGGAGGAGACCGTGGACGTCGGGCTGCGCTACTCCAGCCGGATCTTCCGGGCCCCCGCCGGGGCGGAGAAGGGCTTCCCCGTGGTCAGCGTGTATCCGGACCACCGCTCGGGCGGCCCGGGGCAGAGCGCGGTGCTCGTCCCGATCGAGGACGGCCGGTGGATCGTCACGATCTCCGGGACCCGGGGCGCGGAACCGCCGAACGGCGAGGAGGGCTTCGTCGAATTCGCCGCGGCGGCACGGCACTCGATCGTCGGCGACCTGATCGCCGCCGCCGAGCCGGTCACCGAGGTCCAGGGCTCGCGCAGCACGACGAACCGACGCCTGCACTACGAACAGGTCACCCCTTGGCCCGAGGGCTTCGCCGTACTCGGGGATGCGCTCGCCGCCTTCAACCCCGTGTACGGACACGGGATGAGCTGCGCCGCGCAGAGCGCGCTGGCCCTGGACGGCGAGCTGCGCCGACTCGGCGGCCTCGCACCCCAGCTCGCCCGGCGTGTCCAGCGGGCGGTGAGCGCGGCGATCGACGACGCGTGGATCCTGGCGACCACCCTGGACCTGGACTATCCCGGCTGCCGCTCGGACGTCACCGACGCCCGGCTGGCCAACCCCTCGCCGGCCGGCCGGCGGTTCGCCGAACTGGTCTCGACCGCGGCGCTCTACGATCCTGCGGTGGCGACCGCGACGATGGAGGTCACCACGCTGTCCGCGCCGCTGACCCGACTCCAGGCACCGGATGTGTTCGCCGCCGCCCAGCGGTTCGCCGCCCGGCCCGCCGGCGGGCCCATCTCGGACGAACCGCCCCTGAAGCCGGACGAGTCGGCGCTGCTGGGCCGCTGACCGGGGGTAGCCCGAACGGACAGGAAAAGGGGAGGGGCGGGGGTGTTGCGTCGGCGCCGCCCCCAGCGGTGTCAGGTGCGGCCCCCGCCTCCGTGTGTGGGCCCGCGCGGGTGGCCGGGGGGGGGGGCGCTTGTG
>NZ_JBIRRX010000022.1:0-38148 GCF_044333915.1 Embleya sp. NPDC020886 | reverse complement strand
CCGTTCGCGGGGTGGGGCGGGGGGCGGGGGGGGGGGGGGGGGGGGGGGGGGGCCGGCGGTTCGTGGGGGGGGGGGGGGGGGGCGCCCCCCCCCCCCCCCCTCCCCTTTTCCTGTCCGCACCGCCGAAACGATGATCGGCCCCGCCGGTGTGCCCGGCGGGGCCGATCATCGGGTGCCCGGCCGACGTGTGGCGTCGGGCCGGGCCGGGGGTCAGGACTCGCCGGCTCCCTCGAGGGCCAGCCGGATGAGTTCGTCGGCGTCCATCAGCGCGATCGACGCGCCGGCGTCGGCGGCCGGCGGGTCGCCGACGCGCAGCGCGGCCGGCTCCGGCGCGGCGCCGTGCTCCGGGGTGCTCTCCGGTGCGTCGGCCGATTCCGGCGCGAGGTCTTCGAGCAGCCGCCGGCCGAGTTCGGCCGGAGAGGGGTGGTCGAAGATCAGCGTGGCGGGCAACCGCAGTCCGGTGTCCGCGGTGAGGCGGTTGCGCAACTCCACGGCGGTGAGCGAGTCGAAGCCCAGGTCCCGGAAGGCCCGGTCCGGATCCACCGCGCCCGCCGAGCCGTGGCCCAGGACCGCAGCGACATTGGCCCGAACCAGGTCGACGAGCAGTTCCTCGCGGTCCGCCGAGGACAGCCCGGACAGGCGCTGTGCCAGGGAGGGGCCGGTCGCCGTCGCTTCGGTCGACGCGGTGCGCCGGGCCGGCCCTCGGGCGAGGCCGCGCAGGATCGGCGCCACCCGGCCGGTCCGGAGCACACTGCCGTCGATGCGCACCGGGGCCAACAGCGCCTCGTCGCTGCCGCGGGCGGCGTCGAAGAGGGCGAGTCCCAACTCGGGCGCCATCGGCAGGATGCCGCCGCGCCCCATCCGGGCCAGGTCCGCCTCGGCGAGTTCGCCGGTCAGCCCACTGGCCCGGGCCCACAGACCCCAGGCCAGCGAGGTGGCGGTCAGGCCATGGGCGCGCCGGTCCTGGGCAAGCGCGTCCAGGAACGTGTTGGCGGCGGCGTAGTTGGCCTGTCCGGCGCTGCCGACCAGACCCGCGAGGGAGGAGAAGAGTACGAAGGCGGAGAGGTCGTGGTCGGCGGTCAGTTCGTGCAGGTTGATCGCGCCGTCGACCTTGGACCGCAGTACCCGGGCCAGTCGCTCGGCCGTCATCGACTCGACCATGCCGTCGTCCAGGACACCGGAGGCGTGCACCACGCCGGTGAGCGCACGTCCGTCCGGGATGCGGGCCAACACCGCGGCCAACGCCTCCCGATCCGCCGCGTCACACGCCTCGACGACGACGTCCGCGCCGAGTTCGGTGAGTTCGGCCGCCAACTCGGCCGCGCCGGGCGCGTCCGGGCCTCGACGGCCGGCCAACACCAGGCTTCGCACGCCGTGTTCGACCACGAGATGGCGGGCCACCAGACCACCCAGGGTGCCGGTTCCGCCGGTGATCAGCACCGTGCCGTCCGGGTCGAGCGGCACCGGCATCCGCAACACCAACTTGCCCACGTGCCGCGCCTGCGACATGAACCGGAACGCCTCCGGCGCCCGCCGCACATCGAACGACCGCACCACGATCGGCACGAGCGCACCCGATTCGAACAACGGCAGCAACACCGCGAACAACTCCGCGACCCCGTCCGCACCGGCCGCCTCGACCAGATCGAACGCCTCGTACGAGACCACCCCCGGATGCGCGGCTCGGACCACGTCCACGTCCCGCACGTCCGTCTTGCCCATCTCCACGAACCGGCCGCCGTCGGCCAACAACCGCAACGAGGCGTCCACGAACTCACCCGCAAGCGAGTTCAACACCACATCCACACCACGACCACCGGTCGCCGCACGGAACCGCTCCTCGAAGCCCAGAGTCCGCGACGAGGCGATATGCGCATCGTCCAGGCCCAAGCCTCGCAACGCGTCCCACTTGCCCTCACTCGCCGTCGCGAACACCTCCGCACCCAGATGACGCGCGATCTGCACCGCCGCCATCCCCACACCACCCGCACCGGCATGGATCAACACCGAATCGCCCGCGCCCAACCGGCCCAGTCGAGCCAGCCCGTAGTACGCCGTCAGGAACACCACCGGCACCGACGCCGCCTGTTCGAAGGACCAACCGTCCGGCACCTTCGCCAGCATCCGGTGGTCGGCGACGGCATGCGGGCCGAAGCCGCCGGCGAACATCCCCAGGACGCGGTCCCCGGCCTCGAATCCCGGTACCCCGGACCCGACTTCGGTGACCACGCCGGCGCCTTCGCCGCCCATCGTGGCAGCATCCGGGTACATCCCCAGGGCGATCAGCACGTCCCGGAAGTTCAGGCCCGCGGCCCGTACCGCGATCCGCACCTGCCCCTCCCCCGGTGCCCCGTCCGCCGGGGCGACCGAGGCCGGGACCAGGGCGAGGTTCTCCAGTGTCCCGGCTCGGATCGTGTCCAGCCGCCACGGGCCGGCCGGTGGCAACAGGGCCGCGGACCCGCCGATCCGACCGAGTCGGGGGGCATACAACGCGCCGTCACGCACCGCGAGTTGCGGCTCGCCCAGTGCGAGCGAGGCGCGAACCGCGGTGGGCGACAACGCCCGGGAGGCGGCACACGCGTCCGTGTCGATCAGGACACAGCGGTCCGGGTGCTCGCTCTGCACCGAGCGCACCAGCCCGACGATCGCGGCCCGGCCGAGGTCGGCGACGGTTTCCCCGGGCCCGGTGGCCACCGCGCCGCACGTGCGCACCACGAGGCGGGAGTCGGCCAGGCGGGGGTCCGCGATCCAGGATCGGAGGTCGGCCAGGGCCCCGGCGGTGCTCGTGTGCACCCGCTCGGCCAGGCTCGCGGGCTGCGCGGCGGGCTCCCCCGGGATGCCGTCGCTCGGCGTCAGGAAGGCGAAGTCCGGTATCGGCGACCCCGCTTCGACGGCGGCGCCGAGGGCGGCGGGGTCCGGGTACACGGCCGGGACGATGCCCGCGTCGGCGAGATCGGCGAGCAGGTCGTCGACGCCCGGGGTGCCGGGTGTGCCGAGCACCGCCCAGGTGTCCGCGGCGGTGCCGGTGTCGGGTGCGGTCACCGACTTCCAGTCGACGGTGAACAGCGCGTCGCGGGTGACGTCCCGACCGCCGGCGATCCGATCCACGGCGACGGGGCGCAACACGAGCGAGTCGACGCGCAGGACGGGGGCGCCCGCATGGTCGGCCACCAGCACGGTGACCGTGTCGGTGCCCTCGGGGATGAGCCGCACCCGCAGCCGCCGGGCGCCGGAGGCGTGCAGCGCGACGCCGGTCCAGGTGAACGGCAGCAAAATCCTGGCGTCCCGGCCGCCGGAGCCGGCCAGGCCGTACGCCTGGAGCGCGCCGTCCAACAGGGCCGGATGCAGGCCGTATCGCCCGGCCTCCTCGCGTTCGCGTTCGCCGAGGGCGACCTCCGCGTACACCTCGGTGCCGACCCGCCAGACCTGTTGCAGGCTTTGGAAGGCGGGCCCGAAGGCGTAGCCGGAGTCGCGGGCCTGCGTGTAGAAGTCGGCGGTGTCGAGCGGGACGGCTTCCGCCGGCGGCCAGGTGGTCAGGTCGAAGTCGGCGCTGCCGGCGGTCGGGGCGAGCAGGGCACTGGCGTGCCGTTCCCAACCGGCGTCGTCCTCGGCCCGATCGGCGGCGGGGCGGGAGTGCACGGTGAGACCGCGGCGGCCGGTGTCGTCGGGCGGACCGACCACGATCTGGATCCGTACTCCGCCGGTCGGCGGCAGGATCAGCGGGGCTTCCAGGGTCAGTTCGTCGAGTCGGCCGCAGCCCGCCTCGTCGGCCGCGCGGATCGCCAGGTCCACGAACGCGGTGCCGGGCAGCAGGACGGTGCCGGCCACGGCGTGGTCGTCGAGCCACGGGTGGGTGCGTCGGGAGATCAGGCCGGTCAGGACCAGGTGGCCGAGGTCGGACAGGGTGGTGCCGGCCAGCAGCAGCGGGTGGTCGACGGGGGCGAGTCCCAGTTCGCCGGCGTCGCCCGCACCGGACCGGCCGGTACCGGACTCCAGCCAGTATCGCCGGTGCTGGAACGCGTAGGTCGGCAGCGGGATGCGTCGGCCGAAGCCGGTGCCCAGGACCGTGTGCCAGGCGACCGGCAGTCCGTGCACGTGGGCCTCGGCGAGCGAGCCGAGGAATCGTTCGACGTCCGGCTCGTCGCGGCGCAGCGTGCCGAACGCCACGGCGTTGCGGTCCGTTTCGTCGAGTACCTCCTCGATGCCGGCGACCAGCACGGGGTGGGCGCCGACCTCGACGAACGCGGTGTGTCCGGCTTCGACCAGGGCGCGCACGGTCTCCTCGAAGCGCACGGTCTGCCGGAGATTGCGGTACCAGTAGTCGGCGTCGAGGTCGGTGGTGTCCAGCCGGCCGGCAACGACCGTCGAGTGGAAGGGGATGCGCGCCGGGCGCGGTTCGATCCCGGCGAGCACGTCGGCGAGCCGGTCGCGGATCTCCTCGACGTGCGCGCTGTGCGAGGCGTAGTCGACGGGGATGCGGCCGTGCCGGACACCCTCGGCCTCGCACTGGGCGATCAGTTCGTCCAGGGCCGCGGTGTCGCCGGAGACCACGGTGGAGCCGGGGCCGTTGATCGCGGCGACCGACAGCCGTCCGTGCCATCGGTCCACGCGGGCGGTGACCTGCGCGGCCGGTTCGCCGACGGAGAGCATGCCGCCGCGGCCGGACAGGGCGGTGATGGCCCGGCTGCGCAGGGCGGCGATTCGGGCGGAGTCGGCCAGGCTCAGGGCGCCCGCGATGTAGGCCGCGGCGATCTCGCCCTGCGAGTGTCCGACCACGGCGGCGGGTTCGACGCCGCACGAGCGCCACAGTTCGGCCAGCGCGATCATCACGGCCCACAACACGGGCTGGAGCACGTCGACGCGCGCGAACCACGCCTGGGCGGTTTCGGCGTCGGCACGCAGCACCTCTTCGAGGGACCAGTCCACGTACGGGGCCAGGGCCTGCTCGCAGGCGGCGATCTGTGCGGCGAACACCGGTGCGCCGTCCAGTAGTTCGAGTGCCATGCCGGCCCATTGCGAACCCTGGCCGGGGAAGACGAACACGACCCGTTCGCCGTGCCGGGCCTGGCCTTGGACGACCGAGGCGGCCGGGGTGCCTGCGGCCAGGCTCGCCAGCCCGTGCAGCAGCCCCTCGCGGTCGTCGGCCCGAACGACGCCGCGATGCGGCAGGGCCGAGCGGGTGGTGTGCAGCGAGTGGGCCAGGTCGGGCAGCGCGATGCCGTGCCCGGAGTCGTCGTCCAGGTGGGCGGCCAGCCGGGCGGCCTGGGCGCGCAGTGCCTCGGGGCTTTTCGCGGAGACGAGGAACGGCAGGACGGTGGGGTCGGGCAGTACGGGTGTTTGGGAATCCGGCTCCGACTCCGACGCGGACGCGGGTTCGGCCGGGCCGGCGTGCGCGTCGATCGTCTCGGGGGCCTGCTCCAGGATCAGGTGCGCGTTGGTCCCGCTGATCCCGAAGGACGAGACGCCGGCGCGGCGCGGTTCCGCGCCCGCGGGCCAGTTCCTGGCCTCGGTCAGCAACTCGACGGCACCGGCCGACCAGTCCACGTGCGGGGTCGGCTCGTCCACGTGCAGGGTCTTGGGCAGCACGCCGTGGCGCATCGCCATCACCATCTTGATGATCCCGGCTGCGGCGGCGGCCGACGTGGTGTGCCCGATGTTGGACTTCACCGAGCCGATCCACAGCGGCCGTTCGGGGTCACGACCACTGCCGTACGTGGCGATCAACGCCTGGGCCTCGATCGGGTCGCCGAGGGTGGTGCCGGTGCCGTGTGCCTCGACCGCGTCGATCTGCTCGGCGGCCAGCCCCGCATCGGCGAGGGCGGCCCGGATCACCCGCTGCTGGGAGGGGCCGTTGGGCGCGGTCAGCCCGTTGCTGGCGCCGTCCTGGTTGATCGCGCTGCCGCGGATGACGGCGAGCACCGGGTGGCCGTTGCGGCGCGCCTCGTCGAGCCGTTCCACCAGCAGGATGCCGACGCCCTCGGACCAGCCCATGCCGTCGGCCGACGCGGCGAACGGCTTGCAGCGTCCGTCGCCGGCCAGGGCCCGCTGTCGGCTGAACTCCACGAAGCCGCCCGGCGTCGAGGTCACCGACACGCCGCCGGCCAGGGCCAGCGAGCACTCGCCGCGGCGCAGCGCCTGGACCGCCAGGTGCAGCGCCACCAGCGAGGACGAGCAGCCGGTGTCCACGGTCAGCGCCGGGCCTTCGAGGCCGAACAGGTAGGACAGCCGCCCGGAGATCACACTGCCCGCGTTGCCGGTGAGCACGTAGCCCTCGATGCCTTCGGGCATGCGCGCCACGTCGGTGCCGTATCCGGTGGGGGTGCCGCCGACGAAGACGCCGGTGGCGCTGCCGCGCAGCGCGTCCGGATCGATGCCCGCGCGCTCGAACAGTTCCCACGTGGTCTCCAGGAGGAGACGTTGTTGCGGGTCCATGGCGAGTGCCTCGCGGGGGCTGATCCCGAAGAAGTCGGCGTCGAAGTCCCCTGCGGCGTCCAGGAATCCGGCTTCGTTGGTGTAGAAGGTGCCGGGCCGGTCGGGGTCCGGGTGGTAGAGCCCTTCGACGTCCCAGCCGCGGTCGGTGGGGAACCCGCCGACGGCGTCGGTGCCGGCCGCGATCAGGTTCCAGAACTGTTCCGGGTCGGTGACGCCGCCGGGGAAGCGGCAGGCCATCGCGACGATCGCCACCGGCTCGTCGTCGCGGATCGCCGATCGCGCGGCGGGAAGGGCGACACGATCCTGGCTACCACCGAGCGAGATCAGGATGTGTTTGGCGAGCACCTGCGAGGTGGGGTAGTCGAAGACCAGCGTGGTGGGCAGCGCCAGGCCGGTCTCGGCGTTGAGCCGGTTGCGCAGGTCGACGGCGGTGAGCGAGTCGAAGCCGAGGTCGCGGAAGGCCCGGTCGGCGGGCACGGCCGCGGGGGCGGTGTGGCCCAGGACCTTGGCGACCTGGGTGCGGACGGTGTCCAGGACGATCGCGTCGCGTTCGGCGGGGGTGACCTCGGCGAGCCGGCGGGCCAGGTCGCTGTTCGCGGCTGCGCCGTCGTCGCGGCCCGCGGCCGCGGTCGTCACCCGTTGGGCGTCCGGGAGTTCGCTGAACAGCGGGCTGGGCCGCAGGGCGGTGAAGCCGGTGATGAATCGTTCCCAGTCGATGTCGGCGGCGACCACGACCGTGTCGTCCAGTTCCAGGGCGCGGTCCATCGCAGCGATGGCGGTGCGCGGGTCGATCATGCGTACGCCGCGGCTGGCCAGGATCTCGTGGGCCCGCTCGTCGTCGGCCATGCCCGCGCCCGCCCACGGACCCCAGACGATCGAGGTCGCGGTCGCGCCGCGCGAACGGCGGTGTTCGGCCAGCGCGTCCAGGTAGGCGTTCGAGGACGCGTAGACGCCCTGCATGCCGCTGCCCCACAGGCCGGAGATCGAGGAGAAGAGTACGAACGCGTCGAGCGGTCGGTCGCCCAGGACGCTGTCCAGCACCGCCGCACCGGCCACCTTGCCCGCGGCGAGCCGGGCGCTCTCGGCCAGGTCGGTGTCGGCGAGCGCGCTGGCCTGACCGAGGCCGGCCGCGTGTACGACCACCCGTAGCGGCGGGCCGTCGGCGTCGATCTCGGCGACCAGTCGGGTCACCGCGTCGTGGTCGGCCATGTCACACGAGGCGACGGTGACCTGTGGGCCCAACGCGGCCAGTCGGTCGGCGAGTTCGCGGGCGCCGGGGGCGGCGGGTCCGGCCCGGCTGGTCAGCACGAGTCGCTCGGCGCCGTTCTCGGCGGCCCATTGCGCGACCTGGGCGCCCAGCCCGCCGGTGCCACCGGTGACCAGGACGGTCCCGGTGGGCCGCGGGTCGCGCACCGGTGTCCGGTCGGCGGCCGAGGCGCGGACCAACCGGCGGACCAGGACGCCGGAGTCGCGCACGGCGACCTGGTCCTCGCCGGAGGCACCGGCCAGGACGCCGACCACACGGGCCCAGGCACGGGCGTCGGGCCGGTCGGGCAGGTCGACCAGCCCGCCCCACAGTCGGGGGAACTCCAGACCCACCACCCGGCCGATGCCCCAGACCCGGCCCTGGGCCGGGTGGGTCAGCGCGTCCCAGGTCGCCACCGAGACCGCGCCGCGGGTCAGGCACCACAGGGGGCCGCCCGGTTCGGTGTCCGCGAGGGCCTGGGCCAGCACGATCGTGGCGGCCACGCCGTGCGAGAGCGCCGGGTGATCCTCGCGGGCCCGTTCCTCCGGACCCAGCAGCGAGATCACCCCGGAGAAGCCCTCGTCCGGCGACTCCGCGCGGACCGCGGCGATCCGCTCGGCCAGCGGTCCGCGGTCGACGTCGGCCGCGATGACCGGCAATTGCACCACCCGCGCGCCGTGTGCGCTCAGCGCCGCCACGCACTGCGCCGCGAGGGTCGGGTCGGTCGCGTCCTCGGCCGACACCACGAGCCAGGTGCCGTCGAGCCGCGCGCCGCGGGTGTCGGTCGCCGGGCGCCAGATCACCCGGTAGCGCCAATCGTCGACGGTCGCGCCGAGGCGGCGGCCGTCGCGCCAGGCGGCCAACGAGTCGATCGCCGGCGCCAACTCGGCCCGGCCGGACGCGCCGGTCACCCCGAGCATGGTCACCAGGGCATCGAGGTCACGGCCTTCGACCGCCGCCCAGAAGCGCGCCTCCCCCGGCGTCGCACTCGCCTCGGCGTCGGCGGGCACCACCACCTCGACGGGTGCGGACTCCAACCAGAATCGTTCGCGCTGGAAGGTATAGGTGGGCAGGTCGGTCCGGGCCGCACCGGGCCGGGCGAGCAGCGCACTCCAGTCCACGTCGACGCCGCTCGCGTACGCCCGGGCGAGGGCGGTGACGAAGCCCGCGGTGCTGTCCTGGTCGCGGTGCAGGGTTCCCAGTGCGAGCGCCCGGGCGTCGGCGGCTTCGATCGTGCCCAGCAGGGCCGTGGTCAGTACGGGGTGGGCGCTGGCCTCGATGAACGCGTCGTGGCCCTGCCGGAGCAGCAGCCGGACCGTCTCCTCGAAGCGCACGGTCTCGCGCAGGTTGGTGTACCAGTACTCCGCGTCCAGGGTGCCGGTCTCCACCCGGTCGGCGGTCACCGCCGAGTAGAACGGCACCGCGGCCGCGGTCGGTCGGATGTCGGCCAGCTCGATCAGCAGCCGTTCGCGGATCGACTCGACCCGGGCGGAGTGCGAGGCGTAGTCCACCGGGACCCGGCGCGCCCACACGTCCGCGCGCTCGCAGTCCGCGAGCAGTTCGTCCAGGGCGGCCGACTCGCCGGACACCGTCACCGATGCCGGACCGTTGACCGCGGCGACCGAGATCCGGCCGGCGTAGTCCGCGAGCAGTTCCGCAACCCGCTCGGCGGGGGCGCCGATCGAGGCCATTCCGCCGTCGCCGGGCAGCGCCAGGATGGCCTTGCTGCGCAGTGCCACGACCTTCGCGCCGTCCTGCAGCGACAACGCGCCCGCGACGCACGCGGCGGCGATCTCGCCCTGCGAGTGGCCCACCACCGCGGCGGGCTCGACCCCGAAGGAGCGCCACAGTTCGGCCAGCGCCACCATCACCGCCCACAACACGGGCTGGACGATGTCGACCCGGTTCAGCCACTCCTCGGATTCCGAGCGCAGGATCGCCGTCGGCGACCAGTCCACGAAGGGCGCCAACGCGCTCTCGCAGGCGGCGAACCGCTCGGCGAACACGGGTGCGGAGTCCAGCAGTTCGGCGGCCATGCCCAGCCACTGCGAACCCTGGCCGGGAAACACCAGCACCGGTCGCGTCACCGAGCGGGCCGTGCCGCACAGCACGTGTGGTCCGGGCTCCCCCGCGGCGAGCGACTCCAGGCCGGTGAGCAACTGCGCGCGGTCGGCGGCCAGGACGACGGCTCGATCGTCGAGGGCGGAGCGGTGCACGGCCAGGGTGAGGGCGATGTCCGGCAGCGTGCTGCCGGGCTCGGTCCGCAGGTGGCGGGCCAGTTCGCCGGCGTGGGCGCGCAATCCGGCTTCGCCGCGGGCGGACACCACGAAGGGCAGCGGCCCGGACCGGGCGTCGTGCGGCGCGCCGGCGACCGGGCCGTCCTCGGCCTGCGGATGGGCGGGCTCGGGGCGGTCCTCCTCCAGGATCACGTGGGCGTTCGTACCGCTGGCCCCGAAGGCGGACACGCCGGCCCGACGCGGTTCGCCGGCCGCCGGCGGCCAGGCGACGGTGTCGGTCAGCAGTTCGACCGCGCCGGACGACCAGTCCACGCGCGGCGTCGGCTCGTCCACGTGCAGGGTCCCGGGCAGCGTGCCGTGGCGCATCGCCATGACCATCTTGATCACGCCGGCCACTCCGGCCGCGGCCTGCGTGTGGCCGAGGTTGGACTTCACCGCGCCCAGGCGCAACGGCCGGTCGGGCGCGCGGCCGGGCCCGTAGCTCGCGATCAGCGCCTGGGCCTCGATCGGGTCGCCCAGCCGGGTGCCGGTGCCGTGCGCCTCCACCGCGTCGATGTCCGCGGGAGCCAACCCCGCGTTGGCGAGCGCCTGTTCGATCACCCGCTGTTGCGAGGGGCCGTTGGGCGCGGTCAGGCCGTTGCTCGCGCCGTCCTGGTTGACCGCGCTGCCGCGCACCACCGCCAACACGGGGTGGCCTCGGCGGCGCGCGTCGGAGAGCCGTTCGACCAGGAGCATGCCCACGCCCTCGGCCCAGCCGGTGCCGTCGGCCGCGGCCGCGAACGGCTTGCACCGTCCGTCGGCGGACAGTCCGCGCTGGCGACTGAACTCGATGAACGCGGCCGGGGTGGCCATCACGGTGACCCCGCCGGCCAGCGCCATCGTGCACTCGCCGCCGCGCAGCGCCTGTACAGCCAGGTGCAGTGCCACCAGCGAGGACGAGCACGCGGTGTCCACGGTCACCGCGGGGCCTTCGAGGCCCAGCACGTAGGACACCCGACCGGACATCACGCTGCCGACGCTGCCGGTGAGCGCGTAGCCCTCGACGCCCTCGGGCATGCGCTCCACGCCGGCTCCGTAGCCGGTGGGGGTGCCGCCGACGAACACGCCGGTCGAACTGCCCTTCAGGGTGCGCCGGTCGATCCCGGCGCGTTCGAACGCCTCCCAGGAGGTCTCCAGGAGCAGCCGCTGCTGCGGGTCCATCGCCAGTGCCTCGCGCGGCGAGATGCCGAAGAACGTCGGGTCGAACTCGCCCGCGCCGTCCAGGAATCCGCCCTCGTGCGCATAGCTGGTCCCCAGGTGGTCGGGGTCGGGGTGATACAGCTCCTCGACCGGCCAGCCGCGGTCCAGGGGGAACCCGCCGACCGCGTCCACCCCGTCGGCGACCAGTCGCCACAGGTCCTCGGGCGAACGGATGCCGCCGGGATAGCGGCAGGACATGCCGACGACGGCGATCGGCTCGGGTCGTTCCAACTCCGCGATGCGGGCGTGGGCCCGCTGGAGGTCGACCGTCGCGCGCTTGAGGTAGTCCCGCAGCCTGTCTTCGCTGCCGCTCATGAGGGGTCACCTTTCGGGGCCTGCCCGGGGGCTTCGAGATGGTGGTCGAGCAGGGCGAACAGTTCGTCGTCGGAGGCGGTCTCGACGCCCGCCCCGTCCGATGCCGCGAGGTCGTCCCGGTCCAGTGCGGCGAGCCGTTCCACGAAGCGCCGCATACGCAGCGCGACCCGGGCCCGGACCTGCGGATCCTCGTCCGCCACCCGGCCGAACGCGACCTCCAGCCCGTCGAGTTCGGCCAGCACCGGGGCGAGTACCGAGACGTCGTCGCCGGTCAGCGCGGCCCGCAGCCGGGTGGCCAGGTCGGTGGGGGTGGGATGGTCGAACACCAGCGTGCTCGGCAGGTCGACGCCGGTCGCCCGGCTGAGTCGATCCCGCAGTTCGACGGCGGTCAGCGAGTCGAACCCCAGGTCGCGGAACGCCTGGTCGGCCTGCACTCCGCCGGCCGAGGTGTGGCCCAGTACCGCCGCGACCTCGCCGCGCACCAGGTCCAGCAGGATCGTCTCGCGCTCCACGGCCCCGGCCGCCGCCAGCCGGCCGGCCAGGCCGGGGTCGGCCGCACCCGGGCCGCCGGCCGGAGCGGCCCGCGCGGCGAGGGCGGCGCCGACCTCGGGCAGGTCGCCCAGCAGCGGGCTGGGGCGCAGCGAGGTGAAGCGCGGCGCGAAGGTGTGCCAGTCCACGTCGGCGACGACCACGTCGGTGTCCGCCAGACCCACCGCGTGGGCCATCGCGGCCACGGCGTCCGCTGCGGGCATCGCGCGCAGGCCGCGCCGGGCGAGTTGGTCCCCTTCGTCGTGCTCGGCCATGCCGCCGCCGCCCCACGGTCCCCAGGCGATCGAGGTCGCGGTCAGGCCGCGGGCGCGCCGGTCCAGGGCCAGCGCGTCCAGGTGTGCGTTGGCGGCTCCGTACACGCCTTGCGCGCCGCTGCCCCAGACGCCGGCGATCGAGGAGAACAGCACGAACGCGTCCAGCGGTCGATCCGCCAGCACGGCGTCCAGGTTGACCGCGCCCGCGGCCTTGCCCGCGGTGATCCGGGCGGAGTCGACGAACGAGGTGTCCGTGATCGGCGCGGCCTGGGTCACCCCGGCGGCGTGCACCACCGCGCGCAGCGGCGGCCCGTCGGCGTCGATCCGGTCCACCAGGCGCCGCACCGCGCTCCGGTCGGCCACGTCGCAGGTCTCGATCAGCACCTGGGCGCCGAGCGCGGTCAGTTCGGCCGCGAGCTCCTCGGCTCCGGGGGTGTCCGCGCCCCGGCGGCCCGCCAGGACCAGGCGTTGCGCGCCCGCGGTCGCCGCCCAGCGCGCCACGTGCGCGCCCAAGCCGCCGGTGCCGCCGGTGATCAGGACGGTGCCCGCGGGCTGCCAGGCGGGTTCGTCGGTCGCGGCCGGCGACGCGGCGCGGGCCAGCCGGCGTACCTGCACGCCGTCGGGGCGGATCGCCACCTGGTCCTCGGCGCCGTGGGCGATCACGTCCACGAGCCGGGACCAGACGTCGGCGTCCTCGGCGGGCGCGTCCGGGCCGGCGTCGGCCGAGGGCCGGGCCGCGACCGGGAGGTCCACGAGGCCGCCCCAGCCGCCGGGCAGTTCGAGCGCGGCACCACGACCGAGCCCCCAGATCTGGGCCTGATCCGGGTGCACGACCGGATCGCCGGCCGAGGTGGACACGGCGCCGAAGGTCAGGCACCACACCCTCCCGCCCGGGTCGGCGTCGGCGTGGGCCTGCACGAGGGCGAGGGTGGCCGCCGGCGCGTGGTTGAGACCGGGCAGGTCGGCCCGTTCACCCGGCAGGTCGGCCAGGAGCGAGAGCACCCCCTCGACGGCGCCGCAGCCGCGCAGCCGCTCGGCTAGCTCGGCCCGGTCGTAGCGCGTCGCGTCGACATCGAGCCGGCGCACCACCGCGCCGCGCCGTTCGAGGGCCCGCACGCACGCGTCCGCGTCCGGGCTCGCCGGCCGGCTCACCACCACCCACGTGCCGAACGGCTGCGCGCCCGAGTGTCCGGCCCAGGGTGTCCACCGGGTGCGATAGCGCCAGGTCTCCGGGTCCTGCGACGCGCCGCCGGGGCGGGAATCGGGCAGCGGGTCCAGCCAGTAGCGCTGCCGCTGGAACGGATAGGTGGGCAGGTCGACCGCGTCGCCGCGGCCGGTGAGGAGTACGGGCCAGTCCACCGGTGTCCCGTGCACGTGCAGCGCGCCGAGCGCGGCGACCGACGTGGCCCGTTCCGATCGCCCCCGGCGCAGCACCGGCACGGCGGGCATGTCCGCGGTCGGGCCCACACATTCGCGGGCCATCGCGGTCAACACCGCGTCCGGGCCGACCTCCAGCAGTATCGACCCGCCCCGGGCGGCCACCGCGGCGACACCTTCGGCGAAGCGCACCGGCTCGCGGACCTGGCGCACCCAGTAGTCCGGGTTCGTCAACTCGCCCCGGTCGGCGAGCGTGCCGGTGAGGTTGGCGACCACCGGGATCCGCGGGTCGGCGTACGAAACCCCTTCCAGGACCGTGCGGAACTCGGCGAGCATCGGCTCCATCCGGGCCGAGTGGAAGGCGTGGCCGACCGCGAGTCGCTTGGTGCGGCGACCCTGCTCGGCGAACCGGGCGGCGACGGCCAGAACGGCGTCCTCGTCGCCGGAGAGCACCACGGACGTCGGCGCGTTGACCGCGGCCACACCCACCGCGGCCGACCCGTCCAGCGCCGCCCGCACCTCGTCCTCGGGCGCCTGCACCGCGACCATCGCCCCACCGGCCGGCAACGCCTGCATCAACCGCCCACGCGCCGCCACCACCGCCGCCGCGTCCTCCAGCGACCACACCCCCGCCACATGCGCGGCGGCCAGTTCGCCGATCGAGTGCCCGAGCAGGAACCCCGGCCGCACACCGAACGATTCGATCAACCGGAAAAGCGCCACCTCGACCGCGAACAACCCGGCCTGGGTGAACACCGTCTCGTCCAACAAACCCTCGGTACCCGCCACCCCGAACACCACATCCCGCACCGAGTGGGCGACGTGTCCGGTCAGTTGCCGGTCCAACTCGAACACGGCGGCATCGAACGCCTCCGCGAACACCGGGTAGACGTCGTGCAGTTCACGCCCCATGCCGACCCGCTGACTGCCCTGCCCGCTGAACAGGAACACCGGGCGTCGGTCCGTGCGGGCCGGGCCGACGGTCACCCCGCCGGCCCGGCCGTCCGCCGCGAGGTCGGCGAGCCCGGCGAGCAACTCGGCCCGGTCCGCGGCCGTCACCACGGCGCGATGGTCGAGCGCGGTACGGGTGCCGGCGAGCGCGGCGGCCAGGTCGGCGGGCGCGAGGTCGGCGCCGGCGCCTTCGAGGTGCGCCCGCAGCCGTTCGGCCTGGGCCGCCAGGGCCTGCGGGGTCTTGGCGGAGAGCAGGTACGGCAACACCCCCGCATCGGCGCGGGGTTCGGTGGGCGCGAGGTCGGCCGGGTCGGGCGTGCGGTATTCGAGCACGGTGTGTGCGTTGGTCCCGCTGATCCCGAACGCCGACACCGCGGCGCGGCGCGGGCGGCCGGTGTCCGGCCAGGGGCGTGCCTCGGTGAGCAGTTCCACCGCGCCCTCGGTCCAGTCCACCTGCGGTGTCGGGGTGTCCACGTGCAGGGTTCCGGGCAGCACGCCGTGCCGCATGGCCATCACCATCTTGATCACCCCGGCCACCCCCGCCGCGGCGGTGGTGTGCCCGATGTTGGACTTGAGCGCGCCCAACCACAGCGGCTCGCCCGGGGGCCGTTCCCGGCCGTAGGTGGCGATCAGGGCCTGGGCCTCGATCGGGTCGCCGAGCGCGGTGCCGGTGCCGTGTGCCTCGACCGCGTCCACCTCGCGGGCGGTCAACCGGGCATTCGCCAGGGCCTGCCGGATCACCCGCTGCTGGGACGGACCGTTGGGCGCGGTCAGGCCGTTGCTGGCGCCGTCCTGGTTGACGGCCGAGCCGAGCACGGTGGCCAGCACGCGGTGGCCGTTGCGCCGCGCGTCGGAGAGTCGTTCGACCAGCAGCATGCCGATCCCCTCGGACCAGCCGGTGCCGTCGGCGGCGGCGGCGAACGGCTTGCAGCGGCCGTCGGCGGAGAGCACCCGCTGCCGGCTGAAGTCCACGAACAGTCCGGGGTTGGCCATCACCGTGACGCCGCCGGCCAGCGCCATGGTGCACTCGCCGGCCCGCAGCGCCTGGACGGCCAGGTGCAGCGAGACCAGGGACGAGGAGCACGCGGTGTCGATCGTGACGGCCGGTCCCTCCAGGCCGAAGGTGTAGGCGAGTCGGCCGGAGGCGACGCTGGCGGCGTTGCCGGTGCCCAGGTAGCCGCCGAGTTCGTCGGGCACCTCCATGCCGGCCAGGTAGCCGATGTTGGCGGCGCCGACGAAGACCCCGGTTGCCGAGCCGCGCAGCAGGTCGGGGTCGATCCCGGCCCGCTCGAACACCTCCCAGGAGGTCTCCAGCAGGAGGCGCTGCTGCGGGTCCATCGCCAGTGCCTCACGCGGCGAGATGCCGAAGAAGCCCGCGTCGAAGTCGGCCGCGTGCTCGACGAAGCCGCCCTCGCGCACGTAGCTGGTGCCGGGGTGGTCCGGGTCGGGGTGGTAGAGGCCGTCGACGTGCCAGCCGCGGTCGGTGGGGAATCCGGTCAGTCCGTCGCGGCCGTCGGCCAACATCCGCCAGAGGTCCTCGGGCGACCCGACGCCGCCGGGGAATCGGCAGGCCATCGCCACGATCGCGATCGGTTCGTGTTCGACCCCGCGGGCCGCCGCGGCGCGCGGGGCGACGGTGGCGGTCCCGGTCGTGGTGCCGAGCAGTTCGGTGCGCAGGTATCCGGCGAGCACGGCGCTGGTCGGGTAGTCGAAGACCAGGGTGGCCGGCAACCGTCGTCCGGTCAGCGCGGCCAGCCGGTTGCGCAGGTCGACCGCGATCAGCGAGTCGAAGCCCAGGCTCTTGAACGGGCTGTCGACGTCCACGGCTTCGGGGTCGTCGTGGCCGAGCACCGCGGCGACCTGGGATCGCACCAGGCCGATCAGGGTGCGTTCCTGTTCGGGCGTGTCCAGGGCGAGCAGGTCGTGCACGAAGCGCTCGGCGACCCGGCCGCCGCCGGCGGCGGCCGACGCGGTGCGCCGCACCGGGCCGCGGACCAGGCCGCGCAGCAGGCCCGGGAGCACCCCGGCGTCGGCCTGGGCGCGCAGGGCGGCCCGGTCCAGCCGCAGGGGCACCGCGAGCGGCTCGTCGGCCGCGGTCGCCCGGTCGAACAGGTCCAGCGCGGTCGCCGAGGACAGCGGGACGACGCCGGACCGGGCCATCCGCCGCAGGTCGGCCTCGGCGAGCCGGCCGGTCATGCCGCTGGCCTGCTCCCAGAAGCCCCAGGCCAGCGCGACGGCCGGCAGTCCCCGCGCGTACCGGTGCTGGGCAAGCGAGTTGAGGAACGCGTTGGCGGCCACGTAGTTGCCCTGGCCCGCGCTGCCGAGCACGCTCGCGGCCGAGGAGAACAGCACGAACGCGGACAGGTCGTGCTCGTGGGTCAGTTCGTGCAGATTGATCGCGGCGTCGACCTTGGGCCGCAACACCGCGGCCAGCCGCTCGGGAGTCAGCGATTCGATGACGCCGTCGTCCAGGACTCCGGCGGCGTGCACGATCGCGCCCAGCGGCCGGTCCGCCGGGATCTCGGCGAGCAGTCGGGCCAGGGCCGGCCGGTCGGCGGCGTCGCAGGCGACGATCTCGGCGGTGGCGCCGAACTCGGCCAATTCGGCCCGCAATCGGGCGCAGCCCTCGGCGTCGGGTCCGGTACGGCTGGTGAGCAGCAGGTGCCGTACGCCGTGCGTGGCGGCCAGGTGGACGGCGATCAACCGGCCGAGGGTGCCGGTGCCGCCGGTGATCAGGACGGTGTCGCCGGCCCGGAACGGCCGGGTCGCCGGGTCGGCCGGATCGTGCCGGGCGGCCAGGCGCGCGCCGAGCAGGTCACTCCCGCGCACCGCGACGGCGGGTTCACCGCAGCCCGGCACCGCGGCCAACCCCCTCGCCCGGAGCCCGGGTTCGACGGCGGTCAGGTCGGCCAGCACGAATCGCTCGGGGTACTCGGTCTGCGCGGAGCGCACCAGGCCCCACGCCGTGGCCGAGCGCAGGTCCGGCACGCCCTCGCCCGGTGCGACGGCCAGCGCGCCGCGCGTGGCCACCACCAGTAGGGACGTCTCGAAGCGGGGGTCGTCGACCCAGGTGCGCAGCACCGGCAGCAGCTCGCCGGCGGCGGCGTGGGCCGCCGCCGTCAGCGGTGCGTCGCCCGGCTCCACCGGATACACGACGGTGTCCGGCACCGCGGCGCCGGAGTCCAGCGCGGCGCCCAGTGCGGCCAGATCGGCGAAGGCGTGTACGTAGGCACCCGCACCGCGCAGCGCGTCCGCCAGGCCGCGGGGGTCGGTGCCGAGCACCGCCCAGGTCGCGTCGTCCGCCCCGGCGTCCTCGACGGCGGAGCCGATGTTCACCCAGTCGACCCGGTAGAGCGCGTCGTGCCCGGGCCCCGGGACCGGTCCCGACGTCGAGGAGCCGGGTCGGCCGGCGACGGTGCCGATCCGGGCCACCGGCTGCCCCGTGGTGTCGGCCAACGACAACGTGTGCCGAACACCGCCGTCCGGGCCCTCGACTCGGCGCAGCCGCACCCGTACGGCCGTGGCGCCGGCCGCGTACAGCGCGATGTCGGCGAACGTGTCGGGCTCGGCGGATGCGTCGTCCCACCGGCGCAGGTGCAGTGCGGCGTCCAGCAGCGCGGGATGCAGGCCGTACCCGCCGGCGTCCTTGGCCTGCTCGTCGGGCAGGGCGATCTCGGCGAAGAGTTCCTCGTCCCGCCGCCACAACGCGCGCAGGCCGGCGACGGCGGGATCCGGGGTGTGCCCGGCGGCGGCCGAACGCTCGGGCCGGGCGCCGGGGTCCAGGGGTTCGGCGCCCGGCGGAGGCCAGCTCTGCTCGTCGGCTTCCGGGGCGGGCCGGCCGGGGCGCAGCAGGCCCTGTGCGTGCCGGGTCCAGGGCTGCGCGGCGTCCGCGTCGACCGGCCGGGAGAACACGGCGAGCGAACGGCGGCCGTCCGGTTCCGGGGCGCCGACCGCGACCTGGAGCCGGAGCGGGCCGGTCCCCGGTGACGACGGCGTCTGGAGGGACAACGCCTCGATCCGGTCGCAGCCCGCCTCGTCGCCCGCGCGGACGGCCAGTTCGATCAGGGCCGCGGCGGTCGGTTGCCCGGCGTCGGCCGGCCCGGGGTCGGCGGCGAGCCGGCCGGTCAGCAGCAGCCCGCCGCCGTCGGCGAGGGTCGCGGTGGCGCCGAGCAACGGATGCCCCGCCGGCAGCAGTCCGAGGCCGGCGGCGTCGCGAGCGGTGTCGGCGGGGGCCTGGAGCCAGAAGCGGCGGCGCCGGAAGGGGTAGGTGGGCAGGTCGACCCGGCGCGCCGGGGCGGGGCGGCCGGCGAACAGGTACCGCCAGTCGACGGTGAGCCCGTGCACGTGCGCGGCGGCCAGGGCCTCGGCGAAGCGGCCGGGCCCACCGGCGCCGCGCCGGAGCGTGTCGAGCACGACGGCGGGCGCGTCGGCGGCGCCGATGCCGTCCTCCAGCGCGACGGTGAGCACCGGGTGGGCGCTGATCTCGACGAAGGCGGTGTGCCCGGCGGCCAGCAGTGCGCCGACCGCTGCGTCGAAGCGCACCTGTTGCCGCAGGTTGTCGTACCAGTAGTCGCCGTCCAGCGCCGTGCCGTCCAGCAGCGCGCCGGTCGTCGAGGAGTAGTAGGGCACCGTGGCGCCGGTCGGCACGAGGCCGACGAGTTCCTTGCCGAGCCGGTCGCGGATCGCCTCGACCCGGGCCGAGTGCGAGGCGTAGTCCACCGGAACCCGGCGGGCCCACACGCCCTGGCCCTCGCACACGGCGAGGAGTTCGTCGATCGCGGGCTGGTCGCCGGCGACCGTCACCGAGTTGGGGCCGTTGACCGCGGCGACGGTCAGTTCTCCGTCGAGCGGCCCGATCAGCGCGTGGGCGCGGGAGGCGGACACCGACACCGAGACCATGCCGCCGGTGCCGGCCAGGTCCAGGATGGCCCGGCTGCGCAGCGCCACCACCTTGGCGCCGTCGGCCAGGGTCAGCGCGCCCGCGACGCAGGCCGCCGCGATCTCGCCCTGGGAGTGGCCCACCACGGCGGCGGGTCGCACGCCGTGGGTCTGCCAGAGCCGGGCCAGGGCGACCATCACGGCCCACAACACCGGCTGGACGACGTCGACCCGCTCCAGCCACTCCTCGTCCGGGGAGCGCAGCACCTCGGTGGTCGACCAGTCGACCCAGGGCGCCAACGCGTCTTGACAATCGGCGATCGAGGCGGCGAACTCGGGTGTGCTGTCCAGCAGTTCACGGGCCATCCCGGCCCACTGCGAGCCCTGTCCGGGGAAGACGAAAACCGGCCGCCGGTCCGATCCGGCGACGGCGACGGTGCCCTCGCCGCCGGCCAGCGCACGCAGCCGTTCGGCGAAGCCGTCGAGGTCCGCGGCGGTCAGGGCGGCCCGGCATTCCAGCGCCGACCTGGTGGTGGCCAGCGAGTAGGCGACGTCGTCGGGCGCGAGGTCGGGTTCGGCGGCGACGAAGGCGGCCAGGCGCTCGGCCTGGGCGCGCAGCCCTTCGTCGTCGCGTGCCGACAACACCCAGGGCGCGGGGGGCCGGGGCGCGGGTACGGGGTCCGGGGCGGGTTCGGCGGTCGACTCGGCGGCGGCCGGCGCCTGTTCGAGGATCACGTGCGCGTTGGTGCCGCTGATCCCGAACGAGGAGACGCCGGCCCGCCGGGGCCGGTCCTCGGTGTCGGGCCACGGTTGGGCCTCGGTGAGCAGGCGGACGGCCCCGGCCGACCAGTCGACGTGCGGCGACGGCTCGTCCACGTGCAGCGTCCGGGGCAACTGGTTGTGGCGCAGCGCGAGCACCGTCTTGATCACCCCGGCGATGCCGGCCGCCGCCTGGGTGTGGCCGAGGTTGGACTTGATCGCGCCCAGCCACAGCGGTCGATCCGGGTCGCGGTCCTGCCCGTAGGTGGCCAGCAGGGCCTGTGCCTCGATCGGGTCGCCGAGGGTGGTGCCGGTGCCGTGGGCCTCGACCGCGTCGATGTCGTTCGCGGTCAATCGGGCGTTGGCCAGGGCGTGCCGGATCACCCGGCGCTGGGAGGGGCCGTTGGGGGTGGTCAGGCCGCTGCTGGCGCCGTCCTGGTTGACCGCGCTGCCGCGCACCACCGCGAGTACCGGGTTGCCGTCGCGCCGCGCGTCGGAGAGCTTTTGCAGCAGGATCAGCCCGGCGCCCTCGGACCAGCCGGTGCCGTCCGCGGCGGCGGCGAACGCCTTGCACCGGCCGTCGGGGGCCATCCCGCGCTGCCGGCTGAACTCGCTGAACATGCCGGTGTTGGACATCACGGTGACGCCGCCGGCCAGCGCCATGGTGCACTCGCCGGCGCGCAGCGCCCGGACCGCGAGATGCAGGGCGACCAGGGAGGAGGAACACGCGGTGTCGACCGTGACGGCGGGACCTTCGAGCCCGTGGACGAAGGCGAGGCGACCGGACAGGACGCTGATGATGGTCCCGGTGCCCAGGTAGCCGCCGACGCTTTCCGGCACCTCCCGGAACCCGGTGCCGTATCCGGAGGAGCCGGCGCCGACGAACACCCCGGTACGGCTGCCCCGCAGCGCGGCGCGGTCCAGCCCGGCGCGTTCGAACAACTCCCAGCCCACTTCGAGCAGGACGCGCTGTTGCGGGTCCATCGCCAGCGCCTCGCGCGGGCTGATGCCGAAGAACTCGGGGTCGAAGTCGGCCGCATGGTCCAGGAAGCCGCCGTCGCGCACGTAGCTCTTGCCGGGGGCGTCCGGATCGGGGTCGTAGAGCCCCTCCAGGTCCCAGCCGCGGTCCCGGGGCAGCGGCCCGATCGCATCGCCGCCGGCGGCCAGCAGGCGCCACAGGTCCTCGGGCGAGGACACCCCGGCCGGGTAGCGACAGGCCATCGCGACGATCGCGATCGGCTCCGTCTCGCGCTGCTCGACGCGGCGCAACTCCGCCCGTGCGTCGTGCAGTTCCGCGGCCACCCGCTTGAGGTAGCCGACCAGCTTGTGGTTCTCCGGCGTGTCGCTGTCCGGCATCGTGGTGGTCCTTCCTGGACTCGGCGAGGTGGGGCGAACGCGGGTTACGCCAGGCCGAGTTCGCGGTCGATGAAGTCGAGCACCTCGTCCGTGCTCGCCTCCTTGAGCTGCTCCGCGGCGGTCTCCGGCGCATCGGCGGCCGGCATCTTCGCGTTGCGCCAGCCGGTCAGGATCCGGTCGATCCGGGTCGAGATCGCGGCCCGGTCGTACTCGTCCGCCCGTACCCCGGCGAGCCGGGCCTCCAGGCGGTCGAGTTCGTCGAGCACCGCGGGCACCGCCGCGGCGGCCGTGTCGGGGACGAGTTCCTCGAACAGGTGGTCGGCGAGGTCGGCCGGGGTCGGATAGTCGAAGACGAGGGTGGCGGGCAGCCGCAGGTCGGTGGCGGCGTCGAGCCGGTTGCGCAGTTCGACGGCGGTCAGCGAGTCGAAGCCGATCTCGGTGAAGCCGCGTTGCGGATCCACCGCGCCGGCGCCGCCCAGGGCGAGCACGGTGCCCGCGTGGCCGCAGACCAGGTCGACCAGCAGCCGGCGCTGGTCCTCCTCGGCCAGCGCGGCCAGCCGGCGGACCAGGTCGACGGCGGGCTCGGGCCGGGCGGCGGCCTGGGCGGTCCGCCGCCCGGGGCCGCGGACCAGGCCGCGCATCGCCGCGGGCACGGCGGCGGCCCCGGCGTCCCGACGCAGGGCCGCGCCGTCGACGCGGACCGGCAGGATCAGCGGGTGCGGCAGCGCGGCGGCGGCGTCGAACAGGGCCAGGCCCTGGGTCGCGGTCAGCGGCAACATGCCCGAGCGCGCGACCCGGGCCCGGTCGGTCCGGTCCAGGCCGCCGGTGATCTCGCTCGCCTGGTCCCACAGCCCCCACGCGAGCGAGGTCGCGGGCAGGCCGGCCGCCCGGCGGTGCTGGGCGAGCGCGTCGAGGAAGGTGTTGGCCGCCGCGTAGCCGCTCTGCCCCGCGCCGCCGAGCACCCCGGCCGCCGAGGAGTACAGCGCGAACAGGGCCAGGTCGGCGTCGGCGGTCAACCGGTGCAGGTTCATCGCGCCGTCGATCTTGGGGCGCAGCACCCGGCGGAGCCGATCGCCGGTCAGCGACGTGATGACGCCGTCCTCGACCACGCCCGCGGCGTGCACCACCGCGGTCAGCGGGTGGGCCGCGGGCACCCGGGCCAGCACTTCGGCCAGTTGTGCCCGGTCGGCGACGTCGCAGGCGACGATCTCCACGTGCCGGGCGCCCAGTTCGGTCAGTTCCTCGCGCAGCGACAGCGCGCCGGGGGCCTGGTCGCCGGCCCGACTGGTGAGCAGCAGGTGCCGGGCGCCGTGCTCGGTGACCAGGTGCCGGGCGAGCAGTCCGCCGAGGGCGCCGGTGCCGCCGGTGATCAGCACGGTGCCGTCGGGGTCGGGTGCGGCGGGCACGGTGAGCACGATCTTGCCGATGTGCTTGGCCTGGCTCATGTACCGGTACGCGTGCGCCGCCTCGCGGATGTCCCAACTGCGCAGCGGGAGCGGTCGCAGCGCTCCGCTCTCGACGAGTTCGACGATCTCGGTCAGGATCTCGCCGACGCGCTCGGGGTCGGCGTCCACGAACGGCTGATAGCTCACCCCCGGGTACAGCACGGCCGTGTGGCCGGGGTCGCGCAGGTCGGTCTTGCCGATCTCGATCAGTCGGCCACCGGGTGCCAGCAGCCGCAGCGAGGCGTCCACGTAGTCGCGGGCCAGCGAGTTGAGCACCACGTCCACGCCGGCACCACCGCCCGCCCCCGCGAACGCGTCCTCGAAGTCGAGCGAGCGGGAGGAGGCGATATGCGCGTCGTCCAGGCCCAGTTCGCGCAGGGTGTCCCATTTGCCGGGGGAGGCGGTGCCGTACACCTCGGCCCCGAAGTGCCGGGCCAGTTGCACCGCGGCCATGCCCACGCCGCCGGCCGCCGCGTGGATCAGTACCGACTGGCCCGGCTTGAGCCCGGCGAGGTCGAACAGGGCGCGGTAGGCGGTCAGGAAGGCGATCGGCAGGCCGGCCGCCTCGGCGAAGGTCCGGTGCGGTGGGATGCGGACGACGGATCGATGGTCGGCGACCGCGATCGGACCGAGCGAGGCGGGCACCACCCCCATCACCCGGTCGCCGGGCCGCCATTCGCCCGCGGCCGAGCCGACCTCGGTGACCACGCCGGAGCCCTCGGTGCCCATGCCGACCTGCCCGGGCACCATGCCCAGCCCCACCAGCACATCGCGGAAGTTGAGGCCGGAGGCGCGGACCGCGATCCGGATCTCGTGCGGCGCGAGCGGGCGGGCGGCAGGCGGGTACGGCAGCGGCGCGAGCCGGTCCAGGTCGCCCGCCGCGGTGGTGTCCAGCAGCCAGGGTCCGTCCGGGGCGGCGGGCAGCAGCCGATCGGGGTCGGCGCGGACGATCCTGGGAGTCAGCGCGGCGCCGGCGCGCAGGGCCGTCTGCGGCTCGCCGGCGGCGAACGCCGCGCGGACCGCGTCGGGCAGTGCGATGTGCGAGCGGGGGTCGGCGTCGAGGTCGACCAGGAGGAACCGCCCGGGGTGCTCGGCCTGTACCGACCGCAGCAGGCCCCAGACCGGTGCGTGGGCCAGGTCGGTGACGCTCTCCCCGTCGTGCGCCGCGACCGCGCCGCGGGTGAGCACAACCAGGCGGGTGCTGTCCCATCCGGAGTGCGCGAGCCAGCCCTGGACGGTGTGCAACATGCGGTCGACGGCTCGGCCGGCCGCGGTCGGCAGGCCCGCCGCGGCCACCGGGGCGAGCGGGAGCAGCACCACGTCGGGCGCCGGCGACTCCTCGGCGAGCGAGGCGACGTCGGGATACTCGCTCGCGGTGATGCCGGCCTGCGTCAGCCCGGCGATCAGGTCGAAGGGGTCGGGACCGAGGATCGCCCACGGGTCGGTGACCGGCGCCACGGGCTGCTCGGACGGCGTCGGCGCGACCCAGTCGAGCCGGAACAGCGAGCCGTCGCCGGCCGCGTCCGCGGGCCCGGCCGGCCGCATCACCAGTTCGCGGACCGAGAGCACCGGGTTGCCCGAGCCGTCGGCGGCGACCAGTTCGACCGTGTCCGGGCCGGTGACCGACATCCGTACCCGCAGCGCCCGGGCACCGACGGCGTGCACCCGCACCCCGCTCCAGGAGAACACCAGCCGCGCCTGCCCGGTGTCCTGACCGAGCCCGGTCAGGCCGCTGGCGTGCAGGGCGGCGTCGAAGAGTGCGGGGTGGACCAGGAAGTCCGCGGCGTCGGCGCCGTGTTCGTCGGGCAGGGCCACCTCGGCGCAGACCGACCCGGCCAGCCGCCAGGCGGCGCGCAGGCCCCGGAAGGTCGGGCCGTAGCCGAATCCACCGGCCGCGAGGTCCGCGTAGAAGTCGCCCACGTCGACCGGTTCGGCTCCGGGCGGCGGCCAGGCCGCCGAGGGATCGGGTGCGGGATCGGCGTCGTTGTCGGTGTCGGGGGTGAGCACGCCGGCCGCGTGCCGGAACCACTCGGGGTCGTCGTCCCGCGCGCCCGGCTCGGGGTCCGCCGCGTCCTCGGGTCGGGAGTACACCTCCACCCGGCGGCGGCCGTCCTCCTCGGCCGGGCCGACCGTGACCTGGAGTTGCACCGCGGTGTCCGCGGGGATGGCGAGCGGTGCCTCCAGCATGAGTTCGGCCAGGTGCGGGCAACCCGCGCGGTCGCCGGCCTGGACCGCGACCTCCACGAACGCGGTGCCGGGGAAGAGCACGGTGCCGCCCACCGCGTGGTCGGCCAGCCACGGATGGGTGCGCAGGGACAGCCGTCCGGTGAGCACCAGGCCGCCGCCGCCCGCGAGGCGCAGCTCGGCGCCGAGCAGCGGGTGGCCGGTGGCGGCGAGCCCGAGGCCGGCCGCGTCGGGCGCCGGCGCACCGTCGTCGAGCCAGTAGCGCCGGCGCTGGAAGGCGTAGGTGGGCAGGTCGACGCGCCGGGCGCCGGTGCCGGCGAAGAAACGCTCGCCGTCGATCCGGCCGCCGGACAGGTGGATCGCGCCCAGGGCGTGCACCGCGGCGGCCGACTCCGGCCGGCCGCGGCGCAGCGCGGGCACACACACCGCGGTCGCGGCCGGGCGCCGGGCGGCCAGGCAGTCCCGGGCGAGGGCGGTCAGCACACCGTCGGGGCCCAGTTCGATCAGGGCCGTGGCGCCCGCGTCCGCGAGCGCGCCGACGCCGTCGGCGAATCGCACCGTCTCGCGCACGTGTCGGGCCCAGTAGTCGGCGCTGCCGAACTCCGCCGCCTCGATCGGGCGGCCGGTCAGGTTGGAGATCACCGGGACCCGGGCGGGCGAGGCGGCGACGCCGGCGACCACCGCGCGGAACCGGTCGAGCATGCCGTCCATGTCCGCGCTGTGGAAGGCGTGGCTGGTGTGCAGCCGCCGGGTCTTGCGGCCCTGGTCGGCGAAGTGTCGGGCGAGCGCCTGCACCGGCTCGGCCGCGCCGGAGAGCACCGCGGCGGCCGGGCCGTTGACCGCCGCGAGGTCGACGCCGGCGCCGTGTTCGGCGATCGCGGCACGTACCTCCTCCTCGCTCGCGGCGACCGCGATCATCAGGCCCTCGGTGGGGAGTTCCTGCATCAGGGTGGCCCGGGCCGCGACCACGGTCGCCGCGTCGGGCAGCGACCACACGCCGGCGAGGTGTGCGGCGCTCAGTTCGCCGATCGAGTGACCGAGCAGCAGGTCGGGGTGCACCCCCCAGGACTCGTACAGGCGGAACAGGGCGACCTGAAGCGCGAACAGGCCGGTCTGCGCGTAGACGGTCCGCCCCAGCGATTCCTCGGTGCCGGGGTCGTCGGCGGTGAGCACGACCTCGGCCAACGGGCGATCGACGTGGCCGGCCAGGCGGGCGTCGAGTTCGGCGGTCACGGCGTCGAAGGCTTCGGCGAAGACCGGCCAGGCCGCGTACAGTTCCCGACCCATGCCGGGGCGCTGGCTGCCCTGTCCGGTGAACAGGAAGGCCGTCCGGGCGCCCTGGAGAGCCCGGCCGCGCACGGCGTGCGCGGTGTCCTCGCCGAGCGCCAGGGCGTCGAGCCCGGCGAGCAGGTCCTGTGGATCGGTGCCGACCACGACCGCGCGCGAGTCCAGCGCGGCGCGCGAAGTGGCCAGCGAGTAGCCGACGTCGGCGGGTCGGAAGTCGGGCCGGTCCCGCAGGTGCGCGGCGAGCCGGGCGGCCTGGTCGCGCAACGCCTCGTCGGTGCGCGCCCCGAGCACCCAGGGCAGGGCGGGCGGGGCGGCGGCGGTCGTCGACGGCGCACCGTCGGCCGCGGTGCTCGCATCGGCCGCCGGCGCGGGCCGGGGTGCCTCCTCGACGATCACGTGGGCGTTGGTGCCGCTCACCCCGAAGGAGGAGATCCCGGCCCGGCGCGGCCGGCCGTTGCGCGGCCACGGGCCGGAGCGGGTGAGCAGTTCCACTCCTCCGCCGGACCAGTCGACGTGCGGTGTCGGCTCGTCCACGTGCAGCGTCCGCGGCAATACCTCGTGCCGCATCGCCTCGATCATCTTGATCACCCCGGCGACGCCGGCCGCCGCACCGGTGTGGCCGATGTTCGACTTGACCGCGCCCAGTCGCAGCGGTTGCCCGGCGGGCCGGTCCCGGCCGTAGGTGGCCAACAGGGCCTGGGCCTCGATCGGATCGCCGAGGGTGGTGCCGGTGCCGTGCGCCTCGACCGCGTCGACGTCCGCGGCGCTCAGCCGCGCGGAGTCCAGGGCCTGGCGGATCACCCGTTCCTGGGCACGATCGTTGGGCGCGGTCAGGCCGTTGCTGGCGCCGTCCTGGTTGACCGCGCTGCCCCGGACGACGGCGAGCACCGGGCGGCCGGCGGCCAGGGCGTCGCCGAGCCGCTCCAACAGCAGCACGCCCGCGCCCTCGGCCCAGCCGGTGCCGTCGGCCGCGGCGGCGAACGCCTTGCAGCGCCCGTCCGGGGCCAGCCCGCGCTGGCGGCTGAACTCGATGAAGATGCCCGGCGTCGACATCACGGTCACCCCGCCGGCCAGCGCCATCGTGCACTCGCCCCGACGCAGCGCCTGGGCGGCCAGGTGGATCGCGACGAGCGAGGAGGAGCAGGCTGTGTCGATCGTGACGGCCGGCCCCTCCAGACCCAGGGTGTAGGCGATCCGCCCGGAGGCGACGCTGGTCATGCTGCCGGTGCCGAGGTAGCCCTCGACCTCCTGGGGCACGCTGGTGAGCCGCTCGGCGTAGCCCGAGGAGATGGCCCCCGCGAACACGCCGATCGGGCTGCCCTTGAGCGAGGTCGGGTCGACGCCGGCGCGTTCGAACGCCTCCCACGAGGTTTCCAGGAGCAGCCGTTGTTGCGGGTCCATGGCCAGGGCCTCGCGCGCGTTGACGCCGAACAGTTCGGCGTCGAAGTCGGCCGCGCCGTCGAGGAAGCCGCCGCGTCGGGCGTACGTCTTGCCGGACCGCTCGGGGTCCGGGTCGTAGATGCCGTCGACGTCCCAGCCGCGGTCGCGCGGAAAGTCCCCGAGCGCGTCGACGCCGTCGGCGACGAGCTGCCAGAACTCCTCCGGCGTGCGCACGCCGCCGGGATAGCGGCAGGCCATGCCGACCACGGCGATCGGTTCGTACGCGGCGTCCTCGACCTCGCGCAACCGCTGCCGGGTCCGGCCGAGGTCCGCCGTGGCCCTCTTGAGGTAGTCGAGGAGCTTTTCTTCGTTGGTCGACACGCGAGCCCACTTTCGCCGGGTGGCACAGGGAAGCCGGAGGCAGTACGAACAGCGCGGGGTCAGGCGGTGCCCAGCTCCCGGTCGAGCAGGTCGAAGATCTCTTCGGCGGAGGAATCGGCGAGTGCCTCCCCGCCCAGGGCGGGCTCCGGCGCGCCGGACTCGGCCGCATCGCGCCACTTCCACAGCAGCGTCTCCAGCCGCCGGGCGACGGCGGCTCTGGTCTCCCGGTCGGCCGGCAGTCGGGACAGGGCGTTCTCCAGTCGGCCGAAGGCAACCGGCGCCGGACCGGCCTCGGTTGCCGTGTTCGGCCCGAGTTCGGTGTCGAGGTGGGCGGCCAGGGCCGCCGGGGTGGGGTGGCTGAACACGAGGGTCACCGGCAACCGCAGGCCCAGGGTCGCGCCGAGCCGACTGCGCAGTTCGACCGCGGCCATCGAGTCCAGACCCAGGTCGCGCAGCGGCTTGTCGGCGCTCACCGAGCCGGCGGCATGGCCCAGGACGGCCGCGACGTGCTCGACCACCAGATCGCTCAGCACCCGCCGACGGTCCTGGTCACCCAGGGCGGCCAGTCGGCGCAGCAGCGCGGCGCTCTCGGCGGTGCTCTCGGTCTCCGTCCCCGCGCCGTCCTCGGCCGGGCGGGCCGGGCCGAGCCGCAGCAGCGGTACCGATCCGGGCCCGGCGGCCGGGGATTCGACCTCGGTGAGCGCGGCGCGAAGTTGTTCCGCCGAGACGGCGCGCAGCGCGAGCGAACGCACCGTGAAGGCGGCGGCGCCGGTCGCGGTCGCGGCGACCAGGGAAAGGGTGTCGGGTGTGTCGTCGTCGGCCGTCAGGCGCACCCGCAGCGAGGTCGCCCCGGGCGTGTGCACCGCGGCCCCGGACCAGGCGAACGGCATTCGGATCTCCCCGGCGACCTCGGCCTCCCCGGTCGCCGCCGCGCCGACCGCCCGCAGGGCCGCCGTCAACAGTGTCGGGTGCAGCCCGTAGCCGCCGGAGCTCTGCCGCCGGTCCGCGGGCAGCGCGACCTCGGCGTACACGGTCGCGCCGGACTTCCATACCCCGCGCAGTACTTCGTGGCCGGGATCGGCGGAGTCGGCCGGGCCCGGGGGCGGCACGGTCACGGGTTCCGCCCCGGTCGGGGGCCAGACGACCAGGTCGTCCTCGAAGTCCGGCCCGTCGTCCGGGTCCTCGACGACCGGCGCGAGCAGGCCGTCGGCGTGCCGGGTCCAGGAGCCGCCGGCCTCGGGGTCGTCCGGGCCGGAGTGCACGGCCACCGGGTGGCGGCCGTCGGGTCGCGCGGCGCCCACCGACACCTGGATCTGCACGCCGCCGCGCTCGGGCAACGACAGCGGTGCCTGCAGGGTCAGTTCCTCGACCGTGCCGAGGCCGGTGAGCCGGCCCGCGTGCAGGGCGAGTTCGAGGAACACCGCGCCGGGCAACAGCGCCGTGTCCGGGGAGGTGTACTCGGCCAGCCCCGGGTGGGTGCGCCGACCGATGCGCCCGGTGAGCACGATCCCGGCCGCGTCGGCGAGGTCGACCGCCGCGCCCAGGAGCGGGTGGCCGGTGGGGATCAGCCCCAGGCCCTGCGCGTCGGCCGCCCCGCCGGGGGTGCCCTGCAGCCAATACCGCTCGCGCTGGAAGGCGTAGCCGGGCAGGTCGGTCAACCGGGGCTCGTGGTCGGCGAACGCGATCCGCCAGTCGACGCCGACACCGTGCGCGTACGCCCGGGCCAGCGCGCCGGTGAAGCGCTCGGGGCCGCCCTCGCCCCGACGCAGCGTGTCCAGCACCGCGGCCCGCGATCCGGCCGACTCGACGATCTCCAGGATGCCGGTGGTCAGCACCGGGTGGGCGCTGGTCTCGATGAAGGCGTCGTGGCCCTGGTCCAGCAGCGCCCGGACGGCCTCGTCGAAGCGCACGGTCTGCCGCAGGTTGTCGTACCAGTAGTCGGCGTCCAGGGCCGTGGTCTCCAACAGGCCGCCGGTGACCGACGAGTAGAAGGGAATGCTCGCGGCGCGCGGCTCCAGGCCGGCCAGGGCGGCGAGCAGCGGCTCGCGGATGGTCTCGACCTGCGCGGAGTGCGAGGCGTAGTCGACCGGGACGCGGCGCGCCCAGATGTCCTGGGCCGTGCAGCGCTCCAGCAGTTCGGCCAACGCGTCGGGGTCGCCGGAGAGGGTCACCGAGTGCGGGGCGTTGACGGCCGCGAGCGATATGCGGTCGCCGAACGGCGCGGTCAACTCGGCCGCCTCCGCCGGGGACAGGGCCACCGAGGCCATGCCGCCCTTGCCGGACAGGTCCAGGATGGCCTTGCTGCGCAGCGCGACGATCCGCGCGCCGTCCTCCAGCGAGAGCGCGCCCGCGACACACGCCGCGGCGATCTCGCCCTGGGAATGCCCCACCACCGCGGCGGGCCGCACCCCGTACGAACGCCACAACTGGGCCAGCGAGACCATCACCGCCCACAACACCGGTTGCACCACCTCGACCCGCTCCAGCCACGCGTCCGACTCAGAGTTCAGGACCGAGGTCAACGACCAGTCGGTGAACGGCGCAAGCGCCTCCTCGCACGCCCGGATCCGCGCGGCGAACGTGGGTGACGTCGTGAGCAGCCCGCCGGCCATCGCGGCCCACTGCGAACCCTGACCGGGAAAGACGAACACCGGACGGGCTCCAGACTGTGCCAGGCCCACGACCGCGTCGACCCCAGAGCCCCCCGCCGCCAACCCCACAAGGGCGGTGAGCAACCCCTCCCGGTCGGCCGCGGTGACCACGGCCCGGTGTTCCAGTCCGGCCCGGGAGACGACCGACGAGTAGGCCAGGTCGAGCAGCGCGGTGTCGGGCGTCGCCGGCCCGGCCGGGTCCGGTTCGGGCAGCGCCCGGACGTGCTCGGCGAGCCGCGCGGCCTGGTTGCGCAAGGCCCGTTCGGAGTGCCCGGACAACAGGACGGGCAGGGTGCCGGCGGGGCCGCCGGCGGTGCGGAGGTCGTCCGCCGCCACCGGTGCGGCGGGCGGTTGTTCGAGCACCACGTGCGCGTTGGTCCCGCTGATGCCGAAGGCCGAGACGGCCGCGCGGCGCGGCCGACCCAGCTCGGGCCAGGCCCGCCGCGCGGTCAGCAACTCCACGGTGCCGGCCGACCAGTCGACATGCGGGGTCGGCTCGTCCACGTGCAGGGTGGCGGGCAGCACCCCCTCGCGCATCGCCATCACCATCTTGATCACCCCCGCGACACCCGCCGCGGCCGTGGTGTGGCCGATGTTGGACTTGACCGAGCCCAGGTAGAGCGGCACGTCCTCCGGTCGCTCGCGGCCGTAGGTGGCGAGCAGCGCCTGCGCCTCGATCGGGTCGCCCAGCGCGGTCCCGGTCCCGTGTGCCTCGACCGCGTCCACGTCGCGGGCGGTGAGCCGGGCGTCGGCCAGCGCCTGTCGGATGACCCGCTGTTGGGAGGGGCCGTTGGGCGCGGTCAGGCCGTTGCTGGCACCGTCCTGGTTCACCGCGCTGCCGCGCACGACGGCGAGCACCCGATGCCCGTTGCGTTCGGCGTCGGAGAGCCGTTCGACCAGCAACAGGCCGACTCCCTCGGACCATCCGGTGCCGTCCGCAGCGGCGGCGAACGCCTTGCAGCGGCCGTCCGCCGACAGCCCGCGCTGCCGGCTGAACTCCACGAATCCGGTCGGGGTGGCCATCACGGTCACGCCACCGGCCAGCGCCATCGTGCACTCGCCACGCTGCAACGCGCGGCCGGCCAGGTGCAGGGCGACCAACGACGAGGAGCACGCCGTGTCGACGGTGAGCGCGGGGCCCTCCAGGCCGAAGGCGTAGGCGACCCGGCCGGAGATCACGCTGCTGACGCTGCCGGTGAGGGCGTATCCCTCCACGCCCTCCGGGAGGTCCCCGGCGCCGGCGCCGTAGCCGCAGGCCGCGCCTCCGACGAAGACGCCGACCGGGCTGCCCTTGACCGACGTCGGATCGATGCCGGCGTTCTCGAACGTTTCCCAGGACGTCTCCAGGAGCAGCCGCTGCTGCGGATCCATCGCCAGCGCCTCGCGCGGCGAGATGCCGAACAGCGCCGCGTCGAACTCGGCGGCACCGGGCAGGAATCCGCCCTCGCGCGCATAGCTGGTGCCCGGGTGTTCGGGATCGGGGTGGTACAGGGCGTCGAGGTCCCAGCCGCGGTCGGTCGGGAAGTCCGTGACGGCGTCCACGCCTTCGGCGACCAGTCGCCACAGGTCCTCGGCGCCGCCGACCCCGCCGGGGTAGCGGCACGCCATCGCGATGATCGCGATCGGGTCGTCGTCGAGGGCCGTGCCGAGCACGGGATCGACGCCGGTGGGCCGTGCGCCCGCGAGTTCGTCGAGCAGGAAGCCGGCCAGGGCGGTCGGCGTGGGGTAGTCGAAGATCAGCGTGCTGGGCAGTTCCAGTCCGCTGCGCAGCGTCAGTCGGTCGCGCAGCTCGACGGCGGTCAGCGAGTCGAAGCCGAGGTCGCGGAAGGCCCGGTCACCGGAGGGCAGTTCACCGACGGGCAGGGCGAGCACGGCGGCGGCCTCGACCCGGACCAGGTCGAGCAGGATGTGTTCGCGCTCCCCGGGGCCGGCGTCGGCCAGCCGCCGGGCCAACTCCGATTCACCGGCCGGCCCGGCCGCGGCGTCGCCCCGGTCCCGCTCCCGGTCCTGGTCGGCCGCATACGCACGGGCCTCCGGCAGGTCACCCAGCAGCGCGCTGGGACGCAACGCGGTGAAGCGGCGCAGGAAGTGCGGCCAGTCCACGTCCGCGAGCACGGTGCCGGCCTCGGGCCGGGCGACGGCGTGGGCCATCAGCGCGACCGCCGTGCCGGGGTCCATCGCGCGCAGCCCGCGGCGGGCCAGTTGCTCGCCGCTCTCGCCCGCCGCCATCCCGGCACCCGCCCACGGGCCCCAGGCGACCGCCGTCGCGGCGAGGCCCCGGGAGCGACGCCGGCGGGCGAGCGCGTCCAACTGCGCGTTGCCCGCCGCGTAGGCCCCCTGGGCTCCGCTGCCCCACACGCCCGCGATCGAGGAGAACAGCACGAACGCGTCGAGTTCGCGGTCGCCGAACAGCGTGTCCAGGTGCGCGGCGCCGAGCACCTTGCCCTCGGTGATCCGGGCGCAGGCGGCGAGGTCGGTCTCGGCGACGGTCGCGGCCTGGCCGATCCCGGCGGTGTGCACCACGGCCCGGATCGCCGGGCCGTCCGCCTCGACGTCGGCCACCAGTCGGGCGAGCGCGTCGCGGTCGGCGACATCGCAGGCGGCGACGGTGACCCGCGCCCCGAGGGCGGTGAGTTCGTCGGCGAGTTCGCCGGCGCCCGGGGCCTGCGGGCCGCGGCGCCCGGTCAACACCAGGTGTTCGGCGCCCTGCGCGGCGGCCCAGCGGGCCACCTGGGCGCCCAGCCCGCCGGTGCCGCCGGTGATCAGGACGGTACCGGCGGGCACCCAGGCCGCCGCCGGGCCCGAGCGGTCGAACACCGCGCGGCGCAGCCGGGGCACCCAGGCTCCGGTGGTGCGCAGCGCGACCTGGTCCTGCGTACTGCCGGCGGCGACCAGGTGGGCCAACCGGGACCACACCCGCTCGTCGGCGTCCGCGGGCACGTCCACCAACCCGCCCCATGACGTGGGCAGTTCCAGCGCCGCCGCCCGGCCGAAACCCCAGACCTGGGCGGCCTCGGCCGCCGGCGCGGGATCGCCGCCGACGGCCACGGCCGCCTCGGTCACCCACCACGCCGGCGCGCCGCATCCGGCCTCGGCCAGCGCCTGCACCACGGTCACGGTGTCGGCGAACCAGCGGGTCAACGACGGGAATTCGGGGTGCACTCCGGGCTGCCCGGTGAGCAACGACAACACGCCGGCGACCGGGCCGGCCGCACGGATCCGGTCGGCCAACGCCGCACGTTCCGCGTCGGCGTCGGCTTCGGCTTCGGCTTCGGCTTCGGTCAGGAGCAACGTCTCGACCCGCGCCCCGGCTTCGACGAGCGCACGGGCGCACCGCCGGCGCGCGGATGCCGGCCCGTCGTCCGACTCGGCTTCGCCGGTCGGAGCGGCCCCGGCGGTCGGGGCATTCTCGGTGGTCGGGTCGTCCTCGGTGCTCGGGGCGACCCCGTTGCGACCGATCAACAGCCAGGTACCGGTGAGGCGTTGCTCGCCCTCCGGGGTCCACGGGCACCACGTGCTCTCGTAGCTCCAGGCGTGCAACGCGCTGCGTTCGCGCCGAGTGCGCCGCCAGGAGGCGAACGCGGGCAACAACGCGGTGAGCGATCCGCGCCGCGCCTCGTCGCCCAGTTCGAGCACATCGGCCACCCGATCACCGTCGCCCTGCTCGACGGCGGCCCAGAACGCCGGGTCGGCATCGGACTCGGCGGTCCGGGCGGCGACCGGGGCAGCGGTCGGTTCGAGCCAGAAGCGGCGGCGCTGGAAGGCGTAGCCGGGCAGGTCCACGGTCCGCGCCCCGGTACCGGCGAAGAAGGCCGACCAGTTCACCGGGACCCCGGCCTGATGCACGGCGGCCAGCGCGCCGATGAGCGCGGCCGGCCCCGCCCGTTCGGCGCGCTGCATCGGCACCACGGCGGTGTCGGGCGCCGCGGGGAGTGTCTCCCGAGCCATCGCGGTGAGCACGCCGTCGGGTCCCGCTTCCAGGAACGCGGTGACCCCGAGGGCGGCGAGCGTGGCGACTCCGTCGGCGAAGCGCACCGGCTCGCGCACCTGGCGCACCCAGTAGTCCGGGTCGGCGAGTTCGTCGGCCTCGGCGAGCCGCCCGGTCCGATTGCTCACGATCGCGATGGTGGGCTCGGCGAAGGAGACGCCGGCCAGAACGTCCCGGAACTCGGCGAGCATGCCGTCCATCCGCAACGAATGGAACGCATGACTGACGGTGAGACGCCGCGTCTTGCACCCCCGCGCCGCGAAGACGGCCGCCACCGCCAACACCGGTTCCTCGTCGCCGGAAAGCACCACGGACGTCGGCCCGTTCACCGCGGCCACACCCACCGCGGCCGACCCGTCCAGCGCCGCCCGCACCTCGTCCTCGGACGCCTGCACCGCCACCATCGCCCCACCGGCCGGCAACGCCTGCATCAACCGCCCACGCGCCGCCACCACCGCCGCCGCATCCTCCAGCGACCACACCCCCGCCACATGCGCCGCGGCCAACTCACCGATCGAATGCCCCAGCAGAAACCCCGGCCGCACACCCAACGACTCCACCAACCGGAACAGCGCCACCTCCACCGCGAACAACCCGGCCTGCGTGAACACCGTCTCGTCCAACAAACCCTCGGCACCGACCCCGCCGAACACCACATCCCGCACCGAATGCGCGACATGACCCGTCAGTTGCCGGTCCAACTCGAACACCACCGCGTCGAACGCCTCCGCGAACACCGGGTAGGCGTCGTGCAGTTCACGCCCCATGCCGACCCGCTGGCACCCCTGCCCACTGAACAACAAGGCCGTGCGCCCCTCCGCGCGGGCCGGGCCCGTCACCACTCCGGGGGCGCTTTCCCCCCGCCCGAGAGCCTGGAGGCCGTACAGGAGTTCGGCCGGTTCGGCGGCGGCCAACACGGCCCGTTCGGGCAGCGTGGCGCGGGCGGTCGCCAGCGTGTGTGCGACGTCCGGCAACGCGAGGTCGGATCGTGTCCGCAGGAAGGACGCAAGATTGCGCGCTTGTGCGTACAGCGCCTCCGCGGTGTGACCGGAGAGCACCCACGGCAGTACCGCGCCGGGCACCTCGGCCGCCGGCGCCGCGCCGTCCGAGAGCGAGCGCGGGTCCCCGGCCCCGGAGTGCTCGGGGGCGGGGGCCTGTTCCAGGACGACGTGCGCATTGGTGCCACTGATGCCGAACGAGGAGACCGCCGCCCGGCGCGGATGCCCGGTCACGGGCCACGGCGTGGCGTCGGTGAGCAGTCGTACCGAGCCCGCCGCCCAGTCCACGTGCGGGGTCGGATCCGCCGCGTGCAGGGTCGGCGGCAACACGCCCTCGCGCATCGCCTGGACCATCTTGATCACACCCGCCACACCCGCAGCGGCCTGGGTGTGCCCGATGTTCGACTTCACCGAGCCCAGGTGGACCGGGTGTTCCGCGTCGCGGTCCCGACCGTAGGTCGCGATCAGCGCCTGCGCCTCGATCGGGTCGCCGAGCGCGGTGCCCGTCCCGTGCGCCTCGACCGCGTCGACCTCGGCGGCCGACAGGCCGGCAACCGCCAGCGCCTGACGGATGACCCGCTGCTGCGAGGGGCCGTTCGGCGCGGTCAGCCCGTTGCTCGCACCGTCCTGATTCACCGCGGAGCCGCGGACCACGGCGAGGACCCGTCGGCCGTTGCGTACGGCGTCGGACAGGCGTTCGACCACCAGGACCCCGACGCCCTCGGCCGGACCGAAGCCGTCGGCCTCCGCCGAGAACGCCTTGCAACGGCCGTCCGCGGCCAGGCCGCGCTGCCGACTGAACTCGACGAACAGTCCCGGTTCCGACATCACGGTCACCCCGCCGGCCAGGGCCATCGTGCATTCCCCGGCACGCAACGCCTGCACCGCCAGGTGCAGGGCGACGAGCGACGAGGAGCACGCGGTGTCGACGGTGACCGCCGGCCCCTCGAACCCGAAGCTGTAGGCGACCCGGCCGGAGCCGACACTCGGCGTGTTGCCCGTGCCCAGATAGCCCTCCAGTTCCTCCGGGGCGCGGTCCAGCCTGCCCGCGTAGCCCTGCGCGACCAGTCCCGTGTACACCCCGGTCCGGCTGCCGCCGAGGGCGTCGGGCGCGAGGCCGGCGTGTTCGAGGGCTTCCCAGGACGTCTCCAACAGCAGTCGTTGTTGCGGGTCCATCGCGAGCGCCTCGCGGTGGTTGATGCCGAACAGTTCGGCGTCGAACCGGTCCGCGTCGTGCAGGAAGCCGCCGGCCCGGGCGTAACTGGTCCCCGGATGCTCGGGGTTCGAGTGGAACAGGCCGGCCAGGTCCCAGCCGCGGTTGGCGGGGAATTCGGAGATCGCGTCCCCGCCCCGCGCGACCAGGCGCCACAGGTCGTCGGCGGAGCGCACGTCCCCGGGGAAGCGGCAGGCCATGCCGACGATCGCGATCGGGTCGTCGGCGCCGGCCGCCGGCGTCGGGTTCGCCGCAGCGACCACGACCGGCTGCGCGCCGGGCAGTTCGGTACCGAGATGCCGAGCCAGCACGGCCGGCGTGGGGTGGTCGAAGACCAGGGTGGCGGGCAGTCGCAGCCCGGTGTCGGCAGTGAGCCGATTGCGCAGCTCGACCGCGGTCAACGAGTCGAAGCCGAGGTCCTTGAACCCACGATCGGCGGCGACGGCCGTCGGGTCGCCGTGGCCGAGCACCGCGGCGACGTGCGTACGGACCAGTTCCAGCAACACCCGTGTGCGCTCGACCGGGCCCAGGGCCGCGATACGCCGCTGCCAGGCCGACCCGTCCGGGTCCCCTTCGCCCACCGCGACCCGTCGGGCCGGGCCGCGCACCAGGCCGCCGAACACGCCCGGCAGGGCGCCCGTCCCGGCGAGGGTGCGCAGCGCGGCCGAATCCAGCCGCAGCGGCACCAGCAGCGCGTGCGGCAGCGCCCGGCCGGCGTCGAAGAGCCGCAGGCCGAGATCGGCGGAGAAGGGCAGGATCCCGCCGCGCGCCATCCGGTTCAGGTCCTCCCGACCGAGATGGCCGGTCATCCCGGTGGCCTGTCCCCACAACCCCCAGGCCAGCGAGGTACCCGACCGGCCGACGGCCTGCCGGTGGGTCGCGAGTGCATCCAGGAAGGCGTTCGCCGCCGCGTAGTTGGCCTGGGCCGGTCCACCGAGCACACCGGCGATGGAGGAGAAGAGTACGAAGGCGGAGAGGTCGTGGCCGGCGGTCAGTTCGTGCAGGTTGATCGCACCGTCGACCTTGGA
>NZ_JBIRRX010000021.1:61837-158474 GCF_044333915.1 Embleya sp. NPDC020886 | reverse complement strand
GCGTGCGCGACGTGCTGAACCGTTCGGCGCATCGGACGAGTTCCCGGATCGTACTGCTCGACTGCTGCTACAGCGGCCTGGCCGGCGCCATGGGCCCCGGAACACTCACGCGAACCGACCTGAGGCACTCCTTGTCCGAGGACGGGGACGGGGACAGGGACGGCCCCGGGGCCTGCCTGCTGACTTCCGCGTCGAGCACCGGCCGCTCGTTCGCTCCGCCCGACGCCGCGTACCCGGACTTCACCGGGGCCCTCGTGGACGTCCTGGAGAACGGGATCCACGGGGCGGGCCCGACCCTGAGCGTGGACCGGATCTGGCGACACGTACACGACCGTCTGCGCGAGCAGGGCTGCCCGGCACCGCAGCAGTTCGGGCAGAACGCCGTCACCCGACGCCCCTGGGTCCACAACCGCGCCCACCTCGACGGGCCGCCCGCCGATGTGCTCCTCCCTCGGGACCCGCGACAGAGCCGCGCGAGACGGCTTCGCGCGGCCGTCGTCGGGGTGATCGCAGTCGTGCTGGGACTGGGGATCCTTCTCCTCCCGAACGCGGCGACCACGGGCTCGCGGCACGACGCGACGAACGAATCGGTCCGGTCGCCCTCCTCGACCTACACTTCGCCCGCCGCCGACCCGAACCCGACGCCGTCCGTCCCCACTTCACCCACCCCCGACCGGACCCCGCCACGGCCCGTCGTCTCTTCCACGACCCCCCGCCCGACACCCACCTCCTCGGCGCCGTCCGATCCGCCTGCGCCGCCCACCGTTCGCGAGCGTTGGCACGGCACGCTCCTTCTCTACAGCAACGGAGCGCCCACGGGTTGGTGGCTCGACAGTGTTCCGCCGGCCAACGCGGTCATCGGCGACCTCGGCCTCGAATGCGACTGTCACCCCGGTCGGGTGGTCGCCCCCGCGATCGCCGCGTGGGACGGCGGCGCTCCGCCGGATTATCGGCAATGCTCCGCCATGAGCACCCGGTTGGCTCGCGGCGCGCTGACCGTTCGAGCGGGCTCCATGGCCTGTCTCAAGACCCTGGACGGTCGCCTCGGCTACATCAAGGTGATCGACATGCCCGGTCCTTCCGAAATGAACATCGAGGCGACCGTCTGGGATCTCCGATGATGTGGTCGATACCGAATCCCGCTTGAGCGCTACCGGTGCGAGCGTGGCGAGTTCGCCGATGGGAAATGCCCCTTCCTCATTGCCTTCGACCGATGACCCGCCATCGGCACCGACAGACCGCCACGAGCAAGCCGACCGGATCGCCCGTTGGCCGGGCCGGATCGACTTCGACACATCCGGACGCGGACGCCACGTGTCGGTGAACCCGATCGCGTCGCGGAAGTCGGTGGGACGACGACCATCTTTCGCCGCCGTAGCGCGCGTGTCGGCGGGCAGCGGGTCACCAGACCGTTCTCCGGCGGCCCCGGCAACGCCCGCCGACCGACGGCGTTTGCTACTCCGGTTGGGTTACCGTCAGCGCCCATCGCAGTGCCTGTGCCGAGGCGTCGACCCCCACGGTGAAGGACCCCGATCGCACGATGCCCGGATCCATGGTCGCCGAGTTCATGCCGATGGCGCCGGCGGGGCAATCCACGGTGAACGCGGCCACCTCCGCGTCCCGGGAGTGCATCGTCACTGCCACGCTGCCGCCGCCCTCACAGGCGACGGTGAGTATGGTCGGCAGTTGTTCCGAGGCGCCCCCTGATACGACACCACCGTCCCCCGTGCTCTCCTCCACCCACACCAGACCATCCGGCCCGGGGTGGGGGAGTAAGCCTCCGATCGCTGTTGCGGGTGTGGCTCCCATGCCCGACAGCGCCAAAGCCGCCAGCATCGCCGCGGGTACGGTCTTCCTCACACGTGACATCTTTGCTCCTCGGCAGGGTGTCATGGAGCGAACAGTCTTGCGCACGGTGAGCACCGCGCACGAGTCACCCGCCGCCCCTCGGCCGGCGACTCGTCGAGCGGCACGACCCGTACGGCAACTTCGAGGAGCGCGCCGGTGCAACGAAGACGTAGCCGAACGGGACCGGACTCGCGGGGCTCGGCCTTTTCGGCGGCCCCGGTGGTGATCGGCCGGTCGGTGCAGATCACCGCGTCGGCCGGACCCGGGGACACCCGAGTTGTCGCACCACGACACCGCTGTCACAGACCTGGTAACAAGGTCACGAGAAGGAACGACAACCACCCCACCCGCCCCGCCCGACACCCCGACAACACCACGCGACGATGCGCAGCCCGGTGTCGAGTTCCACCCCGGCCTCTCGACCTCCTCGCCGAACGCGACTCCGACGGCCACTCGGACGGCGTTCCTGTTGTTCTGCCGGCCCACCGCCGAGCCGACCCGCCCGGCTCCGACACCCGCTCCCACCACCCACACCACGACCATCGCCGGGTGGGCGGAGGCCAGTGGCGCGGTCGGGCGGCATGGAGCCGGGCGGGCGTGCACGGGTGGCGGCCCGGTGCCGGGCGGGCCGTTGATTGTGTTCGTCAGGCGTTTGTCAGGCGTTTGTCAGGCGCCGGCGGTGGTGATCGCGTCCAGCGACTCGGCGAGCACTTGGCCGCCGTCGACGATCAGCCCCTGGCCGGTGATGAACCCGGCGTGTTCGGAGGCCAGGAACAACGCCGCGTGGCCGATCTCCTCGCTCGTCGCGAGCCTGCCCATCGGAATGGACCGGGCCATGTCGCGGACGTAGTCGGGACCGAGTTCCGTCACGCCCTCGGTGAGGACGTTGCCGGGGAGCAACGCGTTGATCGTGATGCCCTGGGGGGCCAACTCCAGGGCTGCGGCCCGCACAAAGCCCATTTGTCCGGCTTTGCTGGCCGCGTAGTGGCTCCAGCCGGGGTAGCCGGTGACGGGTCCGGTGATGGACGAGGTGACCACGACGCGACCGTACGAGCTGCTCCGCAAGGCGGGTAGGAAGGCCGTCACGGTGAGCATGGTGCCACGCAGGTTGACGTCGAAGACTTCGTCGATGCGCTCGGCGGTGAGGTCGGTCAGCCGAGCGTTGGGGAAGATGCCCGCATTGCAGCAGACGACGTCGACACCACCCAGCGCCTCGACCGCGTCGTCGGCGAGCCGCGAGATCGCCGCCGGGTCGCCGACGTCCGCCGCGATGCCGATGACTTTCCCACCGGTGGCGGTGAGTTCCGTCGCGGTCGCGTGGACGTCGGCGGCGTTGCGGCCGGTGATGACCACGTGGGCTCCGGATCGGGCGAAGACGGCGGCGATTCCTTTGCCGATGCCCTTCGAGCCGCCGGTGACGACGACACGGCGGCCGTCCATGGATGGGAGTGTCATGAATGCTCCTGGGGTGGTTGGGGTGGTTTCGGTCGGATGGTCTTGTCGTCGGTGGCTTGTCCGGAAGCAGCCGTTCGACTCCCGGCGCGATTGTTCCGCATCCGGGCGGTTCACGGCTTGCGATGGCATGACGTCCGGGACGTCGGTGCCCCCTGACGTATCAGCCGGCGACAGTGCGTGCTTCACGCTGTCGGTCGGCTGCGTAGGCCGGCTGCCGAGTCGCCTCCGATCAGTCGGCGAGGAGGAGAGGGCGGCGGCGACGCCCGGATGAGAGTCGGGCCCAGGCGCCGGCGGCATGGACTCGATCAATCCGCGGTGCCGAGGTCGATGGTTGTCGGCCGGCGGGCGCGCCACCATCGGTTTTGTGTACCGAGGTATCGGTCCGCGAGTTCGGCGCTCGCGCGTGTGAACCCCGCGCCCTTGGCCCGCGCGAGGTCGGTATCGGGGTGCGAGCCCAGCCAGGCGACGACCATCAGGCGTCGAAGCATGATGAAGGTGGGGATCTCGTTCTCGTCTTCGGTGGTGAGCGCGCGGACCCGCCGGTAACCGGTGAGCCAGCTGTCGATGAGGTCGGGGACCTGCGGGGTGTCTTCGAGGAAGGTGAGGGCGGCGGCCAAGTCGTAGAGGAACCAGCCGGAACCGCAGTCGTCGAAATCGATCACGGCGGTCCGGTCGCCGTGCACGAGAAGGTTGGCCAGCCGGAGGTCGGCGTGGATCAACCCGAATCGGCTCGCGCGGGTTCCGTATCGCCGCAACCGTTGTTGGATGATCGCTTCCGTGTCCGCGAGCACCCGGCGGACCTCGCCGGTGGCGCCGGGCCCGTCCCGCCACCGTCCCCAGTGCGCGCGCGTGCCGAGCGTCGTGGCGAGGTCCCAGCGCATCCGCGTGAACCCGGCGGGAGGCGTCCACGTTTCGGCGTGCCGGTGCAGGTGCGCGGTGATTTCTCCCAGCCGTTCGAACTGCGGAGCGGGCACGTTCTCGTCCGGAGCGTCACCGGGGATGAGGTGAAAGAGGACGGCATGGCGCCGCTGCCCCCCGGCGGTGAGCGGCTCGACGCCGACAACGAGGCGGCCGTCCAGAGTAGGAATCGGCTCCGGGGTGGCGATCTCGGTGTCGTTGCGGAGTGCCTCGACCCAGGCCAGTTCGGACCGGATCTCGGCGGCCGAGTGGTAGTCGGGGCGGTGCACACGCAGGATGCGTGGGGCCGAGCCCGGCCCGGCGTGCACGCGATAGGTCGCGTTCTCCGAGAGGTTCAGCAGTTCGAGCGGGGTGTCGCGGTCGATGCCGTAGGCGGGCAGGACACGGCGTGCCAGGGAGTCGTACGGTTCAGCGGAGACGGCACTGGGTGTGTCGTCGCGGTCGAACCCGGGTCTTTCGGGGGACATGCCTTCTCCTGGGGCGCGGGCAGTCGGAGGGTCGGTGGAGTCGGGGGACTGGGTCGTCGGTTCAGTGGTCACGTCCTTCGATGGCCGAAAGTGCCACGTCGATCGCGTGGCGTGCAGTGGTGACCCCTTCCAGGGTGCCGCTGATGTAGACGCGTCCGGCGGCGCCGATCATCTGCACGTCGACCAGGGTGTTCTTCGGCGCCGCGCGTTCCGCCTCGTTCGCCGCCAGGGCCGCGTACAGCGCGGGGGTCATCTCCATCACCAGCAGCGTCTGCCCCGGCAGGATCATGGATGCCTGTCGGGTGCGGTTCAAGATGACCGCGTGCTGGTCGGTGACGTTCTCGATCACGTCGGTGTACAACACGCGGGGCTTGAGCTGGTCGGACGGGGCGCGGCCGATCCCGGCCTGGATGGCGGCGCCGGCGCGCTCCAGATCATCGGTGTTCTTGGTGTGCAGTTCAAGGATGCCGAACTGGCGTTCCACGAAGAGCAGCCCGGGCTCCGCGGCGGGCACCGCCTTGAGTGCCAGGTCGATGACACGCTCGATGGCCAGCCCCGGGGCCACTTCGATGATCAGGGCGTGGTCGCCTTCCAGAGGCGGATAGCCGCGCGCTCGAGTGGGGGTCCCCAAGTACGCGGCGAACTGCCGCTGAAGGCTGCGCAGGGTCAGGTGTACGCGGAGTTCGGTCGGCGGCGCGGCAGACTGGGCCGCTGTGCGGTCCTGTGCCGCCGCGCGGGGGCGCCGCCGTGGGGCGCCCGCCGTCGGCTCGTCGGAGGTGGTTGTCATGGCGCTCAGCCGTTGGTGGTTCCGCCACCGTTGAAGTGTCGGTTCACTTCGGGGTGGGGGCGGGGGATGACGTGGACGGAGACGAGTTCGCCGACCTGGGCGGCGGTGTCCGCACCGGCGTCGGCGGCGGCCTTGACGGCGCCGACATCGCCGTTGATGACGACTGCGACCAGGCCGTCGCCGACCTCCTCGCGGCTGATGATGGTCACGTTCGCGGCCTTGACCATGGCGTCTGCGGCGGCGAACGCCGCGACGTAGCCGCGGGTTTCGATCATTCCGATGGCGTCGGACATGAGGGTCCCAACTTTCGTGTTCAGGAGTTGCGGTGGGTGGTGGAAGTCTCGTCGACGGATCCGATGATCAAGGCGTCGATCGGGGCGTTGTCGGGGAACCGGCGGGCGGCGCTCATGCCTTGGGCCACGAGTACGCGTTCCCCGACACCGGTTCCCAGGACGTCGAACGCGATGATCAGCTCCGGCGGTGCGTCGAATTCCACGGTCAGGAACGCGCCCGACGGGACGCCGGCGACGCGTCGGGTCGACCAGACGGATCCGGTGACGGTGCCGATGCGCATCAGGCCTCCTCCCGGTCGATCCGAACGCCGAGCCTGCGGGCCGTGTCCCGCCCCAAGGGGGTGATGACGGCGCGGGGGCCGGCGACGATGTGTTGTCCGGCGGCAGCCGCCGCGGTGACCACGGCCTCGCCGACGGCGCCACGCTCGATCCGATGGACGCCCTGTGTCTGTGCAGGCTCGGCATTGTCGGTACGGGCAGGGTCACCGTTGTCGAGCCGGAACCGGATCCTGCGGTCGTCGAGGGCTGCGCGTCCCCCGGGTGTTGCGGCGAGATCGAGCAGCAGTCGTACGAAACTCGCGAGGTCCGCGTCGTCCCGAAGTACCACGGGGCGGTTGTCCGGCTCGACGGTGGTCGGTGCGGCGGCGGGAGAAGGCGGTGAACTCTCGTGATTCGGTGCGGCGGTCAATTCGGCGACCGCTTCGCGGACCGCCTCGGCGACGAGGCCGCGCAGTTGGTCCCATGAGGTCCCGACGGTCGACAAGCCGATGGCCGGCGGCGTGCTGTTCATGGCCTGGCTCGCACGGCTTCGCGCGCGGCCTCCGCGGCCATGCGGACGTCGGATTCGGTGCCGCTGAGGTAGACGCGCCCGGTGGCGCCCATCATGCGGTAGTCCACGACCTTGATGTCGGCGGCCTTCTCGGCTTGGTTCGTGGCGAGGATCGCGTACGCCGCCGGGGTGACTTCGAGGGTGAAGAGTGACTCGCCCGGCAGGACCATCGAGCCGGACTTGTTCCGGTTGATCAGGAAGGCGTGCCGTGGATCGATACTCGTGATGGTCTTGTCGGCCAGGATGGTCGGGGTGGGCACGGCGGACGGATCCGCGCCCAGTGCCTGCAGGATGGCGTCGGCGGCCGAACGCACGGCGTCCGTGGATCGTGAGTGGATTTCGAGGTAGCCGAACTGCCGCTCGACGACCAGGATGCCGGCCTGAACATCGGCGTATTTCAGTGCGACGTCGGTCAGCGGCTCGATGTCCAGGCCTGGGGCGACTTCGATGATCTGCGCCGACATGTTGGTGCGGGGCAGGCTGCCTCGCACGAACGTGCCGAGATAGCACATGGTCTGTGGCTGGAGTTGATCGATGAAGATGAACGAGCGCAGCTCAGCCATGGTGGGCTCCCAGCACGCTTTGCAGCTCGGTGCGGACGAGCCGGCGGATTTCTTCGCGCAGCAGGTCGAGTTCCTGACGGCCCACCCGGCTGTCGGGGGTCTGGGCCGCACCACCCGGCCGGGCGGTGTCGTGTGTGGCCGTGCGTGCCGCGGGCGACGTGGGCCGGGCGGTCCACGGCTGGAGGCCGGTGAAGTCGTCGAACGCGACGTCGGCGTCACGGTTGTACGCGACACGCGTGTACTGCACGAGGTGGCGGGGTTCGAGGTTCTCGCCGAGCGAGCTGCGGCCCACGAACCCGGTGCCGATGGTCATCGTCGGTGCGAGGTTGGTCTCGAATCCCGAGCTGCCCAGGCTGGCGCCGACGTTGACGCTGATGCGCATGGCTTCCACGTTCGCTCCGAACGCCATGATGGCGGCGCGATCGCTGCTGTGGATGGCGGCGGAGTGTCCGCGTCCGCCCCGGCGCAGCAGCAGCCGAGCCAGCCGGATGCCGTGGGCCGCGTCGGATACCGGGTGGAATCCCAGGACGGGGCAGAGCTTTTCCTGTGTGAGGGGTTCTTCGAAGGGGCGCTCGAACGGCGCGACGAGCACACGCTTGCCCGGGCGGATGCGGAATCCGGCCTGCTCGGCGATCCAGGCGGCGTCCCGGCCGATGGCGGCGGTGCGGAGGCGGCCCTCGGGGTAGAGCCAGGCCCTCAGGCGGTCGCGCTCGACCGGGTCGCACACATGCGCGCCGGCCTTGTCGAGTGCGCGCAACAGGTCCGCCGCTATGGAGTCTTCGGCCAGCAGCACCGATTCGTTGGTGCACAGCAGGGAGTTGTCGAACGCCTTGCTGGCGACGATGCGTTGGGCAGCCGCGACGAGGTCCGCCGTGGCGTCGACGAGCACGGGCACATTGCCGGGCCCGACGCCGAGGGCGGGGTTCCCCGAGCCGTAGGCGGCACGCACCATGGGCGTTCCCCCGGTCGCCAGCACGATGCTGCAGCCGGGATCGGTGATGAGGGCGTCCACCAGGGGGATCGTCGGTTCGTCGACGACCTGTACGACGTCGGCGGGTGCTCCCGCCGCCACGGCCGCCGCATGGAGCGTGCGGGCGGCGTCCGCGCTGGCAGCCTTGGCCGCGGGGTGCGGGCTGATGACGATGGCGTTCCGTGTCATCAGGGCGAGCATGACCTTGAAGTAGACGGTCGACACCGGGTTGGTCGACGGTGTCAGCGCGACGACGACGCCGGCGGGGCGGGGGACTTCAAGGATCTTGGCGTCCGCGTCGTGGCGGGCGCTGACGTGGTCTTCGTCTCCGTAGCGCGCCAGGAGACCCAGCGAGCACGCCTCGTTCTTGGTGATTTTGTCGACGACCACGCCGAACCCGGTTTCCTGCACCGCCCACTCGGCGTAGCGGGCAGCGTTGTCGTGCCCGGCCTGCGCGGCGGCTCGAACGATGCGGTCGACCCGGGCGCGGTCGAATGAGGCGAATTCGTCGGCCGCCCACCGCGCGCGCTCCAGCAGGGTTCGAGCCTGTGCGGCCGGATCCGGGCCCCAAGCCGTCGCGCGGGCCTGGGCCGGCTGGGCGCTCACGCGGCCTGCCCGGAGGCGACGCGTGCGGCGTTGCGGGCTTGGCCGACTGCCGTATGGAGGCGTTCGAGCAGGTCGTCGACGAGTTCAGGAGACATGAGCAACCCCGGCTTGAACTGGAGGACACGGGTGTCGAGTGTGGAGAAGATGGCCCAGACGCCGTTCTCGTACAGCGCTCGCATGACGAGTTGGGCGCCCACGGGGTGGTCGAATTCCAGGCCGATCACCAAGCCGTTCTGTCGGATGCCGACGAAGAAGTCCGGATGATCGGACCGGATGTCGGCCAGGCCGCGGTCCAGACGGGCCGCGATCGAGGCGACGGTCGCCTTGGTCTGGGGGCGCCCGCAGATCTCCAGGACCTTGATGGCGACGATGCAGCCGAGTTCGGCCCCGCCGAAGGTCGAGATGTGGCCGAAGCCGTCCTCGTCCAGCCAGCCCGCGACCTTGTCGGCGACGATGACCGCGCCCAGGGGGTAGAGGCCTCCCGCGGTGCCCTTGCTCGTGACCAGGATGTCCGGCGAGACTCCGGCCTTGTAGATGCCCCACATCTCGCCCGTGCGCATCAGCCCGGTCTGCACCTCGTCGGCGATGTAGACGGTCCCGTACCGTTCGCACAGGTCCTTGACCCCGGCGAGGTATCCCGGCTCGGGCATCACGAAGCCGTAGGTGGCCGGCACCGTCTCCACAAGGACCGCGGCGACGTCGCCGCCCCGCAGCGCCGACTCCATCGCGGACAGGTCGTTGAAGTCGACCTGGGGAAATTGGGACGGCTCGTCGACCAGGAACAATCGTGAGAACCGCGGGTTGCCGGCGTTGACGGCGAGTCCGGTGTGGCCGTGGAACGCGTTCCGGATGGACACGATCTTGCGGCGCTTGGTGGCGTGCCGGGCGGTCTTGAGCGCGATGTCGATCGCCTCGCCTCCGCCGGCGGCGAAGATGACCTTGCCCATGTTGCCGTCGCAGGTGGCGAGCAGGCGTTCCGCCAGCGCGGTGCGGGCGACCGACGCGAAGTGGTGGTTCCCCACGTCGTAATGGGTCATCGCCTCGTTCATGGCCGCGACGAGTTCGGGGTGTCGGTGGCCGAGGCTGTAGGTGCCGCCGTTGAGGTGGGCGTCGATCAGTTTTCGGCCGTCGGCGTCCCAGAGGTGGTACCCGTCCCGGCGGTCGATGACGAGGTCGACGCCCTGGTCCAGCCAGAACTGCGTCTTGCCGGGGTTCCATGCGGCGCGGGAGCGATCGAAGAAGTCGTCTCTCGACGCGTAGGAGACGAAGCCGTAGTCGCGCATCATCACTCCTTCCTCGATCGGTGGACCGCGTCCAGGCCGTCGTTTTGGTTCATACCGTATGTGTACCGATTGGCTTAACGGTTGTCAACACTACGAACAACTCAACCGTATGCCGCGAAAGCCTTGCCCGACCTTGCGCACCGGTGGCACCATCGCCGATATCCCCCCTGATGAATCTTCGCAAAACGCAGTATTTGCCAGGGGTACTCCGTCGTAGGCGACCAAAATGCCGACCGTATCCTCTGAAAGGTCGATGCAATGACAGATATTGGTTCGAGAACGACGCCTCCCACGCCCGAGCATGACCCGCAAGAACACATGCAGCGGCTGCGGCCCAATGCGGTCGGTCTCGTGGCCGTGGTGTTCATGGCCGTCGCCACCGCGGCACCCATCAGCGCGATGGTCGGCAACGTGCCGGTGGCCGTGGGTTTCGGCAACGGCACCGGCGCTCCCGCCGGCTACCTCGTGGCCACCATCGTGCTCACCGTCTTCGCCGTGGGCTACGTGGCCATGGCGCGGCACATCACCGCGGCAGGCGCGTTCTACGGCTTCGTCTCGCACGGGCTCGGCCAAGTCGCGGGCATGTGCGCAGGACTGCTCGCCACGGTCGCCTACATCGTGTTCGAGGCGTCGCTGACCGGCCTGTTCGCCTATTTCGCGAAGCAGACCGTGGCCGACCTCTTCGGCGTTTCCCTGCCCTGGCTCTTCTACGCGTTGCTCATGCTTGCGCTCAACGCCGTGCTGTCGCACTTCGACATCAACCTGACCAGCAAGGTCCTCGGCCTCGCCCTGGTCTCGGAGGTACTCATCCTCACCGCGCTCGCCGTGGCGATACTCGTGGACGGAGGCGGCCCGGACGGCTTCGTACCGCAGGCGATCAACCCCCTGAACGCCTTCGACGCCGCCTCGGGAGTCGCCGGCGCAAGCGTCGGCCTCGGCCTGTTCATGGCCTTCTGGTCGTGGGTCGGCTTCGAGTCGACCGCGATGTACGGCGAGGAGTCCCGCGACCCCAAGCGCATCGTCCCCATCGCCACCATGGTGGTGGTCGTCGGCGTCGGGATCTTCTACGTCTTCGTCTCCTGGATGGTCGTGGCCGCCAACGGTCTCGACGAGTCGGTGCGCATAGCCGGCGGCGGCTCCCCGGCCGAACTGCTCTTCGGACCGACGCGCGTCCTGCTCGGCGACTGGGCGGTGACCCTCTTCCAAATCCTGCTCGTCACCGGCTCGTTCGCCTGCGGCATGGCGTTCCACAACTGCGCGGCCAGATACCTGTACGCCATCGGTCGGGAAGACATCGTGCCCGGCACTCGGCGCACCCTCGGCGCCACACACGCGAAACACGGCTCGCCCCACGTCGCCAGCTACGTCCAGTGCGGGATCGCCGCGACGCTGGTCCTGGGCTTCGCGCTGGCCGGCAAGGACCCCTACCTCGACCTCTTCGTCGTCCTGTCCGTCCTGGGAACGATGGCCATCCTCATCGTCCAGATCCTCAGCTCCGCAGCCGTCATCGGCTACTTCCACGTGCGGCGGATGCACCCCGAGACCGCCCACCCGCTCCGCACGTTCGCGGCGCCACTGCTGGGCGGCATCGCGATGATCTACGTGGTGATCCTGCTCTTCCAAAACCTTGACACGGCGGGCGGCGCCGCGTCACAGACCACGATCTTTCGGATGATCCCCTACCTCGTGCTCGGTGTCGCCGTGCTCGGCGTCGTCCTCGCGCTCTACACGAAGGTCCGGGCGCCCGAACGGTTCGCGCTGATCGGCCGCGTGGTGCTCGAGGAATCCTCGGAGCGAGAGGCCTGACACTCGCATCCGGTTCCGTCGGCGACCGCACAGCCGTTGGGGGTACCGAAGGCAACCGAATCCGGAAATGGTGTAAACCATAGTTGTGTCCATCGAACATGACGAAGCCCCAGCCCCGACGCCCGGCACCGCCGAGGACGTACGCCGCCGCATCCTCGAGCAGCTCCGCAGCGGCCTGCTCCGACCCGGAGACAAGCTCGGCGGAGAACGCGACCTCGCCCAGCAGTACGGCGTCAGCCGATCCACCCTGCGGCACGCACTCGACGCCCTGCAGCAAAGCGGCGTCGTGCGCCGTGTGCCCGGCCGCGGCGGCGGCACATTCGTCAGCCACGGCAAAGCCGAACGCAACCTCTCCACAGCCGTCGGCGTGCCGGCCTACCTGCGCCGACAGGGCTTCGAAGCCGGCACCAACGTCCTGTCCACCGCGATGCGCGGGGCGGACAAGGACACCGCCCGCCGGCTCCGCCTGTCGTCCGGCGACCTTGTGTTCGACCTGGTACGCCTTCGTCTCGCCGACGGCCGGCCGATCAGCCTCGAGCACGCACAACTCGTCGCCGATTACTTCCCCGGCCTCCTCGAACGCCCCCTCGGCGGATCCGTGTACGAGCTCATCGCCGAGCACTACGGCGTCACACCCGCCGACGTCACCGAGGAGATCGAGGTCGTCGCCGCCACCGCGGACGAAGCCCGGGTGCTGGAGGTCGAGCCGGGCGCGCCACTGATCTCCGTCGTCCGGGTGGCGGCGGACCGCCACGGTGGCAGCTTCGAGTTGTCCCACGATCTGTTCCGCGCGGACCGGACCCGCATGACCATCCACACCCAGTTGCGCGACGCCCAGGACGAAGGCGGGCTGCGCATCCAAGCGACCTGACCATCCATCACGCGCGGCAGCGCCGCGCCCTTCGAAATGAACGAGTTGGCTCGCCAAGCGCCATCGCGACCCAGGAGTACGGCCATGACCGAGTTCGTCCGATACGAGTGCGTGGACGCCATAGCCACGGTGACCATCGATCGACCAGCCGCCCTCAACGCCTTGGACAACGCGACGAAGGTGGCACTGCGCAATGCCCTGGCCCGGGCTGCCGGCGATGCGGACGTGCGGGCGGTCGTGCTCACCGGCGCCGGACGCGCCTTCAGTGTGGGGCAGGACCTCCGACAGCATCGCGAACAGCTCAACCGCAGCGCCCAGGCGGCCTTCGCCACCGTCGCCGAGCACTACAACCCCCTGGTCATGGCCCTGACCACCATGCGCAAGCCGGTGATCGCGGCCGTCAACGGTGTGGCCGCAGGCGCCGGCGCGGCACTCGCGTTCGCCTGCGACTTCCGCATCCTCGCCGAGACCACGACGTTGAACCTGGCGTTCGCGGGCATCGGGCTCGCCGCCGACTCGGGAGCGTCATGGACCCTGCCCAGGCTTGTGGGGCACGCTCGGGCGATCGAGTTGTTGATGCTGTCCGAGACGATTTCGGCGTCGCAGGCGTTGGAGCTGGGACTTGCCAACCGGATCGTGCCGGCCGAAGACGTCGCAACGGCGGCAAACGACCTCGCCCGACGCTTGGCGGCGGGGCCGACCGTGGCGTTCGCCGCGATCAAGGAGGCGCTGGCGTGCTCGGCCACGCTACCGATTGCGAGTGCGCTCGCCAAGGAGAGCGCCCTTCAGCTCCGTGTCGGCAAGTCCGCGGACCACCGAGAAGCGGTGGACGCATTCCTGAACAAGACGCAGCCGCGGTTCACAGGGCGTTGACGGACGTGTCCCGGGTCCTCGCCGCGACAGCGCCGAGGACCCGGGACACTCCCGTCACGAGCAGCCTGCCGCGACCGCGCCCATACACACCGCGCGCGCCGCCCACACGACCTTGCCGCCCCCCGGAGTCCGGTGGTAGCCGACTTGTTCGGCCTCCGCGGCGACCAGGAAGAGCCCACGCCCGTGCTCATCGTCCTGTGCTCCAAGGCCGACCATGGGCGGCCTCGGGCTGTCGTCGCCGACCTGCACGACCAAAAGCCCGTCGATGGTCCACATGGAGAGACGGATGGCCGGCGAACTCCTGCCGGACCGTTCTTCTCGATCGCGGCCGTCGCACTCGCACGTGTGCCGGACCGCGTTCCCGACGAGTTCGGAAACCACGAGGCGAACGGCCTCGACATCGTCGTCGGCCAGGCCCCAGCACCGTGCCACCTCCACGGCGCGCCGACGTGCATACGGCACGGAACCCAGGCCCGCAGCGAGCGGGATCATCACCAGACGCCCGTCGCGCGGAGCGGGTGCCGGGCGGGTGGCAAGACGGGTGTTCATGGGAGGAACCTCCAGACCGTGACCCCCACAGGACGCTGCGTAGGATCCGAAACCGTTTTCAGGTTTTCGGTATGCCATTCGATCGGCTTCCGGCAGGTCCCGAGCTTGATCCCGTCGACACCCCGAGGTCCCGTGCCGTAACGACGCATCAGGTCGATCGAGAACCATGAGGATCGACCTATACGGTTCAGATCCTTGAACCATTATGAACCATTTCTCAAATGGTTGCAAACGGTCCATTGTGGACCCCGGCGGCAAGCCCCACACATGCACGTGTACTCATCAACCCGGGCGCCACCGCGAGAACGACGCAGCCCTGGCGGCGAAGTGGATGCGGATCGTCGGGAGCCGGTCGTGGTCGCGTCCACGTGGGGTGCGGCACCGATTGAGAGTGTTGGTCTGTGCCTGGTGGCCTGGGGTTTCGGTCTGGGATGGTGGTGTGCCTTTCGGCGATGGGTCGGTTGACCTGCGGTGTTGCAGGGTTTGAGAAGGCCGCGCATCGCGATCCAGAATTCCCTTGGTGGGCGGTGTGTTTGTGCGTCGGAGCCGTGCTCGGGGGTCGGTCGTGTCGTTCCTGACCCCGCGTCCTTTCCGACGGCCGGCGGGTGAGGCCAGGAACGCCCGGTGGTCGACGGGTGTGAAGTTGCGGTTGGGTGTCGTGGTGGCCGCGTGGGTTCTGTCGTGGGAACGACGTTCCGCGGGTCGGTGTTCTGCAATTTCCCCTTGCACCGCCCGCTGTCCGGTTTTTACCGGGACGTCCTGCCCGCGTCGTCGGTATGCCGTTTTCGGGGTCACCGTGACGCGGTTTCCGGCTCTCCGGAGGAAGCCGGTGTTTCGATGGCCGGGTCGCCCTGCGCCCCGGGCCCGGTCGGGAGGGAACGGGGGAGCGATGGTGACCGGGACGCCCGAGGGCCACGGGTGGGCAACCGGCGTGGTGCCGGCGGCCGCGTTTCGGGAGCAAGTGGTCGCCCGCCTCCTGGAGTTGGAGGGCCGAGGCGTGTTGACGCCCGGATACCTGCGGCTCGCGGCAGCCGCCGCCCGAGGATCACCGCGTACCGTGCAGCGCCCGGCTGCGAATGGCCCGGGAGGAAGGCCGTGCCACCCCTCGTGTCGGGCGACCGAGCCGACGCCGGAGCGGGCGTATGGCCTGTGTAGCGGTGCGTGGTCAGGACGCGATCCCTTTTCTTGAGCAATCGATCCAGATACGTTACGGTGGGGTCATGGCAAGGACCCGGGAGTTCGACACCGAGGCGGCGGTGAGCCGCGCGATGGAACTGTTTTGGAGGCGTGGCTTCGAGGCGACTTCGGTACGCGACCTGACCCGGCAGTTGGGGATCGGGCAGGGATCCTTGTATGCCGCGTTCGGCGACAAGGAGGGCCTGTACCGGGCGGCTCTGGAGCACTACCGCACCACCCTCGCGGCGGCCGCCCTGCGCAGCCTGGAGGAGGGGACGGACGCCCGGTCGGCGATCCGCACGATGCTGGTCGAGCGGGTCCGGATCGCGGTGGAAGACGACGGCCGGGGCTGCCTGGTGGTCAACGCCGCCTGTGAGCGCCTGCCGAAGGATGCGGCGATCCGGCGCACCGTGCGGGACATGCAGGATGCCAGTCGGGACGCGCTTGCCGAGGTGCTGCGGGTCGCGGCGGAGCGGGGCGAGATCGCGACGCGACGCGACCCGCACACCCTCGCCGCCTTCCTCGTCACCTTCCTCAACGGACTGCTGGTCTCCGCGAAGATCACCCCGGACGCTCACGCCCTCGAACCCCTCGTGGAGGTCGCGCTGGCCGCCCTCGACTGATTTTTTCAGTCTCCGTTTCCGCCGGCGTGAATTCCCGGGCCGCCGCGGCTGCTTGGCGACGGCGGCGAGGAATCGGCGCTGTTCCAGGCCCGGTTCACCCCGTCTGATCCCGCGACTCGAAGATCGTTCACGCTTTTGGAGACAGAGCCCTTTTTCATGACCGCAATCTGTATCAGATGATCCAGAAAAGTCGCCTGCCCGCCCGAACACGGGATCCGGCGACCCCGCCCTGCTTCAATCGAAGACTTCGGAGGACGCATGCCCCCCGCGCCCATCCCGAGCACGCCGACTCTGGGCGGTAGCCGCTGGAACGCCTTTCCTGCGGCCGGTACCACCTTGACAGCCCGCGACTTCTTCACCGCCACCGAGCCGCTGTTGCAGGGCATCATCGATGACAACGCCCTCACCGGCGCCGACGGCAAGGTGCTGGAGGATCAGGTCCGCGCGACACTCGCACTCGGCGCCCGGGAGACCTCCCTGCCGCTGGGCATCGGCCCGGACAGCGCCTCGGCGGCGCGCGAACTGGGCGGGCAGGCCGAGACGATCGGCCGGGAGCTCGCCTCCTGGGCCGCCTCGGCCCTGGAGAGGCTGGTCATCAGCCGGATTCCGCTGCCCGCCGGACCGCTGGTCGTCCGCAGCCACTGCTACGGCCACCTGCTCACCCCTCTCGCGGCCGATCTGCTCCGAGGCCGGCGCGGCGGGCCCGTCACGATGCAGCTCTACAACGAGTGGCTGCACCAGATGGTCCTGCTGCGCGACGCCCTGCTGCCCTTCACCAACTGGCAGGACGTTCCGCTCCTGATCACCCCGACCGGTCTGCGGCACACCGAACCGGCCCGCGACGCGTTCCTCACCGAACTGCTGGTCCGTCAGATCCGGCACGCCGGCATCGTGGACTTCGCCCGCCGAGTCGTCACCGGCACCTCCGGCCCGGCCGGTTACGGCTTCGAGGCGAGCGGCGGCACCGCCCTGCCCGCCGTCCTCGACCAGCCAGCCCCTGACCGCACCACGGCACCTGCTGACCTGGCGCACCGACCCGGCCGCCGAAGACACCGCCACGTACGTCGCCGAGGTGCAGGACTACTACGCCGCACCCCGCACCCTCGTAGAGGACCTGCCGCCCGCCGGCACCGTGTCGGGGCCGCTCACCGCCCGCACCGGCACCGGGCCGGTCGACGACGGGACCCGCACCGCGCGCATCGAGATCACCCACGACGGCACCACCGCCCACGTCGACCTCGGCCAGGCCCTGCGCGGCCACCGCTTCGCCCACCGGCCGGACCCCGCCGCGGACGACGCGCACACCGATGCCGCGCCTCGCACCGCGGCTGTGTGGTCCGCACTGCGCGCACCGGGGTTGGTGTGGACGCAGGCAGGCGACGTCACCCTGGACGCCACCGGCCAGGACAACCTCGTGCTGCCGGCCCTGCTCGGCCGGCTCTACCCGGAGAACGTCATTCTGCGCTCCGCCGGCCCGTTCGCTGCCCGGACAACCACCGACGGCACCGGACCGAGTCGCCTGGTGACTGTCGTCGACCCTCCGCAAGCCCCCTGACACCCGTATCGCGAAGTACGACAGAAAGGTTGGAGAACATGATGTTCGACCACGACGGAATGCCCGTCCGCACGGGCCGTGCCATCGTCAACGGAACGAGTCTGCATTACCGGACGGCCGGGTCCGGCCCAGCGGTGGTGCTGTTGCACGGTGTGCCCAAGACCGGCTACCACTGGCGCCACCTGGTCCCGAAGCTGACGCCCCATTACACCGTTGTCGTTCCTGACCTGCGCGGCCTCGGCGACTCCGCCCGTCCTGCGGACGGCTACGACTCCGCGACGATGAGCGACGACATCGCCGAGTTGATGACCCACCTCGGACACGAGACGTACGCCGTGGCGGGCGAGGACTGGGGAGCGGTGATCGGCTACCAACTCGCCGCCCGCCACCGCGACCACGTCACCGCCCTCGTGTTCACCGAGGCCCTGTTCCCCGGATTCGGCTTCGAGGACCACACGGCCCTCACTCCCGAGAATGTCGCCGGTGGCATGCACCTGTGGCATCTGGGCTTCTACTTTCAGCCGGACGTACCCGAGATGCTGATCGCCGGACACGAGCGTGAGTTGATCACCTACATGATCAAGTTCGAGCGCAGCCATCCCGACAGCGCCGGCTCCGACGCGGTCGACGAATACGTGCGCTGCTACTCCATGCCCGGCGGAATCCGCGCGATGCTCTCGATCTACCGGGCGATGCTCGTCGACGCCGAACAGAACCGGCGGGCCGCGCAGAAGAAGCTGGACATCCCGGTCCTGGCGCTCGGCGGATCCGCGTTCATCGGCGACCGCAACGAGTCCCAGATGCGGCTCATGGCCCACGACGTCACCGGACACGTATTCGACGCCGGCCACGACCTCGCGGAGGAAGTGCCCGACGAGATGGCCGACGTCGTCCTGCCGTTCCTGGCCGCGCATCTGTAACCGCACCCGGCCGAGCTTGGGGAGCTGAAGCGGCCTGCGCGCCGTGGGGGCCTCAAGGCTGAGCGGACCTGCCCGGTCTCGCGCCGCCGGGAGGCCCCCAGGGCTTTCCGGTCGATATACGCCCGGCAATCCCCATGGGTCGACTTCGATCACCATTCATACCCCCGCAAATCCGGGAACATGACGGCTGCCGGTCGGCGCGGCGTTTCGCTGCTTCCCCGTGTCGTCCGGTTCCGTCGGACCCGAATGGGAGGGCAAGGTCGCCGACGGCCGTGCCATGACCTACCGATCCCGACCGACAACAGTCGGGCGGGGCGCCGGCCACCGGCTACCGGGATCGACACGGCGTCTTCGTGAAAAGCCCGACGGAGAACGAAAGCCCGTTCCCGAGGCGGCGCCCAAGGAACCATGCTTGTCGACAGCATTGGCCGTCCGATGACGACGACCGTCGTCGTCCGGGAACAATGGCCCGAACATGGGGCGAGGACGGGCCCGTTCCGATACATGACGCGAGGAAAGTTCGATGGCCGCGCCCCATCACTCAGTCCGCAGCAGCGCCGGGCAGCGCTCGAGGGCGGCCGCTGTCCGCAGGGAACGCAGGTGGCGTCGGCGAGGGGGAGGGTGAGCGGGGGTGGACGAGGGGAGGTCTGAGGGGTGCGGCTAGCGTGGCCGCATGGTGCGCAGTCCGCTGGACGAATGGCAAGCGATGCGTTGCGTCGTCGACGGCGTTCGGCGCGACGGCGGGTTCGAGGCGCGGACCTCCACGAAGGCCCTCGCGGCCGTTGCCGGCTGCACGGTGCCGTTGCTCGCGGCGATGGCGGGGTCGTTCGCGAGTCCGAGTCCGGACATGCCGAAGGTGTTCGTCCCGGTCGTGGCGGTGCTGCTGGTGGCCGTCGTCGTGTGGATCGTGTGGCTGGTCGTGCCGCGCGTGCGGCTGCGGGTGGACGCGGACGGCATCGCGGTCCGCGGGCGGCGTGTCGTGGCGTGGGAGGACGTGGCCGAGTTCCGGACCGGGATCGCCGCGGGGCGGGCACCGCGGAGCTACGTGCTGGTCGAACGCGGCGGCGCCGCCGGCCCGCTGCCGCCCGTGAAGCTGCCGATTCTGCTCGACGTCGACACGGCGATTCTGCGCGCCGCACTCAACACCCTCCTCGTCGAGCGGCGCGAAGGAACACAGCCCGGTCCCGGGCCCGTCCGGTCGCGCCCGAGCCGGCCCTGACGCGGCCCACGGCCCTACCCGCGGTAGTTCCGCGAAGCCGCGATCTCCGGCACGGAGTGGGCCCGACTCGGCAGCGCCGGTTCGTTCGACGGCCGCAGCCCGGTCGTCGGGCGCAACGGACACGGCGGCGTGGGGCGTTCGACCGTCGCGGCCGGGCCGGCCCGGGCGTTCGCGAGCCGCGGTGTACGCGTGCTGCTCGCGGACGCGGATCCGTACAGGCGGCCGGCCTCGGTACTTTCCGGACCGTGCAACGCATGGTTGGGGCCGTTGATCCCAGCGCTCCCCAATCTTGCTGGTGCGGGCATTTCGACCCGCCCGGAGGCTATGGGACGACAGCACGAAGCCCGGGGCCGTCGACGCCGGCTCCGGGCCACATGCGAGGAAAGCATGAGTATCACCCACAGCTCCATCGCCGACGACCGCCCGATGTTCTCCGCCGACGCGTACGCCGCCGTCGAGGCCGTAAGCCGAGGGCCTCCCCGCCCTGTACGTGCCGAGGAGGGGGAAGGGCAGGTCGCCGCCGGGGACGGTCTGTTCGATCCAGGCCCAGGGGACGTGGTCGACGGCGTAGGTGGCGATCACCCGGTCGTAGGGGGCCGTTGCGGGCCGGCTGAGGTCGCGTTGCCGACCGCGACGTCGACGCGAACCCGGGCACGCCCCAGCCTCCCGGCCGCCGTGTCGGCGAGTTCCGCTGAGGCATCCACGCTGGTCACCCTCCCGGAGGCGCCCACAGGCGCTCGGGCGCGAACGCGTGCCGGGGCAGCGCCTCGAACGCGGCGCGCACCCACGGGGTGTCCTCGGGCCACGCGCCGCGCGTCCGCATCGCCTTGTCCAGGGCGTGGCGACGATCCTCGAGGACGCCGGTCATCTACTTCGGGTCCTTTGACGCAACCGAGGGCGTAGGCGAACGGTTCATGACGACCGAAGCCATCACGCCGATACTTTTCCGAGCCCACGGTTGCACGGTCCCGAACGACGCGCTCGGGGTCATGCCGGGATCAGCGCCACCTGGACGGCTCCTACCCGCCGGACCCTGGTCGCGTGACTGGGACGATCGGCCGTCGATCGAGAAGCGACGGCCGTCAAGGACGACGCGGTGAACATGTTGCCGGGTGGCTAGCGGTCGGTCTTGATTTCCTTCATGGTCAGGTGGGATTCGATCCGCCGGACGGCGGGTAGGCCGCTGAGCTTGCCGGTGAGGAAGGCTTCGTAGGCGGCGTGGTCGGCAACGGCCACGCGGATGAAGTAGTCGGGGCGCCCGTACATGCGCCGGAACTCGACGACCTCCTCGTAGGAGGCAACGGTGTCCTCGAACTCCTCGAAGCTCTTGCGGTCCTGGGCGTAGATTTCCACGTCGAGGAGCACCTCCAGGCCACGGCCCAGGGCCTCGGGGTTGATGAGGGCCCGGTAGCCGGTGATGACGCCGACCTCTTCCAGCCGCTTGACCCGGCGCAGGCAGGGCGGCGCGGTCAGACCGACCCGCTTGGCCAGCTCGACGTTGGTCAGCCGCCCGTCCCGGCGCAGGTGAAACAAAATGTCGCGATCAACGGCATCGAGGTGCAGTTCATTGCTCACATGGAAATCATAGTGCCATAATTGGCAACCATATTAGGTCGAGACTTTCCTACAATTACATACATGGGAATAGATTCTGTCGTTGCCGGTGGCCGCCTTCGGTCCGCGCCACCCGCCCTCGAGTCCGCGACGACGTCCCACGCGCGTGCGGCGTTCAAGGACTCCCTCGGTGTGGGTCTGGCGTTCCTTCCGCTCGGGCTCGCCTTCGGCGCGCTGGTGACGCAGGCGGACCTGCCGTGGTGGTGGGCCGGGCTGTCCGCCGCGCTCGCTTTCGGCGGATCGTTCGAGTTTCTGCTCATCGGACTGGTCACCGCCGCCGCCCCACTGGCGGCCATTGCGCTGTCCGCGTTCATGGTGAACGTCCGGCATGTCTTCTACGCGCTGTCCTTCCCCCTGCACCGCGTGCACGGCCGCCTCGGCAGGGCGTACAGCACGTACGCCCTGTGCGACGAGGCATACGCGCTGACCACCGGCGAGCAGGCGCGCTCCTGGTCCGGCCGCCGCATCCTGTGGCTCCAGCTCTTCCTGCACCTGTACTGGGTCGGCAGCTCCACCGCCGGCGCCCTGCTCGGCGCCCTGCTCCCGGAGAGCGTCACCGGCCTGGACTTCGCCCTGACCGCACTGTTCACCGTCCTCGCCCTCGACGCCGTACGGAACCTGCGCGACGACATACCCACCCCGGTACTGGCCCTGCTCGGCGCCCTCGCCGCGAGACTCCTCTTTCCGAGCCAGATGCTCCCGGCCGCCTTCACCCTCTTCACCGCCGGCCTCCTGGCGCGCCACCTCACCACCCGCAGGAAGCCGCGCCATGCCTGACAGTCCCTACCTCATCGCCGCCGTCCTCGTCTCCGCCCCCGTCACCTGGGCCCTGCGCGCCCTGCCCTTCGCCGCCCTCACACCCCTGCGCAACAGCCCGACCATCCAGTACCTCGGCACCCGCATGCCCGCCGGCGTCATGCTGATCCTGGTCGTCTACTGCCTGCGCGGCCTCCCGCTCACCCACACGCGCTCCCTGGCCCCGTCGGCCGCCCTGGCCGTGACCATCGGCCTGCACGTGTGGCGCCGCAACGCACCGCTGAGCATCCTCGGCGGCACAGCCGTCCACGTGGTTCTGGTCGGCACCGTCTTCACCCGCTGAGCCGCCTGACGAAAACCCGGCGCCGTCGCTTCTCGCGAAGAACGCCCATGGTGCGGACGGCGGGGAAGCGCGGCAGGCCACGTCGACGGGCTCCCACGCCGTGTCGAGACACGTCGGTAGACGTCAGGCTCAGCTGTACGATCCGTACGGGCCGTTTCGCGGCGGGCGGTGGGCACGTGCCGGACGTGGCCGGGAGCCGCAGGTCTGTTCCCGTCGACATGCGATCCCGTCGTGCCGTGCGGCCAAGCCCGTGACGGCGAGTTCCTTGAACTTGGGGAGCTCGGCTGCGGTCGCGTCCCGCTGGGTCAGGCGTTCTTTGAGCTCCGCGACCTTGTCCTTGAGCCGTTCGATCTGCGCGATCCGCAGGTCGACGACCTCTCCAGCCTCCCGCAGAGCACGAAGGGCCGCTCGAAGTCTCCGACCAGGTGCCGGTAGGCGCCTCAGGGTCCTTGATCTGCTCGGCCGACGGCTTCGCCCGTCTGCTCCCGGTCGTGCTCGCCCACATCCCCGGGCGTACGTCCTGCGGCCATCCGCCGAATGCCACGCCGGACCCTCGACCAACGCGCCCGGCGGCGTCGCGCCCGCTGGTCCTGGACGGGGCGGCTCGCGAGGCATGGCCCTATCGGGAGTCGGGGGTGTCGGAGGGGCGGGGCGACATGGGGCGTACCAGGGACGGCGGGAGTCGGCGGTCGTCGTCGGGGGTGGTGGTTTCGGCGTCGGCGGTGTTCGGGGAGGGTGAGAGCGTCTCCCTCGCCCGCGGTCTGGTCCGCGGGATTCTTCGCGACGTGCAGGGCGAGCACGGGCTGCCGGTGTCCGAACGCGTGTGGGACACGGTGCAGTTGGTGGTGAGCGAGCTGGTGACGAACGCCCGCAGACACGCGCCGGGCGCGTGCCTGTTGACGTTGGAGGTGCGCGGCGGCGCGGTCGAGGTGAGCGTGTGGGACGGCGACCCGACGCCGCCGACGATCCTCCCGCACGATCCGGACCGGCTCGGTCGGCACGGTCTGGAGATCGTGATGGCGCTGTGTCGAAGCTTCGCGGTGCACCGTGAAACGGTGGGCAAGCGGATCAGCGCGTGCGTCGTACTGGCCGACGATCCCGGCGGTCACGTCGCCGGCCGAAGACCGTGACAGCCCACCGCATCCTTGTGGCCGTCGAGGGAACGGCGCCTGTCCCGCGAACTCGACGCGGTCACCACGGCACCACCCTGATCCGGGCCGTCGAGCCGCTCGCCGACCCGGCGGGACCGACGAACCCCTGACCGACGCGGAAAAGACGCCGACCGAGCGGTCGACGCCTTCCCTGCTGCCCGTCCACGGGGCCCAGCCCGCACAACCCGCCGCGAGGCGAATGTGTGGACCCCACGAAAAGACACCGCCACAGTGCCGGCAACCCGGGCCCGCGCACCCGCGATTCACCCGAACGAAGACACGCGTCCCGGAGCACGTCCCGCAGGCCCGGCTGCGGCGCCCGGGCGGCGCCGGATTTCCCTTCCGGCGCGTTCCCGGCCCATGGCTCGCCGATCCTCGTGTCGGCGGCCTCGTCCGCGTCGCCCCGCCGCCACTCGAGATCGATTACCTCTGCATCGGCCACGCGAAAATCTATGCCGGCCAGAGTAGACATCGGGTAGTGGTGTGGTTATGGTTTCTGTCGTAGCCCAGAGAGACCGAAGGGCCTGGCAGAGACGAACTGCCGGCCGCAGTACCGCAGTACAGGCAGTCGCAGTGCGCAGGACGGTGCGCTTGTGGAGTCCCGGAGTCAGGGTTGTCGCAGGACGGCGACGGGACTGACGGCCGCACCGGGTGGCCCGCGATGACCGGGGCCGCCGTGAGCAGTACCGCAGTTCGGCAGTCGCAGTACCCGCAGTTCGAGTAGGTGAGCGGTACCTCGGTGAAGGCGTCGGCTGCGGACGCGCGCACCGGGAGGTTCGGCAGTGGGGTTCCACGCCAAGCGGACGCAGGACGGGCGATCGGGGCCGGCTGCCGAAGCGTGGCGCAGTCGAAAGGCCACCGAGCAGTACGTATCACCGGCAGTACGCAGTAGAGCAGTTGCAGGACGCGGTAACCGATAGAGCAGTACCGGCATTACGCAGTACCCGTAGTGGCAGTACCCGCAGTACGCAGTAGCAGTGGATGTCACAGAGGAAACGACGAAGGAGTGGAAGCGCCATCGGATCGCCCGGGCGGGAGTGTCGGCCCGGGTACCGCAGGACATCGATAGTGAGGTGGTCTCCGGTCACGCATACGCGATCCCCGCACCCCCGACGCATGTTCGGTCGGGTCCGCGGAAACAGAAGGTCGGCGCAGTACCAAGGCCGGCAGATGGTGTAGCAGTTCCTTCGGGGCCCTGGTGCCAACGGCACCAGGGCCCCTCCACGGCCGGACACGGACGACCGAGAGGTGCGATGACGGCAGACGACTCGCACGGCCGTCTCGACGACGACCACTACCCCGCCTACATCACCGGCCGGCCCGCCGAACTCCTGGACATCACCCAGGCTTCCTGCGCGCGGTCGAGCACGCCGGCCTGATCACCCCGCGGCGTTCCGCCGGCGGACACCGCCGCTCCTCCGCGACCGGTTGCGCATCGCGGCCCGCGCCCGGGAACTCGCCGACCACAAGACCTCCGTCGAGGCCGCCTGTCGCATCGTCACCCTCGAGAACCGACTCGAACAAGCCCGGCGCCTCAACGCCATACATCTCCCCACCCGCGAAGCGGCGAACCCCACGGTCGCCGCCTGAGACGACCCAGACCCCGCAGACCCCGAGACCCCGCAACCCCGCCGGCCCCACGGACGCCGCCCGCACATCCCGCCCGGAACTCCCGGCGTTCAGGGCGACTTCACCTCCCGGTGGCAACAGGACCGAGAACCCGGGCGCGAGTACACCGACGACCGAAGTGACCTCTTCCCGCTGTCGGACTCAACGACCTCACGCCCGGCCTGCTGCGCCCGGACGCCGGCCCTGCGGTTGATGGCGGCCACGGACCGCCTGTTCGATCGACGGATCGAGACCGTCGCCGATCGGATCCGGCGGGGCGAGGCGGCATGGACCCGTCCGCAGGCCACCGGTGATCCCCCACCGATGATCCGCGCGACGAACCGGAACGACTCCGACCGCACGCGCGGTCGGAGTCGTTCCCCTCCCCGTCACGGGGCACAGCCCGCACACCACGCCGCGAGGCGACCTTCCCTGAGCTGGACCGCATGGCGCAGCAGCTGATGGGAACGGGCACCTGGTCGAAGCCGTCGGTGATGCCGATGGACGCCTACCGAGAGGGCGAAGAGTACGTGGTGGCCTTCGACCTCCCCGGCGTGAGCGCGGAGGCGATCGACATCGACGTCGAGCGGAACATGCTGACCGTCAAGGCCGAGCGCCGGCCGGTTGCGAAGGCCGACGACGTGAAGGTGGAGCTGTCCGAGCGGCCGCTGGGTGTCTTCTCCCGCCAGATCGTGCTCGCCGACACCCTGGACACCGAGCGCATCCAGGCCGACTACAACGCGGGCGTGCTCCCGCGGTCGCGCTGCGGCAGGGCCGCGATCAGGGGCTTGAGCGCGTGCAGGTTCTCGGCCAGTTCGTAGCCGGGGTCGACGAACGAGGCACGGCCCGAGGGGACCTCGGCGGGGCCGTCGTCGCCGGCGGGAGCGTCCAGGGAGGCGGCCGAATAGCCCGCGGCGGCGGTGAGCCCCTCGACGAGGTCCTCGACGGCGAGGCCGAGCTTGTCGGCGAGTTCGGCCGAGGTGGGCCGGCGATCGTGCTCCGCGGTGAACGCGTCGCGGGCCCCGGCCAACTCCAGGCGCAGTTCCTGCAGGCGTCGGGGGACGTGGACGGCCCAGGAGGTGTCGCGGAAGAAGCGCTTGATCTCGCCGGCGATGGTGGGCACGGCGAAGGTGGGGAACTCGACGTCGAAGGCGGGGTCGAAACGGTCGATGGCCTTGATCAGGCCGATCGTGCCGACCTGGACCATCTCCTCGGAGGTCTCCGGACGCGACCGGAAGCGGCCCGCGACGAACCGCACGAGCGGGATGTTCAGTTCGATCAGGGTGTTGCGCACGTACTGGTGTTCGTGCGTGCCCTCCTGGAGCACCCGCAGCCGGTCGAACAGCACCTTCGACATCGCCCGCGCGTCGGTCGCCGTGACGCTGCCCGGGTCGTCGACGATCGGCAGATCGGCGAGCGCGCCGCCTTCGGCGGCGGCCGCGGTCGCTTCGGGGGCCAGGAAGGCGGTCGCGGGGGTGTGGTTCATGTCGGCGTCCTCCTGTTTCGGTTCGGCTGTGGGCCGCAGCATTGTGCCCCACCCCGAGGGGAGTACACCCGATCGGGGACGGGATTTCGCAGGATTCCGCGACGGCGGTGACGCGTCCTTCCTCCCGCCGGGGTCGTCCTCCGAAATGCGGCGCTCTCGGGGCCGAGGGCCCATCCACTCGATCGGACGACGCGTAAGGCGCCGGACGCCGGGCAGGTGTGCGGGCACGGCGTCGCCGGCCCGGGAAGGACCGCCCATGGTGTACGAACGGGCTGGTCACAGTCCCTGCGGTGGATTCGTGGTCTCCCGCACCGGTGAACCGTCGGGACGACGACGCGGGCGAATCGTTCGTGCCGGTATGCCGAGGCTGTCCCGCGATACCGTCCGCCGTCCGTCCACGTGCCCGTGAGGAAGGTCATGCATCGACGTCGTCGTTCCCTCCGCCGGTGGCGCGTGCCGCGACGGATCGGGGCTTCCGCCCGGGCCCGTACGGCTGTGGGGGCCGCCCTCGCCGACTGGGGCTGGGACGGGGACGGCGTGGCCGCGGCCGTCCTGGTCCTGTCGGAACTGTTGACCAACGCACAACTGCACACCGACGGGGACGTGGTCCTGGCCGTGCGCCGGACCGGGCGCGGGGCGCGGTTGTCGGTCACCGACACCGATCCCCGGATGCCGACGCGCCGCGACACCGGTTCCGAACACGAGGGCGGCTTCGGCCTGCACATCCTCGACACGCTCACCACCGACTGGGGCGTTCGGGCGCGCCGGGCAGGCAAGACCGTCTGGGCCGACGTCGACGGCCCCGCCCCGGCGAGAGCCGTGGTCCCGGTGCCGGTGCGCGCCCGATCCGGGGCCGCCTCGATCCGTGCGGCCCTTCATCGCGGACGCCGGGCGGGACTGGCGGGCTTGGCCGCGGCCCGCCGAGGAGCCCGACCGCCTCGATCGCAGGTGTGGGTGTGGCGGCGGGTCGGCGCGATCGGGTCGTCGGTGCGCGCGGGCACGACACCCCTGACGCGGCGGATCCGGCGGATGCGGCGCGGGAGTTCCCACGTGATGCTTGTGCACGCCTTCGCCGCGGCCTGATGCCGCACGAACACCGGGCTGTCCCCAGACTCGCCGCGGTCAGGCGCCGTGCCATTGCAGGAGCAGGATGGTGGCGTCGTCCTGGAGGCGGTCGTGGTGGTACTCGCGGATCGCTCGGATGAGCCGGCGCAGGGTTTCGGGGGCGGGGAGGCCGTCCGCTATGTGGCGGATGACGAAGTCGACGAACCGGTCCAGTCCGAAGATCTCGCCCTGGGGATTGCGGGCGTCGGTCACGCCGTCGGTGTAGAGCAGGAGCCAGTCGCCGGGTTCGAGCTGCTCGTCGTACAACCTGACGGGCAGGCCCATGTCCGTGCCCATCGGGTGGGCGGGCGGGCGTTCCAGGGTGGCGACCCATTGACCGTTGCGGATCACGATCGGTGGGTGGTGGCCGCGGTTGACCCAGGTCAGGGCGCCGGTGAGCAGGTCGAGTTCGGCGATGATCGCGGTGGCGTAGCGGCTGCGGCCGAACTGTTCCACGAGCGCGGCCTCGATCGCCTCGCTGGTTTCGACCAGGCCCACGCCGTGGCGGCGGCTGCTGCGGCAGCCGGCCAGGGCGAGGGCGACGGTGAGGCCGGCGGAGGTGTCGTGGCCCATGGCGTCGAAGACGGCCAGGTGGGCGGTGTTCCCGTCGACGGCGTACTCGTACGCGTCGCCGCCCATCTCGTACGCCGGTTCCATGGCCGCGCTGACGGTGGCCTGTGCGCCGGCGAAGGAACCGGGCGGCATCAGGGTCCACTGCATCTCCGCGGCCAGGCCCATCGAACGGGTGCGGACCAGGCGTTCGTAGGTGTCGCTGTAGGCGCGTTTGCTCACCAGGAGCAGCCCCACCAGGAGCGCGAGGTCGAGCGCCCTGTCGAGGACGGTGTCGTCGGTGTCGTCGGTTTCCAGGCCCAGGACGCCCAGGCGTTCGGCGCCGTCCACGAGGGGCAGCCACAATCGCCTGGTGGGCGCTTCGCCGGACTCGACGTCGTCCGCGCCCGCCGGCGACTCGACGGGTTCGACGCTCTGGAAGGCGCGGCCGGCCAGCGTGGCATCGACGCGAAGCTCCGCCTCGGGGACCGCGTCCGCTTCCCCCGCGTGCTCCCCTCTGCCGGGGACCAGACGGAGCAACTGTTGTTGCACGTCCACGAGGTAGACCAGCGGGCGGGTCAGACCCAGCGGTCGGGCGTGCGCGGCGATCAGGTCCGGGAGGTCCTCCAGGACCGCGTGGCGACTCGCCCGGAGCAGACCACCCGTCGTGGCCGCATCGTTCGCAAGAGGCTTCACACGGCATCCTGTCCTGGGTCGAGACCCGCGTCTCCAACGGTCGATCACGACGACGCCGGACGACCCGATGCCGCCGGGCAGCATCCGAAAGTAACAGAGACGGCCTCCGTGACCGTCACGACACCCGAGCCCGCTGCCTCCGGCTCGCCGAGGCGGGGGTCGCCTGCGCCGGTTCGTTCTCGGGTTCGCGTTCCGACATACGCGCGTCGTCGTGTGCGCCGGCGCGCGTGTCCGACCGTGTCGTCGAGAAGCCGCCGGCCGGTAGGTCCGTGGAGGTCGGCGAGGCGTGTGGCGCTGTTCGTCAGGCAGCTCGCGGGGTCGCGCAGGTGAGACTTGTGGTACGAGTCGGTCGTCCCGGCCGAGATCGTCCATGACAGCGACGGCCGGGAGCAATGCCTTGCCGCCGCGACCGGTCGATTCGCCGGGGCGGTCATGCCTCCGGGCCCTCCGTCGCTGTCTGCGATCGTCGACCGGTCCCGCGGCCCGCGTAGGTGTCCTCGTCGCGGGCTCCGCCGCGTTCCCGGCAGGGGTTGCCGCCGGTGAGGAGGACCGCGGTGGGTTCTCGATGAGAAGCGGCGGTTTCGGCGGCGATCCGCACCGGGTGCGCGTGCCCGTGGGGGCTCCGCGCTCGGTGTCCTCGGCGGATCAGGGGCCCTCGTGTGGGCGGGTCTCGTTGGCGTCGCGCAGTTCGGCGTTCAGGCGCAGGGCTTCTTCGAGTTGGTCCTCGAGGATGACGATGCGGCAGGCGGCGTCGACGGCGGTGCCCTGGTCGACGAGTTCGCGGGCGCGCTGGGCGATGCGCAACTGGTAGCGGGAGTAGCGGCGGTGGCCGCCTTCGGAACGCAGGGGGGTGATCAGGCCGTACTCGCCGATCGCGCGCAGGAAGCCCTGGGAGGCGCCGATCAGTTCGGCCGCGCGGCCCATGGTGTAGGCGGGGTAGTCGTCGTCGTCGAGCCTGTCGGGCTTGGCTGGGGTCGAGCCGGAATCGGGGGCCATCGGCGCCTCTCTTGAGTTCACATTCGTCAAAGTCGTCGGGAAACGCGTCGAGGGGCCCTGGTGCCGTACGGCACCAGGGCCCCGAAAGAAATCCACACCATCCACCGACACCGACGTGTCGGCTACCTGTTCCGCATCCGCCTTATGCGGCGGGGCTGCGGGGATCGCAATTGCGTGACCGCGGACCACCTTTCGTACCGGTGTTCTCGACGGATCCCGCTCGGCCGAACAACCGCGCCGAGCGGGCGATCCGGATGGCGTTCACTCCTTCCTCTCCTGCCTTGTGCAACGTCTACTGCCACTGCGGGTACAACCGAACTGCAGGTACTGCCGGGTTACCGCTCGTCCTGCACGGCGGCCCCGTGGGCCGCCCTCAGTTTCTCCTCGGCCCGACAACCAGCCTCCGAAACCCTTCGCCGAACAACACACGGCCTCGGGACTCTGCTGTCGAACCCTCAACAACGCGCGCCAGTTCGTCTCTGTCGCGCCTCACTGATTCGCTGGGCTACGAGAGAAAACATACCCACCGACTCCCGCGATGTCTACTCCAGGTATGACAGATTTTCCGACATCGCCGGGTGCGAAAATGGCCCCCGGCCGCGATTGGTCTCTTGTCGTTCCGGAGCCCCCTCGGTGCGACTCCTCGTCCCCTTCGGGACCCGAGGGCCGCCGGATGTTGCGACCGATGCACTCGACGCACACGCATGCCGCCCCCGAGTCGGCCGCCCGGACGCGGGGGGTGCCTCTATGTCTTTCGTCAAGCGTGAGCGGGTCGTGCTGCGACCGGTTCTGCCGGGCGGGATTCGTCGAACGTGCCGTCCCTGAGCATGGCGAACAGGACACCGATGCGCCGGCGTGCGAGGCGGAGGAGGGCCTGGGTGCGGGTCTTGCCGCGGGCTCTGCATCGGTCGTAGTAGGCGCGGGAGACGGGGTCGTTCAGGACCGCGAACGCCGAAGGGAACGTCGCTCGTTTCAGGAGTCGGTTGCCCGTCCTGGGGGCGTGCTCGCCGTGGATGGAGGTCCCGGAGGATTTCGTCGCGGGGGCCAGGCCCGCGCAGGAGGCCGGGTGGGCGGCGGTGGGGAACGAGGTTGCGTCGCCGATGGTCACCAGGAGGGTGGCTGCGGTCCTGACGCCGACTCCGGGCATCGGGATCAGGACCTCGGAAAGAGGGTGGGCCTCCGGGAGCTCGCCGATCTGCGCCCCCACGTTCCGTCGTTGCTCCTGGACTGCGGTGAGCGAGCGTGCGAGGGAGGGGACGACCGTGTCGAGGGTGGTGGTGCCGGGGACGACGACGGTCTGTTCGTCGAGCGTGTCGAAGACGTCGTTCACCAGGCGTTCGGCCATGCGCGGGGCCTTGGGGCGTATCAGGGCCGCGAGTCTGCGGCGGCCGGCCCTGCGCAGGGCGGCGGGCGAGCCGTGTCGCTCCAGGAGGTGGGTGACGGCCGGGTGGTCCAGGCGGGGGCCGAGGACGCGTTCGAGCGAGGGGTGGAACCGGGTCAGGAGGCCGCGGATGCGGTTGCTGGTGCGGGTGGCCTCGCCGGCGAGGTCCTGGTCGAAGCCCGTCGGCACCGTGAGCTGGGCGATGGCCTCGTCGGCAACGTCGAGGGCGCGGGTCTTCGCCTTCGACGAGTTCGGCCCGCCGGGGATCCGGCCCACCGCGGGCTCGGGCCGGGCGAAACGGGAGCATCCCGACCGGGTGCCGGCCACCTACCACCGCACCCACGGAGTCCGGTACTTCCACGGCTGCTACTCGGTGGGCGACGATCGCCTGTGGGGTGTGAACCGGCGAAGGAAGGGAGCCGTGAACACGCCGGCCGCGTTGAAATCGATCCGTGCCACCCGGCCCGACGGCGCCCCGACCTACGCCTCGTGGGCGAACCCGATCGAAGCGCACTTCGGACCGCTGCGGCAGTTCACCATCGCCAATTCGAAACACCCCAACCACACCGTGCAGACCCGGGCCCTGCACGCCTACCTCCGGTGGCGCAACATCAACGCCCGTCACCGCGACGTCCTGGTCGCCGAACGCAGGGAACGCGCCCGTATCCGCAGCGAGAAAGGCGTCCGCTGGGGCGGCCGGCCCGCTCTCGCCGCATGACCAGGCAACCCTGGCGAATGTTCCGGGTCACAGCACGACCTCCGCCCGCGGATCCGTCCGGGCTACTTGACCAGCCGGAAGGCGGGGTGCCCAACCCAGGCCCGCAGGAACTCCGACGTTCCCAGCGCCATCCAGTCGTCGTCCGCGATCCCCACCGCCCCCGGAAGGCCGGCGACGACCGACGCCTGTCCGTCCAGCAGTTCGGCTTTGGCCACGCCTCCGATGACGTCCATGACAGCGGCGGTCAGCAGGGCCGTGGTCACATGGTCGATCTCGCGATTACAGCAGGCGCTGACATTGACGGCATGGGTCGGTCTGAAGCCGAGGATGGCCTCCACCTCGGGCTCGTCCGCGTGCTCGGCTTCGAAGCTGCTCTCGTCGCCGACGCCCGGCCCCATCAAGTAGACCAGGAAGGGCCGACGCCAGTCCTCGCGCCGCGGATTGAATCCCACCAGGGCTGTGAGCTCCTCTTCCGCGATGGTGTTGCCGAGGAGGGGAAGCGGGAACGGCTTTCGCCAGTCCTTCTCTCGCCCGTCCTCGACGCCCAGCCGCTCTGCAGGCACATTGACGTCGAAGAACCCGGGCCGCTTCTCGGCGAAGTGGGAGGACAGCCCCACCATCAACGCACGGAACTCCCGCAGCGCAGCCGGGGAGAGCGGCTCCGCCAACTCGATCACCAACGTCGGACCAGACATGCTGGGAGCCTAATTTGATCGGCTCCGCGACCGCTCAAATTCTTCCCACACCCATCCAGCCGGTCCGAACACCAACGCCGCCACCCCGGCGAACCCATGCGGTCGGAGCACTGGCTCTAGAGGCGGACGACGACCAGGGCGGTGTCGTCGGTGTTCCCGCCGGAAGGGGTCAGTTCGGCCAGCAGGTTGTCGGCGAGGACTTCGGGGTCGGTGCCGCGGTGACGGGTCAGGCAGCGGGCGAGCCGCTTCATGCCGTCGTCGATGTCCTCGTGGCGGCGTTCGATCAGTCCGTCGGTGTACAGGACCAGGGTGGCGCCGTCGACGAACCCGGTGGTGGCCTCGAGGCGCGGGAAGTGTTCGGGGCGGGCACCCAGCGGCGGGTCGGTGGCCCCGTCCAGGAACCCGACGGCGCCGTCCGGGTGGACCAGGGCCGCGGGCGGGTGCCCGGCGCTGCTGTAGGCGAGGGTGTGCCGGTCGAAGTCGACGACGATCTGCACGGCGGTGCTCGATTCGGCGCCGGCGACCGAGCGGGCGTACAGGCCGAGCGCGTCGAGGGCCGCCGACGGCGCGCCGGCGGCCCGCACCGCGGCGCTGAGCGCGCTGCGCAGTTGTCCCATGACGCAGGCCGCGGGCAGCCCGTGCCCCACGACGTCGCCGACGGCCACGGCGACGCGGTTGCCGGGCAACTCGGCCAGGTCGTACCAGTCGCCGCACACGTTCAGCGCCCCGACCGCGGGCCGATAGCGGACCGCGGCGCGGTGACGGGCCAACTCCGCGGGCGCGGGCAACATCGCGGCTTGCAGGGCGAGGGCGACCTCGCGGTCACGGGCGTGCGCCCACCGCAGCCGCTCGTTGGCCTCCTGGAGTTCCCTCGAGCGCGTGTACAACTCGGCTTCCAGCACCTGCGCCCAACCCCCGCGATCCTGCGGACGGCGGGCGCGGATGAGCTCGGTGATCTCCTCCACCTTGAGCACGATCAACGCCACGCGGCCGTCCGGGCCGAACACAGGGCTGCAGACCGGGCTCCAGAAGCGCTCCTCCCACTCGCCGGGCCGGTCGCGGTACTCGACGTCGTAGCGCTGCAGCGCCATCGTGTCGCGCTCCCCGGTGGAGACCACCCGGCGCAGCGATGCCGCCAGATTGCGCGCACCGGTTGCGTGGGGATCGTTGGGATTGTCGGGGAAAACATCGAACACGTAACGACCCACCACCTGCTCGCGGGTACGGCCCGTAACGCTCAGGTAGGTCTCGTTCGCGGCGAGAAACCTCAATTCGGTGGTGAGCAGCGCGACCGCGCCCGGCAGAGCCTGGAATACCGCCTCGAAGTCGATCCCGGAATGTCCCACGACGTTTCCTGCCCGCGACCCCGTTTCCATCTTGTCTCCACGATAGGTCACGCCCGCGTGGAGACGCTCTCCGAATATCAGTGGGTCCGGGACGCGGCCGCACCGGTATCGACGACGGTTGTGTCGTCTCAGTGGGGTTGCTGTGGGTCGTTGGTCGTTGGTCGGTGGGGTCTTTGAGCTGTGGTGCGGCAAGTTGAGAATTCGTGTGGGGGAGTGGTGCGAGTCTGTGAGTTGGGTCGATGACGCGGTGTGGGGTTTCGGGGGTCGTGTGTGCGGGGGTGTTGACCTGTGGTGCGGCATTGCGCGAGCAACCCGGAGGCCGCGATCGCGTCGTTCCCGTCCAACGAGGCGGCCACCGCCTTCGGCGGGTCGATCAGATCCGGCAGCGTCCGCCCCAACGTGCCGTAGTCGGTGGCGGCGGACGCGGTCCACGCGTAGTGCGCGCCGATCCGCAACCGACCCGGAGCCGCCGGAACCGTCGGCGCGGGCGGGGTGTGCGCGTACGGCGACCCGGGCCGCAACACCATTGACACGTAAGCCGGTTCGGCCGCGTCCGCGTTGGGTTCGGCGGTTTCGGATCCGGGCGGGCCGCCCGTGATGTCCCACACCCCGACACCGTTTCCGCGATCCCCGGCCCGAACCGCGCGCCCGGGGTGGGTGCGGTTCCACGCCACCACCTTCGCCGGGCTCGATCTGGACCTGACGGTCAACCAGGGCTGGGACCTCGCCGACGACCTGGGCGCGATCCTCGCCCGCCGCCCCGCCCCCACCTCCCGCCCACCGGCGAGCCCCGTGACGGCATCCCGCCCGCCCGTGCCCCACCCTGCCACCGTCCCGGCCGAGCGGCGGGCGGCCGTGGCGCCGAAGGGCCGTGGCGCCGGGGGTTTTGCGCACCGGAGACGCGACCGCGGACCACGAACTCGCCGGCGTCGCGTCGGCATCGCCGCCCGAGCGCGGGCGTGGAAGGGCGTCGCGGCCGTAGGAGGCGGCGCCCTCGACGACATGCGCCGGGCGTTCGCCCTGGATGTTGTCAATGCGGGCGACGGTGAATGGACGCTCATGGCGCCGGAGGAACCCACCGACCGCGAACTCCCGGGCAGACGCCTGCTCCGTTGGGCACGCACCGGGCTCGCGTCGACCGCCCTCGTGTCGACCACGCTGGTGACCGGCGCCAACGTCTCGGACTCTCCCTGGGGCGGTCGGTCGTTCCAGTCGGCGTGCTCACCTGGTTCCTGGCCGACGCCCTCGTCTCGCGCGGCACCGAATGCTTCGGCAATTCTCAACGCGCGTCGTCGACGAGCGGCGAACCAATCGGCAGGGGCCCGCGAGAAGCCTCGACGACGACCGTCGTATCCGTACGGTGACGTATGGCGGTCGTGATCGTCGCACCGTCCGGCGCTACCGACCGGCCCGATCCGGGTGCGCCCGTTTGGCGGGTGCGCGGAATGGGGGTGCGGATGAAGGCCCGGCGACAAGGTGAGGGCGACAGAGGACCTCGACGGGTGGATACAGACGGCCGTGCCCAAGGACTCGGTCGGATTCCTCACCCCGCCGCGTTCGAGCGCCTGGACGTGACGTTCACCGTAGTGGGCGTCATGGGCGGCATCCGACAGGCCGAAGTGGCCGTGCTGGGCCGGATCGCCCCGACCATCTGACCGGAAGCGGGGGAGCCGCGGGGGAGCGGCTTGTCCCCCGGGCCACCCGCGTCCGCGGTGCGGGTGCTTCTCCGCTCGGGGCTGTGACTAGTTTCGGGACCAGCCTGCGGGGCCGACGAACAGGGTCTGGCCGCCCCGGGTGGGCACCACGTCGTTGCGGTACACGTCGTGGTAGTAGCCCGGCCACTTGTTGCAGTAGACCTTCGCGATGATCGTGTTCCTCTGGTTCAACGCGACCTTGCCGTACACCAGGTCGTCGCCGACGTCCCAGTTCGTGTTCCAGTAGTCCGTGTATGCCTGGATCTTGGTGACGCTGCCCCCATTGGGGCAGTTGCCCATCCACGTCGGGAAGGCGATGTACACCCACGCGGTCGACGCCGCGTTCGCGGGCACTGCAGCCGGGCCCACCACCGCCGTGCCGACAGCGACCGCCACGGCCACCCCAACCAATCTGCGCCGCATTGCTTTCCCCTCCCCTTGAGCCGGACGCGAAGACGGTCCCGCCGCGCCCACGGCTACCGCGACACCACCACACCGGTTCCCGCCGCTCGGCGGCTTCGCGGATCCTTTCCGGAACTGATCGGCAATGAGCGGACAACCACACAATCGGCTGGCCGAGGCCGGCATCGGTCATGGCGACGGTCGGCTGGGGCCGGGGGCGTGCAGGCCGTGGGGTGACAAGGCTCCCTTGTCACCCCACGATCCGAGCGGTTCCGGTGGGCCGGTGGCCCGGGAGACCATCCGGGGGCACGCGAGCGGGTTCGAGGACGCCCCGCGCCATGAGCAACTCCGGCAGCTCCGCCGTCCGAGTGGGTGCCTCCGTCGCCCCTCCCTCTGGGTCGCGGCCGTGCTGGGTGAACTCGTCTACGTTCTGATCCTGGCCCAGGACACGTCTGGGCGTAGCCCTACGCCGGCGGGAGTTCGTCGGCAGGCGCGGCGGTCGCCTCGGGCAGGTCGCGGTCCTCGTCGGCCGGGTCGTCCGGGAGCGCCCCAACCCGCGCGTGGGGGTATGCGCGGTTCCGGGCGCTCAGCGCGATGCGCTGCCCCGTGACCGGGCTCAGCGGGTCGACGCGGAGCGGATCCGCCGTCGGCCGGTCGAATTCGGGGATGTTCCCATCGCCGGAGGAGACCGTCAGTTGGTGGCGAGAAGGTGCTCCAGCCAGCTGTGGCGTGCCGCGACGGCGGCCTTGCTGATCCGCGCCTCGGGGGCTTTCCGGTCGAAACCGTGGATTCCGCCGGGCCACACGTGCAGCTCGGCTTGGCCGCCGGCCTGCCAGATCCGGTCGGCGTAGGCGAGGATCTCGTCGCGCAGACACTCGGCGGAGCCGACGTCCAGGAATGTGGGCGGCAGGCCGGCCAGGTCGGTGGCGCGGGCGGGCGCAGCGTACTGCGGCACGTCCGCTCCGCCCTGGGCGTCGCCGAGCAGCGAGCTCCAGGCGAATCCGTTACGGCTGCGGTCGTAGAGTTCGACATCGTCCATCTGCAGGGCCGAGGCGCTGTCGTTGCGGTCGTCGAGCAGGGGGGCGGTCAGCAGCTGGCCGAGGAGGCGGGGACCGCCCTTGTCGCGCACGGTCAAGGCGAGCGCGGCGCCGAGGCCGCCGCCGGCGCTGAAGCCCGTGACGACGATGCGCTCCGAATCGATGCCGAGCTCGTCTGCGTGGTCGGCGACCCACAGCAGACCCGCGTAGGCGTCGTTGATCTGGGCGGGGTAGGGGTGTTCGGGCGCGAGCCGGTAGCCGACCGAGATCAGCGTGGCCCCGAACCGCTCGGCGGTCTCGAGTATTTGGTCGAGCCCGGTGCGGTGATCGCCACCGTAGAAGCCGCCGCCGTGTATGAAGTAGAGTGCCGGCCGCGATGCGGGCGCGCCGGAGGGTGTGCACACCAGCAGCGGGATCTCGGGAGCGCCGTCCAGGCCGGGCGCCGAGGGCTGGGAGATGGTGAAGCGCCTGCCGTGGCCGAGGTCTTCGAGCGCCGCCACTTCGGCGTCGGCCTCCGCGCGGATGACCGAGAGCTTTTCGAGGCTCATCGGCGCCGAGTCCGGTTCCTCCGCCAGGTAGGCGTCGTAAGCGACCCGAAGTTCGGGGTCGAGGGGAACGGGAACAGCGGGCACGGTCTTTCCAGGTTCAAGATCCACATGCGGACGTTAGTGGCCCTGTTCCTTTCGCACCATTCGATTTTCGATATCGCGCCGATCGCGCGGCAGGGCCGAGCGGATCAGCGGCGCGGGTCGGGCGTGGGCACTCGACGAGTCTCACCGAGTAGGTCCGGATCTTGATACCGAAACGCAGAAGTGCGCCCTGAGCTGCGGTGGTCCGACTTGTCGAGGATCAAGGCGCAGCAGCCGGGAGCATTTCCACGTGACCGGCGTGACGATCTCGATGCCCAGCGCCCGGGCCGGGGCGCGACCGGCCCGGGCGCCGAGACGTTCACCGCGCGGGCGCGACTGGACCCCCACCGGCCGGGCGACGACCTGGGAGGCGTACGGCCGCGCGCAGGTGCCTTCGGCGGTCGAGAGTTCGTCGTGGGCGCCCTGTTCGAGCCGGCGAAGGTCGTGCAGCCGCACCGGCGACGACCCGGGGGCTTCGACCGGACGCTTGAACGTGTCCGAAACCAACCCCGGATCGAGTTACTCGCCGTTGTCCCGTGTGAACAGGCCTCCACCCGGGCGTGGACTCCCGTCACGGAAACAACACGGCGGCGGCGCCGACGGAGGTCGCCAGGTCGCGCACGGCGGGCGGAGCGTGATGCAACAGGACCACGGCGTTCGACACCCCGGCCCGGTAGCGGGCTCGCAGGAACGGCCCGGCGCTGGTCCACGTCGGGGGCTGACACACCCCTACTGTGACCGCGCACGTCGGATGGGGGATGTGCACCGTGGTCGGTGGGATGCGTCGGGGATCGATGGGCTCCGTCTCGACCCGGTCGCGAGTCGGGTCCTGCGGGAGTGGCACGCCCACGTGCGCGGGCAGGTCGTCCAACGGCCGGGAAACGTCACCACCCGGGGCACAGGGTGCTGTTCGCGGTCGGAGCCGCCGTCCTCGAGACAGGGGTGGACGGGGCCGGACGTCGTCAATCCCCGGTGGGTTCGTCGGCGAGACGACGGCGGATTTCCCGGGCTTCCTCGGATCGCCCGAGCCCGTCGAGCAGGCTCGCCCGAGTCGCCTGTGCGGTCCGCAGACGCCCGGCGAACACCTCGGGTATCGCCACGGCCATGGGGCGATAGACCTCGATGGCTTCTTCGATCGCGGCCAGGCCCTCGTCCTGCCGACCCACTTCCCCGAGTCGGATCGACAGGTTGTGCACCGACATGGCGAGGTCCGGTTCGTGGGCGGCGGGATCGGCTGCGGCCAGGCGGCGGTAGACCTCGACGGTTTCTTCGATTGCGGCCAGGCCTTCGTCCCGGCGACCCAACACCCCGTAATCGACCGACAGGTTGTTCAACGAGCCGGCGAGGTTCGACCACGCGGCACAACTACGCGGCGGTGCTCGCTCGGGAGCCTGGCTGCCCGCCCGAGCCGCGTTCCAAAGACCCGCGCAGCCTGCGGCGGCTGCCCGGCTTCGCCGGCACGACGCTCGAACTCCTGGCGAGCGCCGCGGCCGTCACCACCCCGCGGGCCTCCGTGGGCTGATCGGGGAGGCTGGACCGGGCGGGGCTGGGCTGAGCTGGACAGGTCGACGCGTGGTCTGCTTGCGTTGCGTGTGTGATCCCTCCGGGTGCGGTCCTCCTGCTCGAGCGGCTGTCACCGGCCGTCGCGGCGGACGTCCTGTCCCGGCTCGCCTCGGACGCCATGGACACGCTGCTCAGCCGGTCACCGCTCACGGCCCCGTTCGTCGCCCGCGTCGTCGCGCACGGGACGCACCGGCAACACCTGGCGATCGTTGCCAATCCCTCGGTCGGCACGGGCATCCGCGAGCGGTTCCTCGACCAAGGCGATCCCGAACTCACGGCAGCCGTCTACCGGTCCCATTCCACGACGCGCGGCCTCCAGCGCCGCGTACGGACGATGCTGCCGCCCGCAAGTCTGCTCCCCGGCCCGCAGGAGCTCGCCGGTTGGCAGGGCGGGCGAATCGAGTACCGGCTCTACCCGTTGGTCGAGTCCGACGACCGCGGGACAGTCGTGGCCGCACTGACGTACTTGGCGCCGTACACCCGGTCGCCAGGCGCGCTCGCGGCGATACTCCGCGGCTACCAGCAGTTGTTGCGGCTGTCCGGCCCGGATGCGGTACGCGACATCGCGGGCATCCGCCCGGACCTGCAACTGCGGCCGCCGCGCGAAAACGTCCCGCCCGAAGTGCACTCGGCGTTCGAGAACCCCACCGATCCAGGGTGCCTCGCCCACGCGCTCGCCCGGCTGGGCAGCACCGAGTACCTGGCGGACCAACTGGCGAACGCGGACCTCTCCAGTACAGACGCGCACTCGCTCCTGATCGCTCCCCGCGACGACGAACTCGACTGGGACATCCTGTCCGAAGGGCTTCCCCCGTCCGCCCGACGGCACTTCGCGTTTCTCTTCGCTCGGGAACCCGGTTGTCCACCGCAGTTGCTCCCCGTGGATCGGCGCGACCGCAAGCCGACGTCCGGCCGTGCCGAGCCTGCGGACCCCGCCGACCGGGCAGGGCTGGACGAACTGATGCGCACCTCCTCGGCGTCCGCACCCCGCGTGCTCGACGCCCTCAGAGCCGGCCGCCTGCCGGCCGCAGACTACGTCGCCCATGGCGCCCCCGCCGTGTACGCCCTGGCCACGCTCCTGACCGGCGGACCAGTCCTGTGCGCGGAAGCGTCCGCCGCACTCACCGAGCCGACCGCCCGCCACCTCGGCGAACACACCGACGCGTGGGTCGCCGCGGTGAAGTTGCTGCCGGACTTCCCCGGCACGACGCACGAACTCCTTGAAAGCGCCGCCGCCATGACCGCCCCATGAAGCCCATCGACCGGCGTCGACCGCCGTGTGAGCGGGGCAGCGCCGCTGAGCCGCCCTTGCCTTGTCTACCTGGGCCTTGACCGCCGCTTCGGGTATCGCCTTGTCACTGCCCAGGGCCATGCCTCGCACGATCACTGCGCCGGTGGGGGCAGCCGTCGGTCGGACGGTGAAGCCGAGGTCGGAAGAGACGACGAATGTGACGTAGTCGTCGCCGAGGTCCGCCTCCTGGCTCTTGGCGACCGTAGAGGTCAGCACCGGACCGGTGCTGTCCCCGGCCCGGCCTTGAAGGACTTCGAACCGCCAGGTCGGGGCGAACCGGGAGACCCCGTCTGCCCTGCGGCACCCGTAGCCCCAGATCCGCCGGAATCGCCTGGCGTCCCGGATGCTCCGGCGTGCCGCCCGTGCCCGACGCCGCGCCGGTCCCGACGGAGGTGCCGCCACCGCTCGACGACTTGGCGCCTGTGTCGTCCTTCTTGTCGTCGGAGCAGGCCGCGCCAAGAGAAGCAGGGGACGACCGCAAATGCGGTAAGCCGTCCACGTGACGGCGCCCTCCTCCCGCCGCGCGGTGGATGTGGGACCGGCGATCGGGACGACACCCGCCCGCGGTGCACCATCCGGCCCCGGGTGTGCAAGGTTCCCCGAACGAGACGCGGGTGCGCCCGAACGGGGGTGCCCGGCTGCCACACGGCCGGACGCCCCCCCGCGAACCGGGAGTCCGGGCGGGAGGAGAAGGGGGTTGTCCGACGCGATATTCGACGGGCGTTGCGGCGCTTGGGGCCTCACCCGTCGGCCGCATGGTCCGGGTACTTGGGGCGGGTCGGTCTCGACGCGGGGCCACTGTCCGCGTCGTCTTCCGAGATCTGTGGGATCCCGCCGAGGTCGGCGCCCACCCAGCGTCTGGGTGTCAGGTGGAAGACGACGCGCGGCCCGGGATCGTGTGCGTAGCTCATGCGCACACAGGCGTCGACGAGTTCCGGGGGCAGATAGCGGGACGCGAGGTCGCGGAAGTGTTCCGGATCCGCGGTTGCGCTGTGGGTGACGGGGCCTTCGACGCCGACGTAGCGGGGGGTGGGTTCCATGCGTTGCACCAGCAGGGAAAAGCGACCCGCCGCGCGAATCAGTCCGGCCTTGCGCGAGCGCGGGCTCATCAACACCCGTACCGTTCCGCCGGGTTCGTACCAGTACCAGACCGGCACACCCAACGGCCCCCGATCGCCCGCCTCCACGGACAGCGTCGCGACGTGCGGCTCGGCCAGGAATCGCTCACGCTCCTCGCGGCTCAACCGTCCCGGCACGACACCACCTCTCCTGCGGCCCGCGGCGGCGCCCGGCTCGCAACGACCGGCGGGTGCCCCCGAGACGGGGCCTGGGACGCACGGACGGCGATCCTCGGAGTTTCACCGACCCGCGGTGAGGGCGGCGGAGATCGTCTTCGCGTCCCCGTCGGCGGCGGCCCGGACCGCCCGGGGCGGGGTGCGCGCCGGATCGGTCGGTGTGGCGTCGGTGGTGGTCATCACGGTTCTCCGCTCGGTCGGTGACGGTCCCACGGCCAGTGTGGCGGCCGATGTGTCCCTCGGCGCCGAACCGGCCCGTGCTCCGCCCCGATTGCCGGGCCGGGCCACCCGATCGGCGGCCTGCCGCGCGACACGAGCGGTGCATGCGGCGTGCTCCGGGGTCCCGTCGGCCGATCCGGGTGTCCGTCCGGAGCCACCGCATTCGTTCCGTGTACCGGCTCCACAGCGGGTCGGGGGCACGAACCCGGGCGGGTGGGCAACCGACAAGGGTCGGCCCCGACCGTGAAGGAACCCAAGGAGGCCGCCCTCCTCGACTACGCGCCCACCTGCGAACACGCCGTCGTCATGCGTGAACTCGCCAAGGAACTCGCCGCCTGAGCGCCGCCCGCGAGGACGTCTCCGCCGGCTTCGGCGACGACGACGAACCCGCCCTCATCCGCGCCGAACTCCGCCGGCGCAGGCTGGACCGCCTACGCGCCGGCCAGGCCGCCGACGACCACGGCGACGAGATCCCCACAACCGCCGCACCCGCCGTCACGGTCCACGAACCCAGCGGCGTCGTCACGCGCGAGGAACGCCTCGGATTCCGCATTGCCGACGCCGAACCCGCCGACAAACTCGGCCACTACGAGCGCACCATGGGCGATGCCCGGAACGCCGTCCAGGCCGCACTTCTGGCAGCCCACGAACATGGGTCCTCGTTGCCGGCCAGGCCCTGCGTTCCTGGACGACCGCGACCTGGTCGCCGACCGCGCGCTACGCCGATCGCCGCCGCCTCTTGGAGGACCTGGATCTGCGGGGCGCGCGCTGGTCGGCGCCGGTGGCGATCGTCGGCCACGGCGAGAGGGCCCTGGCGGCGACCCGGGACGCGGTTGGTTGTAGAGGGCGTCGTCAAGTGTTCCCGTCGGCCGACGGCGCTGTCCCCGCGCGCCAGGTGACCGCCGCACCGGACGCGACGATCAACGTGATACCGGCGAGCGCGGACGGGGGCAGGCCCTCGCCGAGGGCTATGACGCCCACCGGGGTCCCCGCCACAGGATCGAGGGCGAACAGGACTGCCACCACCGTGGCGCCGGCGAGTCTGACGGCGGTGAAGTCGAGAGTGAAGGCCAGAGCCACTCCGAGGACGCCGGACAGGCCGACCAGGGCCCACTGGCCTGCCTCCACGCGCGGCACAGCGGGCCCGGAGAAGGGCAACAACAACACCGCCGAAACCGCCACGGACAGGCCGAGACCGTGCAATCCCGTGTCGGCCCGGCCGACTCGCTGCGCGAACACGGTGTAGAGCGCCAACGCGAGTGCCGAGAGCAGCCCGAAACCGATCCCGAGCCACTCGACACCCCCGCCGGGCCGAGTGACCAGCACGACGCCCACCAGGCCGACCAGGGGAAACAACGCGTCACGCCGAGTCCGGACCGACGCGACCGCGACCGCGAACGGCCCCAGGAACAACAAGGCGGCCGCGACGCCGAGCGGCAGCCGGTCCACCGCACCGTAGAACGCCACATTCATGCCGGCCATCGCCGATCCGTACGCGAGGATCCCCGCCCATTCGCCCCGACCACGCCGCCGCACCCTCGGCCGCACCAGCACGCACAGGACGAGCGCGGCGGTCGCCTGACGCAGTCCCGCCACGGCCGGCACGCTCAACGCGCCGAAGAGCCCCGACGACAGCGCGGCCGAGGTCTGCACGCCCAGACAGCTGACGAGCACCAACACGGCGCCGACGAACGGACCCGGCCGAGCGGACACCGACCCCGACCTCCTCGTTCCCGATCCCGACCCTGCTCCTGCTCCCGCGCCTGTTTCCGCTCCCGAGGTGCCGGCCATATCCACCCCTCGGCCGGTGCGACGACCCGACCCGACATCGACGCCCTGCCACCGTAACGATCGTTTCAGTGTAACGAGCGTTATGGTACAGGCATGGCACAGGACTCCCGGCCCGACCCCGCCTTCGATCCCGCACCGAAACCCGACGCGCCCCCCAGAACCCGACTGCTCGACGCCGCCGACGAACTCTTCTACCGCGACGGCATCGCTCGAACGAGCGTCGACCGAGTCCTGGAGCAGGCGCACGTCTCGCCCGGCACGCTCTACGCACACTTTGGCGGCAAGGACGGTCTGATCGCCGCCGCACTGCAACGCCGCCTGGACCGCTGGGACCGGATCTGGCAGGAGGCCGTGAACGCCGCGCAGACCCCCACCGGCAAGCTGCTGGCACTCTTCGACGCCGTCGCCACCTACCGAAACCGCCACGTCCCCGCACGCGGCTGCGCCTTCCTCGCGACGGCCACCGAACTCCCGTCACCGGAGCACCCGGCCCATGCCGTACTCGCCGCAGAGTCGGCGCTGCTCCGCACCAGGCTGACCCTGCTCGCGAACGCGGTCGGCGGCCCGGCCCCCACCGCCCTGGCCGCGGATGTACTGCTCGTGTACGACGGCGCAATGGCCGGCCTGTTGCGCGGGTGGGAAACGGACCCGCTCGCCCACGGCCGAGCCGTGGCGGCCCGACTGATCGCGAACGGTCGCTGATCGCCGTTGTCGCAACGGACAACCCGGCGACGTTCCGCGGCCCCGGCCCTACCGTCGTCCGCGTGACCCCTGCACTGGTCCGGTGCCGGACGCGCGGCCGTTCGAGCCGGCCGGTCTGCCGAACCCTGCGGACAGTGGGAACCCCAGCGCCGCGGCTCTTCCCTACCGCAAGCCCGGGGCACAACAGGGCGGAGAGCGTGCGGCGCCGGGCGATCGAATACGTTCCGGTTCGAACGGCGCTGCCGTAACGTGTCCTTCCCGGGTGGGGACCGCCTGCCGAGTGAGGGATCCTTCGCCCGTGAGGCCGCGATTCCGATGGCGCACAACCCCATCCGGAGGGGCCCACGTGGCGGGTCGTGCCCGACGGGCGTTAGGAGTCCCTCCGCAAGCGACACCGGCTGGTGGTTCATTCGAGTGTGCTCCCATCCTCGTCGGGGAGCGTGCGAGGCCAACTGGGCGTCCCGGCTGCGGGAGACGATGTAGGAGCGAGTGAGGTGGCCCAAGGGAGCGGTGAGCATGTGGACCCGTCTGGTGAAGGACCAGACCGCGAACAGGACCGGCGCGCTGAGCGCGGCCAGATGGACGCCCCGGACGACACCGGCACCAGTGACGACTGAACCAGGCGCCCCACCCCCGGCCCCACCCATGTGCCGTCCGGACCGGCGGACGGGCGACGTCACGCGGGGACGCCGAGCGGCGGGTGTTCGAGCACGCGGGGTTTGTACTCGACCAGTTGGATGCGGCCGTCGAAGGTGCGGTGCTCGATCATCTCGAGGGCGACGTCCGGATAGCCGTCGTAGATGCGTTCTTCGCCCGTGGCCCCGGTGATCACCGGGAACATCACGACCCGGAAGCGGTCGACGAGTCCGGCTCGCAGCAGGGACCGGCACAGGCTGAGGCTGCCGATCGTGCCGAGGAGCCCCGAGCCACTCGACTTCATGGCGCGAACCGCCTCGACGGCGTCGTCGCGGACGAGCGTGGAGTTGGCCCACGTCAGCGGCTCCTCGAGCGAGGAGGAGAACACCACCTTGGACGCTTGCGTGAGCTCGTCGACGGACGCCTCTTCCTCGGCCCTGAACTCGTCTTGGCCTTTCGGGACCTCGCCGGCGGCGAAGCCCGACATCAGGCGGTAGGTGTTCGCTCCCATCAGGTGGGTGGCCTCGGGCTGCTCGCCGAGCCATGCGAGGTACTCCGGGCCCTCGAGGCCCCAGAACCCGGGCCATCCCTGTGCCGACGCGTGGCCGTCGAGGGAGGTGATGAAGTCGACGAGAAGCTCCGACATGGCGGTGTCCTTTCCTCGGATGTCACGAGCTTGGACCGACCGGGAGCCACAAACTCATCGGCCGCGCTGTGGAACGACGAGAAAACCCGTGACGCTGCAGCCGATCCGGTCGGCGGAGCGGCGGTGCTTCGGAAAACCCGGAGCCCTACTCGATTGCACCATGCACGCAGTCGGGTCGGCATCGTGAAGACAAGCGCCTCTACTCCTTCGTCGACCTGTAGACCGTCCCGGGGTCCGGTCGGCGTCGGCCCGGCTGCGCAGGAGACGACGCCGGGCGCCCGCTGCGCGGTCCCGGTGGCCGATCCGAGGCTCGTCATTCCCGCCGGGGCGCCGGCCGATCGAACCACTCCTTGGCGGGGGTGCGGGTGAGTTGGGTGGCGACCACGATGGCGCCCGCGATCTGGACCAGGCCGACGGATTCGCCCTCGGTCGCCATCCTGACCGCGGAGAGGAGCGTCAATGCCGCGCAGACGATCGCGGCCACGCGTGTCCTTCCGGTGCCGCGCGCGAATCGGAGGGCGAGCAGCGCACCCACGAGGGCGGCAAGCATGTCGCCCATCAGTCGTCCCGCACGGTACGCGTGGCTCTCGCCCTCGGCGTTCACGAAGACGAACACGCCGACGGCGAAAGCGATCGCGGCCATGGCGAACAGCCACCACCCGGCGATCCGCACCTGACGCGGCATGGTGGGCAACGGCATGGGACGCATGTCGATCCACGTCGGGGGCTCGGTCATCGGCACACCCTACGGCCCGTGCCTGGCAGGGAACAGCAGCCGGGCGGCGCCTTCTTCCGGGAGCTGAGCGGCGATACCGAGGACGGCGAACTCGCCGCCGCCCTCGACCGCGGACTGGGATAACCCACTCACCCCACCCGAGAAGGGTCGCGGTCGGACCGAGCGTGGCCGGCCGCGACGTTCCGGGCGGTCGGCGCAGCCTCGGACTCCCGGGGTCGGGCCGCGCGCGTCCGGATCCGATGACCGGCCGGCAATGGTGTCGGCCCTTCCCGAACTCGGGAGGTCGGCGAACCCGGAGATGACGCGTCGCGGCGCTGCCCGGCGGTGGGGTCAGGACAAGCCAAGGTGCCTGGCGATCATCATCTGTTGTACCTCGGTGGTGCCTTCGCCGATTTCCAGGATCTTGGCGTCGCGGTAGAAGCGGCCCACGGGGCTGTCGTTCATCACTCCGGAGCCACCGAAGATCTGGGTCGCGTCCCTGGCGTTGTCCATCGCCGCCCTGGAGGAGACCAGCTTGGCCATCGCCGCCTCCTTCGAGAAGGATTCGCCGCGCAGCATCGAGGCCGCAGCCGAGTAGTAGGCCAGGCGTGCGGTGTGGGCGCGCGTCTCCATGTCGGCGATCTTGAACTGGATCGACTGGTACGCGCCGATGCGCTGCCCGAACGCCGTCCGCTCCTTGGCATGGCGCACACACTCGTCCACGCAGCCCTGGGCCATCCCCGCTCCGACGGCCGAGATCGCGATCCTGCTCTCGTCCAGCACCGACATGAACTGCGCGATGCCCAGGCCGCGTTCGCCGAGCAGGTGCTCGGCCGGCACCCGGCAGTCGGCGAAACCGAGTTCGTGGGTGTCCGAGGCGCACCAGCCCACCTTGGAGTACGACGGTGCCACCGTGAAGCCCGGGGTGCCCGACGGCACGACGAGCGCGGAGATCTCCTTGGCGCCGTCGGCGCGGGTACCGGTCACCGCCGTCACCGTGACCAGGCTGGTGACGTCGGTACCGGAGTTGGTGATGAACGCCTTGCTGCCGTTGATCACCCATTCGTCACCGTCGAGTTCCGCCTTGGTGCGGGCCGCCGCCGTGTCGGTCCCGCCGCCGGGCTCGGTGAGCCCGAAGCCGGCGATCCGCTCGCCGGTGCACAGGGCGGGGAGCCAGCGTTCCTTCTGTGCCGCGGTGCCGAACCGATGGATGGGGATCGCGCCGAGCGTCACGCCCGCGGACAGTGCGACGGCCACCGAGCAGTCCACTCTGGCCAGTTCCTCGATGGCCAGACACAGGGTGAACACATCCCCGCCCATGCCGCCGTAGCGTTCCTCGAAGGGCAGTCCGAACAAGCCCATGCGGCCCATGGCGGCGACCAGTTCGTAGGGAAACTCCTCGCGTCGGTAGATATCGGCGATCACCGGAGCCACCTTGGCGCGGGCGAAGTCGGCGACGGTCTCGCGCAGCAGCCGGCGTTCCTTCGACAGGCGTGAGAGTGTCATCGTGCTCCTTCGGGGGGATCGGACGTGGACCCGGAGCCGGACCCGGCGACCGCCCGTCGGGCCGTCGACGAGAGCAGGCCCGGTGCGGGTCCGCGGTGGGCGTACAGGGCGTGCGCGCAGGCCGACGCGAGGGCGTCGACGCTGGACACCTGGAACTCCGCCGGCAGCCCGCTGTGCGCGTAGGCGAGCGGGAGTTCGGTACAGGCGCTGATCACCGGCAGGCACCGAATGCGCAGCAGCTCGTGGACCGCCGAACCCAGGGTCGTGCCGGCAGCCGGCAGCCGGTTCGCCTTCACCAGCACGGTGGCGGCGTGGATGCGCTGCTGGAGCGCCTCGTCGGGGAGCAGGAGTCGGTATCCCCGGTGCTGCGCATAGCGCTGATAGATGCCGCCGGCGACGGTACCCGCGGTCGCCGTCAACCAGGCCCCGTCGGGACTGGCGACCTCGGCGGCCCGCACGCTCGCCTCCACGATGTGCACCAGGGGCACCGGCAGTCGGCTGCGGAATCGATCGATGTAGACGTGCGCGGTGTTGCAGGGCACCGCGAGCAGCTCCGCGCCCCAGCCGGCAAGGGTGAACAGCGCCTGCCGGATCGGCAGGAGCGGTGCGTCGTCGCCCCTGAGCAGCGCGGCGGTCCGGTCCGGGATGCCCGGCTCGGACAGCATCAGGATCCGGGGGTGCTCCTGGTCGCTGCCGGCCGCGACGCGCACGGCCAGCAGCCGCAGGAACTCCGCCGTCGCCGCCGGTCCCATCCCACCGAGCACACCGAGGGTGCGTGAGCGCGCCACCTCAGCCGGCCTGCTCCCCGATCAGCCGCCGCGCGACGCGCTCGGGGATGTGGGCCGCCGCCAGCCGCGTGCCCACGGAGGCGGGACACCACCAGGTGAGCACGAGCTCGCCGGCGTCGACGACACCGGTGATCGTCGTATCGGTGTCGCCCGGGTGCCCCGGCCCGGCGAAGTCCCGCCACACCGTGTCGCGCAGCGTCCAGGCCACCCCCGACGGAAGCAGCGCGGCGGCCGGATCGCCGAAGTGTTCGTAGCGCACCGGGGCCGGCTCGGCCGCTCTCGCGACCCGTACGACGCTCGCTCCCCGCGCGAGCGGGGTCACCACCCAGCGGTCCGCTTCGGCCAGCGGTCCGATCACCCGTGCCGCGGGCCTGCGCGTGGTGTGGTCGAGGACGTCCGCGACCAGTCGCCCGCCGCCGAACTCCTCGACCAGCACGTGCGCGATCGCAGCGGCGACGTCGCGGGCCGTCGCCGCGCGCACCGGGCAGCGCGCTTCGAGCGGCTCCTCGGCGATCGGCTCGGGTGCGGGCGAACCCGGGAGGACACAGCCGGCCCCGGCGACCTCCGGGCCCGCCTCGTCCTCGACGCCGGCGGGCTCGGCCGGGTGGTCCAGGAACGACGCGGCAGGCGGCAACCGGACGTCCGAGCCCGCCTGGAGCTGTCCCAGCCCCAGGGCCAGGTCCGCCAACAGCACCCGCCAGGACTCGACATCCGCAGCCAGTTCGTGCACCACGACCAACAGACCCGCCGACCGGGTGCCCCGGTCGACCACCGCGGCCCGCAGCAGCGGACCCCGATCGACGTGCAGCCGGGCCCGCATCCGGTCGGTGAGCCGACGCAGCACCTGCCCCTGCGCGCCCGGGTCCTGGCCGGTGAGGTCCACCCGCGAGACGTGGACCGCACCGCCGAGGCCGCCCCGGGACTGCCGCCAGCCCTGATCCCCGTGGCCGAACCGCAGCCGCAACGCCTCGTGGTGCAGCAGCAGTTGCAGCCACACCCGCTTCAGGTCGGCGACCGGGAAACCAGACTCCGAGGTCAGGAACAGGGCTCGGGCCCGGTGCGCCGCCCGGACCGGATCCCGATCGAGAATCCGACGCTGTACCGGACGGACCGCGACCGAGCGATCGGAATCCGCGTCCGCGGTGACGCCCCCGCCCCGCGAGCCCGGGGCCTTCGGGCGGTGCATCCCGCGCAGAGCCCACTGATCCACGGCGCCCGCGACCCTGGGGATCTCCGCCACCTGCACCCACTGCGCCGGTACCAGTGCGGGCGGCAGGGCATCGGCCACCGCGGCCGCGAGCCGGTCGCCCGACGCGCTTCGGTCGGCGACGTAGTAGACCGCCAGCCGGGCGCCCGTCCGGTCGGCGTCGGCCGGGTCCGGATAGCCGATCCTGGCCAGCATCCGTTTCACCTGCGCGGTCTCCACCGGGGCCCGCAGCTCCGCGTCCGCCTCGGCGACGTCCAGATGCCCGAGCCGTACCTCCCAGCGGGTCGGCGCCTCGTAGTTGTGGAAACCGCGCTCCGCGGCGTGAACGTAGGTGCCCACATCGTTGATCATGCAGTTCGAGCTGCAGAACCCCGTATCGGTGGGCTGCGCCCAGAACGACGAGCGCTCGCGCAGGAAGGCTCGCACGTCCTCCTTCGTCACCGCCGAGTAGCGGAAGTAGTCGACGACCTGGACCGCGTTCACCGCGGCGGCGTCGACCGTGCCCGCGGCCCGGTGGTACACCTCCCGGCCCAGCCGCAGCTTCTCCTCGATCTCGGCCACGTCGAAGATGCCCTGCTCGTGGAACCAGGACAGCCGCTCGTCCATGATCTGGCCGCGGGAGAGCCCGGTGACCACCGTGGGGATGTCGCGCCGGTGCGCGAGTTCGGTGCTCAGGTCCAGGAGGGAGCGGAAGCACCCGTTGCACACGCTCTTGTGCTCCTGGAGCGAGTTCAGGAAGATCCGCTTCTGGTCGGCGTGGGTGGCGGTGACGTGTTCGATGCCCAGTTCGGCGGTGACGGTCTCGACGTTGCGCAGCGCGGTCCGCGAGATGAACCCGTTGTCGAAGGTGAAGGTCATCACCCGCAGACCCAGTCCCACGAGCTGGTAGAGCACATATGTGCTGTCCTTGCCGCCACTGAACAGCAGCAGGCAGTCGTAGTGCGATCCGCGCCCTCGCGCGGCCTCGCGCAGCCGCGGCGCCAGCTCCCGCGGGTCACGGAAGTAGGCGTGCATCGCCGATCGATGGGCGGCGTAGCGCGCGCACAGCGAACAGACGCCGTCCGGGTCGAAGCGCAGTCCCGGGTACGCGGCGCTGATCCCGCACCGGACACAGGCGCGGGCGCCCGCTGCCGCGGGGTCGGCCTCGTTGAACACGACGGCGCAGTCGAGGACGCCGTCCTGGTCCAACACGGCCGTCCGCACCCGGCGTTCGACGGACTCGATCTGCTCGGCGTCCAGCGGCTGGTCGGTCATGTCAGCTCCCGAAGAGGTCGTCGGCGTCGTCGTCGTCGGCGAGCAGCAAGCGCTCGACCAGGTTCGACAGGCCCTCGATCGTCTGGTTCGCCAGGAAGTCCGCCAGCGGGACGGACACCCCGAACTCCTCGGTCAGCCGCGCCAGTACCGAGATCACGGCCAGCGAGGTGCCCACGTCGAAGAACCGGGTGTGCACGTCGTCGACCGGGGCCGGCAGCGTACGCGCCCAGATCCCGGCGATCGTGCGTTCGGTGGCGGTGCGCGGTGCGACGGCGTCCGCGTCGGGTCGGGCGGGGGACCGCACGGGCACGGTGAGCGCCTTGCGGTCGATCTTGCCGCTGATGGTGCGCGGGATGAGCTCCAGCGGCACGATCACCGCCGGGATCGCGCCGTCCGGCAGGTGCGCGCGCAGATGCTCGCTCAGCCGAGCGCGAAGTTCCTCGGAGTCCGTCCCGGTGCCGGTCTCGACGAACGCGCACAGGTATGGCGGGGCGTCGTCCGGCTCGACCGACACGACGGCCGCCTCGGCGACCGACGGGTCCTCGCGCAGGAGCTGCTCCACCCCGTCCAGCTCCACCCGCACGCCGCCGACCTTGACCTGTCGGTCCCGGCGGCCGAGGAAGTCGAGCGTGCCGTCGGGCAGCAGGCGGGCGAAGTCCCCGGTCCGGTAGACGACTTCGTCGTCGCCGGGCCGGGTGGGGTCGGCGATGAAGGCGCGTTCGGTCTCCTGCGGCCTGCGGTGGTACCCGAGGCTGCGGTAGGCCGTACGCAGGTGAACCTCGCCGACCCGCCCCGGTGGTACCTCCCGGCCGCGTTCGTCGAGCAGCAGGACGGCGGTGTCGGGCATCGGGCGTCCGATCGGGACGGACCTGCCCCGGGCATCGGCGGCGGTGACGAAGTGGAAGGTCTTCGTCATGGTGGTTTCCGAGGGCCCGTAGAGGTTCAGCAGCCGGATCCGCTCGCCGAAGCGGTCGAACCAGCCGGCGGCGTCGGCGGGCAGCACGCGCTCGCCGGACAGGGCCACGCACTTCAGCGCCTCGAACCCCGGCCGGACCGTGTCGATCGCGCCCGCCAGGGCGCGAAAGACCGAGGGCACGCAGTGGATCAGATCGATCCGTTCCCGGTCCAGCCACCGGCACAGGGCGACCGGGTCGAGCCGGACGTCCTCGGCCGGCACGCATACCGTCGCGCCCACGCTCAACGGCAGGAGCAGGTCGCGCAGCACGGCGTCGAACGCGGGCGAGATCAGCTGGCCCACCCGCCATTGGGGACCGGCGCCGAGCAGCTCCGCCTCCCAGCGGATGTAGTGGTCCACCGCGCTCAGCCGGCCGAGGATCCCCTTGGGCCGGCCGGTGGAGCCGGAGGTGAAGAACAGGTAGCAGGGATCGTCCGGGGCCGGCACGTGGGGCGGGTAGTCGTCCCCGGGTCGGTCCTTGACCGTGCCGAGATCGACCAGGGTGGCCCGGTCGCACGTGTCGCGCACGTCCTCCGCGAGGTCGCCGTCGTCGGCGCCGACGACCAGGAGATCGGGGTCCGCCTCGCGCAGCATCCAGCCCAGCCGATCCGGCCGGGTGCCCACGTCGAGGGGGACCACCACACCGCCCAGCCGCAGGACGGCGAGCAGGGCCGCGGTCAGCTCGGCCCGGTCGCCGGCGAGGACCGCGACGACGGAGGCGCCGCGTGCTCCGCACCGATACAGCTCGGCCGCGACGGCGTCGACGCGTTGGTCCAGTTCGCGATAGCGCAGCGAGCCGTGCGCGGTCTGTACGGCGACTCGGTCGGGGAAGCGGTCGATCGCGCGGGCGACAAGCGACTGGATCGGTTCGAACGCCATTGCGGTTTCCTTTGCTCGACCCGCGTTCACACGTGACCGGGAAGGTTGAAGGTGTCCAGCAGAATTCCGAACGTCAGGACGACCAGCAACAGATCGTCGTCCAGGTGCGGATGCAGGTCGAAGCCCGCGTCCAGGCTGCGCGAGCGCAACTGCTCCACGACCGCCGGATCGAAGTAGCCCTGACGGGCGATGCGCGCCGGGGACAGCAGGTCGTCGACCCATTCGACGTTGCGCCGGAGCAGCCGAGGGCTCGCGGGCGCGCGGAACCCGTACTTCTCCCGGCGGATGATCTCCGGCGGGACCAGTCCCTCTGCGGCCTGTTTCAGCACGAGCTTCTCGCCCCGCGTGCCCACCTTGAGCCGGTTGGGAATCCGCGTGGCGAAATCGAGCACGGCGCGGTCGAGGAACGGGTAGCGGGCCTCCACGGAATTGGCCAGGGCCATCCGGTCCCCGTGGTCGGTCAACAGGTGGTCCGACAGCCGCAGGGTGAAGTCCAGATAGGAGCGCTGACTGAGCCGCGGCCTGCCCACCAGGCGCTCGTGGTCGACGACCGGGTGGTGCAGACAGTCGAACTCCTCGAAGGCGGCCCGGGCCTGCTCGGAGTAGAGCTCGAGCTTCGCGTCCCGCCACGCGTGGTACCGGCGCTCGTAGAAGAGCTCCGGGTCGCCCCACAGCCGGGCGCGAAGGTCGTCCTCGAAGGCGTCCTCCAGCGGATCGCCCGACACCACCGGGCCGCGCCCGCCCGCGTCGAACCGGTACCCGGGATACCCGCCGAAGAGTTCGTCGGCCCCCTCGCCGGTCAGGATCGCCTTGACGCCGTGTTCTCGCGCGAGCGCCGACAGGACCAGCGAGCAGGTGTTGTAGGTCTCCTTCACCGGGCACTCGGCATGGCGCACCATGCGCTGGAGTTCGGCGACGGTGTCCTGCTCCGTGAAGACCGCCTCGTGGTGCACGGACCCCACCTTGGTCGCCATCAGGCGCTGATACCCGGACTCGTCGATGGCCGCGTCGGGGAAGGTGATGGAGAAGGAGTGGGCGGGGGGTCCCGATTGCGACGCCAGCGCGCCGATCAGCGAGGAGTCGAGGCCGCCGCTGAGATAGAAACCGACCTCGACGTCGGCTCGCATCCGGAGCCGAACGGCCCGGGTGAGCAGTTCACGCAGGTGTTCCGGGTAGAACTCGTCGGGCCGGTGCGCGACGTCGTCGCGGGGGTAGTCCAGGGCCCAGTAGCACCGATCGGTGACGACACCGTCCCGCACGATCAGGTAGTGGCCGTTGCGCACGCTCTCGATGCCGCGGAACATGGTGCGCGGACTCACCAGCCCGGGGAAGGTGAGGACCTGGTCCAGACCGGTGAGGTCCACGTCGCGCGGTACGCCGGGGTGTTCCAGGATCGACTTGATCTCCGATCCGAAGACGAAGTGCCCGCCGGTGTCCGTGTAGTACAGGGGAGCGATCCCGGCGTGGTCGCGCGCGAGGAAGAGCTGTCGCCTGCGCCGGTCGTGGATCGCGAACGCGAACTGGCCGTTGAGTCGGGCCAACAGCTCGGGCCCCTCGTCCTCGTAGAGGTGCAGGATCACCTCGACGTCGCAGGACGACCCGAATCGGTGGCCCCGGGCGAGCAACAGGGCACGCAGCTCGACGTGGTTGAAGATCTCGCCGTTGCACACCATCGTGACGCTGCCGTCCTCGTTGGACATCGGCTGCCCGCCGCCGGCGAGGTCGACCAGACTCAGCCGGCGGCAGGCCAGCGCCACGCCGTCCTGGATCAGGGTGCCCGCCGCGTCCGGGCCGCGGTGCGTCAACGTATCGCTCATCCGCTCCAGTACCTCGGCCGTCGTCGGTCGAGCGTTGTGCAGGACCATGGACCCGGTGATGCCGCACATGTCAGATCCGCTCCTTGATCGCCGGCGACAGGGGCATCGTCGATCGCAACGCCCGGGCGAGGACCGGTCCGATCACGCGCAGCGCCGCGGGGCGCATCATCCGCAGGTGCTCGCTGTCCACCGGCACCACCGCGATGTCCCCGCCGATGCAGGACCGCCACCGTTGCCCGGCCTGCGTTCCTCGGCCGCCGGGCGCGGCCTCGAAGAGCAGCAGCGAGCCGTCGAAGAACTCCGGGACGATCCCCGGATCCTGCAGGAGGCGGATGTTGTTGCCGGTGGCCCGCAGCAGCGCGGCCACCGACTCCTCGTCCAGGGCCGCCATCGCCTCCCCGCCGTCGAAGGCCACCAGCCGGACGTCGGAGGGCTCTTCGGTGTCGCGATCGGTACGGGCGCCCGCCGGCCAGGCGTCGATGGCGGCGAGCAGAGCGACCGCATGCCCCGACGCGCGCAGTCGGACCGCGACGGCATGGGCCGTGGCTCCGCCGAAGGACCAACCGACAAGCAGATACGGCCCGTTCGGTTGCATGTCGACGATCCGCGCGCAGTAGTCCCGGACGAGCCCGGGGAAACTGCCGGCCAGGGCGGTGGAGCCGTCGAGGCCGCGCGCCTGGAGGGCGTACACCGGGTGTCGGGCCGGAATGTACGGCAGCAGGCCCGCGTAACTCCAGCCCAGGCCACTCCCCGGATGGATGCACCACAGCGGCCGACCCGTTCCGCCGCGTAGGCGGATCAGCGGGCCGAGCAGGTCCGCCGTCGCGGGCTGGTCCCGGAGCAGCTGCGCCACGGTGGGTCGCACGAACAACTGCTTCAGGGTCAGTTCCAGCCCCAGGGCCTCCTTGGCCCGGGTGAGCAACCGCGGCATGAGCAGCGAGTGCCCGCCCAACTCGAAGAATCCGTCGTCGATGCCGACCGTGTCGACGCCGATCACCTCGGCGAACACCTGGCACAGCGACGCCTCCGCCGGGGTACGCGGCGCCCGCCGGTCACCGACCGGTGCGTCGGTCTCCGGCAGCGGAAGAGCGGCGCGGTCGAGCTTGCCGTGTGGCGTGACCGGCAGTTGGGCAAGGACCACGACGGCCGAGGGGACCATCGGCGCGGGCAGTGCGTCGGCGAGGGCCGCCCGGACGGCTGCCGGGCTCACGCTCGCGACCGGACCGGTCGGGACGACATACCCGATCAGGCGTCTGTCGTCGGAAGAACGCTCGTGGACCACGACCGCGCACCGGGAGATCCCGGGCAGGGCCAGCAGCGCGGCCTCCACTTCGCCCGGCTCGATGCGGTGGCCGCGCAATTTGATCTGGTGGTCCGCCCGCCCGACGTATTCGAGTTCGCCGTCGGAGCGCAGGCGGACCAGATCACCGGTGCGATACATCCGGGCACCGGCCCGGCCGAACGGATCCGCCACGAAACGCTCGGCCGTCAGCGCGAACCGGCCCAGGTAGCCTCGCGCGAGGGCCGGACCCGCCACGTACAGTTCGCCCGCGACGCCGCTCGGCACCGGGCGCAGCCGCTCGTCCAGGACGTACATGCTCAGGCCGTCGTGGGGGCGGCCGATGGGAACCGGTCCGGGCGGTGTGGGCTCGCCCGGGTCGAGCCGGAACCGGGCGCAGTCCACGGTCGCCTCGGTGGGGCCGTAGACGTTGTGGACCACGACGTCCGGGTGTTGCTCCCGCCACCCGGCCAGCGACTCCCCGCGCAACGCCTCACCGCCGATCAGCAGGCATCGGGTCGGCGAGGGATCCACCGGCATCGCCGCCATCAGGTCGAGATGGCTCGGTGTGACGTCCAAGAGGGAGTGGCGGTGCGGGCCGGTGTGGGGCCCGGCCAAGTCGTCCAACCGCACGTGCCCGCCGCTCACCAGCGGGGTGTACAGGGCGGTCACCGTCAGGTCGAAGGACAGCGAGGTATGGACCAGGCTCGACCCGGACGCGCTCGGATACGCCGCCCGTGCCTGTTCCACGTAGGCGGCCAGGGAACGGTGTTCCACCACCACGCCCTTGGGGCGGCCGGTGGAACCGGAGGTGTAGATCACATAGGCGGCGTTCGCCTCGTGCGGCACACCGGCCCGCGCACTCGGGGTCGGTCCCGCTTCGGGCGGCGTATCCGCCGCCTCGTGCTGCCAGGCGGCGATGTCCAGAACGGGGACGGTGCCCGCCCCGGCCGGGCCGGCCGCGCTCCCCGTGGTGATGAGCAGCGTGGGCGCCGAGTCCGTGAGCATGAAGGCGATCCGGGCGGCCGGGTAATCCGGGTCCACCGGCAGGTACGCGGCGCCGGCCTTGAGCACGGCGAGCATGGCGACGACCGCGTCGATGGAGCGGGGCAGCAGCAGCGCCACGATGTCCTCGGCGCCGATACCCCGGCCGGTCAGCCATCGGGCCAGCCGGTCGGCCCGCGCGTTCAGTGCCCGGTAGGTCGTCCGTGCCTGCCCGGCGATCAGTGCCGTCGCCTCCGGAGTACGCGCCACCTGCGCCTCGAAGAGCCCGGGGAGCAACTGCTCCCGGGTTCGAGCCGGGGCCGGGCGGCACGCGCCGAGGAGGGCGCCGCGCTCACCGGGCCGGAGAATCTCCACGTCGCCGATGGAGCGGTCCGGGTCCGCAGCCATGGTCGCGAGCACCGACTCCAGTCGTTCGACCATGTGTTCGGCGGTGATCGAGTCGAACAGATCGCGGGCGAACTCCAGGCCGCCTTCCAGGCCGTCGGGGCTGCCGTCGCCGGTCTGTCGCTCCCGGAGGTGGAGTGACAGGTCGACTTTCGAGTCCGGGTTGTCGATCGGTTCCTCGGTGGCGGGCAGGCCCGGGAGGTACGGGAGGTTCGTGGTGCGGTCCTCCAGGACGAGCATGACCTGGAACAGCGGGTTCCACGCTGCCGAACGGGAGGGGGAGAGCACGTCGACGAGCCGTTCGAACGGCACGTCCTGACGTGCGTACGCCGCCAGATCCGTCTCCCGTACCCGGGCCAGGAGTTGCCGGAACGACGGATTGCCGCCGGTGTCGGTGCGCAGCACCAGCGTGTTGACGCACATCCCCACCAGATCGTCCATCGCCTCGTCGGACCGGCCGGCGACGGCCGAGCCGATGGGGATGTCGGTGCCGGCGCCCAGCCGGGTCAACAGGGCGGCGAGCCCGGCCTGCAACACCATGAAGAGACTGACCCGCTCCTGTCTGGCCAACTCGATCAGGGCCAGGTGCGTTCGCGGTGCGATCAGCATCGGGATCGTCTCGCCGCGATGGGAGGCCGCGGCCGGCCGAGGCCGGTCCAGGGGCAGCGACAGGTTCTCCGGGATGCCGGCCAAGGCGCCGCGCCAGTAGGCCAGTTGCTCGCTGATCAGACTGTTCGGATCAGCCTCGTCGCCGAGCAGTTCACGCTGCCACAGGGTGTAGTCGATGTACTGGACCGGCAGCGGATCCCAGCCCGGCGCCCGCCCCGCGCACCGCGCCCCATAGGCGGTCGCCAGGTCGCGCAGGAGTGGTTCTCGCGACCAGCCGTCCGCCGCTATGTGGTGCAGGAGGATCAGCAGGACGTGCTCGTCCGGTCCGAGCGAGAGCAGGGTGAACCGCACGGGTGCTTCGGTGGTGAGGTCGAAGACGTGCGCTCCCGCGGCTCGAAGGACCCCGGGCAGTTCCGGCGGCCGAATTCGTTCGACCGCCAGGACGGGCCAGGCCGCGGAGTCCTCCAGGACCACTTGGCGGGGGGCGCCGTCGGACTCGGGAAAGACCGTGCGCAGGCTCTCGTGTCTGGCCAGGACATCGGTGAACGCGGCCCGCAGCGCCGCCACGTCCGGCTCCCCGACGAGTCGGTACACCAACGGGATGCGGTAGCCCGTCCCGTCGTCCAGCTTGTTGAGGAACCAGATCCGGTGTTGCGCGTACGACAGCGGAATCATCGGCGGTACCCCAGGTGGGTGCGGTCCGAGTGGATCACGAGCCGTCGCTCCGTTCTTCGGCCGCGGGCCCCGGGCGGGGCATCCGCCGCAACGCCGGCCGGCGCGAACGTTTCGTGCCCTTGACCCGGGCGGCCAGCGCCGCCGGCGTCGGCGCCTCGAACACCGCGCCCACCGCGACGTCGATGCCCAGCACGGTCCGGATCCGGCTCGTCAGTCGGGTGGCCAGGAGCGAATGACCGCCGAAGTCGAAGAAGGAGTCGTCCGGTCCGACCCGCTCCAGTCGCAGTACGTCCGCGAACAGCGCACACAGGGCCTCCTCTTCCGGTGTAGCCGGTGCCCGGGTCGAGGCGAACTGCGCGAAGTCCGGGGCGGGCAGCGCCCGGCGATGGACCTTGCCGCTCACGGTCAGCGGCAGGTCGGCCAGGATCAGCACCGCGGTGGGCACCAGGAAGTCCGGCACCGACTCGGCCACGAAGCGGCGCAGCGCGACCGGGTCCGGACGGGTGCCCGCGGCCGGCACGACGTAGGCGACCAGCCGCTTCTCTCCTGCCTGGTCCTCGCGCACGACGACCGCGACCCGGTCGACGTCCGGGTGCCGGCCGAGCACCGCTTCCACCTCTCCGGGCTCGATCCGAAACCCGCGCACCTTGACCTGCTCGTCGACGCGGCCCACATAGTCCAGCCAACCGTCGCCGGACCAGCGCACCAGGTCGCCGGTGCGGTACATGCGCTCGCCGGGGTCGTCGAAGGGGTTCGGCACGAACCGGTCGGCGGTCAGGCCGGGACGATTCCAGTACCCGCGGGCCAGGGCCGCGCCGGCGATGTACAACTCACCGGTCACCCCCGGCGGAACCGGCCGCAGGGTTCGATCCAGCACGTACATCCGGGTGTTCCAGATCGGCGTTCCCAACGGCGCGGTCGAGGACTCCCAGTGCGTCAGGTCCGCCGGCAGCGAGAAGGCGGTCACCAGATGCGTCTCGGTGGGGCCGTAGAGATTGTGCAGCCGCACCTTCGGCCGCGCGGACAGGAACTCCCGGACCCCGGGGGTCAGTCGCAGCACCTCGCCGCCCTGTCCGATGTCGCGCAGTGCCGGCAGCGCCAACCCCTGGGCCGGGGCCGCCTCGCACACCGCCTCCACCATCACGTTCGGCGCGCAGAACTGCTCCACCTCGTGCTTGTCCAGCCATCTGGTGAACGCCGCCGGGTCGCGCCGGACCTCGTCGTCGGGGACGACCAGGTGCCTGCCGGAGGTGAGGGTCTCGATGATCTCCCAGGCCGAGACGTCGAAGCTGATCGCCGCGAACTGCGCCACCGGGCCGCCGATGCCCGTCCGCTCCCGCCGGACCCACCGGGCGTGCGCCTGCACCAGGTTCACCATCGCACCCGTACCCATGGTGACGCCCTTGGGCCTGCCGGTCGAGCCGGACGTGTGGATCACATACGCCGGGTGCAGCGCCGACAACGGCCCGGTCCGTTCGTCGTCGCGCAGGTCCTCGGCCGACTCGGCGGCCGCCGCGGCGCCGGTCCGCGGCTCGTCCAGGAGCAGGCGCGGGACGCCGGGCGGCAGTTCCGCACTCGTGCGCACGGTGGTCAGCAGCAGGGCCGGCCGGACGTCGTCGAGGAGGAAGGCGATCCGCTCGGCCGGATACTGCGGATCCAGCGGCAGGTACGCCGCACCCGCCTTGAGCACCGCCCACACCGCCGCCACCAGGTCGAGCGAGCGGGGCACGGCCAGGGCGACGACGGATTCGGGCCCCACCCCGGCGGCCACCAGCAGCCTCGCCAGCCGGTTCACCCGGGCGTTGAACTCGCGGTACGTCATGCTCCCGTCGGGCGCGGTGACCGCCGTGCGCTCGGGGCCCTGCTCGACCCGGGACTCGAACAGGGCCGGCAGCGTGGTCGCGACGACCGGGTGATCCGTGTCGTTCCAGTCCCGCACCACCCGCTCGCGCTCGCCGGGCGCCCACAGTTCGAACGCGCCGATCCGGCGGGTGGGCTCGCTCACCACCTGGGCGAGCAGGCGCCGCAGCCGGTCCGCGATGGACGACGCGGTGCTCCGGTCGAACAGGTCGGTGCCGAAGAGCAGGGCGCCGCTCAGTCCAGTGGGGCCCTGCGACCCGGCGGACTCGTCGTCGAACTCCACCACCAGGTCGAACGGGGACATGCCGGTCCACACCGACTCGGGGTGCACCTCGATGCCGGGCAGCACCAGTTCGCCCGAGCGCGTGTTGCGCAGCACGAGCGCTACCTGGAACAGGGGATGCCGGGCCAGGGAACGCTCCACCGCCAGGTCGCCGACCAGCAGTTCGAAGGGGACGTCCTGGTGGGCGTAGGCGTCCAGGCAGGTTTCCCGCACCCGGGCGAGCAACTCGGTGAAGGTCGGATCTCCCGACAGGTCCGTACGCACCACGAGGGTGTTGGTGAAGAACCCCACCAGTTCCTCCAGCGCGTCGTCCAGACGTCCGGCCACCGGCGCACCGATGGGGACGTCGTCGCCGGCTCCGAGTTTGGACAGCAGCACGGCCAGCACGGCCTGGAGCACCATGAACGTGCTCGCGTCGTGTGCCCGGGCCAGGTTCACCAGCCCCAGGTGCACGTGCGCCGGGATCTCCAGCGGAACCGAGTCGCCCGCGTAGGAGGGCAGGGCGGGCCTGGGCCGGTCCGACGGGAGGCTGATCTCCTGCGGCAGCTCGGCCAGGGCCCGCCGCCAGTAGGCCAGTTGTCCGGCGTGGACACTGTCCGGATCCGCCGCCGAGCCGAGCCGGTTCCGCTGCCACAGGGTGTAGTCGGCGTACTGGACCGGGAGCGGCGCCCAGCCGGGGTCCCGTCCTGCGGCGCGCTCGGTGTATGCCCGGCCCAGATCAGCCAACAGCGGACGCAACGACCAGGCGTCGCCGGCGATGTGGTGCATCACCAGCAACAGGACGTGTTCACTGGGCGACAGGGCGACCAACCGCGCGCGCAGCGGGATCTCCGACTCCAGGTCGAACGCCCGCCGGGTGGCCCGGGCCAGGTCCTGTGCCAGGTCGGCCGGGTCGATCGGCACCACGGGCAGGTCGAGGTCGACCGAGTCGGCGGAGAGCACGTGCTGATACGGATGGCCGTCGTCGGCCGGGAACACGGTGCGCAGGACCTCGTGCCGGCCCACCAGGTCGCGCAGCGCGGCGCGCAGGGCGGCGACGTCCAAGGCACCGAGCAGACGCAGCCCCATGCCCTCGTTGTAGGTGGCGACCGGCCCCTGGAATTGTCGAAGGAACCACAGTCGGGACTGGGCGAACGACAGCGGGATCCGGTCGGGCCGCACCGCCGGGACCAGTGCGGGCCGGGCCGGGCCGGCCGTGCCGAGCCGGGCGGCCAGTGCCGCGACGGTCGGTGCCTCGTACACGGTCCGAATGCCCGTCTCCCGGCCGAGCACGGTCCGGATCCGGGTGAGCAGGCGCGTCGCCGACAGGGAGTGGCCGCCCAGCGCGAAGAAGCTGTCGTCGACGCCGACCGAGGTCAGGCCCAACACCTGGGCGAAGATCGCGCACAGTGCCTTCTCCGCGGGTGTGCCGGGCTCGCGTCCGCCGCTCGGGGCCTGGCGGGAGGGTGCGGGCAGGGCGCGCTCGTCCACCTTTCCCGCGGTGGTCAACGGCAGCGCGTCCAGCACGACGAAGGCGGCGGGCACCATGTAGTCGGGCAGGAAGCCGGCCACCTGCGCACGGATCGCGGCGATGTCCGGCCGCGCTCCCGCTGCGGGCACCAGGTAGCCGACCAGGCGCTTGTCGGTGCCGGGGTCCTCGCGCACCACGGCGAGCGCGGCGGCGACGCCGGCGCACCGGGCCAGGGCGGCCTGCACCTCGCCCGGCTCGATCCGGAAGCCGCGGATCTTGACCTGGCGGTCCGCCCGCCCGACGAAGTCCAGATCGCCGTCCGACGTCCAGCGCACCAGGTCCCCGGTACGGTACATCCGCGATCCGGGCGCACCGAAGGGGTTCGGGACGAAGCGCTCGGCGGTGAGGCCGGGGCGCCGCAGATAGCCCCGGGCCAGGCCGGGTCCGGCGATGTAGAGCTCGCCGACGGCGCCCGGGGGCAGCAGGTGCAGACCGGCGTCCAGCACGTACGCGGCGGCGTGGGCGACCGGTGGGCCGATGGGCGGCGATCGGCCGTCGGAGGGCGCGACACACAGCTTCTGCGCGGCGTCGACGGTGGTCTCGGTGGGTCCGTATCCGTTCCAGAACTCTCGTCCGTCCGCGGCCCACTGGTCCACGAGCGTTGCCGGCACGCGCTCGCCACCGGCGGACACCGTGCGCAGCGAGGGCAGTTCGTCGGGCCGCAGCAGATGCATCAGGGCCGGGGACAGATGCGCGACGGTGACCCGGTGGGCGGCCATCAGCCGTTGCAGGGCTTCGGCGTCGAGCCGTTGGTCGTCGTCGGCCAGCACGATCTGCGCCCCGGCGGCCAGGGAGACCCACAGTTCGAGCATGGAACCGTCGAAGGTGAAGGCGTACGCCGCCAGGACACGGTCCTGCTCGCCCACGCCGTACGCCTGGACGGCGTGGGCCACGTACCGGGCGATCGACCGGTGTTCGATCACCACTCCCTTGGGACGTCCGGTCGACCCCGAGGTGTAGATCACGTACGCCGGATGCGTCGGGAGGAGGTCGGGCGCGGGTGCGTCGCGTGACTCGGCGAGGGGCGTCCGGTCGGCGGCGCCGGTGACCTCGTCCACCAGCAGACACCGTGGTCCGGTCCAGCCGGGTGGAAGTTTCCGCGCCAGGTCCGCCGTCGTCACCACCAGTGCCGGTCGCGCGTCGTCGAGCATGTACGCGATGCGCTCCGGCGGGTACCCGGGATCGATCGGCACGTAGGCGCCTTCGGCGGTGAGGATGGCCAGGAAGGCCACCACGCCCGCCGGGGAGCGGGGCAGCAGTACGGCCACGAACTGCTCGGGTCCGACGTCCCGCTCGGTGAGCACGCGGGCCAGCCGCGCCGCCCGGGCCCGGAGTTCGGCATACGTCAAGGAGGTGTCCCCGTACACCAGCGCGGTCCGCTCCGGGGTGCGCAGGGCCTGCTCGGCGAGCAGTTCGGACAGGGTGCGCGGGGGGAGCGGTGCGGACGGGGGGTTCCACCGGGTCAGGAGCAGCCGCCGAACGGCGGCCGGCAGCACGTCGATTCGGCCCACCGGGGTGTGGCCCGGCGTGTCGACGACGCGGTCGAGCGCTTCGTCGAGCAGGCGCGCGCAGCCGGCGTGCGTGCGCTCGTCGAACCGGTCGGGGTCGGTGTCGACGGCCAGTTGCAGGCTGCCGTCGCGCGAGATGTCCCACAGGTTCAGGGAGATCTCCTCGAAGGGCCCGGTGGCGAGGTTGTGGGCGACGAAGGGCCGGCCGGCGAGGGTGACTCGGTAGTCGAACGGCATGACGTTCAGCGAGACCGCCCAGGGCACCTCCCCCGGGGCGAGGCCGAGGTCGTGGCGGATGTCCTCGTAGCGGTAACGCTGGTGGCGCATCGCCTCCAGGACCTGGACAAGGCTTCGGTCGACCAGGTCCGCCATGGTCGTCTCGGGATGCACCGACAGGCGGATGGGGACCACGTTGGCCACGACTCCGGGAATCGTCTGCTCGATGCCGGGGCCGCGGCCGGGTACGGCGAAGCCGATGACCACGTCCGTCTCGCCCGTGGCCCGGGCGGCGAAGAGCGCGGTGGCCGCGACCGCGAGGCCGGCCAGGTTGGTTCCGAAGGCGCGGCAGGCGGACCGGAGTCGGTCGGCCGCCGCGGGGTCCAGGTTCCTCGTCTCGCGCCGGCGCGCGCGGGCCGGTCCTTGCACCGCCCCGCCGGCCAGGGAAACCGGGCGGGGCCGGTCCGCCAGCAGGTCGAGCCAGTACCGGCGGTCCTCCTCGAACGCGGGGGAGGCGCGGTACGCCGCATCGGCGTCGACGAGGGCCTGCACGGACTCGAGGGGTTCGCCGTCGGCCGAGCCGCCCTCGAACAGGGCGGTGTAGAGCTCGGCGACGCGGGCGACCACCAGGGGAAAGCCGAATCCGTCGTTCACGATGTGGTGGCAGCCCTGGTACCAGTGGAAACGCCGATCGTGCAGCTTGAAGAGCGCGAACGTGACGAGCGGCCCGCGTTCGAGGTCGCGCGGGCGGGCCAGATCGGCACTCATCCACTCCAGCGCGGACCGGTGCGGGTCCCGGTCCGCGCTGACGTCGACGACGTGCAGGCGATGTTCGAGGTCCGGGTCGACCTCCTGGCGGAGCCCGTGCTCGTCCTCGAAGAATCTCAGCCGCAGGGTCTCCGCCTCGGACACGGTCTGCCGCAATGCCTCCTCGAACAGGCCGATGTCGAGGGAGCCGTCGATGTCGAGATACTCGCCCTCGTTGAGGATCGGGCTCTCGGGGTCGAATCGATGGGCGTACCACAGGCCCCGCTGCCCTGCCATGAGCTCGATACGTCCGGCGCTGCGGTCCGACATCTCACACTCCAGATCGAGACGACGCTTGGCGAGGTGCTCCCTGCGGTGGGTCAGCCGGGGTGGTCGAGATAGGAGTCGAGTCCGCCGCTGCGTCGCACGTCGAGGGTGGCGCAGTGGAAGGAGCCACCGAAACTGTTGAAGTTGCGGAAGCTGCACGGGATGGGGGTGAAGCCCCACTCCTTCATCGCGGAGATCATCGGCTCGTCGTCGCGTTCGACCACGACGCGGTTCTCGTCCAGCATCAGGACGTTCATGTTGATCCACTTGCTGGTCAGGTAGAGCGGGTGACTGTCGGGAATCACCGGCCGGGGGGCGCGCATCACGTCCCAGCCCTTGAAGATCGCGGGTACCTTCGACACCCGCTCGGGGTGCACGAGCAGCTTCCCGGGAGCCAGCGGGGCCAGCGTGGCGTCGATGTGCATGGGGTGCGTGTCGTCGAACTCGAGGACGTGGATCCGGTATCGATCACCGAGATGGCGGCGCAGCCAGTCGATACCGAACTCGTTCGTGACGTTGCTCTTCTGCGCGACGATGTCGCGCCCGAGCCGCAGGAAGTCGGCCGCGTCGAAGGTCGGCTCGAACTCGGTCACGATCAGCCGGGTCGGCATCCCCTCGGCCGGCTCGGTCCAGGTCAAGTCGTATTGTGCGTCGGTGAGTTCGGGCTTGGGTCCGGCGCTCCACCGGGCGCCGGTCCGGAAGTACTCCTTCAGGAGCGGCCGGTAGGCGAGGCTCTCGTAGTACCGGGAGCGCCAGGCCATCGGGCACTCGATGACGTCCTCGCCCACCACAAGGAGGCAGTCCCGCGGCATGGCCGCGTACAGACCGGTGCTGGTCCAGTCGCGCGTGGCGTAGGGCGTGCGCTGCGCGACCGGCTCGGGGCGTCGGACCGTTACCCCCTCGGCTTCGAGGATGTGCACGAACTCGTCGAGTTCCTTGCGGGCCGCGGCGATCAGCTCCGCGGGAAACGGTTGCCCGCCGCGGCGGCGGAAGGTCTCGTGCTGGTGCGCCGGAATGACCGGTTCCAGTGACGCGTGCCACGGGGGAAACGTGGCGTCGTCAACTATCCCGACAATCACTTCTTCGAGTGGATCCCACTCGGTATATGACGAGACGGAAGAATTTCCTGATAAGTGTATGTCTGCTGACGAATCGGACAACGTGAACTCCAGTCACTCTGCCGCATTCCGGTCCGACGGTCGCGCCAAGCCCTATCCAGGGAGGCCGCGAGACAGGCGGGGTGACATGAATTCAAGCCGCCGTCCCGGCGTGCCGAGTGGTCGGCGGCCCTGGTCGTCCAGGTGGGTCATGGTGAACCTGCCGTCGGTGCGGTCGCCCTGTCAACACGACGCCGATGTGACGCACGTCACTTGCGTTACCCGATCGTGATCATGGATATTAAATGTCGCCTGTCGTAAATTTTTGTTTCTCACCATTTTGCGTGAGAGGGGTGGATGTGACGCCGGGGGACAGCGAAAGAGCGATAACCCACATATACAATTCTGCGGTGGCGGCTTCGGCCATCGGTGCCGCCTGGGAACTCGGTATGTTTGACGAGTTACACACGCAGGGAATGCTCGACGTGCAGAGTTTCGCGGCCGAACGGGGACTCGACACCGTTTCCGTTCTCGGCCTCTTTCGGGCACTGTCGGCGGTCGAGATCGTCGAGCGCGAAGAGTTCAAGATATTACCGGGCGTCCACTTCTCCGAGGCATACCGAAACAAATCGTTCTTTCACTGGCTCACCAGGGGGAGTGCCGATCTGTTCCGGCGGGCGCCCGAGGTCGTGCGTACCGAGAACCGGGTGGGAAATTTCTGCCCGCGCGACAGCGCCGCCATCGCCTTCGCGTGCCGGGAGATCAGCGAGTTCTGCTACGACCCCTGGTTCTGGCAGACGGTGCAGGGCCTGGACTTCGACTTTCACGTCGTCGCCGACCTGGGCTGCGGCAGCGGCGAGCGGCTCATGCAACTCCTCGGCCGCCATCCGGGTACCCGGGCCGTGGGCATCGACATCGCCCAGCCGGCCGTACGGATGGCAACCGCCGCGGCGGCCGCGGCCGGCCTTGCCGACCGGATGACGTTCGTGCAGGCCGACGTGCTGACGATGGCCCCGGTTCCGGCGTTCGAAGAGGTCGAACTCCTGACCTGCTTCATGATGGGGCACGACTTCTGGCCCCGGCAACGGTGCATCGAAAACCTTCGGCGGCTGCGCACCCTGTTCCCGCGGGCGCGCAGATTCCTGCTGGGTGACGCCACCCGCAGCGAGGGAGTCGCCGACCGTGACCTGCCGATCTTCGCGCTGGGATTCGAGGTCGCGCACGACATGATGGGCACCTTCATTCCGACCGTGCGCGACTGGGAATCCGTTTTCGAGGAAGGCGGTTGGCGGCTCAGGAGCAAAAATTCGATCGACGTCGCCGTCGGCGAGGTCATCTTCGAACTCGAAAGGCTCTGAACCACGCAGGATGTCGGAACCGGGCCGACGCAGGCCGCCGGCCACCTGAGAGGATTCGTATGCCCGATCTCGAATCGGTGCCCGTTCTGCACCACATCGCGGTGCAGACGGACAACCTCGACAACTCGATTTCATGGTACGAGGACTTCTTCGGCGGCCGGCTGACCTGGGCGACGGACATATTCTCGGACCTGACCGTATCCCGCCTGCCCGGCGTCGTGCGGATGGCCGAACTGGCCGTCGGGGCCGCGCACTTCCATCTCTTCGAACGCGGCACTCCCACCGAGCGCCGGGCCGCGCCGGACGCACCTCGTTTCCAACACGTGTGCCTGGGCGTCGAAACGCCCGCCGAACTGCGTACCTGGCGCAGCCGTTGGTTGGAACTCTCCGGTTCGCACCGCTACGCGTTCGTCGACCCGGAGCAACCCACCGAGATCGTGACCGACGCGCAGGGCACCCAAAGTTTCTACTGTCTCGACGTGAACGGCCTGGAATTCGAGTTCACCTGCATCGGGGGAGCAGTGGGGGAGAACGCATGAGGCGCCCGTCGGCCGTCGCCGCACTCTCCCTGCCCGGCACCCACGGCTGGGACTTCGGCGACTACCCCTACGGCCTGGAACCGCTGACGATGCCGGCGCCGAACAGCGCCGCGCCCGACGGCGGCAGTCGCGACGAAGCCGACCTCGACGACGCGTGCCTGGGCTTTCTGGCCCGGGCCAAGGAGGGCTTCGGGATCACCCCACCCGTCGACGACAGCCGCCTGGGGCAACTGTTCTGGTTTCGCTGGATCATCGGCCATCACGTCTCCTTCGTGATCTGGCGCCTGCTGGCGGACGAACTGTCGCGACTGTCCTCGAACCCGAAGGACCGCGAGGCCGCCTCGGTCGCCGTGACGGAATACGTGCGGGCGTACTGCGGGATGCTGCTGTACACGGGCTCGTGCAACAGCGCCATCTACAACGCGGACATCCGACCGAGCATGCATCGGCTGCACAGCACCTTCAGCGGTACCTGGGCGCCGGACTACCCGCCGGTACGAAGCCTGTTCCGAGGCCGGAAACTGCCACCCGTGGTCGACTCCGAGCGGGAACGGCTGGTCCGACAGGTCGAGTTGAGCCACCGCATCCACCTGGGGGTCGCGGCCAAGCTGGTGGAAGGCGGCAGGTCGCTGCTCCAGCAGTCCGTCGCGCAACGCGACGCCAACCAGCCCCGCATGTGGGAGGGGATCTTCGACTGCTACTTCCTGACCCTGCGGGCGCCGACCACGCGGCAGGAGATCCTGGCGCAATTGTTGCGGCGCAACAAGGCCATCGTGATGGACCTCGCCACGAACGGCCTGTACCCGGGGTCGCCCGAGAGCCGAGACGAGACACTGGCGGAGATGCGACATCCCGACATCGTGGAGTGCGAGGAGGATCTGACCCCCTCGCTCTTTCGCGTCGCCGGTCTGGCCGCCGGCTTCTCCGCGGCCCGGGTGGCCAAGGAGATGACCGCCTCGTGAGCACCATGCGGCACGGGGTGATCCTGCTGCCCGAGCAGCGCTGGTTACACGCGCGGCGACTGTGGACGCACGCCGAGGAACTCGGCTTCGACCACGCGTGGACCTACGACCACCTGATGTGGCGATGGTTCCGCGAAAAGCCCTGGTTCGGCGCCGTCCCCACGCTGGCGGCCGCGGCCGAGGCCACCTCCCGGATCGGACTCGGGACGATGGTCGCCAGCGCGTCCTACCGGCACCCGGTGACCTTCGCCAAGGAATTGATGACCCTCGACGACATCTCGGACGGCCGGCTGATCTGCGGACTCGGCGCCGGCGCCGGAGGCCACGACGACCGGGTGCTGGGCCACACACCCCCGTCCCCGGCCGAACGCCACGACCGTTTCGCGGAGTTCGTCGAAATGACCGACCTGCTGCTGCGCCGACGGGTGACCGACCACCGGGGTGCCTGGTTCGAAGCCCACGGCGCCTTCATGGTGCCGGGCTGCGTCCAGCGCCCGCGCCTGCCCCTTGCCATCGCCGCGACCGGCCCCCGAGGCATCCGGCTGGCGGCTCGCCACGCCGACATCTGGGTGACGGCCGGCGACCCCGGCTGGGGTGAACCAAGCGGCTACGCATCGGCGATCGCGAACCTTCGCGCACAGGCGCAAGTCCTCGACGCGGCGTGCGCGGACATCGGCCGCGACCCCTCGACGGTGCGCCGCCTGGTCGTCACCGGCGCGATGATCACCGGCGTGATCGATTCGGTGGACGCCTACGAGGACGCCTGCGGGCTGTTCGCGGACATCGGCTTCACCGACCTGGTCGTCCATTGGCCCCGAGCCGACTTCCCCTACCAGGGCAGCCCCGAGGTCGTGGAGCGGATCGCCGGCAAGCTCTTCACGTCGACGGACACACGATGATCGGCTACGAGCTCGTCAACATGTTCACCGACCGTCCCTTCACGGGCAGCGCCCTGGCCGTGGTCCCCGACGCGACGGGACTCTCGTCCGCCGTGATGCAGTGCGTCGCGGCGGAACTCGGCGCCGCGGAAACCGCCTTCGTCCTCCCCGCGACCTCGCCCCACGCGTCGTACCGGGTACGCGTCTTCGGTCCGGACGCCGAATCACCGCACGGCGCGCATTCCGGCGTGGGGACCGCCGCCACGCTGGCTCGGTTGGGCCGCGTTCCCACCGGCCGGCTGGTGCAGGAATGTGGCACCGGACGCCAAGTGCTCGCGGCGCGGGCCGACCGCGCCACCCTGCACGCGACGGGGCCGGTGCGCGGCGAGCCGCTGGATCGGCAACCACTGCTCGACGCGGTGGGGCTGACCGAGGCCGACCTCGCCGATGCGGACGGCGACGGCGGGCCGCGACTGGCGGGCTTCGGCGGGGGCTTCGCGGTGCTCCCGGTCCGCGCCGGCGCGATCGCCCGGGCCCGACCCGACTACGCGCACATGCGCGACGTCGCGCTGCCGGCTCTGTGCCTGTTCACCTGGGACCCGGCCGATCGCCTCGCCCGGGCCCGGCTGTTCGCCCCCGGCTTCGGCATCCCCGAGGACCCCGCGTGCGGACCGGTGGCCATGGCCCTGGGCGGGTGGCTGATCGTCGCCGGGCGACTGCCCGCCACGAACGGCGAGCACGGATACACGGTCCGCCAGGGAGCCGAGGCGGGCCGCCCCGCACTGCTCGAGTGCACGGTGACGGTCGAGAACGGCCTCGTGGTGCGAGGCAGCGTGACCGGCCGGGTGACACCGGTCGCCTGCGGACACCTCGCGGGCCCCGTCGAATCCCCTTGACCGACCCCTCGGAAGGACGTCTCGTGCTGCATCGTCCGGAACTGCACGGCACCGCGTGCGCGGTCTCCTCCACGCACTGGCTCGCTTCGGCGGCGGGCATGGCGATGTTCGACCGCGGCGGGAACGCGTTCGACGCCGCCACCGCCGCGGCCCTGGTCATCCAGGTGGTGGAGCCGCATCTCAACGGCCCCGGCGGAGACGTCCCGATCATGGTCTACGACGCGGCGACCGGGTCCACCCGGATCGTCTGCGGACAGGGTCCGATGCCGCGGCAGGCGACGCCCGAGGCGTTTCGCCGGCGCGGGCTGGCGGTGATACCCGGCTCCGGACTGCTGGCGGCCACCGTGCCCGGGGCCTTCGGCGCCTGGATGCGCCTGCTGCGCGACTTCGGCCGGCTGACGGTACAGGACGTGCTGGAGCCCGCGATCGGCTACGCCGAGGACGGCTATCCGCTGCTGCCCAAAACCGCCGCGATGATCGAGGTGATGGCGTCGCTCTTCCGCGACGAGTGGACCGAGTCCGGCCGTACCTATCTGCACCACGGTGCGGCTCCCGCGCCCGGCGCCCGGATGCGCAATCCGGCGCTGGCCCGGACGTATCGCCGCATCCTCGCCGAGGCCACGGCGGGCGGACGAACGCGCGAGGCACAGGCGGACGCCGCGATCTCGGCCTTCTACGAGGGATTCGTCGCCGAGGCCGTCGACCGGTTCATGGCGACCGAGGAGCCGATCGACTCCACCGGCCGGCACAACGGCGGCTTGCTCACCGGTGACGACCTGGCCGGCTGGCGGGTACCCGTCGAGGCCACCGTGGCCCTCGACTACCGCGGTCACAGCGTGCACAAGGCGGGTCCCTGGTCCCAAGGCCCGGTCTTCCTCCAGCAACTGGCCCTGCTGGAGGGCTTCGACATCAACGCGATGGGCTTCGGGAGCGCGGACCACGTGCACACCGTGATCGAGTCCGCCAAGTTGGCCTTCGCGGACCGGGAGGCGTGGTACGGCGACCCGGAGCACGCCGACGTGCCGCTGGCCGGCCTCCTCGACCCCGTCTACGCGGCGGCCCGCCGGACCCTGATCGGATCCGAGGCGTCCGATGTCCTGCGCCCCGGCTCCCCCGACGGTCGGAAACCGTGGATTCCCCCGGTACTGGACGTGTCCGCCTCCTCCGGCGACCCGGACTGGCTGCGGCAGTTGGCCGACGGCATCCCGACCGTCCTGCAGCGGACGGCGGCGAAGGGCGACACGTGCTGCGTGAGTGCGACCGATCGCGACGGCAACATGGTGGTCGCCACCCCCAGTGGCGGGTGGCTCAAGAGCTCCCCGGTGGTCCCCGGTCTCGGATTTCCGCTGGGCACCCGAGGCCAGATGGCCTGGTTGGACGAGGGGCACAACAACTCCGTCGCTCCCGGCAAACGGCCCCGTACGACGCTCAGTCCGACCTTGGCGCTCCGGGACGGCGCGCCCTACCTGGCCTTCGGTACGCCCGGGGGCGACCAACAGGACCAGTGGACCCTGAACTTCTTCGTCAACCACGTCGACTTCGGCATGAGCCCCCAGCAGGCGGTGGAAGCGGCGACCTTCCACACCGATCACGTACCGAGCTCGTTCACGCCCCGTCGGGCGCGGCCGCTGGCTGCGGTCGTGGAGCAGGACGGGTTCGATCCGGCCGTCCTGACCGAGCTTCGCCGGCGCGGCCACGAGGTGCAGGCGGTCGCGCCGATGACCCTGGGCAAGGTGTGTGCCACGGGCCCGGACTCGCACGGCGGCGTGCTGGCGGCGGCGAGTCCGCGTGGGCAACAGGCGTACGCGGTCGTTCGGTGACCGCGGACGGGACGGGCGCGGTGGGAGTCGCGCCCGGCCTTGCGGAAAGCGGTGCCCGGTCACCGGGGGAGCGTCGGATCGTCGACCGGATCCGGATCCGGATCGGCTGCGCCGTCGAGTCCGGCGGGTCGGCTTCGAACCGCCTCGAGACTCGCCAACCTGGGGACCACGACGAGGGACGCGAGCAGGACGACACCGCCGAGAATGGCGGGGGTGCGCACGGAGAACGCGGAACCGAGCCAGCCGCTGAGCCCGGCGCCGACCAAGATCCCCAGACGGCTCAGCAACAGGTAGCAGCTGTTGACCCGACCGAGAAGCCGACGCGGTACGACCCGTTGCCTGAGGGAGACCACCTGCACGTTCCAGGTCACCACACCGAAACTGGCCAAGGCGTACAGGACGGCCGCCAAGGCCACGGAGGAGCCGACCCCCAGACCCAGCAGTGAGGCTCCCATCAGGAAGAAGGACAGACCGATTCTGGCCGTCAGGCCGAGGCGGTTGCGCAGCCGGCCCGAGGTGACGCCGGCCAACGCTCCGCCGACGGCACCCGAGGCCAACACCATGCCGTACGCCACGGGCGACGCCCCCAGGGTCTTCGTCAACAGCAGCACCAGCATGGTGACCGCCAGATAGAAGGCCATCGACGCCACCGCGGCCACGATGGCCAGCAGCCGGATCCCGCGGTGCGTCCAGGTCCAGCGAACGCCCTCGCGGATGTCCGCCGCCACCGGGCGACGAGGTGACGGCGTGCTCGCGCTCGACCGACCCAACGCGGCCACCAGCGCGGCGGCCAGGACGAAGGAGACGCCGTCCACGGCGAACGGGTACCCCGCGCCGACGACGAACAGGGCGGAGCCCAGCAGCGGGCCGACGAAGTGTCCGCCGACGATGAGACCGCCCTCCAGACGACCGTTGGCGGCCTCGAGTTGCTCGGGCCGCACCACATCCGGCAGGGCGGACGTGGACGCGTTGACGAAGACCGTCTCGCCGCATCCGAGCACGAAGGCCAGCAGGGCCGGCACCACCAACGGCGGGCTCGCGACCAGCACCCACGCGGCGAAGCCCAGGACCACCACGGCCCGCACCAGGTCGACCTGCCACATCAGGCGCCGCCGGTCGAATCGGTCGGCCAGGACACCCCCCACCAAGGACATCACCAGCCAGGGCAGCGTTCCGGCCACCGTCACCAACGCCACGGCGCTCGGTGACGACGACACCGCGGCGGCCAACAAGGGCAGGGCCGCGTCCCGCATGCCGTCACCCACGGCGGAGACCGATGAGGCCGACCACAGCAGCGTGAACTTCCTGCCCAGCCTCGACGCCGGAAGCCCCTGCGATGCCGCCGATTTCGCCGTAGTCACCGCCCCAGTCTGGCAGCCGGCCGGCCCCGATGAACGGGAGACGAGAGGGATGGCGTGTGCCCTGTCCGCCCGCACCGGGGCCGCTGGAGGTCTATGCCGCGCGGTTCGACGACCTGTTCTCGACGTTGGCACAGCGACGTGGGTTCCGCGAGTACCTGGCCGGGCTGTTGCTGCCGAGAGACCGCAACAAGACGCTGACCTGCCTGGCAGGTACGGAACCCGTGGCCGGTGCACGGCATCTCGCGGTGCAGCGGCTCCGGTTCTTCCCGTCGGAGTCGACCTGGGACCACGAGCGGATCAACGCCCGCCGCGTGGAGCTTTTGCTCGCGGATCCGGCGACCGCACCGCACGCGGGCGGGGTGTTGGTGATCGACGATTCCGGCGACCGCAAGGACGGCTCGGCGACCGCGCACGTCGGCAAGCAGTACCTGGGATAGGTCGGGAAGATCGACTGCGGCCGTCGTCACGGTGATCACGTGTTGGGCGGACGAGCGCCTCTACTACCCGCTGCACGCGGTTCCCTACTGAGGTTGCCCCTGGATCATGGACACCGGTTTTCATGCCGCGAGTGTCACGGTATCGGTCTTGTGTGTTTCTTGTGCCTCGAAGGCGTTGGGGCTGAGGTGGCCGAGGCCGCGTACGGGCCCTCATCCCGATCTCGTCGGCGCACGCACGGCGGCCTGGTGGCCAGGTCGGCACGGTCGCCTTCGTGGGTGTTCGCCGATTCGATCGGTTCCGGGGGCGTGATCGCGGTGTGGGGTGGACGATGGTCGGATGACGGGGTGGGCGAAGGCGTGGTGGGCTCCGGTCGGCGTCGGCGCCGGCGCCGGTGTCGGTGTCGGGGTGGCGGTCGGGTTGGTGGTGTGGGTGTCTGCGGCGGACCTGGAGCGGTTGGATCAGGTCGCCGGGGTGGTCGGTGCGGTGGTCGGGCTCGCCGCTCTGGGCGTCGCGCTGTGGCAGCTGCGGACGGCGAACCCGCCCCCCGCCCCGGAAGGTGTGCGCGCAGAGGGTGGGTCGGTCGCGGCCCGCGGGAACGTCGGGAACACCCGGGCCCACGACACCGCGCCAAACACGTCCGCCGCCCCGGGCGCTGCGGCGGGCGCTTCGGGGATTCACGCGAGGGGCGGGTCGATCGCGGCCGGCGGCGACGTCGACGGCTCGAGCGCGCACTGCGGCCCGTGAACGATCGACACCCCTGGTGGCGACGCGCTCCGAAACCGTCCACCCCGAAGGCGTCCGCCCCGGCTTCGTCCCCGCCCGCACCGGGCCGGGAGGTGTCCGCCGGGCAGGGGTCGATCGCGGCCGGGCGGGACGTGGTGGGCTCGGTGGCGGTGTTCGCCGAGCGCGCGCTGCCCCCGCAGGCGTACGCCCCGATCCCGGCCGACGCGCCCGGCCCGGGCGTCGGCAACATCCCCCGTACAGGACTGTTCGTCGGCCGCGACCACGAACTGGCCGCGCTGGACGAGGCGTTCGCCGCTCCCGGCGAGGTGGTGGTGCACGCGATCCACGGCCTGGGCGGCGTCGGCAAGTCGGCGCTGGCGGCCCGCTGGGCCGCGCGACGCCCGGAACGCGTGCGATGGTGGATCGTCGCCGACACCACCAGCTCCGCCGACGGGGCCGCCGCCGTCGATGCGGGCCTGGCCGCCCTGGCCCGCACCCTGCACCCCGGACTCGCGGAACTACCCACCCCCGCACAGGTCGCGCGGGCAACCCGATGGCTCGCCGAGCACGACGGATGGCTGCTGGTCCTGGACAACGTCGAGGACCCCGCCCACGTCCGCCCCCTGCTCGACCGGATCCCCGGAGGACGGGTACTGATCACCACCCGCCGCGCCACCGACTGGCACCGCGACGCCACCACCCTGCGCCTGGACACCCTGCAACCGTCCGAGTCGCTGGACCTGTTCACCCGGATCCTCACCCACGACACACCCCGAGACACCCGGGGCGCGGAAGCGGTGTGCGCGGAACTGGGGCATCTCGCACTGGCGGTGGAACAGGCCGCCGCGTTCTGCGCGCGGACCGGCACCACACCCACCGCCTACCCGGACATGCTCGCCCGCTGGCCGGGAACGGTACTGGCCACCGCCGAGCGAGGCACGCCGGAACGCGCGGTGGCCCGGGTATGGCGCCTGACCCTGGACCACCTCGCCGACACCCCCCTGGCCGGGGACATCCTGCGGATCCTGGCCTGGTACGCCCCCGACGCCATCCCCCGCGACCTCCTCGACCCCCTGGCCACACCACCCGAAGTGGCCACCGCGATCGGCGAACTCGTCGCGTACAGCATGCTCACCGACAACCGGGACACCACCCTGTCCGTCCACCGCCTCGTCCAACACCTCGCCCGCACCCCGGACCCGGCCGACCCCCACCGCCTGCCCGAACACATCGACCACGCCCGCGACCGCGCCACCACCCTCCTCGCCGCCGCCTTCCCCACCGACGTACGACACCCCGACACCTGGGCCCGATGCCACACCCTGCTCCCCCACGCCGACGCCCTCACCGGCCACCACACACCCGACCACGACACCCCCCACACCGCCCATGTCCTCACCCGCGCCGCCGCCTACCGCTGGGAACACGGCGCACTCGCCCTCGCCGTCCCCGCCCTCGAACGCGCCCACACCACCCATGAGGGGATACTCGGCGACGACCACCCCGACACCCTGACCGTCCGCAACAACCTCGCGGGCGCGTACGAGTCGGCGGGTGATCTGGCGCGGGCGGTCCCGTTGTACGAACGCACCCTGGCCGATTGCGAGCGGGTGCTGGGCGGCGACCACCCCGACACCCTGACCGCCCGCAGCAACCTTGCGTACGTGTACGAGTCGGCGGGTGATCTGGGGCGGGCGATCGAGCTGTACGAACGCGCGCTGGCCGACCGCGAGCGGGTGCTGGGCGGCGACCACCCCGACACCCTGGGCTCCCGCAGCAACCTTGCGTACGTGTACGTGTCGGCGGGTGATCTGGCGCGGGCGGTCCCGATGTTCGAACGCGCGCTGGCCGATTGCGAGCGGGTGCTGGGCGGCGCCCACCCCGACACCCTGACTGTCCGCAACAACCTCGCGGGCGCGTACGAGTCGGCGGGTGATCTGGCGCGGGCGATCGAGCTGTACGAACGCGCGCTGGCCGACCGCAAACGGGTGCTGGGCGACGACCACCCCGACACCCTGACCGCCCGCAGCAACCTTGCGTACGTGTACGAGTCGGCGGGTGATCTGGTGCGGGCGGTCCCGATGTTCGAACGCGCGCTGGCCGATTGCGAGCGGGTGCTGGGCGGCGACCACCCCGACACCCTGACCGTCCGCAACAACCTCGCGGGCGTGTACGTGTCGGCGGGTGATCTGGTGCGGGCGGTCCCGTTGTTCGAACGCGCGCTGGCCGATTGCGAGCGGGTGCTGGGCGGCGCCCACCCCGACACCCTGACTGTCCGCAGCAACCTTGCGTACGTGTACGAGTCGGCGGGTGATCTGGCGCGGGCGATCGAGCTGTACGAACGCGCGCTGGCCGACCGCAAACGGGTGCTGGGCGGCGACCACCCCGACACCCTGACCGCCCGCAGCAACCTTGCGTACGTGTACGAGTCGGCGGGTGATCTGGCGCGGGCGGTCCCGATGTTCGAACGCGCCCTGGCCGACTGCGAACGGGTGTTGAGCCCGGGGCACCCGCTTACTGCGAGGGTACGGACGCATCTGGAACGGGTGCGGTCCGCGTAGCCGGCGTGGGTGGGTGCGCGGCAAGGTGGGGTGGTCGCCGAGGCGGGACGACGCAGTCCGGAGGCGGAGGAGGCCCGCAAGGCGGAGAACGAGCGGATTTACGCCCTGCGGAGCGAGCGTGCTGCGAAGGCGAGGACGGAGCCGGCCACCGACGCGCAGGTGAAGTACCTGACCACGCTTGCGGAGAAGGTGGGCAAGGAATAATTCGACGCGGAGTTCGCCAAGGTGATCAAGGGCAGCGACATCGCCCCACGCGCTCCCCGGCAGCGTTGCGCGACGGTCGCGAAACGGCTTGACCCCACCCGCACACCCGGCACAGACCACAGACCCGGCCCGTGGCCCGAAACGGCCGCCCGCTTCGCCCCGACGACCGGCGGCGGCTTCGCCGCGCAGGCCGCCGACGTCGCGCGGTGCCTGGACCACGTCACCGGACACGAACCGGTGGCCCTGGACCTTTCGGACGCGACCGGCCCGGTCCATGCCGTCCACGTCGTCTGCCCCGGCACCCGCTCACGGATCAGGAGGTCGATGCCCCGATGAATCACGCCCCCACCACGGCCGCACCTTCCCCCGTCCCCGGCAACCGGCTACGCGCCCGGTACGACGCCTTCCACGCCGCCCGGGCCCGCACCGATCTGGTCACCCGCCTGTACGCGCGGGCGATGGGGGAGGACCACCCGACCGACGTCGCCGCCTCCGGCTCGTGCGACATGCCCCTGCTCGGGCCGACGGCCGCGCGCCTGCGGATGCGCCCGGGCCGGCTCCTGATGGACGCCGGCTGCGGCACCGGCGGCATCGGCCTGTGGCTCGCCCGCGCCCTCGCCCTGCGCCTGGACGGCTTCGACTGTTCACCGGTCGCCGTGGCCCGGGCCGGCACACCTCGCCACGTCTTCCTCGGCGCCGGCGCCGGCCGGGCCGTCTTCCGCGTCGCGGAACTGGAGGACACCGGCTGCCCGACGTCGTTGCCGACGGCATCGTGCGTGTGGACGTCCTCGGCCGCGCCGCCGGCCCGGACGCGATGCTGCGCGAGTTCGCCCGCGTCCTGGTCCCCGGCGGGCGTCCCGGAACGCTCGCATATCCGCCATGGGGCGGTTCTTTCCCTGCACGACCGCACATGGCACACGGTTTTCGTGGGTCGCGCTTCCTCGGTCGCACCCGAGTGTTCCCTCGAACACGCCCGAGGAGGGCCCTCCAGGTCTTGCCCGAAGCCTCCGCCCGACCCCCGTGACACCCGGGCACCCGTTCGGATGTGTGCAGTAGCCGGGTCCGGCCGGTCGGTCGATGCTGTCCGTATGCTTCGTTGCGCTCGTGTCGTCCTGGTACTGGTCGTGGGCCTGTCGGCCGCTTGTTCCTCCGACGATTCCAAATCGACGACCACACCATCCGCATCGCGCACGCCGGTGATCGCGGCGACGTCCGGCTATCTGTTCACGGCACCGGACACCGTCGCGTACCTCCAGTGGCAGACGACCGTACCCGGAGCCATCTCGGGAACCGGCCTGGAGTCCTACGTGGTCGGAACCGCCCCGAACGCGAGCGTCGTCACCAAGGACTACCCGCTGGGCGGACGCACGAATGGAGACGCGATCGTCTTCGAGGTGGAGGACCAACACCTCAGGGCGGGTCGCATCGCCGCCGGCACCCTGACCGTCGAGTTCGCGCAAGCCGACGGCGGAACACGACCCGTCACCTTCCGTTCCGCCTCGCCCGCGGAGTACGCGGACGCGCTCAGCCGACTGCGCGCGAGCGTCGAGGCGAGCAACCACGGCTGAGTGGGGCCGAGTCACCTGCTCCGCTCGCCAGGGACGGGCAACGAAAAACGCCCGCCTCTGCCGAAGCCAAGTACGGGCGTCCATCGGGATGGCGGCGCACGGCGCACGGTGCGCGCTGCGCGGGTGCGCGGGGCAAACGAAACAGCCTACGAGGTGGGCTCCCTGCGCCGGCATTGTCCGGATCAGGTGCTGGAACCACGGCGCGACGGCCGGGACTTGTTACCCCCGCCTCCTCGCCCTGGCCTCGACATCGGATGCGCACGACAGTCGTGAAGCGTTGCTCCTGGCGGGCGCCATCGCGCAGGGGGCGATCGAGCAGGGCCGGGCAGACGCGGTCTTCGACGACCACGCCACGGAGATCTCGGGTTTTCGCCGCCTGGCCGACGAACGTCTGAAACGACGCCCGGAGACCCCCGACTACACATACGTCTTCCGCACCATGCTCGCCCTCGAGGGTTCGGCGATATGGAGCGAAGCCATCGACGAACTGTCCGACGCATTCCTCATGGTCGCCTGTCCGCACTGCGAAGCGGAAGTCACCATCGCCATCGGCGAGTACGGCTACTACTCCGCCTGTCGCGACTGGGACCTGGGCGACGAGGACCGACGCCCGCTCCGACCGACACGACCGCAGGATCTCGAGGGCCTTGGCAAACGCCTGTACGACGTCGCCGCCCGCGACGAGCAGGAAGCCTTGGCTCTCGGCATCACACACATCTTCGGGCACGCGCAATGCGGCGCCTGCGACGAGTACTTCGACATCGCCGACACGTACCAGGCCCAGCACTCCGAGCACTGAGTCGGCGCCTACCCGAACCCGGGAAACGATCACGCGGCCTGTTGCCGTGCGGCCCACGCGGGGGTGGGGCCGCGCGGCGACCGCCCCGCCCACCCCCCGGTCGAGTCCGTCGCGACCGGGACCGCAGGCGCGGCTCGGCGGCGGGGAATGAACCCGAGACGGCGCCGGTTGTGATCCGGTGTCGGTGAGGGTGTGCCCCCGGGCCCAACCATTGCCTCCGTGGAATACCGGTTCGGCCGGAGCCACGGTGTGCCTTCCGCCGTGAGGCGGCCACGCTCACCGACCTTCGACTGCGCGGCGCCGCCCCCGAACTTGGGGCGGCGCCGTTTCGCGCCGTCTCGTATCGGGACTGCGCTGTCCGGGTAACGCCCGGAGCGGGGCGTCAGGGGCCGCCGCGCAGGCAACGCGCCGAACGTCACGGGATGTCGGGCCATTCGGCGAGGAATCCGCGCAACTCCTCTCTCGTTATCGGCCAACCAGGAACTGAACATCCCCCGCAGGGAGTCCTTCTTCGCCGCGACGTACACCGCGACCTCCCGGCCGCGAGCGCGGTCCGGCCGGAACCGGTCCGGCGCCTGCTCCAGGAACGCCGCGTCGTCGGTCCAGGCCGGTGGGACGTGGACCTCGCGCAGGGTGTCGACCAGGTCGGGGAAGCGCCCCTCGCGCCGGGCCTGCGCAAGGCGGGAGGACAGCCGGCGGTACATCGACGGCGTGTTCGGCACCAACCCCTCGGAGATCGCCCGATACCAGAGCTGCCTCAACGTCACGTGCGTTGTACTCGGCGACGATCCTTCGGACCCGGTCGACCACGATCGGCCGGTGGACCCGCTCCGCGCAGTACATGTACCCATCGCCCCGCCACCGGCCCGGAAACGGGTGCGTGGCGACCGATCGTCGCAATGCCCGCATCCGCTGTTCCCGGTCCTCGTTCACCGGGCGTCGGCGTCACGGATGGGCGCGGTCCGGGCCTTCCTTCCCCGAGGACCCGGAACCGCGCCTCGGGATGTGTCTGCCCGCGGGTCGACGGTTCACGGGTCCCCCGTTCGAGTGACCTCTGCCTCGGGCCCACCCGTCGGACCCTCACGCGAACGGAAGACCCAGCCGTGACCACTGCCGCTGTGGACCTGAACTCCCGCGCCACCGCCCTCTTCGGCCGTCACGAGGACGACACCATCGCCTGGCCGTACGCGATGGCCGACCCGCCCCGCCGCAACCCCCGCACCCGCGACGACCCCGACGCCGCGTTCGAGACGGCCCTGCGAGGACGCCGCGACGCCCGGCCCCGTTCTGCTGCTCGGGTAACGCCTGGACCCACCGCCGACCTGCGCGGGTAACGGATTCGTTACCCGTCGACAGGGCCTCGGGTAACACCGGCTCGGGCGCCGGCGGTCTACGTCTGGTCACCCCGGTCGCCCCGGGCGTCGTGCGGGCCGCGCACGAGGCCGACCTCGGGGACCGGGCGCGCGAGCAGCGACTGCGGGACCACCCGGACCTCGCCGTCCTCGACGCGGACCCGGACCGCATCCGACACGGCCCCTGACCCGGCCCCGCCTCGCTACGCCGGTCCCGCCGCGAGCACGTCCAGGAGCCGGCGCAGCGAGCGCAGGGCGCGCGCCTCGGCCCGCACCGCGGTGGGCCCCGCGAGGGGAAGTTCGGTGGTTCCTCGGGTGGTGCGCCATTGTTCGGCGTCGACCAGGAACGCCTGCCAGTCGTCGACGTACAGCCCGGTGTGGAAGACCTTCGCCGCGGCGCGGACGATGACGTCCACGGCCGTCGAGGCGGCGCGGATGCCGACCACGGCCGTCCCGGCCGCGGCGAGGGAGACCCGGCCCGACGCGGCCGGCCACACCAGTGTTGCCCAGGTGCTCCCGGTCAGGAGTGCGGCGAGCGCGTCTCCGGTCATGCGTACGCGTAGTGACGCGACCGCCAGTCGTACGGCCTGGTGTTCGAGGCGTTCGGCGACCTGTTCGTACTGGCCGATCAGGAACGGGCGCATCGTGGCGGTGCGGACCTCGGGGGGCGGTGGTGCGGGCGGTGATGTAGGACCGCAGGGTGTTGCGCAGTCTGGTGTCGGAGCGGGTGGCGTGCGCCGCGGTGTGGGTGATCCGCGCGGTGCGTATCGCCGCCCACCCTCGCGGCGCGGCGGCCGTCACCAGCAAAGGCACCAGGACCGGGTGCAGGAGGCCCAGTACGCCGGCGGTCGCGGCGAGGGTGAGGGCGGCGGCGGTCAGGTCGACGGTGTCCGCCAGAAGGTTGCGCACGTTGGCCGCGCCGGTGTCGGCGGCGTCCAACGCGTCCTCGAATCCCGGGTTCTCGTAGGCGACCGCCTCCACCGACGTGGCGGCGGCGATGACGCGGACCTCGGCGATCCGACCCAGCCGCGGCGCGAGCCGGGCCTGGACGGCGAGCACCCCGGAAACGAGGAGGGACCGCACGACCAATGCCGCGACCAGGACCAGGAGTCCGGGCGCGGCCTCGCGCAGCCGATCGGCGGTCGGGGTGGTCGCCAGGAGTCCGGTCGGGGCGCCGGCGGTGGCGGCGAGGCCGAACGCCGCGCACAGCGCCGCGCCGAGTTGGCACAGCAGGAGAGCGGTCAGCGCTCCGGGGTCCGCCGTCCAGGCGAGGCGGAACGTGGTGTTCACCAAGCGGGGCAGGCGCGTGGCGAGTTGTCGGCCGGTGAGGTCCGCCACGGCCTGGTCGTGGCGTCCGGCGACGAGTTGCATGCGTGGGGGAGCGGCGGACGGGCGCGTGGGGGCGCCGGTAGCGGTCACTCGTTCATGGCAGCGGCCCGCCGGGGCGGGCCGCCATTCATTAACTCGAACGAGCGAAGACGATCCTCCTGGTTCGATGCTTTTCGAGCAGGGGTGAACAGGAGGGGCAGCCACGGGCGTTCGGCGTTCTCGACGGTGATGCCCAATTCGCCTTCGGGGGTGAGGATCCACGCGTGTGCCGTCCACGGCAGCGGGCGCACGCCCACGATGGCGGCGCCGTGCAGGTGGTCGCGGTCGGGCCCGTTCCCAGCACCAGCCTGTGGAAGCTGCGGGATCGCAGATACCCGCAGACCGCGACCAGGAGTTGCCATGCTGACAGGGGACACCGCCCGAGGCCGTCAGGTGCCGGGGGCGACAGTAGGCACCATCGAGATTTCGGCGCGCACACGATGGGAGACACGCGGCGTTCGACGAAATCCTGCGGTTCTTTCATCAGCGGCTGCGGCGGTGGAGCCGCACGGCCTTGACCATGGCGACGGCGGCCGCGGTCGACAGCGCGGCGCAGATGGGGAACGCCCCGATCTCGTCGAGGTCAGCGGAGGGTACGACGGGGACTGAGTCCGGGTCGAGCACGGTGAACAGCCCGGGCGATCCGGGGAATAACGTGCTGTGAGCGGGGGACCGCTGAGCCGTTCCCCACTCACAGCGAGCCGGGTGCGGAGCAACTCGCGGTGCCCAGCTCGTGGAGGCCGTGTCCGCCGTTGTCGTTGCGCAGGCGGATCTGCCACAGGGTCGGGCTGTTTTTGACAGGGTGAGCGGGAGCCACTCGGGCAACGGAAACGGAAGCCACGTTGCTCTGTCCGTGAAGGGGATGGACAACGACGCAGTTCCATGATCGGCAACGAGAATCGGAGCCACCTCTATCGGGTGACATCGGGATGTGCTGAGGGCGGGGCGGAGTGTCTGCGGTAAAGATGCGGGTGTGAACCGATAGCTTTGGTCGTCCCAGGCCCTCTTGTCCCGTGTCCCTGACAGGCGCGGTGCAGAAGGGCCGGGCTGCGCCTGTCGCAATGTGGCGCCCTCCGAGCGGCAGGGAACCTGGTGGTTGTCATCCGTGTCGTCGCCATTCGGCGGCATCGGTCAACGGCTTATCCCCAGGTGAGGGGATCGAGGTGCAGATAGAAGTCCTCTCGGCCACGATCGAGGACGATGTCGTAGCGGTTGGCGAACGTCTCGTCCGCTGAGTTCGACTGTTGGTCGTCGGTCCACATTTCGCGGGCAGTGGCGAGAAGAAGGGCGATGTCGGCGTAGGGGTCGGCCCGTCCGAGGCGGCCGAGATCGATGAAGCCCGCCACGGTCATGCTTTCCGGGTCGAGGATGATGTTGGGCAGGCACAGATCCCCGTGGCAGACCACAATTTCTGCGGCTTCCTGCGCGAGACGGCATTCAACTTGCGGGGCAAGTCGCGCAAGCAGCTCGTCGGGAGACGTTTGCTGCTGATCTTGCGGGAGGAAATCCGGGTTGACCGCACCTCGCGCGACGACGTCGCGCGCAGTGGCGAACATCTGAGCAAGGCCGCGAGTGAATGGGCACTGCTGCGGAGGAAGATCGTGCAACCGACGCACGGCATCCGCGATCGGCTTCCAGGCCGCCTGGAGCATCGAAGCCGAAACACGATCGGCGGGGACTCCTGTGACCGTGCTTGTCAACAAGGCGGCACCATTGGCGCTGACGCGCCAGTCGAGTACGCGTGGACCAGGCACACCCTGCGTGCTGAGCCAGACGACACGGTCCCGCTCCGCCTCCAATGAGGCCACGTGGTCGGCAGCGACGCACTTGGCGTATCGCGACCCATCATGAGAACGAAAGACACTGGCCTCGGACTCGCCTTCCGTGACGGGTTCCCACCCGCCGCCATCGCGGCCGACATCCAGCAACGTTCGGAATACGGACATCGGATCGATCATGCCCGCCAACCTAACCAGCACCCCGCACCGCGATTAATCCCGGAGGTCGACCATGCCAGCGCGTTGGGCGTTGACGGTGAGGACGTCGGCAAGGGCGCCAAGGAGGCGCGCGACGGCGCCGGCACCGCCGCGCCCGCCGGTCGGTCCGCGGCGCTGCGGCCGGGCGCGGCGTTCGGCGGAGACCCGCTGCCTCCTCTGGTCGTCGAGGGTGAGCGGCACCGGACCTGGTCCGCGATGCCCGGCGACCGCGATCTGGACGTCGACGTGGTCGGCCTCTGGCTCACCGCGGACGTCCTCGTGCGGATCGACGTGTCCGGGGTGCGCTACGACCTCCACTCCGGCGCCCAGCGTTGGGAGGTGCCCGCCCCCGTCGAGAACCTGGTCCCGTGCAGCGCTTCCGCGGGTGGCACGGCGACCAGCGGCGGCGTCGGTGTCATCGGATACGGGAAACCGCACAGCGACCCGGTCGCCTGCGAGGAGATCGCAGCCCTCGACACCGCCACGGGCACACTGTTGTGGCACCGAAACGTCGGCAAACCGCAGAACGGCATCCGGCTCGCGGCCACTGCCGGCGACACGATCACGGTGAGCGCGGGCGACGGCATCCTGGGCCTCGACCGGGCGACCGGGACCACCCGCTGGACGTACCGCTGGGTCGTCGGTGAGTGCCGGGTGACCGAGCAGCCTCGACCGCTTCGCGCGCGTACTCGAACTCGACACCGGCACCGGCATCGAGCGGTTCTCCCGCACCCCCTCTCTACGCACGCCGCGATCCGTGTGGCAGCACGACCGGTTGGAGGTCTCCCATGTCCGATTCCCGTCCCGCCCGCAGCGGCATCCTGCGTGCCCTGGGATTCGGCGCCGCCGCGGGCGGCACGTCGCCCGCGCCCGGCGACCTCGGCCCGCGGGTACCCGCCGACGACGTGCCACACGTGCGGACCTGGATGTCGTGGCCGGCGAGCCGGTCGATCTGAGGCCGGCAGCTCGCCGGCGTGCAGCGGGACATCGCGCTGATCGCCCGGACCGTCGCGGGCTACGAACCGGTGATCGTGTGCGCGGTCTGGAGCCGAGGCCGCCTCGCGGCCGCGGTGGCCGCCGCGTTGGCACTGGGGGTGTGGTCCTCGTGGTGGGCGTCTGGCTCCAGGTCGGCGAACGCATGGCCTTGGACACCCGTCACCGCGCGTCGAGTTCGGCGCCCGACCGGGTGGACGTGCGGGCCTCGGTGCAACGCGTGGACGCGACCGCGCGCGAACTCGTCCTGCGCCTGCTCGTCACACCGCGCGGCAACCCGGCCGAGGACGGCGGTCCCGCCCCTGCGGCGTGGCCTGTCGCTACAGACCCCGCCGGAGGTGCGCGGTGACCTGAACTTCCCTGCCCACACCCGAAATCCACTGTGGACCTCAGACAGCGACGCCGCCGTGCTGCGCGCCGAAACGCCGACTCCGACACCGGAGGAGTGCGTGGCCGCCCTCGACGGACGCCCCACCGGGACCGTCACCTTGCGCGACGTGTCGGCGGGACGGTCGTTCTGCGTCCGCTCGCGCACGACGCGCGAGTTGGCTCTCGTCCGCGTCGTCACCGCGGCGGGCGGCTCACCGGTCGAGGTCGGCCTGACCGTGTACCGCCCGCGACGCTGACCGCCCCCGCGCGCGAACGCCCCGAAGCGCGGTACTCGGGAAACGCCGGTTGCCCCGGTCGGCGCGTCGGCTCGTGGCCGAGACGCCGCCCGGGGCGACCGGTCTCGGTCAGGCCGAGCGCAGCGCGTCCGTGGGGGAGGCTTTCGCGGCGCGCAGTGCGGGGTAGATCCCGGCGAGCGCGGCCACGACCACCGACACGGCGGGGCCGGCGAAGAGCGTGTAGAGCGGGATGGCCACCGCCCAGCCTTGGACGAGCGCGTACCCGTAGACGGCCAGGCCGCCGAGGAGCAGTCCGCCCATTCCGCCGAGGAAGCCCATGAGTACGGCTTCCAGGAGGAACTGCATGGCGATCTGGCCGCCGCGGGCACCCAGGGCGCGGCGCAGTCCGATCTCGCCGCGGCGTTCCATCACGCCCACGACCATGGTGTTGGCGATGCCGACACCGCCCACCAGCAGTGCCACGCCGGCCAGGGCCAGGACGAGCCCGGTGAGGGTGTTCTCGGTTTCGGCGCGGGCGGCGAGGAGGTCGGACGGGCGGCTGACCGCGACCATGTTCGGGCTGCCGGGGTTGGCGCTGGCCGCGGCCACGGACTGTACCTGCGGGACGCGTTCGGAGTACGACCGCAGGTAGACGGTGGCGGCGGTGCCGTCCGCGCCGAGGTGGGCGACCGCCTGTGGCCAGCCGACCAGGGCGGTGGTGCTCAGTTCGGGGGCGAGTTCGTTGGGGGCGAGGATGCCGACGACCTTGTACCACTGGCCGCCCAGCCACACCCGCTCGCCCGGCGTGGTCACGCCGAGGCGCTGTGCGGTCTGGTCGCCGAGGACGGTCACCGGAAGGTTCTCGCTCGCGGCGTCGAGCCAGTGCCCGCTGCTCAGGGTGGCGCGCAGCACGTCGAGCAGGTTCAGGCGGGCGGCCAGCACCGTGATGCTGCCGGTCTGCTGCTCGGGGACGAGGTCGTTGCGGTAGACGTCGGCCTTGGTGGCGCCGGTCGCGGTGACCTGCTGCACGGGGCCGATGGCGGCGAGCATCTTCTCGGCGGCGGGCGGCAGCGGTACCGGTTTCTGGTCCGAGCCTTTGCCGGGGGCGACGGTGATCAGGTTGGAGCCGAGTTGGTCCAGTCGTTCCAGCAGGTGCTGTTGGTTGGAGTTGGAGATGCCGGTGACCGCGACGACGGCGGCGATGCCCAGCGCGATGCCGAGTGCGGACAGCGCGGAGCGCATCTTGCGGGTGCGCGGTCCGATCATGCCCAGGCGGAGCAGGTCGGTGGGGCGTAGTCGGGTGCGGCGGCGTGTTGTGGTGCTCACAGGCCGGCTCCGGTGGGCTGGGGCGCGCGTTCGTCGAAGTCGATGCGGCCGTCGTGGATGCCGATCCGGCGGGGGAAGGAGGCGGCGAGTTCGCGGTCGTGGGTGATGACGACGACGGTGGTGCCGTCGGCGTTGAGGGTGCGCAGCAGGTCGACGACGGCGGTGCCGGAGACGCTGTCGAGTGCGCCGGTGGGCTCGTCCGCGAGCAGGAGTGCGGGGCGGCCGACGAGTGCGCGGGCGATCGCGACGCGTTGTTTCTCGCCGCCGGAGAGCTGGTCGGGGTGGTGGTCCAGGCGGTGGCCGAGTCCGACGGAGCGCAGCGCCGCGGCGGCCCGCGCGCGCCGTTCGGACAATCCCGCGCCGCTGTACAGGAGCCCGGTGGCGACGTTTTCGACGGTGGTGAGTCCGGACAGGAGGAAGAACTGTTGGAAGACGAAGCCGATGCGGTGGGCGCGTAGCGCGGCCAGTTCGGCATCGGACAGGTTCGACACGTCGCGGCCTTCGAAGCGCAGTCGGCCCGAGGTGGGGCGGTCGAGGGAGCCCAGGAGCGCGAGCAGGGTGGATTTGCCGGAGCCGGACGGGCCGACGACGGCGAGGAGTTCGCCGGCCTCGATGGTCAGGTCCAGGCCGTGCAGGATGCGCAGCGGGGGTGAGCCCGGGTATTCCTTGACGATGCCGGAGAGTTCCAGGACCGGGGTGGGGGTTTGCGGTGGGGTGGATGTCATTTGGGGATCGCCACCTGTGCGCCGGGCTGCACGTCGCCGGTGATCTGGGCCTTGGCGTCGGCGATCAGGCCCAGTCGGACCTTGACCAGTCGGGTGGTGGGGCCGTCGGCGACGCGAATGCCGTAGCCGCCGCCGTCGAGGGCGAGGAGCGCGGTGACCGGGACGACGAGCGCGTTGTCGGCGGTGTCGCCGACGACGTTGACGGTCACCGGGGAAGGCCCCGCCTGCTGGGCCTTGTCCTGGTTCTCCAGCACGATCGTGACGGTGGTCTTGTTGCCGTTCGGGCCGTCTCCGGAGCCGCCCGACTTGTCCTCGCCACCGGTGGAGCCTCGGGCCAGGGAGCGGATGCGGCCCTCGACGGCGGTTCCGTCGGTCAGTTTGACGCGGACCTTTCCGTCGGGTTTGAACCGGGAGACCTGGTTGTCGGCGGGTTGCGCGGTGACGACGAGGTCGGTGCGGGTGACGGTCATGATCGAGTCGCTGCCCACGGTCGAGCCGAGTTTGGCGCCGAGTTGCTGTACGCGCACGGACTCCTGCGCCAGCATGACAACGCTGCCCAGGGCGACGGTTCCGGTCTCCTTGACGCCCAGCGACTTCTGCCAGCGTTTGACGGCGACGGCGGTGGCGGAGGTGAACTTTCGGTCGGCGGACAGGTCCAGGCCCTTGGCGTGGCCGAGTTTGATCAGGTTCTTCTCGAGTTGCTCGACGTCGGAGCCGTCGGGGACGTCGAGGCCCAGGTCGCGCCACATCGGGCGGTCGCCGGTCATCAGCACCACCGGTTGCCCGTCGACCTCGTACAGCCTGCCGCCGGTCTTGACGACGGCGCCGACGGCGGGCAGGGCGGTGACGGTGCCCTTGCCGGAGGCCACGATGGGGGCGGGGGTGTCGAACGCGAGCAAGCCGGTGAGCTGGATGCTGGTGGACAACGATCCTTGCTCCACCGGGACGAGGTCGTACCGGACGGCGGCCTGCTTCGTCGTTGCGCTGTCGCGGTCCCAGGGGCGGACCACCGCGACGACGCCGCCGCCGGCCAGCACGGCGACCACCAGCAGCGGAACGACGACCCTCGCGCGCTTCCTCTTGCGGCCGGGGCCGCTCTCGTCGCAGGCGGGGGCGGGGGTTTCGGCGGTGTGGGTCATGGTCATTCGCCGATCGAGTAGCCGGCCATCGGGAACTGCGCGTCGCAGGCGCGCGAGGCCGCGTCCCACTTGGTGGGGTCGAACACGGCGCGCGGGATGGTGACGATGGCGGTCTTGGGGTCGGGGTCGGGCATGTCGGTGTAGCCGTTCTTGCGGGCGCACGCGACCCACTTGCGGGACATCTCGACGAACTTGGTGTTGTCGGCCTGCTTGGCCTGCTTGATGCCCGGGACCTTCTCGTCACACAGCTTGGTCGCGGTCTCGTAGCCGGGTTCCAGGCCGGTGTCGGTCTTCGCGGCGGGGAGGCCGATGTTGCCGTCCTTGTTCTGCGTGACGCTGGTCTGGCCCTGCTTGTGCATGCAGTCGACCCACGCCTTGCGGACCGCGTTGTCGTCCTGCGGCTTGGCCTGGCCGGCCCCTTCGTCCCCGGCGACCTTGGGGGCCGAGTCGTCGGAGGAGCAGCCGGCGACGGCCAGGATCGTGCCCGCTGCGGCGGCGGCCAGCCCGACTCGTATCGACCTGCGGCGCATGGTGGAAGTACGCATGTTCGATCTCCCTTGTGAACGTGGGGTGACGTGCACAGTTCTACGGAGGCCGCGGTTAGCCGGCTGTGACTGCGCGCCTAACCGGTGGCTAACACCACGCCGGGCAGGCTTGGTCTTCGGTGCCCGTGCGGCACAGCGGCGGTGCGAGCGAGCGGAGCGGGACACATGCGGGTGCTGATCGTCGAGGACGAGCGGGAACTGGCGGCCATGCTCGCCGAGGGGCTGCGCGGCGAGGGCATGGTCTGCGACGTGGCCCACGACGGCCTCGAAGCGCTCCAACGCACGGCCGCCGCCGACTACGACGTGGTGATCCTGGACCGGGACCTGCCCGCACTGGGCGGCGACGCGGTGTGCCGGGCGCTGGGCTCCACCGGCCATCCGGCGAGGATCCTGATGCTCACCGCCGCCGACACTCTCTCCGACCTCGTCGAAGGTCTCGGGCACGGCGCCGACGACTACATGGCCAAGCCGTTCTCCTACCTCGAACTCGTCGCCCGGCTGCGTGCACTCGGACGCCGCTCCGCCGGGAACCGCGCCGCGGTCGTGATCGGCAGGCGCGGCGTCAGCCTGGACACCGCGCGCCGCGCCGCCGAACGCGACGGCCGCCCACTGAACCTCACCCCCAAGGAACTGGGCGTCCTGGAACTGCTGCTGCTCGCCGACGGCGCGCCGGTCCCCACCGAGGAACTCCGCGACCGCCTGTGGGACACGGCCGTCGACCCGGCGACCACGGCCGTCCGGGTGACGGTGCACGCGCTGCGCCGCAAGCTCGGCGACCCACCGCTGATCGTGCACGACGCGGGTTACGGATACCGGCTGTGAACCCACCCGGCCGCGCATCGCGTCCTCCGTCCCACCTCCGGTCTCGCCTCGCCCCCGACCGGCTGCCGCTGCGCGGCCGACTGACCCTGGTCACCACGGCGGTGTTCGCGGTCCTGGGCTGCGGAATGCTCGCACTGAACTGGCTCAGCGCACGCCAGCTCATCCACGCCAACCGCGACCTCGTCACGTCCGCCAAACCCCTCGAACCCGCCCAGCCCGTGCAACCGGGCACGCCCGTACCGGCCCTGCCCGGCACGCCCTCGGAGGGGTCGGTACCACTCCCCACCTCCCCCGCGCAAGGCTTCGGGAACTTCCAGGACACCATCCTCACCGACCTGCTGACCCGCTCCGCGTTGCTGCTCGCCGCGTTCACCGCGCTCGCCGCACTGCTCGCCTGGTGGGCGAGCCGCCGCTCGCTGACCCGCCTCCACCAGGTGACCGCGACCGCCCGCCGGATCAGCGCCGACCGCAGCATGGACGAACGACTGGCCCTGGACGGCCCGTACGACGAGATCCGCGAACTCGGCGACACCTTCGACGCCATGCTCGACCGCCTCGACCGAAGCTTCACCGCGCAACGACGCTTCACCGCCCACGCCTCACACGAACTGCGCACCCCCCTCACCATCCAACGCACCGCATTGGAGATCCCGCTCGCCCAGGGCCGCGTCCCCGACGAACTGCGCCCCGCCGTACAACGCGCGCTGGACGCCAACGCCCGCACCGAACGCCTGATCGCCGCACTGCTGACCCTGGCCCGCGGCGAGAGCGCCACGCTCCAGGCGCGTCCCGTCGATCTGGCGGACACCGCCCGGGCCGCCGCGCACGATCTGGCCGACGAGGCCCGTGAAGCCGGTGTCCGGGTCACGCACACGACGGCTGCCGCGCCGGTCGAGGGCGACCCCGCCCTCCTGCGGCAGGTCGCGCTCAACCTGCTGGCCAACGCCGTGCGCCACAACCACCGCGACGGCACGGTGACGATGACCACCGGCCTGGTGGGGGACAGCGCGTACCTGGAGGTCACCAACACCGGCCCGATCCTGGACCCCGAAGAGGTCCCCGCCCTGTTCGCACCCTTCCACCAGGCCCGCGAACGCGGCACCGGGTTCGGCCTCGGACTCGCCGTGGTCGAAGCGATCACCACCACACACCGCGGCGAAGTCACCGCCGACGCCCGCCCCGGCGGCGGGCTCACCGTGCGCGTTCGGCTGCCCACCCCGCAGCACGGCGACCCGCCCGCACTCCGATGACGCGTACCGACTCGCCGTCCTCCCGGAACGCCGACGCGGCCGGGAGCCCCGCCCTCGCTCGGGTCGGCCGCGGCACCGTGGACCCCGGGCACGGAGGTGCCGGGGCAGCGGGCCGCCGAGTCGGTCCTGTCTGTGGATGCCCAACCGCTGGGGTCCGTCGTATGTGCACCGGGCGTTCCTGCCGCGACCACGCTATCCGCGTGCGTCCGACACCGGTCGGGAAGCCGGGCCGAGTCCCGCCTCGTAGGCGAGGATGACCAGGTGCACGCGGTCGCGCGCGTCCAACTTGGTGAACAGCCGCGCCACGTGCGTCTTCGCGGTGGCGATGCCGATGGTCGGGTGGGCGGCGAGCTCGCTGTCGGACAGCCCGCGCGCGACCAGGGCCAAGACCTCGCGCTCGCGGTCCGTGATGCCGTCGAGCGTGCGGCGCACCGGCGTTGCGATGTCGCCGCCGCGGCCATCGCACTGTTCAGCCATATCGGCCTGGAGACGGTCTCGGTCGCGGCCGGCCGGGTTCGCGAGCCCGGCCGCAACGTGCCCCGTGCCACCGTCCACGGCACCCTGGCCCGCGCGGCGGTCTACCTACTCGGCACGCTCGCCGTCTTCGGCGCCGTTCCGCACGCCGAACTCGTCTCCTCCACCGCGCCGTTCACCGACGCGGCCGATCACATGGCGGGTGCCTCGTGGGCCGGGGACGCGGTCGCGGTGGCCGCGATCGTGTCGGGGATCGGCGCGCTGGGCGGCTGGACGATGGTCTGCGCCGAGATGCCCTATGCCGCCGCTCGCGAGGGTTTGTTCCGGAATGCGGACATGTAGTGCTCCCTTCATCGGGGCCGGCCCGATACAGCCCCGCTTTCGACCCTGCTCCTACCAGCCCGAATCGAACAGGGCCGTTCGCCCCATCGAATTTCCGGGGCGGACCCTCGGCCGCGAACACGGTGCTGCCACTCGGCCGCGTTGCGTAACACGCGGGGGATCCTCGGTCCCGGTCGGGCTGCCACCGGGACCTGTGATCCGAAGCGCGCCTGATGGTTGATACGTGGTCGACGCGGTGAACTCCGGCGAACTCGCGCGTCGCGCACACCAGATGTCGGACCACGAGGATCAGCGGATTGCCGCGGACGACGACCACGGCGTCGGGTGCGAGCTGCAACTCGGCTACGTTGACCACACTGAGGATGTCGTCTCGGTCGTCCAGACCCCAGTGATCACCGCGGACACTGAGGTCCCACATCTCCCCGGGCCCAAGGTGCTTGGTTCGGACGCTGAGAGCGCGTACCGGAAACGGGAAATGTGCGGCGGCCGCGTCCAAGTCACCCGGCTCGAGCATCGTGTCGGCGAGCGCGTGCGCCTCGATACGGTCGTGGATCCCCTGTCCCAGCCGCCGACGGATCCCGATCTGTGGACCGAAGAACACGTGGCCGCCGCCGAGAGTCGCGCGGAGCGCTGGTGGGCGTCATACGCACATGGTCGCGACCCGCACCGCCACAAGGCGATGATCGACGACACATCGCTCACTTGGGATGAGTTCCAAAGCAGTTACAGCCGTATCCACGCACAGATCACATCACCGTTCGACGCCGGCGGAGCAGCCGCACGGTTTCCGGACGGAATCCATCACGGTCAGGCTCGGCCTTTCGGCGCACGGTGGACTTGCGTTCATCGTCGACGCGGGGATCGAAGCAAGCGTGGAGGCGAAGTTCAGTCGCCGATAGGGCGCGCCCTCGGGTAATGACCGGCTGGTCGGCTCCGGAAACGGAAGGACGCCCGTCGCCGCCTTTGCCGTGTTGAGCGCCGAATCGACGGCCCCGACGGGCCGGGCAGCCGATCGACTCATCGGGAGTCGGGAATTCGTGGCCTGTTCGAGTGAAATCGTCGCCGTGAGCGTGGCCGTGACCGTTGCCCGCCCGGTATGACTGGCCCAAGCCGACGCACGCCGCGGGATTCGGCCCGGACTCCACCCTCGTGGTCGCCCCGCGGGAGGCCTGAGGGTTCGCCCACGGGGGAGCGACGGGTGCGCCGAGGGGCGCACGATCGGGCCACGACGCTGTGGCGGACATGTGCGCGAGTCGTGTCATCGGAAGTCGGCGGCGTCGATGTCGTAGTGGATGAACGCGCCCGTGCTCTCCCACCCGGCGTGAATGCCGGTCGCCAGGAGGAGTCCGCCCAGGGAGGCCTCGCCGTCGACGATCGCGGCGAAGCGGTGTTCGCGCCAGGGGCCGCCGTCGGGGTTGCCCCACCGCGGCAGGGAAGCCGAGGCCAGGGCCCCGGACGGGTTCACGGTCACGGCCACCTCGTGCGGATGCCCGGCGACGACCAGGTGAGCGACGGCCCGCGTGTCGTCGACGGCCTGCCAACGCACCTCCGGACGCAGGGCGAACGCGGGCATCATCAGGTACTCCCCGGCCAGGCGGCCCGCGATGCTGCGGGTGATGTCAGTGCCGGACGCCCCGATGAAGGGCAGCACGCCGAACAGCCGCCGGCACATCGCACCCCCGTCCCCGTCCAGGCGGTCGAATCCGCTGATCCGGATCCCGCCCGGCCCGCGCACGCGCGCGTCCCAGCGGAATGCGGTGGGCGGGGTCAGCGTCTGCCGGGCCACGAACGGACACCACCGTTGCCGGACCCGGATGCGTCCGTGCGCGCGCATGTCCACCGAGGTCGAGGCGGTGCGGCGCCCGGGATCGCGTGGGCGAGCCATCGCCGGATCGGCTCCGGCGGCTCGCCGCGCACGGGATCGGCCGATTCGGCGGGGCGCGCGGAGTCGAGGACCTCGGGCCGCGAAGGCGATGTTGGCATGGCTTCGGCTTCCGCCGGTAGGGATCGGATCCGGATGACCCGACACACGAGACTCCGCCGGCCCGTCACATGGGCGATGCCCGGCCGGGTCGCGCGGCGATCAGAGCAGCCAGCGGTGGTCGCGGACGATCGGCAGGCGGGCCCACAGTGCGCCGAGGCCGAGTCGGCTGCCGACGGCGATCGCGGCGAGGGCGATCAGCGAGATGGCGTAGACGACGTGGTAGTCGGCGAAGGGGTTGGTGGAGGCGGTGGGCTTGCCGCTGTCGAGGTGCTTGGCGGGCGGCCACTCGGCGATCCACATCAGCGCCATCATGGCGGTCCCGGAGAGGGCCGCCAGGCGCAGCCCGATGCCCAGGACCAGCGCGACGCCGACGCCGAGCAGGCCGAGCATGAACAGCCGGTCGGCCCAGGGCTCGCCGGCCCAGCCGCGCAGGGTGCCGGCCATCGGGCCGACGTCTACGTGGGAGAGGAAGCCCTTCGTGGGGGAGCCGCCGTCGACCCAGCCCTTGCCGCTCGCGGTGGCGTAGCCGAGGCCGAAGGTCTTGTCGAGGAACGCCCACAGGAATACGAAGCCCAGCAGGACCCGCAGGCCGGCCACGGCGATGTCGGTGGTGCGGACCGCAGCGACGGCCGGTGAGGCGGTCGCGGTGTCCTGCGCGGACTCGTCGACCGTGACCCGGGGCGCCGGGACGAAGCGGCGCGGCAGGTGCAGGCGCGAGGACAGCCGGTGCTGGTGCGATATTGCCATGTCGGTTCCCTCCCTGGTGACGCCGGGCCCGGTGCCCGGCGCTCGGCCACGAACGTGTTCCGCCGGGCCGTGACGTCAATCTCCCGCGTGTCCGGTGTCCGTCCCAGGGCCGACCGGCCCGACCTGTCGGGTCCAACAGCCGGTTGCCCGCAGGGCGTTGCGGGCGAGCGGCGCAGGCGCACAGCGAAAAGCGGGCGGGGGGGCCCCCCCCCCCCCCGGGGCCCCCCCCCCCCCCCCCCGGCCCCCCCCCCCCCCCCCCCCCGCGCGCCCCCCCCCCCCCCCCCCCCCCCCCCCCCCCCCCG
>NZ_JBIRRX010000021.1:0-61828 GCF_044333915.1 Embleya sp. NPDC020886 | reverse complement strand
GGGGGTCATACGCGGGGGGCGGGGGCGGGGGGGGGGGGGGGCGCGGCCCCTCCCCCCCCCCGCCCCGGGGGGGGGGGCCCCCCCCGGGGGGCGCCCCCCCCCCCCCGCGGCCGATGGGCACCCGGGAACGCATCGCGTCTTCGTGCCACGCCCTCCGTTCGCCCGTGATCGAAACGGCGGGTCAGCCCACGGGCACGAGGAGGACGGGCGCGTGTGCGTGATGCAGGACCGTGTGGCTGACCCGGCCCAGGCGGGTACCGAATCGGGCGGTGCGTCGGTGGGCGGCCAGGACCACCAGGTCGGCCTCGCGGGACGCCTCCACCAGTGCGTGACCCGCGCCCTCGCGCACGAGCCGCACCTGGGACTCGATCTCGGGGTGCTTGGCCCGAGGCTCGGCCGTCCACGCGTCCAGGGCGCCGCGCCGCAGCGCGCTCGCTGCGGCCAGGGACTCCGGCACAGGCGCGGGAAGCCCGATCGGCGCGGGCGTGACCGGCGGGAGCGCGTTCAGTGCGCACACGCGCAGATGCCGCAACTGGGCCTCCTCGTAGGCGGCTTCCACGGCGGGCCGGCAGTCCGCGCCGTCGACGCCGACCACGACCAGGCCCTCGGTGCCGCCGTCCACGACCCGTGAGGGGTCGTGTTCGCCACGCACCACGAGCAAGGGGCACGGGGTGTAGGCGGCCACCGACAGACCGACCGAGCCCGGCAGCAGGCCGGCCATGCGTGCGTGTCCGCGGCTGCCGATCACCACGAGCGAAGCGTGTTCGGCGGAGGTGAGCAACACCTCGTGCGCGGCGCCGCGGCGGACCCGCCCGATGGTCCACACCTGCGGGTGCAGCGCCTGTGCGTGTGCGACGGCCGCCTCGGTCGCCTCCTCCGCCTCCCGGCGGACCTGCCGGACGTAGGAGTCGAGTTGGCCGTCCTCCGGCAGCATCCACGCGGCGACGATTTCCAACGGCAGTCCGCGGTTCGCCGCCTCCAGGGCGGCCTGGGCGACGGCGGACAGCGCGGCCGGCGAACCGTCCACGCCGACGACCACGTGCCCGGCGGGAGTGTGCGGGGTGGCAGACATGTACTCGTCCCTTCTCGACGGCAACACCCCGGGAGGGCCCGCCTCTTGAATCCATGTCAGCGCATTCAGAAGGGCGCCGTAGGGGCCGTTCGGCATGGCGGACCGAGCCGGTCGGCCCGGTCACGGCCCTGTCGGCACCACTCGTGCGGCCGGGGTTCGATCCGGGGTCTCGTCAGGGACGGGACGGCGGCGTTTGCGGCGTCAGCCCAGCGGGACGCACCATTCCAGGAGGGCGCCGCCGTCGGGAGCCGGCCGGAACGAGCAGGTGCCGCCGAGGGATTCGGCCCGCTCGCGCGTGTTCGCCAACCCGCTGTCGCGGGTCGGGTGCGCCGGCGGGCCCACGCCGTCGTCGCGCGCCCGCAGCCCCACGTGGTCCCCGTCGGGCCCGTTCACCCGATTCCGGGTCGAACGGACCACCTCCACATGGGCTTGGAGCTCGTCCAGCAGTTCGTCCAAGCGCAAACGCGGCACTGCCGGCCGCTCGTCCGACGCCACAACCTCTCCGACGGTCGGTCGAAACTTGTCGGAACTCTGCTCCGGCCCATCGTGTCAAAGCGCGCCCGGCGCGTCTTCCCTTCGCCGGATGAACACCATCGTGATTCCGGTTGCCGCCGGGCCCTCGCGGGCCCAACGGCCCCTGGGGAACGGCTCCCGACAGTGCCGGGAGATCCTGTGCGGATCCGCCGGGGGAGAGCAGGGTGAGGGCGTACCTCTCATCGAGGAGAAAACGATGGACACGCGCCGCCGCGGGTCGCCCCTCCGCACGTCGTGATCGGGATCGACCTCGATCCCTCGGCCAACCGCAGCCTGGAGCGCCGTGTCCAGGCCGCCGTCTACGCGACCGGCCGGGCGGCGTCGTGTCGGGCTCCCGATACGGACCCAACCCGGCTCACCGCGCCTCGGCGTCCGCCACCCGCGCGTGCAGCAGATCGGCCTCCGAGACCATACCGAGCACACCCGATGGCCGTCGTCGACCACCGGCAACGCGCCGACCTGCCAGGTCTCGAGAACACCCGCGATATCACGGAACCAGGCGTCGGACCCGACGGTGGCGACGTCACCCACCCTGGTGGATCGGCCCTGACGCCTGCCGACGGCAGGGTCCGGGACCTCCTCCGAACGGCGACGTCGCCGACGGCCGTCCGGTGATTTTTCACCCTGTCGGTACTGGAAGACGGTCGTCCGGATAACGATCTCCGCCACTCGTTCGATCTCCTGAATTCCGCAAAATGATCCGGGATTTGAGAATGGAATCCTTTCTTCCGGCGACTCCGCCCCAGGTCGGGACCTCGAAGAGTCTCGGCGGTCGGCGGCGTGTTGCGCAGACCGTGCGGTAGGCCAAAGATCAAAATGCTCCGGCTCGGCAAAAACGGGCAGCATTCTCATGGCTCCATCGACCGATTAAGCTGACCAGAATCGGCCGGTCATGGCCCATTTACCTCTCGTCGGGGAGCACGGCCCGCATGTAGCGTCTGCGCAGGGTGCTCGATTCCCTGGTGGTCAGCACTTCCGACGGGTCGGGCATGTCTTGCCCGCACGAACAATCGGCCCGTGATCCGAGGAGTGCAGCCTGCTCTACGAGAGGAAACCTGTGGTCAGCCTGCCCATACCTCAAGGCCCGCAACTGATCATCCAGTCGGTAACCGGAATGCATATCACTCCGTACGGATACTCCGACAGTGACGTGCCGGCCGTCGTCTGGCGAGACGCTGCCGCGACGGCGAACAAGTTCTCGCAGTGGGAGTTCATTCCCGAGACCGGTTACGGCGACCGCGTCGTACGCATCAGGAACGCCGCATACAACAAAGACACCGGCGCTTGGGACCGGAGCCTTGCCCTCATTGCGGATGTTCCCGAGAAGGGTGCCGCTGTCCTGTCGCGTAAGTCCGACAGTAAAAGCGAAAGGCAACTGTGGCGGCTGGTCTCGATGGACAGCGCCCAGGCGGACTTCGTGATCAGGCCGTTTGGGGCTGACAACTTGGTGGTCAATACCCGCCAGAGTTATCAACAGGGGAATGCGGTCCTCCAGTTGGAGGAAGTCGGGCCCTGGACGGACCAGTTCTGGCGCTGGCAGACGGTGTACAGCTGAGATCTGCTCCGATACGTCCCCGCACCGCCTGCGTTCAGGCGGTGCGGGGACCGCAGTCCGCGTCGCAGCCGCCGCCGGTGACGAGGACACACGCCGCGTCACAGACTTGGCCGCCCCGAGCAGACGCTCACCCTCGTCGTCATCACGCGGCGGATCATCCGCCTGGCGGCCCAGGTATGGGTCTGTTCCGCAAGGCGTGTTCCCGGAGTGGCGGAGTCGGCGTCGGTGACCCTGGTGCCGTCGAAGCCCGCGGGGTGTGGGGGTCAGGTGATGGTGCCTGCGAAGAGTCCGCGTCCGGCCTTGACGGCGCGTCCGGCTTTGACGAGGCCCTCGGTGGAGGTGCGGACGCTTTCCATGCGGCTCTTGGTGGCGGTTTCGCCGAGGGCTTCGGTGAGTTGGCGGACGTTCATGGGTTCACCGGTCCTTTCAAGGAGTTCGGCGAGTTCGTCGCGCAGGTGGGTCCGGACCGGTCGCCCGGTCACCGGATCGGGGATGGGTTTCGCGGTGGGAGCCTTCCTCGCGCGGGTCTTCTTCGCGGGAGCGGTCACGGGTGCCGCGTGCGCGGGGCGGGCCCGGGCCGGTTTGGCTTCCTTCGGCGTGGCCTTCGACCGGCGCTTCCTGGGGGCGGTCGGGCCGGCGACCACAGACGTGTCCGTGGTGGCTTCCTCGGTCGGGACGTCGCCGGCCGGCGCAGGGGTGAGGGGGCGGATCAGCGCGAGGTGTTCCACCGTCGTTCGCCACGGCGGCGTGTTCGGGAATGCCGAGGCTGTCACCGATGTCCGCCCACCGATCCAGTGCGGAGACGACCAGTGTCCACCGGGCCGCGTTCAGGACCAGGGTCGAGGTCTGGCCCGGTGCCAGGTCGCGAAGCCGGCCGCGTCCCGCGGCCAGCCGGGGATCTGGTCCCAACCCGCCCGACGAACGCTTCCAGCGAGTTCGGCGCCGTCGTGGTCACCGCGTTCCCGCCTGCTCTGGTCCTCGTTGTCGAGCATCCCGTCCATCGTCAACCAGTGGCGGGTGTGCACCCACACACGAATGTTCGCCGTCGTATCGAACGCATGGAGTCCTCGACCGTGACGGGATCGGCATTGCGCGTCCCACGCGGCTCGAAACTCATACCGCGAACGTAGACAAGGAATGTCCCCCTCCGGGACCGCAATGGCGATTCGCCACTCTCCGGGGCGTCCGGTTCCGTCCTCGCCCGGACCCGTCGGCACGGCGGGCGGGTCCGGGCACAGCGCGGGCGGTGTCGCATCCGCTCCGATGCGGCGTGGTCGCAGTCTCCACAGCCTCGCCTTGCGGTGAAGCCGGGCCGGTGACCAGGTTCGCCTACGAAGGGGTGGAGGACGCCGCCGAAACGGCGGCCGGATGGGCCGAGTTCGTGGGACCGGACTCCGATCTCTCGGCCAACGTGCTGTCCAATCGGTTTGAGCGCACCGGGGTGCAGCTCATGGGCGAAGCCGAGGAGACGCTCCCGGGGCGGGCGTGATCGCGCCCGTCGTACGGCCAGGCCGGATGCGAACGGGGGCGGCGACGGCCGTCGAACCACAAGCCCGGTTCCCCGGCGGCATCCTCCGTTTCCGTGTCCTGGGTCCTACCGGCGCATGCCGAGTCGGGTGAGCAGGTGCTCTCGTTCTTCGCCGGCCTCGCGAGAGTGACGGCGGCCCGGGCGTGTCGGGGTGGTGGCCATCGCGCGTTGGATCGATCGGGTTCAGACGTGGCACCTGAGTGTGACGAGGAGCGCGTCGCCGGGGAGCGATTCCAGGTAGGTGACCGGATCGGTCAGGCACAGGGGATCGTCCGGTGCGTGCTCGCACGGCACCGGTTCGGCACAGGGGCCGTGGACGCCGGGGTCGTTTCTTCCCGTCTCGATCCACCAGCCGTCGAGGGTGAGGAGGTCCCCGAAGTGTCGGAGCGCACTTGGGGCCTCGCGCTCGACGAACTCCTCGCGGTCGCCCGCGAACCAGGAATCCAGATCCGTGACGTCGGAGTACCCGAAGTTGAGCATGCCGGGGATGTCTTTCATCCGGCACCAGTGGTCGTAGAACTCCCTGACCTTCGGTTGGGCACGGTAGTCCCAAAAGGCTTCCGCGCCGCAATACGCCCCGTGCTCCGATTCGTACCGGGCCTCGAACCGGGACAGCGGCTGAACGGGCCGACCGTCCGCGCCGATGCGACGCCACAGATCCCACCCGGCGCCAAGGGCCGTCCTCGCCCTGGTCCGCGGCTCCGTGAAATCGAGCGTCTCCCGGGGGCCTCCGGCCGACATGCCCGGCAGACTCGGCAGTTCCTCCCCGTCGGACCGCGGCGTGTCGTGGACGAGACGCGGGTCGTCGGCGTGGCCGGGGGCGACGAAGTAGCCGCAGCCGTCGCTGCCGCCGCGAACGGTCCACCAGTCCCAGATGTCGCGCGCCTCGTCCGAGGTGTGGTCCTCCTCGAACGGAGCCATCGCCGCGCCGATCGCCGCGGCGAGGTCGCCGCCTCGTGCCTTCGCGGGCAGACACACCGTCATACGCAACCCCGCCACGACACCCCACCCATCCCCCGGACGATCGGCTGCACACGGTACCGGGCGCGACGACCACGCGCATCGCGAATACTCCCGTCGCGGCCCTGCCGGGATTCCTGCCCGGTGTCGCCGTGCGTGCATGATCCAGCCGAGCGAGCGTTCGACGACCCAACGACGGGGCATGGGTCGCGCGGGACAGGGTGGCGGAAGGGGACGGCCGTGGCCGGCGGTGGTGATTGGTTCGGGGTGCTCGTGTCGTTGATGCCGCCGGAGCCGGGGTCGGGAGAGACGTTCGTTGCCCGTCCCGGTGTCGCCGGCGAGGAGGCGTAACAGGGGGACTACGTGGCCTTCGTGCGCGTGTACGGGTGGGTGGAGATCGGGGAGTGGCTCGGTGTCGCGGCTCCGGAGGGGGCGTGGTCGCCGGAGTTCCTCCGGGCACGGTGGAGACGGCCACCGAGGGCATGCGCGACGCATGGGACAGGACCGGCCCGCCCGAAGGGCACGACGGGTTCGGTGGCGCCGTTGACGGTGCCGTTCCTGCTGCGGATCGCCGCGGACCCGGCCATGCACGTGCGGGCGGATGCGCTGGGCCTGGTCGCCGCGGTGGCGTGTCGCAACCACTGGGGCGACGGGTCGCGCGCCGCCCTGTTGCGGGTCGCCGACGCCGACGACGACGTGCGCTTCGACGTCGGCGGTTATCCGCAGAACTGGTCGGTGCGGGCGGCGCGGGACGCGATCGCCGCGGACGCGCACATCCCGATCGCCCTCCTGGACGACCCGGACCCGGCGGTGCGGGAGGAAACGGCGTGCGTCCCGGCAGCGTTGTCCCATCGCGCGTGGGAGATCTCTGCCGCCCTGCACGAGCGGTTGCGCGTCGAGGAGGTTCCCCGCCTCCGCGCGGGCCTGGTCCTGGCGATCGCGCAACTGGCGAGGGAACACCGCCACGAGGACGCCGCCGGCTTCACCCGCACGTGCTGGTCCGACCCGAGCTCGCGGGACTTGGCGTCCAGCCGGCTCCACCGCGACGTCTCTTCCAGGTCGTACTGCGGGCGCGGCCGGGTGTCCGACGGCGCGCCGGGCGGCGGTCCGTGAACGACCTCGTGCAGGTGCCACTCCCAGTCGCGCATTCGCTCGTGCTCCAGAGGGTCGAGCAGGTCCACGATGCTCACGTCCGGGATCCGCGGGCCGGGCCGCTCCCGTGTCTCCGCCTCCACCAGCGCGAAGTCGGCGGCGCAGGTCAGTGCGGATACCAGCGCGACGGCGTCCTCACCCTTCTCGTCCAGGGCACGCAGGTGCACCCGGGGTCCTTGGAGGGCGGCGACCTCGTACAGGCCGCCCAGCCGGCGCACCCGTCACTCCCGGCGTCAGGTCCACGCGACATCGGTCCGGGATCGCGTGGACGGACGACGCCCGTGCCTGCACGGTTGCCGTGCCGGGCGTCACGACGCCTCCTGCCGGTGGGCCGCGTCGGCGGTCCACGCCGGCGAGACGGGGATCAGGGGACGTTCCCGGTCGAAGAGGAGGTCGCCGCGCCACAGCAGGTGCCATGCGTGGGTGCCTGTCGCGTGCTCATGGCCCCACATTTGCACCGGCCACCCGCTGCGATCGCCGATCCTCGACTCGAGACACGACGGCACGGTGGAAGTCCGACGGGGATCGGGCCACGGTCAGATGCGGGCGCTGCCCCGAGACGGGGACGGGGCGGGACAGGGGTACCGGGTGCAGTGCGTCATGCGGGCGAGGACGAGCCTGCCGCTCGACGAGGTCGGGTCGCTGCCCGGAGAGACCGGAGCACAAATAGGGCGTGTATCGGGTCGTGATCAATCTGTAGGTTGTGTCTTCGGGGTATGGGTCGGTCGGGTAGACCTTCGTGTGTGACACGAGTGCAACCGACTGACCTGGAACAGGAGTTCATCGGACCGTACTTGCCGGTCGGCGAGTACGGTCCGTATCCCAATCGGCTGCGGCAGCAGTTCGAGGGTGTCAGCGCCAAGGCGCGACTCCCGCGACGAAGCTTCAGCATGGAGAGCTGAAAGCTCGACAGGAGCCGCGCCCGCTTGGCAGGCCACATCAGCCGTGCCAGAGCCCTGACTTACAGCACCGGAACGGACTACACGGACGGGCGCGTCGCCGGGTACGGATAGCCGTTGGGAACCGTCTTGTAGCAGGCTTCGGCCCACGTGGCCGCGGACGGGTTGGTCGTGCACTGGTAGAGCACGCTGGAGTTGCCCGGAGAGTCGGTGCCGTCAACCGCCGGAATGGTAGCCGTTCCCGTCCCCTGCCAGCTGTCCCCCTTGTCGTTGGTGATGCTCCAGGTACCGGTCATCGCCTTCAGCAGCTGAGCTCGGGCCACCCAGCCCACCTGACCGGGCGGGATGTCGAATTGAACTTGACCGGACTGTGTCGTAGTGGTGTTCCACTGGCTTCCCCAGTACCCCTGAATGGCCACAGAGATCGATGCCGCCACGGGAGAAGTACTCAGGGGCCCGGTTCCCACCGTTCCGGTGACCGTGACCGATCCGCCGTTGCTGAAGGTGTACCCCGTGCTGTGCGACCAGCCGTACTGGTACACCGAGCCACTGGCGCCCGCGAAAGCCGGGGGGCCCACCACCTGGGCCGGGCCGGCCTTCGCCGGAGCCGGAGTCCCCACCTGGAATGTAGCCGTCGGGATGACCGAGGACTTGTTGTTGAACTGGTTCAACGCATACATCGTGGCCCAGGATTTCAGCTGCTGGACGAGCTCCGGCGCATGCTCCTGGCCGAGACCGTATTTGCCGATCGCGAAGCGGTCGTTCCAGGCACTCGAACCCTGGCAGTTCCAGAGACCCACGGTGGTACCCGCCGACGTACTGGCGCCCCAAGCATTCAGACACTTGTTGTCACTCGCATGCCGAAAGCGGAACTGTTCGTATCCGGAATTCGTTGTCTGTAGCGGCTGAGCGTACCAATCCTGGGAACTCTGACCATTGCAGCTCTGCACGGAAGTGGCATCGGAATTATTGCTGGTGTCGAGGCACAGCCCACTCGATGCGACCCGAATCGTGAAGGCGCCGTTCCCACCGGGACTGGGAACGAACATCCAGTGGTTCTGGACGCCAAAATTCGTGCTCAGGCGCACGGCACTGCCGGCTCCACCGGTCGCAGCGACATCGGGCATGCCGCCGTTGGTATAGCCGCCGATGATGTTTCCGCAGAGCACACCATCAACGCCGCAGGACGGCGTCGCATACGCCGATCCGGTGGCCAGAGGCGAGACAACCACACCAAGGGCCATGGCGCCGATTCCCATGGCGGCCGACCCCAGACGTCCGGCCTTCGAGGAGGTTCTCTTGAACATTGCCCACGACCTTCTTCGTCGGTTGACTTCATATGGAATGCGCAGGACGTGCGGCAACAGCGAGAGATCTTGCTTCGATCGGTTATATTCGGCCAGAAGGATCCAATGGCGCGGGCATGTCAAATGCGACGTGGTAATCGTGCCCTCCCCCTCCTCGGCCCCTCACGCGCCCTGCGTCCCCACGCAGGCGTCGTCAGGGCGTTGCCCCACCCCCCTCGCCCCCTGATCCTCCAGAGACCGCCAGGCAGCGAGAACACCAAGGGTAAGTTCGAGATAAAGCCGCGGTATAGGCGTGGAACCGGCCGTTCGAGTAGCCGTATTTAAGCCGAACAGGCGCTGGCCCCGGCCTCCCTGCCGCTCTTGACGCCCACTCAGTACTCGCCGCCACTACGACCTGCCGTCCCCCATCTCGGCGATGGCGACCCTGATCCGCAAGACCTCACGGACCGCCCGAGGGCACGGTCCGTGCGAACGGAACCGGCCGCCGAGAAATCACACGCGTGCTTACCCGGGTGTGGCGGACGTGAGGTGCCCCGGTCACCTTCCCCGCGCCTGACACGGGCCCCTCCGGGCCCGGAACAGCCGGCAGCCCGGGTACGCGGGGGCGTATCCGGTCTTGCGGGAGGGAGGGGTCTCAGCCGGCGAGGGTGGTGTGGAGGGCGTCGAGGCCGTCGCGGTAGATGGTGGCGAACAGGGCCACGGTCTCGGCCTCGGTGGCGCCGTCGGGGTTGAAGCGGCCGGACCACTGGACCTCGGCGGCGTCGTCCCGGCCGGGGCGACGAGGCCGGCGGCACGCAGTTCCTGCCAGAACGCGGCGGGGACATTCTCGTTGAGCGCCGCCTGGTCCTCGGCGATGCGGCCGGGCCTGGTGGCGCCGGCGACGACCGCGGCGGTGACCGGGTGGGCGAGGGAGAACTGGAGGGCGGCGGCCTTGATGCTCACACCGTGCTCGCGGCCAGGTCCTTGAGCCGGGTGACGCGCTCGATGATGTGCGCGGGGGCTTCCCGGTACTCGAAGTGGGTGCCGCCGGCGAGGATGCCGGAGCTGTAGGGGCCGCCGACGACCATGTCGACGCCCTGCTGCTGCGCCATGGGCAGCAGGCGCCCGAGGGCGTGCTCGTGGTCGAGCGGCAAAACGTGCTCCGCGAGCTCCCGCAGCAGTTCCTCCACCGGCCGGTCGTTGGGCCGCAGATTGAAGGAGACGTGCGAGGTCCCGAGCAGCGCCATGGTCTCCAGGTACTCGATCAGGGCGTTGCGGCCGGTGCCGAGGCCGAGCCGGATCGCACGGGCCGGGGCGTGCGGGTCCTCGTGGAGGGTGAGCACCATCGGGGTCACCTACGGCTTCTCCCAGGCGAGTTCGCGCCACCGGCGACGGCGATCGGGATGCCCGCCGCTGCACCGGTTTCGGCAGGACATCCAGCCGGAAGTCCGAGCCGAGCCCGGCCCCGGGCAGTTCCAGCGGGCCTGGGCGCCCGGCGGCGCGCAGGGTGCTCACTCCCTCGCGGAGGGCGGCGCCGAGGGCCTCGAAGTCCCGTCCGAGGAGCGGGTACTCGACGGGACGGTCGCCGCCGGCCAGGCCGAGCGGCATCCGGCCGCCGGAGAGCACGTCGACGGTGGCGGTGGCCTTGGCGACGAGCAGCGACGATGCCGATCGTCGGCCCGCGCGTGACGTACGCCGAGAACACCACGACCTCCGGGCTGCCCGCGACGTTCACCGGAGTCGCCGACGCGAACCTCTTGTCGTTGGTATGCGCGTTGTATACATTGTGTTCATGAGCAGCGTACGAAAGCCCGCCGGCGGTGGATCCGCCCAGGACATCACCTATCGATGGCTCAAGAAGCACATCTCCGCCCTGCCTCGGGACGGGGGAACCTTCCTGATCGAGTCCGAGGTCGCCCAGGCGGCGGGCACGTCGCGAACTCCGGTGCGCGAGGCGTTGCTGCGCCTGGAAACCGAGGGATTCGTGCAGATCATGCCGAAGAAGGGCGCCTTCGTACCGCCCATCTCGGACGCGGAGGTACGCACCGTGATGGAAGCCCGCGAACTGATCGAGGACTGGAGCATGCGGCGCGTGGTCCCGGCCGGCGAAGCGTTCCTGGACGAGCTCGACGCCCTCGTGGCCGCCCAGGAGGGCCTGGTCGACGACGCGGTGGGATTCATCGACTGCGACCGGGCCTTCCACGGCGCGATCGTGCGGCAGGCCGGCAACCCGGTCCTCGCCGACTTCTACGAGGCGTTGCGCGAGCGCCAGGTCCGGATGGGTCTGCGTGCCGTCGTCGGCGACGAGGGCCGTTTCCGCAAGGTCTTGGCCGAGCACGCGGCGATCGTGTCCGCTCTGCGCACCGGTGATCCGGACCGGGCGGCCCAGGCACTGGGGACCCACCTGGGCAGCACGCTCGCCGCGCTGCACCTGCCCGAAGTCGCCCGCCGGGGCTCCGACGACTCCCTGGGGGCGTGATGAGGATCGCCCTGGTCCAGGTCGCCAGCCCGCCGACCGAAACGCCCCGAGCCCGCCGCGAGCGGGTGGGCTCGATGGTCGAACAGGCCCGCGGGGCCGACCTGGTCGTGCTCCCCGAACTGTGGGCGGCCGGCTACTTCGGCTTCGAGTCCTACGCCGAACACGCCGAGCCGCTGAACGGTCCCACGGTCACCGCGGCCCGCGCCTGGGCCCGGGCGCTGGACGCGCACGTGCACCTGGGCAGCTTCGTCCAGCGCGACGACGACGGCCGACTGTTCAACACCGCCGCCCTGATCACCCCGGACGGGCTGATCGCGCACACCTACCGCAAGATCCACGTCTTCGGCCACGCCTCCCGCGAGGCCGAACTGCTCACCCCCGGCGACCGGATCGACGTGGCCGGCACCGCCCTCGGGCGCCTGGGCGCCACCACCTGCTACGACCTGCGCTTCCCCGAACTGTGGCGCGACCTGGTCGACGGAGGGGCCCGCATCGCCGTCGTACCCGCCGCCTGGCCCGCCGCCCGCCGCGAGCACTGGCAACTGTTCACCTCCTGCCGAGCCGTCGAACAACAACTGCTCGTGATCGCCTGCAACGCGGTCGGCGTCCAGGACGGCGGCGTCGAACTCGGTGGACACAGCCGTGTCGTCGACGCCTGGGGCCGCGTCCTGGTCGAGGCCGGCACCGAGGAGGGCGTCACCTTCTGCGACGCCGACCCCGCCGACGTCGACCGGGTACGCGCCCAGTTCCCGGTCCTCGCCGACCGTCGCCCCGTCTCGTCGTTTCCACCCCGGGGGAGCGCGCCGGACCCACGCTAAGGAACCACTTGTGAGCACTTCGATACCACCGCTGCGTATGCGCGTGGTCGACACCGACGAATACCTGGACGTGCGGCCGGCGCGCCTGGTCGTGGCGGGCTACACCGCGCGCGACGAGGCCGCCGCACGACGCCACATCGAGGAACTCGCGGCCATCGGCATCCCGCCACCCGCGACCGTGCCGGCCTTCTACGATCTCGACCCGTCCCTGCTCACCACCGAACGAACCGTCGCGGTGGACGGCGAGGCGACCTCGGGCGAGGTGGAACCCGTGGTCATCCGCCACCGAGGCCGCCTGTTCCTGGCGGTCGGCTCGGACCATACCGATCGCGAACGCGAACGCCTGGACATCACCTCGTCCAAGGCCGCCTGCCCCAAGCCGCTGGGCACCGACGTGATCGAACTCGACGCCGGCACCCGCCCACCGAACTGGGAACAGCTGACCGCCGAATCCGCGATCGACGGTCGCCCCTATCAGCACGGACCACTGTCCGCGCTGCGCCACCCCCGCGAACTGCTCCACCGGATGACCGCGGCCATCGGCGACGTCGCCGGTGACCTGGTGTTGTTCTGCGGCACCCTGCCCCTGCTCACCGGCGACTTCGTGTACGGCTCCCGCTGGCTGCTGTCCATCGAACTGCCCGGCGGGCCCTCCCTGACCCATGACTACACCGTGCACCAGAGGAGTTCGTGATGCGCACCGGAGCCGAATACCTGGCCTCTCTCAAGGACGACCGTCGTGTCCACGTCGACGGCGAGGTCGTCGCGGACGTCGCCCACCACCCGGCCTTCACCCCCATCGCGACGACGATCGCCGAACTCTTCGACATCGCCGCCGACCCCGAATCCGGCTTCACCCGCCCCGACCCGGAGACCGGCGAGCCGATCAACCTGCTGTTCACGGCCCCGCGAAGCCGGGACGAACTCACCGCCTACCGCACCGCCGCGACCCGCTGGGCCGGACACACCCACGGCTGGGTCGGACGCAGCCCCGACCATGTCGGTGCGTTCGTCGCCGCGTTCGGGGCCCACCCGGAGGCGTTCGCGAGCGGCGAGCGCGATCTGGCCGCCAACATCGTCGCCTACCGACGCCGGGTCGCCACCGAGAATCTGTACGTGTCCTACGCGATCATCCCGCCGCAGGTCTCCCGGGCGACCACCGCACACGCCTGGGAAGGCGAGTTGGTCCAGGTCGGCGTGGCCGAGGAGCGTCCCGACGGCATCGTGGTGCGCGGCGCGCAGATGCTGGCCACCGGCGGCGCGGTCGCCGACGAGATCCTGGTGTCGTGCATCAAACCGCTCGGCCCCGAGGACACCGACTTCGCGCTGAGCTTCGCGGTGCCCGTCGGCGCCCAGGGCCTGAAGCTGTACTGTCGACGCCCCTACGCGCCGGCCGCCACCAGCGCCTACGACTACCCGCTGACCACGCGCTACGACGAGACCGACGCACTGTTGGTCTTCGACGATGTGTTCATCCCGTGGGAGCAGGTGTTCGTCTACCGCGATGTCCCCGGACTGCGACGCCAGTTCTTCGACACCGGCGCCCACGTGCTGGGCAACTGGCAGGCCCAGATCCGACTGAGCGTCAAGCTCCAGTTCCTGGCCGGCCTGGCCCGCAAGGTGGCCGCCGTCAACGGAGTCGATCGTTTCCCGGGCGTCGTCGAGAAACTCGGTGAACTCGCGAGCCTGGTCTCGCTCGCCGAGTCCGCGGTGCTCGCCGCCGAATACACCGCCGAGCCCGACGAGCAGGGCATGTGGCGCCCCGGCTCCCGGGCCGTCTACGGGGCGATGGGCATGCAGTCGGAACTGTACCCACGCGTGCTGGCGATCCTGCGCGACCTCGTCGGCGGGGGAGTGCTCCAAGTGCCCTCCGGCATCGCCGACATGACCAATCCCGAAACGCGCGCCGACATCGATCGCTACATCCAGAGCCCCGGTGCCACGGCCGAGGAGCGGGTCAAGCTCTTCAAGCTGGTCTGGGACGCCGTCGGCAGCGAGTTCGCCGGGCGCCACCACCAGTACGAACTCTTCTACGCGGGCGCGCCGTTCGTGGTGAAGGGCTACGCCTACCGCAACTACGACTTCGACGCGCCACTCGCCGCGGTGGACGCCTTCCTGGCGAGCTACCACGTCGAGAGCACCGTGTGAAACCACAGGAGCGTGACCAAGTGAGCAAGCCCGAACACGAGTTCTTCCCCGTCTCCGACATCGAGTTCACCCTGTGTCCGGGCGACGACCCGGCGATCACCGAACGAGTCCTGGCCAAGGACCCCGCCACCGGGGTCGCGACCCGAATCCTGCGCTACGCGCCGGGCGCCGATTCCACCCCGATGGGCGTGCAGCGCCACGACTTCTGGGAAGAGGTGTACATCCTGGAGGGCTCGTTCACCGACATCACCCTGGGCCGCACATTCACCGCCGGCATGTACGCCTGCCGCCCGCCGGGCATGCCGCACGGGCCCTGGCGAACCGACGAGGGCGTGGTCACCTTCGAAGTGCGCTACCGCGCCTGAGCATCGGAGACAACGACATGGCTTCCACCCTCGCGTCCGTGGACCCGCAGACGATGCGCCGGACCATGGGCCGTTTCGCCACCGGGGTGGCGGTGGTCACGACCTACGCTCCCGACGGCACGCCGCACGGGATGACGGTCAACTCGCTGACCTCGGTGTCCCTGGACCCGCCGCTGCTGCTGGTCTGCCTCAACATCGGCGCGCGCAGCACCGACGCGATCACCGCTTCGGGTCGATTCGCCGTCAGCATCCTGTCGTCGCGTCAGGAACCGATCGCGATGCGCTTCGCCCGGCGCGCCGAGGACCACTTCGCCGGCCTCGAACCCGCCTACGGAAGGCACCGCGTACCGGTGATCCCGGATGCCCTCGCCCACCTGGAATGCGACGTGGAGCGCCACTTCGTCGCCGGAGACCACATCGTGGTCGTCGGCCGCGTCCTGGACACCTGCGAGCGCGCCGGCGAACCGCTGGCCTTCCTCGGTGGACGCTTCGGCGACCTCGTCGACCGCGGGCACGCCCAGGTGCCCTGGTACTTCTGAACCCCACTCGGCCCGACGCTCTCGGGGCCTGATCGCCCCGAACGGCCGAACGGCGGACGCCGCCGCAATCCGGGCTGCCCCCACGGGTCGCAGCCCCCGAACCGCAACCGACAAGCGCCGCCCCGCGGCGCCCCTGCGAAGGCGAACAGACATGCCCCTGACAGTGGAAGACAAGCTGGCGATCCAAGAGCTCGCCGCCCGGCAGTTCAAATACCTCGACGCGCACGACGTCGATGCCTGGGCACAGTGTTGGATCCCCGACGGAACGTTCGTCGCGAACTACGGGACCTTCCAGGGCCACACGTCCATCAAGGAGTTCCTCCGCGGTCACATCGCGGCGGGCAAGGAGGACGGCGCGCGACACCTGGGCGTCAATCACGTGATCGAAGGCGACGCCGAGCGGGCCGAGATGTACAGCGTCGTGGTCAAACTCCAGGTCGTGCAGTCGCCGTTCATCATCGCGACGGGCATCTACCGCGACACCCTGGTCCGCACGCCCGACGGTTGGCGATTCGAGTCCCGCCGGCTCGACATCGACCCGGGTGTCTTCGCCACCGGCCCGCGTGCCTGAGCAGAACGGAGTACGTCGTTGAACACGCTCGCCTCGGAGCGATGGGGTGATCACGGCCCCCGGCTCCTGCTGATTCACGGCAGCCTGAACTCCGCCGCCGCCGCATTCGTGGAGCAGCAAGCCTTCGCGGACGAATGGACCGTGATCGCGCCCTATCGACGCGGTTACCGTCCGAGCCCGCACACCGATCGCATCGACCCCGATCGCGATGCCGAAGAGATCGTGGAACTGATCGGTTCCGGTGCCCACCTCGTGGGCACCTCCATGGGCGGTGTCGTGGCCATGCGGGCGGCGGCGCTGGTCCCGGATCGTGTGTGGTCCCTCACCGTCATCGAACCACCCGCGCTGCCCAACGGGATCGGCCATCCCGCGGTCGACGAGCTGCGCGAGGCACTGATGCGGCACTGGGAGCGGAACGTCTCGGCCGACGACGAGACGTTCCTGGCGGGATTCCTGGAGGCCCTCGGCGTCAAGCTTTCGCTGCCGAGCCCGCTTCCCCCGGAGTTTGTGGAGGCCGTACACAATCTGAAGACGGAACGGCCGTGGGACACGGGAGTTCCGTTGCCGTTGCTCGCCGGGACCACCTTCCCCAAGCTCGTCGTATCGGGCGGCGGAACCCCCGCGTTCGAAGCGGTATGCGACGTGCTGGCGACACACATGAACGCCGAGCGCAGGCTCTTCCCGGGAAGCCCGCACGCCGTACAGCGGATCGGCCGACCGTTCAACGACGCGCTGAGAGCCTTCCTCACCGCGGCCGAATCCCGACGGGGCAATCCCGAATAGCCGAACACGTCAAGCCGGGACGGCCGCCCGGCGAAGACGACCGATCCCGTCTCGACACGAGAGGCGCGAAGCAGCCGGGGCGACGACCAACGTCGCCCCGGCTCCTCGGCATGCGGCCGGCGCCGGTGAGCCCGTCCTGCGGTTGTTTTCGGGACCCCTGGCCGAGAACGCCGAACAGGCAGCCACGTTCGTGCGCGCGACGGCCCTCGTCCGCGGGGACTACGCACTCGCCCTCCTCGAATCCTTCGCGGACGACAAGCGCTACCAGGCCTCGGCGGCGTGTTGGAGGAACGCATGGCGCGGCAAGGGGCCGTGGCCGAGCCGGCGTGCGTCCATCGCGGCCTCGATCACCGCCCTGGTGCCGGGCATGTCCCGGGCCTTGCGGTAGCGCTCGATCACGGCGGGAGCGTCCGCCGGATATCGGGTGACGCCCCCTGGGGAACCCCGGCGACCTGCGCGACTGCGCCTCCGCGGGCACCCCGGTCGGCGACGACGACCCCCGCCTCGTGTCGTCACCGTTTCCGGCGCCGGGCGCGCGGTCGTGACCGCGGCGGGGCCGGATTCGGGCGACCGCGTCGGTGGGGGTGGCCTCGTGCCGGTCTTTGTCCGACCGCTCCCCGTACCGATGTCCCTCTTCGTCCGGTGGCGCCCGGCAAGCAGGCGCGGACCTTGCCGGGCGCCTCCGGCGGATCACGGGGAGGCCCCGGCCGGACCGGCGGGGCCGCCCCCGGCGTGGGCGGGACGGGTCAGGGCTGTTGTGCCGGGCCGAACGAGGCGATCGGGGACCACGTCGTGCCCAAGGTGGGCGGTGTGGCGGGGTCGGCGGGCGGCGGCGGGACGTAGGCTGCGAGGATCGGCGCCCAGGCCGGGTTCCTCAGGATGGACAGGGCCTGCTCGTCGGTCAGCGGCAAGGTGCTGCGGGTGGGCTTGCCGTTGTCCGACAGTTCGCCGTTTCCGTAGCTCAGTTCGACCATGGTCTCCCCGGTGACGTAGTTGACGCTCTTCCAGGCGATGCCCTTGTCCGGAAAGGGCTTCTCGAAGGTGCCGAGCAGCGTTCCGTCCGGTGCGTTGCGGCAGCCGCCGAAGTTGTTCTCCTTGGGCTTCGGCCTGCCGTCGGCCATGGTGCACCCGAAGAACCGCTTGCCCACCATGTGGAAGGTCACCTCGACCACGCCCTGGCCGGTGTCCCAGGTGACCTTCGCGTAGAGGCCGCCGTCGACGGCGGTGTTGGTCGTGATCTGCTTCGTCCCCCCGGGCAGCAGGTTCCTGATGATCGGACCGAGCCGATCGGCGAGGGGATTCGGTGCCACCGGCTGCGCCGGCAGTTCCGGGTTCACGCCCCCCAACCGTCCGTCGATCCAGGACGGCGACGGATCCGCTGCGGGCCCCGCCTTGGTCGCCGGACTCGTCCGCAGCTGTGCCGCGCCCAGCCCGCCCGCCACGATCACTCCCACCGCCAGGGTCACGCCAACGGTCTGCCCCAACGCACGCCGCCGCGCCCGGCGGCGGCCGCCCTCGGCCGCCCGGGTAGCCAGCCCCGCGCCCGGCGGGATCACCAACTCGTCCACTTCGGCGCGCAGTTCGCTGCGAAACAGGTCCTCGGTCTCCACTGCCTGCCCTTCCACGACGTCGGTTCCCCTCATGTGTGCCACTGTGTCCGCCGCCGGCCATTCCGCCGTGCGCCGTTTCCTCACGGCCGTCCCTCCGCCGCGGCCTCGCGGGTCAGCTCCGGCACGCGCTCGCGCAGCCTGGCGAGCGCGCGCATCGTGCCGGTCTTCACGGCGGACACGCCCATACCCAGCCGCCGTGCGGTCTCCTCGACGCTCAGGTCCTCCCAGTACCGCAGCACCAGCAGGGCGCGGTCGCGTGGTTCGAGGGTGCGCAGCGCGCCGACGAGGGTGAGCCGCAGTTCGGGGTCGCCGTGAACGAGGGCGGGGGTGCGGGCCAGCACCTCGGCGTCTATGCCCGTCATCTCGCCGCTGCTCTTGCGGCGGCGCCCATCCAGGAACGCGTTGACCAGGACGCGCTTGGCGTAGGCCTGCGGGTGCTCCTGCCGCTCGAGCTTGGGCCACACGACGTAGACCTTCTCCAACGCGGTCTGCGCGAGGTCCTCGGCCGAATGCCAGTCGCCGCAGAGCAGGAAGGCGGTGCGGCGCAGCACGGTCTGGTTCGCCTCGGCGAACTCGGCGAATCCGATGCGCTCCCTGTGGAACCAACCCATCCTTCTCCCCGCTCCGTCGTCGACCTCACAGAGTCTTGACGGGTCGAACCGCCGGTTCGGTCACACCTGGCTGCGCAGGCGAGAACGAAGAGCGGTCGATTGATCATGTGTTGACCATTGGATTTGCAGGATCTGGGACTTTGGATTCTGGCTGCGTGGCCTGGGTTTTGCTGCGGTGGTCCGATATCGCGTGCGGTTCACCGACAGCGCCGAGAACAACATCGCGAAACTCCCCGCCGCACGCCGGCAGCAGAGCAAAAGTGCGGCCGACAGCGCACTCGGTTCCGACCCGTACGGCAACGGCTCCTCACCGGTGCGTGGCGACCGGGACCGCCGCGACGTCACCCTCGCCGACGCGATCCCGACCTACGAGGCCGGCCCGAACGTGGTGGTCGTCGCCCCCTTCGGGTGACCTCCGCCCCCGGCGGTGTCGCGTGGCGCTGTCCGACCCGGTGGTGGGGGTTGGGCCGGGTGCGGGAGGTCGCCACCCGACTCGAAACCTGGACGGGTTGAGTCGATCACCGTGACCCGCGAGGATGGTCGCGTCACGCTCGGTCGTCGAACCCCCACCCCGGAGGCGGATGTGCGCGCATGTGTGAAGCGTCGAATCGTGTTGGGCGTCGCGTCGATCGCGTTGGGCGGTGGCGTCGTGATCGGCGCCGCGGCCCAACTGGCGAAGATGATCGTGCCCGGCGCGGCGTGACGTGGGGCGCCGGGCCGCGGGCGTCACCCGCCCGCGCCCGGCGCGGCCGCACTGCCCGACACGGCCGGAGCCTCGTTCTCTCTACCGGGTGCGGCGCCGCGTGTACCGAGTCCGAGAGACCCGGACATCCCTGCCCGGGTGGCGGGTGGGCGGGGCGACGCCGCGATTACTCTCGCGCGCACTGCGGGTTCGCCCTACGCGAGCACTGTTCGGGGCGGGTCTGAAGATGAGGAAGGGGTTCGCGGTGCCCCTTCCGCAACAGCCGACGTGCTCGTCGTAGTCGGCGATCAAGGGGGCGGGCGGGGGCGGACGAGGGGAGGTCTGAGGGGTGCGGCTAGCGTGGCCGCATGGTGCGCAGTCCGCTGGACGAATGGCAAGCGATGCGTTGCGTCGTCGACGGCGTTCGGCGCGACGGCGCGTTCGAGGCGCGGACCTCCGCGAAGGCCCTCGCGGCCGTTGCCGGCTGCACGGTGCCGTTGCTCGCGGCGATGGCGGGGTCGTTCGCGAGTCCGAATCCGGACATGCCGAAGGTGCTCGTCCCGGTCGTGGCGGTGCCGCTGGTGGCCGTCGTCGTGTGGATCGTGTGGCTGGTCGTGCCGCGCGTGCGGCTGCGGGTGGACGCGGACGGCATCGCGGTCCGCGGGCGGCGTGTCGTGGCGTGGGAGGACGTGGCCGAGTTCCGGACCGGGATCGCCGCGGGGCGGGCACCGCAGAGCTACGTGCTGGTCGAACGCGGCGGCGCCGCCGGCCCGCTGCCGCCCGTGAAGCTGCCGATTCTGCTCGACGTCGACACGGCGATTCTGCGCGCCGCACTCAACACCCTCCTCGTCGAGCGGCGCGAAGGAACACAGCCCGGTCCCGGGCCCGTCCGGCCGCGCCCGAGCCGGCCCTGACGCGGCCCACCGCGCACGCGCTTCCCGCACATCGAATCGGACGAACTGGCTTGCGCGGTCGAGGCGTTCGTCGCCCACTCGGTCTCGGAGTGACCAGCGCGGCGGCCTCGGCGGAACTTGCCGGCGCGCCGCCGCGATCACCGCGTTCGCACGCGCTCGGACTCCGACCGCCACGGGCACGACGTCCGCGCCGCCCGCAAGCGCCTTCTCGACCGACCCGGCCCCGCCCGACTCCGCGTCGTCGTATCCGAGAGGACCATGAATCGCCCAACTCGAGGCGGTCCCACAATCGGCCGTCACCGCCAAGCGCGACGCCATGCCTGCCGAGGTTCGTCACGACATTCCCCAGGCCCGGATCCTCGACAGCAACGACATAGCGTCCTTCCAACCGAACTTCCGGGTCGCCTACGTCGACGGGCCCTTTGCCGGCGGATGCGCCGCACTTACGTATTGCCGGGACCACGGCCGCACAGCCGCTGCCGGATGCGTCGGCCGCTGGGTCGGCTGAACCACCGGATCGGTTCCTCGACGGCGCCGGGGGCGGGCCGAAGTTTTGGCGCAGTGAACGTGGTTGGTACGGACGCTGCTGCCGATGAGGTGGGCGGTTTTTTGCTATGCCGACGCCACGTCGGCCTACGGCGACTGGTCGATGAACGGCACCACGGGCACGGTCGACATCCCCCTCACGGACTTCCCGACCGCGGCGGTGACAACGGACAGCGCCACCGCCACGGTGCAGTCCGGAACCTCGGACTTTCTGGGACCGGGAACGCCGGTGGGGGGATCGGTACGGATCTTCGCAGGGCAAGGAATACGTCACTCTGCGGACCGCCACGGGCCTGACGCCCGAGCGGGTGGAAGTGAGGTTCGTGCCGGCGGTCGCCACCGGCCCGGGCCGGTAGCGACCGGGATCCGACGCCGGGTTCCGTCGCGGGCCCGGGGGGTGAACCGATGGAACACAGTCTGCCGCGGCGGGCATTCGGCCGCCGCTGTCCTGGCCCCTTCGGGGAGTGGCGGGGGAGTCGACCGGAGCCCCCGACGCCGTGCGGCGCCGGGGGCTGTATACGGGCACTCGAGTCATGCGGAGGGAGAGGGGTGCGGGGCCGGGGCCGGCTCGGTGAGCCGGCCGGTGCGGCGGGCCCAGGTTTCGAATGCCACGGTCATGAAGGGAGGTATGGCGGCGAGCAGGGCGAAGAGAGTCGTCCGGCCCAGCCGCCACTTCAGCCGGATCGCCACCAAAACGGTCAGGAGCAGGTAGGCGATGAAGGCGGCTCCGTGGAGTGTTCCGAAGATCCGTACGCCGAGTTCGGTGGTCTTCGGGATGTACTTGACGTACATCCCGATCAGCAGGCCGGCCCAGGTGCATGCCTCGATGACCGCGATCCAGGTGAAGGCGCGCAGCAGGCGCCCGGTCGGGACGGCGGTTTCGCCGGCGGGCCGGGGAGTTGTCCTGCGGCTGGGGCGTGCGGGCCACAGGGCGTGGTCACCGAGCAGGCGGACGATGGCGGGGACCAGGAGCGGCCGGATGAGGAAGGTGTCCAGCAGGATGCCGAAGGCCATGGCGAAGCCGAACTGGAACAGTTCGCGGATCGGTTGGGTCATCAGGACGGCGAAGGTCGCTGCAAGGATGAGGCCCGCGGAGGAGACGACGCCGCCGGTGCGGGTGAGGGCGGCGCTGATGGCCTTGTCCGGGGGCAGGGTGCGCAGCTCCTGCTTGAACCGGCTCATGATGAAGATGTTGTAGTCGACGCCGAGTGCGACGAGGAAGACGAAGATGTATGCGGTGACGCGGTTGCCGATGCCTTCGTCACCCAGGACGGTGACGGTGAGGAAGGTGGTGGCGCCCAAGGTGGCCAGAAAGGACAGGAGGAGGGTTGCCACCAGGTAGAGCGGTGCGAGGAGCGAGCGCAGCAGGAGGATGAGGACCGCTGTGACGATGGCGAGGACCAGGAGCACGATGAAGGTCGTGTCGCGGTCGAGGGCTGAGCGGATGTCGGCGGTCTGCGCCGTCTCTCCCGCGATGAACACCGTGGTGCCCGTCACGCCGGCGGCATCGGCCGCGGCCCGCGCGGTCTCCTTGAGCGGACCGATGGCGTCGAGTGCCTTCGAGCTGTACGGGTCGAGGCTGAGGACGACGTCGTAGAAGACCGTTGTGCCGTCGGGCCCGAAGCGGGGGTGCCGTCCGACCCTGCCGACGTCGTCGACGCCGGCGAGCGCGGCGGCGATGGCGGCGGGCGCGGTGCCGGATCTCAGGTCGTCCCGGGACTGCACGACGACGGTGCCGGGCGCGATCTCACCCGGGCCGAACTTCTCCTGGATGAGGTGCTGTCCGCGCTCGGACTCGGTGGCGGCACGGAAGCCGCCGAGCGTGTTGAAGCTCTCGTGGTAGCCGAGCAACCCGGCACTCATCACCACGAGCAGCGCGACCACGGCCATGCCCACTCGGACCGGGGCCCGGGCGACGAGAGCGGCAACGCGGTGCCAGACGCCCGTGCCGCGGCTTCGTTCGGCGGCTTTGGTCGCGCCACCGGGCCAGAAGACGCTCCCGCCCAGCAGCAGGATCAGGGCGGGGACGAAGGTGAACGCCACCGGCGCCATGACGGCCACGCCGAGAGCGAGGTAGGGCCCGAAGCCGTGCAGCGCCGGGGAGACGGCCACGAGCAGGGCGAACATGGCGAGCACGATGGTCAAGGCGCCGGCGAGGACGGATTCGGTCGTTCGGCGCACCGCGGTCCGCATCGCGCGCGGACGGTCCGTCTCGTCGAGGAGGGCCTCGCGGTAGCGGGCGGTGATGATCAGCGCGTAGTCCGTGCCCACGCCGAACAGCAGCACGGTCATGATCGAGGCGGTTTGGGAGCTGACCGTGATGATCCCGGCGTCCGCGAGGAGTGCTCCGGTCGTCTCCGCCACGCGCATGGCCACGCCGACGGCGAGGAGGGGCACGAGGGCCATCAGGGGTGAGCGGTAGACGGCCAGGAGGATGACGAGGACGAGCAGGATGGTGGCCAGGAGCATGACCTTGTCGCCGCCGCTGAAGACTTTCACGGTGTCGGTGGCGATCCCGGCGGGGCCGGTCACGGCGACTTCGGTGGGACCCGCACGGTCGGCCGCGAGGGCGCGTACCTCGTCGACGGCGTGCTGGAAGGACTCGTCCGAGGGGCTTCCGGTCATGGGCACGATGACCAGTTGGGCGCTGCGGTCCTGCGCGACCAGTTCGGCTACGGCGTCGGGAGCGGTCACCGTGGAGATCACGCTCGCCACATGGTCGGGCCGGGTGGATTCCGAGAGCGCCGAGGTGATGCGAGTGACGGCCTCCCCGGCGCTTGCCGCGGCGTCGGTTCCCTCGCCGCGCACCACGATGATCGCCGGCGTCGCGTCCTGGCCCGGAAGCTGCGCACGGACGAGGGCGCGGGCCTTCATGGAATCCGAGGCGGCGGGCGGAAGGTTGGCGGAGGCGTTGTCCTCGACGGATTCCAGAGCGGGGGCGACCCCGGCGAGGAGGCCCGCGATCAGTACCCAGAACGCGACCACCACGGCGGCACGTTTTCTGGATCCCAGGAGACATCGGAGCATGCGGGAGTACATCGGTTGCATCGGGAAGCCTTCGGCCGGAAGCACGGACAGAACTTAGCGACAGGGGTGTCGCTAAGTTGCGGCCAAGTTAGCACGGGCTCTCTCGGCACCCCGGATACGGCGGTAGATTGGCGCGGGGGACAGCGAATGGCCGAGGCGGAGCGGGGAGAATGCCCAAGATCGAAGCCGGCAGTGTGCGTGAGCACCGGGCCAAGCGGCTCGCTCGGCTGATCGACGCGGCCGAGGCGATCCTGAACGAGGACGGCGTGGAGAACCTCACCGCCGGCGCGGTCGCCGCGCGGGCCGGTATCGCCCGCAACAGCATCTACCGCTACTTCGACTCCATCGAAGACCTGCTCGAACTCGTCGTGACCCGCGAGTTCCCCGCCTGGGTCACCGCCGTCGAGGACGCCATCGCCGCCGAGGCCACACCCCGGGCCCGGGCCGCCGCGTATGTGCGGGCGAATGTCGAGCAGGCGGCCCGCGGTACCCACGGCCGGCGCGCGTCGCTGTCCCGCGGCTCGCTGTCCGATCGCGTCCGGCAGCGGGTCAGGGATCTGCACGGGTCGCTGCACAGGGCGCTGGAGGGCGTGGTCGCCGAACTCGGTCCGGCGCAGCCCGAACTCACCACAGCGGTGATCCAAGCGGTCGTCGACGCGTGCATCCGCAGGATCGACCAGGGCGACGACCCCGCGGAGGTCACCTCGTTCGCCCTGCGCGCCGTGCACCGATTGCTCGCCCCGGACGCCGACCGACAGTGAGCGTCGGCGTACACCTGTACGTCGCCCCGTGTCGGGGACGCCGAACCCGGTCGCCGGCGTCGGCTGTTCGTTCGCCGTCGGTGCCGGCCTCGGGTCGCCGGCCCCACGCGGTTGGGGTCGGTGCCGGCCGGTGCGCGGGGCGGTGTCGTCTTCCGGGCCGGCTGCCGGCTGTTCCCTGATCGCCGTCTCCACCAGGGCGCGTGCGGCCCAGGTGATGGCCTCCTGCTCGGCCTGTGGGCCGAGTCCGCGGACGTCGCGCGGGGCGGTCGGTTGCGTGCGGCCGACCGGCATCCGTCGAAGGCGATGCACCTGCGGATCCCGACCGTCGGATGGTCACATTCCGACGAAGCTCACTGTTTCGGTCGTGTCCGCCCGCCCGGTGCGCAGCCGTGGCGTGCCTTCCTTCTCGAATCCCACGGAGACACCGCAGAACAGCACGAGCCCCTCGTCGGCTCCGACCATTTCGTTGACGGTCTTGCGATACATCGTCCACATCACCTGCGGACAGCTGTGCAGCCCTTCCGCCCTCAGCAACAGCATGACCGTCTGCAGGTACATCCCCGCGTCCGCCCACTGCCCGGGACCCATCGTCTCGTCGAGGTAGCAGAACAGCACGACCGGCGCCCCGAAGGCCCGCGAGTTCAAGGCGGCGATCTTCATGGGCCTTTCGGGGTCGTCGCGCTCGATGCCCAACGCTTCGTAGCGCTGGGCGGCCGCGGCGGCGAAGCGGTCCGTGTACGGCGAGGTCAGTTCGGCCGGGTACATCGGATACTCCCGCTCGTCGCCCGGGTCGCCCGCCAGGGCCCTGGCCGTCGCGCGCCTCTTCAGTTCGGCCAGGGGCTCGCCCGCCACGACATAGGCATGCCACGGCTGGAGGTTCCCGCTCGACGGAGCCCGCGTTGCCGCGGTCAGCACTCGTTCGAGAACCTCCCGGGGTACCGGCTCGTCGCCGAACGCCCGCACGGCCCGGCGGCCGTCCACCGCTTCATACACATCCACGTGGTTCTCGTCCTCTCAGTCGACGCAGCTCGACCTGTCGGTCGGCAAAGGCTCTTCGTCGGTCCCGGGTCGTCTCGGTTCAGCTCTTCCTCGACGGTACGGATGGTGGTCACGGGGTTGTCGGCCGGCTCGCGGAAACGGTGTCCTTCGTCGTCAGCGTGTTGCCGGACCAGCACAGCCGGTACCGGAACGGACTGGGTGGTCTCCCACGTCGGACACGGCACGACGACGTGGCCGGACGACTGCGGCCCGGTGTCGCACATGCTTGCCGAAGGCGGCCTCGACACGGTCCAACGGCACTGCAACACTCGCTTCGCCATCCGCCCACCCTGACCAGACGCGAACGCGTCGACCTACGGGTCGTCCGCCTCCTCCTCGACGGACACTGCGTCGTCCACCCCACACGCAACCTCCGCTCCGCCCGACTACTCGACGACACCGACCCGACCGTACGCGCCCTCCTTCGCGGAGAAGCAGCAAGCTTCTCTCCGCGGGCCCCTACGACATCGACGTGGCCGGACGCGTCCTGGCCGTGGGACAAGTCGCCTCCTACCACCCCGACATCGTCCTCGCGCCGACCCCCACACCCGGACAGGGCGACCCAACGAACGAAACCGGCGGTCCACTCGTGCGACTCACCACCGCCGACGGCACAGGCTTCCATCTGTTCGGGCGTTCGCCCACTTCGACGGGCGCTAAAGCCGTACGCCGACACGACCACGCGTGATCCGGATCCTCCCGGGCCGTAGCGCTACCGGATGGTCCCGTCCCGGCGCGGGCGTGTCGTGCGGCGAGTCTTGGTCTTTGTCAGGCCGAGGTGGGGAGGTGGAAGCGGCGGCCGGTGTCGGGGTCGCCCTCCCACACGTACTGCTCGTCCCGGCCGATGGTGATGCCGTGGTCCCAGCGGCTTACCTGCCCGTGCGCGATCCATGCGTCCCAGGCGGTCTCGAGCGCGTCGAGCAAGCGCAGGGGACCGCCTTGTTCGGTGCGGGCGCCGCCGTCGGGCTCGGTGGTGACGACGGCCCAGGAGGAGGTGCCGTCGTGGATCCAGGCGTTGACGCCGTCGTCGTCGGTGTCGGTGGTGTAGAGCACGTCGGGCAGCGCCATGCGCAGCGCCCACAGGAGGTTCGGGTCGGTGTGCAGGGGGGTGATGTCGCGGTGGACGGCGCGTTTGTCGTCGGGGGCCCGGCCGGCGCGGACCTGGGTCCAGGAGCGGACGGTGGCGGCGGGGGCGGGGGTGCCGCGTGCGTGCATGAATTGCGCGAGGCCGTGCATCCAGCCTCGGGCGCTGCGATGGTCGTCGGCGACGGTGACGGCGAAGTGCCCCATGCGGCCGAGAGGGAAGACCAGGTCGCCGCCGGGGACGGTCTGTTCGATCCAGGCCCAGGGGACGTGGTCGACGGCGTAGGTGGCGATCACCCGGTCGTAGGGGGCCGTTTCGGGCCGCCCGAGGTTGCCGTCGCCGACCGAGACGTCGACGCGAACCCCGGAACGCCGCAGCCTCCCGTCCGCCGCGTCCGCGAGTCCCGCCGCAGCCTCCACACCGGTCACCCGCCCGGAGCCGCCGACGCGGTGTGCGAGCAGTGCCGCGTTCCAGCCGGTCCCCGTGCCCAACTCAAGCACGCGGTGGCCGGGTTCGACGTCGAGGGAGTCGAGCATGGTCGCCACGACCGCAGGCGCCGACAGCGACGACGACGGGATGCCGTCGGTGATCTCGGTGACGGCCGCGTCGTCGGGCCCGGCGTAGACGAGTTCGGCCCATCGGTCGGGGTCGGCGGTGCGGTCGACGGGTACATAAGCGGTTTCGTTCCAGTCCCAGAGCCGGTCCGGTGCGAACGTGTGGCGGGGCAGCGCGTCGAACGCGTCGCGAACCCAGGGGGCGTCCTCGGGCCAAGCGTGACGCGCCCGCATCGCCTCGTCCAGGGCACGGCGACGAACTTCGAGGACGCCGGCCATCTACTTCGGGTCCTTCTTGTGGCGGCCGTCCGGGGTCGGCTCCGGAGTGGGCTGCCCGTCCTTGTTGCCTGGCGGGGGGTTGCCCTTGGACGGGTCGGGGGCCGGTTTGTTGTGCTCGCCCATGATGGTGGTCGCCCCTTCTCGGGTCGTCACAGTCCGAAACCTCATGATGACGCAACCGAGAGCGGAGGGGGAACGGTTCGTGACGACCGAAGCCATCACGCGACAGGACGCAGTGTCATGGCCGCCTTCCCGTGCCGCCGCCGTCGAGGACCACCTCGCTGTGTTCGTACGCATTGCGGCGGGTCGGGCGGATGCGGTGGTACTCCTGCATGAGTAGAGACGCCGAGGTCATCGTGCCGGCCCGTCATGCGGACGAGGTCATGGAGCCGCTGACCTGGCAGGACACGGAACGCACCTGGCGGGGCCATGTCGGGCCGATCTCGGGTCGGTGGGGCTTCGACTTCGGGTGGGCCCTGGAGTTCGACAAGGCCCGGGCCCGCCACGGCCTGCTCAGGCATCTGGAGTCGCTGCCGTGGCCGTATCCGGGAACGGTGCGGGTGCTGCTCCGCGACCAGGACGACGACTGTTTCGGGTTGTGGATGCTCCGGGACGGCAGGCTCGTGGAGGTCGCCATCGAGCGCACGGAGCGGTTTCACCGAGCTTCTCCGCCCAACGAGCGGTTCGAGCCCGCCCCGGGGCTGCTGCTGCGGACCGATCCGGGCGCGGATCTGCCCGAGCAGACGCCGGAGGAACTCCGCGATCCCCGCCCGGTCCGGTAGGCCCCCGACCACGACCTCGTCGGGCCCCGCCGCCCGGCGCCGAGGGCCGGCCTTCGATCCGCGCCGAATGGCCGAGGGTGTGGTGGCAATGCCGTGCGGGCCTTCCCTGCGGGTGTCTGCTGCTCGGCGCGGACGCGGACCTGCTCGAGCGCGTTGCCCGTAGCCTCTGCGCGTGACGCTTATGAAGCAAATATGTGGGCGCCTGGCGCTCCTGTGCGCGGTGGTGGCCGTGGTCGTCGGCAATCTGCCGCTCTTCCTCGTCCCGCCCAAGGGCGCAATGCTGTATCCGGCCGTCGCGGCGCCGGCGTTCGCCGTCGCCTGGGCCGCGTTGTCCGCGTCCGACCGGCGCGGTATCGCGCGTGTGGACCTCGACAAGCCGGACACCCCCCGCCAGGCGCGTCCCGGCTCCGCCTGGCTCGTACGCATCGGCCTCGCCGTCGTCGTCGGCCTCGGCAGCGGTGCCGCGCTGATCCAGGTGATCGGACCCGACGGCGAGTACGGGCGCCGCGTGGCCGAGGTCCGCGAGGCCGGTGGCGGACGCCACACCCTGCCCATCGACAGCGTCGTCGGCACGGCGCGCCGAACCGGCACGAGCATCAACGAGCAGGACCAGTACGCCGCCACGGTCACCGTCACCGTCCCGTTCACCGACGGCCCGCGCAGTGTCACCGTGTCGGGGGTGCGCACGCTCGATGCGCCCGCCCCTGGTCGCGCCGCACATCTGGTCTATGCCGCCGATCACCCGGAACTCGGCGTCCACGACGACCCGTACGGGTTCTTCGACACCACCTTCCCGATGATCTTCATATGGGCGTTCACCGGCGTTCTCACGCTCGTCCTCGCCGGCGGCCTCGCCACCGTGAACATCGGCCGCCTGCGGATCTTCCATCCGCGTGTGCACCTGCCGGCCATGCTGATCCTCGGCGCGGGCGGCGCGCTGCTGCTGCCCCTGGTACTCGGCCACCCGGACGGCAGCACGGACATCCTCCTCGCCGTCCCGGCCGCCGCGGCGCCCTGGGCCGCGGCGGTGTGGATGATCGTCAAACTCGGGCGCCTGCACGGCACGGACGCGGTGTTCGCACCCACCCACTTCGATGCCTGAGTCGCGATATCGCCCGGGTATCGGAGTTCCGAGGTAGTCCTCCCAGGTCCGGACGCCCACCGCGTTCTCCGGCGTAATGGCTTCGTCCACTTCCAGGAGGAGCATTCGGCGATGGGTTCGACGGCAGCAGACGATCATCAGGGCCAAGGATGTTCGCCGATTTCGACGGCACGGCTGAGGCGGGTGTTTCGGGGCGATGATGCCTTGTGGTGTGGACGTCACGGCTTCCCCGTCCTCGGGGCCGCGTCATTGCCTGGCGTGTGGCCCTGCGCGGGCCGTTCCGACCTTGCCTGGCGGAGGAACTCGTTGTGGGCGTCGCCCGGGAAGAGCGTGTCGTTTCGGAACGAGGCGTCCGAGGACTCGAACAACACCGCTGCATGCGGCGGTCGAGGCTGCGGCGGACGATCGGCGACGACGTCCCGAAGGATCCGCCGGATCGGCGGATCGGCGGATCTTCGCTCTCAGGGGTTGCCGCCGCAACCGGCCCGCATCCCTCTCCCACCGTCTTCGTTGGTCTTCGCACTGGTGCTCGGAATCTCCGGGTGCCGCCTTGACGGGTCGGGTGCGAGGAAGGTGTGCCGGTGACGTCCCGGTTGCGGGTGATCCGAGGTGGCGGTGTCCCGCTTGAACCGGTGACCGCCGATCCGTTCGACTGCGGCGCCCCGGTCGCGGTCGGCATCATCGGCGGCGAACACCGCTGCCGCGTCCACCGCATCCGCGACGCTCCCGCTCACCAGCCGGTGGGTATGTCCGCCAGTGCGTACTCGTCCTGTCCGCGGGCGCAGAGCGCCAAGCGGACGTCGTTGCCGCTGCGGTCCCTTCCGATCATCGACGCGACGGGTGGCTCGGTGCAGTCGCTGCCGTGCAGGCTGCATCGTTCCCGGTGGGCGACGGTGTTCTTGTGGTGGTGGTCCGGGCTGTATCGCGTCCACCCGATCGGTGTGTAGCGTGCCATCGCCGGTCGCCCCCTCGGTCGGTGCGAGGTCTTTCACGGTCGTGTCGGGGCCCGGGGAGGAACATCGGCCGATCGAGGTCGCGATTGACGATCGGCGACATGCGGCTCCGGTGACGCGTCCGCAGGCGCCCCGACTGTGCGACACACCGTACGCTCCGCGGTTGCTCTTCCTCGTGGAACCCGCCGATTTGCCAGGAGCGTTCGCGATCCTGCCCCGGCGGGTGCCGCCGTCGGGCGTGGTTGGGGCCTCGTCACCGATCACGCCACCACGGGAGCGCCGGAGGCGCGGTATCCGGCCCGGATTCGTGTCAGGTTGCCTCCGTGTGTGAGGGGTCGCGTCGGTGCGCACCTCGTATGCCCGTTCCGCCGCGAAAAACTGGGTTCGCGTGTCATCGTGGGGCGGAGGGCCCCCGCGACGGCGGATGGGCGGTGTTGCGCGCTGTCGCTCTCGTCGGGGCCGTCGTGCGGGCGCGATCGCACCGATGGGGGATGCGGGGCCACTCGGACTCCGGGCCGCAGCGGTGTCGATATGCCGGAAGGGGCCTCGAGCTCATGTCCACGACCGTTTCGTCCCACTTACGTCTACCGCGAACGCGGCGGCGCCTGGGCGCCGTCATCTCCTCGTGTGCGCTGTTGTGCGGGGGCCTGGTGGCTCTGGCGGCGTCCCCGGCGTCGGCCGCCGGAGTGTGCGCCGTCCCCGTGGTGACCGCGACCACCACCACGATCACCTGCACGGCCGGCGGCACCGGCAGCCTGACCGTGCCGGCCGACGTCACCTTCGGGCAGGTCGTCCTCGACGGCGCGGGCGGCGGCGCCTCGGCCGACGGAGTACCCGGCGGCAAGGGCGCCCACGTCGAGGCGACCCTGGCCGTGACCGCGGGCACCACACTCGACGTCGTCGTCGGCTCCCGCGGGGGACGCCTGAGCGGCTACCGCGGTTCCTCCGGTCTCGGCGGTGGCCTCGTCGCGGTCACCGACTCCGGCGGCACCCGTCTGCTGACCGCCGGTTCCGGCGGCGGCGCGGGCGGGCCCGGTGTCGCGACCCCCGCCTTCCCGGGCACGCCCGGCGGCGACAGCGGTGCCGCCGGGTCCGCCGGTGCCGGCGACTCCGTCGGAGGGGGAGGGGGAGGCGGCGGCGCCGGGAGCGCGACCGCGGGCGGCGCCGGCGGCACGGGAGCGGGCGCCGGACAAACCCCCGGACCCAGCGCGGGCAACCCGGGCGCGTGGCCGAACGCGGCCGGAGGGTTCCCCAGCCCCAACATCTACGACGGCGCCGGCTACGGCGGCCAGGGCGGCGCGGGCTACGGCTCCGGCGGTGCCGGTGGTGGCGGCGGCGTGAACGTCGTCCCCGGAGGGGGGCAGACCGGTGGTGCCGGCGGCAGCGGGGGCGGCGGCTCCAGCCTGGTGTCCGGAACCGTTCCCGGTTCACCTTCCTCGGTCACCGACGGCGTCAACGCCGGCAACGGCCTCGTCGTCTTCACCTTCCCCAACCCCAAGGCCGACATCGACGTCGACGTCACCGCGCAGCCACACCTGGGCATCCTGGTGCCGTACCTGACCTACACGCTGACCGCGCACAACACCGGACCCGACGCCGTCACCTCGGCCACCCTCACCGCCACGCTGCCCACCGGCGCGACCGCCACCGACCTCTCGCCCGGATGCACCACGACCACCGACACCGTGACCTGCTCCTACGGCGCCATCGCCAACGGTTCCAACTCCGCCAAGTCGTTCCGCGTCCCGCTGCACCTGCTGTCGCTGGGACACGTCTCCGTCACCGGCACGCGCACCGCGTCCGCGCCTGCCGACCCCAACTCCGCCAACGACAGCGCCACCGCCACTTGCACCGTGGTCTCCGTCGTCCTCGCCATCTGCCCCTGACCGCCCCACCCGCCCATCCGGACACGGCTCAGCCGGGTCCGGATGGGACGCTCGTTCGACGTGATCGAGACCCCCCGGCCGAATGCCCGCCGCGGCAGCGCGTGTTCGACCGCCTCCCCACCCGCACAAGCGGGCGCCTCGGCGCGGAGCGCCACGAGGGAGAGGGCGGTGCGCGGGTGGACCGAAACGGTACATGTCGTCGGCCGGGCGTCGAACGCGGAGGGAAATCGGATGTCGACGTCGTCCCACGGGCGTTCCCCCGAGACCTTCCGCACGCCGTACCCGTCGGGGCATGCGACTCGGCCTCGGGACGCCGTCGCCGGGCACGGCATCCGCGCGGAGGGCCCCGGCGCCCCGGCTCCCCGAACGGGCCATGCCCGCCGGGCCGTCGGCGCTCCCCGGCGGCGGCCGCGGCCGCCGCCGGCGACATCCGCCCGTCCAGGCACGGCGCAAGTATCCGGTAGCGGGCCATCGCCACCGCGCCGACCGCGGGCTCGGAGGCGGCGAGGCGGCCGGCGTCGGCCTGGGATCCGGCACTCCCGGCTGGATCGTTGACGGCCGGATCGTTCCGCGGCGCGCCGCCCGCGGACCCACCGAACGATTCAGTCGCCCATGGCGATAGCGAAGAACGGCTTCGGCGCCGCTCGGGCTCAGAGGCGGACGACCTCGGCGGCGGGCACGGCCGGTGGGAGTTCCACGGTGATGCGGAGCCCGCCAGTGGGGCGCGGGGTGAGCGTGAGGGTTCCGTTGTGTGCGCGCGTGATGGTTTTGACGATGGCCAGGCCGAGGCCGACGCCCGCGTGGTCGGCGTGGAGGCGCTCGGTGCCGCGCTGGAACGGTTCGGTGAGTGTCGAGGCCAGTTCCGGGGTGACCATCCCGCCGGTGTTCTCGACGGCGAGGACCGCGGCGTCGGGGCGAAGGCTCGTATGCACCCACACGGTGCCGCGGTCGGGCAGATTGTGGACGATCGCGTTGTGCACGAGGTTCGTGGTCAGTTGCAGCAGGAGCGCGGGTGAGCCGAGGGCAGGGGTGACGTCGCCGGAGGTCTCGAGGGTGACGTCGTGCTTCTCGGCCAGGGGGAGGAGAGTTTCGACGGTCTCCTCCGCCATCAGGGACAGGTCGACGGATTCGAGGGTGAAGGACCGCCGGCCGGCGCGGCTGAGCAGGAGCAGCGCCTCGGTGAGGTCGATCGCCCGGGTGTTGACGGAGTGGAGACGTTCGATGAGTTCGGCGGCATCGTGGTCCGGATCGTTGCGGGCGACGTCGAGAAGTGTCTGCGCGATCGCCAGCGGGGTGCGCAGTTCGTGGGAGGCGTTGGCCGCGAATCTCTGTTGTTCGGCGACGTGTGCTTCGAGCTGCGCGAGCATCGTGTCGAAAACGTCGGCGAGTTCGCGGAACTCGTCGTTGGGGCCCGCCAGACGGATCCGGTGGGTCAGTGATCCGTGCGAGGCCATCCGCGCCGCGTCCGCGATCCGGGTGAGCGGTGCGAGCATGCGTCCGGCGAGGATCCATCCCCCCACGAGGCCGAACACGAGGAGGAAGGCCAGCGCCGCGACGGCGGCAGGGGTGAAGCCGCGCATGAGTTCGGAGCGGCCGGGCCCGGTGACGATGATCACCGAGTCGTACTCCTGCTTGTACTCGTCCGGGTGGGTGCGGGTCGGCACCCAGCGCAGTACGAACACCCAGAACACGGCCAGCATGAGGGTGCCGGCGACGAGGACGAATCCGGCGTAGCTGAAGGTGAGCTTCAGCCGGGCGCTGAGCCCCGCTCGTCTATGCATGAGTGCCGCCGGGTCCGGGGGTGTCCAGGGTGTCCGTGCCGGTGTCGATCCGGTAGCCGACACCGGGCACCGTGGCGATCAGCCACGGTTCGCCGAGACGTTTGCGCAACGCGGAGATGGTGATGCGGACGGCGTTGGTGAAGGGGTCGGCGTTGCTGTCCCAGGCCCGCTCCAGGAGCTCTTCGGCGCTGACCACACCGCCTTCGGCGGCGACGAGCACTTCGAGTACGGCGAACTGCTTCCGGGTGAGCGCGACGTAGCGGCCGTCGCGGTAGACCTGGCGGCGGAACGCGTCCAGCCGCAGGCCCGCGATCTCGCGCACCGGCGGCCTGCTGTACGCCCGCCTGCGGTCGAGTGCCCTGAGCCTGAGCACGAGTTCCCGGAGTTCGAACGGCTTCGTGAGGTAGTCGTCGGCGCCGAGTTCGAACCCGGTGGTCTTGTCGTCCAGCCGGTCGGCGGCGGTAAGCATGAGGATCGGCATGCCGCTGCCGGAGGCGACGATGCGCCGGGTGATCTCGTCGCCGTCGGGGCCGGGGATGTCCCGGTCGAGGACGGCGATGTCGTACGCGTTGACGCTCAGCAGCTCCAGGGCGGTGTCCCCGTCCCCCGCGATATCGCCGGCGATCGCCTCCAGGCGCAGACCATCGCGGATCGCCTCCGCCATCAGGGGTTCGTCCTCGACGATCAACACACGCACGCTCCGAGGCTACGAGGCGACGCGTATCGTCGGCGTATCGAAAACCGGATACGCGCCGACAACACCGCGGCGACTCGACTGGGCGGATGAACCACAGCGAACCGGCACGACCGGCGGGTACGCGTCCGAGCATCCGGCCGATCAGCGACGCCGAGCACTTGGCGTTCGTCCGGACCCAGCGGTCGGTCAGCTTCCTGCAGACCCCGGCGTGGGGCCAGGTCAAGACCGAATGGCGCAGCGAGTCCCTCGGCTGGTACGACGGGCGGCGGCTGGTCGGCGCCGGGCTCGTGCTGCACCGCCCGGTGCCGCGGCTGGAGCGCTACACGCTGGCCTACCTGCCCGAAGGCCCGGCCATCGACTGGACCGGCGACATCGGCGCGTGGCTCGACCCGTTGGCGGCCCACCTCAAGGCGCACGGCGCGTTCGCGATCCGGCTCGGACCGCCCGTGCGCACGGATGCCTGGAGTGCCGCCCAGGTCAAGGAGGGCATCGCCGACCCGGGCAGCAAGCGGCTCACCGACATGCCCACCTGGCAGGCCCATCCGGTCGGCGCCCGCGTGGCAGCCGGCCTCAGGGGCGCCGGCTGGCTGCCGCAGAGCCCCGAGAACGGCTTCGGGGTCGGGCATCCGCAGTTCAAGTACGAGATCCCGCTGGCAGGCAGGACCGAGGAGGACCTGCTCGGGGGCATGAACCAGCTCTGGCGCCGCAACATCAAGAAGGCCGCCAAGGAAGGCGTCGAGGTCACGGTCGCCGGGGGACCGACAGGTGCCTCGGCGGAAGACGGACAGGCAGGTGCGGGCCGCGTCGCTGCGGACCTGAAGGCGTTCCACGACCTCTACGTCCACACCGCCGAGCGCGACCGCTTCAGGCCCCGGCCGCTGCGCTACTTCGAGACCATGTTCGCGGCGATGGGCGCCGAGGACCCCGAGCGGATCAGGCTCTACCTGGCCCACCACCAGGGCGACCTGGTCGCCGCGACCATCCTCGTCCGCGTCGGCGCCCACGCGTGGTACTCCTACGGCGCCTCCTCCACCCGCAAGCGCGAGGTACGCGGCTCCAACGCCTGCCAGTGGGCGATGATCCGCGACGCGCTGGCGGCCGGCTGCGACGTCTACGACCTGCGCGGCATCACCCCCACCCTCGATTCCGACGACCCACACGTCGGACTGATCCGGTTCAAGGTCGGCACCGGCGGTCAGGCGGTCAGGTACGCCGGCGAGTGGGACCTGCCGCTGCGGCCGATGGTCTACCGGGCCTTCGACCTGTACATGCGGCGACGGGGGCGATGAGGGCGGATCGGGTACACGGATCGCCCGGCCCGCGCCCCGGCCGGGCGCCGACCCACCGAGCAACCGGCTACGCCAACGCCGCGGCGACCTCGTCGAGGCGTGCCCCGCGCGAGGCCTTGACGAGCACCACGTCGTCGGCGGCGAGGCGGCCGCGCAGCCAGTCCACGGCCGCGGCGTTGTCGGTCAGTGCCACCGCCCGCTCGCCCGCGCCGTCGGCGATCGGCCGGGCGGCCTCGCCGACCGCGGCGACCACGTCGGCCCGGGAGGCGGCGTACTCCCCGACGGCGCGGTGCTCGGCCCCGCCGGCGGCACCGAGCTCCAGCATTTCGCCGAGGACGGCGATGCGGCGCCCGCCCTCGATCGTGGCCAGCGCGTCCAGGGCCGCGCGGGTCGACTCGGGGTTGGCGTTGTAGGAGTCGTTGAGCAGCGTCGCGCCGCACGCGAGGCCGCGCAGCTCCATACGCCACTTCGACAGCGAGGCGGAGGCCGCCGCGGCCGTCGCCACGTCGAGGGGTACGCCGAGCGCCAGCCCCGCCGCCACGGCGGCCGACGCGTTGAACGCCTGGTGGGCGCCGACGAACGGCAGTGCCAGGGGAGCCGAGGCGTCGGCGGTCCGCAGCGTGCAGGACGGCCGGCCGAGCCGGTCCAGCGCGACATCGAGCACTCGTACGTCGGCGTGGGCCGCCCGGCCGAAGGTCAGCACCGGGCCGTCGGTGAGCGCGCGCATGGCGGCCACCCGGGGGTCGTCGGCGTTGAGTACGGCGGTGCCGCCGGCCGCCAGCCCCTGCACCAGCTCGCCCTTGGCTTTGGCGATGGCCGCGCGCGACCCGAACTCGCCGAGGTGGGCCTGGCCGACGTTGAGGACGACGGCGACGTCGGGCGCGGCCAACGCGGTGAGGTCGGCGATGTCGTCGATGTGGCGGGCTCCCATCTCGAGGACGAGGAAGCGGGTGGCCGCGTCGGCGCGCAGCATGGTGAGTGGCACACCGAGCTCGTTGTTGAGCGAGCCGAACGTGGCGACCGTCGGTGCGGCACCCGAAAGCACCGCCGCCAGCAGGTCCTTGGTGCCGGTCTTGCCCTGGGAACCGGTCAGCCCGACGACGGTCAGCCGGTCGCGCAGCCGGGCCACGACGTGAGTGGCGAGGGCTTGCAGCGCGGCCTGGGCGTCCTCGACGACGACGGTGGGGAGCGCGGTGGGCCGGGAGCCGAGCACGGCCACCGCACCGGCCCGGCCGGCCTGGGCGGCGTAGTCGTGGCCGTCGACCCGCTCGCCGGCGACGGCGACGAAGAGGCCGCCCGGCTCGGCCTGCCGACCGTCGAGTACGGCCGGCGCGGTCACCGTGACGCAGGAGTCGCCCTTGACCGTCCCGCCGACGATCGCGGCGATCTCGTCGAGGCCGAGCGGGATCATGAGGTTGCTTCGCGGTAGGTCATGCCTCCAGTGAAAGCGGCGCGGCGTTGCGCGAGCGTATGCGGATTTCCATACACCGACGAAATGCTATCGAGAAGTAGCTTATTGTCGGCATATCGAAAACCGCATACGCTCGCGCAACGCCGCGCCGCTTTCACTGGGACGCATGACGTACAGCGAACCAGCGCGAACAGGCGCCCGCCGCACCCGATCGCCGGCGCCGCTTTCCTCCTCGGTCGCCGCGACAACGGGGATCACCATATATGGATGCGGGCCCGACGAGGCCGCATTGTTCCGGGAGCTGGCGCCTCCCTTCGGTGTCCTGCCGACCATTGCCGAGGCCCCGGTATCCGACGCCAATATCGACCTGGCACTCGGAAACCGATGCATCAGCATCGGACACAAGACCCGGATCGCAAACTCCACACTGCTCGAGCTCCGCCGAGCCGGCGTCACGTACGTCTCCACCAGAAGCATCGGCTACAACCACATCGATGTGCCGTACGCGGAGAGTATCGGAATTTCCGTGGAGAATGTCACCTACTCGCCCGACAGCGTGGCCGACTACACGCTCATGCTCATGCTCATGGCGGTACGCCACGCGAAATCCGTCATTCGCCGCGCGGACGTGCACGACTACCGGCTGCACGACGTGCGCGGGAAGGAACTGCGGGACCTGACCGTGGGTGTGGTCGGAACCGGACGCATCGGTGCGGCGGTCATCGACAGGCTGCGGGGCTTCGGCTGCCGAATACTGGCCCACGACACCGGCCCCAAGACCACCGCCGACTACGTCCCCCTAGATGAATTGCTGCGCCGGAGCGACATGGTGACGCTCCACACGCCGCTCACCGCGGAAACCCACCACCTCCTCGACCGCCGACGCATCCGGCACATGAAGCACGGTGCCTTCATCGTCAATACCGGACGCGGCGCACTGCTGGACACCGAGGCCCTCGTGCCGGCCTTGGAAAGCGGCAGATTGGGTGGTGCCGCGTTGGACGTCCTCGAAGGCGAGGAGGGAATCTTCTACGCCGACTGCAGCGACAAACCCCTGCGCAGCGATCTCTTGCTGCGACTGCAAAAACTTCCGAATGTGCTGGTCAGTCCGCACACCGCCTACTACACGGACCGCGCCCTGCGCGACACCGTCGAAAACTCCATGGCCAACTGCCTGAAACACGAGAGCGGGAACCAGCATGGCTAGGCCCAGGGTCGGCATCATCTTCGGGGGCCGTTCCGAAGAGCACTTCATCTCCGTCAAATCCGCACAGGAGGTCGCCGGAAGCCTCGACACCGAAAAGTACGAGCCGTTCTACATCGGAATCACGAAGAGCGGCGCCTGGCTGCTCTGCGACCGTCCCGGCCCGGGCTGGGAGAACGGTGGCGCCCGTCCGGCCGTGCTGGCGCCGGACAGCGGCGTGCGCGGCCTGCTCGTGCTGGACCGGGGGCGATACGAAACCATCGGCCTGGACGTCGTGTTGCCCGTGCTGCACGGCAAGCTGGGCGAGGACGGTGCGATACAGGGCCTGCTGGAGCTCTCCGGCATCCCCTACGCGGGCTGCGACGTACAGAGTTCCGCCGTGTGCATGGACAAGTCCCTCGCCTACGTGGTCGCCCGGAGCGCCGGAATCGCCACCCCGGACTTCCGGATCGTCGCGGCGGACGAGAACATCGACCCCGACCGGCTCACCTATCCCGTCTTCGTGAAGCCGGCCCGTTCCGGGTCGTCCTTCGGCGTCAGCAAGGTGTCCCGGACGTCGGAACTGCAGTGCGCGGTGGAATCCGCGAGGCAGTACGACACGAAGGTGCTGATCGAACAGGCCGTCGTCGGCAGCGAGGTCGGATGCGCCATCCTGGGGAACGGCCTGGACGTGATCGCCGGCGAGGTCGACCGCATCGCGCTGTCCCACGGCTTCTTCCGCATCCACCAGGAGGACGAGCCGGAAAGCGGCTCCGAGAACTCGACACCCATCGTTCCCGCCGACATCTCGGCGGCGTCGCGAGCACGTGTCCAGGACACCGCAAAGGCCGTATACCGCGCCATGGGCTGCCGGGGGCCGGCACGGGTGGACATGTTCCTCGCGGGCGACGGAAAAGTGATCCTCAACGAGGTCAACACGCTGCCCGGCCTGACCTCCTACAGCCGCTACCCGCGCATGATGGCGGCGGCCGGGCTGCCGCTCGCCGAAGTGCTCGACCGGATGGTGTCGCAGGCCCTGACGGGAACAGTCCGATGAACCATGACTTCGTCTTCGCGGACGAGTTCGTCCCCGGAATACGCTGGGACGCCAAGTACGCCACCTGGGACAACTTCACCGGCAAGCCGGTGGACGGCTACCTGGCCAATCGCATCGTCGGGACAAGGGCGTTGTGCGCGGCCCTGAACCGAGCACGAAAAGAGGCCGAGACCCTCGGCTTCGGCCTGCTCCTCTGGGACGGCTACCGCCCGCAACACGCCGTGGACTGCTTTCTGCGCTGGTCACAGCAGCCGGAGGACGGCCGGACGAAGCCCCGGCATTATCCGAACATCGACCGAACCGAGATGTTCGACCATGGATACGTGGCCGCCAAGTCGGGCCACAGCCGGGGCGCCACCGTCGACCTCACGCTCTTCCACCTGGACACCGGTGAACTCGCCCCCATGGGCGGCGACCACGACCTGATGGACTCGATCTCCCATCACGGAGCACCAGGGATCACACCGGTCGAAGCGAGAAACCGCCTGCACCTTTCCGCGATCATGGAGGCCTGCGGTTTCAGCTCCTACGACTGCGAGTGGTGGCACTACACCCTGAAGGACGAACCGTATCCGGACACGTATTTCGACTTCCCCATCACCTAACCTCGACGTTTCGTGACGGCCCGTCAGCTTGCCGGCGGGGTCGTGGGTGTCCTGGGGTCTGTGGATGTCCGGTGCTTGGGTGTGCCGGCGGCCCGGCTGTCGCGTCGGGTGGGCGCCGGTTCCCACGGCCCGGGCGCGTGGTGCAGTGCTCGAAGGCTGCTGGTCAGCCGGGGGTTCGGGAGTGTGTCCAGGCGGCCGGCCGCGCCGGTGACGACGTGGGTTCACGGCCAGAGGCGGGCGAGCCGCAGGATCGTTCGACGGCCGGTCGTGACGATCTGTGCGGCGGAGCACAGCCGCAGGCGCAGTCGCTCGCCGGTCAACCCACCCACGGCGTACCGGCTGACTGCACCGACCCGGATGCCCTGGGCCGGCTCGGGGTCCCCGAATTCCACAAGCGCTCGTGGCCATCGGCACCGTCCTGAAGCCGGCATCCTGGCCACGTCGATCCTCGTCGAACTCGGTATCGCCGACATCGGGCCAAGGCGGTCAGCCGTCAGCATGGCCGGGCTCGTCCACCAACCACCGCATCATCGCCACCCGGGCGGCCGCGCAGTTGTCGCGGGGAATGCCGGATTCCCCGCGACAACGTATCCCGGTCTCCGGAGCCCCACCACGCTCACCTGCCGCGCTGTCGCTGCGTCGGTGCCGCCCGGCATCCTCGACGTGTACGCATTTCCTGCGACACCGACCCGGGGAGCCCGCGATGGCCCGGATCCACCGGTTGCCGACGACGACCGCGCCGACTTTCGACCACGCGGCCGCGGCGTTCCTCGCCGCGCACACCGCCGGCCCCGGCGCGCGGTCGATGGGCACCGCGAAGAAGTACCGCGAGACCTTCACCGCGCTCGGCGCCACGCCGGACTCAGCGGCCGCCGCATCGATCGCGTTGCTGGACGGACCCGGCCGGCGCGGCAGGCGGCGTTCGCCGCCCCGGCTCCGGCGACCTACGCCCGGCACCGGTCCGCACTGCGCTCGGGCATCGCTTGGTGGCAGGACGCCGGATGGGTCACCGCTGACCCGAGCATCGGCCTGGTCCGGCCGAAGATCCCGGTCGACACCACCCGGGCCCTGACCCGCGCGCAGGTCGATGCCGTCTTCCGCCTTGACGCGCCGCTACGGGAGAAGACCCTCCGGCGCCTCGCCTACGAATCGGCCGGACCGAACGCCACGAAGTTCGCGGGGCTCGTGGGTGCCTCGCGCGCCGCTGCGGCGAGGGTGCGGTTCATGCGCTTCTGAAGCAGGTCGAACGCGAGCTTGCCGTCGTGCCACACCACCAACTCGCCGTCCAGCAACACCCCTTCCGGCAGATCGCGCTCGATGGGGGTAGATGTCTCAGTCCGGGGCCGCGCCTTGCGCATCGCGTCGCCGAGCCGTTACAGCGTCGGTTGTCTCCACGGCCCGGCTTCGTTGTCACGCGAACCGGACCGTCTTCCGACAGTGGCGGGGAGAGGCCACGGACGGGCTCGCTCCTCGACCGTCGGTGCGTTCAACTCATCAACCCGCCTTCATAGGCGGCGATCACCAACTGGGCCCGATCGCGCGCGTCGAGCTTCAGCAGCAGCCGGCTGACGTGGGTCTTGGTCGTGGACAACGACAGGTGCAGCCGCTCGGCGATCTCGGCATTGGACCGGCCACGCGCCACCTCGTGCAACACCTCGCGCTCCCGATCGGTGATGCCGCCGAGCAGCGCCGGAGCACGCACCGCGGCGAGCGGGCGCTGCGCGAACTCCTCGATCAGGCGCCGGGTGACGCCGGGCGAGAGCAGACCGTCCCCGGCCGCGACCACCCGGATCGCGGCGAGCAGGTCGGCGGGCGGGGTGTCCTTGAGCAGGAAACCGCTGGCCCCCGCGCGCAGTGCGGCAAACACGTACTCGTCCAGGTCGAACGTGGTCAGCACCAGCACCCGGGTGGTCGGCGGTTGCGGGCCCTCGGCGAGTACCTGCCGGGTCGCCTCGATGCCGTCCACCTCCGGCATCTGAATGTCCATCAGGACCACGTCCGGTCGTTCGCGCCGGATCAACTCGACGGCCTGCGCCCCGTTCGCGGCCTCGCCCACCACGGTCAGTTCGGGGTCGGACTCGACCAGGACCCGAAAGCCCGCCCGGACCAGCGCCTGGTCGTCGGCGACCAACACCCGGATGTTCATCCGCCCGCCCCCAGCGGCAGCCGGGCGACCACCCGGAATCCGCCCCGGATGCCCGGGCCGGCCTGGAACTCGCCGTCGTAGAGCGCGACCCGCTCGCGCATGCCCACCAGGCCGTGGCCCACGGCCGGTCCCGGCAGGTCGGCGATCGGGCCGACACCCTCGTCGGTGATCTCGATCCGCACGTCGCCGGCGCCGTAGTGGATGCGCACGTCGCCGCACTCGGTCCCGGCATGCTTGACCACGTTGGTCAGGGCCTCCTGGATGATCCGGTACGCGGCGCGGTCCATCCCGGCGGGCAACTCGCGCGGGGTGCCCTCGACTCGGACCGCGACCCGCAGGCCGGCCCGGCCGGTCTTCTCCACCAGAGCCGGCACGTCGGCGAGACCGGGCGCCGCGTGGAAGGTCGACGGGTCGTCGGCCGGCGCCTTCTCCTCGCGCAACACACCGAGCAGCGCCCGCAGTTCGCGCAGTGCCGAGCGGCTGGTGGTCTCGATCGCGGCGAGCGCCTTGGCCGCCTCGTCCGGTCGGTTGCCGCTCACGTGGTGGCCGACGCCGGCCTGCACCGCGATCACGCTCATGCTGTGCGCGACCACGTCGTGCATCTCCCGGGCGATCCGCAGCCGCTCCTCGATCAGCGTGCGGCGTGCCTGCTCCGCCTGTGCCCGGGCCCGTCGTTCGGCCTGCTCGCGCAGGCCCGCGTTGTACGCCCGTTGTTTGCCCACGGTCACCCCGATCACCCAGAAGGCCAGCAGCGGCCCGATCTCCGCCGGCAGCCAGCCGGTCAGGTAGGACCAGGTCGACTCGTCGGACCCGGCCAGGCGCGGGGCGATGCCCACCATCAGCGTCGCCGTGCCCACCAGCACGCCCGATCGCCGCGGTGGTTGGGTCAGGCCCACCGTGTAGATCACGAAGATCAGCGGGATCAGCGGCGACTTCGCGTAGCCGTGCGTGGCCATGGTCGCGTATCCCACGCAGCAGAGCCCGAAGGCCGGCAGCGGAGCCGGTCGGCGCACCAACACGGCCGCGGCCAGCGCGATCACGACCGGGACGAACAGCGCCGGCGGCAGGCCGCGTTCGTCCAGACGCCGCGGGTCCGGGCTGACCACGACCGTGACGAAGACGGCGGCGATCGCGTCCAGCGCGACCAGGTGACGCAGGGTCAGGCGCTGGGTGAGGGGCGGTCGGCTGTGTTCCACGGACAGACGGTAGTTCGCCCCCGCTCGACCGCGCGTCCCCCCGGGGAGGGACCTTCCGGCATCGGTCGCACGACCGATGCCGCAGGCGGACCCGGACCGGGCGACCCGGTCCCGCCCGGGGGTCGCGAGCCGGACGCGCGCGAACGGGTGGCGGCGGGAGCGTTGCGGCACCGGGACCGCGTCGACGCGGTCCGCTTCGAGTGAGGACGGTCATGAAACACCGCACACCGGCGCCGGCCCCGGGCGCACCGGGGCACACCACCCGAGCCGACCGCGTGGGCCCGGGCCCGGTCGAATCGGCCGCGCGGGCCCGTCGGTTCCGGATCGGGCGGGGGTGAGCGCATGTTGCGGACAACCCTGCGCGGGTTCCTGGCACATCGCGGTCGGCTGCTGCTGTCCGGTCTCGCGGTGCTGCTGTCGGTGGCGTTCGTGACGGGCACGCTGGTGCTCGCCGATACGACGACCCGGGCCGCGACGGATCTGGCGGTGGACGGCGCAGCCGATGTGACGGTGCGCGCGCCGGATCCGGACAGCGACGCCGGGCTGCGCTCGGCCGCGCCCGGTGGGCCGCCGACCCTGCCGGCCGGCGTGCTCGAGGCGGTCCGGCGGGTGCCGGGGGTGGCCGCCGCCCATCCGGTGATCGAGGTGCACAACGTGGCCGTGGTGGCGCGCGGCGATCAGCGGGTGGAGGGCACGGCGGGCGGCCGGACCGTGGCCGGGAACCGGCTTCCCGATCCGGGCTCGCCCGTCCGGTTGACCTCGGGCCGGGAGCCGCACGGCCCCAGTGAGGTGGTGCTCGACGCGAGTTCGTCGCGGCGGGCTCACCTGAGGCTCGGTGATCGGGTCCGGATCGTCGCGGTGCCCGGCGGCTTCGAGGCGGTGATCGTGGGCATCGCGACGTTTCGCGCCCTCGATCCCGGATATCCCGCGGTCTTCCTGGACACCGACGCCGCCCGCTCCCGGCTCCTGGGTGTGCCGGACGTGCTGACCTCGGTACGGGTGGACGCGGCGGCCGGTGTCGCCGACACCGAATTGGCCCGGCGCGTGAGCGACGCCCTGGGCGCGAGCGCGAGCGCGCAGGTGCGCACTCGGGCCCAATTCGCCGCCGCGGAGGCGGACGAGGCGGGTGCCGGTGTCGAGTTTGTACGTACGGCGATGCTCGGCTTCGCGGGCGTCTCGCTGCTGGTGGCCGGCTTTCTGATCGTCAACACGCTCTCCATGCTTGTCGCCCGCCGCACCCGAGAGCTGGGGCTGCTGCGAGCGCTGGGCGCCAGCCGTGGCCAGGTCCGTCGCTCGGTCCTGGTCGAGGCGCTGCTGCTCGCCGCGATCGGCTCGACCCTGGGCCTGGCCACGGGTATCGGCCTGGCCGCGCTGGTGCGTGAGGCGATCGGCGGCGCGGGCGTGGGCCCGGCCGACGCCCCGTTGGCGATCACCGCCCGCACGCCGATCGCGGCCTACCTGGTCGGCGTACTGGGCACCCTGCTCGCCGCCGCCGTGCCCGCCGCCCGGGCGAGCCGGGTCGCGCCGATGGCGGCGCTGCGCGAGGCGGCGGGTCCCGCGACCACCCGTCCCGCCCGGCGGCGCACCGTGATCGGCGCGGGGATCGGCGCGGCCGGCGTCCTGGCGGCCCTGGTCGGCGGGGCGCTCGCGATCGTGGGGGTCGTACTGAGCCTGGTGGCCGTGATCGTGCTCGGCCCGCTGCTGGTGCGCACGGTGATCCCGGTGCTCGCGCGGCTCACCGGCCGGCGCGGCGCCGGCATCGATCGACTCGGGCGGGAGAACCTGGTGCGGGACCCCCGACGTACCTCGGCCACCGCGGTGGTCGCCGCGTCCGCGAGTGCGTCAATGGATGCCCGGATCGATCGCACCCTCGGGTCCGACATCACGGTTCAGAGCAGCAAGGGCGACGCCCCGCTGACCGCGGAGGTGGTCGAGGCCGTCCGCCGGGCGCCGGGTGTGGGCCGGGTGATCCGGCTGCGCGAGGCCCGGGTCGAGGTGGTAACCGACGGCGGATCCCGAAACGCGTGGGTACAGGGCGCCGATCCGGACCTGCCCGCGGTCCTGCGGCAGCGGTCGCCGACCGGCGTGCTGCTGCCGGCGCCGCCTCCGGGCACGATCAGCCTGGGCGCCGGATACGCGGCCGGCCTGCGGCTGTCCGTCGGCAGCCCGGTGCGTCTGCGCGGCCCCGCCGGCGCCGAGGCCACCGTGACGGTCGGTGCGCTGCGGGCGCCGGACCCGGCGGGTCGGTCGATCGGCCGTCGGGACGCACCGCTGACCGACCTGGACACGCCGGCCCGGATCGCGCCGGGCGCGCAGGAGGCGATGATCTTCGTCGACGCCGCGCCGGGCACCGAGCGAGCCGCGCTGAAGGCGAGCCTGGCCCGGGCCCTGGCACCGTTCCCCCAGGCCGCGGCCCGCGACCGGGAGGAGTACAAGAACGTGATCCGGGCCGGAATCGACGGGGTGCTCGACCTGGTCTACGCGCTGCTCGGGTTGGCGATCCTGATCGCCGCCCTGGGCGTGGTCAACACGCTCACCCTCTCGGTGCTCGAACGCACCCGGGAGATGGGCCTGTTGCGGGCGATCGGCACCTCGCGCGGGCAGATCCGGCGCATGGTCCGGGCCGAATCGGTGGCACTGTCGGCGTACGGCACGCTCCTGGGACTGCTGCTGGGCGTCGGCTGGGGAGTGACCGCCCGGCGCGGACTGGCCGATCAGGGCCTGGAGGTGCTCGCCGTCCCGTGGTCGACGCTCGCCGTGATCGCAGCCGGATCCGCAGTGGTGGGTGTGCTCGCGGCGCTGCTCCCCGCACGCCGGGCGGCACGGATCCCGGTCCTCACCGCGATCGGGGCACAGTAGTGCGACGCCGAGTCCGGTCCGCCGCCGCACTCGTGCCCACGAGCTCGTGCTCGCCGACTCCGATCAGGACGGGAACTCCCATGTGGCCCAAGCGTTCACCATCTTTCGCCGGCCGCGCACTCGGTCGCCCGGTGCGCCTGTGCGTGCTCACCGGCCTCCTGCTGGGCGGATCCGCGTGTGCCGAACCGGACTCGCCGTCTCAGGCAACCACCCGCCGGGCGCAGTACACCATCGACGCGCCGCTCACCCGGCTCGTGATCGTCGGCGGAGCGGGTCGGGTGCAGGTGGTTCAGGGCGGGCCCGGGTCGGTGCGGGTCACCGAGATCAAGCATTTCGGCACCGCGGAACCCGCAACCGAACACATGTCGGCCGAGGGCACGCTCACGCTGCGGCACACCGTGAGCGGCAGCGCGCAGGTCTCCTACGAGGTGAGCGTGCCGCCGGGGCTCGCGGTCCGGGTCGGCACCACCTCGGGGCAGGTCACGCTGACCGGCCTGTCCGGCGATCTGGACGCGCGGACGGCACAAGGCGGCATCCGCGGCGAGCGGTTGACCACGCGTACGGTCGTCGCCCGGGCCGACCGGGACGCGGTGGACCTGTCCTTCGCCGCGCCGCCCGATCGAGTCGACGCCGAAGGCGACAACGCCCGGGTCCGGCTGCCGGCCGGCACCGCCTACGCGACGGACGCGAGCAGCGAGCACGGCTCGGTCAAGGTCGACGTGGCCCGGGATCCGGCCGCACCGCACCGGGTGCGGGTGCATGCCACGTCCGGCGAGGCGGACATCCTCCACACGCGGTAGCGCCGCCCCGTGCGGCTCCGGCCGATGCGCCGGATGGGGGAGTATCACCTCCTCCGACTCGGCCCGCATCCGGGCCGCTTGGACGTCGCGCGCGACGGCCTGGGCAAGCAGCATCCGCAGCACGAGCCCGACGAGCGCAACCCCCAGGACGGCCATGCCCCGTAGGCGACCTCCGCCGCAGGGACCCACCTTCGGATCCATCCGCGTCTCCACCCGTTGTTCCACCCGTGGGTCCAGGCGCGGAGAGGGTTGCCGGTCCCGAGAGGACCCGGCCGGCGTCGGTGGGCGTGAGCGCCGACGAGGCACGACGAGCGGTTTGGTAGCCTATCGCCGCCGTGGTGTACGGGAAGCCGGTCGAATGCCGGCGCGGCCCTCGCCACTGTAGCCGCGGAGTCCTGCGGCCCTCGCCGACCGCTCCCACAGCGGTCGGGGTCACTGGGTGGATCGGGAACGAGCCAACCGGGAAGGCCGGCTGCGGAACGTCGATGCGGAAGCCAGGAGACCGGCCACGGCGCGACATGTTCCACGAGGGTTGGAGAACACATGCCCCGCGCTGCCCTGCGCCCGTTTCGATTCGAACGTTTCATACCTCCGGCGCGCGCCCCGCGTTCCACGCGCTCCGGACTCGCTGCCGTGGCGATCCTGCTCGTCGGCGCGCTCGGCGCGTGCACGGGTGCCCCCGAGGCCGACAAGCCCGCCGCGGCGGCCGGGAGCAGCCACTCGACGCCGGTGAGCGTGAGCAGGTGCGGCGTCACCACCACCGTGACGTCACCGCCGGCCCGGTTGGTCACCCTCAACCAGGGCGCCACCGAAGTCGCCCTGGCTCTCGATCTACAGACCCGGATGGCCGGGACGGCGTACCTCGACGACGCGGTCCCGGCGCGATGGAAGGCGGCCTACGACACCGTCCCGGTGCTCTCCGAGAAGTACCCGTCCAAGGAGAAACTCCTCGCGGCGCGCCCGGATTTCCTCTACGCCTCCTACTCCAGCGCCTTCACCGACAAGGTGGCGGGCACGCGGGACGAACTGGGTTCCCAGGGCATCACCACCTACCTGTCGCCGTTGGGGTGCGCCGACAGCAAGCAGCAGGCGTCGGCGTCCTTCCAGACGGTGTGGGACGAACTGGGCGATGTCGCCGAGGTGTTCGGTGTCGCACCGCGCGCCGCCGCCATCCGGGATGCGCAGAAGCGGCAACTTGCCGAAGTCACGGCCAAGTCGGCGGGCAAGGGCCTGAACGTGCTCTGGTACGACTCGGGTACCAAGACCCCGTACGTCGGCGCGGGCCACGGCGGACCCCAGCTCGTGCTCGACGCCGTCGGCGCCCGCAACGTCTTCGACACGCTGGCCGGTGGCTGGAAGACCACGAGTTGGGAGCAGGTGGTCGCGGCGGACCCGGACGCCATCGTGCTCGCGGACGCCGGTTGGGACACCGCACAGTCCAAGATCGACTATCTCGAACACGACCCCGTGCTGAACAAGCTCAAAGCAGTGCAGCGCCGTGCGTACGTGGTCGTGCCGTTCTCCGAGTCGACCCCCGGCGTGCTGCTCGCCGACGGTGCCGTCCGGGTCTCGGCCGGCCTGGGCAACCTGACCCCGCGTCCGTGACGGATCGTCCCGCCGCACGGCTCGCGGGCGCGAGCCGTGCGGCGGTGGCCCTGGCCGTCGCCGCCGTACTGCTGTTGTCCACCGTGCTGCTCGGCCTCGCCGTGGGATCGGTCCACGAGCCGCCGCACGTCGTGGCCGACGTGGTGCTGCGCCGACTCGGTCTCGGTGGCTCCGACGTCACGGCGCTGGACGACCGGATCATCTGGCAACTGCGGCTGCCGCGCGTCCTGGGGGCCGCCGCGACGGGCGCGGGACTCGCGGTGTGCGGCGCGGTGTTGCAGACCCTGACCGGCAACGACCTGGCCGACCCCTACCTGCTCGGGATCTCCAACGGCGCCGCCGTCGGCGCGGTCACCGTGATCGTCCTCGGTGTCGGAGTCTCCGGCACCGCGGTGATCGGCGCGCTCCCGGCCGCCGCCTTCGTCGGTGCCCTGCTCGCCGTCCTGGTCGTGCTGACCCTCGCCGGTGCGCACAGCCGGACCCTGCCGGCCTCGCGGACCGTGCTGGCCGGCATCGCGGTGGGGCAGTTGTGCGGCGCGTACACCTCGTTCGTCGTGCTCGTCCTCGGCGACCGCAACGCCGTCCGCGGCGTCATGGAGTGGACGCTGGGCTCGGTGGCCGGGGTGCGGTGGAACACGGCCGTCTTCCTGGTCGTGGTGGCCGTCCTCGGCACGGTGGCGATGGTCGCGGCCGCCCGGGACCTCGACGCGTTCGCGTTCGGCGAGACCGCGGCCCGTTCCGTCGGTGTGCACGTCGAACGCACCCGCTGGGCCCTGATCGCCGCGGCGGCGCTGGTGACCGCATGTCTGGTCGCCAATACCGGCGTCATCGGGTTCGTGGGTCTGGTCGTGCCGCACGTCGTCCGCCTGGTGTGCGGCCCGCGCCATGCCCTCCTGCTGCCCATGTCCGCGCTCGTGGGCGCGTCGCTGCTCGTGGGCAGCGACATCGTGGCGCGCTCGGTGCTCCCGGAGCAGGAGATCCCCGTCGGCGTCGTCACCGCCGGGCTCGGAGCGCCGTTCTTCGCATGGTTGTTGTGGCGCCAGGCGGCCGGCAGGTCGGCCGGGGGGAGTCGGCCGTGATCGTCGTGAACCCGGCGGCGCCGGCCGCCGAAAACGTCGGCGTGCGCGTCGACGGCGCCACGTTGTTGACGGACGTGACGGTCGGCTTCGCCCTCGGTCGGGTGACGGGCCTGCTCGGGCCGAACGGCGCCGGCAAGACGACGCTGCTGCGGGCCCTGGCCGGGCTGCGCCGGCCGCAGACGGGCCGAGTCCTCCTCGACGGCGACGACCTGTACAGCCTCACGGCCCGCCGACGCGCGCGCCGGGTGGCCTTCATGGAACAGCAGGCCGACACCGCGCTGCCGCTGACGGCCCGCCAGGTCATCGACCTGGGGCGCACGCCGCACCGCGGCCGGTGGCCCGTGCTGCCCGGCCTCGCGACCGCACACGAGCAGGCCGTGCTCGCCGAGGCCGCCGCAGCCACCGATGTCGGCGCGCTGCTCGACAGGACCTGGTCGTCCCTGTCCGGCGGCGAGCGCCAGCGCGTGCAACTCGCGCGCGCCCTGGTCCAGGAACCGGAGGTGCTCCTGCTCGACGAGCCCACCAACCACCTCGACCTGCGCTACCAACTCGGCTTCCTCGACACCGTGCGCGGGCTCGGTATCACCACCGTCGCGGCTCTGCACGACCTCGAACTCGCCGCCGCCTACTGCGACGACGTCGCCGTGCTGCTCGAAGGCCGGCTGGTGGCCCATGGGCCCGTCGCCGAGGTGCTCACCTCCGCCACGATCGCGCGCGTCTACGGCGTCGACGCGACCGTGGAGCGGCACCCCTTGCACCACCGACCACACATCCGATGGAACGGCTTGCTTTCCGAGGGGATCGAGTCATGAGCCAAGACCGTGCGGGACCCTCCGCAGGGCCTGCTTCGGGCCGTACGACGGTCCTGGTCGGCATGTCCGGCACGGAGGTCGATCGCCGGGCCGAGCTGTGCACGGCCGCCGTGTCGTGGCACGCCACGACGGCGTTCCTGCAACTGGGTGAGCCGTCCCTGTCGGCCGAGCTGACCAGGCTGGCCGACGCGGGCGCGGAGACCGTCGTCCTGATCGGGGTCCGCCTCGGCGCATCCGGTCCGGGCCACTCCTGGCTGCGGCGGATCGCGGCCTACTGGTGGCGCGAGCGCGCCGGCCATCGCCCCGTGCTGCTCGTCGCCGCCCGGCTCGTCGACTCGGCGGATGGCGTGGCCGATGCCGTGGCCTCCGCCGAACGGATCACCGGCGAGGAACCCGGTCTCACCTCTCCGGTCTGGGAGGAGGTCACCGGCCACCGACACCAGGTGATGGTGTGCCGCGGGCCGCGCTGCACGGCCAAGGGCGCGGACGACACCCAGCGTTCGCTGATACGGCAACTCAGGGAGCACGGGCTCGGCGACGACGATGTCCTCGTCACGCAGACGGGGTGCCAGTTCCCCTGCAACCAGGCTCCGCTGGTCAGCGTGCAGCCCGACGACGTCTGGTACGGGCACGTGGACCCGGTGGCGATCACCGCGATCGTGACCGACCATCTCATCGGCGGCCGGCCGATCACGACGCATCGCCTCCCACGGCGCAGGAAGGAGCCGGCAAACCGGCCGGAAGACTGACCCGTCCGCCCGGTGACACGGATGCCCCGACGGCCGACGGAGTCGCTCGTGCCCGCCCCCTCCGCGCGGCGCTGCCACAGCGGAGGCGTGGGCGGAGGCGGCGCGGGAGGCGACGTCGTGCCGTCGGGGACACCCGGCAGCGAGCGGGTGGTTGCGCACGCAGCGATCGGATCGCCGAAGGCGATCGCGGGGGCCGGCTTCTCGCGTTGTTCGTGATTGCGGGACTCGGAGCCGGTGCGATGCGCGTCGACCCACGCGGCGGACCGCCCCCGGTTTCGCCAAGGACGATTTCACCTTCGACCGGCAACACCGCACCGCGACCTGTCCCTGCGGCGTCACCGGTTCCGATTTCCCCCGACGTTCGGGCACGGTTTTCCCACGACGTTCGGGCACGGTCGTCGGCCGTGTGCGAGGTCGCGCCTGGTCGAAGTCGTGACGAATCTCCGGCCCGTAGCCCTGGGTTCGCGCCACACGCTGCCACCTTCCGCACGCGTGCGGCGGTGGCCGAGGTCTCGTGTCGGTGAGGCGACCGGGGGCTCGCGACCTGCGGTGCGATTCGGCGCGACAGGCGTCCGGCCGAGCGGCGTCTTCACTCCTGCGTGGACGTTATGGCCGACTGGTATGCCTGTGAACCCACGGGCACGCACATACTCCCAAAGACGAACACGAGTCGACAGGTCGCCGACAACCCAGGGACCTGTGCTCTCCCCGCCACGGACAAATCAAGCGGAAGGACGCTTATGCCCCACTCCAAGTGGTTCGCGGCAGTCGGGACCGCCGCGGTCGTCACCATGGTCATGGTGCCTGCGCAGCAAGCCGCCTCCGCGCCGTCCAACGCCGCCCCGAACAGCGTTTCGGCGGCGACGACCCTCTACTATGACGACTCCCGAGCCGGTGGTTGGGAAGCGGCCATCGCGGCCGGAGTCGCCACCTGGAACGCGAACGTCACCAACGTGAAGCTGGCGAAGGCGCCGTCCGGTACTCGTGCCCAGATTCGGATCATCGCCACCAACGGTTGGCCGCAGGCAAGCCTGGGCCCTGTCCGCCCGGGTGGACAGGGATGGGTGGAACTCGGCAGCCAGGCGGTCGCCCAAGGCTACGACAAGACCCGCATAGCGGCCCATGAGATCGGCCACAACCTGGGCCTTCCGGACACCAAACCAGGTCCGTGCTCCAAGCTGATGTCAGGCTCCAGCGCGGGAGTCGCCTGTAGGAACCCCGTCCCCGACGCGGCCGAGCGGTCCCGCGTCGAGTCCGCCTACGGCGGCCGTGCCGCCGCCGCGCAGACCCCGGCCGACGGTCGGGTAATGGTCGACGTGCCCTGAGGTCCGACGACGAACGCGTCCGCCGATCGCAACGCCCGACCCGCGCACCGGTCTCGGGTCGGCCGCGAACCACCGGAGGGCGCGGGGCAGCCACATGAGATGTGTGTACCACCGGGGACGACCCCGCCCGGCAACGGTTTCGCCCCGTATCGACGCGGTCGCCCCGCCATTGCCGCCGGTACGCCCGACGCCCGACCCGCCGCCGCGAGGCGATGCGCCGCGGCCGGTGGTATCGACACCACCGGCCGCGGCGACACCCACCCCATGTCCAGCGCATGTCTCGGCGACGGACCGTTCCGGGAAGCAGCCGCAGCCGGAACCAACGCGTGGCATTCCCCGGCGCACCAAGCCATGCCGAGCCACACCGGGCAACACCGAGCCGCACCAAGCCGTGCCGAGCAACACCAAGCCGCACCACCGGTCGTCGCCGCCCCGCCCTCGGCCGGCGATGCCCCGCCGATCTGGCGCGCGATACCAGCCGGCGGACACAATGACCGCGTACCGAGACATCGGAAGGCTTGGCGGGGCATGGAATTCGTGGTCACGACGGACGGCCTGCGCGGCGCCGACCGCTTCGAGTACTGGCGATCGGCCGTCTCCGAAACCTTCGTCCCGCTGCGCGCCGAGCCGGCGCACAGCTCCGGGCGGCCGTTCCGGGGCCGGATGCGGTCCATGGAGCTGGGCGCGCTACAGATCACCGAGGTCTCGGCGAATGCTCACGCGGTACACCGGACCCCTCGCTTGATCACGGCGTCCGGTGGCGAGTACTTCAAGCTGGGCCTCCAACTCTCCGGAGCATGCGTGCTGAGCCAGGACGGCCGGGAAGTGGCGCTCGCGGCCGGTGACTTCGCGATCTACGACACCACCCGCCCGTACAGCCTGTCCTTCGGGGCGGAATACCGCCAACTGGTGGTGATGTTGCCGCGGCCCCTGCTGCGTGTCCCGTTGCGAGAGATGGGCCGGGCCACCGCCCGGCGGCTGTCCGGGCAGCGCGGCTTCGGTGCCCTCGCGGTGAGCCTGTTGCGGGAACTTCCGCAGCACCACGCGGAGTTCGAAGGGGCCGAGCTGCACCGACTGGCGGATACGGTGAGTGATCTGGTGGCCGGTCTGGTCACGGCCCGGCTCGACCCGGTCGCGTCCGCCGGCGGGACGGGCCGAGGGGTGTCGATCACCACGATCCGGGCCTATATCGAGGACCGGCTCGGCGATCCCGGCCTGGGCCCGGAACGGGTGGCCGCCGCGCACTACGTCTCCACCCGTCATCTGCACCGGCTCTTCCAGGAGGAGGGGACGACCGTGTCCGGCTGGATACGGCATCGCCGACTGGAGCACTGCCGCCGCGAGTTGGGCGATCCCACCTTCCGGGAACGCCCGGTCGGGGCCGTCGCCGCCCGCTGGGGCCTGACGGACGCGGCCCGATTCAGCCGCACGTTCCGCCGCGCGTACGGATGCAGCCCGCGCGAGTATCGGGCGACGGCGCTCGGATGAGGCGTCGCGTGGGCGGCCGGAACGCGGACCGGGCCGGCGCCCACGGACAAGTACCGGGCGCCCAAAGACAAGAAGACCCGGCCCCCGAAGGGAGATCCTCGCTCCGGGAGGCGCGCGTCGGACGCGCCGTGACACCGGGGCGGCGGCATGGCGAAGGGCCGGCTTCTCATCGGCGGAACGTGGACGGCGGCGGCGGACGGTGCGGAGTTCCCCGCGCACGACCCGGCGAACGGTGCTCTGCTCGGTCGGCTGGCCGCGGCCGGTCGGTCGGACGTGGACGCCGCCGTCGATGCGGCGAGGGCCGCCCTCGGCGATCCGGCCTGGGCGCGGATCACCGCGGCCGAACGGGCCCGCCTACTGTGGCGCATCGCCGACCTGATCGAGCGCGACGCCGCCGAGTTGGCCGAGTTGGAGACCCGTGACCAGGGTCAGCCGCTGGGGGTGGCGCGCGCGGTGAGCGTGGCGGGAGCCGCCGAGCACTTCCGCTATTACGCGGGGTGGGTGACCAAGATCCAGGGGTCGGTCGCCCCGGTGTCCTTTCCCGACACCCTGCACTACACCCGGCGCGAACCGGTCGGCGTCTGCGCGCTGATCACCCCGTGGAACTTCCCGCTGATGATCGCGGCCTGGAAGATCGCGCCCGCGCTGGCCTGCGGCAATACGGTGATCCTGAAGCCCGCCGAGCAGACCTCGCTGACCTCGGTACACCTGATCCGGCTCTGCCAGGAGGCGGGACTGCCCGCCGGGGTGGTCAACCTGCTCACCGGCGGCCCGCAGACCGGACAGGCGCTGGTCGCCCACCGGGGAGTGGACAAGGTCTCGTTCACCGGCTCCACCGCGGTGGGCCGGGAGATCGCCCGGACGAGCGCCGACGACCTCAAGCGGGTCACGCTCGAACTGGGCGGCAAAGCCCCCAGCATCATCGCCTGCGACGCGGACATCGACGCCGCCGTGGCGGGCAACCTCCAGGGCGCGCTGCTGAACAGCGGTCAGGTGTGCGCGGCGTACTCCCGGTTCTACGTGGACCGCGCCCGCGCTGCGGAGTTCACCGACAAGCTCGCCGCGGCCGTCACCGCGCTCCGACTGGGCCCGGGATTGGCCGCCGGGACCGACCTCGGCCCCCTGGTCAGCGAGGAGCACCTGAACCGGGTGGAGTCCATGGTCGCCGCGGGCGTCGCCGAGGGCGCCGAGGTCGTCACCGGTGGCGGCCGGGCCGGCGGCGACCTGGCGCGGGGCAATTTCTACCGGCCCACCGTACTGGCCGGCGTCGGCGACACCATGTCCATCGCCCGCGACGAGGTGTTCGGCCCGGTGCTGCCGGTGCTCACCTACGAGGACGAGGACGAGCTGATCGCCCGTGCCAACGACACCGACTACGGGCTGGCCGCCGCGGTGTGGACCGCGGACCTGCGCACCGCGCACCGGCTGACGGCCGGCATCCGGGCCGGGGCGGTGTTCGTGAACATGCCGCCCATCCCCGACCCGGCGGCGCCCTGGGGCGGGTTTCGCAGCAGCGGCTGGGGACGGGAGATGGGCTCGTACGCCCTCGACGCGTTCACCGAAACCAAGGGCGTCTGGCTGCACCACGGCTGAGCGTCCCGCTTCGACGACGAAAGCCGGGTACCCGATATGACCTCCGTCCACCCTCACCCCGACCACGACGGCGTCCACGCCGCCGTCCTGTCCTATGTGCGCGCGGTGACCGCCGGGGACAGCGACGCCGTCCGGGCCGTCTTCCACCCCGACGCCCACATGTGGGGCTACCTCGGCGATGCGTTCGTCTCCGCGCCCATCGAGGCGTTCTGCGGGGTGGTGGCCGCCGAGTCCGGCGAGCGGCAATGGTCGGCGCAGTACTCCTGGGAAATCCGCTCCATCGAGGTGAACGGCGAGGTCGCGGTGGCGGTGTTGGAGGAATACGGCTACCAGGGCGCCGACTTCGTCAACCATTTCTCCCTGGTGCGTACGGACGGCCGATGGCTGATCGCCGGCAAGACGTTCCACAGCCCGGCCACGTGACGACCCGTCCATGGCCCCGAATCCCAGGGCGAGTTCGTGCCGGACATCGGGCGTTCTCGTCGTCGATTCGCGGCGGCGCGGCGGCGAGGGAGGTGGGCGGGCGAACAGGGGCGGAGCCGGTGGTCGGTGCGCAGCACCCGGCGGTGCGGCGGCTCGGGTTCTTCCCGTCCGAGTCGACCTGAGGCCACGAGCGGATCAACGCCCGTACGTGGGCGGGCAGTACCCGGCGTCCGTCGGGAGGATCCACCGCGGTGACCACTTGTCGGGCGGACGAGCGCCCCCACCATCCGCTGCACGCCGGCCCATTACTTCGCGAAGGGGAACGCCCACCCCGGTTTCCGCACGAAACTGCAGAACCAGCCGCTCCGGCCCGTGCGGCGAAGCAGGCCGGCGGGGGTCCATTCGGATGGTTGCCGCGGCCCGCGCGTACGGCGACCAGGACGGCCTTCGCTGTGAACTCGCCGACATCGTGGCGCCGTTCGCGATGGCGTCGAGGCTGCGGCGGGGGATCCGGGCACGCACCGACCGGGCCCACCTGGTATCTCGCCACCGACCCGCCCCACCCGGGGCGGAGTACGCCAGGACGAACGCCCGCCCCCCGCACCCGAACTGACGGAAATCAGCCGCATTCATGGGATCCGTCATCGGATCGAGCAGAGCACCGGTTCGCCACCCGCCGGGATGATCGCCTGCATGCCGTCATCGTGCTCGACGGCCTGTCCCGAGGCCGGATTCGGCACCTCGGGCCCGTTCCCGGTCCCGCCCCTGGAGTGCTCGGTTGTGGACCGGGTCGGCGATCGTCGAGCGGACAGCGGGCGAACCGGTCGACGGCCCCGTGCCGCGGGCACGATCGGCCGCCGCTCACCGACCCGACGCGGACACCGATGTGCCCGACATGGCGATGACGACGACCGGGTCCCGCAACGTCGACGGCGGCGGGCCGAACTCGCGGAGAGGGCGGCCGAGCACGCCGGCGCCGGCGGGGTGCGTGCGCCGTCGCTGCCGCGTGGCTGGTGTGCCTGCTCAGGTGAGGGGCCTGCCGTGGTGGTCGCGGAGGCCTTCGAGGGTGACGTTGGCGATGTGGGGGCCGTCGGGTTCCATGGTGATGAGGGTGATGTGGTCGAAGTTGCCGTTGTCGCCTTCGGCTTTGACCCACAGGCCGCCGGTGGGGCCGAGGCGGATGTGGTCGCGGCCGTCGATGACGGCGTTCTTGTAGTTGTGGACGTGTCCGGCGAACATCGTGTACGGGCGGTCACCGAGTGCGGCGCGGATGCGGTGGATGGCGGGGTGGCCTTCGCCTTGCCAGACGGGCTGGTGCATGAGGACGAACGTCCAGCGGGCGTCGGCGTTTTCGCGGATGACGTTCTCGGCCCAGGCGATCTGGCCCTCGGAGACGCAGGCCATGGTCTGGTCGCCTTCCCAGTCGATCGACGTCTCGACGAGGCGGCGGAAGCCCTCCGGGTCGCGCTCGGCGTAGGCGTGCATTTCGGCCAGTGCTTCGAGTGCTTCGGGCGACTGCCGGACCGGCGGGTCCTGGGTGTCGAGGACGAGGAAGAGGACGTCCTTGTAGCGGAAGTGGTGGTGGAGTCGGCCGTACCTGCCGAGCCAATGCCGGCGGGCGAGGTCGTCGGACACGTCGTGGTTGCCCGGCACCAGGAAGAGCGGCATGTCCAAGGGCGCGACGATCCGGTCGAGTTCGGCCCACGCCTCGGCGAGGATGTCCTCGTCGTCGGTGTACCCCTCGATGAGGTCGCCGAGTTGGACGGTGAACGCGGGGCGCAGCAGGTTCAGGGCCGCGATGCCGCGTTCGAAGACGCCGGGGCGGGCGAGGCCGGTCCGGTCGGATATGAGTGCGAAGGTGAACTGCCGGGGGTCGTCGGCGATGTCGAGGTGCGTCCAGGGCCCCGGGGCGGGCGGCCGGCCGGGTGTGCCGGCTTCGTCGGGCGTGGCTCCGAGGGTCAGGTGCGGGTTCATGCCGGGGTTCCTCCGAGGGGCGCGGGTGTCTTGGCGTGCAGGGCGGTGACGACGCCGGGGAGTTGGTCGAGGTGGTCGACGACCGCGTCGGGCCGTACCGCCGCGAGGGCGTGGGCGGGGCGGTAGCCGCCGGTGACGGCGATGGCGAGGTATCCGGCGGCGCGGGCGCAGTGGATGTCGTACTCGGTGTCCCCGACGTAGTACGCCCGGGGGCGGGTGGGGCGTTGGCTCAGCAGGGCGGACGTCTTGGCGGCGACTCCGGCCAGGACGACGTCGAACCGGTCGTCGAGGCCGGTGTTTCGGATGTCGTCGGCAACGGCCGCGGCGCCCGCGGCGGAGACCACGCCCAGGCGTGCGCCGCAGGCGCGCAGGGTGTCGAGCATGCGGGCGGTGCCACGCCGGAGCGGCGCCGGTTCGGCGGCGAGGGCACGGTTCCAGTACTGCTCGGCGGCTTCGGGGTCGGCGGCGCCCAGGTCACGCAGGAACGCAGCCAGCGGCAGTTTCCACTTTGCGGGGAAGTCCTCGGCGGTCAGGCCGGGAAGGCCGCGGTGGGTGAGAACGGCGTTGGTGGCGCGCAGGGCGCGGTCGGTGTCGGCGACCAGGGTGCCGTTCCAGTCGAACAGCACGAGGGTGTCGGCGAGATCGAGGCGCGGCGGGGCCGCCGGGTGGTGCGCGGTGGGAGGCATGCGGGTCCTCAGTAGCGGTGTTCGGTCAGGAGGTCTTCCGTCGCCGCGAGCGCGTCGCGGGCGGGGGCGTGGCGCAGCGCGACCGTGACGTACAAGGCGTCGAGCAGGGCCAGGTGCACCAGGCGGCTGCTCATCGCCTCGACGCGGTACGCGGTCTCGCTGCTGCCCGCGACCAGTACCAGGTCCGCGGCGTCGGCGATCGGCGCGCCGGCGAAGCTGGTCAGCACTGCGGTGCTCGCCCCGACCGTCCGCGCGGTCCGCACGGCGGCGATGGTCTCGCGGGTCGCGCCGGTGTGACTGATCGCGAAGCACACGTCGCCCGGCCGCAGCGTGCGGGCGGTGACGTGCTGAAGGTGCGTGTCGCCGGGGAAGACCGCGTCCAGGCCGAGTGTGGTCAGCCGGTACGCCGCGTCTGCGGCCAGGGGCGCGGACGTACCCACCGCCGCGAACAGGATCCGCCGCGCCCCCAGCAGCGCGTCCGCCACGGCCTCGACCATGGCCGCGTCGACGGCGCGGACCGCGTCGTCGAGGGCGCGCGCCGAGCCGGACAGCACCTTGCGGGCGATCTGCCCCGCGTCGTCGCCCGGCGCCACGTCCTCGGCCAGGCGCCGGTGGGTCGGCGCGGTCTCGCGGGCGAGGGCGAGCTTGAGGTCGTGGAAGCCGCGCAGCCCCAGCTTCTGACAGAACCGCGCGACCGTGCCCACCGACGACTGCGACGCGGCGGCCAGGTCGCTCACCGACATCTGCACCACCTCGGCCGGGGTTTCGGCCACCGTCCGGGCGACCCGCTGCTCGGCGGTCGACAGGCCGGAAGCCCGGCGCACCAGCTCACGCAGCGGCGGGGAGTCGGCGGGAACCGTTGTGGAAGGATCATCCATAGAGACATGATTATCTGGAATATTCTTCCGGCGCAAGAGTCGACCGAGGCAGGTGCGCATGGGCGCGACGATCACCGCAATGTCAGCGATACCCGGGCCCGACCCGGGCTCGGGCCTCCACCACGGCGCCGGGTGGCCACAACTGTGGGAGATCCTTTTGGCGTTCGTACTGTCCAGCGCCATCGGCGTCGAACGCGAGATCCGCAACAAAAGCGCGGGCCTGCGCACCCACGCACTCGTCGGCGTCGGGACCGCGCTGTTCGTCGAGGTCTCCAAGTACGGCTTCGCCGACGTCCTGCCGCCAGGCGCTCAGGGCTACGACCCGTCCCGTATCGCCGCGCAGATCGTCTCCGGCATCGGCTTCCTCGGCGGCGGCCTGATCTTCGTACGCCGCGACAGCGTCAGCGGCCTGACCACCGCAGCCGTCGTCTGGCTCACCTGCGCCGTCGGCATGGCCTGCGCCGCCGGCCTCCCCCTGCACGCTCTCGCCGTCACCGCGCTGCACTTCGTCGTCGTCTTCGGCTACACGCCACTGATCCGGCGCTTCACCGACACCGGCCACCGGATCGCCGAGCTACGCCTGACCTACCTGCCCGCGCGCGGCGTACTGCCCCGAACCCTGGTCGCCGCCGTCGCCCACGGATTCCACGTCACCGATGTCACCGTCCACAACCGCGACCACGACCCCGCCGCGGCCGCCGCCCGCGACCCCGTCGACCGCATCCGCGGGCGCGTCACCCACGTCGTCCTCCACCTCGAAGCACCCCCCAGACGACGAACCGAGCGACGCACCGCGGCACGCACCGAACAACCCGCCGAGCCCCAGGCCCTCATCGCCGAACTCGCCGAACTCGACGGCATCCTCACCGTCGCCGCAGGGCCCACCGGCCTCACGCACGACACGCGCGACTCGCCACCCACCGCAGCATGACCCCTGGCCGAGCGCGCTCGGCCGGACCGACATCCGGCAGCTCACCCGGACCGGCCAGGCCGCGATCACCGCGGCCGGCGCCCCGTACCGATAGACGTCCACGGCCCTGTCGGTGTCGTTCACGATGTCGAGTGCGCCCGGTGGCGAGGAGTTGGTGCAGCCGGTGGGGTTTTCGTAGCCCACGTCGTCGATGATCAGCGGCCCGAGGCGGCGTGGGCCGAGGCTGCGGTTGCCAGGGTCGTCATCGTCGCGGCGGCCCAGGCGGTCGGGATGTGCGCGATACGGCGCATGGGTTCCTCCGGGCTCGCGGCCGCCTCGGGTGAGATCCGTGCCTTGGCGGGGCCCTTCGCGTCGGGCGTGGTCTCGGACCAGGCGACTCCTCGGTGTGGCCGGCTCGCTGCCGACTCGTGTGGATCATGTCATGACGGATGGTCACCGCACCATCACTCCCGACGAACGCCCCGCCCCCGCAGGGCGGTTGATCGCCAGGCGACCCCGCTCCCGCGCCCCGCGAACCCGGTCGCGGCGCCGATCGGCGTCAACGCCCGCACGGCCCCCTCCGCACCCGCCGCGACCACCGCTCACGACCACCGCGTCCTCGTCCTCGGACAAGGAGTGCCTCAGGTCGGTTCGCGTGAGTGTTCCGGAGCCCATGGCGCCGGCCAGGCCGCTGTAGCAGCAGTCGAGCAGTACGATCCGGGAACTCGTCCGATGCGCCGAACGGTTCAGCACGTCGCGCACGC
>NZ_JBIRRX010000020.1:126554-165456 GCF_044333915.1 Embleya sp. NPDC020886 | reverse complement strand
GCGGCGCCCCACTCGGAAAGGCTCCCCGGCGAAGCTAGCCGGGCCGCCCTCCCCGCTCCGCCGTTGCCAGCGCCTTTCCCGGTATGTGAAGCGCGGCTCTCGCCGGGAGCCCGGAGGCTCCCGACTTCACGGCGACTGTGGGACGGGGGCTGCCTTCTCCTGCGCACGCCGCCCGGCCGGCGAACCCACCCCGCTGCCGACCAAGGCGCGACTCTCACCGCGAACACCCGACCCACTCCGCAAGGTTCCCCGGCGAAGCTAGCCGGGCCCCCTCCCCGCTCCGCCGTTGCCAGCGCCTTTCCCGGTATGTGAAGCGCGGCTCTCGCCGGGAGCCCGAAGGCTCCCCACTCCACGGCGACTCCGGGGCGGGGCCGCCCCCTCCGGCCCACGCCACCCGGTCAGCGAACCCACCCCGCTGCCGACCGAGACGCAACCCCCACCGCGAACACCCAACCCACTCCGCAAGGTTCCCCGGCGAAGCTAGCCGGGCCGCCCTCCCCGCTCCGCCGTTGCCAGCGCCCTTCCCGGTATGTGAAGCGCGCCTCTCGCCGGGAGCCCGAAGGCTCCCCACTCCACGGCGACTGTGGGACGAGGCCGCCCCCTCCGGCCCACGCCACCCGGTCAGCGAACTCACCCGCTGCCGACCGAGACGCAACCCCCACCGCGAACACCCCACCCAGACCCACCTATCGGGCGTAGGAAGGCAGCTCGTTGGTCTTCAGGTTGGTCAGGAAAGGGGTCCAGGTGGCTTCACGGAAGAGGAAGATGCCCCGGGCGGGGGCCTTGGAGTCGCGTATGGAGATTGCGCCATCGCAGGTGTGGGCTCCTTCGACGCAGTTGACGTCCGTGCTGTAGCTGGACTTGAACCATTCACTGGTAGCCACGGATCAGACCTCCTCGATTGCCGCGTGGATCATCCTTCTTGGCTTCCTGGGGTCCCGGAGCGCGAACTTGGAGTTCGCTGAAAGCGTGCTCGTAGCTGTCGACGATGCTTTCCTGGGCAACAACCCAATTGGCGGCCATGTTCTCCATGTAGACGATCGGCCTCGTAACAGATGACCTGCCGAACCGCATGATGGTAAATGAACCGGTCATGCCGAGGTGGACCCCCAGGCCGAATGGCATGACCTGCACCAGGACGTTCCGCAAAGTCGAGACTTCGGCGATGTGTTCGAGCTGCTCGCGGGTCACGGCCGAGTCCCCCGCACGGCGACGCAGTACGGACTCGTTGAGGATGACGAAGAGTTCCAGCGGTGCTTCCGCTCGGTACAGCACCGCCTGCCGGGACATCCGTGTGGCGACTCGAAGCTCGATCTCTTCGGGGCTGTATGGCTTCGACGCAGTCTGGTGAATCGCCCTGGCATAGGCTTCCGTTTGCAGCAGACCCGGCACGTAGTCCGCTTCGTACTCACGCCGCGCGGCGGCCGATGCCTCCAAGCCGACGAAGGCGGCGATCGTCGGTCGGACCGCCGGGTGCTCCCCGGTCGACGTCCATCGGTCCTGCTTCGTCTTGGTCACCCAGGCGTAGTCGACCAGCAGCGATCGTGTCTCGGTGTCAGCCTTGTAGAGGCCGCAGAGCATCGCCGCGTCTTCCGGCTCGACGATGGCGTTGTCCCCGTACTCCAGTCGGGTCAGCTTCGACGGGCTCCACCTGAGTCGCTTTGCCACCTGACCCGACTTCAGGCCGGCATCGCAGCGCAACCGGCGTAGTTCCACGCCGAGTTGCAAGCGGCACAGGGCAGGCGTGCCCAACTCGATGTCCTGGGTCATCTTTCGTTCCTCCGCACACGATTTCAGTGTCTCGGCGAACGTCCCACCCCGGCAAGAACGTTCTGCGCCACAGCGGGAATTACCGAGCCCGAGTGCAATTTCGGCGCATTTCGGCCCGGAAATTCCGCCGCCATGCTAATGGCCGAAACTCACCCACGGCTGCCGAATCGACGCAATGCGTGACCATGAACGGAGGTACATACGTGCGTGCCGGACCGTGCCGGACCGTGCCGGACCGTGCCGGACCATGCCGGACCGTGCCCGACCCGGCTCAGCGCCGCCCGAAGTCCACCTCCTCCGCCTCCCGCCCCGGCCAGTTCAACCGCGTCGGCGCCGCCGGCGTCTCCGCCACCACCCGCCCCCGCGACACCACGTGGCTGGGCCGCACCTGTCGTCGCAGCACATCGAACGGCGAATCCGCAGGCACCACCAGGAAGTTCGCCGGACGTCCCACCGCAACCCCATACCGCTCGCCCAGGTCCAGGACCCCGGCCGCCCGGGTCGTGATCATCGCGAACGCCTCGTCGATCTCCGCCTGTCCGGACAGTTGCGCCGCCAGGATCCCCGCGTGCGCGACCTGTACCGGGTTCGCCGTGCCCAGGGGGAACCAGGGGTCCATCACGTCGTCGTGGCCGAACGCCACGTTCACCCCGGCCGCCAGCATCTCCTTCACCTGGGTCAGCCCGCGTCGTTTGGGGTAGTCGTCGAAGCGGCCCTGGAGGGTCAGGTTCACCATCGGATTGCTCACCAGGTTGATTCCCGAACGGGCTACGATGCGGCGCAACTTGCGGCTGTACGCGCCGTTGTACGAGCCCATCGCGGTGGTGTGGCTGGCCGTGACCCGGGCGCCGAGGCCGCCGCGTCGGGCCAGGGTGGCGACCACCTCGACGAAGCGGGACTGTTCGTCGTCGATCTCGTCGCAGTGCACGTCCACCATCAGGCCGTGCCGCTCGGCGAGTTCGAAGGCGATCTCCAGCGACCGCACACCGTCCTCGCGGGTGTCCTCGAAGTGCGGGATCGCGCCGATCACGTCCACCCCGGCGGCCACCGCTCGCCCCATCAGCGCCTCGCCGTCGTCGAAGGAGACGATGCCCTCCTGGGGAAACGCCACCACCTGGAGATCGAGTACGTCCCGTACCCGCTCGCGCAGTTCGATCAGCGCGTGCAGCGCGGTGAGTTCGGGATCGGTCACGTCGCAGTGGCTGCGTACGTGCAGCACGCCGTGCGCGACCTGCCAGCGCAACACCTGTTCGGCGCGGGCCAGGACGTCCTCGCGGGTCAGCATCGCCTTGCGCTCGGACCAGCGTTCGATGCCCTCCCACAGCGTGCCGGAGACGTTCCAGCGGGGTTGGCCGGCGGTCAGCGCGGTGTCGAGGTGGATGTGCGGTTCGACGTAGGGCGGGGTGACCAGGGCGCCGGCGGCGGCCAGCACGGGACCGGAGGTGGTGGTGGCGCCGGTGCGGGTGATGGCGGTGATGACGCCGTCGTCGACCGCGATGTCCACCCGTTCGGGACGATCCGGGAGTCGGCAGTCGGTCACGGTGAGGGTGTTGCCCTGCATGGCGGATCGCTCCAGGGGGTCGGGGTGGGTTCGGGCACTCACGTCAGGGCTCGTTCGCGGCGGCCGAGCAGCAGGTACAGGCCGCCCGCGACCAGTGAGCCGGCCAGCCAGGACAGGTCCACCTTGCCGATCGCCTCGGCCCCCGGGCCTTGCAGCGCCTGCGGCACGCCGTACTCGAAGCACCAGGTGGCGACCATGCCGCACACCAGTGCGACGATCGCCGACCAGCGCACGTCGGCGAACAGGCCGCGACGCGGCGCGGCGAACAGGGCGGGTACGTCGATGCGCTGCCGGGCGAACACGTAGAAGTGCACCAGCATCACGGCGGCCCACGGCGCGACCCAGGTGACCATGCCCGCGAGCCAGGTGTCCAGGGTGTGCGCCAGGCTCGCCCGGAAGACCAGGAAGAGGGTGAAGACGGTGGCGAACGCACCCACCAGACAGGACAACACGCGCCGGGAGACCTTGATGTCCAGGGTCTGGGCGCAGAGGGAACAGCTGTACAGGTTGAGGATGTTGGTCGCGATCGGCCCGTGCAGCACCAGGAGCAGTACCGGGATGGCCAGGCCGCCGAACGAGTCGACGATCAGTCGGCCCGGGTCGGCCTTGGCGTTGACCGTGGCCAGCGAGGCGCCGAGTACGCCGAGCCAGACCACCGGAAGGAACTGGCCGAGCACGCTGGCCGCGTAGAGCCTGCGTCGGGAGGTGGTGCGCGGGACGAAGCGGGAGTAGTCCGAGGCGTAGGCGAACCAGGTGATGCCCCAGCCGACGCCGATCGCGGTCATCACCGTGCTCATCGCCGACCAGCGGTCGCCGCCGCTCAGCGTGCTGGTGTGGCCCCAGTCGATGTCCAGCCGGGTCCAGGCCACCACGGTCATCGCGGCCAGCACCACCAGCGTCGCCGGCACCGTCCAGCGCTCGAAGCCGGCGATCGCGCCGAAGCCGGACGCGGCGATCGCGATCTGGACGGCCATCACCACCAGGACGACCACGACCTTGGTGCCGTTGCCGCCGACGTAGCCGACGCTGTCCAGCAGGGCCATCACCAGGTCGAGCACGATCCAGGTGTTGATCGCACACCAACCGGCCGAGATCACCCCCTGGACGGCGGCGGGCAGATACGCGCCGCGCCTGCCGAAGGCGGCCCGGGCCAGCACCATCTGGGTCACCCCGGTGCGCTGGCCCATCAGCACGAACAGGCCGAAGACGCCCATGCCCACCAGGTTGCCGACGATCAGCACCAGCACGGTGTCCAGCAGGCCCAGGCCGAGCACGATGCCCAGGGCACCGAGCACCCAGTTGATCGGCGCGATGTTGGCACCGGCCCAGATCCAGAACTGGTGCGCGGGGGTCGAGTCGCGGGCCTCGTCGGGGACCGGTTCCAGCGATTGGGAGTGGTCGAGGGCGGCCGGTGTGGGGCGGGGCGGTTGCGCGGGTTGTTCTTCGAGGATTGCCACGGAGACCTCCGGTGGGGCGGAGCGGAGCACGGTGGTGGGTGCCGGCGAGCGGCGGCGGGCCGGGCCGATCACCGAAGGTTCCTCGGCCCGGGAGGTCGTGACAACGGACACGGTGACCGGGATACTGGCGCATCTTCCGGACGGAGTGTCCATGACCCTGGGTCTACGCGAGGTCCTCGACCATCCGGTGATGCGCCGGGCCGACCCGGTCGTACCGGATCCGCGGGCCGAATTGGATCGGCCGGTCCGCTGGGTGCATTCCAGTGAGATCTACGAGATCGCGCCACTGTTGCGCGGTGACGAACTGCTGCTCACCACGGGCCTGGGCCTGGCCGGTCGGGATGCGGGGGAGCGACGGCGCTACATCGTCGACCTCGCGGCGGCGGGGGTGGCCGCGGTGGCGTTCGAGGTCGGTCGCACGTTCCGCGAGGTGCCGGCGGACGTGTTGCGGGCGGCGGCTCGGGTGGGGTTGCCGCTGGTGGTGCTGCGTGGGGTGGTGCCGTTCGTGGAGATCGCCGAGGCGGTCAACGCGGCCATCCTCGACTCGGCGGTGACCCGACTGCGGTACGTCAACGAGATCGTCCGGATCCTGTCCGGCGTGCTCGCGCGTGGCGCGGGGGTGGACGAGCTGACCCGCACGTTGTCCCGACTCACCGACCGGCCGGTGGTGTTGGCGGGGATCGACGGCACGATCACCGCGTGGGCGGGTACGGACACGCCGACCGAGGCGGCGGCGGGGGCGGTCGCGAGTGCCGGGGTGGAGCTGCGCGGGGCGTTGTGGGGGCGGTTGTCGCTCGGTGCGGCGCGGCCGTGCGACTCGGCGCGGCTCGACGGCGACGGTCCTGCGCAGGCCGGGTCGTGGTCGGGCGCGGCGGCGGTCGAGGTGGTGGCGGAGGTGGCGGAGCACGCGGCGCGGGTGTTCGCGCCGGCGCTGTTGCGGCTGGCGGATCGGGACGGGTGGGTCGGGCGCGAGCGGCGCGAACTCGTCGAGGGCCTGCTGGGCGACGCGCTGCCGGCGCGGGAGGTGGCGGCGCGGTTGACGGTCTGCGGCCTGGTTCCGGCCGGGACGGCGGCCTGGGCGAGCGTGGCCCTGCACCTGCCGGATCCGGTGCGCGCGGTGACGGCGCTGTACGAGGGCGTGCGGGCGTGCGGCGGCCGGGGGTTGGTCAGCGACGGGCCGGGCGGCGCGTACGCGCTGATCGCGCTTGACCGGGACACGCACGTCGCGGAGCTGGCCGCGCGTCTGGGGCTGCCGACGGTGGTGGGCGACGAGCCGACCGCCGCGCTCGGGCCGTTGGTGCGCGATGTGGCCCGGGTCGGGCACAGCCTGCGCGCCGCGCGGGACACGTTGCGGCTGGCCCGCCGGCTGCGGCCGGTGCGGTCCGGGGTCGTCGCCGACACCGTGCTCGCCGACGCGTGGGCGCTGGAGCGGGTGCTGGACCGGCTGACCCCGGAGGAGCTGGCCGATCTGGTCGAGGACCAACTCGGCCCGCTGCTCGCCTCGGACGCCGCCCGCGGCACCGGGCTGGTGGACACCCTGGAGGCGTACCTGCGCTGTGGCTGCTCCAAGACCGAAACCGCCGGCGTGTTGTTCCTGCGGCGCCAGTCGGTGCACCAACGGCTCGCCCTGATCGAATCCCTGCTGCGGGTCAGCCCCGACGCGCCCGATCGCCAGGGTCCGCTGCGCGCCGCCCTGACCGCCCGCGATCTGCTGATCACCCGAGGTGCACATCCGACATGACGCACCCACCCGGCTATCGCCGTGTTGGTGGAAATTGTTATATCCGAGCCTGGTGTCCAAAGCGGAGAACGACTGCCATTCGGGACAGTTCGATCTTGACGAGGGGCTCGGCGGGGTGGGAATCTCGGCTGCCCTCATCGAGGGTCTTTTCGGTCCCGGGGGGGGACGAAGCGGTCTCTCGGGCGAGCGCGTCGAACGGTCTCGGTGGCGATTCTCGGATCGGGTGACCCGAGCGATCCTCCGGGATGCGATTCAGTCCTGCGCCAGAGGAATCACCATGTCTTCGTCCTCCACGCTTGCCCGCTGGGCTGCCGTGTTCGCCATACCGTCGCTCGTCGTGGCGGCCGGCGCGGCGCCGGTGTTCGCCGCCGGCGGCACGTACACCGTGAACATGCACCAGTCGCTCCCGCAGACCGCCAACGGCAACGGGGTCTCGCACGGTTCCTGCCCGGAAACCATCCCGACCGACCAGGACGGCTGGCACTTCGTACTGCCCGCGAACCAGACGGTCTTCGTCAAGCTGACCGTGACGTTCCAGCCGGGCGGCCAACAGGTGATCACCGACTTCGGTCCCCCCACCGGCAAGCACGCGTACGTGGCATCGCCCGCCGGCGCCAAGCTGACCTCCGCCGTCGCCGAGGTCAAGGGCGGCAGCGTCGACTGGTTCAACCTGTCCCACACCTGCCCGGCCAAGACGAAGCCCACCACGCCCCCGACCACCACCCCGCCGACCACCACGCCCCCGACCACCCAGCCGCCGACCACGGCTCCGCCGACGACGACGCCCCCGACGACCGGCACGCCGTCGACCTCGGCCCCGGCGACCACGGCGCCCCCGACCACCACGACGCCGTCGACCGGAACCCCGTCGTCGTCCGCGTCCTCGTCCGCCACCTCCTCCGCGACCGCGACGGCCACCAAGCCCGCGACCACCACCGGCGGCGGGGGCGGCGGCTCGCTCGCCCAAACCGGCGGCATCGCCGTCGGCGGCCTCCTCGCCGTGGCCGCAGCCCTCGTCGGCGGCGGCCTCCTCCTCCGCAAGCGCCGCGGCAACCACTCCGCCTGACGCCCGGAACGCCTCGAACGAAGCGCCCCGCCGAGCCGATGCCCGGCGGGGCACCCACCCCCACAACCTGCGCCTCGGCGGACGGTTGTGGGGGTTTTGACTTTGGCAGGTTGTGACGAGGTTCGGGGGGTGGGTTGGGGGAGGGGGATGGTGCAGCGGGGGGTGGGCCGTGCCTAGCTTGAGGGCATGATCTTGATTACCGGGGCGGCGGGGAAGACCGGGCGGGCGCTTACCTGGGCGTTGGCGGAGCGCGGGGCTCGGGTGCGGGCGTTCGTGCGGCGGCCCGAGCAGGTTGCCGTGGCGCTGGCGGCGGGGGCGGCCGAGGCGGTGGTGGGGGACGTGGCCGTGTCGGCGGACCTGGACGCGGCGCTGCGCGGGTGCGCGGCGGTCTATCACATCGCGCCGAACGTGCATCCGGACGAGCCGGCCATCGGGCGCGGCGTGATCGCGGCGGCCCGGCGCAACGGGGTGGGGCGGTTCGTGTTCCATTCCGTGCTGCGACCGCAGTTGCGGGCGATGCCGCATCACGAGGCGAAGGCGCGGGTCGAGGAGGCGCTGTTCGAGTCGGACCTCGCGGTGACCGTGTTGCAGCCGGGGCCGTACCAGCAGAACACCCTCGACGCCCGGGACACGATCGTTCGGATCGGCGACTTCGCGGTGCCCTACCGGGTGGACGCGCCGTTCGCCGCCGTCGATCTGCGCGATGTCGCGCAGGCGGCGGCCGCGGTGTTGTGCGAGGACGGGCACGAGGACGCGGTGTACGAGCTGGCCGGCCCCGAGGCGTTGACGCCCCGGCAGATCGCCGGGCACCTGGCCGAGGTGTTGGGCCGCCCGGTGACCGCGCGTCGGATCGACCCGCGCGACTGGTGCGAGAGTGCCCGTGCCGGTGGCCTGTCCGGCTATGCGCTGGACACCCTGACCGCGATGTTCGCGTTCTACGACCGGCACGGCCTGACCGGCAACCCGCGCACCCTGGCCGCGTTGCTCGGTCGCACGCCGACCCGCTTCGTGGACTTCGCCCACCGGGTGTTCGGGCCCGACGACGCGCACTACGCGCCGGGCTTCCAACCCCAAGTATTGCCAAGCGAGCGCGATTCGTTGGGCAGTAACTGACGGCGAGCAATGCCTCCGAGCCGCCTAGTTTGGACGCATCCGGTCCCGGACCCGCGTTCCGCCCCGGAACACCGCAGACCACCGCGCGGCGCGCTCGAACACGACTGCGCGCCTCGCGCACCGGAAGCCGCACACCCGCACCACCACCAGGCACCAGCACCACGCACCAGCACCACGCGTCACGCACCGCACGCCACCGGGATGCGCGGACGCGCAATGCCGCACACAGCAGAAAGGGGTGTTTCGACGTGAGCGGACCGCTCTGCGACCTCGTCGTGCTCGACCTCTCCCGCGCCCTCGCCGGCCCGCACGCCGCGATGATGCTCGGCGACATGGGCGCCCGGGTCATCAAGGTGGAGAACCCCGACGGCGGGGACGACACCCGCGGCTGGGGCCCGCCGTTCGTCGGGGCGGAGGACGCGCGCGAGTCGACGTACTTCCTGTCCTGCAACCGCAACAAGGAATCGATCGTCCTCGACCTGAAGACCGAGGAGGGCCGCGAGACGCTGGCCCGCCTGATCCGGCACAGCGACGTGCTCGTGGAGAACTTCCGCACCGGCGTGCTCGATCGACTCGGCTTCCCGATGGAGGAGCTGACCCGGCTCAACCCGCGCCTGGTGGTGCTGTCCATCACCGGCTTCGGACACGACGGTCCGCAGGGCGGCCGACCCGGCTACGACCAGATCGCCCAGGGCGAGGCCGGCCTGATGAGCCTGACCGGCCCCGGCCCGGACGACCCCACCCGAATAGGCGTGCCGATCGGCGACCTGTTGGCCGGGATGTACGGCGCCTACGGCGTGGTCGCCGCGCTGCACGAGCGCGAACGCACCGGCCTGGGCCGAGTGGTGCGCACCTCGCTGCTCGCCGCGATCGTCGGCGTACACGCCTTCCAGGGCACCAACTACACCGTGGCCGGCCAGGTCGGGCACGCCCAGGGCAACCTGCATCCCTCGCTCCAGCCCTACGGCTCCTACCGCTGCAAGGACGCGATCATCCAGGTCGCGGTGGGCAGCGAGAAGTTGTGGGCCCGGTTCGCGCCGATGGTCGGCCTCGCGGTGGACGACGCGCGCTTCGCGATCAACGCCGACCGGGTGGTCAACCGGGCCGAACTCGCGGACGCGATCAACGCCGCGTTCGCCGAGCGCGCCGTGGACGAGTTGTTGCCGGAACTGGCCGCCGCGGGCATCCCGGCGGGCGAGGTGCGCACCATCGACCGGGTCTACGAGTGGGACCAGACCAAGTCGCAGGGTCTGCTGCTCGACGTCATGCACAGCACGCTCGGACCGATCACCCTGCCCGGCCCGCCGATCCGCCTCGACGGCGTGGGCGACGGCCCGGCCGACGGCGGTCGGCGCCGGCACGAGGCTCCGCCGACGCTGGGCCAGCACACGGACAGCGTGCAGGCGTGGCTCGACGCCGAGGACGCCCGCGCCCTGCACGCCGCGCGGCGCGCGTGAACACCGCGCCCGGGCCGGCGACCGCGCCCGGATCGACCCGGCGCCCCCGCGTCGGTGCGCACGAGCTGATCCGCCTGGTCCTGGACCCCGACACCTGGACGAGTTGGGACGCCGCGCCGCACCGTCCGGAACGGCTGGACGCGGGCTACCTCGACGAACTGCGCGCCGCCGAGGCCAAGAGCGGTGTGGACGAGTCCGTGGTCACCGGGGAGGGGCGGATCAGGGGCCGCCGAGTCGCGGTGGTGGCCTGCGAGTTCGGCTTCCTGGCCGGCTCGATCGGGGTGGCCGCGTCCTCGCGCCTGGTCGCCGCGATCGAACGTGCCACCGCCGAACGGCTGCCGCTGGTCGCCTCGCCGACCTCGGGCGGCACCCGCATGCAGGAGGGCACGGTCGCCTTCCTCCAGATGGTACGGATCAGCGCCGCGGTCGCCGCACACAAGAGCGCCGGCCTGCCGTACCTGGTCTACCTGCGCGGGCCCACCACCGGTGGTGTGCTCGCTTCGTGGGGCTCGCTCGGCCACGTCACCGCCGCCGAACCCGGCGCGCTGATCGGCTTCCTGGGCCCGCGCGTGTACGAGGCTCTGCACGGGCAACTCTTCCCCGAGGGTGTCCAGGTCGCGGAGAACCTGTACGCGCACGGCCTGGTGGACGCCGTCGTCGAGCCCGATCGGCTCGGCGAAGTGGCCGCACGTGTCCTGGACATCGTCACCGCCCCACGCGAACAACTGCCCGACGTCGCGCCGTTGCCCGTCGAGGACCTGGCCGACGTACCGGCCTGGACCTCGGTCGAACTCTCCCGTCGGGCCGAACGCCCGGGCGCCCGCGCCCTGTTGCGACACGCCGCGAGTGCGGTGGTGCCGCTGCACGGCACCGGCCAGGGCGAGAGCGACCCCGGTCTGCTGCTCGCGTTGGCCAGGTTCGGCGGCGCGCCGTGCGTGGTGCTGGCCCAGGACCGGGCCCGGCAGTCCAGTCACGGCCCGTTCGGCCCGGCCGGCCTGCGGGTGGCCCGGCGCGGCATGCGGCTGGCCGCCGAACTCGACCTGCCGCTGGTCAGCGTCGTGGACACCGGCGGCGCGGCGCTGAGTCGGGAGGCCGAGGAGGGCGGGTTGGCCGGCGAGATAGCCCGCTGCCTGGCCGAGTTGGTCACCCTGCCGACCCCGACACTGTGCCTGCTGCTCGGGCAGGGCGCGGGGGGCGGCGCGCTCGCGCTGTTGCCCGCCGACCGGGTGTTGTGCGCCCAGCACGGCTGGTTGTCGCCGCTACCGCCCGAGGGCGCGTCGGCGCTGCGCTATCGCACGCCGACCCGGGGCGCGGAGATCGCCGCCGCGCAGGGCATCCGGTCGCTGGACCTGCTGCGCGACGGGGTGGTGGACAGGATCGTGGCCGAGCGGCCGGACGCCTCCGACGAGCCGGACGCGTTCCTGGCCCGGTTGGCCCAGGTGTTGGAGTACGAATTGGTCGGCCTGCTGCGCCGACCCACGGCCGAGCGGCGCGCGGCGCGGCTGGAGCGGTACGCACGACTGGGGTGTTGAGGGCCGCGAGAGCTTTTCGGGCCCGTCCGGGGCTCCTCTGGGCGTTCGGGACCCGTCTGGGCTCGTCCGACGCCCAAGCGGCCCGAGCGTGACGCCCGAGCCGCTCGTGTGCGACCCGCCCGTGGCGCGTACCGCTCGGCAAGTTCTGCCAGATCGATCGGGTTTTGTGGTCAATAGACTCCCAAGCCATCGACCTGGTCATCCGCCTAGAGTCCCAAGTCCCGGACGGGACGCCGGGACTCCCGCGTACGACAGGAACAGGAGAGTTCGACACATGCCAACTCCCCGCACCGGGAGCGACACCGGGCGAGTACTCATCGCCCTCGGCGGCAACGCCATGACGGGACCGGACGGCAGCGCCACTCCCGACGCCCAGCGCGCCGCCGTCGCGGTGGCGATGGAAGCGGTGGCCGAGCTGATCGCCTCCGGCGTCGAGGTGGTGCTCACCCACGGCAACGGCCCGCAGGTGGGCAACCTGCTGGTCAAGAACGAACTCACCGCACACGTCGTGCCGCCGGTGACCCTGGACTGGTGCGGCGCGCAGACCCAGGGCACCCTCGGCTTCACCATCGTCTCCGCCCTGGAGGCCGCGCTGCGGCGTCGTGGGCAGACGGCGCGGGTGGCGGCGCTGGTCACCCGCACGCTCGTGGACGCCGCCGACCCGGCGTTCGCGCACCCCACCAAGCCGGTCGGCCGGCATCTGCCGCAGACCGAGGCGGAACGCTTCGTCGCGCTCGGCCAGCACTGGGAGGACCGAGGCGCGAAGGGCTGGCGGCGGGTCGTACCCTCGCCGGATCCGCTGGAGGTGCTCGACGCCTCGGCCATCTCGACCCTGGTCGGGGCGGGCTTCGTCACGGTCGCGGCCGGTGGCGGCGGCATCCCGGTGGTGCGTGACCCGGACGGCGCCGAGCGCGGCGTGGAGGCGGTCCTGGACAAGGACCTCACCGCGGCCCTGCTCGCCGCGTCGGTGGGCGCGGACGTGCTGGTGATCGCCACCGACGTGCCGAACGCGATGCTCGACTACGGCACCGCGAACGAACGGGTGATCGGCCGGGTCACCCCCGAGGAACTGCGCGAGCATGCCGCGGCCGGCCAGTTCGCCGGGGGCAGCATGGGGCCCAAGGTCGAGGCGGCGGTGCGCTTCGTCGAGAAGGGCGGCCGGCGCTCGGTGATCACGTCGTTGGATCGCATCACCGCCGCGGTGGCGGGCGAGTCCGGGACGGTCGTGGAGTCGGGCGCGTAGCGGCCCGGCGGCCCGGCCCGGCGTATCGGGGCGGCCGGGGTCGACGGCGTACAAACAGGGAAGACAACCGCACAGCAGGCGCGGCAGCCGACCGCGTGACCGGCGCGGCAACCGACCGCGTGGCGTACGCGGCAACCGACCGCGTGTCGTGCGCGGCAGCGAACCGCACAGAACTCAGCGAACTCCAATGAACGAGGTGGAACGAGTGCCCAGGCCGATCGAGGTTCACAAGGTCGCCATCGAGAGCGTCACCGACGCGTCCGGATTGGCCAAGCTGATCGACGACGGCGTGTTCGCCGCGGACGACGTGCTCGCCGTCATCGGCAAGACCGAGGGCAACGGCGGGGTCAACGACTACACCCGCATCCTGGCCGACCGCGCCTTCCGCGAGGTGCTGGTCGCCAAGGGCAAGCGCTCCGTCGAGGAGGCGCAGCAGGTCCCGCTGGTGTGGTCCGGCGGTACCGACGGTGTGATCTCCCCGCACGCGACGGTGTTCGCGTATGCCCCGGAGAACCGCTACCAGCCCACCGACGAGCCGCGTGTGTCGGTCGGCGTGGCGATGAGCGAGCAGATCCTGCCCGAGGACATCGGCCGGGTGCCGATGGTGGAGAAGGTCGCCGCCGGCGTACGCAAGGCGATGGCCGTCGCGGGCATCACCGACCCGGCCGACGTGCACTACGTGCAGACCAAGACGCCGCTGCTGGTGCTGGACACCATCAACGACGCCAAGGCTCGCGGGTTCGACGTGTGGACCGAGGACACCCTCAAGTCCATGGACGTCTCCAACTCCACCACCGCACTGGGTATCGCGGTGGCGCTCGGCGAGATCGAGCTGCCGACGGCCGAGCAGATCCACCGCGACCTGTCGCTGTACTCGTCGGTGGCGTCCTGCTCCTCCGGCGTCGAGCTGGACTGCGCGCAGATCGTCGTGGTCGGCAACGTGCGCGGCGTGGGCGGTCCCTTCCGGGTCGGCCACGACGTGATGCGGGACGCGCTGGACGCGGACGGCATCTGGTCGGCGATCCGCTCGGCCGGCCTCGATCTGCCCGAGCGCCCGCGCACCTCGGACCTCGACGACCGCCTGGTCAACGTGTTCCTCAAGTGCGAGGCGGACCCCAGCGGCAGCGTGCGCGGTCGGCGCAACATCATGCTCGACGACTCCGACGTGCACTGGCACCGCCAGATCAAGGCCACCGTCGGCGGCGTGACCGCGTCCGTCACCGGCGACCCGGCCGTGTTCGTCTCGGTCGCCGCGGTGCACCAGGGCCCCTCCGGCGGTGGCCCGGTCGCGGCCATCGTCCGGATGGACTGACGCACACCGCGCAACCCGCCGCCGGCCACCGCCCTTCGTCCCGGGGCGGTGGCCGGCGGCATCGGCACACCGTCAACCACCCTCACCACGAAGCAACGCCGCAGCCATCTCCGCTCCACCCGAGTTCGTCCTCGGCGTCCTTCAGGCGTTCCCGGCCCAGATCCTTGTCAGGCAGCGACAAGCCCACGGCGCCGTTCGCCGCCGCTGCACGATCGACCTGCCACTGGGCTGACCAGGCCCGCGCCGCGTTGGCCTCGGGGATCACCCGCGCCGCGACGTCGGCTTGCGCCTGTCGCAACGCGCCCGCATAGCCACGCAGGGCGTTCGCCGCGTCGGTGAAGTGGCGGACCGCCTTGTCCATGGTCTTGGGCAGATCCTCCATCTGGCCGACAAAGCCCTTTGCCGCAGGTCCTCCCCACTCCTCCACCTTGGCCGGCGGTCGCATCCGAGCGGCCGATTCGGCGGACGAGGAGGAGTACAACGCAAAGGATTCGGCGAGCACTTCGAGGACACTCGGATCCCCCGGTATCAGGTCTGTGACGACCGGGCAGTCGGGGATGCTGTTGCTACCCACCTGAGCGGATCCCCTACCTCGCGACGGGCGCGGTGGGCGGCGGGACCGTGCCGGCGGGCGGTACCACCGGCCGGTTGGGCGCGAGCGGGTTCGGCGTTTGCGTGATGCCCGCGCTCCGGGATATCTGCTCGGCCGCGCCGGGCGGCGCCGGCACGAAGCCTTGCTTTGCCCGCAGCTCCGCCAACTCGTAGTTGGCCACTGTCTGTTGGAGGGCAGCCGCGATGGCGGATCCCTGCTTGACCACCACTCCCATGGCGTGGCCCCAGTCGTGGACGAAGCGCCGCACGCCGTTGGTCACCGGATCCGAGCCACAGCGCTCGACCCCTGCGGCGATCCGACCGTCGTCCTTCCAGATGCGATCCGCCACTTGGAGCGTCGCGATCAACGGGTCCACGGTCTTTCGCAAATGGTCCGTGGTGACCTCGAAGCCGCCGCCGCCACTGTCAGGTGCCTCGGCCATGAGGCCGCCCCCCAAGTGCTCAATCGAACGTAGATCCGATGACCTCAGCGGACCGGTTGTAGCCGGGCTGTCACTGGCGGCTCGGTGGAAGGCGGCACGGTGGGCACTGCGGGCAGGGCGGGTGCTCAGGTGGTGGGTGTGGAAGTGGTGTGTCGGACCCAGACGTTGGGTTCGACGTAGACGGCGTGGTCGTGGGCGAGGTTGCAGTGGACCGGGACGAGGGCGCCCGGGACCTCGATGTCGCCGTCGTGGTCGACGGGGACGCCGGTCCATTGGTGCCATTGGGCGGGGGAGGCGCTGACCGTCATGGAGGCGGGGGCGATGCGCTCGATGGTGCCGCCGGCCTTGACGTGTACGCGCAACCACGGGTCGGTGGGCAGGCCGTCGTCGCGTTGGCGGAGGACGTAGTCGGCCATTGATACGTGTGGTTCGAGGTGCTTGGCGTTGGGGCGGACCGCGGCCGGCAGTACCGCGTGGCCGCGGTCGGCGACGGCCGCGCGCATGGCGGCCGGCATGCGATGGGACAGGCCGAGGCCGAGGTATTCGGTGTCCACGGTGATTTCCAGGGCGCCGGCGATCGTGGCCGGCCGGTCCCGGCGCAGGTCCTGGAACGCCCAGACCAGCACCCGATCCCAGCCCTGACTCGGCATCTCCTCGCGGCCGTCGGCGCTCGCGTCGAACGGCACGCTCAGCCCGCGCGCGACCACCCGATCGCCGTCGGTGGCCACCACGCAGCAGTCCGGGAAGGTCTCGGGCACCAGGCCCAACAGGGCGTTGGCGACCGGCTCGTGCGGGACGAAGGCCGGCCACGTCTCGACGATCTCGCCCAGCCGGGGGACGAACGACGGGCGCTCGGCGAGTGGGCTGATGTCGATGCGGTCGGTGTCTGTCACGGCCGGACACCCTGCCACACTCCACTTCGCGTGCATCGGGCCCCGGGCAGCCGGTCGATCTCCTCGCCCCCACGGCCGACCCGCCGAACCGCCGCCACCCCGCCGGACGTGCCGAGATGCCCTACTCTGAGCCACCATGTGGCCACGCATCGATGGACTGCGGGTGCTGGAACTCGGCACGCCGGGGCGGTTTCGGGACGACCTCAACGCTCTTGTCCTGGCTGGGAAGAAGACCGGGACCGCGGGACTGCTCGACGACTACCGGACCGAGGGCGAGGAGTTGGAGCACGTCGGTGAACGGCTGGTCGTGGTCGACAACGCCGGGGGCCGGTTGGTCGACATCGTCGTCACGAAGGTGGAGATCCGACCGTTCGGCGAGGTGGAGTGGGAGTTCGTGGACAGTGAGGGCGAGGGATTTCGGGACGTCGAGCACTGGCGGGAGGGGCACGCCCGATATTGGGGCGCCCAGGGCGTTCGGGTCGAGCCCACCACTCGGATCGTGTGCTTGAGCTTTCGGCAGTCGGCCGATTGAGCCCGTGCCGGAAGCCAAGCGGGGGCGGCGCGGGGGGTCGGCGCGAGGGTCAGTGCGGGCGGTCGCCCAGGATGGTGACGCGTTCCATGACGCGTCGGTGCGGGTAGTAGTCGCCGCTCGCGTAGTGCTGGGTCGCCCGGTTGTCCCAGAACGCGACGGTGTTCGGGCGCCAGCGCAGGCGGCATTGGTACTCGGGGTGCCGGGCCTGGTCGTACAGGAAGGTCAGCAGTTCGCGGCTCTCGTCCTCGGGCATGCCCTCGATGTGGTCGGTGAAGATCCGGTTCACGTAGAGGAGTCGGCGTCCGGTTTCCGGGTGGGTGCGCACGACCGGGTGGGCGATGGCGGGGAACTCGCTTTGTTTGCGCGCCAGTTCCTCCGCGTTGAGGCGGGTGCCGAAGCTCTTGGTGAAGTCGTGTACGGCCCGCAGTCCGACCAGGCGCTCCTTCATCGCGGCGGTCAATCCGTCGTATGCCGCGCCCATGTCGGACCACAACGTGTCGCCGCCCACCTGCGGGATGTGCACGGCGCGCAGTACCGAACCCATCGGCGGCGTCGTCTCGAACGACGCGTCCGAGTGCCATACGTTCTCCACCGTCGGGGAGTCCGCACCGCGGGTGAACCGCACCACCTCGGGAGTCCCGTCGGCCTTGGGCAGGAACGGGTGCACCTCGGGGGTACCCCAGTGGCTCGCGAAGTTGCGGTGCTCGATTGCGGTCAACTGCTGGTCGCGGAAGAAGAGCACCTTCCATTCCAGCAGCGCGCGGTGCAACTCGGTGTGCAGTTCGGGGCTCAGCGGCCGGGCGAGGTCGACGCCGGAGACCTCCGCGCCGATGGTCGGGGTGCAGGGTGCGAGGGCGAACAGCTCGTATGGCGCGCTGGGGGCGAAGTCGCCGGTGGGGCTGAGTTCGCGCACGGGGACGGCGGAGACGCCGTTGTCGAAGACGGGGCGGGTGGGGGTGGTGTTGGTCATGCCTTTCCTCCGGGTGGTGGGTGGGTGGTGGTGGGTTGAGCTTCTGGCTTCGGTCGGGTGTGGTGATGGTGTGTCAGTCGAGTGCGGCGACGGCACTTCGGCGTTCGCTGCGGTTGGCCGTCCCGGGTTGGGGTCCAACCGACCTACGGCGTACGGGAGTTCGCGGCCAGGTGGCGGGGCGGGACCATGGTGTTCCGGTTCTGGCTCCGGGACGGGACCAGGCGGCGATGTCGAGGCGAGGGCAAGTACGTTGCGCGCAGGGACGGTTCGGTTCGGCGCAAGACGGCATGGCCGCCGGTCGGGCGGCCGGTTCCCCGAGGTTCAGCGGTCGGCCGGGGCCAGGGCCAGGGTCGAGGGGCGGCTGGGGCCGGTCAGCATGGCCGCGCCGGCGTCGACGAGCTCGGCGACGTAGAGGTCGGTCGGGTCGGGCTTGTGGGTGGGGTCGCATTCCAGGCGCAGTTCGCGTTCGGCGAGCGCGTGCATGGCGAATCCGGCGAAGTGTTCCCAGCGGCGGCGGGCTACCCGGGGAGTCGGCGCGCCCTCGGACAGCGCGAGTGCGCGGTCGTTGAGCAGTTTCAACCCGGTGGCCCACGGGGTTGTCCCGAGGCCCTCGGGGCCGGGCGTGGCCACGTCGGGGTGGACGGCGTACGCAGCCTGTACACAGAACCGCAGGTAGTGACTCGCGCCGTCCTCGCCGGCCCGCAACTCGTCCATCAGCTCGGCGAGCGGCAGCACGAACGCCTCGGCCAGGGCGTATGGGTCGGTGGCGCGTCCGGCTCGGTCGTAGGTGTCGATGAGCCCGGTTCGGCGTGCGTCGATCCGGGACATGCGGTACTCGAAGATCGCGTCGACGAGCGCCTGTTGCGGACCGAAGTGGTACTTCACCGCATTGGTGTTGCGCTGTCCGGCCGCCACGGCGATCTCGCGTGCCGAGACCGCGTTGATCCCCTGCACGGCGAACAAACGCTCCGCCGTCACCATCAAGCGCAACCGGGTCGCGGTAACCGGACTCTCCATGCGTCGGACGTTAACGCAGATGCGTTAACCGTTCAAGAGGGCCGTCGCCTTCGCCGCCACCTTCGCCGTCGCCGCCGACCTCCGTCGCGTCGCCGGCTGACCCCGGTTGCCGTGTCGTCGGGGTGGGAGGGGGTGTGTGGAATGGCTGACGTGATCTTGGGAGGAGGTGGAGGATGGTGTGATGAAGGCGTTTTGGTGGGGGACGGCCGGCGTCGGCGTCGTGGTGGCGGTCGGGTTGGTGGTGTGGGTGTCGGCTGCGGATCTGGAGCGGTCGAGTCAGGTGGCGGGCGTGATCGGTTCGGTGCTCGCGCTCGCGGCGCTGGGTGTTGCGCTGCGGCAGTTGGCGATGACGGCGCCGCCCGGTCCGGCCGTGGAGTCCGTGCAGGCGCGGGACGGGTCGGTGGCGGCGCGCGGAAGCGTACGCAACGCGCAGGCGCGTGACACCGCGCCGGGTGGCGCAGCGGGCCCGGGTACATCGCCGGCGGCCGGCCCGGGAGTCTCCGCGACCGGCGGGTCGATCGCCGCCGGCGGGGACATCGACGGCGCAACGGCCCAACACGGCCCGTGACGGACGGGCACCGGGGGCGAGGGGGCCCGAACCGAACCGGTCCGACGCCGGGTTCGGGGCCGGTTTCGGAGTCGGGGGCGGCGTCGGGACCGGTCACTTCCGCCGTTCAGGGGTCGATCGCGGCGGGACGTGATGTGGTCGGCTCGGTGGCGGTGTACGCCGAACACGCCCTGCCCGCAGGGGCGTACGCGCCGATCCCCGACGGCGCTGCCACTGCCGCGCAAGGCGTGTCGAATATCCCCCGGACGGATCTCTTCGTCGGCCGCGAGAGCGAACTCACGGCGTTGGAGCGCGCGTTTGCCCGTACGGGCGAGGTCGTCGTACGCGCGATGCACGGCCTGGGCGGCGTCGGCAAGTCGGCGCTCGCCGCGCGCTGGGCGGCGGGACGGCGCGAGCCGGTGCGGTGGTGGATCACCGCCGACAACGCGACCGCCGTCGATACGGGACTTGCCGCGCTGGCGCGGGCTCTGCAACCCGGACTGGCAGCACTACCCGCCGAGTTGCAGATCGAACGGGCGGTACGATGGCTCGCCGATCACGATGGGTGGCTGCTCGTACTCGACAACGTCGAGAACCCCGCCCACATCCGTCCGCTTCTGGACCGCGCGCCGGGCGGCCGGGTGCTGATCACCACCCGCCGCGCGACCGGCTGGCATCACCACGCCACCACGATCCGGCTGGACACCCTCGAACCCGCCGATGCCGTCGGCCTGTTCACCCGGATCCTCACCCATCACGGCTCACGCGCCACCGACCACGCCGACGCGGTGTGCACGGAACTGGGGCACCTGGCGCTGGCCGTCGAACAGGCCGCCGCGTACTGCGCCGAGACCGGCACCACCCCCGGCGCCTACCTCGACATGCTGGCCAAGTGGCCCGCCACGATGTTCGCCGCCACCAGCGAGGGTGGCGACTCGGCTCGAACCATCGCCCGGATCTGGCACCTGACCCTCGACCGCCTCACCGACACCCCGCTCGCCGGCGACCTGCTGCGCATCCTGGCCTGGTACGCCCCCGACCACATCCCCCGCGACCTCCTCCACTCCCTCGCCGAACCACCCCGACTCGCCGCCGCCATCGGCCGACTCGTCGCCTACAGCATGATCACCGACAACCAGGACGGCACCCTGAGCGTGCACCGTCTCCTCCAAGCCCTCGCCCGCACCCCCGACCCGGACGACCCGCACCGCCGGCCGGAAGCCGTCGACGACGCCCGCGACCGTGCCACCACCCTGCTCGCGGCCGGCTTCCCCGGAGCCGTCGACCTGCCCGCGAACTGGCCCCGCTGCCGGGCCCTGCTCCCGCACACCGATGCCCTCACGCGTTCGCACACCCCGGACCAGGACACCGTCGACACCACCCGTGTCCTCGACCGCGCGGCCGTCTACCGACAGGAACAGGGCGCGCCGGCTGCCGCTGCCCCGGCCGTGCAACGGATCCTCACCGCCCGAGAGCGTGTGTTGGGCACCGACCACCCCGCGACAGTGGCAGCCCGCAACAATCTTGCGATCGTGTACCAGTCGGTGGGTGACCTGTCCCGTGCGGTCCCGCTGCTCGAGCGCGCGTTGAGGGACGCCGAGCGGGTGTTGGGCGCCGACCATCCCGACACATCGACCTACCGGAGCAATCTTGCGGGCGCCTACGAGTCGGTGGGCCATCCGGCCCACGCGGTGCCGCTGTACGAACGGGCCCTGCGCGACCGGGAGCGAATGTTGGGCGCCGACCACCAGAAGACGTTGTCGTCGCGCAACAACCTTGCGTACGTGTACCAGTCGATGGGTGATCCGTCCCGTGCGGTCGTGTTGTTCGAGCGAGTGCTGGGGGACGCCGAGCGGATCCTGGGTCGCGACCATCCCGAGACGTTGGGTTTCCGGAGCAATCTTGCGAGCGCGTACGAGTCGGTGGGGGATCTGTCCCGTGCGGTTCCGTTGTTCGAGCGCGTACTGGGGGACGCCGAGCGGGTGTTGGGTGGTGATCATCCCGACACGTTGATCGCCCGCAACAACCTTGCGCACGGGTACCGGGAGACGGGCGCCCTGGCCCGCGCGCTGGCGCTGCACGAACAGACCGTGGAAGTCGCGGAGCGGGTGTTGGGCGGCGACCACCCGAGGACCTTGAGCTACCGCAGCAATCTCGCCTACACGTATCAGTCGGTGGGGGACCCGGCTCGGGCGGTACCCCTGTACGAGCGCACCCTGAAGGACCGTGAACGCATCCTGGGCCGTGATCATCCGGAGACGTTGAACTCCCGGAACAACCTTGCCGACGCGTACCGATCGATGGGGGATCCGGTCCGTGCGGTTCCGTTGTTCGAGCGCATCCTGGAGGACGCCGAGCGGGTGTTGGGCGCCGACCATCCCGACACGTTCGGTTTTCGGAACAACCTCGCGGGCGCGTATGAGTCGGCCGGGGATCCGGTCCGTGCGGTTCCGTTGTTCGAGCGCATCCTGGAGGACGCCGAGCGGGTGTTGGGCGCCGACCATCCCGACACGTCGGTGTACCGAAACAACCTGGCGAGTGTCTACCAGTCGCTGGGGGACCTGGCCCGCGCCGTCCCGCTGTACGAACGGACCCTGCGCGACCGGGAACGGATGTTGGGCGGTGACCACCCGGACACGCTGATCTCCCTCAGCCATCTCGCGGGCGCGTATCGGAGGGCGGGTGATCCGGGCCGAGCCGTTCCGCTGTTCGAGCGCTGCCTGGAGGACTGTGAGCGGGTGTTGGGTGACGACCACCCGCACACGCTCACTTCCCGCAACAACCTTGCGTACGCGTACCGTTCGGTGGGTGACCCGGCCCGTGCGGTTCCGTTGTTCGTGCGTGCCCTGGAAGATTGCGAGCGGGTACTGAGCGCGGGGCATCCGATGATTGTGATGGTGCGGGCGAATCTGGAGCGGGCGCGCTGTTGCAACAGGGGACAGGGTGAGGGCGGTTCGCTTGGGGCGCGGTCGCGGGGAGCGGGGCGAGGGTGACGGGATGGGGACACGTGCCGGATGGGGTCGTTGCGGCATGATGGGTCGGTTTGTCTGGTAGTTCTGGGAAGTGGGCGCCGGGGGCGGTTCGTTGGGCCGGTCGTGACGGTGACGGTGGCTGTGGCTGTGGTGGTTCGGGGGTGGGGTGTGTCGCAGGTGTGGAAGATGGCGGTTGTGGTGGTCGGGGTGGTGGTGATCGTCTCGACGCCGTTGTTGTGGTTGTTGGACGGTCCGGATGCGGGGCAGTTGGTGGGGGCGTCGGTTCAGGGGGCGACGGGGGTGGGTGCGTTGGTGTGGGCGCTGTTCCGGCCGCAGCCGACTCCCGTTCCGGCTCCGACGAACGAGGAGGCCGTCGATACCGGCAGTGCCCGGGCGGCGGGCGGCGGTGAGGCCCGGACGGGTATCCGGGGCCCCGCGGGTCCCGGCGGCGGGTCGGCGCGGGCGGAACGTACCGGTGATGCGGTTGCCGATGGTCCCGGCAGCAGTGCCGACACCGGGATCGACCGCCGTCCCTGACCGGGCACGCCACGATCGGGCGCCGGGGCATCGGGGAAGGCGAGGTGGCCACCGTGCGATGGCGCCGACGCGAGCGTGCATCCGACGCGCCGGCGGTCGTGCGGGAGGTGGTGGTCGCCGACAGCGGCGATGCGCGTGCCGGTGGCGGCGGGACGGCGGTGTCCGGCCACCGCGGACCGCCGTCCTCGGGGCCGGTGCGCGTCGAGAGGTCCGGGCCCGCCACGGCGTCGGCGCCCCACGCCGTGGCGGGCCTCGGTGCCCATGATCCAGGGGCAACCTCAGCTTTCGTCGGGTTCGCCGGGGAGCCTTGTCGAGTGGGTCGGGTGTTTGCGGCCGGCGGTCGCGTCTTGGTCGGCGGCGGGTGGCTTTGTGCTAAACGGTCGGCGTGGGCTGGCGGAGATCGGCCCGGTCCCGGGGTCACCGGCGGCCGGGAGCCTTGGGCTCTCCGGCGAGAGGCGGGTGTTGCTCACCGGGAAAGGCGCTGGCAACGGCGCGGAAGGGTGGGCGGTGCGGTGAGGTTCGCCGGGGAGCCTTTCCGAGTGGGTCGGGTGTTCGCGGCCGGCGGTCGCGTCTTGGTGGGCAGCGGGTGGCTCTGTGCTAAACGGTCGGCGTGGGCCGGTGGAGGTGGGCCCGGTCCCAGGGTCACCGGCGGTCAGGGCCCTGAGTTTCCCGGCGAGACGCGTGCGTTGCTCGGCGGGAAAGGCGCCGGCAACGGCGGAGCGGGTGGGGCTGCCCGGTGAGGTTCGCCGGGGAACCTTTCCGGGTGGGCCGGGCGTGTGTGGCCTGCGGTCGCGTTTTGGTCGGCAGCGGGTGGCTCAGTGCTAAACGGTCGGCGTGGACCGGCGGAGGTGGGCCCGGTCCCACCGTCACCGGCGGTCAGGAGCCCTGAGATCCCCGGCGAGACGCGGGCGTTGCTCGCCGGAAAGGCGCTGGCAACGGCGGAGCGGGAGGGGAGCCCGGTGAGGTACGCCGGGGAGCCTTTTCGAGTCGGTCGGGCCGTTTCGGCGTGCGGTGGGTGGGTGGTGGCGGAGGGGGGAGGAGAAGAGGGGGCTGTGAGTGGGTGGTTTCGGTCGCCGGGGTGCGCAACCCGGCCCTCGGCACCTGCTCTTGCCGCTCCGGCAGGAAAAACCGCAGGTCAGCGGCAACCTCGGGTGCCGGAAGCCGTCTCGGGATCCGGCTCGTGACCTTCCGGGCTCACGGACGGCTCTCCGCCCAGCCGCGCCGACCCGAAACGCCCACCGAGGGCCATGACCCACGCGGAATCCGCCACCGGAGTGCACAACCCGGCCCCCGGCACCCACTCCCACCGACAGCTCCCACAAAACCGCAGGTCAGCGCGAAACAGCGGCCCCGAAGGCGTCCCGCCATCCGGATCGAGACCCGCCAAACCCACCGACATCCCCTCCACCCGCGCACCCACCCCGAAACCCCCGCCGAAACACCCCGACCCACTCGGAAAGGCTCCCCGGCGGACCTCACCGGGCTCCCCTCCCGCTCCGCCGTTGCCAGCGCCTTTCCCGCCAAGCAACGCCCGCGTCTCGCCGGGGAGCCCAGGGCTCCCGGCCGCCGGTGACCCCGGGACCGGGCCCGCCTCCGCCGGTCCACGCCGACCGTTTAGCACAAGGCCATCCGCTGCCGACCAAGTCGCGACCGCCGGCCGTGAACGCCCGGCCCACTCGAAAAGGCTCCCCGGCGGACCTGACGAAAGCACCCTCCGGCTCCGCCGTTGCCAGCGCCTTTCCGGCGAGCAACGCCCGGGTCTCGCCGGGGAGTCCAGGGCTCCCGGCCGCCGGTGACCACGGGACCGGGCCCGCCTCCGCCGGTCCACGCCGACCGTTTAGCACTGAGCCACCCGCTGCCGACCAAGACGCGACCGCAGGTCACACACGCCCGACCAACCCGGGAAGGCTCCCCGGCGGACCTGACGAAAGCACCCTCCGGCTCCGCCGTTGCCAGCGCCTTTCCCGGTGAGCAACGCCCGCGTCTCGCCGGGGAGTCCAGGGCTCCCGGCCGCCGGTGACGGTGGGACCGGGCCCGCCTCCGCCGGTCCACGCCGACCGTTTAGCACTGAGCCACCCGCTGCCGACCAAGACGCGACCGCCGGCCGCGAACACCCGGCCCACTCGACAAGGCCCCCGGCGGACCCGACGAAAGCGCCCACCCGCTCCGCCGTTGCCGGCGCCTTTCCCGCCGAGCAACGCCCGCGTCTCGCCGGGGAGTCCAGGGCTCCCGGCCACCGGCGACCACGGGACCGGGCCCGCCTCCACCGGACCACGCCGACCGTTTAGCACAAAGCCACCCGCCGCCGACCAAGACGCAACCGTCGGCTGCGAACCGGAAGACCGCCACGGCCGAACCCGCCCGCCGCTGCGCGCGGCACTGCACCATCCTCGGCACCCGCGATCCGCTCTACCGGTAAACGGTCGACGTGGCCTTCTGCGCGGTGACGGTGGGCCGGTTGTCGGCGGCGACGTGCTTGCGTCTGGACGACCTGATCGTGCAGGAGACCCGGCCGCCCGGAGGGAGGGTGCGGCGGGTGACGGGGCGGGCCGGTGGTGACCCCGAGGATGACCTGCCGTCGGGCTTCGATGACAACCGCGACGTGCACTACGACGCGATCCGCCAACCCCGGGACCCCGAGCGGTTCGTCACTGCTCTGAAGAAGTGCTTGCGCGACGCGCTCACCTGCCTGGGCACCGCGCTGGAGAGCGCGTCGCGGTCACCAGGCCGGCAGGGCGAGACCGAAGCCCGGTCGTGGTGGGTGCGGCACCTGTTCGCCAACCGCGCCGACCTGCGCGCCGCGTGGCCAAGCCGATCAAGCCGATCAAGCCGATCAAGCCGATCAAGCCGATCAAGCCGGCCAAGCCGGCCAAGCCGGCCAACGCGACGCTGGTCGCGCGGGGCGCGAACTGGTGGGGCGAGGGCACCGCGTTCGCGAGCGACTGGAAAAGGTTCGGGAATTGCCCTGCGTGGCTTTGTTCCGGAGAGATGGAGATCCGTCGGCAGATGCTCATCGGTTTCGACAGCACCGAGATTCGAACAGAACGCAAAGTCGGGCAGCCGTAAGGCCCGGCGAACAAAGCGGATCGGGCTGTGTCGCAGCTTTGCGTGTGCGTGGCCTCGACAAGGGGGTCGAGGCCACGCGTTCCGCGTTGGTCAGTTGGCCATGCCGAAGTCGCCGCCCACCGGGGCGGCGATCTTGTCGACGCCCGTCAGGGTCGTGAGAGTGGTGACCGGGGTGCTGCTGTCGGTGGTGGTGCCGTTGCCGAGTTGGCCGGAGCCGTTGCCGCCCCAGGAGCGCAGCGTGCCGTCGCCGAGCAGGGCAGCGGTGTGCTCCCGGCCGCACACGGCCAGCCGAACGCCGGTCAGGTCCGGTACGGGCACCGGCTTGTTGCGGTTGTCCGTGGTGCCGTCACCGAGTTGGCCCGAGGTGTTCCGCCCCCAGGCGTAGAGGCTGTTGTCGCCGCCGGTGACGGCGATGCTGTGCGTGGCGCCGGCCGCGATCAGCGAGATGTCGCCGGTACCGATCGCCGTGTCGACGGGCGTGTACCGGTTCTCCGTCGTCCCGTCGCCGAGCTGCCCGGAGGCGTTGTGGCCCCAGGCGCGCATCATGCTCCCGTGGGGGCCGGCCGCGCCGACCAGGGCGAGATTGTGGTTGCCTCCGGCGGCGATGCGGACGACTCCGCTCAGGCCGCTCACCGGCGACGGTACGTTGCGGCTCGCGGAGGTGCCGTCACCCAGTTGGCCGTTGATGTTGTAACCCCAGGCCCACACGGTGCCGTCCTCGCGCAGCGCGATGCCGTGGTTGAGGCCGGCAGCGATCGCGGCCACCTTGTTCAGGCCCTCGACCCGGACCGGGACGCTGCTGTCCGTGTTGGTGCCGTTGCCGAGTTGCCCGTAGTTGTTCCTTCCCCAGGCGACCACGGTCCCGTCGGCGAGCAGGGCCAGGCTGTGCGCGCCGCCTGCGGCGATGTCGGTGGCGTTGCTCAGGTTGACGACCTGGCCGGGTGCGTTGTGACTGAACACCGAGCCGTCGCCGAGCTGGCCCGACTCGTTGGCGCCCCAGGACTGCACGGTACGGTCGGTCAGCAGGGCCAACCCGTGGCCGTTGGTGGGGCCGCTGCCGCCGGCGGCGATCTTCACCACCTCGGCGCTGGTCAGGCCGAGCACGGTGGTGGCGGTGGTACGGAAGTCGGCCCAGGTACCGTCCCCGAGCTGGCCGGCACGGTTGTTCCCCCATGCCTTCAACCTTTTCTCTGCCATCGGCATCTCCCAGACGAGTCGATGAGGCGCCCACCGCGCCCTCCTCACGCGCATCCTTCACGGCACGAGACGCCAAGTCCGACATTTGCCGTCGATCTTCAGGCGGATGGGTGAACCCGCCCGCTGTCAGGCCGCCGCCCGAATCTCGGCCGTGGGAAGCCCTCTTCCGGGCTGGGCAGCGTCGGCAGGTTCGCCGGGGGGAGCCCTCGGCCCCGCTGCCCGCAATGGTGAAGACGAACCCGGAGCAGGCACGATCCGCGTAGAGCGGCCTAGCGGCCTCGGTCGGTTCACCGGCGACGCCGTCCGGATCCGGCGGCCGACCTGTGCCGGTCTGCGGGGTCACCGTCGGCGGGCCCGTGACCGGTGCAGTCACCGATCGGGCCTGCGGCCGTCAGGCGAGCACGCCACTCTCCCGGTCGGCTCCCGGGTCCTCCAGCCGCAACATCGCGCACGGCTCGCCGAGTTGGGCGCCGGTGTCCAAGGTCTCTGCGGTTGGGTGAGTCAGCCGAATTCTCTTTCGAGGGCTCGCAGCTTCTGTTCCAGCGAGTCCAAGCGGGACATGACGATCTCTCCGATCGGTTGTATGGATATCAGTCGATACAACCTTGCGCGCTGGATCGAAGAACGTCAACATAGAGGAATGTCGAAACAAGAACTCGTGGTGCTCGGCCGGGATGCGGACGGATGTTGTCCCGCGCTGCTGACCGCCCCGCTGGACGAGGACCGGGCAACCGATCTCGCAAGGGTGTTCAAGGCGCTGGGCGACCCGGTGCGGCTGCGGCTGCTGTCGATGATCGCCTCCCGCGCCGGCGGGGAGATCTGCGTCTGCGACCTCACCCCCGCCTTCGACCTGTCCCAGCCCACGATCTCCCACCACCTCAAACTGCTCAAACAGGCCGGGCTGATCGCCTCCGAACGCCGTGGGACGTGGGTGTACTACCGCCTCCTACCCGCCATGACCGATCGCCTCGCCGCGATCCTCACCCGCCCCGACGGCGAACCGCTGCCCGAACCGGCCCGCCCGTGAGCGCCGGCACCGCGCGGCCCGTCGCCGCAAGGCTGTCGTTCCTGGACCGCTTCCTCGCCGTGTGGATCCTGACCGCGATGGCCGTCGGCCTGGGTCTGGGCCGGCTCGTCCCGGGTCTGGGCGACGCGCTCGCGAAGGTGACGGTCACCGGGGTCTCGCTGCCGATCGCGCTCGGCCTGCTCGTGATGATGTACCCGGTGCTGGCCAAGGTCCGCTGGGACCGCCTGGACACCGTCACCCGCGACCGGCGCCTGCTCGTGCCGTCCCTGGTCCTGAACTGGGTCGTCGGGCCGGCGCTGATGTTCGCGCTCGCGTGGCTGATGCTCCCGGACCTGCCCGAGTACCGCACCGGCCTGATCATCGTCGGGCTCGCCCGCTGCATCGCCATGGTGATCATCTGGAACGACCTCGCCTGCGGCGACCGTGAGGCCGCCGCGGTCCTGGTCGCCGTGAACTCCCTCTTCCAGGTGATCGCGTTCGCCGCGCTCGGCTGGTTCTACCTCGACGTCCTGCCCGGATGGCTGGGCCTGGAGCGCACCGCGCTGGACGTGTCGGTGTGGGAGATCGCCCGCTCCGTCCTGATCTTCCTCGGCATCCCGCTCCTGGCCGGGTTCCTCACCCGCCGCCTCGGCGAGAAGGCCCGGGGCCGCACCTGGTACGAGACGAGGCTCATCCCCCGGATCGGCCCGTTCGCCCTGTACGGGCTGCTGTTCACCATCGTGGTGCTCTTCGCCCTCCAGGGCGACGCCGTCACCTCCAAGCCGCTCGACGTCGCCCGCATCGCGCTGCCCCTGCTCGCGTACTTCGCGCTGATGTGGGGCGGGTCCATGGCCGTCGGCCGCGCGATCGCACTCGATTACCCGAGGGCGACGACGTTGGCGTTCACCGCCGCGGGCAACAACTTCGAACTGGCCATCGCGGTCGCCATCGCCACCTTCGGTGCCTCCTCCGGACAGGCCCTGGCCGGGGTGGTCGGGCCGCTGATCGAGGTCCCCGTCCTCATCGGCCTCGTCTACGTCGCCCTGGCCGCCCGCCGCTTCTTCCCCCAGCCCACCCCGATGCCCACCCCGGCCGTCGCCCCGGAAGGCCCCGCCCGTGTCTGAAGCCCCGCAGCGCTCCGTGTTGTTCGTGTGCGTCCACAACGCCGGCCGCTCGCAGATGGCCGCCGCCTGGCTCACCCACCTCGCCCGAGACCGGATCGAGGTCCGCTCCGCCGGATCCGCACCCGCCGACACGGTGAACCCGGCCGCCGTGCAGGCGATGGCTGAGGTCGGCATCGACATGTCCGCCCAAACGCCCAAGGTGCTGACCATGGAAGCGGTACGGGCGTCGGACGTGGTGATCACCATGGGCTGTGGCGACACCTGCCCCGTCTTCCCCGGCAAGCGCTACCTCGACTGGAAACTCGACGACCCGGCCGGGCAGGGCGTCGACGCCGTGCGGCCCATCCGCGACGAGATCGAGCGACGCGTCCGCGGCCTGCTCGCCGAGCTCGGCATCGAGGCGGCATGACGGGCCCGCGCATCACCGGGATGCGGCCCGAGCACGCCGAACAGGTGCTGGAGATCTACCGGTTCGGCATCGACGAGGGCGACGCCACCTTCGAGACCACCGCCCCCGACTGGCAGGCGTTCGACGCGACCAGGCTGCACGAACACCGTTTCGTCGCGCTCGACAAGGACGATCGTGTCCTGGGTTGGGTCGCCACGGTGCCCGTATCCGACCGCTGCGTGTACTCCGGAGTGGTCGAGCACTCCGTCTACGTCCACCCCCGAGCACGAGGCCGGGGCGTGGGACTGGCCCTGCTACGCGTCCTGCTGGTCTCCACCGAGGAAGCCGGGATCTGGACGGTGCAATCCGGCATCTTCCCCGAGAACACCGCGAGCCTCGCCCTGCACGAGCGAGTCGGGTTCCGCGTCGTCGGCACCCGCGAACGCATCGGAGTCCACCACGGCCGGTGGCGCGACGTCGTCCTCGTCGAACGCCGCAGCCCCACCGTCGACCAAGGCGTTTCCTAGGCGGTCGGCATGTTCGTGCGTAACCGTCCCACCCGACCGTGCGTTCACCGAACGTCGGCGGTCCGTCGAAGGCCCACGTGCCGAACCGAAACGACAGACCGTCGGCGTCCGGTGTCCGCGGCGCGGCGAACCGAGAACCGGCGTACCGCAAGTACCACGCACGAGGAGCCCAGCCGCACCACCGGCCGGTTCGGGGTCGGGCGCGATCGGCGGTTTTCGGGGGAACGGTGGTGATCGTCGGTGGCGTTCCAGCCGGTCAGGTGCGGTCGTGGAGGGTGATCTGGTAGCCGTCGGGGTCGGCGAAGGTGAAGGTCCGGCCGAAGGGGCCGTCGATCGGTGCGGAGACGATGGTGTGGCCGTCGGCGGCGAGGGCGTCGTGGATGGCCTGGACATCGGTGGCGTGGAGCCAGATCGAGGCACCGATGCCGGGCTGGGCGACGGATGCGAGGTCGGTGCCCGGGACGATGTCGCGGAGTGCGAACGCGATCGGCTTCGTCTCGAACACGACGGCGTGCGGAGGTCCGGCCGGCGAGCGGACGAGGCCGAGGTATCGCTCGTAGAACGCCTGCGAAGCGTCGAGGTCGCGCGCCTGGAGCGAGATGAAGTCGGGGCCGGTGGCGGGCATGGTGATGCTCCTTCCTTCGTGTCAGATTCCTGACACGCATCAAGGTATGTCAGACTTCTGACATGAGTCAAAGCGGTGCCGGCGTCGACCTGGACAAATCACTGGGCTACCTGCTGAAGGAGGCTTCGAGCGCCCTGCGCGCGGCCATGGAGGAGGTGTTGCGCCCACTCGGGATGACCGTGACGCACTACTCCTGCCTCGAACTGCTGTCCCAACGGCCGGGCCTGTCGAACTCCGAGCTCGCGCGGGGCGCGTTCGTGACACGGCAGTCGATGAACGTGCTGCTCCAGGCCCTGGAACGGGAGGGTCAGGTGATCAGGCCCGCGGAGGCGCCCGTCGGGAAGGTTCTTCCCGCGCGGCTCACGCCTCGCGGCCGGCGGAGCCTGGAGAAGGCGACCGTGGCGGTCCGGTCCGTCGAGGTCAGAATGCTGTCCGGCATGACCGAGGCCGAGCAGGCGGGCGCGTTCCGAATCCTGCGGGGCATGGTTCATTCCCTGCGTGATGGCAACGACGGCGCGTAGCTCGTTTCGGCGGATGTCTCGCCGCTACATCCTCGAATGCGATGAGCCGTTATGAAGCAAGGCAAGGCCCCCGGGCCGTCGACCCGGGGTCTGTCCGTGCACTGCGTTCCCCGGTCCGAAGACCTGGCCACGGCCATGGGCCCGGCCCCCCGGGGGGTCCTACCGCCGGCCGCCGAAGCACCAGCTGTGGGCTTCGGTGCTTTCGTACAGGCCGGCGCGGGCGTATGGGCTGTTCGCCAGCACGGCCTCCGCGGCGGCGTGGTCCGGTAGTTCGGCCAGGATTGCCGTGCCCAGCCACGACGTGCCGTCGTCGGCGAGCAGTGGGCCGCAGACGATGAGGCTTTCGCGGTAGGGGCCGTCGACGAGGTAGGCGTGTTGGTCCTGGTGGAGGCGGTCGCGGTCCCGGGTCGTCCCGGGTTTGGCGTGGCCGAGGATCAGGAAGCGTGGGCCTTCGGGTTCGCTGCCCTTGAAGTCCCACATCTTTCGGCCGAGGGTGTTGCGCCAACGCCGGATCAGGATGTCTTCGTAGACGCCCGCCCGGTGGTTCGGCTCGTCGAAGGCGAATACTCGGGCGGCGTCGGCATCCGGCAGGTCGACGATGTGGATGCTGCCGGTCACGGTCAGCCCGTCGGCGGCGAAGGTCGGCCCCCGGGCGATCATGCCTTCGGCATAGCCGTCCATGAACGACCAGTGTGCTTCGAGCAGTTCGTCACGCAGCGGCCTGGTTCCCGCCCGGTCCCGGCAGTAGAACAAATACTCCATGCGGATGTCCCCCTATTCGGCGGCCATCCTAAAGCGCACCCCACAAGTCCCGCCGAAGTCCGTCGACCCGCCCCGTCCGCCGCCCGACGTGCGGGCCGGTTGGATCCGTTGCCCGACCCGGCCGCAACGCGGCCCGCCGCCCCGGGCCGGGAGGCCGGGGGCGGCGGGCGGGTGGCCTGATGTCGTCGGTGCGGGGCCGGGATGGCGCCATGGTGGCGCCGTCGCAGGGTGGGAATCAGCCGGCGGCGCGGTGCAGGACGATGTCGTCGAGGCGGGTGCGGGCGTAGACGTTGATCTTGTTGTCGAACTCGTCGGGCTTGTCCTGCGTCGACAGGGAGTTGCGGACCGCGCCCTTCGTGCTCTTGGCGTCCACCCAGGCGGCGGTGCCCTGGCTGATGCCGATCTCGATGCCGCCGGAGGCGTTCAGGAGCTTGGCGTGGCCGCGGGTGATCCGGCCGATCCGGATGGGGCAGTTGGCCGCCTGGGCGTTGACGCTGCCCTCGGCGCGATCGATGTCGAAGCTGCCGCTGCTGCTGCCGAGTTCGACGTCGGACAGGGCGGTGCCGATCCAGACGTTTCCGCTCGCCCCCTGGTACTTGACGGCGCCCGCGACCTCGCCGAGCCGCAGCCCGGCCGAGGCGCTTTCGATGTCGACGGTCCCGGCGATGTGCTTGATCGCGACGTCACCGGTCACGAGGTTGGCTCGCAGTGCGGCGATGTGGTCGAGTTGGATCTGCCCCGAGGAGATGTGCAACTCGCAGTCACCGAGCAGGCCGTCGGCGTGCACGTCCGTCCAGGCCGTCTTCAGGACCAGCCTGGATCCGGTCGGCAATTCGATCGAGATGGCGACCGAACCGTTCTTGCCGCCCTGCACGTTCGTCTGGATCGACAACTCGCCGCCGGCGAAGTCGACCTTGGTGTTGTCGGCCACCTTGACGTCCGACTTGTCCGTGCGGTTGATGGGCTCGACCAACACCACCGTGTCCGGTCGGTCGCTTGCGACGACTCGCACTCGGGCGCCTGCGGTGATCAGGGTGGCGGTGATCGGTCCCGACGTGGCGAAGTTGGGCATGACGAATCTCCCCTTGTGGAAAGCGTTTCGGTGGGTGGATGCGGTGGTGCGGGTGATCGGCTACGGGCGGCGGCTCAGCCGACCCAGCCGGTGAAGTGTCCGTTCCTGCGCCCATGTTGGGCGGGCCGGTCGTCGGCGAGTGCCGCGCCGACCACCCGGACCAGCCAGGCGTTGGTCGACAAGCCCTCGCGGCCGGCCGCCGCCTCGATGCGTTGCTTGAGCTGCTCCGGCGGCCGGAAGTTGATCCTCGATACCGCGCCGTCCTTGCCGTAGGGCGCGGGCACCGGGGCCTGCTGCCGAAGGATCGGCTCTTGCGGCATCTCCTCGTCGGCGACATCGGGGCGGGTGACCACGAAGACCGGGTCACGGCCGCGCAGCCTGATCTCGACCGAACCCGGCGCCATCTCCCTGGTGATCTCGTCCATGGCCGCGGTCAGCACATCGAACATGGTCAATCGCGTGGCGGACGCGACCGAGGGAGCGAGGCGCCGAGCCAGCGCCGCGACCTCGCCCGGTTCGGCCGCCGCAAGCAGCTCCTGGCTGAAGCTTTCGACATACGGCGTGAGGTCCATGTCGCAACTATGGCGCCGTTATGGCGCCATGTCAAGCCAGTGGCTCAAGATTGGCGCCATTCCTGTGTCATGGCCACAACGGAAACGGCCGCCCCCAGGGGGACGGCCGTTTCCGGTACGACGGTGTCGTCAGGGCAGGATCTCGACGTACCCGTCGATTCCGTGTACACGGATCCGCTGCCCGTCGCGGATCAGTCGGGTGGCCCGGGCCACGCCGACGACGGCCGGCAGCCCGTACTCGCGGGCGATCACCGCGCCATGGGTCATCAGGCCGCCCACCTCGGTCACCAGGCCCGCGATGGCGACGAACAGTGGTGACCAACTCGGGTCGGTGAAGGTGGTGACCAGGATGTCGCCCGCTTCGAGGTCGGCCTCCGCCATGTCCAGGACGACGCGGGCCCGTCCCTCGACGACCCCGGCGGACACCGGGAGGCCGACCAGCGCGCCGGCCGGCGCGTCGTCGCGTCGGTAGGACCCGGCGACCGCCTCACCCTCCGAGGTGAGCACCCGGGGTGGGGTGAGCGCGTGGTACGACCGGAACGCGTCCTTGCGCCGCCGGATGAGCCCGCCGTCCACCCGATGTGTGCGTACGGCGTCGTGGAGTTCGTGGAACGTGAGGTAGAACGCGTCCTCCCGCTCGGGCAGTACACCGGCCCGCACGAGGCGGTCGGCCTCGGCCAACAGGGCCCGCTTGTAGACGAAGGAGCGGCTGACGATGTTGTACTTCGGGTACTCCCGGTACCCGATGAAGGTGCGGACCCGGTCGATCATGCGCTTGGTCTCGTCGGCCTTGTGCGCACCGTCCGGCAGGGCCCGCAGGCGGGACAGCACGTCCCGCTCCTTCTGCTGCGCCGCCTGCCGCCCCTGCTCGAAGCGCCGGGCGGCGGCGCCCGGTTCGAACAGCCGGACGTTGTCGAGGAGCGCGGGCACGAGCGTGTCGGGGCGCTCGCGCCAACGCGGCCTGGTGATGTCGATCTCGCCGACACAGCGCATGCCGTACCGGTCGAGGTAGGACTCGATGGCGTCGCGCGCCTCGGCCCCGCCCGGGAGCTTCGCCAACTCCTCCAGGAAGCCCTCGTCCTCGACGCCCCTCAGGAACGCCACCACGTCCGGATACGGGCGGATCACGTCCGCGACGTCGAGCAGCGCCAGGCCCATCTCCGACGTGACGTTGTCCGGAGCGGACAGCGTCAGCGTGTCGGCGGCGTTCTTCTCGCCCAGCCACTCCCGCAGCTTGTCGTTGAGCCACCAGGTGGCGTCCATCCCCGCCATGATCGCCCGCATGTTCAGCGGATCACCCAGGACCCGCCGGTGCTCCTCGAAGTCCTCCAGCAGGAAATCGAACAGCGCCGGCCCGGACTTCGTCCGGATGTCGCGCTCCAAGGCCGCCACGGACGCCCGGCTGCGCTCGATCAGCCCGGTGACGACGGCCGGATCGGTCTCGATCGGGGCGGACGCGGCGCGTTCCCGGAGCCCGGTCGGACCCGCGTCCGGGAGCGGGGCGACGAAATCCTCGCGGTCGAGGACGGTCTCCAGCGCGTCCCTGGTCAGCGGATCGGATTTCCCCGAAAGCTCCAGGAGGCCGGCCCGGCTCTCGGGCGAGGCCAGGTGCCGGGTGACGTCGACGAACAGCCTCCCGCCGGCCTCGTGCATCGGCACCATGGCCATGAGCTGCCACAGGGAGAGCCCCAGGGGCTTCATCGGGTCGGTCATCATCTGCTGATGACCGACGGAGGCGTAGACGCGATTCTCCCGGTCGTCGGTCGCGGGGACGGGAATGGGGAACAACGTCGTGATCGGCCGGCTCTGTACGATCCGGAAGTCGTCGTCCACCAGGCACCATTCGATGTCCTGCGGGCTGCCGAAGTGTGCCTCGATCCGCCGCCCGAGCTGCGCGAGCCGGACGACCTGCGCATCCGTCAGCGCCGGCTGCTCCTGCTGCGGCGCGTCGATCGCCACTTCCCGCGTACCGCCGGCCGGCAGCGCGTGCAGGGCGCGTTGTTTGGCGGCGACCGTCCTGGCGACGATTTCGCCGTCCCGCACCTTGAAGACGTCCGGGTTCACCAGGCCGGAGACCAGGGCCTCGCCGAGGCCGAACCCGGCGTCCACGGTGGTGACCCTGCGGTTGCCCGTGACCGGGTCGGCCGTGAACAGGATGCCGGACGCATCCGGGGAGACCATCCGCTGCACGACCACGGCCATCCGGACCGCACGGTGGTCGATGTCGTTCCGCCGCCGGTAGATCACGGCCCGCTCGGTGAACAGCGAGGCCCAGCACCGGCTTACGTGTCGCAGGATCGCCGCCGGGCCCACGATGTTGAGGTACGTGTCCTGCTGGCCGGCGAAGGAGGCCGTCGGCAGGTCCTCCGCCGTCGCGCTGGATCGTACGGCGTAGCCGGTCGGTTCGCCGAGCCGGGCGAGCGCGTCGGTGATCGCCGCCGCGAGATCGTCCGGGATGGCGATGCCTTCGATGGTCCGGCGGATCTCGGCGCTGAGCGCGCGGATCGGCTCCCGGTCGTCCGGGTCCAGGCGCGACAGTTCATCGAGCCGATCCTCGATCGCGGGTGCCTCCCCGATGATCCGCCGGAAGGCGTCCGTCGATACGCAGAAGCCGGCCGGCACCCGGATGCCGTCGACCCGCGACAACTCGCCCAGGTGAGCGGCCTTGCCGCCGACGACCGCGACCTGCGTCCCGTCAACGTCTTGAAGATCCCACACGTACTGCAAGTCGTGCTCCCATTTCCGCAGGTTGTGGCCTCGGCGGACGAGTTTGCGCCACCACCCGGGTCTTGCCGCAAGCCCCCCGGTGCGCTATACGTTGAGGAGGGCAGGGAGAGAGATCTCCTTGCCTTCGTCTTTTCCCGGCCGCAGGGCTAGATCTCGGCGGATGACGGGTCGTCGGACTTCAGGGCGGCGAGGAACGGCTCCCAGGTGTGGCTCGGGAAGCGGAAGGTGCCCTGGCCGGGGTCCTTGGAGTCGCGTATGGACATGGCGTCGTCGGAGGTGCGGGTTCCCTCGACACAATCGTTGGCCGGGGTGCTGTAGCTGGACTTGAACCATTCGCCGGTGGTCATGGATCAAATCTCCTTGATTACCTTGTGGATCATGTCCCGGGCTTCTCGGGAACTCGGGGCCAGTACTTGGAGATCGCTGAACGCACGCTCGTAGCCGTCGATGACGGTTTCGTGGGCCACGACCCAGTTTGCAGCCATGTTCTCCAAGTACACGATCGGCCTCGAAGGAGAAGCTCTGGCGAAGCGGAAGATGGTGAACGGGCCGTTCATGCCCGCATGAAACCCCAGGCTGAACGGAACGACTTGTACCTGAACGTTCTCAAGGGTCGAGATGTTCGCAAGGTGTTGGAGTTGTTCACGTGTCACGGCCGAATCCCCCGCATGCCGGCGCAGTACGGCCTCGTTGAGGATGGCGAATAGTTCCAGGGGCGACTCTTCGCGGTGCAGTACCGCTTGTCGCGCCATACGCGTGGTCACTTGTAGCTCGATCTCTTCACCGCTGAACTTCCTCGGCGCCGACCTGTGAGTTTCGCGGGCGTAGGCCGCCGTTTGCAGCAGTCCGGGCACGTACTCCGATGCGTAACAGCGCACTGCGGCTGCCGATCGTTCCAATCCGATGAAGGCGTGGAGGGTGGGTTGGACGGTAGGTTGATTTCCGGGTGATTCCCAGCGATTCTGCTTCGTCTTGGTCACGACGGCATAGTTGTGCAACAGCGACCGCGTCGCAGGATCCGCCCCGTACAGATCGCACAACATCACCGCGTCGTCCGGTTCCACGACCGCGTTGTCCCCGTATTCCACCCGGGTCAGCTTCGACGGGCTCCACCTGAGCCTTCTCGCCACCTGGCTGGACTTCAGGTCGGCTCGGTGTCGCAACCGGCGCAACTCCGCGCCCAGTTGCAGACGGCACAGGGCCGGTGTGGCCGACTCGATGTCCTCGATCATCTTTCGTTCCTCCGCACACGATTCCAGTGTTTCGGCGAACGTCCCACCCCGGCAAGAACGTTCTGCGCCACAGCGGGAATTACCGCGCGCGAAAGCAATTCGAAGCCTGTCGGCGCGGCGATTCCGTCGCCATGCTAGTTCCCCGAACTCACCCAATGACATGGAATCAACGCATTGGGTGATCATGGGATCGGGCAACGAATGCCCACCGGGTAACACTCCGAGGCCGCTCGATGGCCTAGGGTGACGGACATGGGCTCCGAAGCGCGTGTCGTAGCGTCCCCCGCCGAGGCCGAGACCAAGGGCCGGTCCGCGACCTCGGCGCCGCGCGGGCTGGCCTACCTCGCGATCGCCGGGGTCACCTGGGGGACGACCGGGGCCGCCGTGGAAGTCGTCTACCGCTCCAGTGACTTCGGGCCGATGGCCGTGTCGTTCTGGCGCTTCGTGAGCGGCATGGTGCTGTTGCTGGCGGCCGGGCTGCTGCGTCCTTCCCGCCCGGCTCCCCGCGCCACCCGACAACCGGCGCGCCACCGGGCACTCCTGTTCGTCGGCACGGGTGTCGGCCTCGCCGTCTTTCAGTCGGCCTACTTCGGCGCGGTGATGGAGACCGGCCTGGCTGTGGCCACGATCGTCGCGCTGGGCGCCGCGCCGGTGTTGACCGCCGCCGGTGGGCGGCTGTTCCTGGGCGAACGCATCGGGCGCAGCGGCCTGTTGGCGATCGCCGGTGCGTTGATCGGGCTCGGGGTGCTGGTGCTGGGCAACCGGCCGACCGACGTCCGGCCGCTGGGGGTGGGCTGGGCGCTGCTGTCCGCCGCCGGGTTCGCCGCGTCGAACCTGCTCGGCCGGTGGACGGGGCGGCACGGTGCGGGGGAGGAGCCCTCGACCCTGACGGTGTGGTCGTTCGGGATCGGTGCGGCGGTGATGTTGCCGTTCGCGCTGTACGAGGGGGTCTGGCCGGAAACCACGCAGCCGGGACGGGTGTTGGCGATGATGTTGTACGTCGCCGCCGTCACGACCGCGCTCGCCTATCCGCTGTACTTCGCCGGCACCGCCGCGGTACGGGCGGTCACCGCGTCGGTGGTGATGTTGATCGAACCGGTGAGCGCGGCGGTGCTGGCCGTCCTGGTGCTGGACGAGCGGCTCACCGCGGCGACGATCGTGGGCACCGTACTGATGCTCACCGCCGTCGGCGGCCTCGCCCTGGCCGAGTCGCGACCGGCCGCGACGCCATGACGCACGGTGGGGGTGGGGCGGCGCCCCCCCGCGCCCCCCCCCCCCCCCCCCGCCCCCCCCGCCCCCCCCGCGGGCCCCACCCGCACGGGCCCCACA